>NZ_CP029488.1:1200000-2400000 GCF_003177035.1 Salinisphaera sp. LB1 | reverse complement strand
TTATGCGGCTTTCGGCCGAAGCCCTCGCCATGCACGTGACTTTTGGTCTATTTTGACGCCACTCAATCGAGGCACGGGGATTCGGCGGCGGCGCATCGCTCGGCCGATTTCCCTGTAAACTACATCGAAATGCCCGGCCGATTCCGCATCGCGATGCCCGGCTCTGGCGTAGGATGGATACGAGCTATATGGACCCTGCAGCGCAACATGCCGTCGTCATCTGGCCGCTAATCCTGTTCGCGGCGGCCGCCATCGGCCTGATCGGGCTCATGCTGGGCATGTCCTACATGCTGGGCGGGCGCCACGACGAGCGGTTGGGCAACCAGCCCTACGAGTCGGGCATCAAGCCCACCGGCGGCGCGCGGATGCGGTTTTCGTCCAAGTTTTACCTGGTCGCGATCATCTTCGTGCTGTTCGATCTGGAAGTGGTGTTCATCTTTTCCTGGGCCATCGCCGCGCCCAAACTCGGCTGGAGCGGCTATGAGGCGTTCATGAGCTTCCTGTTCGACCTGACGCTCGGTCTGGCCTATGCCTGGCGGATCGGCGCACTCGACTGGGCGCCCAAGGCGCCGCGCCAGTTCCGACTGCACGCGATCGAAAGCAATCAACGCCGTAATCTGCCGAGCGAACAAAGCTAGGCAGCCGTTCCGGCTGGCCCCAATTTGACTCAAACGGTAACGAGCCATGTCTTGGTCTCTCACCAGCGCTGATAGCAACCCGACTCCCGGTTCCGGCACCCCCGGCGACCACGGCGGCACCATCGAGGACGCGATGGCTCGCAATGTCGTCACCGCCAAACTGGACGACCTGGTGGCCTGGGGCCGCAAGAACTCGCTCTGGCCCTTCAACTTCGGCCTGTCCTGTTGCTATGTGGAAATGGCCACGGCGCTGACGGCGCCACACGACATGGCCCGTTTCGGCTCCGAGGTCATCCGCGCTACACCCCGTCAATCTGACGTCATGATTATCGCCGGCACCTGCTTTCTCAAGATGGCGCCGGTGATCCAGCGTTTGTATGAACAGATGATGGAGCCACGCTGGGTCATCTCAATGGGCTCCTGCGCCAATTCCGGCGGCATGTACGACATTTACTCGGTGGTCCAGGGCGTCGACAAGTTCCTGCCGGTGGATGTGTATGTCTCGGGCTGCCCGCCTCGCCCGGAAGCCTTCCTGGAAGGCCTGCTGCTGCTGCAGGACTCGATCACCGTCGAGAAACGGCCGCTGTCGTGGATGATCGGGCCGCAGGGCGTCACCCAGGCGCCGAAGCTCTCCCAGCGTGACAGCAAGCGCGCGGACCGCCTGTCGGCGACCACGCTGCGCACCCCCGACGAAGTCTAAGGGCCTAACGGATGCTTGATACCGTAGACATTCAGCGTCAGCTGACCGAGCGATTCGGCGAGAATACGCTCATCCCGCAGATCACCGCGGACGGCACACCCACGTTCTGGGTCGGCCGCGATCGCGTGCTCGAAGTCCTGAAATACCTGCGCCAGGATTCCGCCCCAGCTTATCGCATGCTCTACGATCTGACTGCGATCGACGAGCGCGCGCGGCATTTCCGTCAGGGCCAGCCAGCTTCCGATTTCACGGTCGTCTATCACCTGCTCTGCCTGTCGCCGGTCGCCGAGATCCGGATCAAGGTAGCGCTGTCGGAAGCCGATACGACGATCCCGAGCGCGACCGGCATCTGGCCGAATGCCAACTGGTACGAGCGCGAAGTCTGGGACATGTTCGGGATCACCTTCGACGGCCACCCGAACCTGCGCCGCATCATCATGCCGCCGACCTGGCAGGGTCATCCGCTGCGCAAGGATCATTCCGCGCGTGCGACGGAATTCGAGCCACTGCATCTGGACCCGAAGCGTCAGGACATAGAGGAGGATGCGCTGCAGTTCAAGCCCGAGGACTGGGGCATGCAGCGCGAGTCGGAAGACAACGAGTTCATGTTCCTCAACATGGGCCCGAACCATCCGTCGGTGCACGGCGTGTTCCGTATCGTGCTGCAGCTCGACGGCGAGGAGATCGTCGGCGCGGTGCCGGATATCGGCTACCACCACCGCGGCGCCGAGAAGATGGCCGAGCGCCAGTCCTGGCACACCTACATCCCGTACACGGACCGGATCGACTACCTGGGCGGCGTCATGAACGAGCTGCCCTATGTGATGAACATCGAGAAGGTGCTGGGCATCGAGGTGCCCGAGCGGGTCAGGGTCGCCCGCGTGATGCTGTCGGAGTTCTTCCGCATCACCAGCCACCTCATGTTCTTCGGCACCTACGTTCAGGACATCGGCGCGATGAGCCCGATCTTCTGGATGTTCTCGGACCGCCAGAAGGCCTACGACGTGATCGAGGCGATCACCGGCTTTCGCATGCACCCGGCGTTCTTCCGTATCGGCGGCCTGGCCATGGATCTGCCGAAAGGCTGGGATCGCCTGGTCAAGGAATTCCTCGACTGGTTCCCGAAACGCCTGACCGAATACAAGAAGGCCATGGCGCGCAACAGCATGCTGGTCGAGCGTTCCAAGCACATCGGTGCCTACTCCCAGGACGAGGCCATCGACTGGGGCATCACCGGCCCGGGCCTGCGCGCCACCGGTTTTGATTTCGACCTGCGTCGCGACCGGCCCTATTCCGGTTACGAGAACTTCGACTTCGAGGTGCCGCTCGGCGCCAACGGCGACTGCCTGGACCGGCTGGACGTGCGCATCGAGGAAATGTTCCAGAGCTGCCGCATCATCGAGCAGTGCATGAAGAACATGCCGGAAGGCCCGTACAAGGCCGACCACCCGCTGGCCACGCCGCCGACCAAGGAGCGCACGATGCACGACATCGAGACGCTCATCGCCCACTTCCTCACGGTGAGCTGGGGTCCGGTGGTGCCGGCCATGGAGTCCTCGACCATGATCGAGGCGACCAAGGGCCTGAACAGCTATTACTCCATTTCCGACAAGAACACGATGAGTTATCGCACGCGTATCCGTACGCCGAGCTTCGCCCATCTGCAGCAGATCCCGTTGATCTCGCAGGGCGGCCTGGTCGCGGACCTGGTCGCGATCATCGGTTCTATCGATTTCGTTATGGCGGACGTCGACCGATGATTGAACTCAGCGAAGCCGAAATCGAGGGCATCAAGCACGAGATGTCGCTCTACGAGGATCCGGGGGCCGCGACCATCGAGGCCCTCAAGATCGTGCAGGAACATCGCGGCTGGGTGTCCGACGAGGCCATGGCGGCCGCGGCCCAGGTGGTGGGCGTGACGCCGACCCAGATGGAAGCGGTCGCCACGTTCTACAACCTGATCTTCCGCCAGCCCGTGGGTCGGCACGTGATCATGCTGTGCGATTCGATCTCGTGCTATCTCACCGGGTACGAGGAAGTCCGCGATCATCTGAAGTCGACGCTCGGCATCGATTTCGGCCAGACCACCGCCGACGGCCGTTTCACCCTGCTTCCGATCTGCTGTCTCGGCGACTGCGACATGGGACCGTCGATGCGGGTGGGCGAGGTCTATCACAACCGGCTCACGCCCGAGCGGGTCGACGAGATTCTGGCGGAGTACAAGTAATGGAAGAGACGAAGGTACTGACCCAGCGCATTCGTCCCGACCGTTCGGCGGTCTGGATCGACGACTACATGGATCTGGGCGGCTACGAGGCACTCAAGACCACGCTCGCCGACTACGGCCCGGCCGAGGTCGGCCCGCTGATCAAGGAAGCCGGCCTGCGCGGACGCGGCGGCGCGGGCTTTCCCACCGGCGTGAAATGGTCATTCATGCCCCGCTTCGAAGATCGCCCCGACGAACGTCCGGCGCATGTCTATCTCGTGGTCAACGCCGACGAGATGGAGCCCGGCACATTCAAGGACCGGCTGATCATGGAAGGCGATCCGCATCAGCTGATCGAGGGCATGATCATCGCCGCCTACGCCATCGGCGCGGATACGGCCTACGTTTTCCTGCGCGGCGAGTACACCGAATGCCGCCGGCGCCTGCAGCAGGCGATCGACGAAGCCCACGCCAAGGGCTTTCTCGGCGAGAACATTCTGGATTCGGGGTTTTCGCTCAACCTGCATCTGCACATGAGCGCCGGCCGCTATATCTGTGGCGAGGAATCGGCGCTGTTGTCCGCGCTCGAGGGCCGACGCGCGGTACCGCGTCACAAGCCGCCGTTTCCGGCCGCATCCGGCCTGTTCGGCCAGCCGACGACGGTCAACAACGTCGAGACCATCTGCAATGTGCCGCACATCGTGAAAAACGGTGCCGACTGGTACAAGAGCCTGGGGCTCAACAAGGACGGCGGCACCAAGCTGTTCGGTGCCTCCGGCCATGTGGCGAAGCCCGGCCTGGCCGAGTTCCCGCTGGGCGTGAAGCTCGGCGATGTGCTGGAACACTTCGGCGGCATCCGCCACGGACGCAAGCTCAAGGGCCTGTTGCCGGGCGGCGGCTCCACGCCGTTTCTCACACCCGAGCATCTCGACACGCCGATGGACTACGACGGGGTTGGCGCGGCCGGCTCGCGTCTGGGCACGGCCACCATGGTCGTGTTTGACGACCAGACACCCATCGTCGGCGTGCTGAAGAATCTCGAACATTTCTACGCCCAGGAATCCTGCGGCTGGTGCACGCCCTGCCGTGACGGCCTGCCCTGGGTGGAGAAGATGCTGATCAACCTGGAAGCCGGAAAAGGCCAGCCGGGCGATCTCGAACTGCTCGACCTGCATGTCAAGCTGCTCGGCCCGGGCAAGACCTTCTGTGCCCACGCGCCCGGCGCGATGGGCCCGCTCGAGGCCGGCCTCAAGTACTACCGCGACGAACTCGCAGCGCTCATCCCCGACGATGCATCCAATCTGTCGCGGACCGAAGCAGCGAACGCGAATCCTCTTTAATTAGCGCACGGTTAAGTCATGGCAACGATTACGATCGACGGTAAGGAATTCGATGTCGACGACACCGAAAACCTGCTGGCCGTCGCCCTGTCGAAGGGCTTCGATCTGCCCTATTTCTGCTGGCATCCGGAGCTGCACAGCGTCGGCGCCTGCCGTCAGTGCGCGGTCAAGTCCTATCGCAACGACGAAGACGAACAGGGCATGATCGTCATGGCCTGCATGACGCCCTGTTCCGACGGCGGTCGCTTCGAGATCGACGACGAGCAGGCCGCCGAGATGCGCCGCCAGGTCATCGAATGGCTGATGATCAACCACCCGCACGACTGCCCGGTGTGCGAGGAAGGCGGCGAGTGTCATCTGCAGGACATGACGCTGATGGCCGGCCATACGCAGCGCCGCTATCGCGGGCCCAAGCGCACCCACAAGAACCAGGATCTCGGTCCGTTCATCAACCATGAGATGAACCGCTGCATCGCCTGCTATCGCTGCGTGCGCTACTACCGCGACTATGCCGACGGCGACGATCTGCGCGCGCTGGGCTCGCACAACAACGTCTACTTCGGCCGCGAATCCGACGGCGCGTTCGACAACGAGTTCTCGGGCAACCTGGTGGAGGTCTGCCCGACCGGCGTATTCACCGACAAGACGCTCGGCGCCCACTACAACCGCAAGTGGGACATGCAGAACGCCCCCGGCATCTGTACCCACTGCTCGCTGGGCTGCAACACCAGCCCCGGTTCGCGCCAGGGCGTGCTCAAGCGCATCCAGAACCGTTATCACGGCGAGATCAACCACTATTTCCTGTGCGACCGCGGCCGCTTCGGCGCCGGCTTCGTCAATCGCGACGACCGCCCGCGCCAGCCGCTGGTACGCAACGCCGACGGCCTCCTCGAGCCGCGCGAGATGGACGTCATGCGCGACGTCATGGAAGACGTGTTCGCCAAGGCCAAGGGCGTGGTCGGCGTCGGCTCGCCGCGGGCCTCGCTGGAAGACAACTTCGCGCTGCGCCATCTGGTGGGTGCTGAGCACTTCAGCAACGGCATGAGCCCGGCCGATTCGGATGCCAGCCTGGCTGCGCGTGACACGGTCTCGGCCCATGCCGATCGCCTGGCCACGCTGCGCGAAGTCGAATCCTGCGACGCCGTGCTGATTCTCGGCGAGGACGTGACCCAGACCGCGCCGCGGCTGGCGCTGTCGTTGCGCCAGTCCCGCCGCAACAAGCATCTGGAGCACGCGGCCGCCAACAAGATCCCGAAGTGGCATGCCCGTGCGGTGCGCGACATCGGCCAGCACAACAACAGCCCCATCTTCTCGGCGACCGCCCACGCCACGCGCCTGGATGACATCGTGATGTCGCCGCAGCGCCTGCGCCCGGCCGGGATTGCCGAACTCGGCTTCGCTGTGGCCCACGCGCTCGACAACACCGCCCCCGAGGCCAGCCCGCTCGACGACGAGACCCAGGCGCTGGTCGATGCCATCGCGGCAACGCTCAAGAGCGCGAAGAAACCGCTGATCGTCGCCGGCACCAGTCTCGGCGATCCGGCCATCCTCAAGGCCGCGGCCAACGTGACCCAGGCCCTCGCCGCCGCCAATGACGCCGCCCGCCTGTTCGTCACCCTGTCCGAGGCCAACTCGCTCGGCATGGCGATGCTGGAACAGCGCAACGTCGATCACGCGCTCACCGCGATCGAGGACGGCTCGGCCGACACCCTGGTGGTGATGCAGAACTGCCTGTACGAGCGCGCCCCCAAGGCACGCGTGGATGCCGCGATCCGGAAGGCCGCGCACGTCGTGGTCATGGACCACAGCATGACGCGCACGGTGGGCGAGGCCACGCACGTGCTGCCGGCCGGCAGTTTCGCGGAGTCCGACGGCACACTGGTCAACAACGAAGGGCGCGCCCAGCGCTTCTTCCAGGTCTTCATCCCCGACGCGCCGATGCAGGAAGGCTGGCGCTGGGCAGCCGACCTGGCCGAAGTCGCGGGCCACAAGCCCGACTGGCTCGGCATGGACGATCTGATCCAGGCCATCGTCGCGGCATGCCCGCAGTTCGCCGGCATCGAGGACGCCGCCCCCAGCCAGAGCTTCCGCAAGTTCGGCATGCGCTTCCCGCGCAGCCCGCACCGCTTCTCCGGTCGTACCGCGATGTACGCCAACGTGGATGTGCGCGAACGTCGGCCCGAGGTCGATCCGGATTCGCCGCTGGCTTACTCGATGGAAGGCTATTACGGCGTGGATCAACCGCCGTCGACGCTCGCCTACGCCTGGAGCCCCGGCTGGGATTCCAACCAGGCGGCCATCACCCGTTTCCAGGACGAAGTGGGTGGCCATATGAAAGGCGGCGACCCCGGCATCCGACTATTTGCCACAGCTTCCGGGGCGGGCGAATTCTCTGCCGCCGAGGTGACGGCGGTCGACGGCTGGCAGGCCGTGCCGATGCATCACATCTTCGGCAGCGAATCGCAGTCGGCGCGCGCGCCGGCCATCGCCGAACGCATGCCGGCCCCGGAATACCGCGTCAACGCCGAGGCCGCCAAGGCGCTCGGCATCGCCCCCGGTGATTCGCTCGAACTGGCCGTGGACGGCGAAACCCATGCCTTCCCGCTGGCCATCGACCCCAGCCTGCCCGACCGGACCATCGGCGTGCCCGTGGGCATGCACGGGGTCTGTGGCCTGCGTCTGCCCGTGGAAGTGAAACCATGATCTTCGGTATCTCCGAGCACGAAATCCTGTCGGCCGTCGTCACCGCGATCCTGACGATCGTCACTCTCATGGGGGCGGTCATCATGGCGGCCCTGATGATCCCGATCGAGCGCCGGCTGCTGGGCCTGTGGCAGGACCGCTACGGCCCCAACCGCGTCGGCCCGTTCGGCTCGCTTCAGGTCGTGGCGGACATGATCAAGATCTTCTTCAAGGAAGACTGGATCCCGCCATTCGCCGACAAGGCGGTGTTCGTGATCGCGCCGGCGATCATCATGTTCACCACCATCATGGCGTTCGCCGTCGTCCCGTTCACCGAATCCTGGACCATCGCCAACCTCAACGTCGGCCTGCTGTTCCTGCTGGCAATGAGCTCGCTGGGCGTGTACTCGGTGATCTTCGCCGGCTGGTCTTCCGACAACAAATACGCCCTGCTGGGCGCCATGCGCACAGCAGCTCAGATGATTTCCTACGAAGTCTTCATGGGTTTGTCGCTGTTGGGCGTGGTGCTGCTGGCCGGCAGTTTCAATCTCGGCGACATCGTCGAATCGCAGCGCGGCCTATGGAACGTGATTCCGCAGTTCCCGGCGTTCGTGGTCTTCTTCATCGCCGGCTGCGCGGAAATCCATCGTGCGCCGTTCGACCTGCCGGAAGCCGAGCAGGAGCTGACTGCCGGTTATCACACCGAATACTCCGGCATGAAGTTCGGCATGTTCTTCGTGGGCGAGTATCTGGGCATCGTCTTGATCTCGTGCCTGGTCACCACGCTGTTCTTCGGCGGCTGGCTCGGCCCGTGGCTGCCCGGTTTCGTCTGGTTCTTCCTGAAGGCCTTCTTGTTCATGTGCTTCTTCGTCCTGTTGCGCGCGGCCACCATCCGCCCGCGGTACGACCAGCTCATGGCCTTCGGTTGGAAGGTGCTGCTGCCGATCGCCCTGCTCAATGTGGCGATCACCGGCGCGATCGTCGTCGCCCAGAGCTAGTGAGACACCGGCGCCGCCCGCGGTGCCGGTCGTACAACGTGTTTGCAACGAGTCGTTTATGAAAAACGCCGCACAGAACGCCTTCTCCGCCACGTCGAGCGTGCTCCGCACGATCGGCATGACGTTCATGCATTCCTTCCGCAAGCGGGACACCATCCTGTACCCGGAGGAAAAGCCGTATCTGCCGCCGCGCTATCGCGGCCGCATCGTACTCACCCGCGATCCGGACGGCGCCGAGCGTTGTGTCGCCTGTAATCTGTGCTCGGTGGCCTGTCCGGTCGACTGCATCAGCGTGGTCAAGACCGAGGACGAAGCCGGCCGCTGGTATCCGGAAACCTTCCGGATCAACTTCTCGCGCTGCATCTATTGCGGCTACTGCGAGGAGGCCTGCCCGACCTACGCCATCCAGCTCACCCCGGATTTCGAGATGGGCGAGTTCGATCGTCAGAACATGGTCTACGAGAAGTCCGATCTGCTGATCTCGGGCGTCGGCAAGCGCCCCGGCTACAACTTCTACCGGGTGGCCGGCATGTCGGTCGGCGGCAAGGACAAGGGCGAGGCCGAGAACGAGGCCGCGCCGGTCGACATCAAGACGCTGCTGCCGTAAGCCAAGGGGATCGTCGTGGAAATCACATTCTTCATCGCCGGCATCGTGGCCCTCGCCACGACCCTTCGCACCATCACCTGTGCGAACCCCGTGCATGCCCTGCTCTATCTGATCACGTCGCTGCTGGCCGTCGCGATCGACTTCTATGCCCTGGGTGCCGCGTTCGCGGCCACGCTCGAGGTGGTCGTCTACGCCGGCGCCGTGATGGTGCTGTTCGTGTTCGTGGTCATGATGCTCAATCTCAACCAGGAGACGGTCGAGCGCGAACGTCACTGGCTGCGGCCCAAACTCTGGGTCGGCCCGTCGGTGTTCGCCGCCATCCTGCTCATTGCCATGGTCTGGTCGATAACCGTCGGCAGCGCGATCGGCGGCATCAACGGCACACCGCTTTCGGCCAACGCCGTCGGTTCGACCCTGTTCGGCCCGTACGTGCTGGTGGTCGAGCTGGCCGCCTTCCTGTTGCTCGCCGCCCTGGTCGTTGCCATCCACATCGGCCGTGACGAGCGCAACGAGGCCCGCTGGAAAGCCGAGCATGGTGATCGCGAGACCAACGAGGCAGGGGAACGATAATGACGGGACTACCCATACAATACGGCATGGGGCTGGCCGCGCTGCTGTTCGTTGCCGGCCTGACCGGACTGGTGGTGCGGCGTAACACGCTGTTCATCCTCATGAGCCTGGAAATCATGCTGAACGCCACGGGACTGGCGTTCATCGTCGCCGGCGCCCACTGGCAGGCCGCCGACGGCAACGCGATGTTCATTCTGATCATTGCACTGGCCGGCGCCGAGGCCTCCATTGGTCTGGGCCTGCTGCTCCAGCTGTACAAGCGTTTCCGCACGATCGACATCGACGCAGCCAGTGAGATGCACGGATGAATCTTCTAGTTCTGACCCTAGTCTTTCCCCTGGCCGGCGCTATTGCGCTCTCCCTGTTCCCGCGCATGGCCGACAATGCGGCCCGCACCATCGGCGCCGCCTCGGTCGGCCTGGCCGCGCTGGTCACCGCCCTGGTGATGGTGTTCTGGGGCGCGAACGGCGGTTATCCGTACGTCCAGACGTTGTGGCAGTGGATCGCCGTGGGCGACTTCCAGATGAACTTCAGTCTGTACCTCGACGGCCTGTCCATCACCATGATGGGCGTGATCACCGGCGTGGGCTTTCTGATTCACTGGTTCGCGGCCTGGTACATGGTCCACGACCTGGAAGGCTCGCCGGGCATGGCGCGGTTCTTCGCCTACATGAACCTGTTCATCGTGGCGATGCTGCTGCTCGTACTCGGCGATAACCTGCTGCTGTTGTACCTCGGCTGGGAAGGCGTGGGCCTGTGCAGCTATCTGCTGATCGGCTACTACTACCAGACCCCGGCCAATGCCTGGGCCGCCTTCAAGGCCTTCATCATCACCCGTATCGGCGATGTGTTCCTCGCCATCGGCCTGTTCCTGCTATATACGGTGTTCGGCACGCTCAACATCCAGACGCTGCTGCATAACGCGCCGCAGGTCTGGAGCCAGGGCGATGCCACCGCCAACATCGCCGCACTGTTGATTCTGCTGGGCGCCTGCGGCAAGTCCGCCCAGCTGCCGCTGCAGACCTGGCTGGCGGATGCCATGGCCGGCCCGACGCCGGTCTCCGCGTTGATCCACGCGGCCACCATGGTGACCGCAGGTGTGTACCTGATCGCGCGCATGCACGGCATCTTCGCCATGGCGCCGGCGATCCAGGAGCTGGTCGGCGTGATCGGCGGCGTCACCCTGCTCATCGCCGGCCTGGCGGCCACCGCGCAAACCGACATCAAACGCGTGATCGCCTATTCGACCATGAGCCAGATCGGCTACATGTTCCTGGCGCTCGGCGTGGGCGCATGGCAGGCCGCCATCTTCCATCTGATGATCCATGCGTTCTTCAAGTCGCTGCTGTTTTTGACCGCCGGTTCGGTGATCATCGCCTGCCACCACGAGCAAAACATCTTCAAGATGGGCGGTCTGCGCAAGACACTGAAACTGGACTACTGGCTGATGATCATCGGTGGTTCGGCGCTGTCCGCGCTGCCGCTGGTGACTGCCGGCTTCTACTCGAAGGACGCGATCCTGTGGGATGCGGTCGCTAACGGCCATTTCTGGCTCTGGCTGTTCGGTCTGATCGGCGCGTTCATCACCTCGATCTACACCTTCCGGATGATCTTCATCGTCTTCCACGGTGAGGAGAAGATCCATGCCCACCCCGGCCACGGTATCCCGCATCACGTGCCGCTGATCATCCTGGCCGTGCTGTCGACCTTCGTCGGCGCGCTGATCAACCAGCCGCTCGACGGCGTGCTCCCCTCGGGCGCGGTGGAAGGCCATCCGTGGGTCGAGATCGTGTTCGAGGTCATCTCGAGTGTGGTCGCCCTGGTCGGTCTTGGCGTGGCCGCGGCGCTGTTCCTCGGCAAGCGCCAGCTGATCGCGCAGGCCACCCAGGACGGCCCGGGCCGCAAGACCTGGCTGTTCTTCCACAGCGCGCTCGGCTTCGACTGGCTGTACGACAAGGTCTTCGTCCAGCCCTTCCTGTTCATGGAACGCGGCCATCGTCGCGATTGGATCGAAGCGATCGTGAACGTGGTTCCGGGCGCGGCGTCAGTCGGCAACTCAGGCTTGTCGGCGGTCCAGTCGGGCCGACTGCGTTGGTACGCAATGGTCATGTTTGCCGGTGCGGCCGTGCTGCTGGCCGTCTTGATGTTCGGATAAGAAGGCGATTCGATGCTCCTTTGCTGGCTATTATTCATCCCCTTCATCGGCGGCGCGCTGTGCTGGCTCGTCGGCCGTGGCAATTCCGAAGGCGCCGCACCGCGCTGGATCGCTTTCGCGTCCATGGCGCTGGTGTTCATTCCGGCGCTGTGGCTGTGGGTCACCGGCGACTTCTCCCTGGCCGGGCTCGGCGGCAACGCGCCGCACTGGCAACGCGAGCTCAGCGTGCCGTGGATTCCGGCCTTCGGCATCGATTTCCACCTGGCGATCGACGGGCTGTCGTTGATCATGGTGCTGCTGGCCAGCCTGCTCGGCATGCTGGCCGTAGCCTGCTCCTGGAGCCAGGTGCGCGAACGCGTGGGCGCCTTCCACATGAATCTCATGTGGACGCTCGGCGGCGTGATCGGCATCTTCCTGGCGATCGATCTGTTCCTGTACTTCTTCTTCTGGGAACTGATGCTGATCCCGATGTACTTCCTGATCGCGCTCTGGGGTCACGGCGAGTTCGACCGTGCCTCCCATGTTCGCGCCGCAGTGAAGTTCTTCATCTACACCCAGGCCAGTGGCCTGTTGATGCTGGCATCGATTCTCGGCGTGGTGTTCGTGCACTACGCCCAGACCGGTGATCTGACCTTCAACTACAACGCCCTGCTCCACACCCAGCTCGGCGACGGCCTCGGCATGGTGCTGATGCTTGGCTTCTTCATCGCCTTCGCGGTGAAGCTGCCGGCGGTGCCCTTCCATGGCTGGCTCGCCGACGCGCAGGCCAACTCGCCCTCCTCGGGCGCGGTCGACCTGTCGGGCATCCTGGTCAAGACCGCCGCCTACGGCTTTCTGCGCCTGGCGCTGCCCCTGTTCCCGGAGTCCTCCGCGGCCTTCGCCCCGATCGCGATGACGCTGGGCGTGATCAGCATCTACTACGGCGCGGTCATGGCCTTCGCCCAGACCGACATGAAGCGCCTGATCTCGTATTCGAGCATCTCGCACATGGGCTTCATCCTGGTCGGCCTGTATGCCGGCACGCTGCTGTCACTGCAGGGCGTGATGATTCAGGTCGTGGCCTCGGCCGTATCGACCGCCGCGCTGTTCATTCTCGCCGGCCAGCTCTACGAGCGCATGGGCACCCGCGACATGCGCCAGCTCGGCGGCTTGTTCGGACGCCTTGGCGCGCTGCCCGGCTTCGCGCTGATCTTCGTTGTGGCCTCGCTTGGCATGCCGGCGACCGCCAACTTCATCGGCGAATTCCTGATCCTGTTCGGGGCGTTCGCCGCCTGGCCGTGGATAGTGGTCGTCGCATCCGGCGGCATGATTCTCGCGGCCGTGTATGCGCTGTATCTGATGCATCGGGTGTACTGGGGCACGCCGTCCGGCGAGGACACCATCGCGCGCATGAGTGCCCGCGAGTACACCATCATGATGACCCTGGTCGTGGTCACGCTGATCGTCGGTCTGTTTCCGCAGACCATACTGTCGGTCTCGCAGACCACCATGACCGAAGTCTCCCACTGGTTCGCCACGGGGCTGGCCGCCTCCTCGGCAAGTTAAGCGATAGCTGACATGAACGACACCTGGAACCAACTGGTCGCGGTGCTGCCGCCGATTTTCACCTGCCTCGCCGTGATCGGCGTGATGGCAGCCATCGCCTGCAAGCGCAACCACGGCTCGGCCGTCGCCATCACGGTGGTGGGGCTGAATCTGGCGCTGGTCTCACTGCTGGCGGTGATCGCGGTCACTCCGATCGAAGTCACGCCACTGTTCGTCGTCGACGATTACGCGGTGTTCTTCTGGGCGGTGATTCTGGTCGCCGCGCTCGCCACCTGTACCTTTGCCGGCTCGTACTTCGAGGGGCTCGACGACAATCGCGAGGAGTTCTATATCCTCGTCGCATCGTCGGTGCTCGGCGGCATGGCGCTGGTCGCCAGCCGTCACTTCGCCTCGCTGTTCATCGGCCTGGAACTGCTGTCCGTGCCGCTGTACGGCATGATCGCCTACACCTACCGCGAGCGGCAGTCGCTGGAAGCCGGCTTCAAGTACATGGTGCTCTCCGGCGCCGCCTCCTCGTTCCTGCTGTTCGGCATGGCGCTGCTGTACGCAGCCTCGGGCCATCTCGACTACGAAGGCCTGGCTGTCGCCTTGCAGTCGGGCGCTTCCGGCCACGCCTGGGTGCTGATGGGCGTAGGCATGATCCTGGTCGCGCTCACCTTCAAGTTGTCGCTCGTGCCCTTCCACGTCTGGACACCGGATGTCTACGAAGGCGCGCCCGCGCCGGTGTCGACCTTCCTCGCGACAGTCAGCAAGACGGCGGTGTTCGCCCTGCTGATGCGCTTCTTCTTCCTTGCGCCGGTGGCCCACGACCCCTGGCTATTGACACTGGTGGGCGTCATCGCCTTCCTGTCGATGTTCGCGGGTAATCTGCTGGCCCTGCGCCAGACCAATATCAAGCGCATTCTGGGTTACTCGTCGATCGCCCACATCGGTTATCTGCTGACCGTGATCGTCGCCGGCATCCCGCTGTCGATCGAGGCCACCGGCGTGTATCTGGCGACCTACGTCGGCACCACGCTGGGCGCTTTCGGTGTGGTCTCGCTCGTCTCCAGCCCGTTCGCCGGGCGCGACGCGGCGCACCTCGACCATTATCGCGGCCTGTACTGGAAGCGTCCGATCCTGGCGGTATCAATGGCGATCATGATGCTGTCGCTGGCCGGTATCCCGTTGACCATGGGCTTCATCGGTAAGTTCTATATTCTGTCGGTGGCGGTCGCGGCCGGTCTGTGGTGGCTGGTGGCCGGCATCATCATCGGCAGCGGCATCGGCCTGTTCTACTACCTGCGCGTGATGGCGCTGCTGTTCATGGAACGCCCGGCCGACGCCCGCGAGCCGGCCGCCATCGGCGGCATGGGCCAGACGGCCGGCACTGTGGTGATCTGGCTGCTGGCGGCGGTGACGATCATCGTCGGCATCTACCCGACCTGGCTGATCGATCTGGTCGGCGCTTCGAGTATCGCCGGCATCGGCTGATACGCGAGCGCATCGATACGCATGAAAAAGCCCGCGAACGCGGGCTTTTTCATGCGCGCTCTTCAGCAGGCACCAACCGATCAGATTCGAACGACCGCCCCCGGGTTGAGCCGATTGTGTGGGTCGAGCGCGGTCTTGAGCGCGCGCAGCATGTCGATTTCGACCGCCGGCTTGAGACGCACGATCTCGTCGACCTTCAACCGCCCCACCCCGTGCTCGGCGGCGATGGAGCCCCGCATGGCGGCCACCCGATCGTGAACCAGGCCATGCAGGTCGGCTTCATAGCGCCGGAACTCGGCGTCGTCCATCGCCAGCGGCCGCGTCAGATTGAAGTGCAGATTGCCGTCGCCCACATGGCCGAAGATGCAGGGCCGGATATCCGGTACCGCGGCATGCAGTCGCGGTGTCATGTCGGCAATGAACGCCGGCAATTGCGACACCGGCAGCGAAATATCATGCTTGATCGAGGCCCCGGCCGCGGTCTGGGCCGGCGGAATCGACGTACGCAAGCGCCATAGATCCGCCATCGCCCCGGGCGTCTCGCCGACTACATGATCGACGATATCCCCTGCCGCCGTGGCCTGTCGCAGCGCGTCTTCACAGGTCGCAGCGAGCCAGTCGCCAGCAGCCGAGATAGCGACCTCGACCAGCAGATACCAGTCGGCGCGTGTGGCAAACGGCACACGGCAATCGGCCGAATAATCACAGGCCAGATCGAGCGCCTGGGCCGAGATCAGCTCGCAGCCGACGACATGCTGGCCGGTATCGCGACGCAGGCGAGCGGCCAGACGCACGCCCGCGGCCACATCCGCCAGCGCGCAGAAGGCAACGGCACGTTGCCGCGGCGGGTCCGCCAGTTCCAGCACGGCGGCTGTCATGATGCCGAGCGTGCCTTCGGAGCCGACGAACACGTCGTTCAGATCATAACCGCTGTTGTCCTTGCGCAGCCCGGTGAGATTGTCCCAGACGCGCCCGTCCGCCAGCACGACTTCCAGCCCCAGCACGCGATCGCGCGTGTTGCCGTAGTGCACGACATTGAGCCCGCCGGCGTTGGTCGCGAGATTGCCACCGATACGACAGCGCTCGCTCGACGCGAGTTGAATCGGCAGATAGAAGCCGGCGGCCTCCGCGGCACGCTGCGCATCCGCCAGCGTGCAACCCGCTTCGACCGTCATCGTCGCGTTGTCGGCATCGATATCGCGAATACGATCCAGACGCTCGAGGCTGAGAATCACCTGCCGTCGCGGATCGTCCGCCGCGGATCCGCCGACCGTGCCGGTATTGCCGGACTGCGGCACAATCGCGGCGTCGAAGCGCGCGGCCACGGTCACGATGCGCGCCACTTCGTCGACATCGGCCGGGCGCACGATCGCCGCAGCCTGCGGCTCGAACGCGCCGCGCCATTCGGTGAGATAGCGCGCGGCGGCCTCCTCTTCAACGATGACCTGCTCGGCGCCGACCACCTCGGCCAGCGCCGAGATCAATGTTTCACGCATCGGTCAGCGCCCCACGAGATCATTCAAGGCCGCCTCGAGTTCGCGATACTCGAACACGTAGCCGGCGGATTCCAACGCGCGCGGCACCGCCCGCTGGCCGGTCAGCAGCAGATGCGCCATTTCGCCGACCATCGCTTTCAACGCCGGGCCCGGCACCCAGGCAAACGAGGGCCGGTGCAGAACACGCGCCAACGTCCGCGTGAAAACGCGATTGGTCACCGGGTTCGGCGCCGTCAGATTGTAGGCGCCCTGGCAGCTCGTCTCGCGCATCAGAAAGCGAATCGCGCCGACCTCGTCGCGGACGTGAATCCAGGGCATGTACTGGCGGCCGCTGCCGAAATGCCCGCCCAGGCCGAACTTGAACGGCGTGATCATCTGCGCCAGCGCGCCCTCGTTCTTCCCAAGCACGATCCCGGTACGGACGAAGCAGACGCGTACGCCGTATTGATCGCGCGCCCGCGCGGCTGCGGCTTCCCAGTCAGCACAGAGTTGAGACTGGAACTCGTTGCCCGCCGGATCGCTTTCGTCCAGCACGTCATCGCCACGCGCACCGTAAAACCCGACCGCGGAGCCGCTGATCAGCACATCGGGCTTTGTGTGGCATCGGCCGATGAAATCCACGATATCCCGCGTCACTGAAAGCCGGCTTTCGCGCATCTTGCGCTTGCGCGCCTCGGTCCAGCGCCCTGCGGCCAGATTCTCACCGGCGAGGTTGATCACCGCGCGCGGCTCGCTCGCCTGCGCCAGCGATTCGACCGGCACGACGCTGGCGGGCAGCACGCGTCGTGCTTTGGCCGCATCGCGCGTCAACACTTCCACCGTCCAGCCGTCGGCCAGAAGATCAGTAACCAGGTGCCGGCCGATGAAGCCGGTGCCGCCGGTGATGAGTACGTTGTTCATGCGTCGCTGCTCCTGACGGGCGCTGCTCGCGCCGACGTTCCGGATCATGAGAATCCGCTTGCATTGTGCCGCCCAACGCGGGTCTAATGACAAGCGTGCGGCGGTAGCTCAGTTGGTAGAGCGCGACCCTCCCACGGTCGAGGTCGCGAGTTCGAATCTCGTCCGCCGCTCCATTCAATGCCTTGGCCGACCCGTCCATCTATCGCCGGGTGAGCAGTTGCCGTTGCTTGAGCGCGTGCACGACAGCCGCGGCCAGCGCATCGGCCCGGCTCGACAGATGCCGCGAGCGGCCATCGTCGATGGCGAATCGCGCCATCACCTTCTGGGTGTTCACGTCGATCAAACTCACGCGGTAGCCGATTCGGCCATTATCGAGAATACGGCGCGATGCCGCTTTCGGATCCGCCAGCTCGATCACCACAATCGCCTGTGCGCCGCTGTTCAAGGCCGCCCAATGGCGGCTATCGCCGTTCTGTGGCCGGGTCGGCGGCGCGGCCTGGAGCATGGTGTCGCAGGCATGCCCCGCCGACAGCAACTGACGGCACAGGGCTTTTTCGTAGGCCCCCTCGACCGCGAGGTCGCTGAAGGCGGCATAGGCCAGGAAACCGTCGTAATGGGTGTGGGCGGCACTTGGCGACATGAATGCCTGCGTGGGCAGGCCGGCGGCGCAGCCGGCCAGCGACCACGCCACCGCGATGGCGAGGATCGGCAGGCGGACTCGCCAAGTCAATCGGGACAAGGACACGGGGCTAGCGACTCGGTTCATCGCGCAAGGCTAGCGGCAACGCAGCCTGTTCGCCAGCGCGCCGCGCGATTTTCGCGCCGGTCACGGCGCGATGTTCGGCCCCGGCAGCTGGCCCGCCAGTTGTTCCAGCTGTTCCCGGCCCACGATATCGCGAGCGCTCTGGGCTACTTCGATCAAGGCGTACGAGGCGAAACGTTCGCGGATCTCGTCCAGGTATTCGTTCTGCTGCGCCACCCGTTCGGCGACGAAGGCGCTGTCGGTACCCGCCGGCCAGAGTCGATTGACGAACAGTTCGCCGACCGGAATGTCCGACTCTTCGAGCTGGGCGATGAGGCGCACGGTTTCCTCGATCGGCAGACGCTCGGCCAGTAACACGGGATGAAACACGGCCTCGCGATGTAGACGCTGGCGTGCCCGCGCGAACCGCTCGGCGCGCTGGCGCAGGCGCGACAGCACGCGATCGTCGCGATCCGGCTCCGACACACCGGCCATCGACCGCCACATGCCCTGCAGCCGGTTCACCTTGGCCCGCTGACCGGCCAGCCCTTCGACCCAGGCGCCCAGCATGGACGGCAGGGTGAGCAGCCGCAGCGTGTGCCCGGTGGGCGCGGTATCGAACACGATGCGGTCGTAATCGCCGGGCGCGGCATCCATCAGGCGAGTGAAGCGATCGAACAGTGCCGACTCCGCAGTACCCGGTGCCTGCACCGCGAGCTTGAGATGGCGATCCAGAGCCGGCAGCACGGCTTTGGAGACCGCCTCACGCGCGTCCTCGCGAATCGAATCCACATAGCGCTCGGCGTCGGCGGTCGGGTCGATCTCCATGGCCCAGAGATGGTCGCCAGCAACCGTGGGCGCGTCGCCCAGCTTCGTGCCCAGCAGATCCGACACCGAATGGGCCGGATCGGTGGAGACCAGCAGTGTGCGCTCGCCGGCCGCAGCCAGGCGCAGCGCATGCGCTGCCGCCAACGTGGTCTTGCCGACCCCGCCCTTGCCGCCGAACAGAAAGAAGCGCGTGGGTTCGTCGTGCGCGTGACTGTGCGCCATCAGCAGCAGACCCCGGCTTCGGGGAATGTCTCCATGCCCATACGCTGGTGCCAGCGATGAAACGCCTCGATCAGATCCGGGTACAGCTCCAGCGCGAAGTAGTCGGCAGGGCCGGGAATACCCAGCGCTTCCAGGAACAACAGCGCCACGAGCACGTCTTCTTCCTTGCGCGCCTCGCGCGCGATGCTCGCCCGCCAGGGGGCTACGAACAGCTGGTCGTGATAATCGTTGATGCGGCGCCAGAGACTCTTGTCGTCCGCCATGCGGCCTCCGCTGGATCTTTCGGGAATGGAACCGCGAGCGACCCTCAGGCCGCGCGGGAATCGTGCAACTGTGCCATCACCGCGGCGACAATCGTTTCGGGCGCCGGTAATGCGCCCGAGTACAAAACCTCACCGTCGAGCACGATGGCGGCCGCCGCGCCCGCGCGCGACAGGCTTTTCAGCGAGGCGCCGACACCGCGTCCGGCCCGGCGCGACGCGCGCCAGACCGCCGGATACAACCAGATCGTATTGCGTGGGTCGACCACGTCGATGACCAATCCCGGCGCCGCGTCGCGCAGGCGCCGGTAGACCATGCCGACCGATTCCATCACCGCCCGGCTGTGCGCGTAGTCGGCCGCGCCGCCGAGATCGGTATGCGCCTCACCGAGCCGCCCGCAGCAGCCCGAGCCGCTGTGCTGGGCGTCCTGCTCGCGAACGAGGATCAAGCGATGTCCGGTACCGATGCTCATGCCTCGCTGGGCACCTCGGCACGACGCTCGCCACGCTGGCGATTGAGCGCGGTGACCGCTTCCACGATGAGCCAGGCGGTGAGTACCGCGATCCCGGCATCCATGATCAACAACATCCAGCTGCCTTCCTTGAGAAAGGACACGAGGTTGAGCACCAGCGCCCAGCTGGTCATGAACAGCAGGAAGGTCAGCGGCACGATCGCAGCCAGCGGATTGCGATTGCGCGACATCACCCAGACGCTGATTACCGACAGGGCCAGCCCCGCCGTGAGCTGGTTGGTGGTGCCGAACAGTGTCCAGAGCTGGCCGAAGGCAAAGCCCTTACCGCCGGCACCGTTGCCTCCCGGCACCAGGGCCAGCGCCAACGGAATCAGCACGGCCAGCGTGGTCAGGATGGTGGTCTTGCCAACCAGGGCCCGAAAGCCGGCCAGTTCGGCGATCTCTTCCAGAATGTAGCGCTGCAGGCGCACGCCGGTATCCATGGTCGTACCGGCGAAGGTCACCACCACGACCACGGCAAACGAAGCGCCCAGCTGGGCATCGATGCCGAGATTGGCCAGAAAATGACCCACACCGTTGACGAAATGCCCGAGCGCCCCGCCTGACGCCGCACCGAAGCTGGAATAGGCCGTGTTCCAGTCTGCCGCCGAACCCAGCCCGGCGGTGCAGGCCAGGATCGCGGCCAGTGCCAGCGAACCCTCGCCCAGCGCCCCGCAGTAGCCGATGTAGCGGGCATCGGTTTCCTTGTCGATCTGTTTGGACGTGGTGCCGGAGGCCACCAGACTATGGAAGCCCGAGATCGCCCCGCAGGCGATGGTGATGAACAGATACGGGAACCACTGCCTGGTGCCCTCGGCCACGTGGTTCACCGCCGGCGCCGTGATCTGGTCCCAACCGACGATCACGCCGGCGAAGATCACCGCGAGCGCGACCAGCAGCTGCTGACCGTTGATGTAGTCGCGCGGCTGCAGCAGCAACCACACCGGCAGGCGCGAGGCGAACCAGGTGTAGGCGAAAATCAGGATTACCCAGGTCGTGCGCACCGACAGCCCCACCAGGTGAGCCAGGCCGTCGACATGAATCGGGTACATCTGGCCGATCGGGATCGCCGCATACAACAGAATTAGCCCGATAATCGACGGAATGAGCACCGCGCCCTTCATGCGATACACCCACTGGCCGATGCACATCGCGATCGGGATCACGATCACGGCCGGGATCACCGAGCCCGGGTGTGCTTCGAACAGGATCGCCATGACCACGCCGAACACCGCGTTCACCAGCGTCAGCAGGAAGAAGATGATCAGCAGGAACAGCGTGCTGGCGCGCGCGCTGATGACCTTGCCGGACAATGTGCCGATATTCTGGCCGCGGTTGCGCGCGGAAGTAACGATGGCGCCGAAATCGTGCACGCCGGCGCCGAATATCGTGCCCAGAATCACCCAGGCGATCGCCGGCAGCCAGCCCCAGTAGACCGCAATCGCCGGCCCGACGATCGGGGCCGCCCCGGCCACCGCCGTGAAGTGGTGGCCCAGCAGGATGTGTTTGTTGGTCGGTACGAAATCGACCCCGTCCGAAAACTCGTGCGACGGGGTCTTGAAGTTCGGGTCGAGCGCATAGACGCGCTCGGCCAGATAGCGGGAGTAGAACCGGTAGCCCAGGTAAAAGGCCCCCAGCGTTATCACGATCAAATAGAAAGCCGGCATGCGCGGTCCCCCGACGGCCGAAACAATGGATACAACGGAATACAATAATGGTAACGATCGCTACCTACGCACTGACATTCGACTTATGTCGTAGCCGGCTGTTTTCAGCCCGCACAAACCGGGCAGCGGGGATTGGCCGGCAGCGACATCGTGCGCCAACGCTGTGTTCGCACATCCAGCGACAGCAGCTTGCCGGACAGCGTATCGGCCATGCCGACCAATAACTTGATCGCTTCCAGTGCCTGCAGCGTGCCCACGAGGCCGGGCACCGCGCCGATCACGCCGGCCTCGGCACAGGTCGGCGCGCTGCCGGCCGGGGGTGCCTCGGCGAACAGGCAGCGATAACAGGGGCGTCCACCGGCCGGGAACACCCCGACCTGACCATTGAAGCGCTCGACCGCGCCGTAGACCAGCGCGATGCCCGCGGCCACGCAGGCGTCGTTGATCGCATAGCGCGCGGCGAAATTGTCCGAGCCGTCGATCACCAGATCATAGCCCGCCACCAGTTCCGCCGCGTTATCGGCCGAAACCCGTGCCTGAACGGGCGCGATCTCGATCGCCGGATTGAGCGCGGTGAGCGTGGCATGCGCCGAACGCACCTTGGGCTGGCCGACGCTGGCATCCCGATGCAAGGTCTGGCGATGCAGGTTGGAGCGATCGACCGTGTCGTGATCGACGATCGCCAGATGCCCCACCCCGGCCGCGGCCAGATACAACGCGGCCGGGCTGCCCAGCCCGCCAGCGCCGATCACCAGCACCCGGGCATCGCGCAGCTTCGACTGCCCGGCCTCGCCGACCTCGGGCAAGGTGAGCTGGCGTGCGTAACGCGCGCGATCGCCGGCATCGAGCATGGCCGGCGTCTCGAAGGCCAAGCCGGCATCCTTCCAGGCATCGAAGCCGCCCGCCACCGAGCGCACGTCGGTATAACCGAGCTGACGCAGTTGCTCGGCGGCCAGCAACGAACGCGAGCCGGAAGCGCACAGCAACAGGATCGTGTCGTCGGCCGCCGCGCCCTCGGATTCCAGCCGCATTTCCAGAAAACCACGCCCGAGCGGCCTGGCGCCCACCGGCGTGCCCTGCGCGATCTCATCGGCTTCGCGAATATCGACCAGCCAGGCGCCGGCCGCACGCAGACGATCGGCCTCGCCCGGGTCGATCGGCGGCATGGATTCGCGCAGGGCGGCGAGTCGTTCGCGGATGGATGGACTCATGACTTGGCTCCCGTGGTTTCGTCGTCGCTGATCGCCTCATCCGCCTCGAGCCGATCCAGCGCGGCATCGGGATCGTCCGCCTCCGCGGCCGCCCGGTCGGCGCCGAGCTGGCCGGCTTCGCGCCAGGCCTTGGGCGCCTGTTTCGAGGTGTTGGCGCCCATCGCCCGCAGCATCTCCGCCTGGCGAACGAGGTTGCCGCGCCCGTCGGTGAGCTTGTTGCGGGCATCGGCAAACGACTTGTTCACCGTCTCCAGATTGCGCGAGACCTTGTCCAGATCGCCGATGAAACCGACGAACTTGTCGTACAGCGCGCCCGCGCGATCGGCAATGGCCTCGGCGTTCTTCTCCTGCTTGTCCAGCCGCCACAGATTTTCCACCGCGCGCAGCATCGGCATGAGCGTGGTCGGCGACACCAGTGCGATGTTGGCATCGAGCGCTTCGCGCTGGAGACCGAAATCGCCGCGCAGCGCCTCGACATAGGCCGCCTCCGACGGCACGAACATGAACACGTAATCCAGTGTCCGAATCGCGTCGATGCCTTGATACTTTTTTTCCGACAACTGCTTGAGATGGCGCCGCACGGAGGCGATATGCTCGGCCAGTGCGGTCCGGCGCGCGTTTTCATCCTCGGCTTCCTGCACCCGAAGATAGGCCGTGAGCGAGACCTTGGAGTCGATCACGAGCGAGCGCGACTCCGGCAGATGCACCACCGCATCCGGCAACTGGCGTTTGCCCTCTTCGGTGGTGCTATGAAACTGCGTCTCGTACTGCACACCTTTTTCCAGCCCGGAGCGCTCCAGCACGGTTTCCAGGATCATCTCGCCCCAATTGCCCTGGGTCTTGGACTCGCCGCGCAGCGCCTTGGTCAGATTGGTCGCATCCTCGGCGATCGCCTTGTTCGACTCTTCCAGCATCCTGATCTGCTGCGCGAGCGCGGAACGCTGCCGGTTCTCGACGTCATAGGCTTCCTTCACCTGTTTCTCGAAGCGACCGATGTGCTCGCGCAGCGGATTGATCAACGGCTCCAGGCTGGCCTTGCTGGATTCGTTGAAGGCCTTGGCCTTTTCGTCGAGGATCTCCTGCGAGAGTGTTTTGAACTGGTGCGCCATCTGCTCGCGCGCTTCGGTCAGTGTGGCCAGCTTGTCCTTGGCGTGACGCTGCTCGGCCTCGATCCGTTCGGCGAGACGCGCATTCTCGCTACGCGCACTCGCCAGTTCGGCATGGGCTTTTTCCAGCGAGGCGCCGCGTGCCGCATAATCGCGTTCGAGCGCCTCGAACTTCGAAGCCAGCCCCGCACGGTTTGCGCGTGCCGCCAGCAGGGCTATCAGCCCGCCAAGTGCGGCGCCAACCAGAAAAGCAATCGTCAGCGTAAGCCAGGCGCCATCGGTCATGTGATTTCCACGCCATTCGATCTTGGATAATCGGTCGATTCTAAACCGCGCGATCGCCAGACTGCGATGCCGCGGGACTTCCCCGAAGTTGAGGCCGATTCCGTTTGAACGGGCCGCCGGTAGCGGTCCGAAGCGCCCCGACGGGAAAGGACGAAGCAGAGCATAAACAGGCGAGGAAGCAGCCCACGTTGGCCTGAGCCATCGCGGCACGATACGCACGCCCTTGAATCGTCCGTCTTCGATCTGCGTAGTTCTGCGTTCATCTGCGGATAAATCGTCGTTACTGCGCGGAGCATGTAACGACAGCAGGACGCGTACAATAACGCTCGATTTATTCTGTCCCGCTAATACCTCCATGCTGCTGCAACTCCGCGAACTGTCGCTGTCCTACGGCGTCGAAGTCCTGCTCGATCGCGCCGAACTGTCCATCGCCGCCGGCGAGCGCGTCGCGCTGGTCGGGCGCAACGGCACCGGCAAGTCCACGCTCATGCGTATCGTCGCCGGTGAGCTCGAGCCGGATCAGGTCAAGCGCGAAAGCAAGCCGGGGCTGAAGATTTCGCGGCTGGAACAGGAAGTGCCGGCCGCGACCCACGGCAGCGTCTACGAGGTGACCGCCGCCGGGCTCGGCGCCGCCGGCGAGGCGGTCGCGCGTTTTCACGACCTGGCCGCGCGCCTGTCGGCCGGGGAAGACGTGATGGATGCGTTCTCCCGCGCCCAGAGTGATGTCGAGGCCCACGACGGCTGGACGCTGGCGCAACAGGTCGAAGCCACCCTGAGCCGCCTGCAGCTCGATCCGGATGCCGACTTCACGGCCCTGTCCGGCGGCCAGAAGCGCCGCGTGCTGCTGGCGCGCGCGCTGGTCTCCGAGCCCGACCTGCTGCTGCTCGACGAGCCGACCAACCATCTCGACATCGCCGCCATCGCGCAGCTCGAAGAGATCCTGATGTCGTGGTCCGGCGCGCTGTTGTTCATCACCCATGACCGCGCCTTCCTGCGCAATCTGGCCACGCGCATCATCGATCTCGATCGCGGCCGGCTGACGTCATGGCCCGGCGACTACGACAAGTTCCTGGAAGGCAAGGACAAGGCACTCGCCGACGAAGAAAAAGCCAACGCCGAGTTCGACAAGCGCCTGGCCCAGGAGGAAACCTGGATTCGCCAGGGCATCAAGGCCCGCCGGACCCGCAACGAAGGCCGTGTGCGCGCGCTGAAAGCCATGCGCGCCGAACGGGCCCAGCGGCGCGAGCGCGCCGGCACGGCCAATATCGTGACCCAGGACGCCGCCCGTTCCGGCAAGAACGTGATCGTGGCGGAAAAAGTCGCCTATGCCTGGGGCGACAAGCCGATCGTGACCAACCTGACCACCACCATCCAGCGCGGCGACAAGGTCGGCATCATCGGCCCGAACGGGGCCGGCAAGACCACGCTGATCCGCCTGCTGCTCGGCCAGCTCGAGCCGGATGCCGGCACCATCAAGCTCGGCACCAATCTCGATATCGCCCACTTCGACCAGCACCGGGCCGCGCTGGACGACAACATCAGCGTGCTCGACAACGTCGCCGGCGGACGCTCGTCGGTGACGATCAACGGCCAGGACCGCCACATCATGAGTTACATGGGCGATTTCCTGTTCTCGCCCAAGCGGGCGCGCAGCCCGACGCATGTGCTGTCCGGCGGCGAGCGCAACCGTCTGCTGCTGGCCAAGCTGTTCACCCGCCCGGCCAACCTGCTGGTGATGGACGAGCCGACCAACGACCTCGACGTGGAAACGCTGGAGCTGCTCGAGGAGCGGCTGACCAACTTCGACGGCACCCTGCTGTTGGTCTCGCACGACCGTGATTTTCTCGACAATGTGGTGACCAGTTCGCTGGTGATGGAAGGCGACGGCCGCGTCGGTGATTACGTCGGCGGCTATTCGGATTATCTGCGCCAGCGCCCGGCCGATCGGGCACCGGCGCCCGCGGCGGGCAAACCCGCCGCGACGCCGCAAGCGAAACCGAAGACCGAATCGGCGCTGTCCACCGCCGAGCGCAAGGAATTGCGCGACCTGCCCAGCCGGATCGAAAGACTCGAGAAGGATCTGGCGGAACGCGAAGCGGTTTTCGCCGAGCCCGGTTTCTACGACCGCAACGAGGCCGAGATCAAGAAAGCCACCGATGCCTTCGCCCGGGTCGAAACCGAACTGGAAAAAGCATTGAAACGCTGGGAGACGCTCGAGGCCCGACAGGGCTGACGCGACACCGCGCGACATCCACGGTCGCCGGGCCGGTTGACCGGGCCGGCGGGTACAGCTGCTAAGGTGCGGTTCTCGAACCGACACCGGAGTCGCCATGACCACTGCCCTGATCGCCCTGGATTTCATCAACGACATCGTGCATCCCGACAGCCCGATGGCCGGCGCGGCGCCGCAGATCGCCGAGCGCGGCGTGATCGAGCATGCCAACACGTCCCTGGCGCATGCCCGCGCCAACGAATGGCTCGTGGTGCTGGTCAAGGTCGGCTTCGGCCCGGGCTACGCCGAATGCCCGAAGCATTCGCCGCTGTTCGGCGCGGCCAAGGAAAACGGCGTATTGCAGCTCGGCACCTGGGGCACGGAATTCCACGAAGCGCTGGACGCCACTCCCGCCAATCCCGAGCGCGAATTCGTGGTGGAAAAGCCGCGCGTAAACGCCTTCTACGCCACGCCGCTGGAGGCGCTGCTGCGCGCCAACGCGGTCGACACCCTGTATCTGTGCGGCGTCTCGACCAGTTGGGCGGTGCAATCAGCGGCCCGCGACGGCCACGATCGCGATTACCGAATTCGGGTGATCGAAGATGCCTGTGCGACCGACGACATCGAGGATCACAAGGCCTCGATCCGCCAGCTGTCGCGCATCAGCGAGATCGTGACATCCGATAACCTGCGTTCGAACTGATCGATCTTTTCAGTCGAGAACGAGCCCGGCCGTGGACGCGAATGGAACGCGAATCCTGATTATGTACGACAGGCAACGGGCTGAATAAGCGCGGGCCTGTTGTCCGCGAATGCACGCGAATGAGCGCAAATAAGAAGCAGGATCAAGGCATTGCTGCTTCGGGTGCGCGCAATCGCGTCGTCAAGCCTTTGACTGAACGTTGTACATAATCAAAACGCGAATGAAACCAGGCGGCCCGTCTTGGCGCGGTCCGACTCGAAAACTCGGCACGCTCTGGCGCGCCCAGTCGTCATTCCGGTTTTTCATTTGCGCTCATGCGCGTGCATTGGCGGACCGACTTTTCAAGTCAGTCCTTCGCGTTCACAGGCTTGTTCGCCTCGACCTCGAACGACAGCTCGACCTTGTCGCCGACCAGCTTCGGGAAGGCATCCATGCCGAAATCGCTGCGTTTGATTTCGGTCGCGGCGTCGAAACCACAGGTGTAGCGGGTCTTTTCCAGCGGATTCACCTTGCAGGCGATATCGTCCACCTGCAGCGTAACCGGTCGCGTCACGCCGTGTAGCGTGAGACGGCCCTGCACGGTCGCTTCGCTGTCGCCATCCGCATCGTCGAAACGCACACTTGTCGACTTGAATGTGAGCGATGGATATTTCTTGACGTTGAAGAACCCTTCCATGTCGCGCAGGTGCTGATCGCGCGCGTCGTCGCCGGTATCCACGCTGGCCGGGTCGAACGTGACGTCGATCACGCTGTGCGACGGATCGTCGCCGATCCGGATCGTGCCCTTGCGCACGTCCATCCGGCCGCGCAGGGTCGATAACCCCATGTGGTCGATCGCGAAATGCGCATAGGTGTGGGTGGTATCGATCTTGTAGCGCCCAGGCTCGAGCCCGGGCGCTGCCTGGGCGATCGTGACACCCGCAGCGGTCAGGGCCAGCAGCACGGAAAAGTCGCAGGCGCCTCGGCGAATCGTCATCACGCGTCTCCAAACAGGCGGCATCACGCGCCGCGATGGGTTCGAGATTATCACGCAACCGCGGCCTCCCTTGCATGGCATGCAGCGCCATCGCTGCCGCCGTGCCAAAACAGGGCAAACAGTCCGGCGCCCGGGACTGCGAACAAGCGGGGCGACCGCGAGGCCGCCCCGCGGCGTAGTCCGAGCTACTGCATATCGAGCACCACGCGCCCTTCGATTTGGCCCGCGCGCATGCGATCGAAAATTTCGTTGATGTTCTCGATCCGGTCGCCAGTGACCGTGGCGCGTACCTGGCCCTCGCCGGCGAAGTCCAGGGATTCCTGAAGATCCAGCCGCGTGCCGACGATCGACCCGCGCACGGTGATGCCGTTGAGCACCATGTTGAAGATCGACAGGTCGAATTTCCCCGGTGGCAGGCCGTTGAGCGCGATCGTGCCGCCGCGCCGCACGACTTCCAGTGCCTGGCTGAAGGCAATCTCCGACACGGCGGTCACGAGTGCGCCGTGCGCACCGCCGATCGCCTGCTTGACCGCTTTGCCCGGATCCTGCTCCCGGGCGTTGATGGTCAACTCCGCGCCCAGACGCTCGGCCAGCCGCAGCTTGTCGTCGGCGACATCGATCGCCACGACATGCATACCCATGGCCCGTGCGTACTGGACGGCCAGGTGTCCGAGCCCGCCGATACCGGAGATCGATACCCACTGACCGGGCTTGACCTCACTCATCTTCAGGCCCTTGTAGACCGTCACCCCGGCGCAGAGGATCGGCGCGATCTCCAGGAAATCGGATTGTGCCGGCAGATGGCCCACGAAATCGGCGTCGGCCAGTACATAGTCGGCATAACCGCCATCCACGCTGTAACCGGCATTCTCCTGCGACTCGCAGAGTGTTTCCCAGCCGCCCAGGCAATGCTCACAATGCCCGCAGGCACTGTAGAGCCACGGCACGCCGATACGATCGCCTTCCTTGATGTGTGTAACGCCCGGGCCGACCGCATCGACGAAGCCCACGCCTTCGTGCCCCGGAATGAACGGCGGGTTGGGTTTGACCGGCCAATCGCCCTCGACCGCGTGCAGATCCGTATGGCAGACGCCCGAGGCCTGCACCCGCATCAGCACCTGGCCGGGCCCGACTTCCGGCACCGGCACTTCACGAATATCCAGCGGTTCACCGAAACCCGGCACCACTGCAGCTTTCATGGTCTTCATGATCCACTCCTCCTTGGTTTACATGGCACGCGCCGCGGTGTGGCTGCGCGCTTTCAGAACAGCCCGACAGGATTCGGGTCGTAGGACACCAGCTGGCACTTGGTCTGCTGGTAATGTTCAAGCGCCTGCTTGTGCGTCTCGCGGCCGATGCCCGAGCGCTTGTAGCCGCCGAAGGCGGCATGGGCGGGGTACTGGTGATAGCAATTGACCCAGATGCGCCCGGCCTGGATCCGACCGCCTACGTGATGCAGCCGGTTCATGTCGCGGGTCCAGATACCGGCGCCCAGCCCGAACTCGGTATCGTTGGCGATCGCAATTGCCTGTTCGTCGCTGGCGAACGTGGTGACCGCCTGGGTCGGGCCGAAGATCTCTTCCTGGAAAATACGCATGCTGTTATCGCCCTTGAACATGGTGGGCTGTACGTAGAAGCCGCCGGCCAGCTCGCCTTCAAGCTCGGCCTGGCCGCCGCCCAACAGCAATTCGGCGCCTTCCTGGCGCCCGACCTCCATGTACGACATGATCTTTTCGAATTGCTCGCGCGACGCCTGGGCTCCGATCTGGGTATCGGTATCCAGCGGATTGCCCTGACGCAGGCCACGCGCCCGCTCGATGGCCCGTTCGATCAGGGGCTCGTAGATATCCTCGTGGATCAGGGCCCGCGAAGGGCAGGTACAGACTTCGCCCTGATTGAGGAAGGTCATCATCAGGCCTTCGACGCACTTGTCCACGAAGGCATCGCCCTGGTCCATAACGTCGGCAAAAAATATGTTTGGCGATTTTCCGCCCAGTTCCAGCGTCACCGGAATGATGCGTTTGGCCGCATCGCCCATGATCCGGCTGCCCACCGGCGTCGACCCGGTGAACGCCATTTTCGCGATGTCCGGATGCTGCGCCAGGGCCGCACCGGCCTCGGCCCCGAGCCCGTTGACCACGTTCAGAACACCCGGTGGCAGCAGGTCCTGTATCAGTTCCAGCAGCTTGCAGATGGATACCGGAGTTTGCTCGGCCGGCTTCAGGACCGTGCAGTTGCCCGCGGCGAGCGCCGGCGCAATCTTCCAACCCGCCATCAGCAGCGGGAAGTTCCAGGGAATGATCTGGCCGACCACACCGTAGGGCTCGTGCGTATGGTAGGCGACCGTGTGGGCGTCGATCTCGGCGACCGAGCCTTCCTGCGCCCGGATACAGCCGGCAAAGTAGCGAAAATGGTCGACCAGCAACGGCAGATCCGCAGCCAGCGTCTCGCGCACCGGCTTGCCGTTATCCCAGGTTTCGGCCACGGCCAGCGCTTCGAGATTGGCCTCGATGCGATCGGCGATCCTGAGCAGCGCCCTTGATCGCTGCGTGGTCGAGGTGGCCGCCCAGCCCGGCGCGGCGCGTTTTGCCGCGGCCACGGCACGGTCCACATCCTCGGCATCCGAGCGCGGCACTTCGCAGAATTCGGCACCGGTGACCGGGGTGACGGCACTCATGTAGCGCCCGGCAACGGGTTTGTGCCACGCGCCGTCGATGAAGTTGCCGTAGCGCGTGTCGAAGGCGATCAGCGCGTCGGGCCGGCCGGGATTAGCATAAAGCATGATGGAGTTCTCTCGCGGTTTCATGTTCTACAAGAAGCACACGGTCTGGTGCCCGTGACTTCAAACTAGCGCCGCTTGCCGTGCGCGACTTGCCCCGCAGTCGCAATCGCTTGCGTGCCATTCTCATGAAACGCGCGGAGTTCGTCGGTATGTCCGCAGAAATCGTCTTTCAGAGACGCGAAAATCCGGAAAAACTCATCGAAAACCGGGTCTCGGTGGCGGGTGAAAATGCCGAGTTGTCGATCTACGACACGTATTTCCCGGCCCGACAGGTCGCCCTGTCGTCCAGTCACGTACTGCACTGCTGCATGATCACCGGACGCAAGATCATGCACGGGGCGACGGAAGGGGCCTGCGAATTCCACCGCGGCGAATCCTTCATTCTCGCGCCGGACCAGCCGGTCTATATCGATTTTCCCGATGCCCGCGCCGACGCGCCGACCACGTGCATGACGGTGGAAATTCGAAAATCACTGGTACAGCAGGTATGCGACCGGCTCAATGTCGACGAGCCGCGCGATCCGGCGCTGGAACACTGGCAGTATGCCCCGCGCGCGCTGCACGTCAGTCACGGCCAGGAAACCCAGGGTTTGCTGGAACGCCTGCTGCGACTGTTCTGCGACGATCATCCCGATCGAGACGCACTGATCGATCTGGCGCTCAACGAACTGGTCATGCGCATGCTGCGCACGCAAAGCCGCAAGATACTGATCGAAGAAAACAGCCACGGCGGCCCGGCGCGTCATGGACTGGATGCCGCGCTCCGCTGGATCCGCAACAACCTGGCCGTGCCGCTGGATTGTGAGCAACTGGCGCGCGAAGCCTGTATGAGCCGCGCCCATTTATATCGACAGTTCAAAAACGAACTGGGCTGTACGCCGGGCGAATATCAGCAGCGCCTGCGGCTCGAATCGGCGCGCGAGCGGCTGCGTCGGCAATCCGCATCGGTCACCGAGATCTGCTTCGACCTCGGCTTCAAGAGCCTCAGCCATTTCACTCGATGCTTCAAGGCGTACAGCGGACTGCCGCCGAGCCGTTATCGCGCGCATTACCACGGGCAAAACAACGACACGCCGCCCACGCCCGAGTCGCCGACACGGCCGCGCGCGGATTTACCTTTGGCCCGATTCAAGCCATGACACGCACCAGCACGCCGCAGGCCGCATGTCGCGCAGTTGCCTGCCGGCGGACGGCCGATTATCGTGCATGACACACATATCGCGACGACAACTTTCATGCAATTCAAGCAACTGGGATCGACCGGGACACGCGTTTCGCCGTTGTGCCTCGGCACCATGACCTATGGCAGCCCGAAATGGCGCGACTGGGTGCTGGATGAGCAGGCCAGCCGGCCGTTCATCAAGAAAGCACTGGATGCCGGCATCAATTTCTTCGACACCGCCGACATGTACTCGAAGGGCGAATCCGAGAAGGTCGTCGGCAAGGCCCTATTGGACTACGCGGCCCGCGAGGATTTCGTGCTGGCGTCCAAGGTCTACAACCCAATGGGCGACGGTCCGAACAACCGTGGCCTGTCGCGCAAACACATCATGCACGCCATCGATGCATCATTGACGCGTCTCGGCACCGATCACATCGATCTGTATCAGATCCATCGCTTCGACTGCGACACGCCGGTCGAGGAATTCATGGAAGCCCTGCACGATGTGGTCAAGGCCGGCAAGGCCCGCTACATCGGCGCATCGAGCATGTATGCCTGGCAGTTCGCCAAGTGTCAGGAAATCGCCCGGGCCAACGGTTGGACCGAATTCGTGACCATGCAGCCGATGTACAACCTGGTCTATCGCGAGGAAGAACGCGAGATGCTGCCGTTGTGCGCCGACCAGGGCGTGGGCGTGATCCCCTGGAGCCCGCTCGCCCGTGGCGTGCTGGCCGGCAAGAAACAAGGCGCCGGCAGCGAGTCCAAGCGCGCCCAGACCGACCGGATGACCGAGAAATGGCAGCTCGGTGCCGCCGAGTCCGACGATCAGGTGGTCGAGGCCCTGCGCAAAGTGGCCGAGGCTCGCGGCGTGCCGATGGCGCAGGTGGCCCTCGCCTGGGTGGCGGCTCATCCGCAGGTGACCGCGCCGATCGTCGGCGCAAGCAAGGAGCGCCATCTCGACGATGCCATCGCGGCGATGGACCTGACCCTCACCGAGGACGAAAAGACGCAACTGGAAGCACCTTACGTACCACACGCGATCACCGGCCTCGCATAGGCCGCCCCGCGATTTGCCCGTGACATGGGCCGCCTCTGCGGGGCGGCCTTTTTCATGCGGGTTCGCCGATTGCTGGCGCGGTATCGCCCGCACACTGTGGGCTCAAAAAACCCGCAATGTACGACGAGTCGTGGTGCGCGGCCACTAGCCGCCGGCCGCAGTCTCGACCCGATGCAGCAGGCTCTGGGTGGGGAAACCGTCCGCCGTCAGACCCTGGTCGCGCTGGAACGAGCGCACCCCGGCTCGGGTATTGGGGCCGACGATGCCATCGGGCGTGCCGCTGCCGTAGCCGAGCGCATTCAGATCGCGTTGCAGGGTGAGGACCTGCGCACGCGACAAGCTCGCTTCGTCCCGCGGCCAGGATTGCTGCACGCCGGGTTCGCCCCGGACCCGGTCGGCCAACAGGCCCACCGCCAATGCATAGCTGGTGGCATTGTTGTAACGCAGGATCACCCGGAAATTCGGCCCGACCATGAAGGCCGGGCCCGACGCCCCGGCCGGCGCGATAATCGCCGCCGAGTCGAATTGCGGCAGGCCGCGTGAATCGACCGGGCGCACGCCCTGGGCGCGCCAGGCCGCGGTCGATCGATGGGCGTCGCCATCCGCTTGCGCGTAGTTGAAGTTCGCCGGGAGCCGGACCTCGCGGCCCCAGGGCTGCCCCGTCTGCCAGCCGTTCTTGGCCAGATAGTTGGCGGTGGAGGCCAGGGTGTCGGGAATCGAGTCCCATATATCACGCCGGCCGTCGCCGTCGGCATCCACCGCATACGCCAGGAAGCTGGTCGGCAGGAACTGGGTGTTGCCCATCGCGCCAGCCCAGGAACCGCGCATGTCGGATCGGCTGATATCGCCGTCGGCCAGAATCCTGAGCGCGGCATAAAGCTGATGCTCGGCGAATGATTCGCGCCGGCCCTCATAGCCCAGCGTGGCGAGCGCGTCGATCGTCTCGTAATGGCCGAAATTGGACCCGTAGTTGCTTTCCATGCCCCAGATCGCAACGAGCACGGCGCCCGGCACACCATAACGGGCCGCGACCCGGTCCGCCGTGTTCCGATAGGTCGCCAGTTTCTCGCAGCCGTGGGCGATACGCGTGGCCGAGACCGCCGTATCCAGATAATCCCAGATCGCCCGGTTGAACTCCGGCTGGCGATGGTCGAGCTCGATCACGTGCGGCAGAAACTCGGCATCGGCGAAGGCGCTGTGCAGGGTCGTCCTATCGACGCCCCTGGCCCGGGCACGCCGCTCGAAGCCCGCCACCCAGCGTGCGAAACCGGCGGCATCGCGCCCGTCGACACCCGCCGGTGCGCCCTGCCCGGTGTCGTTCGAGCGCTTCGCCGATCGGGCAGGTTCGGGCTGGGTTCGCCCGCTCGTCGACTGCTTCGGGCCCGGCGCGGGCGTGTCGGCCGGGGCGTGGGTGGCGCAGCCGGCCAGGACCACGATCAGGGCCGCGGCGGCCCGTAAGGCCCATCGATATGGCATGTCGGCAGACGGGGGCTTGTGAACGTGCGCCCTAGACTACCTGACCGGCCGCGTTGGCAGAGGCCCAGGCCCATTGAAAATTGTGCCCGCCGAGATGCCCGGTCACATCGACCACCTCGCCGATGAAATACAGCCCGGGCACGTCGCGCGCCGCCATCGTGGCCGACGACAGGGCCGCGGTGTCCACGCCGCCGATCGTGACCTCCGCAGTGCGATAGCCTTCGGTGCCGTCGGGCCGGAATCGCCAGTCCGCGAGCCGAGCGGCGACTGCCGTGAGTTCATCCTCCGACAGGGATTTGAGCCGCGCATCGCCCAGCCGCGCCGCGCCGGCATCGCGACACAGACACACCGCAAGGCGCTTGGGCAGCCGTTCGGCCAGCACGGTGGACAAGCGGGCATCGGGGCGCGCCTCGCGCCGCTCGGCCAGCCAGGCGCGGGCATCGACACCGGGCAGAAAATCCACGCCGACCGAATCGCCCGCCTGCCAGTAGGATGAAACCTGCAGCATGGCGGGCCCGCTCAGTCCGCGATGGGTGAACAGCATCCCGGCATCGAAGCTCGCCTCGTGACAATGGGCCTCGACGTCCAGCCCGAGCCCGGACAGCTCGGCAAACGATTCGCGTTGCTGCCCCGCCAGCGTGAACGGCACCAGTGCCGGACGCGGTTCGCGCACGGCCAACCCGAAGCGTCGCGCCAGATCGAAGCCAAAGCCGGAGGCCCCCATTTTCGGAATCGACAGCCCGCCGGTGGCGACCACCACGGCCGCGCCGGTCCAGACACCGGCGCCGGTGTCGACCCGGAAGTTACCGTTGTCCGCGCGCGCGACGTTTCGGATATCGACTTCCGTATGCACGGCCACGCCCGCGCGTTCGCATTCGTCCAGCAACAATCGCACGATCTGCTTGGAGGAGTGGTCGCAGAACAGCTGGCCGCGTTCCTTCTCGTGATAGGCGATGCCGTGGGCTTCCACCAACGCGATGAAGTCGGCCGGGGTATAGCGCGCCAGCGCCGATTTGCAGTAGTGCGGGTTGGCCGACAGGAAGTTCGCCGGGCCGCTGTAAAGATTGGTGAAGTTACAGCGCCCGCCGCCCGACATCAGGATCTTCTTGCCCACGCGCCGCGTCTTTTCCAGGACCTGCACGCGCCGCCCGCGCGCACCGGCCACCGCGGCACACATCAGCCCCGCCGCGCCGCCGCCGAGCACGATCACATCGGTATCGATTGTCTGGGTCATGGATATCGCGAGTCGGCCAAGCGCAATTGTCGCATACGACGTTTTGGCACCTTGGCGTGCCGTTTCTAAAAATATACTTTTTCCAAATAGCGTGCCCGGCCGATCCGAACCAACGCCGGGCAGCGACCGCGGCGGCGATCGCACCGCGGTCGGCGCATTGGGGTAACGGTGGCGCGCCTTCGGTCGCCGTCGACACGGAACCCGATATCGGAAGGACGGAGAACCTGCCATGGCCAAGATCGTACGCCTGCCGTTGATTCTGCTCGTCACATTCGCGCTCGGCGCCTGCGGTCTGGTCTACAAGCCGACCGGAAGCGTGCTCAACCATCTGGCCCAGGACGAGGTGGTGCCGCATGTGTATGCCAGCCACGATCTCGACATGTCGGCCTGTGGCACCGGCCTGGGCCAGACCCAGCTTCTGGGCGCGTTCGGCCGCGTGATGCAGCCGCCGAGCCGGGTCCTGCTCAACACCCATACCCTGGGCGGTCTGTGCTCCGAAGCCGCCGCCCAGGAGGCCCAGCTGCACTTCGATCGCGCCCTGCACGCCGGCCGCACCACCGAGGCCCGCGATGCGCGCATCCGGGCACAACGGCTCTACCAGCGCACCGCCGAACGCCGGCTCAAGGTCTATCACGACACGGTCGATGCCTTCGGCAAGATCGGTGACGGCCAGTGCCCGACGCTCGGCAGCGACACCGAGCAGATGGAATACCTGTCGGGCCTGCTGACATCGGTGCAGGCGGTGTTGTCGGACATCCGCGCCGGCAGCAGCGTGGGCGTACCGCAAGACATCGCTGCCCGCGCCGGTCGCGCCACCCACTGTCTCGACAACAACAAGTGGTGGGGCGTGCCGAATGCGCTGCAGGCCGTGGTATGGCTGAGCGTGCCAGGCACCGCCCCCGCGGGTGCCCAGCCCTGGCAACAACTCAAGGCCGCCGCCGATCTGGGAGCGTCCAAGGGCATGCCCATGGCGGCCATGCTCTACGCCCAGGCCGGCTATGGTCAGTCCGACGCGGATCGCGAACGGGCCGGCATCCGCCAGGTCGCCAAGATCTATAACGCGGGAGACGGGCCCAAGGACTACCAGATCTTTTCCCAGGTTGCGTACCGGGAGGCGATGTTCCTGTCGGACGAGATCTGGACCCAGAAGACCGGCAAGCGCACGCCGTTTCTCGGTCTGGGCACCTTCCCGGGCGACGCCCACAAAAACAAGTCGTCCAACGTGGACATGAATAGTCTGCTGAACTGATGGCCACGCCATACAGCGAAACCGGGCCGGCCCCGTCCGACCCCCACGCCGGGGATCGCCCCACCCAGTACAGCCGCCTGCGCAGTTGGCTGATCACGCTGCCGACGGCAGTCCTGCTGTTGCTGGCGATCGTCTTCGGCACCAGCGCCTTCATTCACGGCCAGTTGCTGAGCCTGGGCGGGCATATCTGGCGGGACTACAACGTCCTGCGCGCCGACATGCCCAAACCCCACTGCAACCCGAACCCGGATATCGCGGCCCGGGTAAAAAAGGCACAGCAGCGCAAGGCCGACAGCGACAGCCTGTTCGATGCCGGCCCGGCCCATCCGAAGGCGCTGCGGCAATCGCTGATCGCCCAGCGCCAGGAATGCCGGCAGAGCTTCCAGTTTTATCGCTACAACCGGAAGATGACCGCCACCGCGACGCTGAGGGCGTTTCGTGCCGTTGAACTCGGCGTCGGCCGGATCAACAGCATCGGCCAGAATTGGCAACCCTACATTCTGGTGCTGCTGATCCTGTTCGGCGGGGCCATCGCGCTGGCGCTGGCCGAACAGATCGCCCTGCGCCCGCCCGCCAGCCGGCTCGATCATCGCGTATCGGCGGGCATGCAGCTGGCCACCCATCTGGCGATGACCGTGAGCGCGCTGGCCTGGGCCCGGCTCGACGGCGGCGGGGATCTGCTGCTCGATGGCGGCTGGGCGGGTGGGTTCGCCGTGCTGGCGGGTGTCGCGGCCTGGCGGCTCCTGCGCGTGCCCGGCAACGCCTCGAACGAGCGATCGGTGTTTCACGCCGCTCTTTCGGTGCCGTTGTACTGCTGGCTCGCGCTGATCTCGATCCTGTATTTCTTCTGTGTCGAGCGCTATCTGGCCGGCCCGGTGATCCAGCTGACCAAGATGATCCGCTTCGCCGATCTGTATACCAGCATCGGGCTGTATGTCTGGGTGGGCATGATGCTCAAGCACACCCGCATCGCCGAGTTGGTCTTCGGCCTGTTTCGCTCCTGGGAGATGCGCCCGGAGTTCGTCGTCATCATCGTGGTCCTGGCCTCGGCCTGGCCGACCGCCTATACCGGCGCGTCGGGCATCTTCGTACTGGCGATCGGCGCGGTCATCTACCAGGAACTGCGCATCGCCGGCACCTATCGCCAGCTCGCGATCGCCTCGACCGCCATGTCAGGCAGCATGGGCGTGGTGCTCAATCCATGCCTGATGGTGGTGATCATCGCCGCACTCAACCGACAGGTGACCACCGATCAACTCTATGGCTGGGGGCTCTACGTCTTTGCGCTCAGCGCGCTATTGTTCTGCGGCTTCATCTATCTCACCCGCAAGTCCCGGCCGCATCTGGCCAAGCCGGACGCCGCCCTGCCGCAGACCCTGCGAGCCATTGTGCCGCTGCTGCCCTATCTGCTGATTGGCGCCGCGGTGATACTGCTTTATTCGCACTTGCTGGGGCAGCGCTTCAACGAATTCTCGGCGCCGGTGATTCTGCCGCTGATGCTGATCGCCCTGCTCGCCTACGACCGCTGGCGGGCACATCGCCTGCATGCGGATGCGCTCACGGGCGCCGATCGCGGCGAAACCGCCGCCCCGAGCCCCGCGCCGGCCGGTTTCGCCAACGCCCTGCGCGCGGCCACCGCGGAAACCTCGACCCTGATCGGGGCACTGCTCATGCTGATGACGTTGTCGATCGTGTTCGGCGGCGTCATGGAGCGCTCGGGCGTGATGAATCTGTTCCCGGCTCATCTGGGCAACGTCTGGGAGGCCACGGCGATTCTGGTGTGCATGCTCGTGATCATCGGCATGATCATGGACCCCTACGGCGCGATTATCCTGGTCAGCGCGACGATCGCGCCGATCGCCTATCACAACGGCATCAACCCGGTGCATTTCTGGATGATCGTGCTAGTGGCCTTCGAGCTGGGTTATCTCAGCCCGCCGGTCGCGCTCAACCGGCTGCTCACCCGCCAGGTCGTGGGCGAGGCCGAATACGCCGCGGCCCATGCCGAAGCGGCCGACGATCCGGGTTTCTGGCGCCGCCATGAATCGCTGCTGCTGCCCATGGCCGTGATGGCCTCATCGCTACTGCTCGTCGCCTTCGCGCCGCTGGTCTTCAATGCCGTGTTCTGAGCATCCGGATACGCCATCCAAGGAGGAGCAACCATGAACCACCATCCCCTCATTCGTCGGCTCGTCGGTCCTGTACTGCGCCTGGCGCTCGGCGCCCTGGTGCTGACCGCCGGCGCATTGCAGCCGGCGGCGGCCACCGAAACCCGCACCCTGTGCATCTACGATCCCATCGGCGCCAACGGCTTTATCTATCAGTCGTTTCAGGACTATATCGTGCAGGCCCGGGCCTGGGGCATCCGGCTCAAGCCCAAGGCCTACACCGACGAGGCCGTCGCCGCCAACGACTTCAAGGCCGGCAAGTGCGACATGGCCGCAATAACCGGCGTGCGCGACATCCACTTCGTCAAGTTCGCCGGCAGCCTGGACATGGCCGGCGGGCTGCAGACCTATGCCCAGGAAAAGACCGCGATCCGGGTCATGTCCAGTCCCAAGGCCGCGAAATACATGCAACAGGGCGACTATGAAGTGGCCGGCGTCGTGCCCCTGGGCAAGGCGTTTCTGTTCGCACGCAATCGCAGCGATCTGGATTCACTGAAAAAACTCGCCGGCAAGAAGATCGCCGTGCTGTCTGACGACAAGCAGGCCTCGACACTCGCCAACGTGGCCGGGGCCTCGCCGGTGGGCGCGTCGATCGCCTCGTTCGGCCCCATGTTCAACAACCACAGCGTCGATCTGGCCTATGCGCCGTCGTTCGCCTACGACGCCCTGGAGTTGTACAAGGGGCTGGGCAACAACGGCGGCATCGCCGACTTCGTGCTGGGCATGCTGTCCGGCCAGCTCGTCTTCCACAAGAACCGGTTCCCGGCCGATTTCGGCCAGAAATCACGCACCTGGGTATTCAACAATATGTACGGGCCGACCATGCGCCGGGTAAAACAGTCCGACAACAAGATTCCGGACAAGTACTGGGTGCATATCTCGGGCGATCGAGCCCGGAAGTACCGCCAGATGTTTCGCAAGACCCGCGAGCGACTGTGGAAGGAAGGCTGGTACAGCCACAAGATGCAGCATATGTTGAAAAAGATTCGCTGCTCCAGCGACCCGAGTCTCGCCGAGTGCAGCCTGGACAGCGAAGGCGGCCCGGTGAATTGATCGATCGCCCCTGCCACAGTGGTGCTTGCCAGGCGACCACGGGAGGAGCGCCTGCCGCATTGGCGAACGACCCCACGGACTGACACGGCACTCGGCACGGCGCGAGCGCGGGAGGCTTGTCGCGCGCCCCGACAGGCCGCGAGCGCTTGCCGCGGTAGCGCCTACGGCTTCCGGGCAATTGCCTCACCGCCTCCGGCACGGTAAAAAGGGCGCCGCCGGGAAATCGCAGACGCTTGCGCCAAGTACAGCATGGGCCACGGTCGTTACAGATCCAGGTCGCATGCGAGGGTGGATGGTCGAAAATCCGGGGCTCAATCACTCGCGCCGTGACTATTGCATCCGTGCCGTGCCGTGGGCATGGCCAACCACACCGGGCGGCTCAATCCGAGCGGTCTCCCGAAGACACAATTCGTTTTTCGCGACGATCTGCTAGCAGCGGTTTGCATCCGGCCCGCGGCGATATTCTCCGCCGGGCCCGGCCGTGATGCTGCAGCAGCGCCTGTACCCGGCTGCGGCCGGGGGTAAAACGTCGCGCTACCACTTATCGCGTGCCCGAGAGCGGGCACGCCGGGGAGACAAATCGATGACGCTCATCCAGACGCTGGAACAGGCCGTGAATGCGGTAATCAATCCAGTCAGTGGTTTTATCTGGAACTACATCCTCACCTACTTGCTGCTGGGCGCCGGCCTGGTGTTCACCATTGCCACCCGCGGCCTGCAATTCCGGTTGCTGGCACACATGGCGGCACTGGTGTTCACCGAGAAAGGCAGCGGCAAGGGCGTGAGCTCGTTCCAGGCGCTGGCGACCTCGCTGGCCGCCCGCGTGGGCACCGGCAATCTGGCCGGTGTGGCCCTGGCGTTGTTCGCCGGCGGGCCGGGGGCCATCTTCTGGATGTGGATGACCGCGCTGGTGGGCATCGCCACCACCTTCATCGAGTGCACCCTCGCGCAGGTCTACAAGGTGCACCACGGCGACGGCATCTATCGCGGCGGACCCGCTTATTATATCGAGCGGGCGCTCGGCCAGCGCTGGATGAGTATCGTGTTCGCCGTGTTTCTGATCATCGCCTACGGCTTTGCCTTCTGCGGCGCCCAGGCGAACACCATCGCGCAAGGCATCGAGGGCGGCTTCGGGGTGCCCAACTGGGTGACCGCGATCGTGCTGGTGATCCTTACCGCCGTCGTCATCTACGGCGGTATCAAGTCGATCGCGCGCACCGCCGAGAAGATCGTGCCGATCATGGCCGTCGGGTACTTTCTGGTCGCGGCCTATATCCTGGTTGCGAACTACGCGCAGGTACCGAGCATGCTGGCACTGATCGTGAAATCGGCGTTCGGCTACGGTCCGGTCGCCGGGGGTGCGGCCGGCTATGCGGTGGCCGCCGCGCTCAAGAACGGTGTGCAGCGCGGCCTGTTCTCGAACGAGGCCGGCATGGGCTCGACCCCGAACGCCGCCGCGACCGCTGAGGTCAAGCACCCGGCAGCCCAGGGGCTGGTGCAGGCATTCGGCGTGGTCATCGATACGCTGATCATCTGCAGCTGTACGGCGGTAGTGATTCTGCTTTCGGGTGTTTACGACCATATCCTGCAGGCCCATGCGGCCGGCCAGTCGCTGGAGGGCATCAAACTCACCCAGGATGCGATGCAGTATCACCTCGGCGCCTTCGGCGAATGGTTCATCGCGCTGGCGATCTTCTTTTTCGCCTACAGCTCGATCCTGGCAAACTTCGCCTACACCGAGATCAACGTCGACTACCTGTTCGGCAAGTACGGGGACACCATGATCGCCTGGCTGCGGCCCTTTCTGCTGGCCATGGTCTTCATCGGCTCGGTGGCCACGCTGAGCTTCGTCTGGAATTTCGCGGACTTCGCCATGGGGCTGATGGCCACGACCAATCTGGTGGCGATCCTGCTGCTGTTCCCGATCGCGCTGCGCGTACTGCGGGACTACGAAAAACAGCGCCGCACCGGCACCGGCGATCCGGTCTTCAACAAGCGGGTGCTCGAGAAACCGGAGCAGGTCGAACCCGGTATCTGGGACTGATCAGCCCCGGAGGCATCCAATGGCACCGCGATCGCGTACGCGGATACATAATGCCATTCATCCTGGCCTCGACTGGCGCCCGCGAGTGCGGCGCCGGTCGGCGGCCTCGCGGAGCCCGTCATGTCCCGTCTTCGTTTTCTGCTGCCGATCATTGTCCTGCTGTCGTTGTCGGCGTGCAGTGTCATGCCCAAGCCGGGCTTCCCGCGCGAGCACGATGTCGATCTCAATCGTTTCATGGGCCCCTGGTATGTGATCGCGCACATCCCGCCGTCCAAGACCAAGAATGCCTACAACGAGATCGAGCGATATTCGCGCGGCCAGGGCAACACGATCCACGTGAAGTTCACCTATCGCGAAGGCGGCTTCAACGGCAAGAAACACACCATGACGCCCACCGGCACGGTGATCGATGGTAGCGGCAACGCAGTCTGGGCCATGCATTTCTACCATGTCCTGCGCCTGCAGTATGTGATCTCCTACGTCAGCCCGAACTACGACAGCACCATCATCGCGCGCAGCAAGCGCGACTATGTCTGGATCATGGCGCGTACGCCGCACATTAGTGAAAAACGCTACAAGGCATTGGTGCAGCGCGTGAAGAACATAGGCTACGACACCAGCAAACTGAGAAAGGTGCCGCAGCAGCCGTTGTCCGAACGCCACGACCTGTGACCGCGTTAACCGGACATCCACCGGCGGGACGACAACCCCCCGTGATCTGTTGAATCGCCACGCCCGGTCCGACGAGCGCGCGGTGCGCTGCGCCGAATGGCGACGGCTGGTGGCACTAACACCCTACCTGCGCGCGCATACGCCGCGCGTAGCGCTGGCCATGGCCTTTCTGATGGCGGCCAAGGGCGCTTCCGTGCTGCTGCCGATCGCGCTCAAGCATATCGTCGACAGCCTGGATCGCTCGGAGCATAGCGCCGCCCTGGTGCTGCCGCTCGGCCTGTTGCTGGCCTACGGCGCGCTGCGTCTGGCCTCCACCCTGTTCGGTCAGATCCGTGACCTGGTGTTCGGCCGGGTGACCGAGCGCACCATGCATCAGGTCGCGCTCGCCGTCTTTTCGCACCTGCATCGGCTGGATCTGGAGTTCCATCTGTCGCGACGTACCGGCGGCCTGTCGCGCGATATCGAGCGCGGCCTCGGCGGCATTCGTTTCCTGCTGCGCTTCATGCTGTTCAATATCCTGCCGACTGCGTTCGAGATCGGCCTGGTCGCGGCAATCCTGTTCTATTACTACTCGATCTGGTTCACCCTGATCGTGCTGGTGAGCGTGGTCGCTTACGTGGCGGTCACCGCCGCACTCACCGAATGGCGCACCCGGCATGTCCGCGAATCCAACCGGCTGGATACCGCGGCCAATACACGCGCGGTCGATACCCTGCTCAACTACGAGACCGTGAAGTATTTCGGCAACGAAGCCTTCGAAGCCGATCGCTACGATGCGGAGCTCGGCCGCTGGGCCGATGCCATGGCACGCGCTCGACGCTCACTCGGCGTGCTCAACACGTTGCAGGCGCTGGTGATCGCGCTCGCGATGACCGCGATCATGATTCTGGCCGGTCGGCGCGTGGTCGCCGGCAGCATGACGCTCGGCGATCTCACCATGGTCAATGCCTACATGCTGCAGCTGTTTCTGCCGCTGTCGGCGCTTGGCTTCGTCTATCGCGAGTTGAAGAAGGCGATGGCCGACACCGCGCGCATGTTCGCGCTGATCGATATCGAGCCGGAAATTACCGAGACTGCGGATGCCCGGCCGCTGCGCACGAATCAGCCGGAAATCGTGTTCGAGGATGTCCATTTCGGCTATTCCAGCGAGCGCAAGATCCTGCGCGGCGTGGATCTGGTGGCCCGGCCCGGCGCCAAGGTGGCCGTGGTCGGGCACAGCGGGGCCGGCAAGTCGACGCTGGCGCGCCTGCTGTTCCGTTTCTACGACGTCGACGGCGGCGCGATCCGGATCGACGGTACCGACATCCGCGAGCTGACGCTCGCCAGCCTGCGCGCCACGATCGGGGTGGTGCCGCAGGACACGGTGCTGTTCAACGACACCATCGAATACAACATCGCCTACGGCGCGCCCGATCGCGCCGACGGTCCCGCGATCGAGCGCGCCGCGCGCATGGCCCATCTCGACGACTTCATCGCCCGGCTGCCGGATGGCATGCAGACGCTGGTCGGCGAGCGCGGGCTGAAACTCTCGGGCGGCGAGAAACAACGCATCGCCATTGCCCGCGCCATTCTCAAGAACCCGGCGATCCTGGTGTTCGACGAAGCCACGTCGTCACTCGACAGCGAGGCCGAGCGCGCGATCACCCACGCCCTGGCCGAACTCGCCGCCGACCACACCACGCTGGTGATCGCCCATCGCCTGTCCACCGTGGTCGACGCCGACCAGATCGTGGTGCTCGACGCCGGCCGTGTAGCCGAACAGGGCCGTCACGCCGAGCTGCTCGCCGCCGGCGGCCGCTATGCGCGCATGTGGCAGCTACAGCAACACGACGACCCGGCGGAAGACGCGGCTCAGGGTGCTGCCGTCTCCGTTCGCGCACGCTGACGCGCCAGCAGGCTGACCGCCGAAATCAACGACAGCAAGGCCACCGCCGAGGCGAAGATGACGCCCGCTGTGGGCAATCCGCAGGCCCGCGCCATCAAGCCGAGCCCCACCACCGGAATAGAGATCGCCACGTAGGCAACCACGAAGAACGTGGAAGCCACTTCGGCACGGCGCTCCGCCGGACTGGCCGCGGTGATCTCGCCCATGCCGGCCCGGAACGACGCGCCCTGCCCGGCACCGGCGATGGCGCCGGCGAAAATCATCAGTGTCAGTGACCCGGATTCAATCGCCGCGATCAGAAACCCCATACCGATAATCAGCCCAAGGCAACCAACAGGCAGACGCGCCGGTCGCGGCAGTCGGGACTGAAGCGTCTGACCGATCGTCGAGCCGATGAAAAGCATGAAAACCACGCTTCCGGTCAGCGCGTGATTGCTGTAGCCCAGAACCTTGCCGATAAACGCGGGTGCCACGGCCGTGAACAGACCCATGACGGCAAAGCCGGCAAAACCGGCGATCGCCGCGGGAACGAACACGCCGCGAACCCCGGGCGGTACGGCCGGTTTGCGAATCGTCAGCCGGGGCCGGTCCGGCTTTCGCGTGGTCTCCGGCGCCAGGTAGAGCACTACCATCGCCAGGGCGACCAGCACCAGGTCAAGCACGAAACACAGTAGCAGCGGCGCCGGCGCGTATTGCGCCAGGATACCGGCCACGAACGGACCAAGGCCGAGCCCGCCCATATTGGCGGCAGTCGCCACCAGTGTCGCCTGTTCGCGCCATTGGCGTGGCGCCATTTCCACCACGGCGACCGTGGCGGTGCCGGTAAAGATCCCGGCCGAGAAACCGGACAGCAGCCGGCCGATCAGCAGGGGCGCAAGCGCGCCGCCCCAGATGAAGGCGACCGCGCTGGCCGCAGAAAAAATGAGACCGAGCGCCAGCATCGGCCGGCGACCGATCTGGTCGGACCAACTGCCGGTGATGATTAACGCGGCGATCACGCCGACCGCGTACACGGCGAAAATCACCGTGATCATGAGTTCGGAGAAGCCAAGCTGCTCCTGATAGATCGGATACAGCGGGGTGGGCAATGTGGTGCCCATCATGTTGATGGCGAATGCTGCCGCCAGGCCGATGAACACGGCGGCGACGCCACGGGACGACAAAGTCATGGCTGTACGAAAGCCGAATTTAGGCTGCTAGGCTAGCAGGCTGGCGCGACCATACAAGGGCGTCAATGGCGCTTGCCGGGCGCCGTCCATTGCGCCACCTGAGCGGCATGCCGAGCCAGGAAGTCCTGTACTGCCGTCGCATAGCCATTGTTGTGAGCATCGAGCATCGCATCCTGTAACTCCGGCAGCCCCAGGTGCATTCGTGACAGTATGGCCGCAACCTGCGGATAATCGTCGCGAAAGCCGTCGCGCACCAGCGCATCGACATGTTGCCGCGAGCCCAGCACGTCCTTGGGGTCCTGGAGAAAGCGAAGCCGCCACTCACCGAATATCCAGTGCGGTGTCCAACCCGTGACCACAACCCACTTGTGCGCCGCCTCGGCGCGGGCCAGAACCCTGGACATGACGCGAGCGTCCGCGGCCACAAGTCGATACTGCGTGTTCAGGCCGTAGCGTTGGAGCGCTTTTTCCGACAGCTGCATCAACCCGGCGCCGGGGTCGATGCCCTGAATACGATGGTGCAACCGCGCTGCAATGTCGGGCTGCGCGAGATCGGCGATACTGTTCAGCCGATCGCGGGGCACATAATCCGGCACCACCCAACCGAGTTGCCCGCCCTGGTACAAAGGCCCGAGATCGACCAACCGGCGCCGGTAGCGTTGCCAGTAGCGCGCATGGGTATCGGGCAACCAGGCCATCAGCATGGCGTCGAGACGACCGCTGGCCACGCCACGATACTGTTGACCTATGCCGGCCAGCTTGAGCTGCACCGGGTGATGCGTGTGGTCTTCGATCACCGCCTTGGCCAGGCGCGTCACGAACTCGGCATCGTCCCAGGCCGTCCAGCCGATCACGATCGGATCGTGGGCGCCGGCCCGCCGCTGGTGACCGCTGCAGCCCGCGGAAAGCGCGACAGCGCCCAACACGACAATCGACAGGAAACGCGATAACAGACCATTCATGCCGACAGCTTACCAAGCGCGCAATAAAAAGCCCGGCCGACTGGCCGGGCTCCTGCGCTCATGCGCCAGAGGCGAAAACGATCAGCTGCTCTTCTTAAACCAGCTGTTGACCTCGTCCGGATGGTCGGCGATGAACTGTTTGATCGCCTTCTGCTCGCTGGTCTTGCGCGCGCTGTACATCGCAGCCTGGAGCTGATCCAACGGGATGTGCATATTGCTCAAAAAGCTCGCGACCTCCGGATAATCCTTGACGAAACCCTGGCGCACCACGGCATCGATATGCTGCGCGGACCCCAGCGTGCCCTTCGGATCCTTCAGGAAGCGCAGATGCCACTTGCCGAACATCCAGTGCGGCGTCCAGCCGGTGACCACGATCCACTCCTTGCGCTGCTCGGCGCGCGCCAGGGCCGCTGTCATGGCCGCACCGCTAGCCGACACCAGACGATAACCATCACTCTTCAAGCCATAGGCCTTCATGGTCTTGTGCGACAGCTGCATCAGACCAGCGCCCGGATCGATGCCCTGGATCTTGCCGTCGAGCTTGGCCTTCACGGACGGCTTCTTCAGATCCGAGATGGAATTGAGCTTATCCTTGGGCACATAGTCGGGCACGACCCAACCGAGTTGAGCGCCGTTGTAAAGCGGGCCCAGATCCTGGACCTTGTCCTTGACCTTCTTCCAGTAGGCGGCGTGGGTATCAGGCAGCCAGGCCATCAGCATGGCATCGAGGTTGCCATCGGCCACCCCTTGATACTGAACGCCGATTGACGCCATCTTCAGCTTGACCTTGTAGTCGGTCCGCTGCTCGATCAGCTTCTTGCTCAGCTTGGTCACGAACTCGGCGTCCGACCAGGCGGTCCAACCGATGGTGATGGTCTTGTCGCCGCTGGCGGCCTGCGCACTACCGAAGCTGCCCATGGCAATCGTGGCACCGGCCACGGCAGCGACGGCAAAACTCTTCATTCCCATTTTCATAATTTCTCCCTTTATTCGAACCCGTGAGTCTCGATACTCTCAATCTAGGGCCGCTCAATCAAGTCGAGCTGGCCCCTGCGCTCGAGCCGGAAAACAATTTTTTAAGACGCGACAACAACCCGCCGTCACGCTGACGCTCACCAAAACTCTGGGTTAGACGGTCCAGGATGATGGCCAGAATTACGACCCCGAGCCCCCCCTGGAAACCGGTGCCCAGACGCAGCTGCTGAATGCCGGCGAGCACCGGATCACCCAGGCCGCCCGCGCCGATCATCGAGGCAATCACCACCATCGACAGGGCCAGCATGATGGTCTGGTTGATGCCGGCCATGATCGATGGCAGCGCCAGCGGCAGCTCAACCCGCCACAGCAGCTGCAAGCCGTTGCAGCCGAATGCCTTGCCGGCCTCGACGTTCTCGGTCGGCACGTAGCGGATGCCGATGTTCATCAGACGCACGGCTGGCGGCATGGAGAAGATGACGGTGGCAATCACGCCAGGCACCCGTCCGGTACCGAAAAAGATCACGGCCGGAATCAGGTATACGAATGCCGGCAGCGTCTGCATGAAGTCCAGTATCGGGCGGATGATGGCCAGCACCACATCGCTCTTGGCCATGACCACGCCCAGCGGCAGACCCACACCGAGCGCGGCCAGCGTGGCCGCCAGCACCAGGCCCAGCGTGTCCATGGTCTCGGGCCATAGGTCCATGCCCATGACAACGTACAACGCGACCAGCACGAATATGGTGAATTGCCAGCCGACGCGCCATAGCGCAAGGAAAGCGAGCACCGCGAAAACAACCGGCGCCGGCAGATAATTCAAGAAAGCAGTTAAATTATCTGCAACAAAGCTTATGACCGCTGAAACGACGGAAAAGAACAGATCGAAGTGGGTCTGCATGAAGGTGACGACCGCCGTGAACCAGTCGCCGATCGGAAGATTGATGACTAAATCATTCATCAGGCAGCGTCCTGTTCAGTCCGGTTGAGCGTATGCAGCAGCATGGCGCGTGAGATAGTACCGATGTAGCGGCCGTTCTCATCGACCACGGGTACCGGATGCGGACTTTCGGCCACCGGCTCAAGCAGCTCGGTCAAAGGCGTGGTCGACTCGACCACCGGCACGCCCTCGACGAAGGCGCGCTCAATGTTGCCCTCCTCTCCTCGCGAAAGACTCTCGATGCACAGTTCGAGCGAATCCACGCTCACCGTGCCGAGATACCGGCGGTTGCGATCGTGCACCACAGCCGCGGGCCGGTCGTGCTTGTTGAGCCGCGACAGCGCCGCGCGCACGCTCGATCCGGCGCGCTCGATCACGGTCACCTGATCGCGACGCGCGATATCGGCTGCGGTAAAGACGTGCCCCACATTGACGTCGCGGAAAAACGACCGTACGTAGTCGTTAGCGGGCTTGCGTACAATCTCTTCCGGTGTGCCCACCTGCACGACCACCCCGCCCTGCAAAATAGCGATCCGATCGCCCACACGCATGGCTTCGTCGAGATCGTGGGTGATGAACACCACGGTGCGCGCCTGTTCCGACTGCAGCCGGAGCAGTTCGTCCTGCATTTCCGTACGAATCAATGGATCGAGCGCAGAGAACGCCTCGTCCATCAGCAGGATTCCGGGGTTGACCGCGAGCGCTCGGGCCAGACCGACACGCTGCTTCATGCCACCGGACAGCTCGTCCGGGTAGCTGTCGGCATTCGCCTTGAGGCCGACAGCGTCGAGGGCTTCGAGCGCGCGTTTTTCGCGCTCCTGCTTGTCGATGCCGGCGGTCACAAGTCCGAAGCAGGTGTTCTCCAGCACCGTCTGATGCGGCATCAGCGCGAACGACTGGAAAACCATGCTGATCTCGTGCCGACGCAGCTCGATCAACTCCTTGCGGCTCATCTTCGTGATGTCGCGGCCATTGATCTTGATCGCACCCGCGCTCGGGTCGATCAGGCGATTGAGCATGCGCACCAACGTGGATTTGCCCGAACCGGACAAGCCCATGACCACGAAGATCTCGCCCTCGTTGACTTCAAAACTCGCATCCGAGACACCCACCGTCATACCGGTCTCGGCAAAGATCTGATCCTTGCCCTGTCCCTTATTGACGCGCTCCAGTGCGCGCTTCGGATACGCCCCAAATATCTTGTAGACGTGCTCTACAGACAGCTTGGTATTCAAATTCTCATTCCCCCTCGCACCGAGTAAGTTTGACTACTCATCATAACGCAACTTCCACACCAAACTGCAGCGATCACCCGAGACAGCCACCGTTCTCGCAACGCTTTGAGCCGACACGAATTTGCGCAAAGCCTGATAACACCTGGCCTGGCGCATTAGCTGCGCAATACATTATTTTTTAAAAAAATCAATTGCCTTGACGTAAATATCACAAGTTCATAATGCGCTTTGTGCGCCCGTCCGCCGATGGCGCGCATCCGGGATCGAGCAATCCCGCCACGCCTACAGCTAGAAGCCGGACCTGTTATTCAGCACCTTATCGAAACGGCGGTGCACGCGAAAGAAAATCTTCAGGAATTCGGCTGGTACCGCTCACTTACGGGGAAACGCCGCCGCACCGACCGTCCAACGCCCGCTGCCGGTATCAAACGCCCTCGCGGACCGGCGGCCGGCGCGGTAATCCCCTGAAACCACGGTCTATTAACGAATTTACGGAAATCGCCCGGCGTGGTCGCGACACGTGCTCGCTGGCACAGGGCAGGCGTTTACGACAAGATCCGATAAGCGGACGCTTTTTGATTCGGCTGCCGGGCATTCCGCAAAACGGCGGGCATGCGGTCACCCGCAAGCATTCGAATCAGAGGGGGGGAATGGTGGCCGGAGACAGAATCGAACTGCCGACACTGCGATTTTCAGTCGCATGCTCTACCAACTGAGCTATCCGGCCACGCCCTCGCCGTTGCGGCGAGACGCGTATTAAACCGATACGCGCGGCGCGGGTCAACCGCTGTGATCAGGATTTCGGCGGCACGTAGTGTGTCTCGGCGATATCGCCGTCGCCGAAGAAGTATTTTTCGGTCTGCTCGGCCAGGAATTCGCGCGCCTTGGGATCGGCCAGATGCAGACCGTATTCGTTGATCAGGCGGGTCTGCTCCTGCATCCACTGCTGCCAGGCCATCATCGAGACATTTTCGTAGATGCGCTTGCCGAGTTCTCCCGGCAGCGGGGGGCGGGGCAGTCCTTCGGCTTCGTAACCGAGTTTGACGCAATGCACGGTACGGCTCATAAGCCCAACTTGAGTTGCGGTGAATCGACCAGACGCGCGATCGGCGCGGGCAGCCCGGGCCGGTCTTCGCGTCCATACCAAGCGAAATCACCCTCCATGATACGGACTGTCGCGCGATACTGCACTCGCCGCGCGTGCAGTGTCAGCAGGAAATGCGTGAAGCCATGCTCGATCGGGGCGAGTGCTGCGCCGGGCGTGACATCGATGCCGAAACGATCGCGACACAGTGCCGCGATGTCGGCCTCGGCGTCGATCTCGGGCAGGCTCCACAGACCGCCCCAGATACCGGACGGTGGACGCTTTTCCAGCAGGAGGCGACCGGCATCGTCTTCGATGACCAACACCGTGGTCTGGCGTTGCGGACGGGCGCGTTTGCGGCGTGGTGCCGGGATGTCGGTCTGCACGCCATCCGCGTTGGCCACACAACCGGCGGCCAGCGGACATGCGGCACAATGCGGGGCGCGACGCGTACACAGGGTCGCGCCGAGATCCATGACGGCCTGGGTGTAGTCGGTCACGCGCTCGCGCGGCGTGTAACGCTCAGCAAGCCGCCAGAGCGGTTTCTCGTAAGCAGCGGTGCCCGGCACGGCCGTGATTCCAGCCAGGCGTGCGATGACCCGCTTGGCGTTGCCATCGAGGATCGGCGCCCAGACACCGAACGCCTGCGCCACCACCGCGCCGGCCGTCGAACGGCCAATGCCGGGCAGCGTCATCAGCGTCTCCACGTCGCGCGGAAACCGGCCGCCGTGCTCATCGACCACCTGTTTCGCCGCAGCGTGCAGATTGCGCGCCCGGGCGTAGTAGCCCAGCCCGGCCCAGTGCGCCATGACATCGTCGGCGTTCGCCGCCGCGAGCGACTCGACGTCCGGAAAGCGCGCCATGAACGCCTGAAAATAATCGATGACGGTCGCAACCTGCGTCTGCTGCAGCATGATCTCGGCGACCCAGACGCGATACGGCGTACGCGGGTGCTGCCAGGGCAGATCGTGGCGACCATCGCGATCGAACCAGGCCAGCAGATCGGCGGCGATGCGCGGCGGGGCGCGTTCGGGGAAATCGTGTTTCATGACGATGACTTGTCGGTCAGACCGGCCCGCCGTCGGGCCAGGCGTTCGATGGCCGCGGCGGTTGCGGCGACCTGCTGACGCAGCGCCCGCGCGACCGCCCAGGGCCCGATCAGGGGCGGCACCCAGAAACCAGGCACGATACGGGCACGAAAACGCAGGTTCGTGGCGTGATCTTTCGCCGCGGCGAAACGCCAGTGCGCCTGCCCGGCCGACAGGTCGCCCCGGCCCGGCACCACGGTCATGTCGATGCGCCGGCGCGGTGTCAGCCGGTAGCGCATGACCTGGCGTACGGTCTTGCAGTACCAGAGCACGCAAAGACGCATGCGCGAAGACAGTTCGTTGTTGCCGATCATCCGCGTCGACTCGATCATCGAGGTGTAATCGGGCAGGCGCTCGAAATCCGTGGCCGCAGCATAGACCGGTCCGATCGGCGCATCGACCCGCAGGCGGGCAGCCACGACGTACGCCTTGTGATCGCGGCTCACCGTCAAATGCTCGACGGTGGCCGCTTGCGCCACCGCGCCATGCAACAAGCCGAAGACGACGACCGGCGCCATACATTGCCCGACGTGAATCCGCCAGCACGTCATGTCATCGCGCGCTCTGATCGGTCGTGCCGGCCGCACGCGCCGCCTGTGGCATATCGAGAGTGTAGGCGGGCGCGAGCAACGCGCCCTTCAGATGCATGGGGACGCTCAGCCCGGCCAGCGGGGCCAGACGGTTGTGCGCGGAATCGGCGATCGCCAGCGTCAGCGTATAATCGAGCTGGTTGTGCGGCAGGCTGTAGCGCCCCTGCCCATGGCCGGTGAGCGCGCCGGCCTGGAGGGAAAACGCATCGCTGGTGGCGATGCCGTGATCGACGGTGAAACGCCCGCCGAGATGCGCGAACGCCGTCGTGCCCTGATCCCCCACCCCGCCTTGGCCGGCGCCGGTGGCGCGCCGATGCGCGGCACGCAGCATGCCCACCAGATCGAAACCGTTGATCTGGCCGTTGTTCAGATCGAACTGTGCCGTACCCGAGAGGCTGCGTTTCAATTGCGCCACTTGGCGGCCGGTGGCGTGCAGATCGATGGCGACGTCGGCGTTGGCCTCGAGTCGGTGACTGCCGGCAGCGTCCGCGAGCAGCGGCTCCATGGCGACGTGTCGCAAGCGCCCGGAAAGTGTATATCCCGGACGTGCCCCGCTGGCATCCACCGCCCCGGTCAGGCGCAGGGCGCCGCCATAGAGATCGGCGGTCAACGGCGCCACGTGCAGCACGCTGTCGGCGGCCGACACATGCGCCACCGCATCATGAATATTCAGATTGGCCATGGTCAGCGACCCGATCCGCAGCCGACCGCGCATGCGCAGATGATGCAACGGCGCCAGGTCGAACTCGGCAGCCCTCTGGGCCGCACCGCCACCGGTCTGCGCCGGCTGGCTGGTCTGGGCCTGTGCCGCACTGCCGGGCGGCAGATAATCATCGATATCCAGCGTGTCGAGATTCAGATCGAAACGGTAGTGCGGGTGGGCCAAGTCGCGCACATCGACCGTCCCGCTCAAGGTGCTCTTGTCGAGCTTGGCCGCGATCTGCTTGAAGTGGATCACATGCGCACCGCCTTCGAACTGGGCATCGAAACTGGCCGAGGTCAGCGCAGAAGCGGCCTGGGTCTTGGGCGAATGCAGTTCGAGCTGCTGCAGCACCGAGCGCGGGCTGAACGCCGCCACGGTGATGCGTCCGTTGTAGGCCAGCCGATCGTGCAGTCCGGTGCCGTCGATGTTGCCGGTGACGGTCAGGCCCGCGCTCTGCAGGCTGACATCGTCGAGGCCGAAACGGCCGGCCTCGAGATCCAGATCGCCAGAGGCGCCGAGATTGGCTTCCTGCTCACCGCCGGGCACGGCCGGGCCGCGCGCCAGCACATTCACGCTGAGCCCGGAAAAGCGATAGAAACGATCCGCCACATTCGGCTCGATACGCGAAACCACATGGATCGCAGCGGTCAGGCCCGACCCGGGCCAGCTCAGATCGCCGCCGGCTTCGAGCCGAAACGGCTGGCCATTGCTGATGCGGCCGGTGTCCAGCCCAGCCTTGTCGAACCGATAGTGGCGATCGCTTGCCTCGTCGTCGTAGCTTACCTCGGCCCCGGAGATCGCGACCGCCCCGATCTCGAGGGAAGACAATGGCAGGTTGCGACCACGCGCGGCCTGGCCGGGCCGCGGGTACGGCGCGCGTTCGGACGCCGCCGACAGCCGGCGCACGATCCCCTGCCAGTTGGTCCGGCCGTTGGCGTGGCGGACCAGCTTCAGGTTGAGCCCGTGGATATCGAGCGTCCCCAATCGCAGGTGACCGGTAAACAATGGCAACAGACGCAGCGTGATGTGCCCGGAGCGGATGCGCGCCAGCGGCTGGGCACCGAAGCCATCCGCATTGGCCACGGTCACCGCGCCGAAACGTACCGACGGCCAGGGCAGCAACGACAATCGCACCGGCCCCGAGATATCGATATCGCGCCCGATCGCATCGCTGACGGCGGCCTCGATCCGCGAGCGATAGGCGTCGGGATCGACAGTACAGCGCAGCGTAACCAGCATCCCCGCGATCAACACCACGACGGAAATCGCGGCGCCGATGGCGATCTTGACCCAGGTTTTCATTCGATTCGTTCGCTCCGGGTGGTCGTTCGATTCGCCATAAACATCGGCGCAGCGGCACACACGCCTGTGCAGGCCGTGGGCAATGCGCGTTATTCTAACGCCCTGTCTTGCGGCACCGTCCGTGTTCCAACCAATCGACAATCCTCATGCAGATCGAAGTCAACGGCCAATCCCGGGAATGCGCCGAGCGTGCGACGCTGTCGCGACTGCTTGACGACATGGGTTACGGCGATCAACGCATTGCGGTCGAGCACAATGGCGAAATCGTACCCCGCGATCGACATGCCGAGACCACAATCAGCCCCGGCGACCGTATCGAGATCGTGCACGCCATCGGCGGCGGCCAGGCCACTTCAGAGGCCGATGCCTTCACCGTGGCCGGGCGCAGCTTTGCTTCCCGGCTACTGGTCGGCACCGGCAAATATGCCGATCTCGACGAAACCGACGCCGCCATCACGGCCTCGGGCGCGGAGATCGTGACCCTGGCGATCCGCCGCACCCCAGCCCTGATCGATCCCAGGGCCCGCGAGTCGCGCAATTTGCTCGACGTCATCCCGCCGGAAAAATACACCCTGCTGCCCAACACCGCCGGTTGCTACAGCGCCGCGGACGCCGTGCGCACCTGCCGCATGGCGCGTGAGCTGCTCGACGGGCACAACCTGGTCAAGCTCGAGGTCATCGGCGACGAAAAGACACTTTACCCGGACGTTTCCGAGACCCTGGTCGCAGCCAGGGAACTGATTGCCGACGGTTTCGACGTGATGGTCTATACCAGCGACGACCCCATCGTGGCCCGCCGGCTCGAAGACATCGGCTGCTGCGCGATCATGCCGCTGGCCGGCCCAATCGGCTCCGGGCTCGGTATCCAGAATCGCTACAACGTGATCGAAATCGTGGAGAACGCCAGCGTTCCGGTCCTGGTGGATGCCGGCGTGGGCACCGCATCCGACGCCGCGATCGCCATGGAGCTGGGCTGCGACGGCGTGCTGCTCAACAGCGCGATCGCCAATGCCGACAGACCGGTGCTCATGGCCCAGGCCATGCGCCACGCGGTAATCGCCGGCCGCCTGGCTTATCTGGCCGGGCGCATGCCGCGCCGGCGCTATGCCTCGGCATCCTCGCCGACGACGAACCTGCCGTTCTGATATCGCGCCGGCGCTGCTCTATCCGTCGGCGCGCCACCTGCCAGGAGCCCGGGTCGTGGACCAGCCTGATCATCGTCGTATCCGCAGCTTCGTCAAGCGCGAAGGCCGACTCACGCCGGGCCAGGAAAGAAATCTGGCCGAACTCTGGCCGCGTTACGGGCTGGAACGGCCGGCATCGCCCATCGACTGGGCGGCGGAATTCGGCCGCGATGCATATCGCACGCTGGAGATCGGCTTCGGCGCCGGCGAGGTCCTGGCCGATCTGGCGATCAGCAACCCGCAAGCTGATTACATCGGCATCGAGGTCTATCGCACCGGTGTAGGCCGCCTGCTGGGCGCGCTTGACGCGGCCGGCGCCACCAATGCCCGGGTGTTTCGCGACGATGCGGTCGAAGTCCTGGCCGCCGGCTTTGCCGAGGACGCGCTCGACGAAGTGCTGCTGTATTTCCCCGACCCCTGGCCGAAGAAACGTCACCACAAACGCCGGATCGTGCAGCCGGCATTCGCCGATGAAATCGCGCGCATATTGAAGCCCGGCGGTATCTGGCGACTGGCCACCGACTGGGTGAACTACGCCGAGCACATGCGCGAAGTACTCGATGCGCATGCGGGCTTCGACAACATCGGCGATCACGACGGTTTCGTAAGCACGCCACCCCGCCGCGATACCCGCTTCGAGAACCGCGGACGCAAAAAAGGGCATGTCGTCCACGACATGGCCTACCGGCGCCGCTGAAGACAAATCGATCCACAGATTACGCAGATTGCACAGATTTGAAGAAAAGCTCCGATCAGCGGCTGGGAGCCCGTCTGTCTTTGCACTCCGTCACTTTTAAGTCAGCCTTACGATCTGAATGCATCCGCGTCGATCTGCGGAAAAATCATGGCCCGGCAGTGGCCCGGAACCCACGGTTATAGCCACTGATGCACGCACACGCAGCGCAAGATGAAGCCTGATAACGGATTTCCCTCGTGCGTCATCCCCAGCCACGTAGCCAGCAACAGACGCCCCGGGTAGTCGCCTCAAAATCTGCGTAATCTGTGCAATCTGCGGATAAACAGGCCAGCTTCTGGGCGTCTTCTGAAGACAAATCGATCCACAGATTACGCAGACTGCACAGATTCTAAGAAGTGCTCCGGTCGGTGGCCGGTGCCGGTTTGGCTTTGCACTCTATCGCTTGCACATCCGCCTTATGATTTGCGTGCATCTGAGTCGATCTGCGGACAACGGTCCTGACGCTGCGGTATTCGCCTTTAAAAATCTGCGTCATCTGTGAAATCTGTGGATAAACAGCCCGATATCGGGCATCGCGACGGTCCAGTGCCAAAGCGGCCCTGGACCTACCCCGATGCGGTCTCGGGCTCCTCCTTCAACACCATGCGCAGGAAGCGGCGGGTCCGCTCTTCGCGCGGCTCGGAGAAGATTTTCGACGGCGGCCCCTGCTCCAGGATCTGGCCGTCGCAGAAGAAGCACACCCGATCGGCCACATCGCGGGCAAAGCCCATTTCGTGGGTGACGATCAGCATAGTCAGGTCGTGCTCCGCTGCCAGATCCTTGATCACCTCCAGCACGTCGCCGACCATTTCCGGATCCAGCGCCGAGGTCGGCTCGTCGAACAACAGCAGCTTGGGCCGCATGGCCATGGCACGGGCGATCGCCACGCGCTGTTTCTGGCCACCGGACAACGCGTTCGGGTAGGCATCGCGCTTATCGGTCATGCCAACTCGTTCGAGCAGTTCGTCGGCCCGCTCCTCGGCGTCCTGGCGCGACAGGCCAAGCACGTGCATGGGTGCTTCGATGATGTTGCGCAGCACGGACATGTTCGGAAACAGGTTGAAGTGCTGGAACACCATGCCCACTTCACGGCGCATCTCGCGCAGATGCTTTTCGCGCGCGGGCACCAGTTTCCCGTTGCGCTGTTCGTGCCAGAGCGGCCGGTCCTCGATATAGACCACGCCTTCCTGGATATCCTCGAGCGTCATGAGGATGCGCAGTACGGTCGACTTGCCGGATCCGGACGGCCCCATGAGCACGACGCGCTCGCCGGGCTGGATCTCGAAGTCGAAGTCGTCCAGCACGATGGCGTCTTCACCGAAGCGCTTGGTGACTTTTTCGAAAGTGACGATGGGCTTCATTTGAGTGCTATCCCCGCGCGTGGCAGACGGCTTTCGATGAACTGGACTACCGCGGCCGCAATAACCGTCAGGATCAGAAACAGGATGCCGACCAGAGTCAGCGGAATCATGTAGCGGAAGGTGCGGTCGCCGATGATCTTGCTCACACCGAGCATTTCCAGAACGGTGATGGCCGACAGAATCGGCGTGTCCTTGATGATCGAGACCAGGTAGTTGGCCAGCGCCGGCACGATGCGCGGGATGGCCTGGGGAATGATCACGTCGCGAAAGGTCCGCATCGGGCTGAGATTGAGCGCCCGGGCGGCCTGGCGCTGGCCCTGGGGCACGGCTTCGATACCGGCCCGGTAGACCTCGGAGGTATAGGCGCTGTATTGCAGGCCGAGTGCAAAGATGCCGGTCTCCAGCGCCGGTAGCGTGACCCCGACGTCGGGCAGGACGTAGTACAGGAAATACAGCTGGATAAGCAGCGGTGTATCGCGCACGAACTCCACGATCAGTCGCGTCGGCCAGGAGATCACGCGCAACGGCGCGGAGCGCAGCAACGCGAAGATCAGACCCAGTATCAACGCCATGACGAAGCCGAAGATCGTGGCCAGGACAGTGATCTTCATCCCGATCAGCAGGATCGGCAGAATGGATAGGGCGAATGCCTCGGGGGACGACAGGTCCCAGTGATATCCGAACAGCATCAGCGGGCCACCTCGCGTCCAGACAGTCGCACGGTATAACGCTCGAGGGCGCGCATCGACACCATCAGCACCAGCGACATGAAGAAATAAAGGAAAAGGGTCAAGGTCAGAATCGGCACGGTCTCAAGCGTCTGGTTACGCAGGTTGTCGGCCTGAAAGGCAAGGTCGCTGAGGCTGATCAGCGAGACGAGCGCCGAGTCCTTGAGGTTCTGGATCACCAAATTGCCGAACGGCGGCATCATTTCGACCAGTGCCTGCGGCAACACGATGCGCCAGAGGGTCTGCACGTGGGTGAAGTTGAGCGCGGTCGCCGCTTCGAGTTGTTCGGACTCCACGGACGCAATCGAGCCGCGCACGACCTCGGCCCCGTAGGCGCCGATGTTGAGCGACAGCCCGAGCACACCGGCTACGGTGGGCGAAAGCGAGATGCCGATGATCGGCAGGGCGAAGTACAGCCAGAACAACTGCACCAGCAGCGAGGTACCACGAAAGATCTGAACGTAGGCCCGCGCCAGCCAACGCCAGCCGGCAAACCGTGCCCCCGAGCCGATACCGGCCGCAAACGACAGGATGGCACCGCCCACAGTCGAGGCGATGGTGATCCACGCGGTGACTTCGGCGCCCTTGAGCAGGGGCGGCAGGAGTTGGATCCATTGCATGCGTTATCCCCTTGTCGAAGCCGGCCGCGATGGGCGATCGCAGCCGGCTCTGTTGGTCTTGTTCGACACGGGACGGCGTTATGCGCGCCGCCCCGCCTTGGGAGGCGCCGCTTCAGGAACTCTTACTGCTGCACAGCTCCTTGGTGGTCTTTTTGTGCACTTCGTTGATGGAGTGCTGGTCGAGACCGAAGTGCTTGAGGGTCTTGCTCCAGAACGGGGTTTTCTGCACCGCCGCCAGGTTCTTGTCGAAGGCCTTACGCAGGTCCTGGTCATTCTTGTTGAAGGTGTAGCCGCCCCAGCTGCGTTGCGGCGAGCCGTTGATGACCGGATCGTGGAAGGGTTCGGCCGGCTGCACCCGATCGGATTTGGAGGCCAGGCGTGCCACGGTCAGCTGGGTGCCAGCATAGGCATCGATGCGCCCGCTCGCCACGGCCGACGCGGCGTCGGTGTTCGCCCGCAGCGTCACGATCTGCGAGTCCTTGATGCCGACGTCGTGCGCGAATTCCAGCTGATCGGCGCCGGAAACAATGCCCATCTTCAGGTTGGGGTTTTTGACGAAATCGCCGTAGCCGTGGATGTTTTTGGGATTGCCCTTCTTGACCATCAGGCCTTCGCCATAGGTGGTGTTGGGAATCGAATAGGCCACCTGGCTGCAGCGCTGGGGCAGGATCGCCTGCGAGGCGGCGACCATGTCGACCCGATCGGCCTTGAGCGCGGGGATCAGCGAGCCGAACGGCATGACGGTCCACTGGATGTCGGTAATGCCCATCTTCTTGAGCACACGCTTGGCCACAGTCGGGCCAAAGCCTTCAGCCGTGCCTTTACTGTTCATGAAGCCGTAGGGAATTTCATTGGCCACGGCGATCCGGATGTAGCCCCGGTTCTTGATCTGGCTCAGCGTGGCCGCACTCGCGGTGGTCACCGCACCCAGTGCAAGCCCGAACATGAGTGCCATGCCGACAAGCGCCGTAGTCAATCCGGCTTTTGCGCGGAATAGTTTCATGGTTTCTCCTTTGTGTAGATATTAGCGCCCGGCCACTTAGCTGTGATCGGACCGGCGGTGCCCTCATCTCGGTTCGGGCGCCCCCCTTGGAATTACCATGCAACATCCGCACCGGCCCCGCAAACCAGACTTTGGCAGGGGCTGCACGCGCTGCCGCGCTCTGGCGCCGGGCCCAGCCGACACCTCCCGGCTCCAGTAAACGCGGCATCAACGGGTGGCACGCACACCGATCCACGATGGTGCATCGGCTTTCTATCAGAGCCTGTTACCGTTTCCTGCGAGGCCCGCGTTGCTGCCCAAAATCCGAACCGGCACGGCGGCGGCAACGCCACGCTGGCCTGTTGGCGTTTCGTGCGAGCACCGCGCGGGAGACCACAATCCATACTGCGGGCTCGTGTAGGCTCACGACGCCACACCGCGCGCAGCCCCCGACTTGCAGCCCAGTGGGCGCCGCGCGCGGCTTGGCATGAAACGGCAACAGACCCTATCAAGGAAACACGCATGGAATATCGACAACTCGGCCGGAGCGAGGTCCAGGTCAGCAAGATCTGCCTGGGCACCATGACCTTCGGGGAACAGAACAGCGAGGCCGAGGCCCACGAACAGATCGACTACGCCCTCGATCGTGGCGTGAACTTCATCGATGCGGCCGAGATGTACCCGGTTCCGCCGCGCGCGGAGACCCAGGGCCGCACCGAGGCCTACATCGGCAGCTGGCTGGCCCGGACGGGGCGGCGCGACGAGATCGTGCTGGCCACCAAGGTGACCGGTCATGCCCGCAGTCCGATGCAATATCTGCGCAACGGTGAGACGCCGCGGTTGACCCCGACGCATATCCGGTACGCAGTCGACGCCAGCCTCGCGCGCCTGCAAACCGATCATATCGACCTCTACCAACTGCACTGGCCGGACCGGGCGACCAACACCTTCGGCAAGCGTGGTTACGTGCACGACCCCGACGATGATCCGGTGCCGATCGCAGAGACCCTCGGCGCACTGGCGCGCCTGGTCGACGCGGGCAAGATCCGCCATGTCGGGCTGTCGAACGAAACCCCCTGGGGCGTCATGCGCTTTCTGCGCGCCGCGGAGCGCGAATCACTGCCCTGCGCGGTATCGATCCAGAACCCCTATTCGCTGCTCAATCGCACCTTCGAGATCGGCCTGGCCGAATGCGCGATGCATGAACAGATCGGCCTGCTGGCCTACTCACCGCTGGCCTTCGGCATGCTTTCCGGCAAGTATCTGGACGGCGCCCGGCCCGAAGGCGCGCGCCTGACGCGCTGGGAACGCTTTGCCCGCTACAACGGCCGGCGGGCCGAACAGGCGACGGCCGATTACGTGGCCCTGGCACGCAAACACGGGCTGGACCCGGCCCAGATGGCGCTGGCCTATGTCACCAGTCGACCGTTCGTGACCTCGAACATCATTGGTGCCACCACCATGGAACAGCTGGCGGCGAATATCGACAGCGCCGAACTGGTGCTATCCGACGAGGTGATCGCCGGCATCGAGGCCATCCACGCCGACAACCCGGACCCGTGCCCCTGACGGCATCGCAACGCGTGCGCACGGACCGTGCCCCGATAAAAAAAGCCGGTGCCTGGGCGGGCACCGGCTTTTTCACATCGACGGGGCGTGACTGTCAGCCAACCGCTTTCTTCGCAGCGGCGCCGGCCTGTTGGGCCGCCGGCACGTAGCGGTAGTACTCGATCCCCAGATCGTGGAAATCCGGGCGATCGGTTTCGCCGATGCGATCGACCACGAACTCGTCGCTGGCCGGCGCCGGCTTGACGTCGGCCGGGTGGCCATCGTGGAGCGCGGCGTACTGGTCGGCATCGAGCTCCACCGGTGTGCCCAGCGCCTCGGTAAAGTTGATGCGCGCCGCGGCGTCCTCCCAGCCTTCGGCCACACGCATCGGCAATGCTTCGGCGGCGTCGCCGCTGCCGTAGCCCAGCGCCAGCCAGTGCTGCCCGCCAAGATTGAGCGTGTCGCGGTGGGCCTGGGTGAACCCGGCGGCCAGCCAGGCGGGCAGCGCAGCGGTATAGAGATTGCCCAGGTCGCGCATCATCTCACTGCCGAGGGAGAGCTTGCCGGAAACCAGGTTCTGCCACAGCTCGGTCTTGCGCAGATACCGCATCAGGTTGCCGGCCAACGGGAACGCATCCTCGCCCGACTCGCCGGCGGCGACGCGGGCCCGCATGTCGGGCGTCACACCGGAGATCTCGGCCAGCAGCGCCTCGGCGTCGATACCGGCGCCCCTGGCATATTCGGTCAGCTCGGCACGATTGGCGTCGTCACCGTCGGCCAGGGCGAACAGATAGGCCATGGCCCAGCCCGCCGAGGGCATGCGGTGATATGGTCGATGCATGAACACGGCATCCACCGAATGAAAGAAATCGGCCCGCCGGCCGCCACCACGGCGCGCGAGCATGGCGTTGATCGCGGCCCGGGTGGCATCGACGTAGCAACTGGTCGAATAACGGCCGTTGAACACCGGCAGATCCTGCATCTGGCCATCGGCACGCTGTGGCTGCCCGCGGAAGCGGGCAAACGGCTTGCGGAAATCGACCATGCGGTAATCGGAGGCGCTGCCCGAGCCGGCCAGATCGACGTGCAGCAGCTTCGGCTCGGCTTCGAGCAGCATGGCCACCGCACCGGCGCCCTGGGTCGGCTCACCGGATGAGCCGCGCTCGTATTCGGCGATATCGGAACAGACCACGATCGCCTTGCGTGCTGCGCCGTCGGTGGCCAGATAGCGCAAGGCATTCTTCATCGCATAGACACCGCCGAGACAGGCATGCTTGAATTCCGGCACTTCGCATTCGCGTGACATGGCGGGCAACGCGTGCGTAGCCAGCGCGTCGTCGAGCATCCCCTTGACGATCACCGCGCCAGCCGAGTTATCGCTGGAGGACTCGGTGCCGAGCGCGAGATACCCGATCTCGCGCGGATCGATGTCGTAGGCTTCGATCAGGCGCCAGGCGGCATTCGCGGCAAGCGTGTACACGCTCTGCTCCGGCCCCCGCATGCGAAAGCTGCGGCCCACGACCTTGCGCACTTTGTCCCAGGGCTGGTCGTTCCAGGCGCACCAGTCCTCAAGGTTGACACGATAAGGCGGCAGATAAAGCGCCAGTCCACTGATTCCCGGCATGGTTTTTCTCGTCGTCCGGCGGCCCGCTATGCGTGCCACGTGAATTTTTCGTCAGGGATATGCTAGCAAATGGTGCACTGTGCAAGCGCATCACACTCGGCAGACCGATGACGATGGCGTATCCTTGCGCGCGAATTGTTCCTGTAAAAGCCGATGGCAGAATCGATCATGAGCCAAGCCACTGCGCGCGCCCACAGCAATATCGCGCTGATCAAGTACTGGGGCAAGCGCGCAGGGCCGCGCAATTTGCCGGCGGTTGGATCCATATCGGTCACGCTCGACGGCCTGTACACCGATACCACCGTCGTGTTCGATGAGGCGCTGGCGGCCGACACCGCCGAGCTCGATAAAAAACCCGTCGACACCGCGCGCCTGACGCCGTTTCTCGATCTGGTGCGCGCGCGCGCCGGAATCGACACGCGCGCGGCGATCGTCTCGGCCAACAATTTCCCCACCGGGGCCGGTCTCGCCTCGTCCGCCTCGGGGTTCGCAGCGCTGTCGCTGGCTGCGACCCGGGCCGCGGGGCTTGCGCTGTCCCCGCGCGAACTATCGATCCTGGCGCGCCAGGGCTCGGGCTCGGCGGCGCGCTCGGTCTTCGGCGGTTTTGCCGAAATGCACCGCGGCGAACTCGACGACGGCAGCGATGCTTTCGCCGAGTCCATGCTCGATCCCGGCGAGTGGCCGCTGGAGATCGTCGTCGCGATCACCGATCGGGCCACGAAGTCGGTCAACTCCTCGATCGGCATGAGCCACCTCGACCAACGTTCCGATTACTATTCGGCCTGGGTGGCGCATTCGGAAACCGACCTGAGCGCCATGCGCGACGCCATCGCCGCGCGCGACTTCGAGACCGTCGGCGCACTTACGGAAATGAGCTGTCTCAAGCTGCACGGATTGATGATGTCGACCCGGCCGGGACTGATCTACTGGAACCCCGCCACCGTGGCGGCCATGCAGGCCGTGCGGGCCCTGCGCGAGGCCGGCACCCCGGTCTACTTCACGATCGACGCCGGGCCGCAGGTCAAGGCCCTGTGCGCACCCGGCCATGGCGAGGCGGTGGCGCGGGCGCTGGCGCGTGTACCCGGTGTGCTGGAAACCCGTCGAACAGCCCTGGGCCCGGCAGCGAGCGTGCTCGCATGACCGCAACGGCCCCGGTTATCGCGAGTGCGCCGGGCAAGCTGTTCCTGATCGGCGAATATGCCGTGCTCGAAGGCGCACCGGCGATCCTGACCGCAGTCGATCGCCGGGCCCGCGTCACGCTCTCCGATTCGAGCGACGGCCACTGGCATCTGACCGCGCCCAATCTGGACATCCACCGGCTGGCGCTCGGCGCCGATGGACACGGCGCGCCGGGCGCCGATGACGGGCTGCGCGACCGGCTGCGGGTCTATCGGGCCGTGCTGGCCCATGTCGCGGCCTATCTCGATTCGCCATTGCCGCCGCTCGAAGTACACATCGACACCACCGATTTCGCGCGCGACGGGCACAAGCTCGGTCTCGGCTCGAGCGCGGCGGTGGCCGCCGCCCTCACCTGCGCACTCCTGGCCCGCGTCGGCGTCGAGCTGGCGCCTGCCCGGCTGGCCGAACTGGCCATCGCCGCCCATCGCGATGCCCAGGGCGGCACTGGCAGCGGCGGCGATGTCGCAACCGCGGTTTATGGCGGCATCATCAGCTACACCCGCGATCAACCGCCGGCGCCGCTGGTCTGGCCCACGGGGCTGGCCGGTGTCGCCGTGGTGACCGGCACCGGGGCAAGCACCACCGACCTGGTCGGGCGTGTCTACACCTACGGCCAACGCGATCCGAGCGGCTTTGCGTCCGATCTCGGCCGTCTGGCCGCGCTGGCGGAGAATGCGGCGGCGGACCTCGGCCAGGCCTTGCGCTTCGTGCGGCTGGCGCGCGAGTACTTCGAGGCGCTGATCGCACTGGACCAGCATGCCGAGGCCGGTATCGTCAGCGCCCGCCACCACCAACTGCACGCCGCGGCGGCCGATCATGGCGCGGTGTTCAAGAGTTCCGGCGCTGGCGGCGGCGACGTGGGGCTATTGTTCACCACGCCCAACGTCGATGAAACCGCGCTTCGCGGCGACTTCCAGGCGGTCGGCGCCGAAATCATCGAACTCGGTTTCGCGGCCCCCGGGGTGGCGCTGGAAACCACGCCGGACCGGCCAACCGGGGCACGGCCTGCGACAGACGGACGCAGGCTGCGCTAAACTACTGTATTAGACAACGATATCGATGTGCTGTCGGTGTCTTGGATCATCCCGCGCGAGGGTTCGTTTCGCATGAGTCATTCCCGTATTCCCCAGTTCTACAAGTTCTCGGTCGCCGATCGTCTGCGCGCCCTGCTCGAGCGCGAGGTCATCAGCGAGACCGAATACGACATGCTGGTGGACGGCACGCATCTACTCGATGCCGACAAGGCCGACCGGCTGATCGAGAACGTCATCGGGGCCTTCGGGCTGCCGATGGGACTGGGCCTGAATTTCCAGATCAATGATCGCGACTACCTGATCCCGATGGTGGTCGAGGAGCCCTCGATCATCGCCGCCGTGTCTTCGGCGGCCAAGCTGGTGCGCCGGGCCGGCGGCTTCAGCTCGACCGCCCAGCGGCCGATGCTGATCGGCCAGATCCAGGTCGTGAACGTACCGCATGCCGCGCACGCCAAGCAGGCTATCCTGCAGGCCAAGGAAGAGATCCTGAATCTCGCCAACAGCCTGCACCCGAACATGGTCGCGCGTGGCGGCGGCGCGCGGGACGTGGAAGTGCTCACCCACGGCACCACCGCCGACCACGGCGAGATGCTGGTGGTGCATCTGATCGTGGATACCCGGGATGCGATGGGCGCCAACTTGGTCAATACGATGTGCGAGGGCGCGGCCCCGCTGATCGAGAAGATCAGCGGCGGCGAGGTGTTTCTGCGCATTCTGTCGAACCTGACCGACCGCGCGCTGGTGCGCGCGAAGGCCGTGATCCCGCCGAGCCTGCTCGAGGCCGGCGATTATTCCGGCGCCGAGGTCCGCGACGGCATCATCCTGGCCAACGAATTCGCCGAGATGGACCCGTACCGCGCGACCACACACAACAAGGGCATCATGAACGGCATCGATGCCGTGGCCATCGCCACCGGCAACGACTGGCGCGCGATCGAGGCGGCCGCGCATGCCTATGCCGCGCGCACCGGCCGTTATCGCTCGCTCACACGCTGGACCGCGGACAACGACGGCAATCTGGTCGGCGAACTCGAACTGCCGCTCAAGGTCGGCACCGTCGGCGGCCAGGTCGAGTCCAACCAGGCGGTCAAGATCGCGCATCGCGTGCTCGGCATCGAATCCGCGGCCGAACTGGCCGAGATCATGTGCGCGGTCGGGCTGGCGCAGAATTTCGCCGCGATCAAGGCCTTGTCGACGCACGGTATCCAGCGCGGCCACATGACGCTGCATGCCCGCAGTGTGGCCATGGCCGCCGGCGCAAGCGACGCCCAGTTCGATGAAGTCGTGGACCGGCTGATCGCGCATGGCGACATCAAGGTCTGGCGGGCACGCGAGATTCTGACGGAACTGGACGAGCGTCGCGCCACCGAGAAACACCACGGCAGTGGGGCCGCACGTACGCCGGAACCCGAGGTGGTCGGCTACGGCGAGGCGACCGGCGACATGGGCTACGGCAAGATCATCGTGCTCGGCGAGCATTCGGTGGTTTACGGCCGGCATGCCATTGCGGCCCCGATTCCCCTCAACGTCCGCGCCGAAGTCAGGCCCCAGCCCGAGCAAATCGATCTGCTGATCCCGCGCTGGGGCGTGGAAATGCGTTTTTCCGAGCCCGAAGGCAAGATCAGTTCGTTGCACGAGTCGATCTCGTTGATCGCCGAACGTCTTGGCGTGGCCGATCGCGGCATGCGCATCGATGTGTCGCCGCGGGTACCGCGCGCCAATGGCCTCGGTGCCTCAGCCGCCCTGGCGGTGGCCGTGATCCGGGCCATGGCCCGGTGCTTCGACATCAAGCTGTCCGAACGCGAGATCTCGAACCTAGCCTTCGACGTGGAGAAAATCGCCCACGGCACGCCGAGCGGTATCGACAACACGCTGGCGACCTTCGGCCGGCCGATCCTGTTCCGCAAGGACAACCCCGCCGCCCGCCCGGAGATCCGGGATCTGGCCACCGCGCGACCAATTCCGGTCGTCATCGGCCTATCGGGTGTGGCCACGCTCACCGCCCAGACAGTCGGCAACGTGCGCGCCGCCTGGCAGAAGAGCCCGGCCCGCTACGAAGCCATATTCGACCAGATCGACGCACTCGCCCTGGCCGGGGTCGACGCCCTGGCCCGCGGCGATATCGCCGAGCTGGGCGATCTGATGAACATCGATCACGGGCTGCTCAATGCCCTGCAGGTCTCGTCATGGGAGATCGAGGAACTGGTCGAGATCGCCCGCAGCCACGGCGCCCTGGGCGCCAAGCTCACGGGCGGCGGCGGTGGCGGCGCCATGATAGCGGTGGCCGAACACGATAAAATCCAGGATGTGGCCTCGGCGATGCGGGCTGCGGGCTACAACTCGTTCATCACGGAAATACGCTCATGAGCACGAACATCGATGCCGGCGACGCCGACGTTGTTTCCTTCGACGACGAACCCCTGATCCTGGTCGACTCCGACGACAACGTGCTCGGCCACATGCCCAAGGCCGAGGCGCATCTTGGCGACGGTGTGCTGCATCGCGCGTTCTCGATCTTTCTGTTCAACAGCGCAGGCCACGTGCTGATGCAGCAGCGGGCCGACGCCAAGCAGCTCTGGGGCGGTTTCTGGTCGAACAGCGTGTGCAGCCATCCGCGTCGCGGCGAAACCGTCGCCGAGGCCGCCAAGCGGCGGTTGCGCGAAGAGATCGGCATCGACGCGGATGTCACCTATCTCTACAAGTTCGAGTACCACGCACAGTTCGGCGACATCGGGGCCGAACACGAGATGTGCTCAGTCTTCGCCGCCCGTTCGGATGCGCCGGTCACCGGCAACCCGAACGAAATCGCGGATTTCTCGTTCGTCGCGCCCGAGGCACTCGATGCGGATCTGGCCGCACACCCCAAGCGTTACACACCGTGGATCAAGATGGAATGGCCCCGCATTCGCGAGGCGCACTGGGCCACGGTGGCTCGACTGCTCGCAGGCGACAGTCAGTCCGGCTAACGTGATCCGCCCCGGTCGACGACTGACCTAAGCACCGGCCGCCCCCGCGGCATCGGGGCCAGCCGGCGGCCTACATACCGGGTTGGCAGGCGCCTGTCATGTGCTGGAATTCGCCGGCACGCTGGGGATGCTCGGGTATTTCTTGAGTTGCGCCTTGAATTGCTTGATGAAGCCGTCAGCGCCCTTGCCCTGAATGGAACTGGTGTACTGGCCGCGCTTGAGCGCCAAATCGCTGACCCCCTTGGCCACGACGTTGACGATCTTCCAGTCGCCGCCCTCGTTGTCCAGAACATAATTGATTGGTATCCGGTCACCGCCGGACACAATCACCGTATTCACCTGACGGCGACCGCCCGGGGCGTTCTTGACGTCCTTGATCTTGAAGGTCTGGCCACTGTAGCTGTCGAAACGCGACGCATAGGTCGCGAGCGTGTCCTCGCGGAACATGTGCTGATACTGCTTCTGCTGCTCCGGGCTGAGCTTGGACCATTTGTTGCCGAGCGCGAGCTTGGCGATGCGGTCCAGATCAAACGACTGATCGATCACTGGCGCCAGCTTCTTGTAGCGCCCCGCAAAACCGAGCTGCTTGCCCTGTTTCATGGTCGCGAGTAACTGGCTGTCTAGATTCTCGACCACGCTGCGCGCCGGCTCGGCGGCCGCCGCCGTCCAGACACTGACACAGGCAAAGATCACGCCCGTGGCCACCAGACCTCGCAATAAACGCGTCGCTGCTTTCATTCTCGGCTTCCTTGACTCAATCCCAGGCTGCACCGTGTCGTGCCGCACGTCCCTCGATATGGGGCCGACATGCGACCCATCAAGCAAATTAAACCGCAGCCCGGTTTTATGTATCCTGAATATACCGAAAACGACCCTGAGCGCCGGCACGCGCTGCAGTCGCTGGCCGCGCCGCCGATCATCACGAGCGATGATAGGCACGACCGCGCCAGGCGGTGCGCACGCCTTGCCAGTAGCGCAGCGCCGATGACCAGGTCATCGCCAGATAAATGGTGCCGATCAACGGCATGGCGAATGCCCAAAGCCAAGACAAGCGGTAATAGATCAGCGTCGGGAGATAGCTCACTGCCATCGCGAACCAGGCCGCGATCGCCAGCCCGCGTGCGCTCGCATCACCGAAAACGAGCGCAACGGGCGGGGCCCAGAACATCAACGCCATGGCCAGCGTGCAGCCGGCCAGAAGCCAAGGCGAATAGCGCAATTGGCTATAGGCCGAACGCGCCACCATCGCATGAATGCCCGCGAAGTCGTCGTAGCCGCGCAGACTCGTGGCGGCATGGGTGACCCCGACCCATGTGCGTCCACCGGCGCGACGCACACAACGGGCCAGCGTACAGTCGTCGATCACGGCATCGGCCAGCGCACCGAAGCCACCGATGCGCTCCAGTACCGCGGCGTCGATCAATACGCAGCCACCGGCGGCTGCCGCCACATGACGCGAGCCGCGATTGGAAAGCGCGAACGGATACAATAGCTTGAAGAAGTAAATGAACGCCGGGATCAGCAACCGCTCGACGATGCGGGTCATGCGCAGATGCGCCATCAACGACACCATCTGGCGATCCTCGGCGATCGCCTTCGCCTTGAGCCCGGCGATCGTGCCCGGCGCAATCCAGATATCAGCATCCAGTAATACGACACGCGGCGTGCTCACCTGCTGGCGCGCCTGCTCCAGCGCCCAGAGTTTGCCGGTCCAGCCATCGGGCAACGCTCGCCCCTGGATGACGGTCAGCCGCTCAATCGCCGCGGCCCGTGCGATCTCGGCCGTGCCGTCGCTGGAATTGTCATCGACCACGATCACCGAAAGTCCGGCGCCCTGACGGGCGAGCGCCGCCAACGTTCGTTCCAGCGATTCGGCTTCGTCGCGCGCCGGGATCAGCACCGTCACGTCCGACAGATCGGCCGTATCGGCGTCGCTTGCCCGCGCCGCGAAGCGCTCGCGCAGCAACCAGGGCAGCCAGGGCTGGGCCAGCAGGCCGAGCCAGACGATCAGGGAAATCAGGGCAAGAAGGGTCAGCAGCATAACGTCGGATACAAAAAAAGGCCGTCGGCGCAACCGACGACCTTGCAAAGGCGAAGGCGGGCCCGGCGCTAGCCGAGTTCCTTTTCCTTCGGCGTCGACTCGCGGCGGCCGATCTGCGAGATCGGGATCTTGGTCGCCGTGGCCTGCGCGCGGTCGCCATACAGAATCGGTAGCTCCTCGGCGAAGTCGCCCGACAGGCGCGGACCGCGGGCCATGCTCTTGAACGCCTTCAGCGGATGCGCGAACGTGTCCTCGACCGCCGTGCCTTCATAGCCGCAGTGCGCCATGCAGTTGTCGCACTTGGGATTGCGGCCGACCCCGTAATTCTCCCATTCGGTGTTTTCCATCAGGTCCTTGAAGGTCTTCTCGTAACCTTCGTCGACCAGCAGGTAACAGGGTTTCTGCCAACCGAAGATGTTGTAGGTTACGTTCGACCAGGGCGTGCACTGATAGGTCTCGTTGCCGGCCAGGAAGTCCAGGTACAACGACGAATGGTTGAGTTTCCAGTCGGCGCCGCGTTCACGGCCGTGGCGGAAGATCTCGCGGAACAGGTTCTTGGCCTTGGAGCGGCCGAGGAACACGTCCTGACGCGGCGCGTGCTCGTAGGAATAGCCCGGCGAGACGGTAATGCCTTCCACGCCGAGATCGGTGACATAGTCGAAGAAGTCGGCGACCTCTTCCGGCACTTCACCGTCGAACAGCGTGCAGTTGATCGTGACGCGGAAACCGCGATCCCGCGCCATTTCGATGGCCTCCACGGCCTTTTCGAACACGCCTTCCTGGCACACGGACTCGTCGTGGCGCGCCTTGAGACCATCCAGATGCACCGACCAGGTGAAGTAGGGCGACGGATCGTAGTCGTCCATCTTCTTCTTCATCAGGAGCGCGTTGGTGCACAGATAGACGAATTTCTTGCGCGCCACGATGCCCTTGATGATCTCGGGCATATCCTTGTGGATCAACGGCTCACCGCCCGGGATCGAAACCATGGGCGCGCCGCATTCGTCGACCGCGTTCAAGGCATCCTCGACGCTCATGCGCTGCTTGAGGATATCCTTCGGGTGGTCGATCTTGCCGCAGCCGGCGCAAGCGAGGTTGCACTGGAACAGGGGCTCCAGCATCAGCACCAGCGGGTAGCGTTCACGTCGGGCGATCTTCTGCCCCATGATGTAGCGCGCGACCTTGTACTGTTGAATCAACGGTACTGCCATTTCGACCTCTTCTTTTGGGCTCGGCGTTCGGCTTGCGAGCCGCTCCGAGCGCAGCAGATGTAATGCGGCGATGCCGCAGGCACCACTGCATTGTACATATGTATGTTTCGTTAAGAACTATTGTGGCATATCAGCATGCGGTGATCCCGGCAATTCTCGCAATCAGGTCATCCAGATCGCGACTATCGAGATTCCCCAGGGTGGAAATACGGAAGTCTCGCCGGTCAGGCCACCACGCCCGTGTTGCTCACAAACCCTGCATTTTTGAAGTAACCATGCCGCACATCATAGGGCAAACCGTCCGGTAACCGATACGAAAGTAGAACGCTCCGGCATCCGGCTCCGCCTGAACGAGCCCCGCGGGCGGCGCCCCCGCGGGGCTGGATCCGCTTGTTCAGTCTGCGCGGCAGCCCGGACATCAGACGCAGGACTGGCCGGCATGAACGGCGTACCGCGCCCCTGTTCGGCCGCGCCGGCGGCCGAACAGCGTCTCTTGCGGTCACGGCATACTGCTTACGAGCCGACGCCGATATGCGCCATCAGCCGCGCCTTGACCTCCATCGGCGCGGCCGAGGGCCGCGGCAAGCCGGCCTTGTCGATGCCCGGCGCGATGTGCAGATGCGAAAACGCCGGGCCCTGCGAGCTGCCGGCCAGCATCTGATCGATCACGGTTCGCTCGTGGCCCTCGTAAGTCGTGCGGTAGCCGGCTGCGGCGGCGATAGCCGCGAACGACAGCCCGGACGACACCGTCGCCTGGCCGCCGGTGGACTCGTGCATGCCATTATCGAGCAGCAGATGATGCAGGTTGGTAGGCCCGTAGGCCGCCAGGGTCGCCATGGCGCCCAGACGCATCAACGCCGAACCATCGCCGTCGACCACGATCACGTCGAGATCGGGCCGTGCCATGGCAAGCCCTAGCCCGAGCAGCGGCGCACAGCCCATGGAACCGACCATGTAAAAATGATTGGGGCGATCGGCGATCGCATACAGTTCGCGGCCGGTAAAGCCGGTGGCGGCAATGATCACGCTGCGCGCCGGATCCGTCCGATCGACCAGATGGGCCAGTGCATCGCGCCGGGAGACGCTCGGCGTCTTCGGCGGCGCGGGCCGGAAGGTGATCGCGCCGCGACTCTGCGTCGGCGAATCCTGGCTGGCCAGTTCGGCCGGGGCGACCTTGTCCTCGTTCATGACCAGTACGTACGGCCGACCGGTCTCGTTCATGTGCGCCTCGGCGCGCGCCAGCGTTTCGGGCACGGCGCCGGCATCGTCCGGGAACAACGCCCAGGGCAGCTCCATGCTATCGAGCAGGTCGGTCGTGATCCGCCCCATCAGCTCGTGCTGCGGCGCATCGGCCACTCCGGGCGCGCCGCGCCAGGTCACGATCAGCAGAATCGGCAGGCGGAACACCCAGGTCAGCGAGGTGAGCGGCGAGACCGCGTTGCCGAGCCCCGAGTTCTGCATCATGGCCACGGCGCGCTTGCCGGCCAGCGCCCGGCCGGCCGCCAGGGCCACGGCATCGCCCTCGTTGGCCGCCGACACATAGGTCAGCCGGTCGTTGTCGATCACCGTATTGATGAGCGGCGTAAGAAACGAACACGGTACGCCGGCATAGAAGTCGTAGCCGTATTCGGCAGCGCGGTCGATGAAGTCATTGGCCTGGAGCGTCATGTCGAGGTTCCTTCAGCAAATTCGGATGCGGCACGCAACGCGCCGGGATCGTCGACCGCGCACCAATGACCGGCGCGTGCATCACACCCATGCGGCGGCCGTTCGGCGTGCCCGCCGGCCCATTGTCGCCGCCGGCACGGGGCGACGTCACGGCCGGCCCGCACAGCCGCGGCCGGCGGGCGCGCGGCATCCGGCCGGATCATGCGGGATATCGGGGATTTGTCGCCTGCACTCGCGGCGAGGCCGCCGACCCCGGGGGCGGGTGAAATCACGCCCGGCGCGGTGGAGGGCGCCTCAATCCGCGGCGACGCGGGGATCGGGCACGCGGGTCCAGGTGGTGGTCCGACCCAGGGCCGGGATTCCGACGTAGCCGTGCAGCTTCAGATGGCGGTGGTCGGCGAGCCAGAGATAGCAGTCGAACCACTTGCCCCGACCGGGATCGTAGACCTGTCCGTTCTCCCAGCGCGCTCGATCGTTATCCCGCACCCGATAATCCAGGCCCTTGATCAGGCGCAGCCCGATCAGCGGCCGATCGCGTTTCGACGCATCCGGATTGTGGCGGTCCAGAAGAGGTTGTCCAGCCATACCCCGGGGGGCGTCGGCAGGATAGCGATCACTTTCAAGCCAGACGAGGCGCGCCACGAAACTGCCATGTTCCTCGACGAGATGGATCACCGCCCCGCCCTTCGCGGTACGCCAGAACCCCACAATAGCCGCCGGCGGCGGCGCGTCGGCCAGCGCCGTCATCGACGCCACCACCAGCGCCGTAGCCAGCGCGAACCGACGAATCACGGCCGTTTCCCGAGCGGCAGGTAGCGATGCGCGTAATACCAGGCCACGGCATCGGCCAACGCGTCGCGCGCCGGCCGTGCACGATAGCCGAGTTCCGCAGTGGCGCGCGCATGGGAAAAGAACATGCGCTTCTTGGCCAGCTTGACACCGTCAACCGTCACCTTCGGCGGCCGGCCGGTGATGCGGGCGAGTGCTTCGGCGACGTGGGCCACGGGCAACAGCAGATTGTGTGGCAGCTTCACGCGCGGCGGCGGGCGATCCACGATCTCGGCCACCAACGCCAGAATCGCCGCCAGCGTCATGTCGGTACCCCCCAGCACATAGCGCCGGCCGGTCCGGCCATGGGCATGCGCCAGTAAATGTCCGCGCGCCACGTCATCGACGTGGGCTACGTTCAGGCCGGTGTCCACGAACGCCGGCATACGGCCGGCCGCGGCCTCAAGCACCATCTGCCCGGTCGGCGTGGGTTTGTGATCGCGCGGGCCGATCGGTGCCGACGGATTCACGATCACGATATCCAGCCCATCGGCGGCGTATTCACGGGCGACTTCCTCGGCCAGGTACTTGGACCGCTTGTAGTGCCCGATCATGTCCTGCAAGCCCACCGGCGTGTCTTCATCGCCCGGCGTGCCGTCGCCGGGGATGCCGAGTGTCGCCACGCTCGAGGTATAAACCACGCGCGCCACGCCGGCCATACGCACCGCCTCGCAGATCCGGCGGGTCCCCTCGACATTGTTTTCGTAGAGCTCGTCCGGATTGGCGGCCCACAGGCGATAGTCCGCGGCGACGTGAAACACCGCGTCGCAGTCGCGCATGGCCTCGGCCAGGGCCGCCGTATCCGACAGATCGACCTCGGCATATTCCAGGTCGAGCCCTTCCAGCGCGCTCAGATCGCTGGTCGCACGGCGCGTGGCGCGCACGGTCCAACCCTCGCGCAGCGCAGCGCGTGCGACCGCACTGCCGACGAATCCCGTAGCTCCGGTTACCAGGGCGCGCATGGCCTAACCCTCCTTCGGCCGCGCGCTCGGCACGCGGAAATACCAACCCGGCCGGATCGCGCCCCCGGGCAACAACAAATAGAGCACGACCTTTATATCTAACAAAAGCGCCGAGTGAACCGCGTCACAGGCCGGTTCGGCGCCGGCATGCTCGACGATACCCGATCGCGCAAGCGCGCCAACATCCGCCCACACCATGCGCGCGGGCGCCCCAGGCCAGGCCCGGCGCGCATTCAGCGCATGCGACCGCACGCCCTGATTCTCGCTTGCCGAATCGTTCGGTTCCGACATGCTGGTGGATTCCCTCCTCGGCCCCCGGCCCTAGGCCCTAGGCCCTAAGCCTTAATCCCGCAGGATACGAAAAAGCGCTGGCGCGACAATAAGGGTTGTCACCAGAACCGCCAGCATACCGATCGTGAGCAACTGTCCCATACTCGCAGTACCCGCATGATGCGAGAACGCCAGACTGCCGAAGCCGGCCATGGTGGTCAGGGATGACAGTATGACGGCGCGCGCGGTCGAGGTGCCCAGAAACGGCCGATGGTGCTCGCGCTGGCGCAGCCGATGGACCACGTGAATGCCGCTGTCCACCCCCACACCGAGCAACAGCGGCAACGCGATCACGTTGGCGAAATTGAACGGGATATCGAACACCACCGTCGCCGCGGCCAGGATCAGCCCCGACAGGGCCAGTGGCGCCAGCACACGCAGCGTGTCGCGCACACTGCGCAACAGTACGAGCAGGAACAGCGTGATGAACACCCCGGCATAGATGAACGCATGCACGAACGCCTGCGATACGGTATGCCCGGCCGACAGTTCGAGCACCGGCGCCCCGGTGATATGCGGTGCGACCTGGCGCACGCTGTTGACGAAGGCCCGCACCGTCGATTCGTGATTGAGATTGCCCTTGGGCGAGACCTCCACCCGATACTGGCCGCCGGTGCCGATCCATCGTTTCTTCAGGTTCTCGGGCAAGTTCTGCAAGGTGATGCGTGACGCGTTCATGGCATCGGCCAGTCGGTCGACCTGGCGCGGCAGGCCGGCGAGTACGCGATCGTGCATCGTCGCCAGAATACGCTTCTGTGCCGCCGGACTCTGTTGTGAAAACCATCCGCGCCAGGCCGACAACGCCTTGGCCAGGCGCTGCGCGGCATCGGCATCCGAACTGCTGTCGCGCTTGCGATACGCCGCCAGATGCTGCGCGAAATCGGCGATCGCCTGTTTGCGGGCGGAAAAACCGGCCCGCTTGGTCATATCGGGCGGTGAAACCGCCAGCGTCAATGCCAGATCGCCGATGATCGACAACTTGGCGTCCTGGTGCGCAGGCACGAAATCCGCGACCGTCATCGCACCGGAGACATGCGGCTGCTTGGCGATGCGAGCCGCCAGCTGCTTGGCCTGGGCCAGCTTCGGACGCATGGTCACCAGCGTCAGCGGCGAATGCTTACTATGCGCGAGCAGATCGCGGTAGGTCTGCACCGCCTCGTCGTTCGGATTCTGCAGATCCAGCGTACTCGGATCGAAGCGTATGAACGGCAACGCAACCACACAGCCCAGCGCGACCACCGCGGAGGCGACCCAGATCGTGCGCTGGCCCCGACGCCCGATGAACGGCGCCCAACGGCTGGCCGTGGCACTCGAACTGGGGACCCAGGGTTTGAGCAAGGCGATGGCCGCCGGCAGGAACGTGAGACTCACGACCAGGCTGATGAACATCCCCACGCCGGAGATCAACCCGAGTTCGGCGACACCGGAATATGCCGTCGGGATGAAGGCGAAGAACCCGCCCGCGGTCGTGATCGCGCACAGCGTGAGCGATAGCCCGACGTCGGCTATGGCCGCGGCCAGGGCATGCCGGACCCCCGAGGCCCGACTGACCACGCGCCCGCCGAGTTCGGCCAACGCCTCGCGGTAACGCAGGCAGACGTGAATCGCGTAGTCGATGCCGAGCCCGATATAGAGCACGGCGAAGGCGATCGAAATGAGGTTCAACCGCCCGACCGCCAGTGCCGCGAACGTTGCGGTGCCGACCAGGCCGGCGATCAGGCTGATGAGCGAGGCGCCCATCAGCGCCCACGAACGCAACCCCAGATACAGAATCACGCCCACCGCGATGAACGCCAGCGTCGCGCCCCAGGCCGCGCCCTGCGTCACACTGGCCAGCTCTTCATCGGAGAGCGCGACCTCGCCGGTCTCGCGTATCCGCACGCCATGAGCGGCATCCAGATGCAGCCGCTTGGCGGTGTCGCGGATCGCCTGCATCGGCTTTTGCGCAGGCAGCAAGGCACCGTAGTTGAGCTTGGGCCGCACGATGATGAAGCGCTGGCTGGAAACACCCGGCTGGTCGCCGCCGATGAGCTGCTGCCAGGACAGCCGATTATAGTGCCCGGCACGGCTGGCATCGAAGGTGGCGGCCAGCTCGCTGAAAACCGGCGACAGATTCATGTCGACCGGGGCATCCGGAGCCATGGCGCGGTCGAGCATGTCGAAGAACGTCGGCAGCGTCGGATCGGCCGACAGGCGCCCGAGAAACGGCTGGATCCGGGTCAGCCGGGTCGACAGCGACTTGAGCTTGTCCACCGAAAGATAGAGAAACCCGTTCTTCGCGAAGAAATGGCCGCCGCCGGGCTCGTACACATCGGCAAACAGCGACGGCTGGCCACGCAGCGCCTTCGTCAACTGGTCGGCCGCCGCCCCGGCGATGTCCGGGGTCGAGCCGTCGACCACCACCACCAGGTTGTCCTTGTAGACCGGAAACGCCTTGTTGTACGCGATGTGGGTCTGGCGCCAGGGCACTTTACTGCTGATCAGATTGCCGTTATCGGTGTCCATCGACAGATGGGTGACCGAATACCAGGCCCCGGCCAGCGTGATGACGACGCCGGCCAGAACGACCCAGGCGGCGTGGCGTGTCATCAGTTCGACCCAGGCCGCCAGCGCCCGTTCCAGTGCACGCGTCACTTGAGCACCTCGCCGCGAAGTACCGCCGCGACATCCGCCAGGGTCATGCGCGCGGCGCGAAAGGCCACGGCCAGATTCTTCAACGCCCGGAGCTGGACATGCATGGACGCCGGCCGCCCAACCAGGGCCGCCAGCAGCGCGGCCGGGCGCAGGCGCCCGTCGGCGTCCATCGCGGCCCGGGCGACCGGCGGCAACGCCATCGAGGCATCATCGATGATCGCGCGAACGCTCACGAAGGCCAGGCCGCGTTCGGCCGCAACCGCCGCGATGGCCGCGCTTTCCATGTCGCAGGCAATCGCGCCGCTGCGTTCGTACAGGGCTCGCTTGGCCGCAGCATCGGCAACCAGCGCCGGCGTTTCCACCAGATGCTGTTCGAAAACCTGATGCGCGGGCGCCAGACCGGCGGCCAGCGCGCCACGCCAGCCGGCATCGGTATGCCAGACGTGACCGTCGGCGCCGAGAACGCGCGTTGCCAGCATCAGCGCGCCCGGATCGATACCGGGCGCAAGCGCCGCCGCGGTGCCCCAGCTCATCAGCACCGAGACACCGTCATCGGCGAGCTGGCGCGCCGCGGCTCCGGCGCGATCGGCGCCCATGCCCGACAGCACGAGCTGCGCGCCGCTGGACAGGCGCGCACGCCCACGCGGACGCAGCCGCGCCAGGGCACGGGCCTCGCCCGGCAACGCCGCGATAATGCCGAGCTGCGCGACCGGCAGACTCAACACGGGGGCCTGGCGCACCCGCCAGGGCGCGGCCCTACTGGACGACAAACGACAGACATTGGCTCAGTCGGCACCCGCCGTGCCGGCATCCGACGCCGGATCGCCGTGCAGATTGCGGTACCGCGCCAATGCCCAGAGCGGGAAGTAGCGGGTGTAACCGTGGTACTTGAGATAAAACACACGCGGGAAACCCGGGGCAGTGTGCTCCGGATCGTGCCAGGCGCCGTCCGCGCCCTGCCGGTCGATCAGCCAGGCCGCGCCCCGCGCCAGTGCCGCCGAGCCGCGCTCGCCGGCCGCCATCAGACCGAGCATGGCCCAGGCCGTCTGGAAACTGGTGGAAACATCCGAGCGTCCGCGCGGCGGGTCCCAGTAGGTGCCGTTGTCCTCGCCCCAGCTGCCGTCGGTGCGCTGCATGCCCTTGAGATAGGCCACGGCACGCTGGATCCAGTCCTGGCTCATGTCCTCACCGAGCGCCTCGAGCGCCATCAGCACCGACCAGGTGCCGTAGATGTAGTTCGTGCCCCAGCGGCCGAACCAGGAGCCGTCGGCCTCCTGCTCGCGCCGGAGATAGGCCATCGCGCGTTCGATGAACGGCCGGTCCTCGGGCCGCTGCAGCAGGCCGGCCAGCGTGATGACGCGGGCGGTGACGTCCGCCGTGGGCGGATCGAGCAGCGCGCCGTGATCGGCGAACGGGATTTCGTTGAGATATTCGTGGTTGTTGTCGGTATCGAAGGCCGCAATCCCACCATTCGACGACTGCATGCCGACCAGCCAGTTGGTCGCCCGCGTGATCGCACGGCCATAGGTCGCGCCGTCGCCGGTGTTGACCATCGCCCAGGCGATGACGGCGGTATCGTCCAGATCCGGGTAGTAATCGTTGGCGTACTGGAACGGCCAGCCGCCGCCGGGCAGGTCCGGATGATCCCGCCGCCAGTCGCCGGGGCCGTCGAGCACCTGGCGCGCGGCCAGCCAGTCGAGCCCGGCGCGCACCACCGGGGTGTCGCCCGTGCCCGCGGCTTCCTGCAGCGCCAGGCTGGCCAGGCCGGTATCCCAGACCGGCGACATGCAAGGCTGCACGTTGGCCATGTCGCCGTGGTCATACACCAGATCGTCGATCGCCTGGCGGGTGTTGGCGCGGTACGGGTGATCGGCCGGATAGCCGAGCTCGCCCAGGGCCTCGTAGACATTGACCATCGCCGGAAAGATGGCACCGATGCCATCGGTGCCGTTCAGGCGCTCGATGATCCAGTTCTCGGCTTTTTTAATCGCCTGCTTGCGCACGAATTTCGGGATCAGCGGCTCGAAATTCCGCCCGACCAGATCAAGCCCCTTGAATACGCGCTGCAAGGCGTTCTGCGCGGGCACGAAATCGCGCTGCTGCTCGGGCGGAATCGTGAACAGTTCGCGTATGTTCACCCCGGCCGGGTTGCGCGCCATGGTGCGCAGGCTGGTGAGGATGAACAACGGCACCATCACCGTGCGCGACCAGTAGCTGACCTTCGACAGATGGAACGGCGAAGCCTCCGGCATGAGCATGACCTCCACCGGAATGAAGGGCACGGCCCGCCAGGGCACCTGGCCGAACTGGGCCAGCGCGATCAATGTGAACACGTTGACCTGACCGGCGCCGCCGCGCGCGAGAATCGCCTCGCGCGCATGCGCCATATGCGGCGCGTCCACATCGTCGCCGGCCAGCTTTAGCGCGTAGTAGCACTTCACCGAACACGACAGATCGAGATCGCCGCCGTAGTACAACGGCCAGCCGCCGTGCGCAGCCTGCTTGTAACGGATGAAGTTGGCCACGCGCGCTTGCAATGCGGTATCGACATCGCCGATGAAATGCATCATCAGGATGTACTCGGCCGGGATCGTGCCATCGGCCTCGCATTCGTAGCGCCAGTGGCCATCCGGGTTCTGGTCGGCGAACAGGCGCTGCTCGGCCGCCTCGATGGCGTCGTCCAGCCCGGCGGGCCGGGTCGCGGTTGCCGGCGACCGGCGCGGCAGTTCGGCGATATCGTTGATCGGCGCGGCGGGATCATCCGCCAGTTTCGGCGTGAGCGCAGGCAGGTCGCCCGCGGTCATATGAAACAGATGCCGCAGGCGATCGTCGTCGGCCACCGCGAGATTCGTGGTGAGCACGGTCGCCTGCACGCTGCGACGCGAAACCTTGACCTGCGCGCCATCGGTAAAATACGGATGCGCCTGGATCTTGCGGAGCGTGAGCAGCGCCAGCCCGATCGCCCACAGGCAGAAGCGACGCATGCCCTTCTGATGCCCGGGAATACGCAGGGTGAATTCGAGCGCGTTGCGCAGGTGCCCGGTGGCCAGGCCGATCAATTCGTACAATCCGGCGGCGAACGCTTCGTCGGCACCGCGCTTGCCCAGTTCCGACAGATCGAAACCGTGGCGCGCGAACACGTCGCGCGGCAGCCAGCACACACCGCGTCCGTGGTCGGCCCAGATATCCTTCAGTATATTGGTCATCTGCAGACCCTGGCCGAAGGATACGGCCAACCGGTTCAGCTCGGCATCATGCTCGCCCATGGCGGGCTCGTAATCCGTGAACATCGCGGAGAGCATCTCGCCTACCACACCGGCCACGAAGTAGCAGTAGCGGTCGAGATGCGCCAGTGTCGGCAGGCCATCGGCGCTCGCAGCGCGTTCGTATTCCGGCATGCCGTCGCACATGATGCGCACACAGCGCGCGACCGCGGCCCGTTGGGCCGGGCGCAGACCGTGCATCACGGTGAGCACATCGTCCGTGTGCGCGACCAGCCGGCGCTCGGCGTCGAGCGTGGCCGGCGCCAGCAACGGCGCCAGACGCTGGCCGAAGTCGGCACCGCCCTCGCCGGTTTCGACCACGCGCACGAACTCGGCATGCCAGGCCGCCTTGCTCTGGTAGTCGAGCTCGGCATCGTCCTCGATGGTGTCGGCGATACGGCACAGCAGGTAGGCATTGCCGACGGCCACCCGCAGTGCCTCCGGGAGCTCGGGTATCGTCAACGCAAAGGTGCGCGAAACATGCGGCAGGATCTCATCCTGAAAGGCCAGCGCGCGCCGACCGGAATCCGTCTGCATAGGGGCTTGTGACATGAACGAACGATTTCCAGGTTTTCAAGCGTGTGCGACACGCCGCGGCCGCAGGGCGCATCGTCGCACCGGTCAAGCGCCACATCGAGTTGACGCTGCCGGTCTTCAGTGGCTAGCTAGCCCGCCTATCGAGCTGCCGGACAATTTGTCCGGCCATAAGGGACGGCGAACTAACCATGGATAAATATCAAGCACCATATTATAGCCAACGCATCGAACATATGCTTGACGCGTGCCTGCCCGGCGCCGACACATCGCCGGCGCGACTGCACGAAGCCATGCGTTATGCGGCTCTGTCGCCCGGCAAACGCGTACGCCCGCGGCTGGTTTATGCTGCGGCCGAAGTGCTGGGCGTTCCGATGACGAAAGTCGATGGCGCAGCCGTTGCCATTGAATGCATCCACGCCTATTCGCTGGTCCACGACGACCTGCCGGCCATGGACGACGACGACCTGCGGCGCGGCCGGCCGACCACGCATATCGCCTTCGACGAGGCCACCGCCATCCTCGCCGGCGACGGCCTGCAGTCGCTGGCGTTCGAGATCGTAGCCACCCACGGCGGGCTGGATGATGCGCCCGCCGCGCGCGCGGCCCAGATCGCGACGCTCGCACATGCCGTGGGCTCGCGCGGCATGGTCGGCGGGCAGGTGCTCGACATGGGCGCCGAGGGGCGCGACGACGTCACCATCGACGACCTGGAACAGATCCACGATCTCAAGACCGGCGCCCTGCTCGCGGCCTGTGTGATGATGGCCGCGGATGCCGCCGAAAACCTGTCGCCAGACCAGCGCACCGCGCTCGATATCTTCGCCACCCGCATCGGGCTCGCCTTCCAGGTGCGCGACGATGTACTCGACATCGAGTCATCCACCGAGAAACTCGGCAAGACCCAGGGCGCGGATATCGCCCACCACAAGGCGACCTACCCGGCGCTGCTTGGCCTGGACGCAGCCAAGGCGCTGGCCGAGCGCCTGTATACGGAAGCCACCGCCGCGCTGGATATCTTCGACAACGCCGAACCGTTGCGCGCGATCGCCGCCGAAATCGTCAAACGCGATCACTGAGGACCACCCGGTGCTCGCGTCCGGTTACGACGACTTCGGCTGCAGGAAGCGATAGCGCAGCGTCCGGTGGCCGCCGGCCGGCACGCTGACCCGCCATTCCGGCTTCTCGGCCGAGCCGCCGCGGGTCCTGGGGGCGTCGTCGGCCAGCTTCGCGCCGGCCGGCAGCCGTTCGGCAATCGTCACCTGGCGCGCCTTGTCACCCGCATTGAACAGCTCGACGCGCACCCGGGTGGTCTTCACGCCGTTGTCGCCGCGGGTTGTTTTCGTGACGCGGTGTATACCGGTGATATCGAACGCGCCGCCCAGCGCGAGCGTTACCGGCGCGCCGGCCGGGGTATTGTCGATCCGCGTGCCGCCCATCAGCTGCGCGGCGTGGCCTGCATCGTAGATGCGCACCGCGCCCGCCGGCAGCGGCCGGCCCGAGCTGTTGTCGAACGCCAGGCTGACCTGGGCGTGCTGGCGACTGTTACCGGTATCGCTGAGCGCATAGTTCTCGAAGCGATACCGGCGTGTCGCCTCCACGCTGATCGGCTGCATCAGCGCGACCGATTTCACGGCGCCAGCCTTGACGTGCAGGCCATGGGCCAGCGGGTAGCGATATACATCGCCGACCGCCTGCGGCTGATCGGCCGCGGAGGATTCACTCGAGGCCATCTTGGCCATCATCATCGGCCGCGGCGCGCCACCATGGGCACGCGAAGTATCGCCCGCCACCAGCCAGGCCTGCCTGGCATCGAGCGCCTCGTGTCCGCTGTTGTCGATCAACGCCTGACTCACCAGCCGCAGTTTGCCGCTCGCCGGATGGAAGCGCCCGGTATAGCTGGCCTGCCAGCTCGGTGCCTTGCTCTGGTAGGTGACGGTGAGTTTCTGCTGGCCCGACTTGTCGGCGTCCAGATTCATTGTCAGCCCCGAACCGCTATTTCCGGCACCGCCCCGGCTCTTACCCACCGGCCAGCTGATCTCGACCGGCGAGGCCGCGGTGATGCGCTCGATACGAGTGTCGACGCGAACGTAGGCCGTATCACCATCGACATTCACCAGCGTGCCCTGGCGCGTCTCGCCGCCCGGCGCACGCAGCGTCACCGACCGGCCGATGCGATCCGACAAATGACTGCCCGACACGCCGGTGCCACGCGCGTTGATGTCGAAGCCAGTCAGCTGCACACCCTTACCCGACAGCCACAGCGTATCTGGCTGGATCGCGTCGATCATCGGCCACGACACCGTCTGCTCGCCCTGCTCGAGCGTAAGCGTACGGCTGTCCTGCACCACCGCCGCGCCCTGGCTGTAGAGTGCGATCGCATCGACCGTATGATTCGAGCCGACGTCCGTGGCGGCGAACGCGGAGGGTGCGATCGCGGCCAGGCCGGCGAGCGTGAATATCCATCGGCTGTGCATGATTGTCTCCTCTTTTTATTACGTGGCCGGCACGTGCTCGCTGTCCGAGCGGGCCAGCAGCCAGGCCAGCAGCGCGATTACCGGCAGGGCGGCAATCGATGTATCGATGAAAAACCAGGTATAGCCAGCATGGTCGACCACCCAGCCGGAAAAGCCGCCGACGAACTTGCCCGGCAACGTCATCAGCGACGAAAACAACGCATACTGCGTGGCCGTATACGCGGTATTGGTTAGACTCGATAGATAGGCGATGAACGCCGAGCCGGCCAGTCCACCGGACAGATTCTCGGCCGAAATGGTCACGGTCAGCGCGCCGAGACCGGGGTTGTGAATCGTGGCCAGCCAGGCAAAGACCAGATTCGCGAGGGCGGACAGGATCGCACCGGCCAGCAACGGCTTCAGAATGCCGAACCGCACCACCAGTACCCCGCCGATACCCGCGCCCGAGAGGGTCATGAGCAGGCCGAAGACCTTGGAAATACTGGCGATCTGCTCCGGGGTATAGCCGGAATCGAGATAAAACGGGTTGGCCATCACGCCCAGCGTGATTTCGGCCAGCCGGTACAGGCTCACGACGAGCAGGATCAGGATCGCCTGCCGGCCGTAGCGGGCAAAGAAATCCCAGAACGGACAGGCCACGGCGCCAATCACCCAGCGCTCGATGCCGCGCAGCCAGGCAGGCTGATGAGCGCGCGCATCGAGCCAGTCGACGGCCCACTGCTCACGAATCTCGGTATCGCGAGTGATCGAGGCGTCCGGCTCGCCCAGCACGAGCACCGTGACCATGCCCACGCCCACGAGTGCAGCCATCACATAATACGCCGCCGACCACGACGCGCCGGCCGCGATATAGAACGCCCCTGCACCGGCCACCAGCATGGCGATCCGGTAGCCGGCCTGGTAGGTCGCAGCCATCGCGCCCTGTAGATCCTCGGCCACGGCCTCGATCCGCCAAGCATCGATAGTGACGTCCTGCGTGGCCGAAGAAAACGCCACCAGCAGACCGAACCAGGCGATCTGCTCAAGATTGGCCGAGGGGTCCGTGCCGGCCATGCCGAACAATCCCGTCATCAACCCGGCCTGTGCCAGCAACATCCAGCCACGTCGCCGCCCCAACAGCCGATGCAAAACCGGTAACGGCAGCCGGTCGATCACCGGCGCCCAGAAAAACTTGATGGAATACGTCAGCCCGATCCAGGAAAAGAACCCGATCGTGGTCTTGGACACGCCGGCCGTGGTCAGCCACGCCGACAAGGTGGAAAACACCAGCAGAAACGGCAGTCCCGAGGAAAAACCCAGAAACCCCATGCCGATGACGCGCGGCTGCGTATAGATCGCCACGGCACGGCGCCAATCGCGCCGCCCGGCCGCATCCTTGCGCTGACTGCCGCCCGAACGCCCGGCGACGCGATACTCAGAGTTCGAAGTCATAATCGATGGTCAACGGCGCATGATCCGACAAACGCGCTTCGCGATAGACGTATTCAGCGGTGGCCAGTTCCGCCAGGCCCGGCGTGGCGACGTGATAATCGATACGCCAACCGACGTTGTTGTCCCAGGCCCGGCCGCGATTCGACCACCAGGTGAACTGATCCTCGTCCGGATTGATCTCGCGGAACACATCCACCAGCCCGACCTCGCCGAACAGCCGGTCCATCCATTCCCGCTCGTGCGGTAGAAACCCCGAGTTCTTGCGGTTGTTCTTCCAGTTCTTGAGATCGATTTCCTTGTGCGCGATGTTCCAGTCGCCGCAGATCAGATACTCGCCGGGGGCGGTGGCCTGCCGGCGCAGGAAATCCACGAAATACAACAGATAGCGCTCCTTGGAATCCTGGCGGTGATCGCCGGAGGAGCCGGACGGCGCATACAGACTGGCAATGCGCAGGTCGCCCCCGGGGCGATTGAAACGCGCCTCGATGTAACGCCCTTCGGCATCGAACTCGTCGTGGCCCATGCCACGTACGATCGCATCCGGCTCGCGCTTGCTGTAGAGGGCGACCCCCGAGTAGCCGCGGCGGTTGGTCGCCTCTTCATAGAAGCAGTGGTAACCCGCCGGCCAGAACGCCGCCACGCCGTCGAGCTGGTGCTGCTGGGCCTTCAGTTCCTGGATACAGACCACGTCCGGGTCCTGGCCAGCCATCCACTCGAAAAAACCCTTGCGCTGGGCCGCCCGGATACCGTTGGCGTTGAAGGACATCACCCGCATGCACGCTTTCCTTGGATCGTTGATGAAACATCGGCACCGCGATTCGCCGCGCCCCGGATCAACGCTTATCATACGGGCTCATCGCCCGATCCCGACAACGCCGGAGTGCGCCCGATGCCCGCCGACGCGACCGACACCAGCCAGGATTTCCTGGCCCTGGCCGATACCTACAACGCCCTGAAATTTGGCGAATTCACGCTCAAATCTGGCCGTGTGTCGCCGTATTTCTTCAACATGGGCGAGATCGCCTCCGGCGCCGGCATGAAGCGCCTGGCCGCCGGCTATGCCGCCGCACTGGCCGACTCGGGCATCGAATACGACAGTCTGTTCGGCCCGGCCTACAAGGGCATTCCGCTGGTGGCCACGGTCGCCTGCGCGCTCGCCGAGCATGGCCGCGACGTGCCGTTCACCTACAACCGCAAGGAAGCCAAGGACCACGGCGAAGGCGGCACGCTGGTCGGCGCCCCGCTAGGCAAGCGCGTCGTTATCGTCGACGACGTGATCACCGCCGGCACCGCCGTGCACGAAGCGATTCACCTGATCCGCGCCGCCGGCTCCGAAGTCGCCGGCGTGCTGATCGCCCTCGACCGCCAGGAGCGCGGCACCGACGACCGCTCACCGCTGGCGGCACTCACCGCCGACGAAGGCATTCCCACCGCCGCGGTGGCCACGCTGGACGACGTGATCGGCTACGCGCGCGGTCGCTACAGCGAGGCCACCGTCGCCGCGATCCAGGCCTATCGGGCGCAGTACGGCGTGGTCTAGGCAATAAGCCGATAAAACGACGGCTTGCGCCGATGCTTGTCGCGTATCCGCGCGTCGTAGTCGGCGTGGGTCTCGAAGCCGCGGAAGTCGTCGATCGCGTCGGCCAGGCGGGCACATTCTTCAAGATGCCGGGCAGCGTGCTTGTAGCGCTTGGAACGGGCGTTTTCGAGTGTGAAGTCGATCATCGCGCGCAGCAGCAGGGTGGCGGCCAACGGGCTACGGCTGGCCAATGCTTCGGCCGCGGGCGCCAGGATTTCGTAGTAGTCGCCGTCCATTTCGGCGGCGCGCTCGATCACGAGCCGCGCGGCCCGGTCCAGATCGGGCCAGTTTTTCAGGAATCCCAGAGCCTGGAGCACGTCCGGATGACGCCGGACCTGGTCGAGTGCTTGCTCCTCGGCATCGAGATCGTCGTCCAGGCGTTTGAGATAAGCCTTGAGATGCGACGCCGACAAGGCACGTTGAAAAACCGACCAGCGCGCGGCCTGGGCCTCATCGCCTTGACCGACTGCATCGAGAGCCGCGATGCGCGCATCCTCCCAGTCGAAATCGGGCCAGCCGCCATGACGATGTTCGGCGGCCTCGATCGTGTCCAAGGCCTCCTGCGCCCGGCCGGCCGCCAGCAGGCGCTGTGCGATGTCGGCTGCGATTTTCGGCACGCGACGGGTCGCCTCATCGTACTGAGCGATGAAGGCGTCGACGTCGCCCTGAGCGTCGGCAATATCCTTCAAGGCGAGCTCGACGGTACTGACGCGCGAGCGCTCAGCCATTTCGTCGGCATAGATCGGGCCACCCATGCCGTAGGCAATGACTTCGCGTTCGGCCTCGGGCGGCCTCTCGATCGGGGTGTTGGACAGCGCGATCATGCGTTCCTTCAGATGCGCCAGACCCTGCTCGCCGAGCGCCGGTGCGAGCACATCGATCAGGCCGTCGTACTGGCCGTAATCGTTGCCGACCAGAGCATCATAAGTGCGGTCGGCGAGCGCGTCCGGCGCCACACCGGCGGACTCGGCGATCGGCCCCATCCGCGTCAGGGCAAAATGAAATACATCACCGACGCGCCCGCTACTGTCATCACAGCGCTCGTGGATTGAACCGGCCAGGCCCAGGAAACGCCACAGCAGTTCCAGGGCCTCGCGCGGCTCGGCGGGCGCGACCTGGTCGACTATCGCGTCAAGTTGCGCATCCAGATCCCGGATCAGGGCATCCCGTTTCTGCCAGTCCACGAACGAGCGCGATCGGGCGATCGTCGTCAGCCGCTTGCGGACTTCCTTCGCAACTTCCGGCGCGCCCATTGAACCCGCCAATGCCAGCCGCAGGTGACGCTTGGCCGCGGCGTCGCCCGCACTGATCTCCAGCAGTAATTCGGCCAGACGCGGCGCGCCGAGGGCTTCGAGATTCCGGGCGTTCAGTGTTTTTCTGGATGCGATGGGTGTGCCTGCATGGAGTTCGAACTCGGAGAATCCGGTCTTGAATTATTTTACCGACAAGCCGATTACGATTGAGACTTGGATTGTCGTCTCTTCGAGCCGTGGTTTCGCGCGGCTGCGCACGTTGCAATATCCGCTGCGGACTGTATTCGAAACGCTTCGGCGGCGACGGCGTAGCGGTCTAAGTCTTGGCGGCATCCATCGGCTCCCGTGCCGGCTATTCTGGCGTCGCGCCCGGGGCCAGATCGGCGAGCAGTCGATCGAGCTGGCTTTCTTCATGCACGGCCACGCCTGCGGCCTTCATGCGCGCGGCGAGCGCGTCGTCCCAGCGGGCTTCAACGGGTTCACCGGTCAGCGGCGGTCCGTCGGTCGGTGTGTAATCCGCGGCACGATAGCGCCACGGCCGGGCCCCGTAGCGGGTCATGATGCCGTTGGCGATGGTGAGCCCGGGCCAGTCGAAATCGCCGTGATAAACAAAATCGCAGCCGGCACGGGCGAGTTGGTCGAGCAGGGTTCGGGGCGCGGCCGAAAGCTGGCCGTCGATGCAGACCAGCGGTGCGCTGTCGGCGGCCAGCGCGTCGGCGGCCGCGGCCAGGACTTCCGGGTTCTCGCAGATATGCAGGGTCTGGCCCGGGCGCCAGAGCGGCGGATTCCGGGCGAGCAGACGCAGCGACAAATGCAGCGGGACCCCCGCCTCGCGCGCGGTGGCGATGAGCCGGTCGGCCACGCCGGCGCCGCTCGCCTGCAGATTGAGCACCGCCACCGGTTTCGCCAGTTCGTTGACCAGCACGCCGTACTGGGCCCAGAGATCGCGCATCCGCTCGAACTGGCGCGCGCCGTCGAGGGCGCGGCGCACCAGCGTGGCCACCGGCTGCCCGGCATCCAGCCCGTGCGCGTCGCCGAGCGCATCGGCGGCCAGGCGCGCCCGGGCAATCCCCGGTGCCGGCAGGCGCGCCAGCACCGCCTCGGCCTGGGCGATCAGACGGCGTGCGGTATCGACATCGCGACCGGCGAGGCGCTTGAGCAGGCCCTGGGCGCGGCGCTCGGCCAGGGTCTCGGCCAGTGCTGCGTGGGTGGGGGCGGCGAACACTTCGGCCCAGGCGCGGTCGGCACGCTCGCGTGCCGTGCGGGTGTCGACGATCGGGCCGTCCAGGCATTCCAGCGCCTGGCGCAGATTGTCGGCCAATCCGGCGGCGTGCAGCGCCTGGTCCAGTTTGTCGTGCGACAGGCGCAGCGAGCGCTGATTGCTGCGGCGCCGGCCGAGCAGACCGGTCAGGGCATCGCGTTCGGCGGCGGTGAGCTGGCCGAGGGTGAAACCATCGGCCGGGGTGTCGGCCGCCGCATAGCGTTTGCGCAGACGCTGGCGCAGGCCGGCCAGTTCCGGGCCGCCGAGCAGCCGGCGCAGGCGTTCGCGATCAACCGGCAAGACGGCCCGCCGCCGGTGGGGCGGCCGCGCGCTCGCGGGCGCGGCCGTTCCAGCGCCAGCGCGACACGAACACGGCGTCGACATCGGCGCGGCGCACCAGATGACAGATCGACACCCCGGGCAGCTCGGCATAGCAGCCCCATTCGCGCTCGCTGGTCATCACGAAATCCAGATCGAATTCGCGGATCAGGTCCATGCAGTGGGCGCGGGCGCCGTCGTCGATGCCGGCGAAAGCTTCGTCGAGCAGCACCAGCCGGGGCGCGAAATCGCTCGCACTTTCATAGTGGCTGGCGGCGGCCGCGAACAGGGGCACGGTCAGGCCCAGTGCCCGCTCGCCGCTGGAGGCCGGCCCGGACAGCGGCTTCCACTGGCCATCCTGCCAGCGGCGCACGCGGAACCGATGCCAGGCGCGGTAATCCAGCGCGCGGGCAAGCTGGTCGATGCGCGCCGCACCGTCGTCGCGGTCGCGCTCGGCGGCGATCCGCTGCTGCAAAAAAGCGCCGACTGCGGCCCGGTCCTCGGCCGACCAGGCATCGCTGACCTTGTTGAGCAGCCGATCGCGTACGTCCGTGAAATGGGTGAACGCGCCGTCGTCGTCGGCCACCGGCTGCCAGACCAGCTTGAATTTGACCCCGGTGGAGGTGGGCCGCTGGTCCAGCTCGGCGTTGATGGCACGCACCCGGGCGTCGGCGTCGCGCATCAGGCCTTGCAGCTGCGCGGCCACCTCGGCCTGGAGGTGATTTTCGATGATCTCGCTTTCCTTCGCGGTGAGCAGGTTGCGACGCTCGGCGATTTCGTTGTCGAGCATGGCCTGCAGCCGATCCGGGGCCTCGCTGCGTTGGTTGAAGGTCACCCGCACCACGAAACCATGATCGGTGGGCTCGCCGGCGCTGTGATAGCCGCGCGCCGATAGCGCGCGCTGCAACTCGGTGAATTCGCTGCCGATACGGTTTTGCACCCGCTGCCAGTCGGCATCTGTGTCGGCGACTTCGGCCAGCGCGGCCTCGGCGCCGCGGGCCGCGGCCAGCGCCGGATCGATCGTCCACTCGGCCGTCGTCTCGGGCAATTGCAGATCCGGTACCGCGGCCCGCAGCAGGCCAGTGTCGGCAAAAGCCTGGAATGCAGCGACCGCGTCGGCGCGTTCGCTCTGGCGCGCTTCGAGCTGGACCCGGGTGTCGGTGACCGCCTGCTCGGCGCCGCCGAGCTGTTTGTTGGCCTGGGTGAGTTCCGCGCGCGCGGTTTTCAGGGTCTCGCCGAGTGTGCGCTGTTCGCGTTCCAGAGCGTTCAGCCGCGTCAACACCTCCTCGGCGCTGGCGCCGACGGTTTCCTGCAATTCGCGGTGGCGGGCTGCAGCCTGTTCGGCCTGTTGTTGTTGCTCGCGGGCGCGCGCGGCGGCGCGGTCCCGATCCGCCCGGCTGGCCTGTTCGCGTTCGCTTTGCTCGGCGCGTTCCGCCAGGGCCTGGGCGTGCTCGCGCAGCGCGGCCTTCGCGTCGCGAATCGCCAGTTTATAGTCGGCCAGATGCGCGGCGACCGCGTCCAGCGCGTCAGGCTCGGCGGGCAGGCGGGCGTCGTCGGCATCCAACTGCAACGCCTCGCGCGCGCGATCGAGTTCGCGCCGGGCGCGCTGCAGCCGATCCTCGGCTTCGGCCAGGCGCTGGCGCGCGTTGGCGGCGCTGCGTTCGCTGGCCGCCAGTTCGGCATGGGCCGAACGCAGCGCGTCTGCGCCCGGGCGTGCGGCCAGTAAGTCGTTCAGCTGCTGGCGTTCGCGGCCGAGCTCAGCCCGCGCGGCGGCGATGCGTTCGTCGCGCGCGGCCAGTTCGGCGAGTTCGGCCTCGATCGCTTGCAGGCGCTGGCGGCGGGCGGCTTCGCGCGCCGCGGCGCCGATGTACTGGGCCGCCGGCTTGGCCCAGGCGCCGCGCGCCGGACCGAACCGATAGCGACCGTCAGCGGCCAGCCAGGATTCGGACGTGGTCACATCGTCCTCGGCAACAGCCACCGCGGCCAGAATCGACGCAACCCGGTCGGTGTCGATGGCAGCGGCCGCCGGATCGCCGGCATCCACCACCACATCCAGGAACGCGCCGAGATTGTGGCGCTGCGCCGGGCGATCGACCAGCCACAGATCGTGGGTATCCGGCGCCAGCAACTCGCCGGCCGGGCTGACCCAGGCATCGAGCACGCCGGCGGCCTGCAGCGCGGCTTCTATGCCGGCCCGCGTGGCGTCATCCACACCGGGCCGGAAATCGACCAGTCGCCAGAGCGGCGCGCCGGGGCGCTGGCTGCGATCGGCGTCGCGGGTCATAGGGGCCGGCGGCGCCTGCTCGCCGCCCTCGCGCAGCCGCGCCTGTTCTTCGAGCAGCGGCTCGCGCTCGGCCGCGACGGCCGCGCGCTGCTGATTGAGATCGCCCATGCGCTCGGCCAGACGCTGGCGCTCGCGTTCGGCCACGGCCTGGGTATGGGTTTCCAGCGGCGATTCGCCGTCCAGACTGTTGACCCAGTCGGCCAGCGCTTCGTCGGCATCCGGCCAGGCGCGCGCCGTATCCGTATCCAGCGTGGCAGCCACGCGCTCGGCAAAGCGCTGCCAGTCGGCGATATGGGTTTCGGCGGCCGCCTGCTGCGCGGCGCGCGCGTCACCGACGGTTTGTTCGGCGGCCTCGCTGTCGGCCAACCGCGCGGCGCGTTCGTGCTGGGCCTGCATGTGCTGCTGGCCGGCCGTGTCGACCGCCGCCAGGTTGCGCCGGATCTGGGCGATCTGCTGCTCGCGCCGGGTGGCGAGACCATTCTGGGTGGCGGCAACCTCCTGGCGTGCGGCCGGGTCCAGGCCGCCCAGCGCGTCCGGCGCCGTGGTTTCGCCCCAGCTCTGCCGATGGGCGGCGCCCAGGCCGGCATTCTCCGCGTTCTGCTCGGTTTCGGCGATGGCGCGGGCCAGCCCGTCGCGCGATTCACGACAGGCCTGTTCGCGCCGTTCCAGGCTGGCCACGTCCTGTTCGTGCCGGCGCCGGGCGGCCTCGTGATCGCGCCGGGCCTCGGCCGCGGCGCGTTCGGCCTCTTCGGCCGCGCTGCGGGCCCGATGCAGCTCGCGGGCGCTGCGCATCTCGGGGCTGTCCTTGAGCACTTCGATCTGGCTGGCGGTTTCGGCCGCGCGCGTTTCCGTGTCGTCGACCTGCTGCTGGCTGGCCTCGAGCGCGGCCTGGGCCGCGGCCAGCGCCTCGCGGGCCGCGCGCGCCTCGCCGCTGGCGTTGTCGAACGCGGTCTGGGCCTGGCGCAGGTCGCGAGCCCGCCGGCGCGCCAGAATGCGCGCATAGCGGCCGTAGGTGGCGTTGAACTGCGCGACCGCGGCTTGCATGGCGCGATAATCATCCAGCTCGTCGCGATATTCATCGAGCTGGGTCATGGCCTCGGCCACATCTTCCAGCACCGCCCGGTCGAGCGGCGGAAACGCCTGCGACAGCGCCGCCGAGAGGTTGTTCTCATTCGGCTGTTTGGACAGCTGCGGCTGGCGCAGCTGGATAAGCGTATCGATCAGCGCGCGGTAGCGCTCCGGCCCCAGCCCGAACAGGCGTTCGTCGACCGCGCGCCGGTAATCGCGCGCGGTGGCGTACACGCAGTGGCTGCCGATGGCTTCGGCCAGCCGGTCGCGGGTGAGCACGGTCTGTTGCTCGGTCACCAGTGCCAGTTCAAAGCCGACGCGCTGCTCGGTGAGAAAGAACCAGGAGTCCACACCGCTTCGCCCCGCGGTGGCGCGCAGACCGCAGCCGAGGGTGGTGAAGCGCGGCGTCCCGTCGTCCTCGACCCGCCCGAATTCGATCCAGGCATAACCCGTGCGCCGCTCGAAGCGTCCGCCCATGAGCAGGTTCCAGTCCATGCGCTTGCCCGGATCGGCGTCCGGCTCCAGCCGCGCTGACGACAGGCTGGCATCGAGTAGAAACGGCAGCGTCAGCGACAGCACCTTCGACTTGCCGGTGCCGTTGTTGCCGCGGAGCAGCAAATGGCCGTCCTCGAACCAGAATTCCTCGGCGTCGTAGTGGTACAGCTCGACCAGACCGAGCCGCAGCGGCTGCCAGCGGGCGGTTGTCGGCTGCGGCGCGACGCCGGCCTCGGATTCGGTATCGCTCATAGATCGGACAACAAATCAGTTTGATTCGTCACGCGCGCTTCGCCGAGCCGGAAGCGGCAAATGGCCGGCAGCGGCTCGATGGTCTGATCAGCATGGCGGATCAGACGCAGGGCCTCCAGGCGTTCCAGCGCGGCCGCCGCCAGTATGCGCTCGGCGCCGCTCTCCTGGGCAGCCTTGCGCCAGTACTTGCGGTGCTCGCGGGCGGCCTCGCGCATGAAAGCCAGCACTTCGGCCTCCGGCACCGGCCCGCTCTGGCCGGCACGCAGACGCGCGGCCAGGAATTCGGCCAGCAACAACGTGGCATGGGCATCGGTGCCCTGCTGCGGCAGGGCGACATCGGTGAGCTCGCCGCGCGCATCGACCAGCGCCGTGCCCTCGGCCCGATGCTCGGCGGTAAGGCCCGTCGCCTCGGCCAAGCGCCGGCCCATCGGGCCGCGCTGATTGAGGAAATACTCGCGCTCGTCGGCATCGAGTTCGTCCAGATACAACAGCGGATCGTCCAGCAACCGCCGCGACAGTCGATGCCGCAGCGCGGTGCGGCGGGCATCCTCGCCTTCGGCGGGATTATCGGCGGCCAACGCGGCCAGCCGCGCATCCAGGGTTCCGGCGTCAGCCACCGCCGACGGACCGCGATCGCCGGCCAGCACCGCCGCCAGCAGGGGCCGATGGATATCGTAGAGGGCGTCGCCCGACTGATTGATATAGGCCTGCTCGTCGCCGGCCACGCGGGAGATGATGCCGAGCTCCAGCAACAGGCGGCAGACCGCGACCAGATCGCGGCGCTCGGTCTGGCGATCGAGCGCGAACACGAACCCGCTGGCCACGAGTTGCGAATCCAGCGCCTCGACCATCAAGCGTTCGCCCAACCGCGCCAGGGTGATCTGCACATCCTCGCGCTCCAGCACCGCCAGGGCCAGGCACAGCAGGATGTACCGGTTGCGATTGAACTCGCGGGCGCCGCGGCTGGCATCATTCACATCGGCCGCGCGTTTGGCCAGCCGCGCGTGTCCGCGCTCGACGCGCAGCACCCAGCCGCATTCGCGGGCGAACCAGGTGCGCAGATAATCGGCGTGGGCGCGGACCAGGCCGAACACCCGGTCGTCGGCGCGCATCAAGGGGCGCGCCAGCAATGCGCGCAGCGCGCGCTGGCGCTGCTCGTCAATCTCGCGGGTCCTGGCATCGATGACGGCGGCTTCGGCCATCAGGCGTTTCGACTCATCAAAAGCTCAGCAACCTGACTTCATCGACTTGATCCGTCGCGACAACTCAAATCGGCAACCGAGCAGCACTTACTTATGGCTGTCCCTGGAGGCTTCGTACACAACGGTGCAAAACGCGCCTACCAGTGCCACTAATGCCACGATGACCGCCCATTCCATTACCCGTCCTCCAACTCTTCAATACGACCATACGCACGCCGGTTGATCACGATTATGCCAACGGCAATCACTACAGCCGCGATCACAGCAGCAAAAACCACGATCGGCGAGGCCGCTGCATAGTTCTGGGCGAGCCAGGCGACCACCGAAGCGTCAAGTGCGATCGCGATACCGAACGCAACCTTGAGCCAACCGATTGCCTCCTTCAACCCATATAACCCGCGCCATGACGCAAGTTTACACATTGACGGACATAAGGCCCGAGCGTATCGAACTATCGCGCGCCTTTTGGCGGTCATCCCGAAACTCGTCTTCAGCACGCTCGGCAAGCGCCGCGCCGGTCAATCCACGGCCCGCACATGCAGCCAGTGATCGCGCCCGGCAAAAACGCCGTCCTCGGTTTCGATCGTCACCATGGGTGCGTCGTCGATGGGGGCGAGGGTCAGCGCCAGGCTGCCGTCGGAGGTCAGCCGCTCGATACGCGCGGCTGGCTCCTGCATGGCGGCGAGCGCTTCGCCGAGCACGTCGAGAAACAGTGCAAAAGCGTGGCGATCCAGCCGGCCGATCTCGGACAGGCGGGTGATCTCATCGGTGGCCAGCCGCTCACGCGCCGCGGCGATCTGGGCATCCTCGGCGGCGATCTTTTCGGCCAACCAGGCTTTTTCGGCGCTGCGATCGTGCACCTTGGGCGAACCGCCGGCACTGGGCAGGCGTCCGCGTTCGCGCAGGGTCGGCTCGATGGCGATGGCGGGCGAATCGATCCAGGGCGTGGTCGCGGCCACATCGTCTTCGACGGTAAGCGCCAGATGACGCGCCGGCGACAAGCCGAACGCCACCCGCCATAACCGATGCGCATCGGCCTCGTCCCGGGTATCGGCGAACCAGCGCGCCAACTCGCGGTAATCGGCGGTACGGTCGCTGCGCCCGGTGCGGCGCTCGTTGACCCGCGCGATCGCCGACAACAGCCGCGGAATCGCCGAGCGGGCCCGCGCGCGCAGGCGCTGGGCCTGGGACGGGCCGTCGTCACTGCGCAGAAACCAGCCGCGCAGGCCGGCCCAGCGTTCGCGCCAGGCCGCGAGCGCGCGTTCGACCGCCTCGTCACTGGCCTGATCGTCGCCGGGCGCGGCATCCCGGGCTTCGCGGGCCGCGGCCAGGCGCAGCAACTCGTCGGCCGGCTCGAGCGCGGCGATGGTTTCGGCGATGCGCCCGGAAGCGGCCACCAGATCACCGATGAAGCGCTCGAGATAATCGATCAGCCGGTCCTTGTAGGCGACCACGGTGGCCGCATCGGCGGCCTGCAACTCCACCGTGCGCGCCAATCCAGCCATGAAATCCTCGGCGTTGTCGGCCAGCCCCTCGAACACATGCACGAGCTCGCGCAGGGTCTGGTGAATGCGCGCGCCGTCGAGCGGGGTTTCCGTGGCCAGGCGCCGCAACGCGGCGAGCTGGGTCTGAATATCCTCCAGCGCTACCGTCTGCAGCTCGGCGCGGCGCTCCAGCGCCTGCGCGAAGGCCGCCAGCCCGGTTTCCACCGCTTCGCCCTCGCGCGAGAGTTGATAGAGAAACTTGGCGCGATAGAAATCCTCGATGGTGGAAACGCGCGCGGTATCGGCCTGGGCACGCAGGTTGCCCCATTCCACGAGTTGGGCCAGCAGACTCTGGACTTCCTCCAGCGTAGGGATTCCGCCGTGCGGCCAGCTCGCTTCCGCGCGCACCTCGTCGGGGCGCAGATGCAGACGAAACTGGCGCTTGGCGGCGGCGAACGCATCCAGCACGGCGCGATAGGCCGTCGCCCGCTCGGCGCTGACGTGGCGGAACAGATCGGCCGTTTGGGTCGTATCGCTCATCAAACTATCCTTGCGCGCTGGCTCGATGCGTTAAGCACTTCGGCCACCTTTTTTTATCTTCGATCGACGGGTTCACCACTCAACGTTTACTCGCCTCGTGCTCCGCGATATCTGAAGTCGTAGTCTGCGTCTCGGGTTCCTCACGCTCCTTGACGGACAAGCGCAGGCCAAGGGCGTTAAATATCTTCATGAGCGTCGCCAGATTCGGATTGCCCTGGTCCGACAAGGCGCGATATAGCGACTCGCGGGACAAGCCGGTCTGGCGCGCCAGATCGCTCATGCCCCGCGACCGCGCGATGTCGCCCAACGCCTGGGAAAGCAGACGGCCGTCGTTGTATTCAAGGACCATATCCAGATACATCGCCATGTCGGCTGCTGTATCGAGATGTCGGGACGGGTCGAATGGAATGGTCTCAGTAATCATCGGTTTCACCCAGATTCGCAGCGAGCCGTTGCGCTTTCGCGATATCGGCCTGCTGTTTCGTTTTGCTGGATTTGTCGCCCCCACATAGCAGAATCACCAGTTCGCCACCGCGCTCGGTGTAATACACCCGGTAGGCCTTACCTTCGCGAATCTTCAGTTCGCTGACGCCGCCTTTCAGATCACGGTGCTCGCCCGGGTTGCCGTCAGCCAACCGGCGGATGCGGATATCAATGCGCAACTGGGCCCGCTTGTCCTTCAGGCTATCGAGCCAGTGGGCAAACTCGAGTGTCTGCTTGATATCCACCTATTTAAATGTAGCTTTAAAGCTACAATAATGCAACTGACTGGAATATCGTAAGCAAGCAACACGCACTCCCGAAATGCAGCCACGCCGAGCAATCCAAAGCCGGTTGAGCGCTCCGCTGAACAAGCCAAAGTCGAGCTGCGCTCAGCAAACCAAGCTCACAAACTCACCAGATCTTGCAACTCGGCGTCGGACAGATCGGTGATCCAGCGTTCGCCGCTGGCCACGGTCAGGTCGGCCAGCTCTTTTTTCGACTGGATCATGGCATCGATTCTCTCCTCGAAGGTGTTTTCCGTGATCAGGCGATGGACGATGACATTGCGCCACTGGCCGATGCGATAGGCGCGGTCGGTGGCCTGGGCCTCGACCGCCGGGTTCCACCACAGGTCGTAGTGGATGACCTGGCTGGCCGCGGTGAGGTTCAGGCCCGTGCCGCCGGCCTTGAGCGAGACGATCAGGGCGCGCGGGCCGCCTTCGCCCTGGAACGCGTCGACCAGGCCGTCGCGCTGCTTGCGGGTGAGCCCGCCGTGCAGAAACGGGGCGTCGATGCCGAGTTCGTCGCCGAGTGCTGCGGCCAGCAGCCGGCCCATCGTCGTGTACTGGGTGAAGATGAGGGCTTTTTCACCGGCGGCATCGATTTCGCGCAGGATACCCATGAACGCGGCGAGCTTGCCGGAGGCGTCGATATCGGCGGTCTCGCGGCCGGCAAACTGGGCCGGGCTGTTGCAGATCTGTTTGAGGGCATTGAGCAGCTTGAAGATGATGCCGCGCCGCTCGACGCCCTCGTCGGCCGCGGCCAGTTCCTGCATGACGGCGTCCACGCTGTTCTGGTACAGCGAGGCCTGTTCCGCGGTCAGCCGGCAATAGCGATTGGCCTCGATCTTGTCCGGCAGGTCGGCGATGATGGAACGGTCGGTCTTGAGCCGGCGCAGGATGAACGGCGCGGTGATGGCGCGGAATTTATCCAGCGCGGCCTGGTCGCGGTCGCGCTCGATCGGCTGGGCGAACATTTCGGCGAAACGTTTCTGGGTGCCCAGAACTTTCGGATTGATGAAATCGAATACCGACCAGTATTCCCGCAGGCGATTCTCCACCGGGGTGCCGGACAACGCGATCCGGATATCGGCCTTGAGACGCTTGACCGCCTTGGTCTGGGCCGCCGCCGGATTCTTGATGTTCTGGGCCTCGTCGATGGCCACCAGCGCCCAGCGCGGCCGGGCCAGTGTCTTGGCATCCGAACGGGTCAGGCCGTAGCTGGTGAGCACTACGTCGTGGCTAGCCTGACCGAGCTGACGATTCGGGCCGTGGTAGATCTGCACCGTCAGGTCCGGCGCGAAACGCGCGATCTCGTGGCGCCAATTGGTCAGCAGCGGGGTCGGCAAGACAATCAGCGCGCTCGCCTGGTCGAGCCGATGGGTCGCTTTCAGATGAGCCAACAGCGCGATCAGCTGCAAGGTCTTGCCCAGCCCCATGTCGTCGGCCAGCAGGCTGCCGAAGCCCAGCCGGGCGTTTTCAGCCAGCCACTCGAAGCCGCGCTGCTGATAGGGCCGCAGGCGGGCGTCGAGCGTAGCCGGCACCGGCGGCGGCGATTGCGGCCGGATGAGTTGATCGAACAGCGCCCGGGCGTCCTCGCTGGCGGCGACTGCGGCGCCGTCGAGTTCGCCGGACAGGCCGGCCTGCAGCAACTCGGCCCGCGACAGCTCGGCCGGCGGCGTGTCCAGTTTGTCGAGCAGGCGGCGTGTCTCTTGCGCGTCGACCATGACGTATTGATCCATGATCCGCACCAGGCCGGCGGCGTTTTCGACCAGCCGCCGGAATTCGTCGACCGAAATCTGGCGATCGCCGATCGCCACCTGCCAATCGAAGGTCAGCAATTGATCCAGGTTGAGATAACTTACCGCCGACTCGCTGTCCGCACTCGACAACGACAGGCTGGCCTGGGGCCGGGCCAGATTGCGCAGCGCCTTGGGCAGGATCACGCCGATACCCAGCATGCGCAGCGCCGGCAGCACGTCGCGCAGGATCGGGGTGAAGGCCTCGAGGCTATAGCGCAGCGTCTGTTCGCGCGTCTCGTCGCTGGCCGCCGTGGCCGCTTCGCCCGCATACAACTGTTCGATATCCGGGAAATAATCCGCCAGCACCGCCAGATCGGCGAGCACATCGGCCCGGGCGGGGCCGTCGGGCGTCCCGGCCAGCCAGTCCGCAATCGGCTGAAAGCCGTCGTCGCGCTCGACCGTCAGCGCCACGGCCAGCTGGTCCGGGCCCGGCTCGTCGACCCGAAGGTGCAGCCGGTGCGCGCGCTCGCCCAGGCTCAGGCGGCGCAGCCAGTGGGCGATCAACGACGGCGCCCGGCGCGTCTCGAACGACTCGAAACGCACCGGCTGGCCGATGAAGAATACCCGCTTGATCGGGTCATCCTGACGGGATTCGGCCGTGCTCTCGAAACCGGCGCGAACGAAGAAGCCGAGCAGCACGTTGAGGGCGGCGCTGATTTGGGTGGGCGCATCGGCATAGGCCGGCTCGCGCCGGCGTGACTTGCCGCTTTCCAGCCGCACCAGATCCGGCGGACACAGTGCGCACAGGCGGTCGAACAGATCCGCGACCGGCTCGGCCAGGCGTGCCGGCTGCCATGTTACGACCGTCGCGCCGCGGCTGTCCGCGGCCACGGCGGGCACGAAGGCGCCCTGCTCGATCAGCTTGAGCGCGAAGCGCAGTAGTGTGCGCCACAGGGCCACGCGATGAGCCAGCCGCGGCTCGCGCTCGGCCGGCAACGCATGCAGCCCGGCCAGGAACGCCTCGAAGTCATCCGGGGCGCGTTTTTTGTGCACCGCCTTGAACAGGCGCCCGTGGTCGCCGCGCATCTCGATCAGGCCGCCGCTGTCGTCGATGATCGCGGTCAGCCAAGTAACCCGCTCGGCCTCGGACCATGGCGTATCGGCCTCGCGATCAAACGCCCGGACCGCCCTTCGCGCGCGTCTGTAATGCGTGGCCAGAATCTGATGGAAATCCTTGCCGTGAAACAGCGGCCGGGCCGAGAGAATCGTGAAAATCCGCGACTCGAGTGCCGGAATCCGCGACAAATCGACCGCGGCGAAGGCCCCGGCCCATGGCGGCTCGAAATGCTCGATCACCGGCTCGCTCGACCAGTCATCCGAAAACACGGGCAGCGTGGTGAGCGATTCGGGGGCCACGCCCATCTGCGCCTGCAGCGTTTGGGCCAGATCCATCCCATGCAGCGCGAACACGAGGAACGGATCCTTGTCGATTTCGTTGCCCAGCAGATAGATCACCGCCGCGATGTGCTTGCAGGGCAGCGCGTCGTCGGGACAGGAACAGCGCGCGGTCAGGTCACGCCAGGAGCGCGGAAACAGCCGGATACCGCGCGCCTCGAGCCGCGTGAGGACATGCGCCGGCAACTGGCGGTTGAGCAGGCGCGACAGCAGCACTGGATCGGCTTGCACCGTGTCCAGCACGGTCTGTCGCTCGACCTTGGAAAATGCCGGCAGCGCGATACGGACCCGGTATGGTGTGGGGCGCGTGCCCAGCACACGCGCGGTCGCCGTGCCGCCGGCGATATCGACCGCGCGGACCGAGCCGTTATTGGCATAGCGCCGCCCGCGCGGCAGCCGGTTGCTCTGATCGATGCCGTCAAAGGCGGCCAGCCATTGCCGGCCCCACCAGGTGCGTCCGAAATCCGCGGCCATATCACGTCAGCCTGTGCCGCGCCGCCTCATCAGGGCTGCCGATCTCTGTTGCCGGCTTAGCATGCCTGTCGTTCGAGACGAATAGCCGAATCATCGCCGAGATGGATGAACAACCGGCCTTCGGCTGTGTTCCGGCCGGTCAGGGATAACCCGCCTCGACCGCTGACGTCGTCGCCTTCATCGCTGCCCTGCCAGGAAAAATCCACGCGACCACCGTTATCGGCGTAGCGGGCGTCGATCTCGGCGATCACGGCGCCGAAGGCGAATTCACCCGAATCATCGGTAAAACGGAAATAGCCCGGCTGGACGAGATCGATGAAGTCTTCGTCCCATGCCTCCATCCAGACAATACGCCAGTAGCCCTCGAACGCAGCCATGAAGTGTCTCCGCATGCGTGAATACTTGCGCTTGCTTTCGCCGGGGTCAGGCCGGCGTCGGCGGATCCGAGACCGGCAATAGCGCGCCCGAATCGCCGATCAGCGTCCCCACCCCGGCATCGGTGAACAGTTCGAGCAAAACGGCGTTCTCCACCCGGCCATCCACGATATGCGCGGCGCGCACGCCATCGGCCACGGCATCCAGCGCGCACTGGATCTTGGGCAACATGCCGCCGTGGATGACGCCAGAATCGATCAGCTCGCGGACCTGTTCGGGCGTCAGCCCCGTCAGCAGACGGCCTTCGGCATCCAGCACGCCCGGCGTGTTGGTCAGCAGCATCAGCTTTTCCGCCTTGAGCACCGAGGCGATCCGGCCGGCTACCAGGTCGGCGTTGATGTTGTAGCTGCGCCCGTCGGCACCGACCCCGATCGGGGCGATCACCGGGATGAAGTCGTCGGCCTCGAGATGTTTGACGATGCCCGGGTCGATGTCGGCCACTTCGCCGACAAAGCCGAGATCGGTTTCGTCTTCGACCAGGGTCAGCTTGCGCGCGGTGATGAGGTTGCCATCCTTGCCGGTCAGGCCCACGGCGCGGCCGCCGTGCTGGTTGATGAGATTGACGATTTCCTTATTTACGAGGCCACCGAGCACCATCTCGACCACGTCCATGGTGTCGGCATCGGTAACCCGCATGCCCTTGATGAACTCGGTCTGCTTGCCGACCCGCTCCAGGACCTTGCCGATCTGCGGCCCCCCGCCGTGCACCACCACCGGGTTGAAGCCGACCAACTTCATGAGCGCGATATCGCGCGCGAAACCGGATTTCAGCTCCGGGTCGCTCATGGCGTTGCCGCCATACTTGATGACGACGGTCTTGCCGGCGAAACGGCGAATGTAGGGCAGCGCTTCGCCGAGTACGCGGGCCACGCGGGCGGCGGCTTCGGGGTCCAGGGACATACGTCTTTTGTGCTCCATCGACCGGACTCAGTTGTCGGCTATGACTGCGGCCACGGTCGCATGATCATAGGTGGTGATCTCGAACCGATTGCCATCGGGATCGGCAAAATACAGCGACCACGCTACCGCGTGGTCCGCCCGGCGCACGGCCAGATCCGGCGCGGTGGACAGGTCGCGCTGCCAGGCGAGAAAATCGGCGCCGCTCACGCGCAGGGCGACGATGGCACGATGCACCGATTCGCTCTGCTCGAACAGGGCGAGCGTGACCGTGCGCGCCGGGTTCGACAACGCCAGCGGGCCGCCCTCGCGCGCCCAGAACTCGAGCTCCGGCACCGGCGTCAACCCGAGCACGCGTGCATACCACTGGCGCGCGGCAGCACAATCGGCCACAAACACATGCACATGGTCGATATCGAGCAACGTCGTGCCGTCGCCGATCGTCATCGAATCAGGCCGCGCCGGTCGAGCCGAAGCCGCCCACGCCGCGCGGGCTTTCGTCGAATTCGTCGACCACGGCGAGTTCGGCCGCAACCACGGGAATGAGCACGAACTGCGCGATGCGCTCGCCGGGTTCGATGGTGTAGGCCACATCGGCGCGGTTCCAGACCGAGACCTTGAGTTCGCCCTGGTAGTCGGAGTCGATCAGGCCGGTGCCGTTGCCGAGCACGATGCCGTGTTTGTGGCCCAGCCCCGAGCGCGGCAGGATCAGCCCGGCCAGGTTCGGATCGGCGATATGCACCGCCAGACCGCTGGGCAGCAGTTCGCATTGACCGGGCGCGAGCGACAGCGGCGCGGCGATCATCGCGCGCAAATCGATGCCGGCCGAGCCGGTGGTGGCGCGCGCCGGCATGGGAAAGTCGCGGCCGAGCCGCGCGTCGAGGCGTTTCACCTGCAGTTGTGTCATCGAATGTTCCGAATCCTTCGAGGGTGTCATGTCAGGCGTTCGCCGATCAGGGCGACGAGATCGCGGGCCAGGTCGGCCTTGGCCGCTCGCGCCAGGCGTTTCTCGCCGCCGTCCCAGATCACGAGCAGTTCGTTGTCGTCGCGGCCGAAGGCCTTATCGGGGCCGACCACGTTGCCGGCGATCATGGACAGCCCCTTGCGCCGGCGCTTGTCGCGCGCAGCGGCTTCCATGCCGGTGGTCTCGGCGGCGAAGCCGAGCGTGAACGCCCCCGGCCAGGCGCGCGCGACCTCGGCGATGATGTCGCCCGTGCGCGCCAGGCGCAGCGTAGCGTCGCCGTCGGATTTCTTGATTTTATCGCCGGCCACCTCGGCCGGGCGGTAGTCGGCGACCGCCGCCGCGCCGATGAAGACATCCGCACCGGGCATGGCGGCCATTACCGCATCGTACATCTGGCGGGCCGACTCCACGTCGACGCACGTCACCCCGCCCGGGGCGGCCAGTGTCGTCGGTCCGGACACCAGCGTGACCTCGGCCCCCGCCGCCGCGCAGGCCGCGGCCAGCGCGTAGCCCATGCGCCCCGACGAACGATTGGTCAGATAGCGCACCGGATCGAGCGCCTCCCGGGTGGGCCCGGCGGTGACCACCACGCGCCGCCCGGCGAGCGCCCCGCGTACGACGCCATAACGGGCGATCAACGCATCCCGGATCGCCTCGGGCTCGCTCATGCGCCCGGCGCCGGATTCGCGCTCGGCTAGCTCGCCGGTGTCCGGGCCGATAAAGGTCATCCCGCGCTCGGCCAGTGTCGCCATGTTCGCGCGCGTGGCCGGGTGCGCCCACATCACATGATTCATGGCCGGTGCCACCACCATATCGGCGGTGGTGGCCAGACAGAGGGTGGTCAACAAATCGTCGGCGCGGCCGAGTGCCAGCCGGGCCATGGTGTCGGCACTGGCCGGCGCGATCAGGACCAGCTCGGCCCAGCGCGCCAGCTCGATATGGCCCATCGCCAGCTCGGCGGCTTCATCCCAGAGGTCGTCACGCACCGGATGGCCGGAAACGGCCGCCAGGGTCATCGGCGTGACGAACTGTTTCGCCGCCGCGGTCATCACCACCTGGACCTCGGCGCCGGCCTCGACCAGACGGCGCACCAGGATCGGCGTCTTGTAAGCGGCGATACTGCCGGTCACCCCGAGCAGCACGCGACGTTGGGCCAGTGCTTGCATGGGCTCTATTGTACCCGGGACGGCCGGTCGCTCCATGGGCCGAGTCGAACAACGACAGACGGGGATGAGAATGCGTATCACGGACTGGCCGGCCACGGAGCGGCCACGCGAAAAACTGCTCGAACGCGGCGCCGCCGCGCTGTCGGACGCGGAGTTGCTGGCGATCTTTCTGCGCACCGGCGTGACCGGCATGAGCGCGGTCGATCTCGCCCGGCGCCTGCTCACCGACTACGGCAGCCTCGATGCCCTGCTGGCCGCCGACCGCGCGAGTTTCACCGCCGGTCGCGGGCTCGGCGAAGCCAAGTACGTGCAGCTGCAGGCGGTTCTGGAAATGGCACGACGCCATGCCGGGGAGACGATTCGCGATCGCGATGTATTAAGCGATCCGTCAGCCACCCGTGCCTACCTTGCGCTGCACTTGGCCCGATCCGAGCACGAAGTCTTCGCCTGCGTGTTTCTGGACAACCGAAACCGCGTGATCGCATTCGAGGAGTTGTTCCGCGGCACGATCGACGGCGCGGCGGTCTACCCGCGGGAAGTGGTCAAGGCCGCGCTGGCACACAATGCCGCGGCGGTGATCCTGGCGCACAACCATCCATCGGGTGTCGCCGAGCCGAGCCCGGCGGATCGGGACATCACCCGACGCCTGGCCGACGCGCTGGGACTGGTCGATATCCGTGTGCTGGACCACGTCATCCTCGCCCGCGAAGCGACGACCAGCCTCGCCGAGCGAGGAATGATGTAAAATACACAAAACGCTATCGTAATGATTGTTTAATTTTTTATTGACAATTTAGCCGCGGCTTCATAATGTCTCCGGCGATCGGATCCCCCTATCTGATTGTTAAGTTTGGAGAAAGAAATGAAAAAAGCCGCATTTATCCTGGGCGCCACGATGCTCCCCGCCGCCTCTGCCATGGCGGCGCCGAGTTTTCTGACGTCCACGACACAAACCGATGGCCCGGGTTACACATATCTTCAGGGTGATTACATCCCGACCGGCCACCTCGCCGGCGCCGGGCACGACTTCAATGGCTTCGGCTTCCGGGGCTCCTACCAGCTGCCGTCCCACATAATCGTCCAGGGCGGCTACGACCGTCTGGACGTCGATCACAGCGGCGAGGACGTGAACCGCGCGTTCTTCGGCGTGGGTGCCCAGGGCTTCTACGACTACGGCAGCCGCAAGGGCACGGGTATTGGCTACTACGGCACCGTGAACTACGAGCGCCTGGGTCTTTACAACACCGTCGGCACCCGGGACGTCACCGGCACGGGCTTCGGCCTCACGGCCGGGCTGCGCTGGATGGTCGCCCCGCAGGTCGAGATCAATCCGCACGCCACTTATGTCGACTACGGCGAACTGTCCGTTGACGGCGTGGACTACGGCAAGCCGGACGGCTTCAAGTATGGCGTGCAACTGGTCGGTTACCTCGACCCGGATCAGCATTACGCCCTGACCGCGGGTTACGATCGTTCGGACCTGAACATCGGCTCGAACAACCAGGACTTCCACAACGAAGTCAATGTTGGCGTGCGCTACACCTTCTAGGTTGTAGACTGCACGCTCGGCCGCCGCATCCGCCTGCGACGGTCCGGAACACCCCGCCTCGCGGGGTGTTTCCGTTGCCCGGAAAAAAACTGCGCGGCGGCGGTTGTACGCCGATGCGTTAAATGCTTAAATACGCGGCTCGCCGACGCCGACTTGCGCGCGACCAGGAGATCAAGCATGTCCCAGATTTGTCAGGTAACCGGCAAAAAGCCGATTACCGGTTACAACGTTTCGCACGCCCACAACAAGACCAAGCGGCGCTTTGTGCCCAATCTGCACTGGCACCGTTTCTGGGTTGAGGCCGAACAACGCTATGTGCGTCTTCGGGTTTCATCCAAGGGCATGCGTATCATCGACCGTCAAGGCATCGAAAGCGTGCTTGCCGATCTGCGTAAGCGCGGGGAGAAGGTTTAGGAACCTCTGATTCATTCGTACGCGGTCGCGCCGGCTTTGCGCGCGCGTCTGGCGAGGAATGAGGAGAGAGGTTTACTTTACAGTAAATGAACGACGAATGACGCTGCTCAGACGCGCGCGCAAAGCCGGCCCGAAGGGTCTGGCCCGAGCCGCCCGCCTGCAGCGTTGCCCGTCTCGACCGTGGGTCCTGCCACGGCGCTTCGCCGGGCGCCTCACAGACGAACGGCTCGAGACTCAGACGCGATCCGTGTACGAATAAATCAGAGGTTCCATAATGCGCGAAAAAATTCGCATGGTCTCGACCGCGGACACCGGGTTCTTCTACACCACGTACAAGAACAAGCGGAACAGTCCCGACAAGCTCGAGATGAAGAAGTACGACCCGAAGGCGCGCAAGCACGTGGTCTTCAAGGAAGCCAAGATCAAGTAACCGCATCGCGATTGCTTGCAGGAAAAGCCGGCCTCGCGCCGGCTTTTTCGTGTCCGGCCCCAGCCTTTTCCGTGACGTAACAGCCCGCCGGCCCGGCCTTTGGTTAGACTGGCGATCTTTGAGCCATGGCCTGTGGGTGTGCCGGCTCGCTGCTTGGCGAGGAGACATGGAAAGCGATTGGCTGTTGTCGGCGCAGGGGTTGGCGCGCGATTACGGCGGCCGGCGCGTGGTCGCCGATATTGAACTGAGGCTCGCCGCGGGCGACGTGCTGGGTGTACTCGGGCCCAACGGCGCCGGCAAGACCACGATCCTGCGCATGCTTGCGGGCACGCTCGCACCCAGCGCGGGCCGCGTGGCGATTGCCGGCGCGGACCTGGCGGACAACCCGCGCGCGGCCAAGCGACATCTCGGCTATCTGCCCGAACGGCCGCCCGTCTACCCCGAGCTTACGGTCGACGAATATCTGCGCTTTGCGGCCCGGCTGCATGGCCTCCCGCGCGCGCGGCGCGCGGCAGCGATCGAGGCCGCCAAGATCGATTGCGGCCTGACCGATGTCGGCCGCCGGCTCATCGGCGCACTGTCGAAGGGCTATGCCCAGCGCGTAGGCCTGGCCCAGGCGATCGTGCATCGCCCGGATGTGCTCATCCTCGATGAGCCGACCGCCGGGCTGGACCCGTCTCAGCTGATCGGCGTGCGCGCGTTGATCGGCCGCTTGAGCCGCGAACACAGCGTCATCATTTCCAGCCATATCCTGGGCGAGATCCAGGCCGTGGCGTCGCACATCGTGATCGTCGACCGCGGCCGGCTGGCATTGTCGGCCAGCCGCGCAGAGCTGGCCGCCGATGCGAGCTGGCTGGAAATCGGCCTCGCGCACGGCCCGGACGCCGCCACCCTGGCCGCCCTTCCGGATGTGGCCGACGTGCGCGAAGCCGGCAATGGCCGCTGGCTGATCCGCCCAACCGACGGCCACGATATCCGCGTCGCCCTGGCCGAACACGCGGTGGCCCACGGTTGGGGCCTGCAGATGCTGGCCGCCCGGCCGACCAGCCTGGAGGAACGCTTCATGCGCGTGATCAGTGCCGGCGACGACACCGGCAGGGCCGCGTCATGAGCGGCGCGCTCGCGATCGCGCGGCTGGAGGCGACGCGGCTGTTCGCCTCGCCGCTGGCCTGGGCGTTGCTCGGCTTCACCCAGTTGCTGGCCGGCGTGTTGTTCGTGATGTCGCTGACCGATATCTCGCTCAACCCGCAACATCTCGATGCCTACGACGGCGTCTCCGAAATGGTCGGTGCCGGCCTGTTTCGCTTTACCACCCTCATTATGTTGCTGGTGGTGCCGCTGCTGACGATGCGGGCGTTCGCCGAGGAACGAAAGAACGGCACGCTGGAACTGCTGCTGGCCGCGCCGGCCTCCGCCACCGAGCTGGTGCTGGGCAAGTTCGCCGGCATGATGGGCTATCTCACGCTGAGCGCGCTCCTGGTCGGCACGCTGCCCGCCACATTGATCCTGTTCACGCCGCTGGACTGGGGCGTGATCGCCGCCGGCCTGCTCGGCCTCTGGCTGGTGATGGGCGCGTTCGCCGCGCTCGGTCTGTTCACCTCGGCGCTGACTCGCGAACCCACATTGGCCGCCGTGATCAGCCTGGCGGCCCTCATGCTGCTGTGGCTGATTTATGCCGTGGCCAGTATCGATTGGCATCCGAGCGTGTTCGGCGCCACGCTCGATATCGGCAGACTCGCTGGCGGTATTTCGCCCATCGGCCACGACGACACCTTGTTGCACGGCCTCGTTTCCTCGGCCGACGTGCTGTACTTCGCGATCTTCATCGTCGCCTTCCTGGCCTTGACCATCGTGCGTCTCGACGCCGAACGACGCTGAGACGCCGGGCATGCGCGCAAGCACCTACCTGACCATGCTTCTGATCGCGCTGGTGGCTGTGGCCGCGGGCTGGCTGGCCCAGCGCTATGCCGTCACCACCGACTGGACCGCCGGCAATCGCAACAGCCTGACCTCGGCCAGCCAGCGCGTGATCGGCGCGCTCGACGACGGCCCGATCGATTTCAGCGCGTATATCTACCCCGGACCACAACGCCACGATGTGCGCCAGCAACTGGCCCGCTATACCCGGGCGTCGCCCCGCATCCACCTGCACTTCGCCGACCCGGCCCGGCATCCGACGACCGTGCGCAGGCTCGGCATCGGCCAGGACGGCGCCGTGGTCGTGCGGTACCACGGCCGGCAACAGACACTCACCGATTATTCGGAAGCCAGCGTGACCCATGCGTTGCAGCGGCTGTCGCCGGGCGGCACGAAGTGGATCGTGTTCCTGACCGGCCACGGCGAGCGCGACCCGGACGCGAAAACCACCGCCGGCTATTCCAAACTGGCCGCCGCGCTCGACAACCAGGGCCTCAAGGTCCGGCAGGTGAATCTGGTCAAGGCCGGCGCCATTCCGGACAACACCGCGGTACTGGTGATCGCCTCGCCGCAACACGACCTGCTACCGGGCGAGATCAACATGATCCGCGCCTACGTCAAGCGGGGCGGCAACCTGCTTTGGGCGGACGACCCGGGGCCACGCTACGGTCTGACGCCGCTGGCCCAGGATCTCGGCATCCACTGGCTCGACGGCACACTCGTCTATCCGGACTTCCGCAAGCTCGGCACCGGCAGCCCGGCGATGGCGCTGGTCGCCAACTACCCGGACACGCCGATCACCGCGAACCTGAAGCAGATCACCGTTTTCGCCTTCGCTGGCGCGCTGTCGCCGCTGGCGAACTCGTCCTGGCACTCGCAGGCATTTCTGCGCTCGCCGGCCCGAAGCTGGCTCGAGACCGGCTCACTCGACCGCGGCAGCATCAGTTTCCAGCCCGATCATGGCGATCGCGCGGGACCACTGACCTTCGGCCTGGCACTGAGCCGGCCGCAACCCGGCGCGCCGAACCAGCCCGCGCGCGACCCGGATCAACAACGCGCAGTCGTCGTCGCCGACAGCGATTTCATGGACAACGGGCACTTGCCTGACCTGGGTAATCGCACGCTGGCACTCGCCATCTTCCAATGGCTGGCCGGCCGTGACGCCCAGATCGCCGTCGACGTGCCCAAGGCGCCGGGCGCGCATCTGCAGATGGCGCCGGCGCGGCTTTCCACGTTCTGGTGGGTGTTCGTGGTCGGCCTGCCGGGTACGTTGTTCGGGTTCGGTGTGGCGCGCTGGTGGTGGCGGCGACGCCGATGAGGAGACGCCTCGCCCTGATCGCGATTCTGCTGCTGGTGCTGGCGGGCCTCGCCGCCACGTTGTGGTGGTCCTACCGGGCGCCGCCCGGCCCGCGCACGACCCAGCCCCCGCGCATCAGCACACTCGCGCCGACCCGGGTCGCCCGCATCCGCGTCCGCCACGGCAGCGACCTGATCATGCTCCAGCGCGATGGCCCGCAGGCCCCCTGGCATCTCACCGCGCCGGTCGACGCCCCGGTCGACCGGCTGCATCTACAGGCCGTGCTGTCATTGCTCGGCCGGCATGCCCGGCATCGCTATGCGCCCGATGCCATCGACCCGGCAACCACCGGCCTGAAGAACCCGGCGCTGGTGGTGCAGTTCAACCGGCAGACACCGATCGATATCGGCGGACGCGGCCCGAGCCCGGGCAGCCGCTATGTCCGCACGCCGCACGATCTGCTGATCGCCGCCCTGCCGGATCTGTCCGGTCTGCAATGGGGCTGGACGCACTGGATCTCGCCGGCGTTGGTGCCGCCACATCGACAACTCAAGAAACTGGTGTTGCCGCATTTCACGCTGGATCGCGACACGCATGGCGACTGGCACGCCCAACCGGCCGGTCAGCGCAGCGCGGCGGCCGTCGCGGCGACGCGGCAGGCCTGGCAGCGCGCCCGGGCGCTGACCGTCGTGCCGGCCAACCAAAGCCGCCAGCGCCTGGCGCGCGTCACGCTCGTGTTCGAACACAGCCCGCCGCGCCATCTCGACATCATCGAACGCGCCCCCAACCTGATCCTGCGCGATCCGGCACTCGGCGTGGACTATCACCTGGCCGGCAATCGCATCGGCCCGCTGCTCGAGATCCGGCATCCCGGACTTTGACGTCTCGGCGGCATTGATCGACGACGATTTTTATCCGCAGCCTCAAAGGAACCGTTCGCCTACCCGATCAACCACGCCCGTCGTCTCGAACCGAACCGCACTTGTACTGCGCGCATCGACGGGTCGACAAGCAGGCAATCGCCTGCTCTTGCGCGCGGCTCATGCCAGAATATCGGCATGCCCGAACTCCCCGAAGTCGAAACCACCCGCGCGGGCGTGGAACCGCATGTGGCCGGCCAACGTGTGCGCACGGTGATCGTCCGCCAGCCGCAGTTGCGCTGGCCGGTGTCGGCGGCGCTGGCGTGCGACCTGCCCGGCCAGATGATTCACGGCGTTCGTCGCCGCGCCAAATACCTGTTGTTCGCCGCCGATACCGGGCATGTCTGCCTGCATCTCGGCATGTCCGGCCGACTGCGGGTGGTGCCGGCCGATACGCCGGTGCAAACGCACGATCATGTCGATATCGTGCTCGAAAACGATACGACACTGCGCTTCAACGATGCCCGCCGCTTCGGCTCCCTGTTCTGGCTCACGGGCGATCCGCAGGCGTTCCCGCTGCTGGCACGGCTCGGCCCCGAGCCGTTGTCGGACGATTTCGACGGCGCCTGGCTGAAGACGCGCTCGTCCGGCCGGCGGACCGCGGTCAAGGCTTTCATCATGGATGCCACGGTGGTGGTCGGCGTCGGCAATATCTATGCCTCGGAAGCGCTGCACGCGGCCGGCATTCATCCACGCCGCGCGGCCGGACGCATCAGCGCATCGCGCTACGAGGCACTCGCCGTCGCCATCAAACGCGTGCTCGGCGAGGCGATCGCGGTGGGCGGCACGACGCTGCGCGATTACATCGGCGTGGATGGCGATACCGGCTATTTTCAGCTGTCACTGGCCGCTTACGGCCGCGAAGGCCGGCCCTGTCCGCGCGGCTGCGGGCCCATCCGGCGCGAGGTGATCGGCCAGCGCAGCACCTTCTTCTGTCCTATCTGCCAGACCTGAGTCGCATCCTCTCGATTCCAGGTCGCGAAGGCAGGTGACAGGTCAGCGAGACACGGACTAGTCTAGTTGATCGATAATCGACGTATCACCGCTCGCTAATGCGCTATACAGGACTGGTTGCGGCCTTCGTGGCGACCGGCGTTTTCGCCGGCCTGACCTTCGTGGCACCGCGCTATTTCGCGTGGTTCTTCATCGTATCGGGCCTGCTTCTCGCCATCGGCCTGCACGATCTCCTGCAGGCCCAACACACACTGCTGCGCAACTATCCGCTGCTCGCGCATTTTCGCTGGTTCTTCGAATCGATCCGGCCCGAGATCCGTCAGTATCTGATCGAATCCGACACCGAGGCCACCCCGTTTTCCCGCGAGGCACGCAGCCAGGTCTATGCCCGAGCCAAAGGCGCCAACGACGCCGATCCGTTCGGTACCGAACTCGACGTCTACGCCGAAGGTCACGAGTGGCTGGCACATTCCATAGCGGCGCGTGCGCCGGCCGAGACGCCGCCGCGCGTGCATATCGGCGGCCCGGACTGCAGCCGTCCCTACGCCGCCTCGACGCTCAATATTTCCGCGATGAGCTTTGGCTCGCTTTCAGCCAACGCCATTCGCGCGCTCAACAAGGGCGCAGCGCTCGGCGGCTTCGCCCACGACACCGGGGAAGGCTCGATCTCGCGCCATCACAAGGAATTCGGCGGCGATCTGATCTGGGAACTGGGCAGCGGTTATTTCGGCTGCCGAGCCCGTGATGGCGCCTTCGATCGCGCTCAGTTCGTCGATCGCGCCAGCGACGACCAGGTCAAGATGGTCGAGATCAAGCTGTCGCAGGGCGCCAAGCCCGGCCACGGCGGCGTGCTGCCGGGCCGCAAAGTCACCCAGGAGATCGCCGAGGCACGTGGCGTACCGGTCGGTCAGACCTGCAACTCGCCGCCCTATCACACGGCGTTCTCCACCCCGATCGAGATGATGGAATTCATCGCCGATCTGCGCGAGGGCTGCGGCGGTAAACCGGTCGGCTTCAAGCTGTGCATCGGCCACGGCTGGCAGTTCATGAGTCTGGCCAAGGCCATGCTCAAGACCGGTATCACGCCGGATTTCATCGTCGTCGACGGCGCCGAGGGCGGCACCGGCGCGGCGCCACTGGAACTGGTCGACAGCGTCGGCACGCCGCTGCGCGAGGGCCTGGTCTGGGCGCATAACACGCTGGTGGGCGCCGGCCTGCGCGAGCGCATCAAGATCGGGGCCTCCGGCAAGATCACGTCGGGCTTTCGCATGGCGTCCAACATGGCGCTGGGCGCGGACTGGTGCAATTCGGCGCGCGGCTTCATGTTCGCGGTCGGCTGCGTGCAATCCGAGTCCTGTCATACCGACCGCTGTCCGACCGGCGTGGCCACGCAGAACCCCTGGCGCCAACGCGCGGTGGTCGTGCCGGAGAAAGCCGAGCGCGTCTATCATTTTCACAAGGCCACAGTGGCGGCGATGCAGGAAGTGGTGGCCACGGTCGGGCTCGATCATCCGGCCCAACTTGCGCCGGAGCATCTGTGCCGGCGCACGCGCGATTCCGAGATTCAGAGCGCCGATCAGGTGTATCGTTTCCTCAAGACGGGTGAACTGCTCGTGGCGCCGGCCACTCGCGGGCGCTATGAAACCGCCTGGGCGCGGGCCCAGGCCGAGAGCTTCCTGCCCCGTAGCCACGCCGCCTGATCGCCGCCACCGGCGAAGGAGTTGTATCAATGGCCTGGTTCCGATCGCACCGCCGCGACGATCCGCAAACCGGCGCGCCCGATACGCCCGACGCGCTGCGCGCCTACGCCGGCCAGTATTCCGAGACGCGCTTCTGGACCAAGATGTCGCGGGTATTCAAACGCGCCGGCTACGAGCTGCTGGAAAAAGCGCTCTGGCTGCACTATGCCGCCCAACGACCGGATACACCGGGCTGGGCCAGGGCGACGGCCTACGGCGCGCTCGCTTATTTCATCCTGCCGTTCGACGCCATTCCCGACTGGCTGGTCGGCTATGGCTTCACCGACGATCTCGGGGCGCTCACGCTCGCCGTGGCCACCATCTCGCAATATATCGACGCCGGCGTGCGGCGCCGGGCCACGGCCAAGCTCGACGACTGGTTCGGGCGACCGAGCCATCGCCGCTCCATGCACACGGTGGAATGAGCGCCGCCCACGATTTGCGCGGCCGGCGGGCGCTGGTCACCGGCGCGTCCTCGGGCGTCGGCGAAGCCGTGGCGAGACAACTCGCGGCGGCCGGCGCGCGCGTGGTGGTCGCCGCACGCCGTGCCGATCGCCTGCAGCACGTTGCCGATGAGATTGGCGCCATCGCCTGCCCCGCGGATGTGGCCACGCCGGGCGCTTGCGTCGAGTTGGTTGAAAGCGCGGTTGCCGCGCTCGGCGGGCTGGATGTCCTGATCAACAATGCCGGCGCCCATCATCGCGGCGATTTCGCCGACCAGAGCGCGGCTCATCTGGCCACGATGGTGGATGTGAATCTGCGCGCGCCGGTGGTGCTGTCGCGCGCTGCCCTGCCCCATCTGCGCGCCGCCGCGCGCGGCGCGATCGTCAACGTCGGCTCGGTAGCCGGGCGCATGCCGGTGCCCGGCAGTGCCACCTATTCGGCGACCAAGGCCGGCCTGCGAACGCTGACCTATGCGCTGGCCGAGGAATGCCGCGGCACGCGCGTGTGCGTGTCGGTGGTCTCGCCCGGGCCGATCGCGACCGATTTCATTCTCGCCGACATTGACGCCGTCACCGACCTGACGTTCTCACAACCCATGAGCACGCCCGAACAGATCGCCGACCTGGTGCTCGACTGCATCGCCGACGGACGCGTGGAACGCACCCGCCCCACCTCGACCCGCATCATGACCACCCTCGGCAGCCTGTTTCCAGCCCTGCCGCGCGCGCTGCGCCCGGTGCTGGCGGCCAAGGGCCGACGCGCCAAGGCACGCTACCGACGCGGCGGCTGATCGCGGCTTGCGCCCGTATCGCTCCGGGCCCAAAGTGGCCAGGCCACTCGAACCGTTGCCAAGGAAACCGCAGCCATGGGCATTATTGCCTGGATCATATTCGGCCTGATCGCCGGCGCCATCGCGAAACTGATCATGCCCGGCGACGACCCCGGCGGCATCATCGTCACCATCGTCATCGGTATCGTCGGCGCGGTGATCGGCGGCTTCATCGGCGGCATACTCGGCTTCGGCGGCGTGACCGGATTCAATATCGGCAGTTTCATCATCGCCATTCTCGGGGCGGTCATTCTGCTACTCCTGTATCGGCTGGTCGCCCGGCGTTAGTCGCGGATACAGGGCGTCGGCCGTGCATGCGAAAGGCTGCCTTGTTCGGCGCCACACTCGCGCATCAGGCGCTTGTCATGGCTGAACGAGATACCACCCGACCCGGCCAATCCGCCGACCCGACCGATATCGCCCCCGTCCTGCTTTTCGCCCGGTACGGCCCGCTCAAGTCGCGCGCCGTACCGCCGATGTATTACGTGGCATCGAACATATTGCATCGGCAAGGCGAAGGGGAGATGAATGGCTACAACCCAATGGGATCTCGCGATCAACCCAGTCTCTGACGAGGCTGACCGCGGCACACCACACACCGAGGGCGAACCCACGGTCGCCCGCGGTTGGCCGCTCAAGTACAAGATTGGCATTGCGCTGATTTTTCTGCTCTTGCTGGCCATCGGCATCGTGGCAATATTCGGCCACAACGTGCGCTCGGAAATCTATTCCTCCCGAAAGGCGGGTTTGCGTAACACCGTGACCATGGCCGAAACCATGATCGCCGGTTTCGAAAAACGCGCCGCCAATGGCGAAATGAGCGAAAAGCAGGCCAAGCAGCGGGCGATCCAGGCCCTGTCGAACATGCGCTTTGGCGCCAACCACAAAGACTATGTTTTCGTCTTCGACTCCGACGACAACATCATCTGGCACCCGCGCCACAAGGCTGGCCAGAACATGGGCGACTATAAGGACGTCAACGGCGTTCACGTCTACCGCCAGCTCAGCGACGCCGCCAGCAAGAACGGCGCAGGCTACGTCTACTATTCATCGCAACGCAGCAAAACCGGGCCGGAATTGCCGAAGCTGAGCTATGTCACGCAATTCAAGCCCTGGGGCTGGGATATCGCGGCCGGGGTCTACATCGATGATCTGCACGCGACATTCGTGAGCGAATTGATCCGTTACAGCGCCACGCTCGGCGGCTTCACCCTGATTATCATGCTGATTTTCATCGTCATCGCCCGCAACATTTATCGCGAACTGGGCGGTGAGACCTACGAGGCACGCCGCCAGCTCGATCGCATGGCGACCGGCGACCTCAGTCAATCCACCGAGATCGCCAAGCGCCACGCCAACAGCCTCATGGCCAGCATGGAAGCCATGCGCCGCGACCTGGCCGCCATGATCGCGCGCATTCGCCAGGGCAGCGAATCTATAGACAGTGCGGCCGGCGAGATCGCCGATGGCAACGCCGACCTGTCGACGCGGACCCAGCAGCAAGCCGCGTCGCTGGAGGAAACCGCGGCGAGCATGGAAGAGCTCACCTCTACCGTATCCAACAACGCCGATCACGCCAGCAACGCCAGCGAGCTCGCCACCAAGAGCAGCCATGCACTGGAAGACAGCCGGCGCCTGATCGGCGAAGTGGTCAACACAATGAGCGAGATCCGGCAGGGCGCCGACGAAATCTCGCAGATCACCACACTGATCGACGACATCGCCTTCCAGACCAACCTACTGGCGCTCAACGCCTCGGTCGAGGCGGCACGTGCCGGCGAGCACGGTCGCGGCTTCGCCGTCGTGGCCAGCGAAGTTCGCAAGCTGGCCCACCGCTCCGCCGATGCCGCCAAGAACATCTCCGGCCTGGTCGAGCGCTCGGTATCCTGCGCTCATACGGGGGCCGAGCGTGTCGATCAGGCGAGCTCCTCCATGGATACGCTGGGCGAACACGTCGAGCAGACGCGCACGCTCATGTCCGAGATCTCGACCGCATCGACCGAGCAATCGCGCGGCATCGAGCAGGTCAATCAGGCCGTCACCCAGATGGACGAGGTGACCCAGCAGAACGCGGCCCTCGTGGAACAGGCCTCGGCCGCCTCGCAGTCGCTCAAGGATCAGGCCGGCGAACTGCGACAGACGGTGGATCGATTCCGCGTCGCGGACGCGGCATTCACGACCGCGTAAGCGCAGGCGCGGCCGGCCACATTGTCTGCCGGCCGCGCCCTCGCGCGGTTGCGCCCCTACCCGGCCCAGGCCACGACACGAAAGCGCCGCCGCTCCGGCACCGCAGCCGGAGCGGCGTGCCGGGCAAGTACAGCCCGGTCTGCGCGGCACAGGTCTGCTAGACTCGCCGGGCTCGCTCAGAGCGCCGTTTTTACCGCGATTAGGGCCATGAAACACGAAACCGACAACCTGCGTATCAAAGGCATTCAGGAATTGATCTCGCCCGAGGCCTTGCTGGCCGAGCTGCCTGTCTCGGAGGCTGCTTCCAACACGGTCTTCGAGGCCCGATCCGGGGTTCAGAAGATCCTCGCCGGCGAGGACGACCGCCTGGTGGTCGTGGTCGGCCCCTGCTCGATTCATGATGTGGACGCCGCCCTCGAATACGCCGAGAAACTCAAACAAGCCCGCTCGAAGTACGCGGGCGAGCTGCTGATCGTCATGCGCGTCTATTTCGAGAAACCGCGCACGACCGTCGGCTGGAAGGGTCTGATCAACGACCCGGATCTGGATGATTCGTTCAAGATCAACAAGGGCGTGCGTCTGGCCCGTAACCTGCTCTCGCAGCTGGCCGACCAGGGCATACCCGCCGGCGTGGAATTTCTCGACCTGATTACGCCGCAATATCTGGCGGATCTGGTGTCCTGGGGCGCAATCGGCGCACGGACCACCGAATCGCAGGGGCACCGCGAGCTGGCCTCGGGGCTGTCCTGCCCGGTCGGCTTCAAGAACGGCACCGGCGGCTCGATCAAGATTGCGGTCGACGCCGTGGGCGCGGCCGGTCACCCGCATCACTTCCTGTCACTGACCAAGGAAGGCCGGTCGGCGATCTTTGCCACCGCTGGCAACGCCGACAGTCACCTGATTCTGCGTGGCGGCAATAACGGGCCGAACTACGATGCGGACTCGGTGGCCGGCGCCGTGGCCCAGCTCGGCCAGGCCGACCTGCCCGCCCGCGTGATGATCGATTTTTCGCACGCAAACAGTCGCAAACAGCACAAAAAGCAGCTTGAGGTCGGCGACGACGTATCGGGCCAGATTGCCGCCGGCAGCCGGGCGATCTTCGGCGTAATGATCGAATCGCATCTGCGGGAAGGCAACCAGAAACTGGTGCCGGGCGTGAAACCGGACTACGGCGTATCGATCACCGATGCCTGTCTCGGCTGGGAAGATACGCAGACGCTGCTCGAGGAACTGGCACACGCAGTGGCCGAGCGGCGCGGCCTGCGCAACGGCGACGACGACTACTGAGCGGCCGCTATGCGCACCAATAAAAAACCGCCGAAAGGCGGTTTTTTTTTACCAGTAGGGGCCGGGCAGAATGGCGGCCAGCAACCGCGCGCGAATGTCGGGCTTTTCCGGTTGGGCGTTGCGCCCGGCGTAACCGCGCGAAGCCCGGGACGACGGGAACATGTGAAAGGCCTTGTGCAGCACAAAGTCGTTGAGCTTCGGCCACACGGCATAGCTGACCTGGGCGGTGGTACCCAGCGGCGAGGCGATGCTCTTGGGCCGATCGATGACGGCGGCCACGATCATGTTGGCGGCCTGTTCGGGCGTGAGCGCCGGGACATAGTCGTAAAGCTTGGTCGGCGCAATCATGGGGGTGCGCACCAGCGGCATGTAGATCGTGGTCAGGTCGATGTTGCGCGAGGCCACCTCGGGCGATAGACAGCGCGAGAAGGCATCCAGGGCGGCCTTGGAGGCCACATAAGCCGAGAACCGCGGCGCGTTCGTCAGCACGCCAATCGACGAGATATTGATGATATGCCCCGCCCGGCGCTTGGCCATCGAGGGCAGCAGATTGAAGATCATCCGGATCGCGCCGAAATAGTTGAGCTGCATGGTGCGTTCGTAATCGTGGAAGCGTCCCAACGACTCGAACACCGCACGCCGGATCGAGTGGCCGGCGTTGTTGATGAGAATATCCACGTGCCGATGATCGCGCAGGATCGTGGCCGTGCATTCGTCGATCGCCTCCAGACGCGACAGATCGCAGGAATAGGCGAAGGCCCGCCCACCCATGCGCTCGACAATGGCCCGGGTCTCTTCGAGCTTGTCCGGATTACGCGCGATCATGCACACGGTTGCACCGGCCCGCGCCATCTTCTTCGCAGTCATGAAGCCGATGCCGCTGGACGCCCCGGTGATCACCACCACTCGGCCCGAAACACGCCGCACCAGCGTGGCCGGCACCTCGACGTCGCAGTCGATATGCATCTCCCAGTAGCGCCAGAGCGTCTCGGCGTAATCCGGCAGTTTCGGACATCGGATCCCGCTGCCGGCCAGCGCCGCGCGCGTATTGGCATCATCGAAAATCGCGCGGTTGTTGATGTAGCCCAGGATCGACAACGGCACGCCCAGGGTCTTTGAAAGACGCTTTTCGAGCCAGCCGGCCAAGGGCAGACGCCCGGCGAGTTGCTTGACCTGGCGTTCGGTGGCCGCCGACCACTGCTGGCTGGGCAGGTTGTGGATGACATCGGGGCCGTGTGCGGCGCGCACGAAAGTCTTCAGCATCGCACCGGCCGTCGGCGGATCGGGCTGGATCAGGAAATAGGCCTTGCCATGGCCCGAGCGCTTGTGGGCGATGTGCGCCATGGCCTCGGCCACGTAATCCACCGGGACCACCGGCATCAGGCCGCCCTCGATGCCCAGCAGCGGCAGCCATTTCGGCAAGCGGTCGCGCAGCGCCTTGATCGCCGGGAAAAAATAGTATGGCCCGTCGACCTTGTCGATCTGACCGGTCCTGGAATCGCCGACCACCATGCCCGGCCGATACACCTTCCACGGCACCTGCGCGTGCTCGCGCACGATCGCCTCGGACTGGAACTTGGTACGGTAGTAAGGGTGCTCCAGCTGCTGGCCGACATCGAACATGTCGTCGCTGAACACGCCTTCATAGTCGGCACCGGCGATCGCCACCGAAGACATGTGATGGAACACCGGCTTGCGGCGGCTCTCGTTGGCCAAAGCATGGGCCAGCGCCACCATGTTGGCCGTACCGCCGCTATTGACGCGATCGGCCTGGGCATCGCTCATGTTCATGTCGTACACCGCGGCCAGATGAAAAACATGATCGATGGTGCCGGCCAGCTCGGCGCGCGCGGCCGCATTGACCACGCCCTCCCGCGTGATGTCGCCCCAGACCGGAATCAGGCGCTCCGAATCGGCGCCCAGCGCCTCGCGCAGGGCCTCCATTTTCCCCGCGCTGGCCCGACGCATGAGCACGTAGACGGTCGCCGAGCGACGCGCCAACAGGCGCGCCACCAGAAACCGTCCGATAAAGCCGGTCGCACCGGTGACCAGATATTTCATCAATTATCGCTCTCTGTTTGGAACCGGTGCCCTGCTCATCTGGCACACTACGTTAGGCTAAGCGAGCGGCCACGCCAATACCTGCCGACACCCGCCCCCATCTGACAGAATAGTTCCCCCCATGCCCGAATCGGTGACACTATGAGCGAGACTATCTTCGGCAAGATCATCAACCGCGAGATCGAAGCCGACATCGTGTTCGAGGACGATCAGTGTCTGGCCTTTCGCGACGTTAACCCCCAGGCGCCGCTCCACGTACTCGTGATCCCCAAAAAGCCGATCGCGATGCTGGCTCATGCCGAGGCGGAAGACGGCGAACTGCTCGGCCACCTGATGCTTGTGGCGCGCCGCGTGGCACGCGACGAAGGCTACGGGGACGCCTTCAGGCTGGTGATGAATAACGGCGAAGCAGCGGGCCAGACCGTGTTCCACATGCATCTGCACGTACTGGGCGGACGCGGCTTCCAGTGGCCGCCGGGCTGATCGCCCGCCCCACAGCAGACTTGTTTTTTTTCTGTTTAGCTTTATTGTCATATTGGTAACTTCGTCGCGGGCGTCCCGCCCGGAGACGACGCCGGGATCCCGCTCACGAGCCCCGTCCCGGCAGCCTCTCTTTCCCCGAGCACGAACAGTCAATGAGCACGACCGCAAAATCTGCTACTCATGCCGATGCGCTCGGCCCGCGCGGCCACGGCCGCGCCGCGGCCGAGGATATCGAAGACGTCCAGGGCCGGGCCGACCCCCGCAACCTGGCCATCAACAAAGTGGGTATCTGCGATATCCGGCATCCGGTGTCGATCGCCCAGCGTGTTGGCGGCCATCAGTCCACGGTTGCCACATTCGGCATGTACGTGAATCTGCCCCATGAGTTCAAGGGCACGCACATGTCGCGCTTCGTGGAGATCCTCAACGCCCACGAACACCAGATCACGCTCGAATCGTTCAAGACCATGCTCGGCGAGATGACCGAGCGGCTTGAGTCCGACAACGGCCACATCGAGATGACCTTCCCGTACTTCGTCGACAAGTACGCACCGATCACGGGCGAAAAGGGGGTCATGGACTACGAAGTCACCTTCATCGGCGATCGGGTCGACGGGCACACCGACATGCATGTCGAGGTCAAGGTGCCGGTCACCACGCTTTGTCCCTGCTCGAAGGATATCTCCGACTATGGCGCCCACAACCAGCGATCGCTGGTGACGATCCGCGTCAAGGCGAATGCCTTTTTCTGGGCCGAGGAGCTGATCGACATCGCGGAATCCGAAGGCTCCTGTGAATTGTTCGGCATCCTGAAGCGCATCGACGAGAAGGCGGTAACTGAGCGGGCCTACGAAAATCCGAAGTTCGTCGAGGATGTGGTTCGCGATATCGCCACGCGGCTGAACGACGACGATCGTTTCCGCAGTTATCGGGTGGAGTCGGAGAACTTCGAATCCATCCACAACCACTCGGCTTACGCGATGATCGAACGCGACAAGGACCTGCCCGCAAGCTGACTGCCTCCGGTCGATTCGAAGTCCGGTTGACATCGGCAAACGCATCCCGCGCACTCGCCGCGGGAGCCCTGCTCAAGTGGCCGAGACAACCGACTTCTCATGCAGCCACAACCATTCGGCTTACGCGATGATCGAACGCGACAAGGACCTGCCCGCAAGCTGACTGCCTCCGATCGATTCGAAGTCCGGTTGACATCGGCAAACGCATCCCGCGGCACTCGCCGCGGGAGCCCTGCTCTGACGTCGCTGAGTCGGCCGACTTCTCGTCCAGCCACAACCATTCCGCCTATGCGATGATCGAGCGGGATATGGACCAGCGCGCAAGCTGAGCGCCTGCGTTGGATTCGAAGCCCGGTTGACATCGGCAAGCGCATGCGACCGCGGCCTGTGCCGGGATCGGGCGCTGCAGCACGCGCCGCGAGCAACCGGCGGGTCCGTTTCACGAGCCCGCCGGCCGTTCACGGAACGGTGCCGTTGCCGGCTCAGGTCGCGGTCGGCGGCGACGTGGGCTTGCGGGTCGTACGCCGGGACTTGGCCGCTCCGGCATCCGCCTCGGCGGAACGCTTCGCCGGGCGCTTGCGTGCGGCCCCGGGAGACCGTTTGCCCTGCTCGCTCGACGGCTCCGCCGAGCCGGCCAATTGCGCGGTGATCTGCTGATAGCCGCCGCTGGCGACCTCGGTCAGTTCCGAACGGGTTCGGTCAAGAAGCTTCAGCGTGGCGCGATAGGCCGCGACCATCTGCTTGCGCCCGGCCGGCACATAGCGCCCGGGTCTTTGCGCGACCTTGCGCAGGCCGTCCCGCCGGGCGCGCCGAAACGCCGCCTGGGCGGAGGTATAGATATTCTTGGCCGCGCCGATTTCAGTATTGGCGACCGAGCGGCTGTTGTGCGTGACGACGGCCATGGCCTCGCGCTGAGTATCGCGCCAGGCCCGGCGGACGCCGCGATAAGCCTGGCCGGCCCATTCAACACGCTGATGCAAATTCGATGCGATGTCCTGGATGATCATGATCGGCCCTCCGGCGATCTGTGGGCGTACAGCCCGATTGAGTCGTTCCACGCATGTTGCAGCGCAACATCAATGAATCTAGGGGCCGGTCCTGGCGCAGTCAATGGAGGGGGACGCTTTACGCACACCTTGTTGCTGGATATATTTACAGCATGACAAAGCTCACACCCAAGCAGCAACGTGTGTTCGATTTCATTCGAGCCACCCTCAAGCGTACCGGCGCCCCGCCCACACGGGCGGAGATTGCCGACGCGCTCGGCTTCGCGTCGGCCAATGCCGCGCAGGCGCATCTGCAGACACTGGCGCGCAAGGGGGTGATCGAACTCGGCTCACGGCGCAGTCGCGGGATTCGCCTGGTGGAGGCGGCCAACGACAACGCCGACGATGAACCGTCCGAGAGCAGCGATACCCTGGCGGTTATTGGCCGGGTAGCTGCGGGGGCGCCCGTGCTCGCCGTGGAAAACGTGGAGCGCCGCGTGAGTATCTCGCCCGGCCTGTTCTCGGCGCCGGCGGATTACCTGTTGACCGTGCGCGGCGACAGCATGATTGGCGCCGGTATTCTCGACGGCGATCTGCTCGGGGTGAAAACCGGCGGCGAGATCCGCAACGGTCAGATCGGCGTATTCCGGATCGACGACGAAGTTACGGTGAAGCGCTTCCAGCGCGACGGTAACCATGTACGCCTGCAGGCGGAGAACCCGGCGTACGCCGATATCCAGGTCGACCCCGAGCGCGATGGCTTCGCCCTGGAAGGGCTTGCCGTCGGCATCGTGCGCTCGGTCTGATCGCCGCTCCCCGGACCGCGCGTCGCCGTCGACACATAGCGGCCGCAGCGGTAGGCCTGATCGCAACGCCGGCCGCCGGCAGGTCGACAGCCATGTGAACAGAGGCGACGCCTTCGCCGCCTCTGCCGCTGCGTCGCCGCGATCAGCTGCCCTTGTGCTTGAGCGGCACCATCACGGCCTCGGCACGCTCGTTCTTCTGGCGGCCCGAGGCCGTGTCGTTCGACGCCACTGGATGGGTCGCCCCCATGCCCCGTGCCCCGATCCGATGCGGGTCGACACCCGCCTGGACCAGCAGCTGGGCAACATCACGCGCACGGGCATCGGACAGGCCTTGATGATAAGCCTGAACCTTCTGCTTATGGCTCGGATGCTGTTGCTTCAGCTTCGGATTGGAATTGACGAACGCCTGCAGCCGATTGGCGGGCGGCTCGCTGTTGTCAGTAAAGCCGAAGATCGCCACACCGAGCTTCGGATGTGCCTTGGCGAGCTTGGCAAGCCGGCCGATGACCGGATGCGACGCCTCGGTCAGACGGGCGGTACCGCTCTGGAAATGCAGGCTGCCCAGCATGTCGGGAACCACGCGCTTGCCGGCGAGATCCTGTGTGCTGACGCTACCTGAAGACGCTGTCGCCTGCTGCTGCTGCCGTTGCTGCGCCTGCAACTGATGGAGCTGCTTCAGCCCGACCTCGCGCTGCGCCGTATATTGCGCGATCTGGGCCAGACGCTGCGCCCGGTGCGCTTCATTGGCCACCTTGGCCAGGGCATCATCGCTACGCTTTTTCTTGTTCGCGATCGCCTGCCAATCGTTCTTTGCCTGCGTCAACGACTTTTGCGCCTGGGTCAGCGACTGGCTATCGAAATGTTTGACCTGCTGCTGGGCCTCGGCACTCTGGACGGCACTTTCGGCGTCGGACAGGGGCCCGAAGGTCGGCGTTCCGGCGTGGGGGCTGCGATGAATGGCATCATGCCAGGCGGCATTCTGAGCCTTGACCCCGGTCAGTGAGGGCGACGGGGGCACCGGACTGGATTCGAACACCGCACAACCGGCGAACAGCGGCAAAACCGCAGTCAGCCCACCCATTACGATCAGACGCTTCATCGCATTCCCCCTAGCATACCGTGGCCCGGCATAGCGCCCTGGCCGAGCGGCGCGCCCGGGCGTGCAGGCTGCTGGCCGCCCTTCGTGCTGTTGCCGCCGATGCGGCCGGGGCCCGGCGCCCCAATGCTGCCGTTGCGGTTGTAGCCGTTGTTTTCGCTGCCGTTGCCGTTGCCGTTGCCGTTGCCGCTGCCGTTGCTGCTGCTGTTGCCCTGCAACTGACTGATCTGGTTCTGGACCGCGCCGGCCTGGGTCTTGACCAGCGCCGCGCGCGCGTCGAGGCGCGCCTGCTGGACCAGGGTCTGGACACGATCGTGCTCGGCCGGTGTCAGCGAACGATCTTTCTTGGCCGCCTTGAACAGGATGTCGCGGGCAACCGTAATGCGCCGCCGCGCACTGTCCACAATGCGCGGCGCGAATTGATCGGCATGCACGGATACCGCCTTGTTCAAAGCCTGCGTGGCCGGGTCCAGCAGGCTCTGGTCGGGCATATGGATGTGGGGGTGCGCGGCACGCTGGCTCGCGCAGCCGGCGCCCGCGGCCGATGCCGCAATTGCAGCACCCGCAATCAGGTGGCGGAACCACCGATGATGACTGGCCGACATTCGGGATCTCCCTGTTCGCTTCGGCGCGTGGCCTTGAGCCACGGACATTCAAGGGCGGGATTCTAGCAGCGTGGCCGCCAGATACTAAAAACGCGCCGGCATGCACCGCGCTCAGGCGGCACTCAAGCCCTGTCGCGCGGCGGCCAGCGCCCTCGGCCGGCCGACATCGATCCAGCGCCCGCGGTGATGCTCACCGCCGGCACGATCGGCCTCGATCGCTTCGCGAAGCACGGTCGATAGCGGAAAACACGTCTCGCTGCGCCGGCCGAACCAGTGGGGCGCAAAGACGCCGACCCCGGCGTAGGTCAGTCGCGGCGCCGCATCGACTACATGCTCGCCGCGCAGGCCGAAATCGCCACGGGCATGGTGTGCCGGATTATCAACCAGCACCAGATGCGCTTCGGCGCCTGCGCGTTGCGACGCCAACGCGCCGTAGTCGATGTCGCTGAATACATCCGAGCTGATCACGAGGAACGGGGCCGGTCCGAGCAGCGGCAGTGCATTGGCGATACCGCCGCCGGTATCCAGCGCCCCGGGCTGTTCGAGGCTGTAGGTGATGCGCAAGCCATAGCGGCGCCCGTCACCCAGCGCATGCTGGATCTGTGCGGCGCGATACGCGACGTTAATCACGACCTCGCCGAGCCCCGCCGCGGCAAGCGCGCGCAGATGATGCCCGATCAAGGGCTGGCCGCCCACGTCGATCAGCGGCTTGGGCACGCGATCGGTCAACGGTCGGAGCCGTTCACCGCGGCCGGCGGCCAGAATCATGGCTTTCATCGCACTCTCGCTTCAATGAACGGGCCCAGCGGCGCCAGCTCGTCGAAGCCGGCGACCACGGGACGCAGATAATCGCGGAACCGGTCCAGGTCATCAGCATAGCGTGGCTTGCCATCACGCCGCGCAATACGCACGAACAGGCCAAGGATCTTGAGATGGCGCTGGGCGCCGGTCAGGGCAATGTCTTCACGAAAGCTCGCCCAGTCCGCGGCCACCGGCAGGCCGCGCCCGATCGCGCCGTCCCAGTAGTGCCGGATCCAGCCGTCCACACGCGCGGCCGGCCAACTGACGAACGCATCGCGGAACAGGCTGGCGACGTCATAGGCGGCGGGGCCGTAGCGCGCATCCTGAAAATCGATCACGCCGGGCAGAGGCTGGCAGGCCATCAGGTTGCGCGGCATGTAGTCGCGATGGACGTAGACCGGGGGTTGGGTCGCCAGTCGATCGAGAATGAAATCAAAGGCGCCGTCGATTGCCCGGTCGTCACGGGCGCTCAGCTCGTGGCCCAGTTCGCCGGCGATGTACCACTGCTTGAACAGCGCCATCTCGCGCGCGAATGTGGCCCGGTCGTAGTCCGGCAGCACACCCGGCCGGCTGGCCCCCTGCCAGTCGAGCAACGCACCGACGGCGGCGCCGAACAGGGCATCGGCATTGTCGTCGTCGAGCACCGACAGATAGGTCCGATCGCCGAGGTCGCTCAGGCACATGAACCCGAGCGCTGCGTCATGATGAAGAACCTGCGGCGCGTTGAGTCCCGCCTCGTGCAGCAGGCGGGCCACGGCCACAAACGCGGCCACGTTCTCGTATTCCGGTGGCGCATCCACCGCGATCCAGCTCCGGCCACCCCGCCGGGCGCGGAAATAACGCCGACGGCTGGCATCGGCCGATACGGTTTCCCATGCCAACGGGCCGCCGATGCGTGCGACGAGCCATGCCACGAGCTGATCGTAGCGTCGATCCACGGCCGAATTCATGCGCGCGCTGTCCCGGCTTGCGTTGCGAGGGCGCGCCGCGGTGCGCATAATCGCAGACCGAAGGGGCATTGCTTGCGAATACAATGATTTCGGCCGGCCCGCGGGGCGCTTGATGGCGTCGCGGCATGAGCCGGTGCTAATTGGTGTGACATCCCGCCGTGATTCATTTCAAATTGCATTGCGCGACACGCGCCGGGGTGCTGGGCTGGGCGCTGTCCGGCGCGTTGATCTATACCCCGGCGGTACTGGCGGCCGCCGGCACGAATACGCAGAGCTGCCCGATCGCCCCGCCGCCGCTGAGTCTACCGGCTGCGGGGAATGCGTCCACACTCGTGGCCGATCAGGCCAACATGGCCCATGACATCGCAACCGCCCAGGGCCACGTGCATCTTGAACGCAACAGGCAGACGCTGGAAGCCCCCTACATCCGCTACAACCGCAAGACGTCGGAAGCAACCGCGCATGGGGGCCTGAAATATCTGCGCGACGGGCTGTACTTAACCGCCAACAAGGGCAACATCAACATCGACCGGCGTACCGGCGAATTCGACGGCACGCATTATTCGGTGCTCGATTCGGGCGCACGCGGCAAAGCCGCCCGCGTCAACTCGCTCGGCGATAACCGTTACCGGCTACACGACGCCGACTACAGTACCTGCCCCGGCCCGACCAAGGCCTGGCTGCTGTCGGCCCGCCGTATCGATATCGATCGTCAGAGCGGACGCGGGGTGGCCCATAACGCCATCATGAAGATCTACGGCGTGCCGGTGTTGTACACGCCGTATCTGAATTTCCCGATCGACAATCAACGCCATACGGGCTTCCTGGCGCCGACGTTCGGCACCGCCAGCCGTACCGGCTTCGAGCTGGCCACGCCGTACTACATTAATCTGGCACCCAACTACGACGCGACGTTGACGCCACGCGTGATGAGCAAACGCGGCTTTCAGCTCGGCGCCCAGTTCCGCTATCTGAAGCCACACCAGAAAGGCGAATTCGATGGCCAGGTGCTGCCGTACGACAGCAAGTACGGCGCGGAACGGGATCTCGAACACTTCGAGCATACCGGTCAGATCACCCCACATATCGGCATCCAGGCCAAGTACAACCGGGTTTCCGATCGCTACTATTTCCGGGATCTGTCGAACACCCTCGAGGATACGTCCACGTATCAGCTCGATCGCAGCTTCGAGCTCACGGCGGTCCAGCCCGGGATGAAATTCTCCTTGCTGGCACAGGATTTTCAGACCCTGCGCAATCATTTCAATGGCCTCGGCGGGCGCTTCGACCCGCGTCCGTACCGGCGCATGCCCCAGGCCACGCTCAATCTGCTGACGCCCACGGCGCCGTTTCAGGCCGGTCTCGACGCCCAGTTCACCGATTTCCGCCGCGACCAAAGCATCGACGCCTACCGTACCGACCTGCGCCCACGCCTAGTCTGGGGCGTGGATCATGGCGGCTGGTTCGCCAACAGCGAAGCCGCCTATCGGCTTACGCACTACGACCTGAGCAATTTGCAGTACGCGGCCAGTGACCGCTACGTCCAACCCACCCAAAACACCATCAACCGCGAAATTCCCAGCTTCAAGGCCGACGCCGGCCTGCGCTTTTCGCGCACGCTCGACAACGGCTGGATCCAGACCCTCAAGCCGCGCATGCAGTATCTGCTGGTCGGCTATGAGAACCAGTCGAATATCCCGATCTTCGACTCGAGCAGCGCCACGCTCAACTACGACCAGTTGTTCGCGGACAATCGCTACACTGGCATCGACCGCATCGGCGATGCCAACCAGGTCACCGTCGGGGTGAGCTCGCATCTGGTGTCCCCGAATACGGGGCGCACCGTGGCGCGGTTCGATCTCGGCCGGGTCACCAGTTTTCGCAACCTGCGAGTGGGACTGCCCAACAGCGGGACCACCGGCTATAACAAGCACGGCTCCGATTATGTCGCCGGCGGCCTGTTCTCGCCGTCCGACATGTTCACCACGCGGGCCACCCTCAGCTACGACGCGCATGCGGCGGAAATCGATCGCGCCATCGCGACCGCCACGATCGGCCATCGCGACAGTTATCAACTCGACCTCGGCTATCGCTACTATCGCAACTACCGCCCGGCGCGCACCGTCACGCGCCTGCCCTATGACCGTCACGGCAGCCGCGTGTATGCGACCACGCTCATTCCCGGGCAGTTCGAGACCCTGTCGCAGGCGGCCATCGGCATTCGCGCGCCGCTGGGCTCACGGCTCGATGTGATCGGCCGATGGAACTATTCGTTTAAGCGCCATCAAAACATCGAGACCCTCGCAGGACTGGAGTATCGCCCGTCCTGCTGTTACGCGGTGCGGTTGGCGTGGCGCCACTATGTGGACTACAACAGCCACCAGAACAGCACCATCATGTTCCAGTTCGTGCTGCGCGGCCTGGGCCGCTTCGGCAAAAGCGTGTCGTCGTTCGTGCAGCACGACATGTTCAGCGCCACGCCGCAAACGCGCTCGACCGGCACCTTTGATACGATCCGTTCGCCATGAAATATCCCTCCCTACTACGCCCGGTCATCGGGTGTCTCATCTTCGTCCTCGCGCTACCGCTCGCCAGCGCCCAGCAACTGGGGGCAGGCGGCGGGCTCGACAGCTTCTCGCTCGGCGGGATGTCGAGCCAGAACCAGAAGCCGCAGTCGCTGGACAAGATCGTCGCCGTGGTCAACAACGACGTCATCCTCAAGAGCGAGCTGGATGCCGCGGTCGCCCAGGTCAAGCAGCAGAACGCCGCCCAGATCGGCCAGATGCCGCGCAACGTGCTGCGCTCCCAGGTGCTTGATCAACTCATCATGCGCCAGCTGCAGATCCAGAAAGCCAATCAGGATGGCATCAAGGTCTCCAAGGCCGAGCTGCAACAGGGGCTGTCGCGAATCGCCCAGCGCAACAACATGAATCTGCAGCAGTTCACCCAGGCGGTCCAACAGAGCGGCATGAGCATGTCCGATGTGCGCCAGCACGTGCGCGAAGAGATCAAGATCTCCAAGGTTCGCCAGAAGGAGGTCATGGGCAAGGTGTCGGTATCCGATCAGGACGTCGACCGTTATCTGCAGAACCAGTCCCTGCGCTTTTCGCGCAACCACCAGTACCATCTGCGCCAGATCAAACTGGACGTGACCACCGGTTCGGATTCCACCTCCGCGGGCGTGGTTCGCGACCGGCTGACCACCCTGCGCAAGCAGATCACGTCGGGCAAGACGAGCTTCGCCGACGCCGCGCGTTCGGTCTCTCAGGGTCCGAATGCAGCCAATGGCGGCGATATGGGCTGGGTCTCGGGCGCCAAGCTGCCGGACAGTTTCGACAGCGCGCTGGCCGGCCTGAAACCCGGCCAGGTCAGCCCGGTATTCCGCGGACCGGACGGGCTGTATCTACTCAAGCTCGAAAACGAGCGTGGCGGCAAGAACAACTCGTCCGACAACCATCAGAAAAAGGTCATGGTGACCGAGGCGCATATCCGCCACATCATCCTGAAACCCAACGAGATCCGCAGCGATGCGCGGACCCGCAAGCTGGCCCAGCAAATTCGCCAACGTCTGCTTGCCGGCGCCGACTTCGCCGCGCTCGCCCGCAAGTATTCGGACGACTCGAGCACCGCTCGCCAGGGCGGCGATGTGGGCTGGATCCCGCTCAACCGCCTGTCTCCGGATACGCGGCGACACATCGAGAACCTCCACAAGGGCGAGATCAGCCATATCTTCCAGACCCACGACGGCTACGAAATCATCAAGCTGATCGCCCGTCGTCAGCGCGACGAAACGCAGGAAGCCAAGCGCAACAAGGCACGCGAGGCGCTCGGGCGCAAGCGCGCCCGGGAAAAGGGCAAGTTGTGGCTGCGCAAGCTGCGCGACGAGGCTTACGTCGATATCCGGATGCCGAACTACCAGCCCACCCCCGGCACGCCCGGCTCGTAACCGCTGGTGGCGCGCCTGTCTCGTGTTTTGCTGACGCCCGGCGAACCCGCCGGCATTGGCCCCGATCTGGCGGTACGCATCGCCCAGCGTGCCCACGCCGCCGAAATCGTGGCGGTCGCCGACCCTGAACTGCTGCGTCAGCGCGCCGATCAGCTGGGCCTGGCGTTGCAAATCAAGCGAGTCGACTATGCAGCGGCGCCATCGCCGCAGCGGGCCGGCGAACTGACCGTGGACCCGCTTGATCTGGCACGCCCGGCCGAGGCCGGGCGGCTCGATCCGGACAACGCGCCCTACGTGCTCGCCACACTCGACCGCGCGGTGGCGCGGTGTCGCGACGGCGCAGCGGACGCGCTGGTCACCGGCCCGGTGCACAAGGCGGTGATCAATCAGGCCGGCTTCGCTTTCACGGGGCATACCGGCTATCTCGCCGCGCGTTGCCACAGCGCGGCGCCGGTGATGATGCTGACCACCGACGACGGCAGCCTGCGCGTCGCCCTGGCCACGGTACACATCCCGCTTTCGGCCGTACCCGGCGCCATCAACGGCGCCGATCTCGCGCATACCCTGGACACGCTTCACGCCGGGCTGGGCCAACGTTTCGGCATGGCCCGGCCGCGCATAAGGGTCGCCGGACTCAACCCGCATGCCGGCGAGAACGGCTATCTCGGCCGCGAGGAAATCGACATCATCGCGCCGGCGATCGAGGCCGCTCGCAGCCGGGGCATCGACGCCGTGGGCCCGCTTCCCGCGGATACACTGTTCACCCGGGACCAGCTGGCCCAGGCCGATGTCGTATTGGCCATGTACCACGACCAGGGCCTGCCGGTGATCAAGCATCTCGGTTTCTCGCGCACCGTCAATGTGAGCCTGGGCCTGCCGATCGTGCGCACCTCGGTCGACCACGGCACGGCACTGGAACTCGCCGGCACCGACCGCGTGGACACCGGCAGCCTCGAGGCGGCGCTGAAGATCGCGGCGCAGATGGTGGCGAGCGATCATGGCGCGTAAACGCTTCGGCCAGCATTTCCTGCATGAACGCGGGGTGATCGATCGCATTCTCGCCGCCGTCAACGCCAATGCCGACGACCGCATGGTCGAGATCGGCCCCGGCGAAGGCGCGCTGACCGAACCGTTGCTGGATCGGCTGGATCAGCTCTCGGTGATCGAGATCGATCGCGACCTGATCGCCCGTTGGGCGGACCGCGCGGCCCAGCGCAAAGGGCTGGAAGTGATCGCCGGCGACGCGCTCGGAATCGACTACGGTGCGCTCGCCGAGCGCCGCGCGGGACCGTTGCGGCTGGTCGGCAACCTGCCCTACAACATCTCCTCGCCCCTGCTGTTCGCCCTACTGACAAGCACCGCCAAGATCACCGACATGCACTTCATGCTGCAAAAGGAAGTCGTGGATCGCATGGTGGCGGCGCCGGGAAGCCGCGATTATGGGCGTCTTTCGGTGGCCATCGCGGCACGCGCCGAGGCAAGCCTGCTGTTCGACGTCGGCCCGGGCGCGTTTCGTCCGCCGCCCCGGGTGATGTCCTCGGTGGTTCGCCTGGTCCCGCGACCGCCGGACTTCGTCATCGACGATACCCGCATGTTCGATCGCATCGTGACCGCGGCATTCGGACAACGCCGCAAGACGCTGCGCAATGGGCTCAAGCGGTTTCTCGACGCCGAGACCATCGCCGCCTGCGATGTCGATCCCAGCGAGCGCGCGGAACAGTTGGCGGCGGCCGACTTCGCCCGCCTGGCCAACGCCGCCGCCCGGGCGACCGACGTCGGCTGAGGCCGAGCCCGCCCCCGCGCGGCGGGCCGGGGCCGAACACCTAGAGCGGGGCCAACTCCGAACGGCTCATCAGGCGCCCGAAAGCGCGCGGCGGCAGCGGTTGATGCACGCTGTCCATCGCGCCGTCGTCGGGCAGGACAAAGCGCGTCCCGTCGGCAACCGCGTCCGCCGACGATTCATCGTGTCCGCCGGACATCAGGCGATACCAGAGCTGGCCGTCACGCGTGCGCTGCTCGGCGACCGCCCAGCGCACGGGCAGCATCGTCTCGCCCGCCCCGGGCATGCGCTCGACACAGAACACCAGGTCGCCCGCGGCCGGCTCGTATCGCGATAGCGTCTCGGCCCAGATCTGCTCGGCGCCCTCGAACCCGAGCAGTGTCTCCGGAAGCAGAAGCACCACCGGCACATGCGGCAATTCGAGGGTGCGCCAGTTCGCCTGCAGGGTGACCAGCCGCCGCATCAACCACTGTACGAATGTCCGGCACGCCTCGGGTTCGTCCGGGCCCTCGACCATCACCTCATCGAGCGTGCGCGGCCGGGCATCGGCGTTGTCGGCGGGCACGAGTCGCACCGCCGCCCCGGCGAGCAGGCCATCCATGGCGCCGCGCCAGACCGGTTGAAAACGAAGCAGGTACGGGCCGAATGCCGACGATGCGCGGGGCGCCGACGGCGTACGCTCGGCCGACGCCGCGCCGGCCGGGGCCGCGGGCGCCACAACCTGCGCCGGATCGTCAACGGCCGCGGGCGTCGACTCCGGCGCGGGCTTGTCGTCATTCCGGGACGGCGCCGGCTTGGGGGCCGGGGCCTGCGTCGGCGTCCGCCCCCGAGAACCGATCGGCTCAAACCCGGGCGCCGGGCTCGCCCCGGTCGCTGGCCGCGGCGGCTCGCCGCGCCGCGCGGGTAGCGCGCGACGCAGCCGTTCGCGCCAAGCCGATGCCTGCGCCGACTTCGGCCGCGAGCGGCGCCCGGATGCCGCTCCCTTGGCGGCGAGGCGGGGCGGCGCCTGCCTGTGGGCACGGCGCTCGCGCTCGAACAGCACCAGGCCCAGGGCCGACAGCAGCAACGTCGCCCAGAATGGCGGCCCGGCGATGATCGCCACACGCCACCACGGCACACCCGCGTGCAGTTGTGCGCCGTCGAGTACCGATCGATACGTATCCGCGCACAGCGTGCGATACATCCAGGCACGCCAGGCCCGCACCGTTGCACTTGAAGCCCAGCCGGCGAACCAGTGCGACCACGCGCCATCGGAGGCGACGAGCCGGTGCGCGCGGTCGCGTACCGTGAGAAAAGCCATGTCCGAGGCGTCGGTGGTGACCAGACGGTGAACGACGGCCTGGGGGCTGCCGTTCGCCCGGGCACCCAGAGTCGGCGCGAGTTCGGTCGTGGCCTGCCGGATGGCGCCGTCGAGTGCCGCGTTGCGCGCGCCGATACCGAGATAGATCGCACCGATCACACCGAGCACCGCCACGATCAACCCGCCCCACCGACGGTTGTTCGTATTCCGGGCCGTGTTCATCTAAACGCAGACCCTCCGATATATGGCAAACAGCGGCGAGCGGATATGGCAAACTGACGACTTTTCGATCGCGGTGTCGTTTCGCCCTGTCCCGGGCCGCCTAAGGGCGTAGGCGCGGACGCACGCCGGCCGAGTGCTACGGAGTCTGCCTTCATGTCGCTTATCGATCCCTTGCGACGCGGCGCGATCCGCGTTCGACCGGCGCTCGACGCGCCGGCGGTCGCGCGTTTCGGCAATCGATCTCGCCACGTTGTGCCCCCTGAGAATAATAGTCGCAGTCGCAGGCGGTTACGGCAACCGTGAGACCCGCGATCCGGCGCCTCGCCCCAGCGCTCGCCACCGCTGTTCCGGGCACCGTCGTGTTCGTCATCGCTGTCTGGCTGTTCGCGCGCCACATGCAGCTCGGCGCGATCACGGCCGACTGGGGCTGGCTTTTTCGTGCCGGACAGGCGATCTGGGCGAACGGCCTGCCGCATCACGATCTGTTTTCCTGGACTTTCCCGGATCGCCACTGGGTGCTCTATCAATGGCTGTTCGAGGCCATCGCCGCCCCCATGTACAGCGTATTGGGGATAACCGGCAGCGTGTTCGCCGTCGGCCTGCTGGGCCTGGCGACCTATGCGCTCATCCCGGCCTGCGCGCTGCGCCGCCATGGTCTCCATCCATTCTGGCCAATGCTGATCGGTGCACTGGTCCTGCTGCCGGTCAGTACGAATCTGGGGCTGCGACCGATGCTCGCCAGCAACCTTGCTCTGCTGGCGCAATATCTCGTGATCCAGCGCCTGCGCGCCGGCGACGCGCACAGACTGGCGACGTCGGCGTGGATCGCGGCGATCTATGCGCTGTGGTCGAATATGCATCTGGGATTCACCCTCGGCCTGCTCTCGATCACTTTGTTCGCCGCCGGTGATCTATGGACCCGGGCCCGCGACCCGATTGCGGCCACGGCCTCGCCGCCGAGCTACGCCCTGCTGTTTATCGTGGCCGTCCTGGCCAGCGGACTGAATCCCTACGGCTGGACGCTGTACGGCTATATCGTGAATCTGTCGCTCGAAACCCGGATGAACGCACACATCCACGAACTCATGCCGCCACGCCTGGACAATGTCTACATGCAGGCGGGCGCAGCGCTCGTACTGGCGTTCGCGGCTCTCACACTCGTGTTTCGCCGTGTGCTGAGTGCGGCCGAGGTCATGCACGTGGCCGTATTCACCGCACTCGCATGCACCGCAATGCGTTTCGTGGTCTGGGCCGGCCTGTTCTATGTCCTGATTGCGCCGCGACTGTTCGCCCACGCCGGGGCCCGGCTGTCGCCGAGCCGGCTGCGTGCGGCGCTGGCGCCGCTGGGTACACCGCTCGCACGACGCGCGACGGTGGCCGGACTGCCGCTTCTGGGCGCGGCGGTGATCACCCTTGGTGCGCCCGCCACTGCGGGCCCGGCTCATCTGGCCGGTTGCGCGCCACTGCAAGCCTCCCTGCGTTATCTGGATCAGCACTACCCGGCGAACACCCACTGGTTCTCGAGCGAAATCGCCGGCAGCTGCGCGCGCTTCTATACCCCCGGCCGCCGCGTTTTCATCGATACGCGTTTCGACATGTATCCGGAGGCATTCGTGCTGCATTGGTTCCGCGCCTATCAATACCGCGAACACTGGCGCGCGCTGTTCCGTCACTGGGGCATTCGCGTGGTCCTGCTCCCCCGCGGCGCTCCGCTCGTCGATACGCTGCGCCATGACAAGCGCTGGCAGGTCGTGCACGCAGACCCCGGCGCGCTGATTTTCGCCGCCCGCGGTGGCACAGCGCCCGCGCGATCGGCAGACTGAGCCGACCATTTCGCGACCCCGGACCTCGTGAGCATCTACGCCATTGGCGATATTCATGGCGCCGCGGACCTTCTCGACAAGCTGCTGGACCGACTGGCCGCGCGCGGCCCGATCGAGCGCCTGTGGTTCGTCGGCGACCTGGTTAACCGCGGCCCCGATTCGGCCGGCGTGATCCGGCGCGTCAAAGCGCTTGGCGATACCGCCATCACGGTACTCGGAAACCACGATCTCAGCCTGTTGAGCCTGGCCGTGCGCGCGGACGCCGCGCAGCGTGCGCCGGACAGCCTGAAACCGCTGCTTGCGGCTGCCGACCGCCAACCGCTGCTCGACTGGCTCCGCCACCGCCCGCTGATGCACCACGATGCCGATCTCGGCTGGACCATGGTGCATGCCGGGCTGCCGCCGGGCTGGCCCGTTGCCGAGGGACTGGCACGCGCGCGCGAGTTGGAGGCCGCTTTGCGCGCGCCCGACCATGCGGCGTTTCTCGGCCAGCTTTTCGGCAATACGCCGGAGCGCTGGCATTCCGGCCTGCGCGGCGTACCACGGCTGCGCTTCATCGCCAACGCGCTCACGCGTCTACGCTTCGTGGGGCCGAACCGGCGCCTCGACATGGACTACAAGAAGACCCTGGCCGGCGCGCCGCCGGAACTGACACCGTGGTTCGCAGTCCCCGGGCGAGTCAGCGCGGGCCAGCGCATCGTGTTTGGTCACTGGTCTGCCCTTGAGCGCGTCGCATGGCCGGAATACAACGTCTGGGGCATCGATACCGGCGCGGCCTGGGGCGGCACGCTGAGCGCGCTCGACCTGACACGCCCGACCCCGGAATTGATTCAGGTCGCCGCCCGGGACTGAAACCGTTCGCCCCACGATCGGCCATGGGCGGGCCCGCGCTCGCCCACGGCCGGTCGGGCCGTGGGCGGTCCGCCGCCTTTTCCGGACAAGGTCACATCGAGACAGGCCGGCAGTGACGGGCACCCGGGCCGTTCCATACGGCCGGTCACGACTCGAGAAGATAGGTATAACCGGCCAGCCCCGCCTCCAGCAGCGCCTCGCATTCGGCGCGCTGGCGCGGCGCCAGCCCGGCCGCCGTCAGCTTGCGGCGATAGGCCCGGCGCAACGCCTCGGGCTCGAAGTGCACGTAGGTCAACAATTCGTCGGTGCGATCGCCGTGCTGGGCGTCGCCCAGTTGCCAGTTCCCGTCGTGGATCTCCACATCGACGACGTCAGTGTCGCCGAACAGATTGTGCATGTCGCCCAGGTTCTCCTGGTAGGCCCCGACCATGAAGATACCGATCCGATAGACCTCGTCGTCGCGCAGCGCATGCAGCGGCAGCGTGGTGTCGAGCCCGTTGTCGTCGACATAGCGGTCGAGCCGGCCGTCCGAGTCGCAGGTCAGATCGCACAGCCGCGCGTTCTGGTCCGGCGCTTCGTCGAGCCGGGCCAGCGGCATTACGGGGAAAATCTGATCCAGTGCCCAGACATCGGGCACCGACTGGAACACCGAGAAATTCACGAAATACTTGGTCGCGAGTTTTTCGCGCGCCGCGGTGACCGCCGCGCGATCGTCGGCGTCTTCGGGGACCCGCGCGGCGAGCGCACGATACACCGCCGCCGCCTCGCGCTCGGCCTCGGCGCGCTCGGCCAGCCCGAGTTCACCGGCGACAAAGCGCGCCTGCACGTCGGCCAGATGCGCCGCCACCCGATCGAGCTGGGCCGAGGCCGACAGGGTGTCGTCGAGCGCCGCCGGCGCCACGTTCACGCTGGTTTCGCTGTCGATGACCTGGGTCAGCAGTACCGCATGATGGGCGGTGAGCGCGCGGCCCGATTCGCTGATGATGTTCGGCGCCGGCAGGTCGAATCGCTCGGCCACACGGGCCAACGCGCCGACCACGACTTCGGCGTAGTCGGGCACGCCGTAGTTCATCGAACAGAACGAACGCGCCCCGCGGCCTTCGTAGTCCACCGCCAGCCCGCCGCCGACGTCGACCGTATCGACCGGCGCGCCCAGGGCGCGCAGGCTGCGGTACAGATGCGCGGTCTCGTCCATGGCCCGGGCGAGCGCGGCATGATCGGCGACCTGCGAACCGACATGCACATGCAGCATGGATACACAGTCGAGAATGCCCAGTTCGCGCATCCGGGCCACGGCCGCGACCACCTGATCGGCGGTCAGGCCGAACTTGGATTTCTCGCCGCCGGTGTTCTGCCAGTGGCCCGCCGCGACGCTGGCCAGGCGAACCCGCAGGCCCAGCCGCGGCCGCAGGCCGAGCGCATCGGCCAGCTCGGCGATCGGCGCCAGTTCCGAGGGTTTCTCGACCACGATGTAAACGCGGTGGCCCAGCTGCTGCCCGGCCAGCGCCAGGCGCAGGAAGGAACGATCCTTGTAGCCATTGCATACGATGGTCGAACCGGGGCGGGCCAGCGCGAGCACGGCCATCAACTCGGGCTTGCTGCCGGCTTCGAGCCCGGCGCGGTCGCCGCCGGCCGTCACCAGATGCTCGACCACCGACCGCTGCTGGTTGACCTTGACCGGATACACCACGGTATACCGCCCGGCATAGTCATGCGCCGCGCGAGCGGCGTCGAAGGCATCGGCCAACCGGTTGAGCCGGTCGCCCAGGATATCGGTAAAGCGCACCAGCACCGGCAGGCGCAGGCCGGCGTCCCGGATCTCGTCCGCCAGGGCATCGAGATCGACCCCGGGCATGTCGGCGGCCGGCCGGACTTCGGCATGCCCGGCCTCGTTGATGCCGAAATAACCATCGCCCCAGGTGGCGACACGATACAGGCGGCGCGCATCGTCGAGCGTCCAGTCACGGGCTTCGGCGGCGGCTTCTCGGGCGGATACGGACATCATCTATACTGCGAACTCATCCAGTGGAATCGAGCCGCCGACGGCGGCGAAGGAGCATACCGCGCCATGGTAGCGGACGAATCGTGGTTCACCGAGGCCAGCGACGAACTCGGCGTCGGGTTTTCGTTGAAAATTCGAAACAAACTGCATGAAGAAACCTCGGACTACCAGACCATCGCGGTCTACGAGACGGAGACCTTCGGCCGGCTGCTGACGATCGACGGTCTGGTGATGCTCACCGACCGCGACAATTTCGTCTATCACGAAATGATCACGCACCCGGCGATCTTCGCCCACGGCAATGCCCGGCGCGTGGTGATCATCGGCGGCGGCGACTGCGGCACGTTGCGCGAAGTGCTCAAGCACGACAGCGTCGAATCGGTCACGCAGATCGATATCGACGAGCGGGTCACCCGCGTGGCCGAGCAGTACTTCCCCGCACTGGTCGAATCGAACGACGACCCGAGAGCGACGCTCGCCTTCGAGGACGGCGTGGCCTGGATGGCAGCCGCCGGCGATGCATCGGTGGATCTGATCATCATCGACAGTACCGACCCCATCGGCCCGGCCGAGGGCCTGTTCAACCAGGCCTTCTACCAGCAATGCCATCGCGTGCTCGCCCCGCACGGCCTGCTGGTTCAGCAGAGCGAGTCGCCGCTGGCGCACGCCGAGTTGATCCGCGACATGCACGGCGGCCTGCGCCGCGCCGGCTTCGCGGCCACACACCTGCTGAGTTTTCCGCAGCCGAGCTACCCCACCGGCTGGTGGTCGGCCACGCTCGCCGCCCGCGACGACCTGGCACTGGCCGCGCCCACGGCCGAGCCGGCCTTTGACACGGCGTACTACACGCTGGCGATGCACCACGCCGCCTTCGCCCAGCCCGCCTTCATACAGCGGGTGCTGGCCGGCGACGATTGATCCGGATCAGTCGTCGCCGCGCATGACGGCGGCGAAGGCGTCCGAGTCATAGAAATCGGCGAGCTGGGCGCGCACCCAGGTCTCGAGCAGACCGGTTTCAGCCAGACCGTCGATGATATCCGGTGCCAGTGCGGCCACCTCGCCGGCCAGCACCTCGCGCTCGAGACCGACATGACGCATCAGCTCGGCGAGCGTGTCGTCACCGTGGCGTGCGAAAAACATCTGCACGCCCTGGTCGATCATCACGCCGAGGTATTCGGTCTCGCGCAGCGAGCGCCAGACCTGCAGGCCGTAGTCGACCAGCCGTTGCAGTTCGTCCGAATCGATGGCGTCGGCGATCGACAATGGCTTGTCGGCCGCCGCCCGCCATATTTCATCGGCCAGCGCCCGCAGACGATCGCCATCCAGCGATTCCAGCAGGTAGGTCTCGGTACGTGCGAGCGTGCGCGCGGTATTGGCCTCGATATAGGCCTTCACCCGGCTTTCGACCTGTGCCTCCAGTCCCGGCATGCGCCGGCTGACCGCGCTCGAAGAGCCCTTGACCAGCCGTGATACGCCCGGAATCGAACGGATCGCCCCGGAATCGGAAAAAATATAGTCCTTGATGCCCTGATACAGAATGTCGGACGCCAGCGCAGTGTATACCGGGCTTTTCAACAGCCGCTGTACGAGCCGCGCCCGCAGGGTTTCGAGCTCCACCGCCAGGGTCACGCCCTCGTCAAACAGCGATTGATCGATCACATCGCGCACACGCGTGTCGCGATTGACGTCCAGTCGTACCAGGTCATCGGCAATACCCCCGATGACGCCCCCCAGCTGATCCGGCAGGTCGAGATCCAGTACCAGGCGCTCGGCGGCACCGCCCATGGTGTCGCAATCGACCAGTTCGGTGAGCGTGGTGCGCTCGGCCCAGTCCCAGAACGTGTCGACCAGACCGGCCAGGCGCTGCCGACCGCGCTCCCCGCGCCAGGCCGATAGTTCATGGGCGACGTGGGCCTGGAAAAGCCGGTCGGCGAGATCGGAACGGGCGTGTTCGGCCATGGCATGGGCATTGGAAGGCGAAGTCCCGAGCTTAAAGATTATGCCCGGCGACCGCGAATGCTTGCGCCCGCCGGAGCGCGCCTGGGTAATTGCCCGGATGGTGTGGTCAACGCGCGCTGTTAGCGTGTTTCATGCGTTTTGCAACCAAGAGTTCGTCATGAACGATGATCAGTTCGAAGGCCAGTGGGATCGCATCAAGGGTGCCGTACGCGAGCACTGGGGCCGCTTGACCGATGACGATATAGAACAGGTTCGCGGCAAGCGCGAGAACCTGCTCGGCAAGATCCAGGAGAAGTACGGCGATACCAAGCAGGCCGCCGAGGAAAAACTCAGGGAATTCGAACGCAAGTTCTAAAAGGTCGGTTGCCACCGACAAAGCGAGGTTTCATGGCCAAGCAATGGATTCTGGTCGCCGATGCAGCCGCCGCACGGTTGTTTTCGCGTCAAGGAATCGGCGCCCTGTCCCGCGTGGACGCGTTCTATCACGACGAGAGTCGCAAACACGAAGGCGATCTGCGCACCGGCGGCAAGGGCGAAATCGAGGATTCGGCGGCGCACGGGCGCCACCAGGCCGATCCGCAAACCCGAACCAGCGAAAAGCACGAAGACATGTTTGCCAAGGAAGTCGTGGCCCGACTCAAGTCGGGATTCAACGACAACGCTTTCGATGAACTCGTGCTGGTCGCCGCGCCCCACTTCCTGGGCCGGCTGCGCGAGCATCTGGACAGCCCGCTGTCGCAATGCGTGGCGGCCAGCATCGACAAGGACTGGACCCGCCAGAACGATGCCGAGATCGAGAAACATCTGGATTCGCAACTCGGTTGAACGCCGTCTCAAAAAAGACGAAATTCTCACCACGCGGTTCATGTTTCATACATGATGGCACGCGATACTCAGGACTATGCGGAAGCGTCGGCGAGAATGCGCGAACATCGAATCGAGTACTTTCGCTCGACCGGCTTGACGCAGCGCGACAACAAGGAGTTGAGTCATGCTCGGATGGGCTGTCGTATTTTTCATCATCGCCATCATCGCGGCGGTTTTCGGTTTCGGCGGGATTGCCGCGGGTGCGGCGTCGATCGCCAAGATCCTGTTCTTCATCTTTATCGTGCTGTTCGTGCTCGCCCTCATATCCAATGCGGTGCGAGGCCGCGGGCCGCGATTGTAGCGCCGTGAAAAAAAGCCGCTGATTGTTGATCAGCGGCTTTTCTTGTTCGCATTCGAGGTTCGGATACAACCGGTCGAGCCCGGACGGCTCATGGCTCGGACGCGGTTTCCTGCAGCGCGGCTGCGGCCAGCCAGATGCGCACCAGATGCGCCAGCGAATCCGCCTGCAACTTCTGCATGATGTGGACGCGATGCGTTTCCACCGTGCGCGCGCTGATGCCGAGATCGGCCGCTACCTGCTTGTTTGCCTGGCCGTCGACAATACCGCTGAGCACCTGCTTTTCGCGCGGTGTCAGGGTATCGATCAGCGCCGCCCGCTGCCGCGCTTCGCGCTGGAGACGTTCATTCGTGTCGCTCGCGCGCGAAAGCTCGTACAGTTGCTTGAGCAGGTAATCGGGGTCGAAGGGCTTTTCAAGGAAATCGACCGCGCCGAGGCGCATCGCTTCGACGGCATGTTCGATATCCCCATAAGCGCTCATCATGACGATATCGAGCGGGCTTTGCCGCGCGATCAATTCCTTCTGCAGCGCGATGCCGTCCATATCCTGCAGGCGCAGGTCAATCAGCGCACACCCCGTCACCGAATCGCAGCGCTCCAGAAAAGCCGAAGCGCTGGGATAGCAAAACGCCGGATATTCGGCGCCCCGCACCAGCGTTTTCATTGACTCCCGAACGCCGGGGTCATCGTCTACGATATGAACAGCAAAATCATTACGCATAGCGTCTCCTGGCTACCCGGCCTCTATCTCGCGCGCGCCGCCAAGGCGACCATACGCAACGCCCATATATTATGGTCGCGGGGGGTGTTTCGCCACCGCTAACCGATCGGTCCCATGTCACGTACTCGACACGCCAGCGCCCGGCCCAGGGACCTTGCCACGGCGCATCCACAGATCGCGTCACCGTGCTCGGGTCTGGCGCGACGCGACACGCCCCGCTTGCGCGAACTCGCCGAGCATAGCCGGGAAGTATTCTGGATGACCAATCCGCCCGGCGACGAACCGATTTATACGCGTATGAGCACATCTGGGGACAACCGTGTGCCGGTCTCCACGAAGACCCGGGAAAACGACTGGTCCGGGTTCATGCAAGCGATCGCGAACGGGTACGCAAGACGTTCAAGCGCGACGCGGCACACGGGCCATACCATGAGAGCTTCCGTATCGATCGACCGGACGGCGAAATCCGCTGAATTCGTGATCGTGCTTTTCCGGCACGCGGTAGCGCCGGCGCAGCCTGGCGGCTGGCCGGGTTCGCCACCGATCTGACCGAAGCGGTCGACACCCGGGATCGGATGAACGCGCTGCAGAGCCGGATCGCGATGCGCGAACGCAGCCGCGTGTTCACCACCACCAAGTGCAGCGGCCCCGGCCCGGGATTGAGCGTCCGCCGCTGACTGACGCGCAGTCACGGCGGCGATCCCTGTCTCGTCAGTCATGGCCGCGATGACGGCGAGCCGACCTGTTTCGTGCTGCGACGGCCGCGGCGGCCCGCTCAACGCGGCGGATGCAACAGTCGCATGATCACGGCGAAGCCCAGGCCGTAGGCCGCATTGGCCGCCAGCACCACGCCGATCGCGTTCATCGCATAACCGGTCAGGGACACGCCGAACAGCGCGCCGCCCAGCCAGGGCGTGATCGCTGCGGCGCCGCCGGTCAGCAGCACGCCACCCAGAATGATCGCGCCCACGTAATAGCCCGCCGCCTCGGCACGGCGTACGAGCGACCAGACCACCAGACCCCACAGCGCGCCCCAGAGCGCCAGCCATGCCACGACCGGTATGCCGGTCCCCAGCAGATCCTGCGGGCTCCAGCTCGTGGTGTTCGCAATCGACAGGCGATCGAACAGCCAGAGCAACCCCTGATTGAAACCGAGCATGGCAATAAGCCCGGCAACAAACGCCTTGATGAACGCAAACATGACCTTTCTCCTGACGATCGATGAGCCCCGGGGGCTGACGAAGGCCGGAATTGTACTGGTCGCGCTCAGTCGCGCGAAGATGTCCGCGCCGTATCCGCGGTCTGCTCGAACAGTCGCCGCCGTGCCGCCTCGCTTTTCGGCTGGCCGCCCCGCCACTGCTTGCCGAGATCCACACCGCGCTGGACCGCGGGGCGTTGCTTGATGCGCTGGCGCCAGGCCGCGACCCGCGGAAATTCGTCCAGCGGCTGCCCCATGGCCCTGGCGATCAACACCCACGGCCAGTTGATGATATCGGCGATGGTGTAAGTCTCGCCGACCAGGTAATCGCGATCGGCCAACCGCCGCTCCAGCACGCCGAGACAGCGATGATACTCATTGCGATAGCGTGTCTCGGAATACGCATGTTCGCCGGGTGCGTAGTTGACATAATGGCTCATCTGCCCGCCCATGGGACCGAGATTGCCGACCTGCCAGAACAGCCATTCGTCGATCTGGGTGCGAAGGCGCGCATCCGGCGGGTACAACGCGCCGGCCTTTTTCGCCAGATAGCGCGCGATCGCGCCCGATTCGAACACCGACACCGCGGCCTCGCCGTAGTCGGGCGGCGGGGCGTGATCGACGATGGCCGGCATGCGGTTATTCGGCGATATCGCCAGAAACTCGGGGTCAAACTGATCCCCCGCATTGATATCTACCGCCATGCTCCGGTACGCGAGGCCCAGTTCCTCGAGCAGGATCGATATCTTCCAGCCGTTGGGCGTGGGCCAGTAATAGAAATCGATCATCCGGCGTTGCCTTGCGTATCGGCGACAGCCACCGCCCCACTGTCGATCAGGGCCGCGATCGCGGCGGCGTCGTAACCGGCATCCGCAAGCACCGATCGGGTATCGGCGGCCAGCCGTGGGGCGCCGCGCATGGGCATCTCACCGGCTGCGGAAAAACGCGCCGCCGGCCGGGCCTGACGCAGGCGCCCGGCGATTGCGTGATCGGTTTCCAGTACGCTGCCGTTGGCCCGGATCTGTGGATGATCGACCAGATCCGAACGCGTGAGCACCGGCGCACAGGGCACGCCGTATTCCGTCAGCCGCTCGAGCCAGTGTTCCGCACTGGCTTGACGCAGTCGCTCCTGGGTCAGCGCCAGCCGGGCATCGATGTTGTCCTGACGATCCGCTGGCGTCGCGAAACGCGGATCGTCGCGCCAATGCGGGGTTTCCAGGGCCTCGGTGAGCGCCTGCCACTGGGCGTCGGTCTGCACCGCGACACTGATGTAACCCGTGGTGGTCTGGTAAATCAGATCGATGAAACTGGCGGCCTGCGACTGGTCTATGTCGGCGCCGACGAACGTCTGGCTGTTCATGTCGGAATGCCAGAGAAAATCGATCACGGCGTCGAGCATCGACAACTGTATGTGCTGCCCGCCACCGCCGTTGGCCCGCGCGAGCAAGGCAGCCGTGATCGCCTGGGCGGCGACATAACCGGTGAGCTTGTCGGGCAGGATCGTGCGTACCAGGCGCGGCCGCGCCACGTCCGAGCCGCCCTGAATGCTGGCCAGCCCCGACAGCGCCTGCACCAGCGGATCATAGACCGGCTTGGCCGCATACGGCCCGTCCGCGCCGAAACCGCTGATCGATACGTAGATGATATCCGGCGCCACCTCGCGGATAGCCGCTTCACCGATGCCGATGCGCTCGGCCACGCCCGGCCGGAAATTCTGCACGAACACATCGGATGTCGCGGCAATACGTTTGAGCACGGCCAGACCCTCGGAATGCTTCAGATCCAGCGCGAGCGAACGCTTGTTGCGATTGTTGTTCAAAAAGCTGGCCGACATGCCCGCCCGACGATTCGAGGCCAGGCGGGTGTAATCGCCCACCCCGGGGCGCTCGACCTTGATCACGTCGGCCCCCTGGTCGGCCAGTTGCATGGTGGCCAGCGGGCCGGAAATCATGGCCGTCATATCGCAGACGCGATATCCGTTCAAAGGCTGTTTCATGGGTCGCAGTCTAGAGCCTATTGCATTTTCACGCGACGCCGGAGGGCGCGCCTGGGCTATCCACACGGTGGTCAGCCGACGAGCCGGCCGAAAACCAGCGGCGCTGTCGGCGGTTTTGTTCGGCGCCAACGCGGCGCACTATCGGCAGTGAAATCCAAGCCATTTTTCCGGCATGACCGCTTCCGACAAAATCTGTCTGATCACGGGCGCGGCCCAGGGCATCGGCCGTGCGATCGCACGACGCCTGATAACCGACGGCCATATCGTGTGGTGTCTGGACCGCGATCCAGCGGCGCTCGACGACCTGCGCGCCGCCCTGGGAAACCAGGCGCACGCGAATAATGTATTCACGACCGTCACGGATGTCGCCTGCGAAGCCGATATACAAGCCACCACGGCCGCAATCCGGGACCGGCACGGCCGGCTCGATCTGGTGGTCAACAATGCCGGCATCGCAGCGCCGTTCAACGGCCCGGTGGAACAGCTGGCGCTGGCCGACTGGCAGCGCGTCATCGACGTCAACCTGACCGGCGTCTTCCTGGTGACCAAGCATACCGTCCCGCTGCTGCGCGGGCAGCCGAACGCCGCCATCGTCAACATGGCCTCCAGCCGCGCCTATCAGTCGGAACCGCAGACCGAGGCCTATGCCGCCGCCAAGGGCGGCATCGAAGCCCTGACCCACGCGCTGGCGATGAGCCTGGGCCCGGCGATCCGGGTCAACGCCGTCGCGCCCGGCTGGATCGATGTGCGCGGCGAACAGGCCGGCGCCGATGTCCCGCCCGCATTGCGCGCGGTGGATCACGCCCAACATCCGACCGGCCGTGTCGGTATCGGCGCGGACATCGCCGGCGTGGTGGCGTTTCTGGCCGGCCCCGACGCCGCCTTCATCACCGGCCAGACGCTGATCGCCGACGGTGGCATGACGCGAAAGATGATCTACGCACATTGACCCGGCAGCTGTATGCCGACGGCGATGCACGCCGAAAAAAAAGCCGCCGCTGGCTTCCAGCGGCGGCTCATGGCGCGTGGCAACCGGATCAGGCCGCCGGCGCTGGCTGCTTCTGCGGGCCACCGCCGCCGGTCCCGCTGCCGCGGGCATACTGGGCCTTCGAACCCGGTAATGGCCGGGCGGCGGTCTCCGGGATGAGGAGTATGGGAATGAGCGCGATGGCGGCCGCGGTCATCAGATAGAACGCCGGCACCGACTTGTCGCCGGTGACACCGATCAACCACTGGATGACATACGGCGCCGTGCCGCCGAACAACGCGGTCGAAATGTTGTAGGCGATCGCGAACCCGCCGTAGCGCACGTTGGTGGGGAAGATCGCCGGCAACGTGGCCGGCATGGTCCCGGCCAATGAGACCGTCAGCAGCCCGAGAATCACCAGACCGGCGACGATGCCCCACACCTCGGTCGTCTGCAGCATGGCGAACGCCGGATACGACAACAGAATGAAGCCGGTGCAAGCACCGACCAGTACCGGCTTGCGCCCGACCCGGTCCGACAGCGCGCCGAACAGGTAGATCACACACATCATGCCCACCATGGTGGCCACCAGCAGCAGGGTGGACTCGATCGAACCGATATCGAGCTCCGATGTGAGATAGGAAGGCAGATAGGTCAGAATCGCGTAGTAGGCGACGTTGAGAATCAGCACGAGCCCCATGCAGAGCATGAGCTGACGCAGATGGTTGGAAACCACTTCGCCCAGCGAGCCCTTGGCTTCGCCCTTCTCCTTGACCGCCTCGAACGCGGGACTGTCCTCGAGCTTGAGCCGCAGATACAAGCCGAACAGGCCCAGCGGGGCGGCGAACAGGAACGGGATGCGCCAGCCCCAGCTGTGGAAGGCGGCGTCGCCCATGATCATATGCGTGCCCAGCACCAGCAGCGCCCCGAAGATATAGCCACCCAGGGTGCCGAATTCCAGGAAACTCGCCAGGAAGCCGCGATTCCTATCGGGCGAATACTCACAGATGAACGTCGCGGCCCCGCCGTATTCGCCACCGGTGGAAAACCCCTGCACCAGGCGGGCGAGAACGAGGAAGATGGGCGCCCAGATGCCGATGGCCTGGAAACTCGGCAGCACGCCGATGGCGAAGGTGCCGATCGACATCAGGATGATAGTCGTCGCCAGGACAGCGGAGCGCCCTATCTTGTCGCCCAGCGGGCCGAAGAACAGGCCGCCCAGCGGGCGAACCATGAACGCCACGGCAAACCCCGCGAACGCAGCGAGCAAAGCCGCCGAGTCGCTATGCGAAGGAAAGAAAACGCTGCCGATGGTGGCCGCCATATAGGAATAGACACTGAAATCGAACCATTCCAGCGCGTTGCCCATGGCGGCCGCCACAACCGCCCGTTGTACGTCGTCACTGTCGACAGAAAAACTGTCGTCGCTCGTGTCGCTCATTGTTGTCGGGAAAGCCCGTGTTATCGAGTCGTCTTTCGAAACTAGCAGTATCCCGGAAGCTCGACAAATACGGAATTCGGCGAATTGCAGCGCGTTGCCGGCCTGTTCCGCCGCCCGCGGAGCGACCACGATCTTGTCTTATGATGGTGTGCCCCTTAGATTCATTGGTCACGTCGAAACCGCAAAGGAGAAATCAATGCCCGTACGCAAGGCCAATGCCCAGTGGCAGGGTGATCTGAAGTCCGGCAAAGGCAATATGGCGCTGGGAAGCGGTGCCTTTGAAGGGCAATTCTCATACACGACCCGCTTCGAGGACGGCACCGGCACCAATCCGGAGGAGTTACTGGGAGCGGCCCATGCGGGCTGTTTTTCGATGCAGTTTTCCGCCATGCTCGCCGCCGACGGGCATACGCCCGATTCGATCCGGACCGAGGCCAAGGTGCACTTCTCGCTCGACGACACGCCCACGATTACGCAGATCGATCTGATCTGCCACGGCAAGGTCCCGGGCCTCGACGAAGAGACGTTCCGCCAGACTGCCAACAAAGCCAAGGATGCCTGTCCGGTGTCGCGCCTGTTCAAGGGCGCCGAGATCACGCTCACGGCCGCTCTGGACGGCTGATCGCGTCAGTCGAAAGCATGACCACGAGCCGGGCTTCAGGCCCGGCTTTTTCACGGACCACGGGCCATCCATCGAGCGTCGGACAATCAATTGCGCTGCCGGCATTGTATTTTTGTCGATCGTCGCAACGTTCGAAGGCTCATAAACAAAGCACGCAATTACCAAGAGGCCAACATGCAAGCGCAGCGCGACAACGTCGTCAGTATCCATTACGTCCTGCGCGATACCGAGGGCGAAATCATTGATCAGTCGGGCGAAGGGCAGCCGCTCGCCTATCTGCACGGTCACGAGAACATCGTGCCGGGCCTGGAGAAGGCCATCGAAGGCTGCGCCGAGGGCGAGGAAGTGCGTGCCACGGTCGAGCCCGAGGAAGGCTATGGCCCCTATCGCGACGAGCTGGTTCAGAAAGTGAACCGCGAAGCGTTTCAGGGCGTGGACGAACTCGCCCCGGGCATGAGTTTCCGCGCCGAGTCGGATGCCGGCCCGATGATCGTCACGATCAAGGATGTGGACGGCGACGAGGTCACGGTTGACGGCAACCACGTACTCGCCGGCCAGACGCTGGATTTCACGGTCAACGTCGCCGAGATCCGCCCGGCGACCGACACCGAGCTCGAACACGGGCACGTGCACGACGAAAACCACGCCCACGAATAACCGGCGTGCGGTGGCATCCACACGGATTCGAATCAGGAGGCAGTCATGCGTGACGCGGTTCTGCTGATCACGGGCGGGTCCACCGGCATCGGGGCGGCAACCGCTCGCGCGGCCGTGGCGGAAGGCTGGCGCGTGGCACTCGCCGCGCGTACCGCCGCCACGCTGGACAGCCTGGTCGACGAACTGGGCGGGCAAGCCATCGCCATCACCTGCGACGTCACCGACAAGGCTTCGCAGCAAGCGATGGTGAACACGACACTCGATCGTTTCGGGCGCATCGACGCCGTGTTTGCCAACGCCGGCATTGGCGGCAAACCGGGCGGTTTCACCGGCGCCGACAGCGACGTCTGGAAGGACATGATCCTGACCAACGTCTACGGCGTCGGCCTGACCATCCAGTGTACCGCGCAAGCCCTCAAGGCCAGCCGCGGGCATCTGCTGATCACGGGCTCGGCGGCCGGCCGGGTGACCATCCCCGGGTCAATGTACAGCGCGACCAAATGGGCGGTCTCTGCGATCGGCTATGGCGTTCGCGAGGAGTTGCGAGGCACTGGGGTGCGTACCACGCTGATCGAACCGGGCATGGTCGATACCCCGTTCTTCGATGATCGCCCCGAACACGCCCTGAGCGATCGCGACATCGCCGCCTCGGTGATGTACGCGCTCTCGCAGCCGGCCCACGTGGATGTCAACGAAATCCTGGTTCGCCCGACGCCGCCAATCGACGACGACTGACGCGCGCACCGGACGCAGGCCGCTATGCAAAGCCGTCTTTTTCCAAGACGGCTTTTTTTATGGGCGCGATAACGCTACGGCATCACGAGCAGATAACCCGCGACCCAGCCCTTCATACCGCCGGCCGTGCGCACGTAACGCCAACCGTTGTGCTCCTCCACCAGTTTCACGCGGTCGCCGCGATGCAACTGACCGATCACGCGGCTGCCGCGTCTTGCCTTGGCGCGCACGTTGATCGCGTCCACGCCCACCGTGGCATGGGTTGCCGTTGATGCCGCGGCCGGAGACGGTTTCGTGGCCGCCGCCGGCTCGGTTGCCTTTGTCTTCGGTGCCGGTTGGGACGCCGACTCCGGTTTCGGTTTCGGTTTAGACACCGGTTTCGGCTCGGGTTTCGGTTTCGCGATTTTCGCGATCAGCGAACCGGACGAGTCGGACTTCGCCGCGGGCGGCGTCGCGGGCGGCGTCGCGGCCGCCGAGCCGCCGGCCTCGGGTTTCGCACGACCGCCGCCGGTGCCGGTGCCCGCCGTTTTCGGCAGTGCCTGATCCACCGGTGCGTGTTGGTGTTGCGTCGCGACCTCCGGTGTTGGCGGAACCGATGGCTTCCGGTCCGGCGCGGTCTTCGGCGCGACCTCTTTGCCAGCCGTCGACCGCGCCGGCTGCTGGCGGTGGTCGACGACGAGGCTTTCGCCGCTGGCGGCAAGCCGGGGCGGCTTCGCCTCGGGCCGGGTGGATCCCGCAGGCGCTTTGTTCGCGGCCGTTTCGCCGGCCTGGCCCGCCGCGCTCGCTACGCGATCGGACGCGGCGGTATCCGATGCGGCCGGCGTTGTGGTGTGGGTCGTGGCGTCGACCGCGCCGCCTGCATTGGCGGTGTCCGGCGCGGGGGCCGCGTTACCGGCGATCGCTCCCTGGCTGCCCGACAGCAGGAAATTGGCGACCCAGCCCAGCGTGTCGTCGTCGGGCAGCAGAATCTGCGTCCAGTCGTTGCGGCGTGAGAGCACGACGGCGACCGTACCGCGGTCGGCATGCCCCACGACCGACGAGTTGCGATCGGGTTGATCGCGCACATTCACATGATCGGCATTGACGTGGACATGCGGCAGACCGGCGATGATTCGCGGCAGATTATCGATCGCCGCCCGGTTGCCGCCGGCGGCCGCACGCGCCGCCCATAACGCAGCCTTGCCCGTATTCTGCGGCAGACCCTGCCCCTTCATGTAGAGCACGGCCAGATTGTTCTGGGATGCGGCCTGGCCGTCATCGGCGCCGCGCCGGAACCAGTGCGCTGCCTTGGCCGGGTCACGCGGCACGCCCTTGCCCGCCTCATACATGATGCCGAGATTGTGTTCGGCGCGAGCATAATGCTGGGCGGCGGCCTTTTCGTACCAGTGCCGCGCCTTGGCATAGTCGCGCTTGACGCCGTAGCCGCGGTCGTAGAGCACGCCCATGTTGTACTGCGCACTGGCATCGCCGTTTTGGGCCAACGGCCGGTTCTGATCCAGAATCTGCTGCGCGCGATCCGCGCTCGGCACATCACGCCCGGCCGCCCAGACCACGCCGGGGACCGCCGCGAGCGTCGCAGCAATGACAATAGCAAACCGGGTATCGGCCCTCACGCGCATGCAGGGATCCTCGGAACAGCAGCAACAGGCCCGGCTACACTACCCGCGCCGCGCCGCAAACGCGACCCCGCCGCCGGCTTCGGGGCCGGCCGTCAGCGTGCCGAAGAACGAGCGCCGTAGCGCGCGATAAAGGTGGCCACGGCTTCGTCGATCGCGGGATCGCGTTCCGCGCGGGGCGGCGGATGCCCGAGCAATATCCGGAGATGGAGATCGCCGCGCAGCAGACTCAGGAACTGCTCGGCCGCACGCCGCGTATCGCAGTCGATCAGCAGGCCCTCGCGTCGTGCCCGTTCGAGATAACAGGTCACGCTGGTCAACGTCTGGCCCGGCGCGCTGTCGTAGTAGATCTGACCGAGTTCGGGAAACCGGGTCGACTCGGCAATCACCATGCGCAACAGGCCGACGATCTCGGGGGACATCAACGCGTCCAGAAATGCCCGCCCGATGTGGGTGAGCGCCGTATCCAGCGCACGGTGCTCGACAAGATCCTCGCCAATGGCCATGCGCACCACCAACCGTCGGCATTCACGCCGCGCCGTGGCGGCGAACAACGCTTCCTTGCTGTCGTAATGGGCATAGATCGTGGCCTTGGACACGCCGGCAGCGGCCGCGAGCGCATCCATGTTGGTCGCGCCGAAGCCGCGTTCGACGAAGAGTCGGCGCGCAGCGTCGAGCACCTGTTCGGCTTTCTTGGATGGGTTCTTGCAAGCAGACACGGCGTCCACGGACAGTCGATTGGAACGAGCGGCACAGGGCGGTATGTGTATTTGACACCCATACCGCCAGCGACTAAATTAACGCACCTGAACTGAACCGTACAGTTCAATCTGAACTCCCACCGGATCGGGTCCCATGCGAACCGCATTTTCCACACGCCCCCGGGCGCAGCAGCCTGCGCTGGCGGCCGCGTTCATGTTGCTCACGCTGGTCGCCGGCTGCACCGTCGGCCCGGATTACCAGCCGCCGGCCAAGCCCGCGGACAACGCCTACAACATCAACAGCGCGACCCGCGGCGACAGCACGGCCAAGGCGTCCCACGCACGCGAGCCGATCCCGAAGCAGGCATTCGAGCGGGCCCGCAAGGTCCGGTCCGACTGGTACAAGGTATTCGGCTCGGACAAGCTCGATGCGCTGATCGGCCGCGCGATCAAGCACAGCCCGACCCTGGCCGCCGGCCGAGCCCGCATCCGGGCCGCCCGCGAAGTGGTCAAGGAAAACCGGGGGGCGTTGTATCCCCAGATCGGTGTCAACGGCGGCTATTCACGCAATCGCGTGACCGGCGCCCAGTTCGGCATCACGCAATCGTCGTTCACCAATGTGTTCAACCTGTATCAGGCGCAGGCGACGGCGAGCTACGACCTCGACCTGTTCGGCAAGACCCGGCGCATGATCGAAGCCAGCAACGCCCAGCTGAACGAACAGCAGTATCGGGTGATCGATACCTACGTCACGCTGATCAACAACGTCGTGGCGACCGCGATTACCGAGGCCGGTCTCAATGCCGCGATCCAGACCACCCGCGATATCGCGAAAAGCCAGGCAAACGCACTGGCTATCGTGCGCAAGCAGATCAAGTACGGCGCGGCCATCGATGCCGACGCGACCCAGATCAAGACCCAGCTCGCCCGCACACGTGCCTCGCTCGAACCCCTGCGCAAGCAGAAGACGTTGGCGGTCAACCGGCTGGCCGTTCTGGTCGGCAGCAATCCCGGCGACTTCAGCGATCCCGGCTTCACGCTCGACCAGCTGCGCCTGCCGCGCAAGCTGCCGGTGAGCGTGCCGGGACAACTGGTCGATCAACGACCCGACATCCTGGCCGCGGCTGCCGCGGTACACGCGGCCAGCGCGCAGATCGGCGTGGCCACGGCGAATCTGCTGCCCGACATCCGCATCAGCGGTTCCTACAGCCGCTCGGCGCTGACGCCGTCGGATCTGGGCGACCCCGCCTTCGCCCTGTACTCGCTGGGCGCTTCACTGAGCGCGCCGCTGTTCGAGGGCGGCCGGCTGCACGCCGCCAAGCGCCAGGCACAGGATCTATTCGTGGCCGCGCTTTCCGACTACCGCGCGACCACGCTGTCGGCTTTCGGCGAAGTGGCCAACAGCCTGCGTTCGATCGAAGCGGATGCGCGCACCCTGGAAGCACAACGCAGCGCGCTCAAGGCGGCCCGGAACAACCTGAAGACCGTACGCGCGCAACTCGACAACGGGGCTGCGGATTACGTGAATCTGTATACCGCCCAGGCGCAGTATCAGAGTGCGAAACTCGACTACACCAAAGCGCGTGTGACCCGTTACCGTGACACCGCCGACCTGTTCCGGGCGCTGGGCGGTGGCTGGTCGCAGCACGGCGATTCGCCGATGGCGGCCGGCGCCGGTACCGGCGCCGGCCAAACCGCTGCCAACGCCCACGTGGACTCGTGATGGCCGAAGACAACAGCAACGCCTCGCCGGAGACCGAAACCTCGGGCAGGTCTTACCGCCGCAAATGGTATCTGCTGGGCCTGGCCGCGATCTTTGTGATCGCGGCCGTGGCCTATGCCATTTACTACTTCACGGTCGCCCAGTTCTACGCCGAGACCGACGACGCCTACGTACACGGCAATCGGGTGCAGCTGACGCCCCAGGTCCGCGGCACGGTCACGTCGATCACCGCCGACGACACCGATCTCGTGAAAGCCGGTCAGACGCTGGTCCGGCTCGATCCCACCGATGCCCGCAACGCGCTCGACCAGGCCGAAGCCCGGCTCGCCAATACTGTGCGTTCGGTGCACCAGCTCTATGCCCGGGTCGCCGAACAGCAGTCGATCATCGCGCAACGCCGGAGCACGCTCACCCAGGCCAAGCGTGACTACCAGCGCGACCGCAAGCTGGTCCACGCCCACGGCGTGACCCGCCAGGCCTTCGAGCGCTCACGCGCGACCTATCACGAGGATCGCGCCGCCCTGGCCGCGGCCCGGCACAAGTTGTCCGAACTCAAGGCGCAGACGGACGGCACCACGGTCCGCGACCATCCGCGCGTGAAGCAGGCCGAAAGCGCACTGCGCAGTGCTTATCTCAACCTGCAACGCACCAAGATCCCGGCGCCGGTCACCGGCCATGTCGCCCAGCGCCAGGTCCAGGTCGGCCAGCGTGTCGATCCGTCCAAACCCATGCTGTCGATCGTGCCCAACGACCAGATCTGGGTCGATGCCAACTTCAAGGAAACCGAGCTCGCCTCGATGCGCATCGGCCAGCCGGCCGCGGTGGTGTCCGATTTCTATGGCAGCAACGTGACCTATCACGGGCATGTCGCCGGCATCAGCGCCGGCACGGGCTCGGCGTTCGAACTGCTGCCGCCGCAGAATGCCACCGGCAACTGGATCAAGATCGTACGCCGCGTGCCGGTACGCATCGTACTCGACAATAACCATCACCAGCTCGACAAGCACCCGCTGCGCCTTGGCCTGTCGATGAATGTAACGGTCGATCTGCACGACACCAGCGGGCCACGGCTGGCGAAAAAAGCGCCAAGCCAACCGCGTTACCACACCGATGTCTACCAGCAGCGGCTCGCCGGTGCCAACCGGCTGATCCAGCGTATCGTGGCGGCCAATGACGGCGCAGGGTCGGGCCACAACGCCGGCACGAGCGACGCCAGCGGCTCATGAGCGAGAGCGCCGGGGCGGCTCGTGCCGTCGACGCGCCGCTGCCGACCGGCGCACTGGTGATGGTCACCCTGAGCCTCGCGCTCGCGGTGTTCATGAACGTGCTGGATGTGTCGATCGCCAATGTGTCGATCCCGACCATCGCCGGCAATCTGGCGGTATCGTCGAGCCAGGGCACGTGGGTGATCACGTCGTTCGCCGTGGCCAACGCGATTGCCGTGCCGGTATCCGGCTGGCTCGCCAAACGCGTCGGCGAGGTCAAGTTGTTCGTGATTTGCACGGCGCTGTTCACGGCCACCTCCCTGGCCTGCGGTATGGCGCCGAGTTTCTATTTCCTGCTCGCCATGCGGGCCGCCCAGGGCCTGGTCGCCGGCCCGATGATCCCGTTGTCGCAGAGTCTGCTGCTATCCAATTATCCGCCGGAAAAGCGCGGGTTCGCCAACGGCATCTGGGGTATGACCGCCGTGGTCGGGCCGGTCGCCGGCCCCATCCTCGGCGGCTGGATCACCGATAACATCAGCTGGTCGTGGATCTTCTACATCAACGTGCCGGTGGGCATTTTCTCTGCGCTGGTCACCTGGGTCGTGCTGCGTGAGCGCGAGACGGCCACCGCCCGTCTGCCGCTGGACATGATCGGGCTGGTGCTGCTGACCATCGGCGTCGGCGCGCTCCAGATCATGCTCGACAAGGGCAACGAGGACGCCTGGTTCCAATCGACGTTCATCACCACCCTGGCGATCGTGGCGGTCGTGTTCCTGTCGTTCTGGATCGTCTGGGAACTGACCGACGACAATCCCGTGGTCGACCTGCGACTGTTCGCGCGGCGCAACTTTACCGTAGCGACACTCGGCGTCACGTTCGGGTTCATGACGTATTTCGCGGGCGTGGTCCTGCTGCCGCTGTGGCTGCAGAACGTCCAGGGCTACACCCCCACCTGGGCCGGTATCACCACGGCCTCGCTCGGACTGCTCGGCGCCGTGTTTTCGCCGATCGTGGGCCGGCTGACCGACAAGATCGATCTCCGGCTGATCGTGACCTTCGGCATGCTGCTGTTCGCGCTGCTGTCGTTCGTCAAGGCCGACGCGAACACCGACATCAGCTTCGAACGCCTGTTTCTGACCCGCCTGCCCTGGGGCATCGGCCTGGCCTGCTTTTTCATTCCCTTGATCACCCTGTCGCTGACCGGCCTGCCGCGCGACAAGATTGCCAGCGCCTCCGGGCTGTTCAATTTCATGCGCCTGATCGCGCTGGCCATCGGCACATCGTTGTCGCAAACGATCTGGGACTGGCGCGAGGCATTTCACGATCACGTGCTGTCGGCCCATACCGCGGTCGCCGACCCGGCCACCGAGCACTGGCTGGCCCAGGCCCGCGCGGCCGGTCTCACGCAGGAGCAGGCCTACAGTGCAATGGCGGGCGTGATCAAGCAGCAATCGTTCATGATCGGTCTCAACGAGATGTACACCCTGGCGGGCTGGGTATTCCTCGGCCTCACCGTGCTGATCTGGTTCTCCCGTCCCTACGCAAAATAGCGCCGGCGCGGAATCCGTCGAATCCATCCGGTATGTTATTTTATAACAATCGCTGAAACCGGTTTTCATCGCGCGGTGCGTGATTCGTCGCTTTTGACCCCGTCATCCGAGCCCGGCCTGCGCGCCATGTCGGCGCTGTGCCTGTGCGCGGCGGCGGGCTGGCTCGCGCTGGTGGTTGCCGGCAGCCGGGACGGCTTGTGGGTCCTGGTGACACTCACCCTGTTCAGCGCTGTCGCGTTTCTTGCCGGCGCTGTCATCAGCGCAATCCCGCATGATCCGCGCTTGATCTCGCGCATCGATGCCGCCGCCGCGGGGGCCATGCTCGCCTCCGCACTCGTGCTGCTGATCCCGCATGCACTGAGTGACCATGCCGCCACCGGCAGCGCCGGTCTGGCGATCGGTCTGGCCGTAGGCATGGCGCTCCATGTCACCAGCGGCGGCCGCGACGGTCGCGCCATGCTCGGGGCTCTCACCCTGCATTCGGTCTGCGGCGGCATCGTTCTGGGGGCACTTTATACGCTCATGCCGGCACACGGCTGGGGGGTCGGACTGGCCATTCTCGCCCACAAGGCGCCGGCTGGCTACGTGCTCGCGCGGCGCCTGGCTGCCCGGCCGGGGCACCGGATATTAGTCGTACTCCCCGCCTTGGGGACTGGACTCGGCGCGCTTTGTGTTGCAATCATGCCTGTTGGGGTGGCGCTGCCGGCCGGTTTGATATTCGGCGCGGCGGCCGGGTTGTTCCTGTTTGTCGCGCTGGCGTTTTTTGTATCGAGCGCAAAAATCGGCGCGCTCGACGCCGGGGACTGGCGCGCATTCGTCATGGGTGGCATGTCTATTGCCTTCGCGGCGTGGGTGGCGTCACACGGCATCTAGACCGTTTGCGCGATCAAAAGGCGGGAAGGACGGCAGGAAACTTTTCCGGCGCGGGCCGGTCTCAGGATTTTGTTTTTTTGAAATTACAAGCAGCGGGATCGGCCAGCCAGCGTGTCGAGTTCGGTGCAGAGGGTTGGGAATGAAACACAAGCGCGTGTTACGTACCGGCGCGGCCGGTGCGCTCGGTGTCACTTTATGTGTTTGCGGCGCTGCCCAGGCGGCACCCGGCAAACCGGAAGCCACCGTGATTCGCGCTTCGAACAAGCAGAGCAGCGACCTCCGGATCCAGCCCCTGGCCGCGGATCAGATGCAGGCCGCCAAGGCGCTGGGACTGACCACGACCCCGCAGATCACGCCCTGGCAGCAGATTAAGGTCCGCTCCGGAGACACGTTGTCGGGCGTATTCGCACGGGCCGGGCTCGGCGCATCGCAGTGGCGACAATTGCTCGATCTGGGGCCATCGACTGACGCGTTGCGTCACATCCACCCCGGGGACACGCTGGAAATCCGCAAGACGCCCACCGGCAAGCTCGGCGAACTGCGTTACCGACTCAATTCGATCAAGACGCTGCATGTGAATCGCGCGGGTGCCGCGTTGCAGGCCAGGATCGAAAAACGCGCGACACAGACGCGCGAGATCACCGCGACCGGCACGGTCGGCAAGTCATTGTCACATTCGATGGCCGCGGATGGCGTGCCGGCCCGTGTGGCGAACCAGATGGCCCGCATCTACCGCTACCGCCACAACCTGCGTCATTTGCACCCGGGCGATAAGTTCTCGGTGGTCTACCGCGCCACCTACAGCGGGGGCCGTCAGATTGCTACCGGCCCGGTGCTGGCCGCGAGCATCACGACCCATCAACACAACTACAAAGCCTTTCGCGCCAAGGATGGAAACGGCAGCGTCGGCTACTTCGACACCGCCGGTGTTTCCTACAAGCCGGCCTTCACGCGCAAGCCGGTCGCCTACACGCGTATCAGCAGTCCGTTCAACCTCCACCGATTGAATCCGGTCACGCACAAGGTCCGCCCGCACAAGGGCGTGGACATGGCGGCGCCGATCGGTACGCCGATTCATGCGGCCGCCGAAGGCAGGGTGAAATACGCCGGCTGGATGCATGGCTATGGCCGTATCGTCGAACTCACCAACTTCGACGGCTACAGCACGCGCTATGCGCACATGCACAAGATTCGGTCGAAATTGCACGTGGGCGAGCACGTGACCAAGGGCGAAGTGATCGGTTACGTCGGCGAATCCGGCGAAGCTACCGGCCCGCATCTGCATTTCGAGATCCGAAAGAACGGCGTGGCGTACAACCCGATGACCATCAAACTGCCCACGGGACACTCGTTGCCGCAGAGCAAACTGGCGGCCTATACCCGCAAGATCCAGCCGCTCATCGCCAAGCTCTCGCCGGCCCCGACCACCCTGCTGGCCAAGACCGCCTCGACCCCGGACCACGGCAACAGCTGTAACCGGGCCGTGTCGCTCAACGCCACGCTGGCGCTCGATCCAGTGGGTGCCGCGCGGCGACACAGTCTCAGCAACATCTTCTGCGTGGTGCACCACCACCACCATCAGCCGACCAACGCCTGACGCGTTGCGGCGCGGCGGGCGCCGTACGCCGGCATAAGGTTCGCCGTCGTGCCTTGCCGGGCACGAACCGGCGTTACGGGGCACGCAGCCGGATGCCTTGGCGGCGCATGACCGGGACAACATCATCCAGCGCCCGGCATGATCAAACGGCGCCATCCGCCCCGGATTTCCCGCCAACGGCGATCAATGCCCGGGTATGAGCCGCCGTTGCACGCCCACACCACGGCTCGCATCAGCCCGGCCGGCCATCCAGTCCCGCCTTGTGCGCGGCACTCCCGACACGACAAAGGCCGCACGACGGATCGGGCGGCCTTCATCTATCGGCAGCATCCGCGGGCGCATGCCGTGTTTCGATCAATGGCGCCAGTCGCGGTCGTCCCAGCCACGGTGACGACCGTGGTCATGGTCATCATAGTCATGGCGGCGATCGTGACCGTAGTAGCCGCGCCGATCGTAATGAACATCGCGGCGGCGACCCCAGTCGCGGCCACGATAATGATCATCGGCGTGGCCGTCGTGTTGGCCCGCCAGGATGGCCCCGCCGGCGCCGCCCAGCCCGCCGCCGATCACGGCCCCGGTCTGACCGCCCATGGCGCCGCCCACTGCGGCCCCGATCGCGCCGCCGAGGCCGCCGCCCAACACCTCATTGAAAGTGTTGTTGTCGGCCAGGGCCGCCGAGCTGCCGCCGGCCATCGCGAGAGCGACGACCCAAGGAATAATCTTCGTGCTGCGCATGCTGGTCACCGGTCGTTGTGAGACTTGAGCAGAGCATAAGTCGACCCGTTTAACCAAGCCTGAACGGACTGAACACACTGACTCGGAATCCGTTCAGCCCCGGTTGCCGCCAGAGATTCCAGACTCATCGGCCGATTCTCACAAGCTTTCGACCGAAGACCCCATGGACCTCATTCGTATTCTGTTATCGATTCTGCTGCCACCGGTTGGCGTGTTCCTGCAGGTCGGCATCGGCCTTCAGTTCTGGATCAACATCGTGCTGACACTCCTCGGCTATATCCCGGGCGTGGTACACGCGGTCTATATCATTGCCACGCGCGACTGACAGGGACGACCTTCGGCGCCATGTTACCGAGGGCCCTATGAAACCGACGAGCTCACCCCCATCGTGTTCGGCATACGCTCACGAATCCACAGCTTGTCATGTCCATCGATCTTTCCGTGCTCGATCTGGTTCCCGTGCCGAGCGGTACGGCGGCGTCCGCGGCCGTCCGCGACAGCATCAACCTGGCGCGATTGGCCGAGGCCCGTGGCTACAAGCGCTACTGGATCTCCGAACATCACAGCATGCCGACGATAGCGAGCTCCTCACCGGAGGTGCTGCTATCACGCATTGGCGCGCTCACCGAACACATTCGCATCGGCTCGGGGGGCATCATGCTGCCCAACCATGCCCCCATGCGGGTCGCCGAGCATTTCCGCACCCTGGAAGCACTTTATCCCGGGCGAGTCGATCTCGGCCTGGGGCGCGCGCCCGGCTCGGATATGCGCGCCAACCGCGCCTTGCACGCCGGCTCCGGGGAGCACTTTGCCGACATGCTCGATGAAATGCTCTCGCTGGCCCATGATCGCTATGCCGCGAATCACCCTTATGCCGGCGTCAGGATCGTGCCCGAGGATGCGCCCATGCCGCCGATCTGGATTCTGGGCTCGTCGGGCGCGAGCGCGGAATTGGCTGGGGCCGGCGGCTACGGCTACAGCTTCGCCAGCCATTTCAGCCCGGCTCCGGCGGAACCGGCACTCGAACGATATCGCTATGCATTCGAACCGTCGTCGCAATTTCCATCGCCCCACACCATTCTCGGGGTGTCGGTGATTTGCGCCGCCACCGACGAAGAGGCCGAGGCGCTGGCGGCCACTGTCGATCTGATGTGGCTGCGTCTGCGCAAGGGACAGTTCCTGCCGCTGCCCTCGCCCGAAGAGGCGCGTGCCTATTCCTACAGCGACATCGAGCGCAACGCGGTCAAGGAAAACCGCGCGCGCCACATCATCGGTTCGCCCGAAACGGTGGCCCGACAATTGCAGGATCTCAGTCAACGCACGGGCGCGAGCGAGTTGATGATCGTGTCCAACATCCACGATGCCGGTGCGCGGCTACGCTCCTACGAACTGGTTGCCGAGGCCATGTCGACTGGTGCGAGCAACTGAGATTTGCCGGGCGGCGACAGAGAAAGATGACGCCGCCCGGTTGGACAGCGCACAATACCGGCGCATGTACATTGAGGATGAGTTCGCCATGACCGCCCAATCCGCGCCCGCAGACGCCGAATTCCCGGCGCTCGACGAACAGTTATGCTTTGCGTTGTATACCGCGACGCATCGAATAACACGAGCCTACCGCCCCCTGCTTGAGCCGCTGGGGCTCACCTACGTCCAGTATCTGGTGATGCTGGTGCTCTGGGAATCCGCGCCGCGCTCGGTCGGGGAGCTGGGTCATTCGTTGTATCTGGACAGCGGCACGCTCACTCCCCTGCTCAAGCGGATGGAAAAATCCGGACTGGTCACGCGCCAGCGCGACAACAACGATGAGCGGCGCGTGCTCATTTATCTGACCGACCAGGGGCTGGAGCTGAAGTCGCAGGCGCACCATATCCAGGCGGATATGCTCTGCCGCATGGAACTTACGCGCGCGGAGTCGCGCCAACTCCAGGCCCAGGTGATGGAACTCATCGATAACCTGGAAAAGAATTAATCGGTTCGAGGGCCTGTTGCCGTTTGCGCGGCGCCGGCGGCCGAAACGATTCAGGCTTTGGCAACACAACGCGCGCCGTGGCGGCAGAGGCCGTGCCCGGGACCACATGGTTTGCATCGCAATCCATGTGGTCTAGACATAGCGGGCCATCGCAAGCCGCGGGTAGCCGACAGCCTCAAGCGTTTCCGCCGCGGCAAGCCACGGCGTGTGGCGATACTTGTGCGGCAGTGTCTCGAGTTCCGGCACCCACCGCCCCACATACTCGGCTTCGCTATCGTACTGCAGGGCCTGTGCCAGCACATCGAACCCCTTGTCGCGCTTGTCGGTGCCCACGCCGGCGATATTCGCCCAGTTGCCCCAGTTGCTGGCGACGTCATAGTCGATCAGCTGGGCCTCGAACCAGGCCGCGCCCCAGCGCCAGTCCTGACCCAGGTCGCGCGCCAGGTAGCTGGCCGCATTCTGACGACCGCGATTGGACATGTACCCGGTCGCCGCCAGTTCGCGCATATTGGCGTCCACGAACGGCATGCCGGTGTACCCGGCCTTCCAGGCTTCCAGCACGGGGGCATCCACGGCCGCCGGGCGATCGTGCCGGTCTAGCAGACCGCTGCGCGCGAACAGCCGCGCGCCGTGGCGTGCGAGCACCCAGTGGAAAAACTCGCGCCAACGCAGTTCGAGCAACAGCCAGTACGTCGATTCGTTGGCGACCACATCGGATTCGAAGCGTGACAGCTCGTCGGCGACTCGCCGCACCGATAGACAGCCGCTGGCCAGCCAGGGCGACAGTTTGGACGAGAAATCCGCCCCCATGAGCTGGTTGCGGGTGTGCTTGTAGTGCGTGACCGCTCGCGATTGCCAGAGGTAGTGCGACAGCTGTGCGCGTCCGGCCGTCTCCCCGCCGACAAAGCGTGTTGCAAGGCCGGACCAGGTGGCCGGATCGAACCGTTCGATACCCGATAGGTCCACGGCCTCGATTCCGACCCCATCGCTCGGCGGCTCGATCGGGCGGGCCGGCCGCGCACCACGCTCGATACGGCGCCGGAAACGCGTGAACACGCGGGGCATGTCATCGAGATCGAACGGAAGATCGCCGCGCGCATGCAGTGTATTGGGCCGGGTTTCGTGCAGGGCCACACTGCACCGTGCCAGCGCACAGCGCACCCGGCGCACCTGGCCGGCCTCCTCGGGCGCACTCTCGGCGGCGGTCCAGACCGATGCCACGCCGTTGGCTTGCGCCAGCCGCACGATCACCGTCTCCGGCTCGCCCGCCAGCACCAGCAGCTCCACGCCACGGGGCTCGAGGCCGGCGCGCAGCGAGGCTAGCGCCTGGGCGATGAAGCTGCGGCGATGCGCGCCAACCCTGGGCGCGCCGTATTTGCTCGCGGCTGCAAGACGGGCATCGACGCAATAGACCGCGACGACCGCGCCGGCCTGTACCGCCGCCGTAAGCGCGGGATTGTCGTCCACCCGAAGATCGTTCTTGAACCAGCAGATCGCGCGGCTCATCCGGCCACCCCACGACTTACCGTCGGCCCGGGATGGGCCGAACGGCACGCCTTGCTGCAGTATTTCACTCGCGGCCAGTCCCGTGCCCATTTTTTGCGCCAGGCGAAAGCCCGACCACAGTGGGCGCACCGCTTCGCGGGCAAATCAGCCTTCTTGCGCATCCGTGGCATGAATACGGGATCCGAACCACACTTAGACTAGATCTCTACGCAGGAGGCTCCGGGTCGGATGCAGGGTATGGCGCGCGCCGCATGATGTCCTCGCCGTGGCTACGGCGCCCGGTCTCGACGAAATCGAGACGGGCATACAACCGGCGCGCAGCTTCGTTGTCAGGCCGAAGGCTGATGAGCACGGTGGCATCCGCATGTTCGGCCCCGATTTCAGCGAGCAGCCGCTCCAGTCCGGCCCGGCCGTACCCGTAGCCCTGCCAGTCGGCATCAATCATGAAACGCGGAATATTGAACGCGTTCTCGGCGGCGACGTATTCATACATGGCAAACCCGACCACTGTTTGCCCGGCGATGATCGCGCGCGGACGGCAGGTGGGTTCTACGTAGGCCTCGGCCAATGAATACAGATTGGACGCAAGATAGTCGGCCTGTTCCGCCTCGACGCGCAGCGCGATCACCGCCTGCCAATTGGCCCGCGTGACCGGCGCTAGCGTGACGCTCAGCCGGGTCGGAGGCGTTTCGTCCGCATGGGCACTCATTTCATGTCCGCGAAGGCCGTACGATGGAACTCGGCGATCTCAGCGACCTCGGCCACGCCCGGTTCGCGCAGCGGCGATGGTGACGCGCCCGCCATCACCTCGAGCGTGGTGCGCGTACAGCGGGCCAGGGTTTCCGGGTTGTAGCCGCCTTCCAGCGCCATCACCAACCGGCCGTCACAGTAGGTATCGGCCAGCGACTGAACGATGCCGGTCAACGCGCTGAACCCATCGAAGGTCATGGTCAGGCACATTTCATTGATATGCGCATCCATGCCAGCCGAGACCATCACCAGATCCGGCTTGAACCACTCGGCCGCCGGCACGAGGATGTCTTCGAATGCGCGGATCATGGCGAGGTCGCCCGCGTCGCCGGGCAACGGCACGTTGACCGTCGTGCCCTCGCCAAGCCCCTCGCCCACGTTGTCCATAGGCCCGGTACCGGGATAGAACGGGGCCGCGCGATGCGTGTCGAAGAACAACACGTTCGGATCGGCAGCAAAGATATCCTGGGTCCCGTTGCCGTGGTGGGCGTCCCAATCGATGATCAGGACACGCTCGGCTTCCCAGTGCGCCTGCGCATGGGCGGCGCCGACCGCGATGTTGTTGAACAGACAAAAACCGCGCGCCCGTACCGCATTGGCATGATGCCCGGGCGGGCGCGATACCACGAACGCCGAACCGGTGCGCTTTTCGAACACCGCATCGACCGCCGCCACCACCGAACCCGCCGCGACTTCCGCCGCCTCCAGGCTGCCGGCGGAAACCGCCGTGGTATCGACATCGAGCCACGCCTGCTTGCCCCGGAGCTCATGCAGGCTTTCCACGTACGACGTGGTATGCACGCGCTGGAGTTGCTCCATCGTGGCCACCCGACCCGTCTCGAACCGGACCCCGGGCACCGGCTCGGCGTGCAGCAGATCGTTGATCGCCGTCACGCGTCCCGGATGCTCGGGATAGCTCCACTTGGCCTCCATGCCCAGGCCTTCGAGGATATGGCGTACCCGGCTGTTCATCCGCCCCGGCAGGAACGGCTCTTGGGCCTCCGGGCGGTGCAGCAGCACACGTTCGTCGTAGAACACGGTTACGTCTCGGTCACCGATCACGCTTGTCCCTCCAGTGCGGACCGACACGCAGCATAGCGCCGTGACGCGGCCGACGCGATACCGGGGTCGGCACGCAGACCAATCTCATCCGCGCGCGGCGGCCTCGCGCTCGCGCATGGCGATCAGGGTCCGCAGCGTATGCAGGCGCGGCACCGCCACGCCGAGCGCCTCGGCCCGGGCCACGACATTACCGAGAATGGCATCGACCTCCAGCGCCCGCCCGGCCCGATAATCCAGCGCCATGCTGTTGCGATAGGCCGGCATCCGCCGTGTGGCCTCGATATTGCGATCAACCGCGTCTGCCGGTAGCGGATGGCCGTCGGCGGCGGCCACGGCCATCACCTCGGTCATCGCAGCCCGGGCCAGCGTCTCGCCGCCGGGCGTTTCCAGCAGCGTCACCGTATCAGCGCCGTCCGCCAGCACGGAAATCGGGTTGAACGGTGTGTTCCACAAACTCTTGGCCCAGCGCTCGCGCACGATCGAGGCGCTGCACTTCACATCGATGCCACCGGCCTCGAACCAGGCAGCCAGATCGCGTGCTTCGGCGCTCACGCCGCTCGGCCAGGCGCCGAGGGTGAGCCGGCCATACGCTTGGTGCTCGATCTCGCCCGGCGCGCGGCGGCTGACCGCGACGAAGGCCAGCGCGCTGACCAGCGGATGACCGGGCAACGCCGCCGCCACCGGCGGTTCGATATCCAGCCCATTCTCGATCAGGGCGATGGCCGATTGCGGGCCGAGCCAGGGCGCGATCAGCGCGGCCCGGTCGACCTCCGGCAATACTTTGACGCAACAGATCACGACATCGGCACCCGGGGTGGCGGCGTCGGCGATGTGATGGACCGCGGCCGGCCGGTATGACAAGTCGCCCATCGGACTGTCGATGCTGAAGCCGCGCGCGCGCACGATATCGACATGCGAACGCAGCACCACTTCCACGCGCGCCCCGGCGCGCTGCAGTATCGCGCCGTAGAACGCACCGATGGCGCCCGCGCCGACGATCACGATGCGCGGCACCGGCGGGCTCATCCGGCCCCCCGAGCCGCCGGCGCCGGGCGCGCTCGCAGCGTCCACTCGCGGCCGACGCCCACGGCCGCCAGACGCGCCTCGTCGCAACGCTCCCGCTTGAGCGGCATGGCCGAGACATAATCCGCGCGCAGGGCCGCGGCATCGGAATGCGCGTGATCGACCGATTCGAGCCCGCGCTCGAACGCCATCCAGCGATAGGACTGGCCGCGTGAATCGCGCTGCTCGACGAGCCGCGGCGCGGCCATGCTGCCGCCGACCTGACGCGTGAAACGCAGCCCGTTCACTGCGTCCGGATCGCACATCGGGAAATTGATGTTCCAGGCACAGCCATGTTCCTGCCGCGCCGCCCAGAGCGCGGCGACGACCGCCCGGCCCCAGGTTTCGGTCACGCTGAAGTCAAAGGCCGCCCGATCGGTGAAAGCCTGACTGAGCGCGATCGCCGGCAAGTCGAAATGCGCGGCGGCCACGGCCGCCCCCACGGTGCCGGAATACATCACCGAATCGGACAGGTTGTGGCCCCAGTTCACGCCCGAGAGCACCAGATCCGGGCGTTGACCGCCCATCAACTCGGTACCGAGCGCGACCATCACGCAATCGGCCGGCGTGCCGGTCACCGAGTGCCGACGGGGCCCATGATCGCGAACCCGCAGCGGATGGTGCATGGACAGCGCCTGCGCCATGCCGCTCTGATCGGTGGCCGGCGCGAACACCCAGACTTCATCGGCCAGCGTCGCCGCCAGCCGCTCGGCGACCGCCAGGCCGGGGGCGTCGATGCCGTCGTCGTTGGTCACTACGATGCGTTCGAGTTTCATCGAAGCCTGTCTCCACCTCGCAAAGGGCGACCAGCTTAGCGCACCCGCATTGCAACGCGGGTGCCAACCGGTCGAACACCGCGCCACAGCGACCCTCACCGACTTGCCGAATGCCGCCCCGGCGGTGTACATACGGCACAGTATCTTCATCGTTTTGGCGAAAGTCCCATGACCCGACCCGATCTGCAGAGCGGCCATGTCCGTGCCAGCGTCGACGACCACGTGCTGCGCGTCACCCTCGATCGCGCCGACAAGCGCAATGCGCTGACGCGCGCCATGTATGCCGATCTGGGCACCGCCATCGCGGCCGCAGTGGACGACCCCGAAGTACACGTCATCGTGCTCGCCGGCGAAGGCCCGATGTTCTGTGCCGGCAACGATATCGCCGACTTCGCCAACGCGGATCCAGCGTCCGGCGATGCCGGCACCGACGGACCGGCGCTGCGCTTCATCCGCCGCATGGCCGAATGCGACAAGCCGATCGTAGTCGCCGTCCAGGGCCAGGCCACCGGCATCGGCACCACGCTGTTGCTGCATGCCGATCTGGTCATCGCCGCGGACGATGCGCGTTTCTACACGGCCTTCATCGATCTCGGCCTGGTGCCGGAGGCCGGCTCGAGCCGATTGCTGCCGGCACTGGTCGGGCGCCAGAACGCTGCTCGCTTGCTGCTCGCCGGCGACACGCTCAGCGCCGAGGAAGCGCAGCACATGGGCCTGATCGCGTATCGCGTGCCGGCCGCCCAGCTGGCCGACCGTACCCACGAACTGGCCGCACGTCTGGCCGCGAAACCGCCCGGGGCGATGAGCGCTAGCAAGCGCCTGCTGCGCGAAGGCATGAATACGGCCGACACCGTGGCCCAGATCGAGCGCGAGGCCGAAATTTTCGGACAGCGACTCGCCAGCAGCGAAGTCCGCGAGATCATGAACGCATTCCTGAACCGCAAGAAGCGCTGAAACGAGGCCGCCCGGACTCGTTGACGGCGTCACGCGCCCTTTACCTTGCGGCCAGCCTGAACGCTGCCCGCAGTCATTCAGTCTGAGCCCATGAAAACGCCGCCACCTCACGGTGGCGGCGGCTCAGGGCCAATCCTTCTACCTATCAGAAGTCATAGCTCAGCCTACCGTAGACGGTACGGCCGAGACCGCTGGCATAACGGGCGTCATACCCGGAATTGCCCGCATAGGTCTGCACCGAGAACGGCGGGTTCTTGTCGAACACGTTATCCGAGCCCAGCGTGATCTGGACACCGTCGTGGAACGAGTAGGAGCCATAGGTATCCCAGGTAATAAAGGGATGCACCTGCCGATCCCCGCCTGAATCCCGGTAGCCACTCTCGTAGTGGTTGACGACCGCCAGCGCCCAAGGGCCCTTGCTCCAGCCCAGCGTAATGTTGTGCTTCCAGCGGAACTCGACCTGGTCGTTGGCATAACGTCCCACGTTCGATATGAATTTCCCGCCCGGCACCACCTGCTGCTCGAAGTAATTCGTATACGTGCCGGTCAAGGCCAGCGTGTAATCGCCGGTGTCGGTCGGAAGATTGAACTTCAGATCGACGTCCTCACCACTGGTGGTGATCGCGCCCAGATTCTGGTTGAGGTCGCTTATGTAGTTGATCGGCCCGCCAGACCCGTTCCGGTGGAACTCATTCGCGTACTTGCTGTAGTGGCTGAAGATGTAGTCGTCTGGCGGCACGGAAATCAGGTTCGTGATCCGGATATGCCAGAAGTCTGCGGACAGGGACACATATTTGATCGGCTGCAGAACGAAGCCGGCACCCCAGCTTTGCGATGTCTCCGGCTGGAGATTCTTGTTGCCGCCGATCTGCTCGTTGAACTGCTGATTACAGCTGACCGAAGCGTTGGCGCCTGCAATGGGCGTGCCGCCCGGACAACGCAACGGATCGTTGAGCCCGCCTGAGGAATTAGTGACGGACGGCGGCTGATAGAGATCATACAGCGTGGGCGCATGAAACCCCTCGGCATAGTGCGCGCGCAGCACCAGCATCTTGAACGGCTGGTAACGAAGCGAGACCTTGGGGTTGGTCGTTGTACCGACATCGCTGTAGTTGTCGAAGCGCGCCTGGGCGTCGAGCGACAGATTTTTCAGCAGCGGAATGTTCAATTCACCGAACACGCTTTCCACGTCTCGTTTCTTATTGATCTGCGTGGCCTCGATACCCTCGCTGGTCGCCCGCTCTGCCACGGACCCGTTGACGTACTCGCTCAACGTCTCGTGCCGATACTGGGCGCCCAGCGCGAGCGCGGCCTGGCCGGCGCCGAACCAGTTACCCAACTCATGATCGACCTTGCCATCCCAGATATAGGCACGGGTACGATACTGGTCGAGCTCCCCGGTCGTTTCCAGACTTCGAAGTTTTGCCAACTGGGCAGGCGTCGGATTGCTGGTGAACGGATTGAAGGAGCCGTCGTTGACCGCGGTCTGAAAGGAATTGGCGCCATAGGCCTGATTGAAGAACCCGCTGACGAGATTCTGCGTGGTGGTGCTCTGGTCGAAATTAAGCGCCGTGTCGTAATGGAAGCCACCCAGGAAACGGCCCGTGAAGGCCATGACCGCGCGCTGACTCTGGTTGACGTTGCGGGCGATACGCGGACCCAGCGGAACAGCGCGATAGCGCAGTTGCGCCGGCTGCGTGGGATCGAAGCTGCCGGCACCTTCAGCCGCGGTCGTCGGCAGCGGCACCACGCCGTTGCCCGGGTAATACGGGCTCGAGGGACTGATCGCGACCGAGGAGCCGAAGTTGCCGACGGTGGGCGACGGCGCCGACAGGGTGTAATTGGTATTGCGCGTCCACAGATAGCTCAACGAAACCTTGTTGTTGTCGTTGATCTTGTACGCGCCGCGCAGATAGGCCGAGGGCTCGTTCGACCGGTCTACAACGTTCGCCCCGAGCGCGGTGTAGTTCTCGCGGCAGGACACGCTATCGCCGATGCTGACTTCGCCATGCACGTTACAACCCGGTGCCGTCGGATTGTAGTTGGGGTTGGCGACATATTGACCGGGGTAGGTGAACGACGAGACGGCATCGATGCGCGGATCGAGTGGGGTCACAAAACTGCGATCATTGGCATTGACGGCCTGCTGACGCCGGTATTCCAGCGTACCCATGATGTTCCAGCCGTCCTTATCGAGATCGCCCTTGCCAAAGGTCGCGCTCAGCGTTGTTCCATTCCCGCCACCGCTACGAGTCGGCAGCGTTTCCTGCAGGCTGACGTCGCCGCCCTGAAGATTCTTCTTGGTGATGAAGTTGATCACGCCGCCGACCGCGTCGGTGCCGTACAAGGCCGACGCGCCACTGCGCAGCACTTCCACACGGTCGATGGCCGCAAACGGAATGCTGTTGAGATCCGTCCCGGAACCGTTGCCGAACAAACCGTTGACCGCCAGACGACGCCCGTTCAGCAGGATCAGGGTCTTGTTCGGACCCAGGCCGCGCAAATCGGCGAAAGACGCGCCGCCCGTGTTCTGTGCGCCGGTACCAAAACCCGGGCCGGAAGAACTATCATTACCCGCCAACTGCTGTAACAGCTGGGGCGTGGATGTAATACCCTGCTTGCGCAGATCAGACGCCTTGTAAACCGTGACCGGGAGAGAAGTCGCGGCGTCGGTACGCGCGATCGCGGTACCGGTTACCGCCACATTGCCCAGATTGGTAGTCGGCGCAGAAACCGCCGCCGAGCTTGAGGACGCAGAAGCCGACGCTGCTGCGGGGGCCGCTGCTGCAGGCGCCGCCGGCGCCACCCCACTGGCGCTGGCGCCAGCATCACCGCTCGCTGCAGCAGGCGCAACATAGCCATTGTCGCCACTACTCGAAGATGAGCCAGTCGTCTGCGCAAGGGCGGCACCGACCGGCGACAACGCAAGCAGACAGGCACAAATCGATGCTTTGGACGTATTTTTCCAGTTCGTTACGCCTGATACATATTCATCAGTACGCACCCAAGGCTTTTCAGCCTCAGAAGCTGACGCTTCGGTCATGATCGATCCCCAATAACGGTCGGACATTTACAATTTTCGAAAAGAGCGAAGCCCTCTTCCTCCCTTCCAGCCACGGCCCCGCTCCCTTTTTCGATCAACGGCCTACAAAAAACCAAAATCAATAGCCGAGGCCGGAACGGATGCGCCCGGCATCCGCGTAAAACGCGATAGCGCAAGCTGGGACACGTTCAATGCAAGATCAGGGCCATCATCTACGCGATGGCCAGATTGCGAATGGCAATCGCGTAAAAAACCTTTCCTGATAAAGTTTCGCCGTGTCTGCAAAGTACGGCGCAGGCGAGCAGGTCCATTGAAATGCCGGCACCCACGAGCACACGGCTGCACGGCCGAAGGGCAACGTGCCGGTTGTGATGCACGGCGCGCAGACATCGGATATATCGCATCGGTCGCCCATGACCGGGCGACGCGAATCAGCAGTAGATTGCGCCGCTACCCGAGCTGCCAATTCACGCGAGTTGAATAGCGGCGGGGGGCGCAATGCCGCGGATCGCCCGCTCTTCGTCCGGCTGATCACCACAATCGCCCGGCGTCCATCTCGCACGAGTGCTGCAGGCAGCCGCGCAAGTGGTGAGTGCGCCGCGTTCACCCCGGGTCTTCCGGACCCGCGGGTCACAAGCTGCGGATCAGATGTCGTCGCTTCGGAGCCTGACTAAAAACAGGCCGGCATCACCGCATTGACTGACAAGCGTGCGATAACGCACGCGTCGCAGGGGTTACGGGTTTGCTGGAACCAACGCTTACGCAGACCCACGGTTTGAATACCGAGCGCGCGCGGCATCGGCGATGCGACCATCAGGCGTCGTTCTGCGTCCGGCCAGCCGGGCCTGTACCCTACGAGCCCGCCCGAACGCGCTGAACGTAGTCGTCCAGCGCCTTGGTCACCCGGCGGCGCCAGACCAGCGCTTGCTGGGCGCCCAGCGGGTCGGCCATGTCGTAGCTGTCGGCGGGCACGGTATGACGGACCGCGGCAATCTGCGCGGCGCGATATTTCCGGTACGACGGATTACACTGCGCCTGTGCCCGCAGCGCGGCTTCGTGAGAGGTCAGATCACGCTGGTCGATGAAGGGCCGGACCGCGTTGCTCGCGCATGTCCAGTAATCGTTGTAGGCATCCTGAATCGGCGAAGACGGCTGCGAAGCGCAGCCGGCGAGCCCGGTCAGCATCGACGCTACCACCAGCGTTCGGCGCCACATGGCCTTCTCCGTTAAAGCAAAAACCGGATCGACGTCACTATACCGCGCGCCCGGCGCCGCGGCGGCGCCGAGTTGGTCACATGCCGCGCAGCTCGGCTTCATCATAGGATCGCGAGTCCCTGGCGCCTGTCTATTGCGTCTGTCGTCGCCTGGCCGAATCGAGCCTCTGCCTGCAAGCCATGCTGACTGCAGCAGGCTGTGCGCACCATCCTGCATCGGCGATCTGCCGAGCGCATTATCAAGGCACGCTGCCCTGCGCAGCGCTTCATTCACGCGCCCTTGGCCGCAGCCCAGGCCCGTTGCCGCGCGACACGATGCCGCGTTGCGGTCGCGATGCGTCGACAACCCTATCCAGCAACGCAATGCCGGATAGCGTAAATCCAGTCCGGCGGGCCGGGCGGACCGCTACGGCCCGCCGGCTCACGCGGCCTTCGATCGCCGCCCCGAAGGCGGCATCCGACAATCACTCAGAACGTGGCCCAGTCCGACTCCGATTCTGCCCCGGCCGCTGCTGCAACGGGCGCGGGCGCGGCGGATGCCGTCGTCGGCGAGGCGCGCCGTGCGGGCGCTCTTTCGACCGCCGACTCCTTCGCGGCGGCAGCCTCGGCGCCCCTATCGGCGGCCGGGCGACGCTCGGCCGCGGGCGCGGCGGGCTGCTTCGCGCTAGCCGTCTGCGCTGACCCGCCGGCGAGCCGGAAGAAACCCACCTCGGCGATCAACTCGCGCGCCCGCTCGCTCAGGGACCGGCTTGCCGCCGCCGATTCCTCAACCAGTGCCGCATTCTGTTGCGTCATGCCGTCCATCTGGGTGACCGCCTGGTTGACCTGCTCGATACCGCCCGTCTGTTCCTTGCTCGCGGCCGCGATCTCGGCGACGACGTCGCTGACCTGATTGATACTGCCCGTGATCTGGTTCAGCGTTTCACCGGAAAGCCCGACGTCGCGCGAGCCATCCGCCACTTTCGCCACGCTTTCGGCAACCAGCGCATTGATCTCCTTGGCCGCCGTGGCGCTGCGCGTCGCCAGATTGCGCACTTCCGAGGCCACCACCGCAAAACCGCGCCCCTGCTCGCCCGCGCGCGCCGCCTCCACCGAGGCATTGAGCGCCAGCAGATTGGTCTGGAAGGCAATATCGTCGATCAAGCTGATGTTCTCGGCGATTCGGCGGCTGACCGCATCGATCGCCTGCATCGACTCGACCGCCCGGCCGACCACGTCGGTGCCGGAATGTGCCTGGTCACGCACCGTCCGCGCCAGCTGATCGGCCTGGGCCGCATTGTCGGCATTCTGGCGCACGGTCGCGGTCATTTGTTCCATGGACGCCGCGGTTTCCTCGAGACTGGCGGACTGCTGCTGGGTTCGCGTGCTGAGCTCCTCATTGCCCGACGCGATTTCGCCGACCCCGCCCGAAACCGACTCGGCATGACCGCGCACGCGCTGCACCACGCGGGCCAGACGCTCACGCATCGCTTCGATGGCACCGATCATCGCGCCGAACTCGTCGCGGTAGGGGTTGTGAATGGCCACGCCGAGATCGCCGTCGGCGATCGCTTCGACGAAACCTCGGGCGGCATTGAGCGGGCGCATGATCATGCGCGCCAGCCAGATCATGGCAATCAGCGTGACCAACAATACCGCGCCACCGAAGCCCGCCATGCCCAGCCGGGCCAGATGCGCCACACGTTGTTCCTGCACGAAAGCCGCCGCAGCCGTCTTGTTCTCGAAGCCGGACAAGGTATCGAGTTGGTCATTGATCTGCGCGAGCGGTTGCCGCAACGATGTGCCATAGAACATGGCCGCGCCGAGTATGCCCTGGTCCTGGATGGTCCCGGCAAAACGCCCCAACGCGTCATCGATGCCGGCCAGCGTGGTCTGGGCTTTCTTTGCAGCCTTCGCCTCGTCGCCGCTGCCGGCCAGTGTTGGATAATATTGTCCCCAGGCGGTCTTCACCTGTTTGCGTACCCGGGCGATCTCGTCCGGCAGATTGTGCACATTGGCCGACTGCGCCGAGGAATTGAGCGCGACCTTGATGTCGCTTTTGAGGTCCGACAGCAGGGCCTGGGTACGGGCAATGGCCGTACTGGCGACCATATTGCTACGATAGATTTCGGTAGTGGCTTTATCCACCGTGGTAATCGACCACAGGGACACCGCGACCAGCACGGCGACCAGGACGAAGGTCAGCCCCAGACCCAGTCCGATCTTGGCTCGTACGCTCTTTCGGACATTCAGCATGCTGTGTTCCCCCCGCCTCGCTGCCGCTCGCCGATACCGGCGCTCGTTCTGCGCTTTCTATCGGCCGCGCGGGCTGAAACTTGAGCGCGCCGGCCTGGCCACGCGCCCGAGCACGCAGTTGCCCGCGACGGCCAAACCTGCTCTCATGCATGGCGCGAGGGACAATGCGGGCGGTTTCGACGCCGGGGCCGGTTCGATCGAATCATGTCCACGAGGTCCGACCTGATGCCCTATCGTTATGGCGTTTCGCGCGCTGTCCCCCTACTGGCGCTGTTGTTTGCCAGCGGTTGTGTCCCGGTGGCGCATCCGTCCCGCGTCACCGTATCCTCACTGGTGGGCCTGCAGACCGCAATCGACAATGCCCCGGCGGGCGAAACCATCATTCTCGCGCCCGGCGTTTATCGCCAGGCCCGGGCGATCCGGATTCGGGGCAAGCACCACCTCACCATCAGCGGCGCCACCCGCGACTATGCCGACACGGTCATCCGCGGGCCGGGCATCGACGATCCGAGCCTGCAGTCGAACGTCCGGCTGAACAACGCCGACGACATCACGCTGGAAAACCTGACGCTGCGCGACAGCTACGACCACGGCGTACAGATCAACAACGATTCCGATCGCTTCACCGCGGACAACCTGCGCACGCTCGACAACGGCGAATCCGGTTTCAAGATCACCAGCCCCACCCATGCCAGCGGCCCGGCCGCCTATTCCGATAACGGCACGATCGAGAATTGCTGGATCGGCTTCACCACGACCGGGCGTCGCAGCGTGGTCGAAGGCGTGGATATCGTGGCCGGCAATGGCTGGCATCTGCTCGGCAACCATTTCGTCAACATTCGTCGCGCCGACGGCGGCCCGGCGTACGCCGCGTTTGCCAAGGGCAACGCACACAAGACGGTATTCGCGGACAACGAGGTCGAGCACAGTTTCATCGGCCTGTCCTTCGGTGGCGGTGGCACCGACGACGCGTATTTCCGCAATGCCGACACGCGATACGAGACCCGGGGCGGTGTGATCCGGGACAACGTCATTCACGATACCGACGACGCCGGCATCTATCTCAACAAGGCCCACCATTTCCTGGTTCAGGGCAATACAGTGCTGCGCAACGGCCCCGGCACCGGCGCCATCGAATCCCGCTTTCCCGGAAGTAGCGGCGTCATCCGCGACAACCGGGTGAGCGGCCCGATCAAGACACGCGATGGCGGCACCGCCAGAACGGAACACAACCGGCAGGTGCCCGCCGATACCGCCGCACCGCATCCCAACGGGGTTTCCGACGAATAGCCGGCCGCGCGCTCGGTGGCCATCTTGAGTCCGCCGGGTGAATCGACCGCCTGGCGCACGGTACCGCGTTCGGCCCTGGTCGTGGCGACCAGGGCTGGAGCACAGGACGCGCCTATGCCATCGATCCAGGCGCGCCCGCCATCCCGTGGGCCGGCGGAACGAGTGCGCCGACGATCGGGCAAGCCATGTGCCGGCGCACGCGTGGCGGCAGACTCAGCCAGAATGTCCGGGTTACCGCCATGGCGTGACGGCCGTCATTGCCGACGCCGGGCGCGCCCATGCGCAGCACCAGTGCCGGCCGGGCCCGGTGGTCCGAATGATTTTGCGTTGCGCGATGAATAGCGAGCGGCGAACGCGCTGAAATATCGCCCGCCCGCGGGCACGGTCGCACGGCCAGTCGCGCGTAGCGGGCGTACTCGGAGCGCGCCGGAAACATTTCGTGCTCGAAGTCGGCACCGGATTCCCATTGGCTGCCCGGCACCACCTCGAACGCCCCCGTATCGGGCGCGCTATCCACGCAAGCGACGTCAAACGCCAATGACGTCAGGCGACGTTCGCGCCGCGTCGCGCGCGGGCTCGGACAATCGCGGTGCCAGGGCTGATCCGCGCTGCCCGACGAACGGTGATCGAGCCCCACGGCCATGATCCGGTAATCCGGACCCAACACCGCCGCCGACACCGCGCGCACCCACGGATGGTCGACCAGCGCCACGAACCCGCGCAGCACCTCCGGATGGATTTCTGCATAACCGCGCTGCGCGCCGCCGACACCGCCGTGCGCGCAGGCGTATGGCGCCGCGGCACCGGCGGCATCGATATCGGCCGCGAGTTCGGCCGCCCAAACACGTCCCAGCGCCTGCTTGTGTTCAAGCACGCCATCGCGATATAGCGCAGCGGCGACGGCATCCACCGCCGACATCGGGGCGCCGCGCCTATTCGAAAATGCTGTATCGACCATGTTTTCCAATGCTTTGTTTTATATTCTTTCCAATTTTTGCAACGTTGCAAATTCATCTTGCAATAGTATGCCCTAAAATTATCGATCATCGTGTTTGGGAGAAACGATTGAGCCGAATCACTTTGCGGGACGTGGCCGCCCAGGCCAACGTCTCGGTTCGCACCGTGTCCAATGTGGTCAACGACTTTCCCCACGTCGCAGCCGCCACGCGCCAGCGCGTGCAGGCCACGATCGCCGAGCTCGGCTACCGGCCGAACATTGCGGCACGCCAGCTCAGGCAGGGGCAGCGCCTGGTGATCAGCCTGGTGCTTCCGGAAATCGACTCCCCTTACTTTGCTGAAATCGCCGCGTATTTTGTGCGCTCGGCCGAACAACGCGACTGGACCGTGCACATCGAGCAGAGCGACGGCGAACTGGCCCGCGAGCGCGCGATGCTGGCCGGGACGCACGGACCCGGCGCCGACGGCATCGTATTCAGTCCATGGGCGATGAGCGCGGATGAAATCGAGCGCGGCCCTTCCGCGCCACCGGTCGTCATGCTCGGCGAGCGCCCCGGATTCGGGCTGCTCGATCGCGTCGTGGTGGACAATGTGGCCGCGGCGCGCGAGGCCACGGCCCATCTGCTGGCCGGCGGCCGGCGCCGCGTGGCAGCGATCGGCATCCAGCCGCACCTGGCGAACCAGACCGGGCGTCTACGTGCCGAGGGCTATCGCCAGGCGCTGACGGCAGCCGGCCTGACCCCGGATCCCGCGCTCGAGATGTCGGTCGAGCGACTCCATCATCCGGACGGCGCCCGGGCCATGCAGCAACTGCTTGCCAACGCCCCGGATGTGGATGCCGTGTTCTGCTTCACCGACCAGCTCGCGCTCGGTGCGATGCATACCCTGGCCGCCAGCGGGCGCTCGGTGCCAGGGGATGTCGCGGTGGTCGGCTTCGACAACATCGAGGCCGGGCGCTACAGCGTGCCGGCACTGTCGACCATCGCACCGGACAAGCCGCGCCTGGTGGCACTGGTGCTGGACTGCCTGGGCGATCGACTGGCCGATCATACGCTGCCCGCCCGCGAGCGTCGGGTGCCGCATCATCTGGAAATCCGGCAAAGCTCGGCCGCTTGAACGGCGCGACCGGGAGGCCGCGCGTCACGGCCGGGCCGCCCAGGCCCGTTCAAATCGATCGCCTACGCTTGCGCCTGGGTTACGGCGGCGACCACGCGGTCCCGGCCGGCGCGCTTGGCCTCGTAGACCGCGCGATCGGCGTCGGCGATGAGCCGGTCGAGATCAGCCGGCTGTTCCGCGCGATGAGTCGCGATACCGATGCTCACGGTGGACGTAATATGCTGGCCGCATGCGTTCATGCCACAGGGCGCCGCTCGGACCGCCTGCCGCATGCGTTCGGCCACCGCCACCGCCCGATCTGTATCGGTGTCCGAAAGCAGCACCACGAACTCCTCGCCGCCATAGCGCGCGATCAAGTCAACATCGCGCAGCACCTGGCGCAGCCGCACCACGACGTGGGTGAGCACCTGGTCGCCGAGTGCATGGCCATAGGCGTCGTTGATGGCCTTGAAGCGATCGATATCGATGAACAACAGGCTGGCCGTCCCGCCGCGTTCGTTCTGGCGGCTCAGTCGCACAGTCGCCTCGGCCATGAAGTGACGCCGGTTCGCCACCCGCGTCAGGCCATCGGTCACCGCCTGGACCTCGACCTGTTCGCGATAGCGAAACACCGTCCAGTACAGATACTCGAACATCAACAAAATGAGCATTACCGGCCCGATCACCAGGCCGACGTACGCCGCGTACACCCACCAATCAAGATCGGCCGAAACGCCGCAAGCACCGAGAACCGGCGGGAAGACCGCGATCAGCACTAGAACGGCCACGGAAAACGCCAGCGGCTGCACGAGGGTCAGAAACGGCATGAAAATAAAGAAGTAGAGGAAGCCGCCCATGCCGAAGGACGCGCCCTGATGGAGGACGCCGAGAATATGAACGAATGTCGCCTCGACGCCCAGCGGGCCCAGCATGGCGAGCACCCGTGCCATGGGCGCATGCACATTGCGCCAGCTTGCCAGCGCCCACAGCAGAACCAGGGCCGATTCCAGACACCGCAGCCAGATTACGCGCGGCGCATTCACCGGGTCGATCGCGAAGTCCCAGGCGATGGTCGTGATCATAAACAGCGCCGTGACGAGCAGCGTGCCGCGGGTGAATTCGGTAAAGTCGGCACGCTTGGCCGCCAGGTAGGTCGCGCCATGCGTCGTCGTCGCAAAAATGCGTGCGCTCTGAATCAGCTCGCCCCAACGCACGTCGTGTAAGGCCACGTCTACCCCCGTGTTCATCACTATGGCCCGTGCGTATCCGGGGCACCGGACCCTTAGCCCGAGTATACGCACGCACGGTTACAACGATAACCGCCGCGGGACGCGCGGCACGGGACAAGCGCGGCGTCTCAAGGTAGGCTTGGCCGCTTCGTTTCCAGGTTCTGCATCCCGATGGCCCATCCGAGCACCGCGCACCCCGCCTTCGATGCCCTGCTGTTCGACATGGACGGCACCGTTCTAACCTCGATCGCCGCCGCCGAGCGTGTCTGGACCCAATGGGCCAACCGCCACGGACTGGATGTCGCCGCCTTTTTGCCCACCATTCACGGCAAGCGGGCGATCGACAGCGTACGCGACAGCGGCCTGACGGATATCGACCCACAGGCCGAGGCCGAAGCCATACTCGAGGCCGAAATCGCGGATGTGGCGGGGATCGAGCCCATCACCGGCGCGGCCGACTTCCTGGGCGGGCTGCCGCGCGACCGCTGGGCGATCGTCACCTCGGCGTCGCGCCGCCTGGCCGAGCGCCGTATCGAGGCCGCCGGCCTGCCGCAACCCGATACCCTGGTCGCCGGCGACGACGTGACCCGCGGCAAGCCGGCCCCGGACGCCTTCCGACTTGGCGCCGAGCGTCTGGGCGTGAGCGCTGACCGTTGCCTGATCTTCGAGGACGCCATCGCCGGCGTGCAGGCCGCCGAAGCCGTCGGCGCCGCGGTAGTGGTGATTACGGCACTGCATTCGGCAGCGCGGGATACCGGGCATCCGAGCATCCTTGATTACCGCGGCGTGTCGTCGCAGGTGCAGAGCGACGGCCGGCTGCGCATCCATCTACCGTAGGCGCCGCACATGCCGGTACGTTGGATATTTGAAGGAGCCACTCGACTATGACGAAATTTAGAGCGCATCTGTTGTCGGATAAGGATAAATCCGAATGGCGCCCGTTGTTCGATGGCTACGCAGCCTTCTATAAGACGGATATGACTGATGCTATCGCTGACAGTGTTTGGGGATGGCTGCGCGATCCAGAGCACGTCCTGGAAGGTCTGCTGGTTCGGAACTCGGATGAGCGCGCGGTCGGGCTACTCCATTTCCGTTCTTGCCCGCGCCCTCTAAGTGGCCGCGACATGGGGTTTGCCGATGATATGTTTGTTTTACCCGAGGCAAGAGGCAGCGGTGCGGCAGACGCATTATTCGACCGACTCGGGTCGATAGCGGCCGAGCGTGATTGGCCTGTCGTACGTTGGGTTACACAGTATTACAACGAACGCGGGCGAGGGCTTTATGACCGCTATACGTCCGGTCCCAGCGACTTCATCATGTACCAGTGGGATCTGCGACCGAGGGGATAAGGAATCTATAGATTCGCTGCAGTTGACCGCCCGGCCTGGCCAGCTATCTGCGCATCGACCCAGCCAACGGCGTGATCGAGGTCGGGCATCTGCATTTCACCCACCGGCTGCGGCGCACGCCGGCCGCGACCAACGCCATCATGATGCGGCGAGCATTCGAACGCGGTTATTGCCGTTACGAACGGGAATACGGTGCCTGCATGCCCGTCAAGGCGCACTGACGAGCCGGCGGGATTCCAGTTCGAAGGCGTGTTACGCCGAGCGGTCGTCTACAACGGTCGCAGCCGCAATACCGCCTGGTTCTCGATCATCGATGGCGAATGGCCGGCGATCGCGGACCAAGAGTCCGTCCACGACCCACATTTTGCGGCCCGTGGTCTGATTCACTGGTTCCACCGAACGCGTCATTATTGAATCTTACGCCGGGACCAGTCGTCGTACAGACTGGCTGCGTCAATCCCATCGCTTGATGTCATGTCCGCCACTATCAATCGCCACGGCCAACCGATCGGCCCCGCCCTGCCCGACTGGCAGCCGCCAGCGGCGCCGTCGCGCGAGGCCATGATCGGGCGTTTTTGTCGTCTCGAAGCCCTGTCGCTGGCGCAGCACGCCGACGCCCTCTACGCCCGGATTGCCGAGGACGACGACCCCGCCGGCTGGACCTATCTGGGCTATGGGCCGTTCACCTGCATCGCCGACTATCGCGACTGGGTGGCTCGGATGGCTGCCGGCAACGACCCTTTATTCTTCGCGATCATCGATATCCAAAGCGAACGACCGGTCGGCGTCGCGAGCTATTTGCGCATCGACCCGGCCAACGGCATGATCGAGGTCGGGCATCTGCATTTCACCCACCGGCTGCGACGCACCCCGGCCGCCACCGAGGCGATGGCGTTGATGATGCGGCGGGCCTTCGAGCTCGGCTACCGCCGCTACGAATGGAAGTGCGATGCCCTGAACGCGCCGTCCCGGCGTGCGGCCGAGCGGCTCGGATTTCAGTTCGAGGGTGTCTTCCGGCAAGCCGTGGTTTACAACGGCCGCAGCCGCGATACCGCCTGGTTTTCGATCATCGATCGCGAATGGCCGGCCATCGACGCCGCACTCACGGCCTGGCTGGCACCCGATAACTTCGATGGCCGAGGGCGTCAGCACCAACCGTTGTCGATATTCATGCCGGCGCCCGCCGGCAAAGCGGCCACCTGAATATTCCGGCCCGCGCCGGTTCATGCGGCGTGCAGACAGGCGCGCTCAACATCACGAGACATCCCCCGATGCGGAGTAGCGATGTTGGCGCGTCGTTTTATCCTTGCCACGCTTGTCGCGCTGCTCGCGGGCTGCGCTCGTGGGCCCAGCCACAATGCCCTGCAGGCCGCGATCCAGAGCAACGCCCGTGCCGATCTGTCGCAGATGGATTCGCTTGCCAGTGCGCTTGGCGGTGACGCCGCCGTCCACCTGCTGCGCGCCCTCGGTTCACCCGATCCGAAGCAGGTACAGGTGAAACATGTCACCGTGCTGAAACAGCAGCGGCTGGACGACGGCGACTACGACATGCGCGTGCGCTACGACCTAGTTGTGATCTTTCAGTAGGTTGTTCATCCGAGCCGACCGCCCTGAAACTGATGGGTGTCGAATCCTTCAAGCTTCAGGAGTGACCCGGATGAACACCCACAAGAATGCGCGTTTGACCGTTCATGGTCGAGACCTGTTGGTCCGTCGAATCCTTCAACATGGTCAGCGCCCGGTCGAAGCGGCGCAGGCCATGGGCGTGAGCGCGCGGACCGCTTACAAGTGGCTGGCCCGATATCGCGAGCACGGTCAGTCCGGCTTGTATGAACGCAGTTCGCGACCGGCTCGTTGCCCCCATCGGCTATCCGAGGCAACCCGGCAGCGGATCGTGGCCTTGCGGCGTGAGCGGCGTATCTATCGCGCGATCAGTCGCGAACTGGGCGTGCCCGTGACCACGATCGCACGCGTGCTTCAGCGAGCCGGCCTGAACCGACTGTCCGCGCTGGATCCCGCGCCGCCGGTCAAGCGCTATACCCGCGAGGCACCCGGCGATCTGCTGCATCTCGATATCAAGAAGCTCGGCCGCTTCGAGCGCCCCGGTCACCGCGTGACCGGCAATCGACAAGCCGGACGTTCACGCGGCGCAGGCTGGGACCATGTCCACGTGGCCATCGACGATCACAGCCGCGTCAGTCACGCGACAATCTGGCCGGATGAAACGGGACCGAGTGCCGTTCGCGCCCTGATAGCCGCTTTGCGCTATTACCGGCACCTGGGCGTACGATTCGACCGCGTGCTGACCGATAACGGCGGCTGTTACAAGTCGGCTGTCTTCGCCAAGGCCTGTCGGCGACTCGGGCTCAAACACAAGAGGACACGGCCCTACCGGCCGCGCACCAACGGCAAAGCCGAGCGGCTGATCCAGACCGCGCTGCACGAATGGGCCTATGCTCGCGCCTATGACAATGCCGATCAGCGTGCCGCCCATCTGCCCCACTGGCTGCATGACTATAACTGGCATCGCCCCCATGCCAGTCTCGACTATCACACACCCATCAGCACCCTCGGCCTGAACAACCTGGTGGCTTTACACACCTAGTCACACCCAACGGCAGTGATACCGTCACCCGCGATCTGCTGCTCGAGCACAGCGACGACGGCCACTGGCGCGCCATCCCGCACGATCGCGACGACGCCTGACCGGGCACGACGACGGCCCGGGCGGCGCGCCTTCGAGGTCCGGCATGTCCGGAGCGTACCGGCCCCGGGCGGACGTTCGGCTTCAGTCGTGAGCGTCGAGCGTCAGCCGCCCCGGACGCGCATCGAGCGCGCCCAACCGGCCGCGCAGCAAGTCGGGGAAACGTTTGTACCAGGTCGCATTCAACGGTGAGGGGTGCGGCAGCGGATGGATGGTGAAGGTCTGGGAGGCGCCTGTTGCCGTCGCCAAATCCACGTCGATGGACGACTCGAAACGATCCTCGCGCTGCCAGAAGGCCTCGATACGCCGGCGCTGGTCCTTCGGCTGACCGATGCCGAACCAGAGAAAGGCCTCGCGCCCGAGCGTGATCAGCGAACGCCCCTGCCACTGCTCGATCAGCAACGTGTTCATCAGCGGCTGGAAGCGGCGCTTGACCTTCATCGACCAGGCCTTGTTGCCCACCGGCTTGTACGGCACCGTGTTGATCCAGAAAAACAACCGCCCCAGTTCCCGTGACGCCTCGAAATCCGGCATGTCTTTGGCGTACAGATGCCGGTAGATCGTCTTGCGCACGAGTTGGCCGCCGGCGCCGATGAAGGGCTCGCCGTGCTTGATCTCGTCTCGCCCCGGGTCGCGGCCGAAAAAACCGATCCGGGCATCGGCCCGGCCAAGCCCGATGATGGGCTCCAGCGGGTCCTTGTCGAACCGGGCGTAGGCCTCGGTATCGATACCTTGAGTGTCGGCGGCGAGTTCGCGAAACGCCTGGCGCTGTGACTGTTTCATCGCACTATTTCGGTACATTGACGCGCCGCAGGGCACACAAGGCGCGCACTATATCAGGCCACGGTTTCTGCGGCCTTCGTCGTCCCTGGCCCGGTCTGCGGCGTGCGGCCCGGCCGCACACGAACACTCGATGAATCACGCATCGCGGCGGGTACGAGGCGGATATTCAGCAGGCCGTCCGCCCGTCCCAATCGGTGATCGCCGGCGCCGCACCGGCCCGCGTCACCCGGTCGCGCCCTGCCGACTTGCTGGCATACAACGCCTGGTCCGCCCGGGCGATTGCGTCGTCCAGTGTTTCCCCGGGCGCCAGCGTGGTAACACCGAGCGAGACGGTACAGGCCACGTCCGTGTGCTCCGATGTCAACGGCTGGCCGACCACAGCCCGGCGTACGCGTTCGGCGAAGTGGAACGCCGCGTCGGCGTCGGTGTTCGGCAACAGAAAGAGAAATTCCTCGCCGCCCCAGCGGGCCACGGTGTCCGAGGCGCGGCAACACGCCAGAAACAGCGCGCTGACGTGAACCAGCATCTGGTCGCCGACGTCGTGCCCGAGCCCGTCGTTGATCTGCTTGAAATGATCGATGTCGACGAGCGCCAGTGACAACGGCGTGTCGTCGCGCCGGGCGCGGGCCATCTCGCCATCGGCGAGTGCGATCAGCTGGCGTCGGTTGAACAAACCGGTCAGCGCGTCGCACATGGCATGCTCGCGCAGACGCCCTTCGGTGCGACGCACCAGCAGATAATAGAAACGCGCGGTGTAACTCGCCATCGTGAAGAAGATGAATATATTAAAGACATTCACCAGCACCAGCGCCGTGTTATCGATCGGCGCGAGCGGGCCGAGCTCGCTGGAGGCCGCATGCAACCCGAGATAGGTCAGAAACAGGGTGCCCAGGGGCACGCCGACCCGGGGCCAGTCGCCGCTGACCATGATCGCCGGGATGAACATCAACAGGTAGTAATTGAAGCCGGCCTCCCAGCCGACCCACAGGGTGCCGATCACGGCATGGCCGACCACCTCCAGCCAGATCAGTGCCAGCGCCACACGATTCCGGCGCCAGACCAGCAGGCGATTGGCCGCGGCATAGAGACCGACGCTCAGCACGTTCAGCCACGCCAGTAACGGCGAGCCGGCCCACAGAAAGAAGCCGAAGAACACGATATCGACGCCGGCCGCCAGAATCGTGACCCGCCGCGTCATCATCCAGAACGCCGCATGCGCCGTGGTCCGACGCGCGTCCGTTGCCAGGCTCATCCCCGTTTTCCCCCCGTCAGCCAGCCACAGGTCCGATTGCCACACCGTGCAAGGCTGCAGGCCGTGGCGACGACGTGTTACGCCCAGCTTACAACAGCGCCCGGCGAATCCCTATCCGGCGGGCGGGCGGCTCAGACGGCCGGCCGCAGCCCCGCCGCCGGGCCCGGCATTTCGCCGGCGATGAAACGCGGCTCCAGCGGTCGCTGCACCGAGCGCACGGTATGAATCCGGTCGATCTGCGCCCGCAGCGTTTCCGGCGAGCGGTCGCCGGAAACCGTCAAATCCACATGCAAGCCCTCGGCATCGTGTTCGGCATGCAGGTACTCGACCACGAACCCGCGGCGACGCACAACCTGCAGCAGGCGCTCCAGGCCGGCCGGCTCGAAATCCAGACGGCAGGTGAAGCGATGAAACTCGGCACTATGGGTACAGCACATGGCTCAGGCCTCGGCGATCGACCGCCTGGCAGCGGTCAGCGGTTGGGGTGACAACGATGCGGCGTGCAGCATCTCGCGGTTGGAGCGGCCGGGCGCGACGGTCGGCCACACGTTGTCCGCGCGGTCGATCGCGACGTGCAACAAGGCCGCACCGGGGGTGGCGAACAGGGTCCGCAGGCCGGATTCGATCTCGCCCCAGCAGGTCACCCGATGCGTCGGGATATCGAAGGCGGCCACGAGCGCGGCGAAGTCGGGATTGTCGTCCAGATCGATCTGGCTTTCGCGGTTGGCATAGAACAGCTCCTGCTGCTGGCGCACCAGACCCAGGCAGGCATTGTCGGCGAGCACAATCTTCACCGGCAGACGATGCCGGCGGATCGTGGCCAACTCCTGGACGTTCATCATGAACGAGCCATCGCCGGCGACGTTGATGACCGTGCGCGCTGGATGCGCGAACTGGGCGCCGATCGCCGCCGGCAGGCCATAGCCCATCGTGCCCAGGCCGCCGCTGCTCAGATGATTGCGCGGCGCATCGAAGACGAAATGCTGGGCCACCCACATCTGATGCTGACCCACATCACAGGCGACGATGGCGTCGGCGGGGGCGGCAGCCGACAGCGCCCGCACGAACGCCGGGCCCGCGACCGGCGCCGCCGGATCGACGGGCCTCGTGGCCTTGAAACCATCTCGTGCGCGCCAATCCCGGCACTGGCGCCGCCAGGCCGCGATCGCCAGCGGGCGCTCGGCCAACACCGCGGCCAGATCCGACAGCGTGGGGGTGAGTTCGCCGCGCAGGGCAAACTCGGCGCCGCGCCGCTTGTTCAGTTCGGCGGCGTCGATATCGAGATGGATCAGCCGTGCATTCGGCGCAAAACCGTCCAGGCGCCCGGTGGCCCGGTCGTCGAGCCGCGCGCCCACCACCAACAGCAGATCGCAGGCATCGACCGCCTGATTGGCCGCCTTCGAACCATGCATGCCGAGCATGCCCAGATCCTCGGCGGACGCGCGTCCGGCGTTGCCGATGCCGTTGAGGCTGTGCACATGCGGCAGGCCCGAGGCCGCCACAAAATCCCGGAATGCCGCCTCGGCGCCGCCGCGGCTCACGCCGCCACCGCTGTAGAGCAACGGCCGCCGCGCCCGGCGCAACAGATCGAGGATGGCCGCGAGTTCCGCGTGCGCCGGGCCACGGGCCGGCGCACGCCGGGGCTCGGCCGCTGCAATGCGCGCCGCGACTGTCACCTCACCCTGTAGCACATCCTTCGGGATATCGATCCAGACCGGCCCCGGCCGGCCGCTCGCCGCCAGCCGCAGCGCCTGGTCGATGGCCGGGCCGACGTCTTCGGGCCGGGTCACGAGCGCACTGTGCTTGACGATATCCAGCGTCATGCCGAGCACGTCGACTTCCTGGAAGGCATCCGTGCCGATCAGGGTCGAGGGCGTTTGCCCGGTGATCACCACCATCGGCACCGAATCGCGGTGCGCGTTGGCGACGCCGGTGATCAGGTTGGTCGCGCCCGGGCCCGAGGTGGCAATGGCCACGCCGACCCGGCCGCTGGATCGGGCATAGCCATCGGCGGCGAGCGCGCAACCCTGTTCGTGCCGGCACAGCACGTGGGTGACCCCGGCGCTATCCACCAGCGCGTCGTACAGCGGCATGATGCAACCGCCGGGGTAACCGAACACGGTATCGATGCCGTGCGCCTCGAAGATTTCCAGGATTTGTTGTGCTGCGTTCATCGCCTGTCTTCCATTGATCGTCTTGCCGGTCGACCGGCCAAAAAAAACCCCCGGAACCTTGCGGTGCCGGGGGCTTCGGAGTGCTGGGTGATCGGATGTCGGTCTATGTCATCGCCTCACGCACGCCAAAACCCCCGGTGGATACGAGTACCACCAGGGCGCCTACGATGCGTACGTTGATGAGATTGAACAGCATGGCTGTGCGGTCGAGCCAACATCCGGTAACAACGGAGTTAGAAGCTACGGCGCCGCCACTCGGCTGTCAACGCCGCTGCGGCGTGTTGCCGTTTCACCGCGGCTCGCGCCGGCGCCCATCTTGTCGCAGCCCCCAGCAGGCGCCGCCGTTTCGGGCCGTTGCGGCCTTTCAGCCCCGGCGCCAGGGGGCAAACCACGCCAGCCCGGCTTCCGTGTCATCGCGCGGGGTATATTCACAGCCGATCCAGCCGGCATAACCTGCCGCGTCGAGCCGCTCGAACAACCACGGGTAGTTGAGTTCGCCGTCGTCGGGTTCGTGCCGCTCGGGCACGCCCGCGATCTGGATATGGCCGATGCGATCCCGGCCGGCCCGGAACGTGTCCCAGACATCGCCGTCCATGATCTGGGCATGATAGAAATCCATCTGCACCGCCACGTTCGTCGCCCCGAGCTCATGCACGATCGCATGCGCGGCCGCCTGCCGGCTCAGGAAGTACGCCGGCATGTCGCGCGTGTTGATCGGCTCGATGAGCGCGGTGATGCCGTACTCGGCAAACCGGCGCGCCGCATGCGCGAGATTGTCGAGAAACGTCTCGTGCATGGCATCGAAATCCGCCGGCGCGGCCATGTTGCCGGCCATGACGTGCACCCGCGGGCAGTGCAGCCGCTCGGCATGAATCAGAGCGTCTTCGATCCCCGCTCGAAACTCGGCCTGGCGCCCGGGCAATGCAGCAAGGCCGCGCTCCCCGGCCTGCCAATCCCCCGGCGGGGCATTGAACAGCACCAGATCGAGATCGTGCGCAGCGAGCTGGCGGGCGATCTCGTCGGCGTCGTGGGCATAGGGAAACAGAAACTCCACAGCCGCGAAACCCGCTCGCGCGGCGCGCTGAAAGCGCGCAATGAAGTCGACTTCGTTGAACATGAGGCTGAGATTGGCAGCGAAACGCGGCATATCGAACGCCCTTTCAGGATGACGGCCCGGCACGCGCAGCAACGCGCTCGCCGACACGCCGACCGTTGTCCAGACAATCGCCCACGGCGATGCCGTCGCGCCAGTTGCCAGCGAGCGATAGCCCGGGGTGACGGGCCAGAGCGGCGTCGACGGCAGCCAGGCGGTCGAGGTGGCCGATCTCATACTGTGGAATCGCCTGCGGCCAACGCACGACGCGCTGCCAGACGGGCGCACCGCGGATCCCCAGCAGATCGCTCAGATCGGCGATGGCCTGGCCAATATGCGTGGCATCGTCCTCGTCCGTGATCCCGGGCGAACGGCGCCCGCCCAGAAACACGCTGAGCAGATGGTGCCCTGCGGGCGCACGGTTCGGGAACAACGACGATGGGAACAACACGCCCAGCGTCTGGCGTTGTTCGACATGCGGGATCAACAGCCCGAAACCGTCGAGCGGATGCGCGATATCGGCGCGCCGAAATCCGAGCGATACGATATTCACCGGCGGATAGACGATAGCCGCCAACGGCCCGGCCAGCGCCGGGTCCAGCGGCGCCAGCAGACGCGCGGCGACATACGCGGGAACCGCCAACACGAGCTCGGGCGCCCGCCAGCGGCGGCCGGCATCATCCTCGGCCACCCAGTATGCCCCTTCGCGCGCGACGCGCTGGATCCGGCAATTGCAGGCCAGAGTGGCATTGGGACGCGTGGCGATAACCTCGGCCAATCGATCGGCGAGCCGTTGCAGCCCCTGCGGGAAACTCAGCAACTTGCCGCGCCATTCACGCGGCATCGACGCCGGCTCGCGGTTCGAGGTCAACAGCCGTGACAACCCGCCGCGAATCAACGAGCCGTGCGCGCGCTCGAGTTCGACCAGCCGCGGCATGGCGGCCGCGGCCGACAAGCGTTGCGGGTCGCCCGCGTAGACGCCCGACACGAACGGATCGACCAGACGCTCGAGCACCTGGGTTCCCAGCCGGCGGGTCACGAACGTCGCCAGGCTTTCGTCATCCGAGGGGCCGCGCCCGACGAACGGCTCACGCAGCAGACTGCCCCAGCCGCGCCAGCCGATCAGTGGGTTGCCCGGCGCGTTCCAGATCCGCGTCGGCAGCGCCACCGGCTGTCCGTCGAGTGCGACGAAGCGCTTGCGACTATTCGGGTTCGCGGGCTGGGCCTCGCCCAGCAGCGACAGCTCGCGGACCAGGGCATACAGCGGCGGCTTCATGATCACGGTGTTCGGACCGTGCTCGATCTGCCATTCGCCCATGCGCTCGCTGCGCAGGGCACCGCCGACCCGGTCCGAGGCTTCCAGCAGCGCGACCTGTCGACCGGCCTTGGCCAACGACCACGCCGCTGCCAGTCCGGTGGCGCCACCGCCGACCACCAGCACGTCTCGGTCAAAGGCCTCGGGCATAACGCCTCACGTTCGGAAAATCAGGCTTTAGTATAAGCATCCGAGCGGCAGGTGTTACGGCAGATGACCGGGACATTCCAGCCATCCAGCCCGGCGCTCCCATCCGTTGCCGGGTTGACCCACATCAAGCCCGCGGCATCCGCGCGCGGCGAAACTGGAACCCCGGACCGTTGGAACCGTCGCTATGCAACAGACCCTGCTCGTACCGCTCGATCTCAATCAGGCGTCCACTTTCAAGAGCATCTTCGCTGCCGTGGAACGCATCGCGGACTCGAAGCCGGCTCACGTCATCCTACTGACCGTCATTCCCGAAATCACGGCCGGCGTGCTGCCGTTCGTCGGCCTCGACGAACTGAACGATATCGGCAGTCTCGCCTACGACCAGCTCGAGCACGTGGCCCGGAAATGGCTCGGTGAGGCCGTGACACCGGAAATCGAGGTCCGCATCGGCCCCATCGCGCGTACGATCGTGCAGCGCGCCGACCATTTCAATGCCGACATGATCATCATGGCCTCACACAACCCCGTCCATTGGGACGTGCTGCTCGGCAGCACGGCGGCCCAGGTGGTCCGGCACAGTGATCGTTCGGTCCTGGTCGTCCGGCAACACACGGCAACCGAGCCGGACGCGGTCGACCCGGTCAGCCGCGATGCGCTTTGCCTCTGAGCCGTCGCAGGGTTACCGCCCGGGAACCGGTCGCGATCGCGTTTCCAAGCATCGCGCCAGGATCGCCGCGCCCCGACGCGACACGGCACCTACGGCCAGGTCAGCCCTGTTATTTTTTCGACGGCAATGGGCGCATCGCCTGTGACCAGGGCGGGCGCTGCCATTCCGGATGCTGTTTCCATTCCACCTTCAACGCACGAAACCAGCGTCTGACCGCCGCGACCGACGGCAGCAGCGGCGTGTGGCACAGCTCGAAATGTATGCCGCTGATGGGGTCGTCGAAAAAAACCGCATAGTAACCGGGCGTGTAGGCCGAATACTCGGCGGGCGGATCGGTAACCTCGACGCGGTTGTGCAACAGGAAATCCTCGTGGAAAGCGTCCACTTCGCGCCGGTTTCTCGCCCAGAGGGCGACGTGATGAATCCCCGGCGAGTGATTCCTTGAGCTCAACGGGGCCCCGCCCGAGGCTGGCTGGATCCCGATATAGCTGTGGAAGAACGGAAAACGGGCCATGTAATACGTGGACCGATAACCGATATCCAGCGTCCAGAAGCTGCGATAGCCGAGCCAGCCGAACATTCGGTCGAAGAATGCAATCGATTCCTCATAGCGAAGAACCGAGAACTCGACGTGATGTACACCCTTCCATCTCATGACAAGCCCCATCTGGATCGAACCGCGCCGGCCCACACGCTCGTGCGGCGCATCCTGAGGCTGCTACAGCCAACGCGAGCACGGCCCCTGCGGCCCTGCCGGCAATCCCGATCTAACGCGCGGGGCGCGCGGAGCCGGCAAGGCCCATCATGTCGAGCCTTGCCGGCCCCGACGCCGTACCGATCGATCAGATAAAACGCTTCTGTTCGGTCTTCGCCGCCTTGGCGGCGCGTTTCTCCTTCAGGGTCCGCGTCGGTTTCTTCTTGTCCAGCTTCTTTCGATCCATTCCCTTGCTCATGACACACGCTCCTGCCTGTTCATTCTGGTAATGGCAAATGCCTTGTCGTCGATGCTGCCCGGGTGCACCCGGCGCCTCCAAGGCCCGCCGGGCCGTCTTCTCGAACGCGGCCCGTGGCCGTCGGATGCGCAACTCGCAATCGTGGGCGCCACCGCCTGCAGCTCGTGTTGAGTGTATGCCAATTCGCGAGCGGGCGAACGAAATAGTTGCGGCTTGCAGTCGCCACCGTCACACGACACCGCGAGGCCCGCCCACGCAAAAAAGCGCGGCAACCCAAGGCCTGCATCCGATGCACATCGTATGGCGCGGTTATTTCATCTTTTTAGCGACGACCTCGACCCGTCTACTGCCGCATCGGCGCAACGATTTCACGGCCGGTCGCATCCGAAACAGTTGCGTGTGTCGATCTAACATCTGAGCGGCTGTTTGGCCGCCGTATGCTCAGGAGAGCGATTGATGAACACAATAGCCAGAAGAATCGGCACTGCGGTTGTTTCCACCCTGCTCGGTTGCAGCATCTTCGCCTTCGGTGCGGGCGTTGCAACGGCCAGTGGCATGCAAAACCAGGCGCCCATGGTGGGCGGCGCGCCGATGTATGCATCGAAGACCATCGTACAAAACGCATCACAGGCTGCGACTCTGACCACCCTCGTTGCCGCGGTCAAGGCCGCCGGCCTGGCCGGCACGCTGTCGGGGCCGGGCCCGTTCACCGTATTCGCGCCCACCAACTCAGCCTTCGACGCCTTGCCCGACGGCACTGTTGCGACCCTGCTCAAACCTGCCAACAAGGCCCAGCTGCAAAAAATACTCACGTACCACGTGATCAGCGGTGACTATGATTCGACGTCGCTGATGCACATGATCGCCGCCAACGGCGACCAGGCGATGCTGGAAATGAAAACCGTGGAAGGCGAGCCGCTCACCTTCAGCATGCAAAACGGCAACCTCACGGTGACCGACGCCCAGGGCAATACGGCGACCGTCACCCAGGCCGATGTGACCCAGTCGAACGGCGTGGTTCACGTCATCAACAAGGTGCTGATGCCGTAGCGCCCAATCCCATTAGGGCGACACAAAACACAGGTCACGGGGCTCAGAGCCGACGTGGCCTGTGCCGTTTTCGCCGCCCGGGCGGCCACCGTCCAACACCGGCACCACGGATTTGACGACCGCATGCATAGCCAACCTTTACATTCTCCACTGATTGCTTTCTACGGACAGCCGGCGTAATTTCGAACCACGCTCGACCGGGAGACGTTTCATGCGTCGCGACTCAGCCGCCAGCGAGATCGATCCCCCGCCCGCCGCTTATGTGTTGCCGGACGGCCCGAAGGCCCCTTTCCTGCTGCGAATGCTGCGGGCTCGGTTCGATCGCAGCCAGTCGATGTCGCTCGATCAGCGCCGCGCCCAGTACGGGCCGGATTTCACGCTCAAGCTGCCGTTGTTCGGCCAATGTCTAGTCATCAGCGAACCGGGCGAAGTGCGCCAGATCTTCAAGGCCGATCCAGCCGATCTCGGCAATATGGAACCCAATCTCGGTCGCGTCATGGGCTCGGGCTCGCTATTCGCCCGCTCCGGCGAATCGCATCGCGCGCAGCGCAAGCTGCTCACCCCGGCCTTCCACGGCAGTCGTCTGGCCGAATATCGCGTCTTGATGGCCGAGGAAGCGCGCGCCGGCATGGCCGCCTGGCCGGCCGGCCAACCCATGGCCAGCCTGCCGGCCATGAACGCGATCACGCTCAACATCATCCTGCGCACGGTCTTCGGGGCCGAAGGCGAGGATCTGAACACCTTGCGGGGCCTGCTGCCGCGCATGGTCAAGCTCGGCTCTGTCCTGGCGGCCACACCGATTCCCGAATGGGACCTGTTCGGCCTCGCCCCCTGGGGCCGCTTCAACCGCATGCGTGCCGAGTACGACGCCATCGTCGGCCGGCTGATCGAGCGTGCGCGAGCCGATCCGGACATCGCGGCGCGCCACGATATTCTCGCCATGCTCATCGGGGCACGCTACGACGACGGCACGCCGATGAGCAACGGCGAGATTGCCGACGAACTCATTACCCTGCTCACCGCTGGCCACGAGACCACCGCCACAACGCTCGCCTGGGCTGTCGAACGACTGCGTCGTCATCCCGCGTTCATGGCGAAACTGGTCACGGCCGTCGACGACGGCGACGACGCGCTTTTGAACGCCTTCATCAACGAAGTGCAGCGCACGCGTCCGGTGATCGCGATGACCTTCCGCAAGGTGCTCGCCGACGGCTACGCCATCGGTCGCTGGCGCGTGCCGCGCGGCATGCACATCATGATCGGCATTTCACTGGTCCAGACCGACCCGCGCCTGTTCGACGCGCCGCACCGCTTCCGCCCCGAGCGCTTTATCGACCAACGCCCCGATCCCTACGAACTGATCCCGTTCGGCGGTGGGGCGCGCCGGTGCATCGGCGCCGCATTCGCACACATGGAACTGCGGATCGTGCTTCGTACCCTGTTGACCGAGCACATCATCAGCCCAACCGACCAACGCAGATCGTACGCTATCCGCGCCGCCCCGCATGAAACGGCCGAAGCCCGACAAGCCGGGCGCGCGCACGCCCCGGCGCCCCGACTCGAACACCACCGCGCCACGCGCGCCGTGCGATCATGTCGCATGAACGACTTCACCGAACTCGCCCTGCGCCAGGAGCTGATCGACAGCGCCTCGGCCCGCGGATTTGCCCGCCCGACCCCGATCCAGGCCCAGACATTGCCCGCCATCCTCGATGGCGCCGACGTGCTGGGACAGGCCGACACCGGAAGCGGCAAGACCGCCGCGTTCGGATTCGGACTGCTCAACAAGCTGGTTGTCGACCTGGCTCGAACCCAGGCGCTCGTGCTGTGCCCGACGCGCGAACTGGCGGACCAGGTCAGCCAGGCATTGCGTCAATTCGCGGCCGCCATACCGAACGTCAAACTGATGACGCTATGCGGCGGCGCCCCCATGCGCGCCCAGGTCAATTCGCTCGGCCAGCCGCCGCATATCGTCGTCGGCACGCCCGGGCGCGTGCTGGCGCACCTGCGGCGCGAGAGCCTGGACACGAGTGCCTTGCAGACCCTGGTGCTCGATGAAGCCGATCGCATGCTCGACATGGGCTTCATCGCGGATATCGAGGCCATCGTCGGCTACTTGCCCGGCCAGCGGCAGACCCTGCTCTTCTCGGCGACCTGGCCCGAGGCCATACGCGACATCTCGAGCCGACTGCAGCGCAACCCGAAGCAGATCACCGCGACCCGCGGCGAGAGCCCGCCGCTACGCATCGCCCAGGTCTTCCATCTTGTCGATGATGCCGACAAGCTGACCGCCCTGGAACGGGTTCTGGCCGATTCCAAGCGGCGCCAGAAGACATTCTCTCAGGCCCTGGTGTTCTGCAACCGGCGCGCCGATGTCGATCGCGTCTGTGCGCATCTGAACAAGCGCGGGGTTTCGGCGCTGGCGTTGCACGGCGACCGCGAACAGCGCGAGCGCGACGAAGTGCTGCTGCGTTTCGCCAATCAGAGTTGTGCCGTGCTGGTCGCGACCGATGTGGCCGCACGCGGCCTGGATATTGCATCGCTGCCATTGGTGGTGAGTGTGGACCTGGCCCGCGATATCGATACCCACACGCATCGTATCGGCCGCACCGGCCGGGCCGGCGAATCGGGGCGGGCGGTGTCGTTCTGCACGCCGCGCGAACGCGAGCGCGCCGAGCGCATCGCCGTCGCCGCCGGCATTCGGCTGAACTGGTCGCGCTGGCCCGACAACGACGGCTCGGCCCGTGCCGAGCCGCCGATGACCACATTGGTCATCCAGGGCGGCCGGCGCGACAAACTGCGCCCGGGCGATATTCTCGGCGCGCTGACCGGCGAAGGCGGGTTGAACGGCGACGAAGTCGGCAAGATCGAGATCACGCCCATGCGCGCCTACGTCGCCGTCGCACGATCCCGAGCCAAGCCCGCGCGTGACCGGCTGCGGCAATCCGGAATCAAGGGCCGCCGCTTTCGCGTGGGCGTGCTGGGCGATTGACCGGCGCGATCACAAACTTGGCAGCTCTCCTCCGGATCGGACCTGCGGCAGTCATTCTGCTGCGGGAGACCGTGCCTTATCGGGCATACGGCGGCAACTACCAGACGCCCGGAGCACCCGCTCGGTTACTTTCCGCCAGAGAGTAACGCGGCCGCGTCGGGATCGATGCGCCCCGGTTCGTGCTCAGTTCAACCCGAGGATTTCCCGGTTGCGTTCGTCGCTCGCCTGGTCGTCGCCGGCGAAATCGTCGAATGTGGTGGTGGCCGGGCTGATCATGTGGTCGCGTATGAAACGCGCACCTTCGGCGGCGCCCTGTTCCGAGTCCTTTATGCAGCACTCCCATTCCAACACCGCCCAGCCGTCGAAGCCGTACTGGGTCAATTTGCTGAAAATGCTTCGAAAGTCGACTTGTCCGTCACCCAGCGAACGGAACCGGCCGGGGCGGTCTACCCAGCGCTGATAGCCGCCGTAGACGCCGCTGCGCGGACTCGGACGAAATTCGGCGTCCTTGACGTGGAACATGCCGATACGCTCGTGATAGCAGTCGATGAAGCCCGTGTAATCCATTTGCTGCAGCAGGAAATGACTGGGGTCGTAAAGTATCTGCGCCCGGGGATGACCATCGACCTTGTCGAGAAAACGCTCGAACGTTACGCCGTCGTGCAGATCCTCGGTCGGATGGATTTCGAAACATAAGTCCACCCCCTCGGCATCACACACGTCCAGTATCGGGCGCCAGCGCCGCGCGAGCTCGGTGAAGGCCTCGTCGACGAGTGCTTCGGGTTGTTGCGGAAAGGGATAAAAGAACGGCCACAGCAAGCCGCCGGAGAAGGTCGCCAGTTTGCTCAGGCCGAGACGGCGGCTGGCTTTGGCCGTCAACTCGAGCTGCCTCGTGGCCCAACGCGTTCGGGCCTCGGCATCGCCATGCACATGGGCGGGCGCGATGCTGTCGAACAGCGCATCGCCCCCTGCCGGCACGGCGACAAGCTGGCCCTGGAGGTGCGTGGACAGCTCGGTGATGGTCACCCCCGCGGCTTCGCACTGGCCCTTCAGTTCGTCGCAATAAGTCTGGCTGGTGGCCGCCTTTTCCAGATCGATACAGCGCTCGTCGCCGCTGGGGACCTGGATTCCTTCATAGCCGTGGGACGCCGCCCAACGGGCGATGCGGCCCAGCGCATCGAACGGCGACCGGGCCGCGAGGAACTGAGCGAGAAAAATGCCGGGCCCTTTCATTCCCGAATAGTTTTCATGTGCCATGATCGTCGGTCCTCCGACTGGATGTTTTTAGACGTGGCGGAGCGCGGTCCACTGGCTGCCCTGGCTGTGGCTGGTCAAGGCCGCCTCGATAAAGGCCATGCCCCGCCGGCCCTCGACGCCGCCAAGCAAACCTGGCACTTCACGCCGGCCTGCCCTGATCGCAGAGGCAAAGTCCGCGTAGAGGTTGGCCATGGCCTCGAGATAACCTTCCGGATGGCCGCCGGGCAGACGGATTCTCTCGCGTGCGGCCGGGTACAGGCCGGGCTGGTCGAGCCCCGAGCGATAAAAAAGCGCCGGCTCGCCACGGCGCCGGTACAGCAGTGTCGATGGCGCCATTTGCCGCCATTCGAGCGCCCCTAGATCGCCATAAACTCTTATTTTCAGTGCATTCTCTTCACCGGTGCAGATTTGGCTCGCAATCAGCGTCCCGGTCGCTCCCTGTTCGGTGCGCAGGAGTATGTCGCCGTCGTCATCGAGCGAGCGCTGCGCCCCATACGTACCGAGTGCTGCGCATACTTCGGCAATGCGATGACCGGTGATGAATTCGGCCAGGCTGAACGCATGGGTGCCGATATCGGCCAGGCAGCCACTTTTGCCGGCGGTCGAGGGTTGGGTCCGCCAGACCGCCTGCTTGACCCCCCGGGCTTCGGGCTCATCGGCCAGCCAGCCTTGTGGATATTCAACATGTATCTTGCGTACCGCGCCGATCCGGCCATCGGCGACCAGCGCCCGGGCCTGATGCACCATCGGATAGCCGTTGTAGGTATAGGTCAGCGCATAGACCCGGTCGCTGGTCTCAAGCAGCCTGCCCAGCGCCATGGTTTCGTCCAGACTGACCCCGGCCGGCTTTTCGCACATCACATGAAATCCCATTTGGATGGCGGCACTTGCAATCGGCACGTGCAGGTTGTTCGGGGTCGCGATCACGATGGCAGCGGCACGCTGGTCGGCGGGCAACTCCGCCTCCCGCCCCAGCATCGTCTGCCAGGTGTCGTACACACGCGAGGCCGGCAGGCCCAGCGCCGCGCCGGAACGGCGATTGTTGTCGGGGTCCCGACTCAGGGCGCCGCAGCAAAGCGTGAAATGATGGTCGAGCATGGCCGCGCGACAATGGGCCTTTCCAATGAAGGCGCCCTCACCGCCGCCGACCATGCCGAAGTGGATGGGTGTGTCGGATTCGGTCTCCATAGATCACTCCTTTGGCGGGGTCTGACAGACAAACCGTTCTTTATCTTTTCTTCGCGACTTCGCCCGGGTCCGGCCGAGACACTGACAGCCGCTTTTCGGAAGTCGCGTCGAACAGGCGAACATCCTCGCGTGCGACATAAAGCATGACGTCCTCGCCGCGCTCCACGGTCGGGCGGCCCGCCTGCGCGATGACGAGCGTTTCCGGTCCGGCGGTGGCGTTGACATAGGTCATGCTGCCGGTCGACTCCACGGTGTCGACCGTTGCCGGCAAGCCAATGCAGTTCGGCCGTTCCACGAACGAGATTTGCTCGGGCCGCAGCCCCACGAGCACATCGCGACCGGCCTCCACATCGGCCGCCACCGGCAATGTCTGCCGGCGATCCAGGCGCACGCTCAGGCCACCGGGACCGCTGACCGCGGCAATGAAGTTCATCGCCGGCGAGCCAATGAAGCTGCCGACGAAGCGGTTGACCGGCCGGTCGTAAAGCTCCAGCGGCCGGCCCTGTTGCTCGATGCAGCCGCTGCGTAGCACCACGATATGATCGGCCATAGTCATCGCCTCGACCTGGTCGTGCGTCACATAGATCGAGGTCGCACCGAGCCGCTCATGCAGTTTCCGGATCTCGCCACGCATACGGACGCGGAGCGCGGCATCGAGATTGGACAACGGTTCATCGAACAGAAATACCTTGGGATCGCGCACGATCGCCCTGCCCATGGCGACGCGCTGGCGCTGGCCGCCGGAAAGCGCCCGGGGCATGCGGCCAAGAAGAGCTTCGAGGCCCAGTGTACCGGCCGCCTCGCGCGTCGCCGCCTCGATTCGGCTCTTTTCCATCCGTTTGATGCGCATGGAAAAATTCATATTCTTTTCGACTGTCATGTGCGGATAAAGGGCATAGGACTGAAACACCATCGCCACGTCGCGCTGTCGCGGCGGGCTATGGGTGACGTCGTCGCCGGCAATGCGAACCGCGCCAGACGATGCCTTCTCCAGACCCGCGATGGTGCGCAGCAGGGTCGACTTGCCGCATCCGGAGGGCCCCACCAGCGCCACGAAGGCACCCTTCGGCACCGCGAGCTCGATGTCATGGAGCGCATGAAAATCGCCGAAATGCTTGTTGAGCTTGTCGATTTCGATCTGTTGCATGACCGGACTCACTTCAGCGCGCCAGCGGTCAAGCCGCTGACGATGCGCCGCTGCAGAAGAATGAAGATGATGAGAATGGGCGTTACATAGATGGCCGCGTAGGTCATGATGTCGGACCAGTCGCTGCCGTTGGGGCCCATGAAACTCATCAGCCCGACCGTCGCCGTCTCGTACTGGTCCTTCGAAATCAGCGAGCGGGCGTAGACGTATTCGCCGAAGGACTGCAAAAACACCAGAACCGAGGTCACCAGAATGCCGTTGCGCGCCAGCGGTAGATTGATCCGGACAAAGGCGCCGACACGCGAGGTGCCATCGACCAGTGAGGCATCCTCGAGCGCGCGCGGCACCTGCAGGAAGGTGGCGCGGCAGAGCACGATGTAGAGCGGCAGCATCTTGGCGGACTGGGCGAGGATTACCGACAGCCGCGGCCACTCGAGCAAGCCAGCCAGATTGAAGGCCACGAACAGGGGTGTGACCATCAGCGACGACGGCAGCACTTGCATCATCAGAATCGAGAATAGCGCGATGTCGATCCAGATATTGCGATAGCGTGCCAGCACATAGGCGCAACCCGTGCCGAGCAGCGCCACCAGTGCCGTCACCCCGCCCCCGACGAGCAACGAGTTGAGAAGATAATGCCCCATCCGGGTTTGTTCCCAGACCGATACAACGTGGAGATGCGGCACCTTGGGCCAGAAGTCCGGCGGGTTCTTGAAGATTTCCGCGCCGCTCTTCAGCGCCGTGACATACATCCAGTAAAGCGGAAAGAGATAGATCGCGGCAAAGGCGAGACCGACGACGAGCAGGACATAGCGCTTCATACGTTCGCCCTCACGCAACGTGCTCATGACGCGTCGAGCGCGTGTAAATCAAGGCCACACCGATGACGACCAAAATCATCAGCACGGATACCACGCTGCCCTGCGACAAATTGTAGGTCTGGAATGAAAGCTGCCAGGACCAGTACTGCGCGACGTTCGAGGCATTCGACGGCCCGCCCTGCGTCAGGGCCGCGATCAGGTCGAACTGTTGCAGGGTAAAGATAATGCCAAGCGCTGTGACGGCACCGATCTGCGCGCGCATCAGCGGCAGGGTGATCGAGCAAAACCGCCGCAAGGCGCCGGCGCCATCAAGTTTGGCGGCCTCGTAGATATCGTCCGGAATCGCCGCAAGCCCCACCGACAGAAGAATAATGTTGAAGGGAATGCCGAGCCAGATATTGGCAATGACGATGGAATAAAGGGCGTAGTTGGGGTTGGATAGCCAGTAAATGGGGTCGTCGATCAAGCCGAGCGACGTCATGAGGTAGTTCAGAACGCCGAAATCCCCAGCGAGAATCCATTTCCAGACCGCGCCGACGACGAGCGCCGGCATGATCCAGCCGGCCAGGAACAGCCCCCGCAGATATTGCGCCCCGGGAAAGTCCTGCCGAAAGTACAGTGCCAGCCCGAAACCGATCGAAAGCTGGAAAACGATCGATAGCACTACGAATTTGACCGTGTTCCAGAAAATCGGCAAGGCCAGCGGGTCACTCAGTACGGCTTCATAGTTCTTGAGGCCGACAAACGGCCGGTCGAGCGAGGCGAGGTTAAACAGATCCACAGACTGCAACGACATGATTACGTTGTAGACGATCGGAAACGCCGAAAAGACGAACAGATAGGCCACCGCGAATCCGACCAGCAGCGCGTCGAAGCCGCGCCCATCTCGTATTGATCCGAATAGGCTTTGCATCAGCACGCCCCCCGGGTCGCAGACGCATCGGCGCCGCAGAGCAGAGAAGGCGCGGGCCGACCTCCCCATTTCGCGCTCCGGCTATTATTTCCCGGTGACACTGTCAATCCTCTTCTGCGCCGCGGCGAGCGCCGCCTTGGCACTTTTCTGATGGGTCAGCGTCTGCTGCACGGCCGAGTAGATCGCCTGGGATATCCTGGACCATTCGGGGCTCGGACCGCGTACCCGAGCGTACTTCATGCTTTTCTTGAAAACGCGGAAACTCTTCGGCCATTTCGGGTTCTTCACCGCAACCCTGGAGGCCGGCAGGTAACCAAAGCGGTTCCATACCGTCGGCATCTGTTTGTAGGCGAATTCCAGGAACTTGAAGGCCGCCTCCGGGTGCTTGGTATTGGCGAGAATGACATTGTCGCCGCCACCGAGCGCCGAGGCGTGCTGGCCGTTTTTGGCCGGGATCGGCAGCATCGCGGCTCGGAAGTCGAAATGCGCGTTCTTCTGCATTCGCGGCAACTCCCACGGGCCGGAAATCGCCATCGCCGCGTTGCCGGCGACGAATGTCGCGGTGCTTTCCCACTGACTGTGAACCAGAGTGTCGGGCGAGGCGATCTTTTGGTCGATGAACTTCTTCCACAGATTGAGCGCACGCGCCGCACCGGGCGTGTCGATGCGATTCCAGTTGCCACCGGTCATCTGCACCCAGGGAAGGAACTGGAAGGTGCCTTCGCCATTCGCCTTGGCGCAGAACGTCAGTCCGTAGACGTTCTTCTTCGGATCGGTCAGTTTCCTGGCATCCTGATAGAGCGCTTTCCAAGTCTTCGGTGGCTTGTTCGGATTAAGCCCGTGTGCCTTGAACATATCGGCGTTGTAGTAAAGCACCAACGTGTTGGCGCCGCGTGGGATGCCGTAGATCGGCTCTTCTGCACTGACATGCGCTAGAGAGGGATGACTGCCGCCGACAAATCCGTTTCAATACAAGCTCCTACACAAATACAGAAGGGGTTTGTAGATGGCGGCAACCATCCCAAGTTGGATTGTTGGTCTGCGCGGGCAGTGCGTCAAGGGCGTGGCGTGGGACGAAGCTCGTGGCACGCTGGTGTTTCACTGCGACCGCGATCGCCGCTTCGTGCCGGTGGATCACCGGAGCGGCGCACGAGGCACCGTCAATCGACGGCTGCGTCGCGAGGTTCAGGATCTGCCGATCTGGGGCCGCTCAGTGACGCTCTCGATCGCGTACTGTCAGCTCAAGATCGGGGCGACGGATCGCCGTATGGAACGGCTGTCGTTCGTCGAGCCCGGCCATGGCTTCACACGCCGCTATGCGCGGTTTGTCAGCCAACTGGCTCGGCATATCAGCATCGCCGCCGTCGCGGCTTACACCGGCCTGGCGTGGCGTACGGTCAAGGCTATGGACGAACGGGCGTTGACGCGTGATCTGCCGGCTCTGGATCCTGGCGCACTGACCGGCCTGCGGCATCTGGGCGTCGACGAGGTCGCCCGCGCCAAGGGCCATGATTATCTGACCATCGTCTACGACCTCGAGTCCGGCGATCTGGTATGGGTCACCGAGGGCCGTCGCAAGGCCGGCCTGACGGCGTTTTTCGATCAGCTCGATGAGCCCGTTGCCCAGGGCATCGAGGCCGTAGCCATGGATATGTGGAAGCCCTTTGAACAGGCGGTGGCCGAGGCGTTGCCGAACGCCGCCATCGTCTTCGATCGCTTCCATGTCATGCAGCAGTATTCGAAGGTGATCGATACCGTCCGCCGAACCGAGTTCAAGCGGGCAACCCACGCCGACAAGCAGGTCTTGGTTGGCAGCCGTTATCTGCTGCTCAAAAACGCCGAACGCTTGAGCGATAGCCAGGCCGCGCGACTCGATCGGTTGCTCGCCGTCAATGGCCCGCTCAACGCAGTCTATGCCTTGAAAGAACAGCTCCAGCAACTGTGGCACGCCCCAGCGAGCTTCACCGTCATGGGCCAGCGCCTGGATGCCTGGTGTGCCTTGGCCGAGGCCACCGGGCTGGCCCCCATGAAACGCTTCGTGGCGATGCTACAGCGGCATCGCACCGGGATCTGCAACTACGCGGCCCACCCCATCACCACCGCCCGACTCGAAGGCGGCCACGTCGCGATCGGGTTGATCCGTAAACGCGCTCGCGGACTGCTCGATACCGAATACTTCAAACTCAAAATCCGGCAAAGCGCAACGCCCGAACCACCCCTTGGCCTGTACGCTCTGACCGGATGATTGGCTCAAACCATGTCACAAGAGCCCGTAGATCTTGCTTTTCCAGGTCACCGCCTTGAGCGGCCCCGGATAAATGTCACGGGTATCGATGACATTCGACTTCTTCACGTAGGGGGTGAGATTGAGAAGCAGGTGGCGCGAAGCGAACAGGGCCACGTCCGGATTGTCGACATAGGTGATATCGGGCCCCCCACCGGTCGCCATCGCGCGGGCGAGCTGGTGGACCATGTCGCTGAAATCGACCGTCTTGACGTGGATCTTGATGTTCGGATTCTGTTTTTCGAACGCCTTGGCGAGCACATAGTCGTATTGCCCGGGATGATCGATCGTCCAAACGGTTAACGTGATGGGGGACGCCTGCGCGGCGATCGACCAGACCAGTAGTGCCGAGCCGGCGATCAATAGGGAAAATCGTTTCGTTGTCATCTCCTCCTCCTTAATTTTCGACGCCCGGGCGCTCTCGCGGCGTTGCCCCGGGCGCCGTCCCGTCAGCCGGGATTTTCCAGGTAGTCGCCACCACGGCAGGACTTCAGGTAGTTCAGGCCGGCGACCTGGCCGGTCATTTCCAGGGCATCGCGATACACGGGGTCATGCCAGCCCTCGATGTCGATCGATCCGGTCCAGCCGGCCAGCCGCAACTCTGAAATGACGTCCGTCCAGTTCGTATCACCGAAGCCGGGGGTCCGCATGAACACGCACGGCTCCTTGCCCAAGACACCGTGCTCGCGAATCACATCCCAGCGGATCGTGGCGTCCTTGCCATGCACGTGGAAGAATTTCGACGCCCATTTGCGAATCTGCGGCAGTGGGTCGATGAGATAGACCATCTGGTGGCAGGGCTCCCATTCGAGCCCGATGTTGTCGGCCGGTAGCAGGTCGAACATCAGCTCCCAGGCATCGGGGTTGTGGGCGATGTTCCAGTCGCCACGGACCCAGTTGCCGTCCATCGCACAGTTCTCGAAGGCGATCCGCACGCCGTTGTCGGCCGCCCGCTTGGCCAGGTCCGACCACACCGCCTTGTAGCGCGGCAGGCTGGCCTCGATCGGCTGGTCGCGCAGGCGCCCGGTAAAGCCGGCGATGGTGGTGGCGCCGAAGTGATGCGCGTTGTCGATCAGCGCCTGCCAGCCCTTGAGCGTCTCGGTATCGATTTCGGTCCGCTCGAGCGGGTTGCCGAACATGCCCAGCGTCGACATGGTCACGTCGGCGTCGCCGATCGCCTCCTGCAGCTCGCCCGCCAGACGCGGCAGATCCTTGTTCATCACCTGCCAGAAAAACGGCTCGATACTCTCGAAGCCGTACGGCAAGATGTCGCGGACATAGCCGGCGGGGTCCTCGGCGTTCGCCTTGATCATGGTTCCGATGCGGATATCCTTGGCCGGGTCGCTCACAGCTGGGCTCCTTGTTTCAGGTCGTGATGTCGATGCGTTGCCCGGTCTCAGCGCTCTCCATCGCGGAAAGCACCATGGCCAGGCTTTTGATGTTCTCGTGGGCAACGGTTTCCGGCGCGGGCCCGCCGTTGACCGCGTCGATGAAGTCCCGAAGGACGCCGAGGTGGCCGTCGACCCGTCCGCCGCGCTCGGCCAAGGGGGCCAGCGGCGGCACGTCGACCGCCGTGACGGACGAGAACAAGCCGGGCCCGGCCCCGTTTTCCAGAACCTCGGCGCAAAGCGAGTCCGCACCGTCCCAGACCACGGAGCCGCGCGTGCCAACGATGCGCCAGCCCCCTTCCCAACTCGTTGCCAGCCCGTTGGCACACCAGCTGCCCCGATAGGTGAAGACCGCGCCCGCGGCGAGACGGAAGATCGCCGCCGCCGAGGCGCCGCTGGCATACCAGGAATTGCTCGGCTCCCACTCCTCGGCATAGACGGCGACCGCGTCGTCGCCGGCGAGGTAGCGGCCGGCATCCAGAGTATGGATGGCCATGTCGAGCAGCAGAACGTGGGGCATTTCCTCGCGAAAGCCGCCGAAGTGCGGGCCCAGAAAGAAATCGGCGTGCAGACTCGTCACCTCGCCGATCGCCCCCCTTTCGATAAAGGCCCGCAGACGACGGACCGGCTCGATGTAACGGCGGTTCTGGACGACGGCGTGCAAACGCTGGGCCGCGTCGGCCCGGGTCAGAAGGTCGCGCGCCTCGGCAAGCGTCGGCGCCAACGGCTTTTCGGAAAGCACATCGCAGCCGGCGGCCAGCGCCTTGCTGACGACCTGATGACGCGCCGACGGCACCACCACATCGAAAACAAGATCGGGCCCGGTCTGGGCGAGAACGGCATCGAGATCGTCCCCGACGACCACCGCATCGAGCCCGAATTCCCCGGCCCGCCGGCGGGCCTGCCGCTGATCGATATCGACCAGACCGACGATGGCAAGGCCGTCGATTTCGGCGGCGGCCTGCAGCCAGGCCCGGCTCATCGAGCCACAGCCCACGAGGACGGCTCGCATCATGCTCTCCTCCCGTTTACGGCCGGAAACCATTGGAAGTGTCGTCTGTTTATTTGGCTCGTAAACGTTTACGATAAAAATATAACAAGATTATTCCTGTCAACACTTTTTTCTGGATAATCTGGATGGAGACCGCGAACGTACCGTCAGAAAGAAGACAACAGACCGCAGACTTACCGAGAAAAAAAAGGATATAAATATTGAATATCAAGATGTTGGCAAAAGAACTCGGCATCTCAATCGGCACCGTTTCGCGGGCCCTCAATGGCCGGCCCGACGTCAATGCCGAAACGCGCGAACGGGTGCTGAAAGCCGCCGATCGGCTCGGCTACGCGCCAAACCAGTCGGGGCGTAGCCTCAGACAGGGCACCACCAACGCCATCGGTTTCATGATCCAGACCGGCCGCGAGGCCATGGGGGAAAGCGACAGCTTCTTCATGCCGCTGTTCAACAGCGTGCAGACCGTTCTCGAAGAGCAAGGCATGGACCTGATCGTGCTCACCTGCAGCACGCATCAGGACCCGGAGGCCTATTTGCGACGGGTGGTTTCGCGACATATCGTCGACGGACTCATCCTGTCGGCCACGCTGCGCGTGGACCCTCGCATCACGCTGCTTGAGAAGCGCAATATCCCCTTTGTCACGCTCGGCCGCAGCGAGAGCGGTCGCGACCATCCCTGGATCGACCTCGATTTCGAACACTTCGCCCGGTCCAGCGTCGCGCGGCTGGCCGAGCTGGGGCACCGGCGCATTGCCATCGCGGCACCGGCGAGCGACCTCAATCTGGGCTTCGTTTTCGTCGACACCTATCGACAGGCGCTTGCCGAGCATGGCCTGGCGTTCGACCCCCGTCTGGTGCTCCGCGGCATTCCGACCGAGGAAGGCGGCCTTGAAATCGGCAAGGCTTTTCTGGCCCTCGAGGCGCGGCCCGACGCGATCATCCTAGTCAACGAAGTGCTCGCCCTCGGTTTCTACCGCGTCCTTCAGGACGCCGGGCTCATGCCCGGTCGCGATGTCGCCGTCATTGGTTTCAAGGAAAGCCCGCAGACTCGCTTCCTGACCCCCTCGCTGACCGCTTTCCGGATGTCTCTTCACGAGCTCGGCACCGAACTGGCGCGGACGCTGCTCGCGACCATGCCGGCATACATGAACGCCTTCCCCGACCAGCCCCGGCAGCGGCTCTGGCCAATGCAGATGGTTCACGGTGAAAGCGAGGGCAAGGCACGGCGATGAGTCGTATCAGGGAATACCGCGAATGGCATGGAAAAGCGCCGAAATAGTAAGATAAACTTGTGTCACAGAACACTGATATGTGATTACATCGCAAACATCTGTGCCAAAAGACTGTTTTGGCGCTGGCTTTGGCCGATTCCAGGGGCATCATGAATTTCGATGCCATCCATATGGTCCGAAATACAACGGCCCGAATATGACGCGCGATGACAGCGAAGCCGAGTACAGTCGCTGAATAGCCATATAACGCCAGTTTGGCTCGCGCTGCAGATGGCGAAACTATCGGATGAGTCAGCACTTACGAAACCGGCTCTACGAAACCCCGTGGCAATCAGGTTTCAGCTTTCTGGATGCCAGCTTCAAGGGACACCCCTTCGGAAAGCACACTCATAACGCATTCGCTATCGGTGTCATGACCGCGGGGGTCGGCGGCTACAGCAGCAAGGGCGCATCCTTTGTATTCCCGTCCCATACGCTGTCATTGATGAACCCGGAGCAGTCCCATGATGGGTATGCGCTCCAGGGCCGGCTTGAGTACAAGATGCTCTATATCACGGAGCAGGCCCTGGGGCGCCTGCTGCCAAGACGACCACGAAAAGGCTTCGATACAACGGATCCGCGCGACGATGATCAACGCGTCGAACGCGCGTTCACGTCACTCGCGAAGCGGCTGGAACACCCGGCTCATCACGGATGGGAGCTGGCATTCGATGGCGAGCTGATCGATACGCTCGACTGGCTATTTGTGCGTTACGGCCGTGAGCGGCCAGTCCGTGCCGGCCAGGAACCCGAGGCCGTGCGCCGGGTCCGCGAGTACCTGGACGCCATGTCGGTACTGGATGCCGATGATCGAATGACCGGCCTGGATCGAGTCGTCACACTCGAATCTCTCGGGGCCATGGTTAACCTGCACCCGCACTATCTTCTCAACGCATTTCGACGTGTCATGGGTGTTCCGCCCTACCAATATTTTGTGCAGCGCCGCGTTGAAAGGGGTCGCGAACTCCTTCGGCGCGGCTATACCTCGACGGAGGTCGCGTTTCGGCTCGGCTTTTATGACCAGGCGCACTGGATCAGAAGTTTCAAACGGATTCTGGGCGTGACGCCGCGTCGCGTGATATTCCAACGGTAGTCCATAGGCGACCCAACGGCGCGCCCGGCGCTTTTGCATCAAGATCGTACAATTTCCGATGTCGAAGCCAGTGTAGTTTCATCTCGATCACTGCCCACATGACGGCGCATTTCGAGATATGGCCACCGACCCCGGTACGATTAACAACACTAGGATAGGGCGAACACCGCATGCCGCCGCTAGATCGGGTTCGCCAGCGGTCATCAGCGCGGTCCGGAAAGGGGCCGGCGTGAGACTGAACGCCTCGCCTCGGTTTCGAGTCGCGCGTATCAGCAGCATCAGCCGCTACAGCAACAATACGGGGCATGAATTCGAGGCCGGAATGCGGCCTGAGAGCTATTCCGCAGCCGGCGCCCGCCGGGAGCTCTTCGTTGCGTACAGCGGCGACATACGGGACTGCGAACTGTGAGTGTCGCGATAGCTCAGCCCAGTGCCGCCGTGACGACGCTATCGATGGCGGGCTTTGCCTTGGCAACATCGGCGTCGCCGGGCCCGGTCAACGTCATCTGCGCGATGTCCGGCGCGCGCTACGGCCCCGTCAGAAGCCTGCGTTACGTGTTCGGCGCAACATTTGGATTCGTAGCGCAGTTGATCCTCGCGGGAGTGGGGCTTGCCGGCATCGTGGGCAACAACCCGCTCATTTCGAAAACACTCACTGCGGTCGGTAGTGTCTACATGCTGTATCTGGCTTACCAGATTGCCCGATCGGCCGGCGAAATCGAAAGCAAACGGATTGAGCGAGTTCCAGGCCTCGCCGCTGGCGCGCTCGCGCAATGGGCGAACCCTAAGGCGTGGATTGTGTCCGTTTCCGGGATATCGATTTATGTTGCGACCAAGCAAGCCTACATACCTTGGCTTCTGGTGTTTTCGGCACTTTTCCTATGTATCTGCGCTGTGTCGCTCTGGACCTGGACCATGCTGGGAAATGCGCTGTCCCGGCGTACCGGCAACGTCCGAATTCTGAACCGTGCGATGGCAGTCTTGCTGGGCATATCGGTGATTATGCTCGTTCAGGAAACCTTCGGCTTGCAATAGAATAACGCCGACGTGTTGAATACAGCGTAGTGTGGGGCTGTTGTATGTCAACGCATTTCGGAAGACGCATAGGATCGCGATCATTGACGGCATCCGCCGTGGCGGCGATGCCGATGATCGCCGTGTCGGCGCATCGTGTGGGCACCCAGCCGAGCCTGCGTAGTCTGGCAGCTTCTGAGCTGTCCGAGGATAGCGATTGGAAGCCAACAGCCCTTCGATCTGACGTGAGCGTAGAACTTTTCGCCGTATTTTTCATAGCCGCTCTGGCATTAGCATTCAGCCCGGGGCCTGGAATGCTGTATGTGCTTTCACGTGCGATCGAGGGAGGAACCGCCCCTGGGGTTGCATCAACACTGGGCACAGCGCTAGGCGGGTTGATTCATGTCGTTGCTGCCGCAATGGGGCTTTCAGCACTGCTTGCGGTATTTCCATTGTCGTTTGTTCTAATTAAATACGTCGGCGCCGTATTTCTCGCTTACCTCGGCGTTCGAATGCTGATTTCCGCCAACCGAACGGGGCGGGGCGTGGATGGAACGGACGAAAAGCCCAGGGTAGTCAAAGTCCGCACGGCATTCAGACAGGGGATCATCACTGAAATACTCAACCCTAAAGTTGCGCTATTCTTCTTAACCTTTATTCCACAGTTTATTAGCCGAAATTCCGAAAACGTTATCCCGCAATTCCTGCTTCTCGGAACTTTGGTTGTTTTTTTAAACACTATTCCGGACTTCATTATCTCTTTTTATGCGGCGCGGATAGCGAATCGATGGAACTCCGGTCGTCGATACCGAGTAGGACAACGACTCGTTTCCGGTCTTATTCTCGTGCTTCTGGCCTGTTTCCTGGCAATGCCCACTTACCACGGCTAGGTGGCGAACCTTTTAAAAAACCGGTGACACGATCAGGAGGGGAACATGGGCCGGGCTCAACGGCGAGGCCATTGAACCGAGCCGCCATAACCATACCCGCCCTGTCGCCACGCATCGAGGCATCTTCCCCTCATGCAAAAATCACCAAGATAAAGATCGCTGCAACCATCACTTGTTGTTTCGTTCCATCTCGAAGCCCCCTCGGAATCAGAGCATGCCTCATCGGATGTGCCATAGCGGCGCGCCCGGCCGTGGCCGATTCCGGATCACCGCCGTGAGTTGATTTCGGTCAAGTGCCCGGCGTCATCGACGGGCCAATATCGTTGCCATGCCGTCATCAGGCGTCCGGTTCGGCCGGATGCCAACCGCATGCCGTATTCGATAGTCGCGTGATCAAGAGGACCGAGTCATGAAATTTCAGAAGGCCATTCAAACAGCCCCCTGGCTCAGCGGATTGGTACTGGCCGCCGCACTGTCTTCGGCCGCCCTGGCCCAGAACGGGATGATGGGGCGCAACGGCACCGCGCCGCAGGCTTCAAGCGAGACGCAAACGCCGGCACAGGCGCCGCCGTATGGTTATGGCCCGGGCATGATGTACGGCTATGGTCCGGGTGCGAGCTCTGGCTACGGGCCGATGATGATGTGGAACGGTGCCGGGCCGGACGGGATGCGCGGGCCCGGCATGATGCCGGGCTACGGCTACGGGATGATGTATGGCCACGGTCCCGGCATGATGTCCGGTGACGGCTATGGCCCCGGCATGATGTATGACTACGGCGGGATGCCGGGCTCGACACTGAATCTCAGTGCCCAGCAGCGTCAGTCACTGGGCAAGCTCTGGCGCACCGAGGCGAGCCAGCAAGGCCAGATCCGGGGGCAGCTTTTCCAATACATGGAACAGATGCGCAACCTGATGGCAAACTCGAACCCCGATCCGAAAGCGGTCGGTCAGGTCTACGACCATATCGCCACCACCCGGCGCCAGTTGCTGGTCAACAGCCTTCAGATGCGCAAGAAATTCGAAAATATACTGACGCCGGAACAGCGCAAACGCTGGCGCCAGGATCGGCCCTGGTGTGCCGGTGGCTGGCAACACAATGGCGACGACTGACGGCGCATTAGCGCAAGGGCAAGGGCCGGCTACCACACGCGATGGCTCGGGGCGGCAGCGGCCGGACCAACCGGCCAGCCGCGGGCCGGCGACAACTGAGCGGCCACTCGCGTGAATGCCGGGGTCGCCGGCCCGCTTACGGCGAGCGCGCCCGGGGAACCCCGGCTGTCATGGCCCGGCTATCGCGTCCAGTCCCGGGCGCAGCATGCGGCTTCTGGACTCATGCACAAAGTTCAGTCAGGGGCTTGACGACGCGATAGCTCGCGCACTTGAAGCCAGCGGTGCCTTGATTGTGCTTCTTGTTTGCACTCGTTCGCGTGCATTGGCGGACCCATTGCCCTAGTGTCCTGTCTCGCAAGTAACCTTACACTGCGCGCGGCCGTCACCGCGTCTGGCGGCGTTGCGAAACCAAGCCGTATGATCCGATACGACTGGGTTTCGCGCCTTGCCAGCCACGCCGACGGCTCACGCTCGTTTGATAAGAAACTTACGAGACAGGACACTAGCTTATTCAGCCCGCTGGGTGTGGTGCGGAATCAAGTGCGGCTTTGCCTGGGTGTCATTGGCGCGGCAGACAGGCTCAGTCGCGAATCAGCTCATCCGGTGTGCGTGCCAGCAGTTGTGCGATCAGTGGATTCTGGAAATACCGCTTCACACTGATGGCATAGAAGTTTTCGTGCACGTTGGGTAGCTGCCCGTATTCCACCAACGTGCCGTCTGCGATCTCGTCGCGCACGACCACGGGCGGCATGATCGATACGGCCGCCGAATCGCGTGCCATCAGACGCAGCATGGCCATGTCGTCCACTTCGGCGAGAATATGCGGGCGCAACCCCCAGTGTTCGCAGTACATATCCACCGCGGTGCGTATCTCGCTGTGCTCGCCGGGCAGCAGGATCCGGGCGTCGGCCAGGTCATCCGGCAAACGAAACGGGGTATCGCGCGGCCGCCCGAGTACGCTCACCGCCTGTCGGGCGATACGCCGGCTGCGCCAGGGCGTTTCCGCAGTGCTGGGAAGCGTCGTGTTGGATAGCACCAGGTCCAGCCGATGCGTGCTGAGCTGCCCGAGCAGATCATCGAGCCGGCCGGACTGCAGGACCAGCGAGATATCGTTTCGGCCCATCAACGGCGCAATGAAGCCCTCCTGGAAGTTTCGCGATAACGTGGCCATGGCCCCGATACGCACGACCTGCCGTGCGGCACCACGCCCCTCGCGCAGGGTGGCCAGCAGTTCCTCGCCGCGGTTGAAGATCGGTTCGGCGTAATCCAGCGCCACCCGGCCCGACTCGGTGAGTTCCAGCCGCCGGCCGACACGCTTGAACAGAGGCTGCCCCAGCGACGCTTCAAGCTTCTTGATCTGGGTGGACAGCGCCGACTGCGACAGATGCAGGCGGGCCGCCGTCTCCGTGAGGTTGCCCTGCTTGGCCACACGCCAGAAATAATACAGGTGATGGTAGTTCAACTGCGCCATCGTTCTATAATACAGAACGAAACATATATAAATAAGTATTTTTATTGAACGTAGAGCCGCTCTAACCTAGCCGGGTTCCCGACCGGACCTGCCGATATGTACGCCATCGACACCACCGCGACTGCTCTTTTCGCCCTCAGCGTGCCCGTGACCTATCTCTGGGCCGCCATTGCATCGGGAGACCGGCGCGGCCCGGTTTTCGCCCGCTGGCCGGCCACGCTGGTCTATGCGCGCTGCGCGATCGGTTTCACCATCGCGCTCGCATTGCTATACCTCGTCACGGCAAAGTCGCCGACGTTGAGCGCACGCCTGCCCTGGCCGCACCCCACAAGCTTCGCGCCGAGCGTGCGCGTCGACCCGGTCACGCTGGCCATGCTGGCGCTGATCAGCTTCATCGGCCTGGTCATTCTCACCTTCTCCCGCCAATATCTGGCTGGCGACCCCAACGCGGACGATCCGGAACAGCATGTTTACCGGCGCTGGTTCTGCGCCACGCTGGCGAGCATCTCGACCCTGGTGGTGGCCAATCAGTTGCTCCTGCTCGGCGTGGCCTGGGTCGCCACCAGTCTTTGCCTGCATCAGCTTCTGATCTATTACCATCAGCGCCCCCAGGCGCTGCTGGCCGCCCACAAGAAGTTTCTCATCAGCCGGGTCGCGGATGCGTTCATTCTTGTGGGGCTGATTCTGGTGGGCATGCACTACGGCAGCTTCCAGATGGACCGGGTGTTCGCCCGGGTCGAGCCGACCGCTTTTACACCGACATTGACCCTCGCCACCGCCCTGATCGCCTGTGCGGCGATCCTCAAGTGCGCCCAGCTGCCCTTTCACGGCTGGTTGATTCAGGTGATGGAGGCGCCCACGCCTGTATCGGCGCTGTTGCATGCCGGCATCGTCAACATGGGCGGATTTCTGATGATCCGTCTCGCGCCGCTGATGGCACATGCGGGCCTGGCCCAGGCGTTGCTGGTGATCGCAGGCACCACCACCGCCGTGGTCACCGCCCTGATCATGACGACCCGTGTGAGCGTCAAGGTCATGCTGGCCTGGTCCACCTGCGCCCAGATGGGTTTCATGCTCATGGAGTGCGGGCTCGGGCTGTATAACCTGGCCATGCTGCATCTGCTGGCGCATTCGTTCTACAAGGCGCATTGCTTTCTCACGGCCGGCGAGATGGTGGCGACATCGACCCGCCGCTCGTGCACGCCGGCCAGCGCCAAACCATCTGGCGCCCGCTGGCTTTTCATCGCCGGCATTGCGGGGGGCGTGATCTTCGGACTGTTTGCGATCCCGAGCCTCGGGCGCGGCCATCCGGCCGTTTTCGCGGTGCTCGTGCTGGCGATTGCCTCGTTGATCGGCGAAGGCGCCAACTCGCGCGAAATGGCCTGGCGCACGGGCGCCGGTGCGCTGGCCGTGACCGGTCTGTATCTGCTGTGGTCTTTCTTGTCCACATTCTGGGCGCCGCCGACGACCACGGCGCCTTCGATGGCCAGCGAAGTCGGCATCACCCTGGCGTTCGGCGCGCTGTTCATCCTGCGCGCGATGCTGACCACAGCCGGCGGCGCGCGCCGCCTTGCCTGGCTGCAGCCCCATGTATACGGCGGTTTCTATCTGGATCAATTATTCACACGGCTGACGCTCGTGATCTGGCCGCCGCGGCTTCCCGCGCGCGCACCGCTTGCCACGACGCCCCCATCCCCGACTCGGAGCACGGCGCATGAGTAACGTTTCAACCCCGGAGCCCACCGCAACGCGCCACCTATCGACCGCGCCTTCAGCCGAGGTCGTCGACGAGGCCATCGCCGGTGCCTGCGCCCGGATCGCCCCGACCTGGCCGCTCGATCAGTCGGTCGCCGTCAACCCCTGGTGGGGATTGCGCGGGCTGCCGATCCAGCAGGCCGCGGCCCAGGTCGCGGCACGCGGTGGTGCCCGGGCTCTGCCGGGGCGGGCCTACTTACGCGATCAATGGATGAGCGGCCGCATCGCTCGTGCCGATTTGGAAGCCGCTTGTCGCGAAGCCGATTCGGCGCTCACGGCGGAAACGCTGGTCGCTCATCTCGAGCAGCCCACCTGTACCGCCCGCATCGCGCTGGTGGCCGATCAACTGGACCAGACCCGTGATCTCGCCCACCGCACCGCCTGGAACGAAGAGATCGTGCACCAGATCAGTCAATTGTGCGCGTCGGCATTCGATCGCGGTCAGGGCGACTGGCCGGGTAGGCCAACCGGCGGGCTCTATGCCGCCTGGCATCACAACGTCATGCACGACCGCGGCATGGCGATTCTGATGGGCGAGCCCGGTCTTCAAAAACGCTTTAAAGACCTGCCGGACAGCCCGGACGCCCTGATCCATGCCGCGCTCACCGCCATGTCGGTCCCGCTCGATCACGCCGAAACTTATCTGCACGCACTGCTGCTGAGCGTGAACGGCTGGGCGTCCTGGTGTGCCTATCTGTGCTGGCAGGCCAACCTGGCCGGGCGCGAAGACACGACACTGCGGGATCTGCTCGCGATGCGCCTGGCCTGGGACTGGGTGCTGTATCAATGGGTCGCCGACGACGCCGCGCGCGGCGCCTGGCGGCAGGCGCTGACCCAGGCGGAACGGATCGAAGCCGAACACATCAGCGACCAGCAACTCGACTGGATCTGGCTCCGTGCCCTCGAACTGGGTTATCAAAGGCCGCTGATCGGCGACCTGACCGGCGGGCCCACCCCGACCTCAGTACCGTCAACACCGGTGGTGCAGGCCGCGTTTTGTATCGATGTGCGATCGGAAGTCTTTCGCCGCGCACTGGAAGCCGTCAGCCCCGAGGTCGACACGCTCGGCTTTGCCGGTTTTTTCGGCCTCCCGATCGCCTACCAGCCCCCCGGATCGGCCGTATCGCAAGCGCAACTCCCCGGGCTGCTCGCCCCCAGCCTGACGGTGACGCTGGAAAGCCGGAACGGCCACGACGACACCTGCCGGCGCGACGCAGACGCGAGCACGCGGCTGCGCGCCAGCGAGACCAGCCGTCGCTTTCGCTGGGGCAGCACGTCGACGTTTTCGTATGTCGAGTCCACCGGGCTGCTCTACGCTTTGAAATTGCTCAAGGACGGGCTTTTGCACAAGTCGCCCGGACATGCAGCAGACGCGGCGCAGGCCGCGGGCGCGGCCCCGCTCAAGCCCCGGCTGACCGACCACGGCAACGCCTTGTCCGTCGCCCGTAAAATCGAGCTGGCCGCCGGGATTCTGCGCGGCATGTCGTTGACGCAAGGCTTCGCCCCGATCGTGATGCTGGTCGGGCACGCCAGCCAGACCCGCAACAATCCACAGCAATCCGCCCTCGACTGCGGGGCGTGCGGCGGTCATTCGGGCGAGATCAACGCACGCGTCGTCGCCGGACTCCTGAACGAGCCGGACGTACGGCGGGGCCTGCGCGATCACGGCATCGACGTGCCGGCCGCGACACGCTTCGTCGCCGCACTGCACAACACGACCACCGATGAGGTCACCCTGTTCGATCTTGAGGACCTGAGCCGGGAGCAGGCCGACCACGTAGCTCGGCTGCGGACCTGGCTGGACGACGCCCGCACTCGCGCAAACGCCGAGCGGGCGCCCTGGCTGGAGTCCGGCCCATCGGCCCCGGGCGCCCAGCGCGAGCGTCTGGGCCAGCGCGCCCATGATTGGTCGCAGGTCCGCCCGGAATGGGGGCTGGCCCGCAACGCCAGCCTGATCGTGGCGCCGCGCCAGCGCACGCGGGGGCTGAATCTCGCCGGTCGCGCCTTTTTGCACGAATACGACGCCGCGCAGGACGCGAACCACGAGATTCTCGAGTCGATCATGACCGCGCCGATGATCGTCGCGCACTGGATCAATTTCCAGTACTACGCCTCAACCGTGGACAACCGCGTTTACGGCAGCGGCAACAAGGCGCTGCACAATGTCGCCGGCGGTCACATCGGTTTATTCGAAGGCAACGGGGGCGACCTGCGTATCGGCCTGTCGCTGCAGTCGCTGTGGGACGGAACGCGTTGGGTGCACGAGCCGCTGCGGCTCAGCGTGTTCATCCAGGCATCCGCCGACGCCATTGCCGACATCATCGCCAAACACGAAAGCATTCGACAGCTGGTCCACCACGAGTGGCTGTTCGTCTATCAAATCGGCCCGGGCAGCGAAGCCGTGCAGCGCTATCGAGCCGACGGCTGGACACCCATCGATGGCGACACCCATCGAGCCCGGGCGAGCTGAGCCGATCGCCCGGCCGGCTCGCGCGTCAAGGACGAGATAGTTTTCGTTTCAATTGGTCATATCCGCAACGCGTGTCGCTGGCCTAAACTCGAAGCCCTCGGCCACCGGCTTATAGCACAAGCGACAACGCCGGGCGCCGCGATTCACGAAACCGAGGGAGCCTTCGCATGAAACCCGAAACCATCGCCCTGCACGGCGGCTACACGCCGGACGAACAGCATGCCGTGGCCGTGCCGCTGCATCAGACCACATCCTATGCGTTCGACGATGCCCAGCACGCCGCCGATCTGTTCGATCTGAAAGTGCCCGGCAACATCTACAGCCGCATCATGAACCCGACCTGCGGCGTGCTCGAGCAGCGCATCGCCGCCCTGGAAGGCGGTGTCGGCGCGCTGGCCATGGCCTCCGGAATGGCCGCGATCACGGCGGCGATCCAGACCATTGCCGAAGCCGGCGACAACATCGTCTCGATCAGCGAACTCTACGGCGGCACCTACAATCTGTTCGCGCACACGCTGCCGCGCCAGGGCATGAGCGTGCGCTTCGCCGACAAGGACGATCTCGACGCCATGGCCGCGCTCATCGACGACCGCACCAAGGCCATCTACTGCGAGTCGATCGGCAACCCCTCCGGCAACATCGCCGATGTCGCTCGCCTGGCCGAAATCGCCCACGCCCACGGCGTGCCGCTGATCGTCGACAACACGGTCCCCTCGCCCACGCTGCTGCGCCCCATCGAACACGGCGCGGATATCGTCGTGCATTCGGCCACCAAGTACATCGGCGGCCACGGCACCACCATCGGCGGGCTCATCGTCGACTCCGGACGCTTCCCCTGGCTGGAACACGCCGAGCGTTTCCCGCTGCTCACCACGCCGGACCCGTCCTATCATGGCATCAACTACGCCAGGGATGCCGGCGAGGCCGCGTTCATCACCCGCGCGCGGGTGGTGCCGCTGCGCAACATGGGCGGCGCGATGAGCCCGTTCAACGCCTGGATGTTCCTGCAGGGGCTCGAAACGCTCGCCCTGCGCATGGAACGGGTCTGCGAGAACACCCAGCGCATTGCCGAATACCTCGCAGCCCACGACCGCATCACCTGGGTCAACTACGCCGGCCTGCCCGGCCACCGCGACTACCCCCTCGCGCAGCGCTACATGAACGGCCGGGCCTCGGGCATTCTCTCCTTCGGTATCGAGGGCGGGCTGGATGCCGGCGTACGGTTCTACAACGCGCTCGAGTTATTCATCCGGCTGGTGAATATCGGCGATGCCAAGAGCTGTGCGGCCATGCCCGCGGCCACCACCCACAGCCAGCTCAACGAAGCCGAACTGGAAAGCGCGGGCGTCACCCCCGACATGGTGCGGCTGTCCGTCGGCATCGAACACATCGACGATCTGATCGCCGATCTGGCGCAGGCGCTCGCGGTCACCGCCTGACGAGCGCCGCGGGCGCAGACCCGACCACCACCGGCCCCGCCTCACGGCGGGGCTGTCGATATCGGGGCCGCCGCTGAGCGCGCGTGTGGTTCTGGCCCCAGTTGCCATTTTCCCCGTAATCGATCAGATGATCGGCGCCGATCCCGCAGGCGCTCCAGCTTGTCGTTGCGCGAGGAGGCGGCGATCACGGTCGCGCCGCAGCGCTTGGCGAACTGAAGCGCAAAGACGAAGACCCCGCCGGGGCCCTCCTGGACGAGTACGGTCTCGCCCGACTGCAGGCACAAGCCTGCGCCGAAACGGCCCGTTTGATCCATATCAAAAGACAAGGCGGGCCCCACGCTTATGCTATCTGCGGAGTTGCCACGACTTGCCCGGGGCCAGCGGCACGGTCACACGCTAGGCACCGACCGGGCCAGTCACCGATGATCGCGAGGACTGTTGGCGCGTCATGGAACCCAATTACGCCGAGAGCACTGCGTCAACGCCCACCGGCCCAGCACCGGTCGAACGCGGTAAATCGTACTCCCGACCCTATTTCGGCCACCGCCATACGCCGAAAACCATCATCGGCGGCACGATCGGCAACATCATGGAGTGGTACGACTTCGCGCTCTATGGTTTTTTCGCGCCCGTGCTCTCGGGGCTGTTCTTTCCGTCCGACAGCCACCTGGGCTCGCTCATCGCCACCTTCGGCGTGTTCGCCGTCGGTTTTTTCATGCGCCCACTCGGCGGCGTGGTGTTCGGCTATATTGGCGACCGCTACGGCCGCGCCAAGGTGTTGCGGCTCTCGATCATCACCATGGGGCTCGCCACTTTTCTGCTGGGAGCGTTGCCCACGACCCATCAGATTGGATTCTGGGCGGCAGTACTGCTGATCGCGGTCCGTCTGCTCCAGGGGTTATCCGTGGGTGGCGAGTTCAGCGGATCGGTGACCTATATGGTGGAGACATCACCGTTGCATAAGCGCGGCCTGTCCGGGAGCTGGGCCAACTTCGGCAGTCTCGTGGGGACGTTGGTCGGCTCCGGGCTGGCCGCCGGAGTCAGCACCCTTTTGCCGTCGGATCTGCTGCATGCCTGGGGCTGGCGCATACCGTTCCTGCTCGGCGGCGTGTTCGGCGGCGCGGCGTATCTGTATGTGCGCAAGCTCGGCGGTACGCCGCACATGGCGCATCATGAAAAACAGCATGCCGACGATTCCCCGCTGCACGAGGCCCTCACCCAGAACCGGCGCGAGACAATCCTGGCCATCATCTTCGCGTCGGGCTACGGGGTCGCCTTCTATATTCCGCTGGTCTATCTGCCCACGTTCGCCAGCGAGATCGGCTCGGTGAGCGACGGCACCGCGCTGACCATCAACTCGATCGGCATTGCGCTGGCCATGCCGATCATCCCGCTGTGCGGCTGGCTATCCGACCATGTGATTCGCCGTCGCTCGCTGCTAATCCTCGCCTTTCTGGCCATGGCCGCCGCGGGTGGGGTCCTGGTTGGGTTCGCCGCGGGCGGCTGGGTCAATCTCATCATCTGCCAGTTTCTGCTGGCACTGCTCATCGCCATACCGCTCGGCTCGGCACCGGCCATGCTGGTAGAACTGTTCCCGGTACGGGACCGTCTCACCGGCTATTCGCTGGCCTATAATCTGGGCCTCGGCGTGGCTGGCGGCACAGCCCCCATGATCGCCACCTGGCTGATTTCGTTCACCGGTTTCGACGCCGCGCCCGGGGCGTATCTGGCCCTTGCCGCGCTGGTATCGGCCGGCGCCTTGTGGTTCATGCAAGACCGCAGCCGCGAGCCGTTGCGCTGATCGGCGACTTTTTTGCCCCGGGACGCCGGACACGCCGTAATGGCAGGGCCATGACCGCCCCTGAATCATGTGCCGAATGCAACTATGCATAACGAGGATTCCCGGATCCATTCGAACCGACCCGCGCAGCAATCCATGGCCAGCCCGCACCGACGGCTGCACGGCGACCGGGCAGGCCGCCAGCAAGCCGCTGGACTCTGCCTGTCGCCCGGCCGAACCCTTCACATCCGCGCCAACGCCTCGAAGCCGCCCGAGGCGACACATTCAGATGTCGAGGCAGATCTTGCCAATGTGCTGGTTGGTTTCCTGATAGCGGAACGCATCCGCCAGTTCATTCAGCGGGAACCGCTGGTCGATGACCGGATGAATATCGTTGGCCTCGATCGCCCGGACCATGTCCTGCTGTTGACGCCGGTTGCCGACCAGCACGCCCTGAAGACGGATCTGCTTGGCCAGCATCGGCATGAGCGAGACTTCGCCGGTCACGCCGGTTAGCACGCCGATGACGGCAATATGGCCGCCGACGCGAACGGCGTTCATCGATTGCTCCAGCGTATCCGGCCCGCCGACTTCGATCACATGATCGACCCCGCGGCCGCCGCTGAGCGCGCGTGCGGTCTGGCCCCAGTTACTGTCTTCCTTGTAATTGATCAGATGATCGGCGCCCAGGTCCCGCAGACGTTCCAGCTTGTCGTTGCGCGAAGAGGTCGCGATCACGGTGGCGCCGCAGCGCTTCGCGAACTGGAGCGCAAAGATCGAAACCCCGCCGGTACCCTGGATGAGTACGGTCTCGCCCGGCTGCAGCGCCCCGTCTTCCATCAACGCCCGCCAGGCGGTCAGGCCGGCCGTGGTCAAGGTCGAGGCTTCGGCTGCCGTGTAGTTGGCCGGGGCATGCGTGAATGCGTTGGCCGACCGGGTCACGCGCTCGCGGGCGTAACCGTCGATACCGTCTCCGGGCACCTGATCGAAGCCTTCGACCTCGGCCTCGCCATCCAGCCACGTCGGGAAAAAAGTGCTGACCACAGAGTCGCCCACGGCGAACTCGGTCACGCCGGCCCCAACGGCTTCCACGTCGCCGGCGCCATCGGCCATGGGAATCCGGTCTTCCGGCACGCCGCCCCACAGACCAGTCACCACGGCATAGTCATGGAAATTCAGTGAGTTCGCCTTCAGCCGAACGGTGATCTCACCGGGCCCCGGGTCCGGCGCATCGCGCTGCTCACGACGCACCCGGTCGTAACCACTGCCCGCACCGACGACAATCGCTTGATTCGACATATCCGACTCCTTTTCGATTCGTTATTTCGCGAATTAACGAAATATTGGAGCGCAAAGATATCAGACGACGCGGGTCATGTCGTCCAGCAGCGTTGTGATCGCGGCCTCATTCCGGCGGTAATAAGTCCATTTGCCGATACGCGTGGCGCACACGAGTTCAGCACGCTGCAGAATCGCCAGATGGGTCGAGGCCGTGGAGGGCGACAGCCCTGCCTTTTGCTGAATATGGCTGACGCAGACGCCAATGCCGACCGGGTCGCCATGAGCCTGAGCCGGGAAATGCGCTTCCGGCGCCCGGAGCCAGGCCATGATCTGCAGCCTCGTCTCGCTGGCCAATGCCTTCAGTTGATGCACCATCATCAGGCCAACGATAACGTTTTGCGGCCAGGCTGTCGCCGCAGCCAACACCCGTCCCGCGCCCTGCGGCGTTGCGGGCATTCGCCGTATTCCCGGATACGGCCCATCACCGCGCCTCGCCCGGCCGGAATAATCGTTACAAATCCACGACCTGAACCGACGTGGCCGGACACCGGCGTCACGGACACTGCCTGCCGGTGCGCGCTGCATCGTGGCCGACCTCTTCATCGCGATGGCCGGTCGCGGCGCCGCAGCGGCCGGTCGCAAGAGCCCGGCCGCTGCGATCGATGCCGGCCGCGCCCGCGGGCCCGGGCAGAGCGCGTTTTCGAGTCCGGAGCCGGGCACGCTATGGCAGCGCGTCGAGATTCGTGTGTAGAATACACCTATGAGCAGCAGAGCATGTTGCAACGCGTCAAGACCACGCTGGCAGCGGTCTGTTGCCAGTGCGCACCGTCGCATGCGCCGCACGCTGCGCTGGCTGTTGTTCGGGCTGCCACCGCTTCTCGGCCTGAGCCCGCTGGCATTGGCCCAACGCCCGCACGGCCCGGTCACCTGGACCTTCTCTTTCCAGGACGACAAACTATTTCTTTCCGATAATCAGTACACGGGCGGCGGCGGCGTGAGCATGCATTCGGCCATCGCGAGCCGGCTGAGCCAGACCCATGGCACCCCGGCCTTTGGCAAGTCGCTGGCGCGATGGGTGCTGCCGACAGGCCCGCAGCTGGGCTATCGCGAGAGCTGGACGCTCGGGCAGGTCCAGGACACCCCTACCCATCTCGGCACGCACCGGCTGATCACCAACGACTTCCCGTACATGGGCCTGCTCGGCTGGGGCAACACCTTCATCGCATTCAACGATCGCAATCTGTACGGGGCGGAGCTGATGCTCGGGCTGGTCGGGCCATTGGCTGGGGGCAAGCAGGTGCAAACCGCCATCCACAGCATCATGAGCACGCCGCCGCATGGCTGGAACAACCAGCTCGACAACGAGCCGGTGATCAATCTGTACTACACGTTCCAGCACAAGATCTGGCGTGCGCCGCATTTCGATATCGCATCGAGCCTGGATGCCGCGCTCGGCAATTATTTCACCTACGGCCAGACCGGGCTGATCGCCCGCATCGGGCAATTGCCGCCCGGTTTCGCCACCCTGCCCGACCCGCTCGGGCGCGGTGTCAACTACGATGCCACCCAGACACCGACGGATCGCGGCTATTTTTATGCCACCGTCGCCGTGCGCGGTACCGGCGTGGGACGTTCGATGGAACGCCAGGGCAATCTCATTCGCAACGACAATCCCTGGACCCAACGGAACACGCTGCACATGAGGCCGTTCGTGGCCCAGTTGATCGCGGGCGTCAACTATGTGCGCCCGCGCTGGGGCGTGCATTTCGACATGTGGATGACGACCAATACAGTGGATACGGACAACCTGCCGCCGGCCAGCGATGCCCACAACAACTTCGGCGCCGTCTGGTTCGATTACCGTTTCAACTGATGTGGCGCGATGCCGGTTCATCTCGCGCCATGACCAAACGAGGGCGATCAATGCACGTGTATCGACTCGATTCAATACGCCGCCGCGGCGGCAACGCGGGGCCGGCATGAAACCACAGCAGCCCCTCGGTCACCGCCTGCGCCGGCTCGCGCTGATAACCGCGCTGACCGTCAGCCTGGCGGGTTGCATGTTCGCCAGCCGGGTGCCGCCGGCGTTCGGCAGCTCGCAGGCGCATACGCGACTGCCGCAGGGGACACTGCCGCGACCGGCTCATGTCGTAATCGTCATCGAAGAAAACAAGGCCTATTCCCAGATTCTGGGCAATCCCCAGGCGCCGTTTCTGAATCGGCTTGCCGCCTCCGGCGCCACGCTCACCCATGCCTACGGCGTCACCCATCCGAGCGAGCCCAATTACCTCGCACTGTTCTCTGGCACCACCCAGGACGTGCTGCTGGATAGCTGTCCGCACCGGTTCACCAGCCGCAACCTGGCCACCACACTGCGTGATGCCGGGTTGAGCTTCGCCACCTATGCCCAGTCCATGCCGAAGACGGGGTACACCGGCTGCCGCCACGGGCTTTATGCACGCAAACACAACCCGGCCGTCAACTGGCAGGGAGTTAACGTACACGCCGCCCAGAACCGCCCGTTTCGGGATTTTCCGTCTGACTTCAACAAGCTGCCCACGGTGTCGTTCGTCATCCCCGACCTCGACCACGACATGCACAGCGCCAGCATCGCCCAGGGCGACCGCTGGCTGAAGCGGCATCTGGGCGGCTACGTCCAGTGGGCACGGCATCACAACAGCCTGCTGATCGTGACTTGGGACGAGGACAACTATCTTCATCACAACCATATTCCGGTGATCATCGCCGGCGCGCATGTGCGCAAGGGACAAGTCAAGCGTCCGGTCAACCACTACAGCATGCTGCGTACACTGGAAGCGATGTATGGCCTCCCGCTATTGGGGCGGAGTGCGCAGGCCGTACCGATCATCAGCCCCTGGCAATCGTCCGGCGGCAGCGCATCGTCATGACCGCGCATGACGGCCAGGCCGCTGATTCGAGCCCTGTCCGTGTCCTGTGATGTCAGTTCACGTCACGGATTTCCAGCGATTGTGCGTGCCGGGCCAGGCACGGTGAATGGCCGCCACAGGGCACCCGGGGCACGGAGCGGCCCGGCTTCAGGCCCCCGACCGATGCCATCCGCAGCCGCATCCGTCGTTTTTTTAAGTGCGCCGCCGGCTGACATAGGCCCAACGGGCCAGACCCTCCCGAGCAGTTGGCCGAACCTCGACAGCGCGCCCCGCCACCTGACCCCGTACATCCGGCCCGGTACGTCGAACACCGCGTTTTCGCAGATAATTAATAGTTGTGCGCTATCGGGTTATCCCATATCGTCGTCCGACGTTTTTGATTCATTAAACGCGGGACTGTGACTGTGGCTGGCCCGCCAACGACTCGGCATCGTGCAGCGGGATCTGACGAGCCACGAACCCGGCGTTCCTTAAACTCGTGGTTCCCGCATTCTGATTTCATGGAGGCGCGTACATGCGCGACACCAAGCCGACATTCGAAACCGTCCGGCTGATCGATCTCGAAAACATGGCGCCGGAGGACCGCGACACGCTCGATTTCGGCGTGATCGGTCTTCGCCCGGATACCTGCGCCGATGTCTACAATGCCACCGAGGCTCGCATGTCCGGTGTCGACCCCGCTCATGTGCTGGGTGTGCCGTTTTTTTCCACCATCGGCCAATGCATGAACAATTTCCTGGTCGCCCAGCGTTTCGAGGACGAGGCCGACCTCGACGAGATCGTACCGTTCGTGCTGACCCTGCGCATGCGCCCCACCCGCGTGCGACTGCGACTGCTGCAGGCCCACGATGTAGTGCGACGCTATATTCTTGTCGAGCGCTGATCGGAGGCCGGTGGCCATGGCGGATGAAGATGATCTTCTAAGCTTCATGTATGCATGCCCCTTCGGGCTGATCGAGCTCGATGAACGGGGCGACATCGGGTTGATCAATCCGCATGCGATGATGCATCTGCTGCCACTGGCCGGAGCGCAGGGCGTCGAGAACTTCTTCGCCGCAATGGAAAAATTCGCGCCGGAACTGCGCAACTTTGCCGACGGTTTCGCCGAGCCCCACGGCACGATCTGCGACGGACACCGGGTCGTCGTGGATCTGGGCCAGAAAAGCCGGGACGGGCGCCCCACGGTTCTGGCCTGCTCGCTGGTCAAGCGCGGGCCGAACCAGTTGATCGCGACCTTGAGCGACATCAGCGAACAGGTGACCCAGGAACAACGGATGCGTCAGGCCGATACCTGGTTCTCTGCCTTGATCGACGAGGTCAACGATCATGCGCTGCTGACGGTCGCGGGCGACGGCACGGTGCTTTCAGCCAACCCCTCCTTCGTCCGGCAGACTGGCTATGCCGCCGAACAAGTCGTCGGCCAATGCGTGGATACGTTTCTGTCCGAAACCGACGACGAAGCGCAGATTCCGTTCTCCATAGCCGACCAACTTGCGCTTGCCAGTCGCGATGGCTGGCATCTGTTCGAAGGGTGGGAAAAACGGGCCAATGGCGAACGCTACTGGTGCCAGCGCCTGCTGGTGGCGCGGGCCGAACAAGACGACGACGACGCCCCCACCTTCTCGATGGTGCTGCGGGACGTGCCCGAACCGGCAAAAAAAACCAACGACCTGATCGAACTTCTGACACGGGATTATCTGACCGGTGCGGTCAACCGGATGCAGTTCCAGAAGGTGTTGAAGCTCGAACACACGCGATGCCTGACACGCCGACGGCCGTTATCGCTGATTATCCTCGACCTGGACGATTTCAAGTCGCTGAACGACATGCACGGCCATCCGGCCGGGGACACCGCGCTTAAACAGGTGGCGCAAATCGGTGCCGACTGCACGCCGGCGAGGGCAGTCTTCGCGCGCCTGAGCGGAGAAGAATTCGCCCTGCTGGCGCCCGAATACCCGTTGAGTGCAGCAATCGAGCTGGCCGAAACACTGCGTCGCAAAATCGCCGAACGCCAGATCGCGGTGCCCCGTGGCCAGGTCAACGTCACCGCCAGTCTGGGCTGCTCGGAAATGCGCGAAACCGACGGCTCCACCGACGATCTGATCGCAATCGCCGATCGCCGTCTGTACGAGGCGAAAAACGCCGGGCGCAATCGTGTCGCCCCCGCGCCGGCGTGACCCGGAGCGACTTGCCACGGGCAGCCATCCGTCGGATCACCGCCGCCGTGATCGCCGGCGAACTCCAGCGCCTGCGCGGCGAAGACATCGGCCAGCGCACGACCAACGCCTATGCCCCGCATGAAACGGCCACCCCGCTGGCCCTGGACTCTCTGGAAAGAATGGGCGTAGCCGCCGCGCTCAGCGAAGTTTTCACGCTGGACGATGTGGCGTTCGCCCCGGAGACGACGGCCACGGTGGCCGAATGGGCCGACCGCATCGCGGCCCAGCGGATCCAACGGCTGACGGTTCATACCTCCGGCTCGACCGGCGTGCCGCAGAGCCATTCGCATGCCACAGCCGACCTGCTCGAAGAAGCCCACGAGTTCGCCCACCGGTTTGCCGAAACGCAGCGGGTCATCGCGCTGGTTCCGGCGACCCATCTCTACGGGCTCGTGTGGACCGCCCTGCTGCCGGCGGTGCTCGATGTGCCGGTTGTCGATGGCACCGTGCCCGGCATGCCGGCGCCGAGAGCGGGCGATCTGGTGGTGGGCGTTCCCGATCACTGGGCCGCGCTGGCACGCCTGCGCCAACAGTGGCCCGATCATGTCACCGGGATCAGTTCCGGCGGGCCGCTTGCCAACGCGCTGGGCGAAGCCGTGCTCGCCACCGGGCTGGCGCGCCTGGTCGATGTCTATGGCAGTTCGGAAACCAGCGCGATCGGCCTGCGCGAGATCCCCGGTATCGAATACACCCTGCTACCGCGCTGGCGGCTCGCGCCCCATGCGCCATCGACGCTCATCGATCGCGCCGGCCGGACCACGCGTCTGCCCGACCAAATCCGGCCCAGCGGCGCACGTCAAATCGAGCTCATGGGCCGCCGGGACCATGCGGTGCAGGTCGGCGGAGTAAACGTCTATCCCGACCGTATCGCCGCCGTGCTCACCGAATGCGACGGCGTGGCCGAGGCAGCGGTGCGGCTGGGCGACAACGGCCGCCTGAAGGCGTTCATTGTCCCGGTCGACGACCAAGACCAAGCCGACCTCGAACACCGACTGCGCCCGTTCGTGGCCAGCCGCCTGCCGCCCGCCGAACGCCCCACGCGCTTTCGCTTCGGCCCTACCCTGCCGCAAAACCCGATGGGAAAGCCCGCGGACTGGGATTGACAGCCTGTTGGGATAGCCTCCAAGGCCCCTCAAGGCGTCAACTCGCTCACCTTCAACCGCGCCGATAAGTCCGCTGCATCCAGCTTGTATAGCGCGTCGATCAACAAGGGCTTGAGCGTGCCCGGGCCGCCGGCGTGGGCGGCCGCCATCTCGCCGGCCACCGCGAAATGCGCCAGGCCCGCCAGCGCGGCCTCGAACGGATCATCCGCCACGGCCAGGAAACAGGCCAGCACCGACGACAGCATGCAGCCCGACCCGATCATCCGGCCCATCATGGGATCGCCGTTGTGCAGACGAACGACCCGGGCGCCGTCGGTGATCAGATCGCGCTCGCCGGTCACGGCCACCACGCAGCCGTACTGCCGTGCGATCCGCCGCGCCGCGTCGATTGCGTCATCCACGGCATGCCGGCTGTCCCCGGCGCGCCCGCTCGTACCGGTGCGCGCCAGCGCCAGCGTTTCGCTGGCGTTGGACTTGATCACGGTCGGGCCGAGGGTCAGCAGCTTGTGGATGGCCTCAGTCCGGTAGTCGGAAAGCCCGACGGCCACCGGGTCGAGCACCCACGGCCGGCCGCGCCGCGTGACCGTGCGCACGGCGGTATCGGCGGCTTCGAGCCATGCCGGGTCCGGCGTGCCGACGTTGACGGTCAGCGCGTCCGCCACGGCGGCGATCTCGGCCACCTCGGCCGGCGCATGCAATGTCATCTGCACCCCGCCAACGGCGGCGATGGCATCGGCCGCGTCGTTCTGCACCACCAGGTTCGTGATATTGTGCACAAGCGGCGCGGCCTGCTTTAGCGCGGCTGCAACACGGGCATACCGGGCAGCAATATCGTTCGCGTTCGTGGGATTCATCGGCGTGTTCGCGTCGGTGTGTCGTGTCGCATCGGGTCTTGCGTGAGGAGGCACGCATGCCGTATCCAGTCAATGCCAAGTGGATCGATGACCTGGTCGGCTGGAACGGTGCCAGCGAGCGCATCCGCGCCCGCCTGTTGGAGGTATTTTGTTCCGGCATCCGCATGCGCAGCCTGGTGGGCAACCTCGCCACCCTGCTGGTCATCGGCACCTTCATCATAACGAAAACACCGACGCCGGCCCATGTCGCCTGGCTGGCAATGACCGCGGCCGGCGGCTTCCTCCCGCGCGCCTACGCCGCCCGGCTGCGCGCCAAAGACCAATTCGACGAGGCCCCCGAACGCAAAGCGCTCTGCTTTATGGCAATCAGCTTCGTCTACGGGCTGGTCTGGGGCGCCGGCCCCCTGTTGTTGCTTCCCCATCTGCCCGGCGAGGCCGCCGGCGTACTGCTGGTGATGGTCGTGCTCGGCACGATCATGGGGCCATATGCCGCGATCCCCGGCATTCTGTATGCCCGCCTGGTGGCCACGGCGTCGCTCACGCTCGTGGCCCTGGCCTGGAACCTGGGCCTTGCCGTCGCGCTGATCGGCGGCGTCATCACCTTCTGGCTCGGCCTGCGTACGGATGTCTGGCGCGGTTACCATCGCGCATTGCGCGACCAGCTCGAATCGCACGCGATGCTCGCGTCACGCCAGGCACGGCTGGAACAGGCGAATCAGGAAAAAGACGCCATCAACCGCTCCCTGACGCGGATGGCCGAAACCGACCCACTCACCGGCACCGGCAATCGACGCCGCTTTCTCGCCTGGCTGAAAGCCGCGCATGCACCGCTGGCGCTCATTGTGTTCGATGTCGATCGCTTCAAGGAGATCAACGACAGCCTCGGCCACCACGGCGGCGACCTGCTACTGCAAGCGCTGGTGCGTATCGTGGACGAGAGCCTGGGCAACACCGGCCGGCTGGCCCGCATGGGCGGCGACGAATTCGCCATCCTGCTGCCCGGCGCCGACTCGAACGCCGCCATCGCGACCGCCGAATACATCCGTGAACGCATCGCCTGGCGGCCACTCGATCTCGACGGCACCACCGTCCGTATCACGATCTCGCTCGGCGTGGCGGTCGTCGATACGCCGGATGCTCCGATCGATATCGCCCCGCTGCTAGCCGAAGCCGACACCGCGCTCTACGCTGCCAAGCGACAAGGCCGAAACCGCACCGCCCATACCGGGACCGCAGGCGCCAAACCGCGGGACGAACAAAGCCTCGGCGTGTAAAGCCAGGTATACGCCCTGAAAATCGAGGTACGACAATGACCCTTCCCGACAAACCGGTTGCCCTGATCACTGGCGCGGGCAGTGCCGACGGCATTGGCTTCGCCATCGCCCGCGAACTGGGGCAGGCCGGGATGCCCGTACTCATCTGCGCTACAAGCAAACGCATTTTCGACCGCGTGGAAGAACTACGCCAATCGGGAATCTCGGCGCATGGGTTTGTGGCTGACCTCACGGTAGAGGCCGAGGTCCATCGACTCTACGCCGAAGCCGAGGCCCAGCATGGTCGGATTGACGTTCTTGTGAACAATGCCGGGATGTCCCAATTGGGAAGTCCGGAGCCCTTCTCGGAAATCGTCAACACAACGCTCAACGACTGGATGTTGTCTCTCAACAGGAATCTGACAACGGCCTTTCTGATGACGCGCGACGTTCTGCCCGGGATGACGAAACGTGGATATGGGCGAATCATCAACATCTCTTCCACCACCGGCACGACAGGGGCCAACGCGGGCGAAGCGCCCTACGCCGCAGCCAAAGCCGGCATGACAGGCATGACCCAAAGCCTTGCGCTCGAGGCCGCCAGATCCGGCGTCACCGCCAATTGCGTGGCGCCCGGATGGATTGAAACCGCTTCCAGCACAGAGGAAGAAATATTGGCGGGCGACCGCTCACCCGTCGGACGCGCAGGCCGTCCCGCGGAAGTTGCGGCCGCCGTCGCCTTTCTCGCGTCGGCAAGCGCCAGCTACATCACGGGCACCACCATCATTGTCGATGGCGGCAATGCGATTGTTGAAAACCTGCATACACCCCTCAAGCCTTGACGGGCTCGAGCACAAAACTCCCCCCTGCCCACGAACCTGGCCCCATTTTCTCCTGATCCCGTGGCGCGCGACTCAGAGCGCGTACGTCTGGCTTTGTCCGAGTTCGAGCCAAATAGCATGATAAGTATGGCGTCTTGTGCCGTGCACGACACAGTAGCTCGAGACTCCATTTGATCCCCGTTTGCAATGGGGTTAATCGGATGATCTTGCTGATCTTGCGGAGCGCGATCTGGCCCCACGCGTTCCACAACTCGCACATCACGACACCTGACCTGGCACCCGACTCCTTCATGCCTCTGTTCATGCGCGGCTGATTTGTGCGATTTGACAATGAAATGAATCCCTGTTCAATTTTTCATTCCAGCATTGAACTGGAATTCAATTCTTCACTTTGTCGCTAGCCAGGAAAGAATAAAATGATGGTGAACGAGCAATTCGAAATGGGCCGAAAGGCACTCAGGGCGCAGGCATTCAGTCAACTCGTCGGCGCCGAACTCATCGCTTTTGATTCCGGCCACGTCACGCTTGAAATCCCGATTCGAGACGCTCTGCTTCAGCAGAACGGATTCGTGCATGGTGGCGTGCTCAGCTATGCTGCCGATAACGCCCTGACTTTCGTCGGCGGCTCAGTGCTCGGCCCTAACGTGCTCACCTCCGAGTACAAGATCAATTACCTCAAGCCGGGTATCGGTGATCGGCTGGTTGCGTACGGCAGCGTCGTCTACGCCGGGAAGCGACAAGCGGTTTGCCGCTGCGATGTCTATGTCATCGCTGAAGACAAGGCGGACGCGCTGTGTGCGACCGCGCAAGGCACGATTGTCACGTTCGAGTCTGGCGGCGCCGATACGCAAGCCCACTAGCGGTGTGTTTAGGCGTACAACGCGAAACTCGACCGCCGCCCCGGCATGCCAAGGCTGAGTCGGGCGCTCGCAACGCCAGCACCTTCGGCGGTCGGCTACCGCGCTACGTTGGGTTCCCGCCGTGTCGAAAGCCTGTGTCGGTTTTACTTGGTAGTGGCGTGGCCATCATGGTCAGCGCCGCGCCCCCGACAGCAGCCGGATAAGCTTGATCAGAAAGGCTTCTATTGTATTTGACTGCGGGGCTCGTTCTCTTGGAGGTCAAATCTCGTCGTCGGTATTTCGGGCCCGAGCGACTGGCCTGACGGCCCGCGGCCGTGCTCAGTAGCCAGCAGGCGTTCAAGCGAAAGGCGCAATGCCGGATCGCATAGGAACCGGTTGCGGACCCGGGGCGGGTCCTGTGTGAAGTCAGTCATGATCCGACCCCATCCCGAGGGTATGCTGGCGCGCGTTTGGCTCGGGCATCGGACCGAGCGCGTTCGTGCAGTAGCTGATGATCGTGTGTATCAACCGATCCGCGTCGCCGACCTCGGGTGGCGCACTCAGCGGCCCGATCAGGGCCTCCACGACGCCCCCGACCATGGCGGCCGCGACAACATCCTCGTCTTGGTCGATGATCTCACCGTTATCGATCCCCTCTCGTATGAGGGCCGCAAAGATGCGCCGATATGGCGCCCGAAAGCGCAGGCGGTCCTGTTCGATTTCGGTCTCCACAGGCTCGGCGAGCAACGCCCAGGCCAATTGGCGTGCAGCCAGCGCGCGATACGCGAACGTTTCAATAACATAGCCGATGCGCTCGCGCGCACTACCCGGTTGGCGGGCCGCGGCTTCGCAGGCTTCGATTTCTTGTTCGGTCGCGCTGCGGAAGACTTCATCGAACAACACGGCCTTGGAGTCGAAGTAGTTATAGATCAGGCCGGTCGATACACCAGCGCGTTTCGCGACCGCAGGCACACTGACAGCCCTGTAGCCCGCTTCGGCTACGAGGCTGCGTGCGGCAACGAGAATCTGCGCACGGCGCTCAGCGAGTCGCGATTCCATCTTTTTCGTTCGACGATATGGCATGCCGAAATAGTGAATCATCGTTCAAATCTTATTGCAATGGACGCTCGACGCGCTCTAACCTGTACTCGAAACACGGGCGTCGAGATATTCACGGTCACAGACCGAGCCTTGCAACGGGCCGATCATCAAATCCCGGCGATGGCCCGACCGGCTCCATGCCGAGAACACCACTTCAAACCGCTGTCGATACCCATGCCACAACCTGATCCAGCAAGCGTATTCAGAAGAGTCGGGGATCGCATTGAGCCCACCGGGCTGGCGCGCGGCCCTTGGCACCCGAACGCCCAGCATGGCGGGGCCCCGGCCGGGCTGCTCGCACAGATCGCGACCGAGGCGGTCAACGATGACACCTTTGTGCTACAGCGTTTGACGCTCGACATCCGCAAGCCAGTCCCGATCGAGCCTTTGACGGTTACGTGCGCGCGTGACAGGGGCCGCTCGACACAACGTGTTCGGCTCGAACTGATTCATGACGGGCAGCCGCTTTGCGTGGCCCATGTTCTTTTCGGCCGGTCGGATGCGATAGGCGATTGGCAAGCGGATGCGCCGACGGTGCGGCTCACGCCGGTAGCGGATTCAACCCCTGACGACGTACACATCCCCGGCACCGACCCCGGTGCCGAGACGTTTCATTATCGTGCGCTGGAATCACGCCTGGCGGCCGGTAGCGTTGAGGACCAAGGGCCGGCAGCGGCCTGGTTTCGGTTTCGCTATCCGCTGATTGGAGATAATGAGCCCGCGATGTCCGCACAAGCGGTGGCCATCGCGGATCTCGGCAACGGTATCAGCTGGTCCGTCCCTCTCGAGGATTATTCCTTCGCAAGCACCGACCTCACCGTCAACCTCTGGCGTCGACCCGCGACGGCGTGGATCGGCGTCGATAGCGGTACGCATATCTCGGCACTTGGCCACGGTTGCACGTTAAGTGACCTCTATGACGAAGACGGCCGAATTGGCGTGGCCTCACAGACGCTCCTGATACGTAAACGCTGACATGGCGCGGACCACACAAGGGCGCCTGTAGCCCTACCCGATCTATACTCATCGCTTGGTCTAGCGCAAAGCTGAAAGTAAATTAGCGGGCTCTTCTGCACTGATATGCGCTAGAAAAGGATGACCACCGCCGACGAATCCTTTTCAATACAAGGCCCTACACAAATACAGAAAGGGTTTGCAGATGGCGACAACCATCCCAAGCTGGCTTGTTGGTCTGCGCAGACAGTGCGTCAAGGGAGTGGCGTGGGACGAAGCGCGTGACACGCTGGTGTTTCACTGCGACCGAGATCGCCGATTCGTGCCGGTGGAGCGGCGCGCGGGGCACCGTCAACCGACGGCTGCGTCGCGAGGTTCAGGATCTGCCGATCTGGGGCCGCATCGGCGCGACGGATTGCCGTATGGAACGGCTGTTATTCGTCGAGCCCGGCCATGGCGTCACACGCCGCTATGCGCGATTCATCAGCCAGCTGGCCCAGCAATGAGCATCGCCGCACTCGCACGCTACACCGGCCTGGCGCACGGTCAAGGCCATGGATGAGCGGGCGTTGCAACGTGACCTGCCCGCGCTGGATCCGGGCGCGCTGACAGCCTGCGGCACCTGGGCGTCTACGAGGTCGCCCGCGCCAAGGGCCACGATTATCTGACGATCGTCTACGACCTGGATTCCGGCGGTCTGGTGTGGGTCACCGAAGGTCGGTCGAAGGCCGGCCTGATGGCGTGCTTCGATGCGCTGGATGAGCCCGTGGCCCACGGCATCGAGGCCGTCGCCATGGACATGTGGGCACCGTTCGAAGCCGCCGTACAGAAGGCGCTGCCGCACGCCGCCGTCGTCGTCGTCGTCGTCTTCGACCGCTTCCACGTAGTGCAGCAGTATTCGGCAGCTGTGGCACACGCCAGCGAACATCACCGTCATGGGCCAACGCCTGGATCAATGGTGCGAACTGGCCAACGCCACGGGCCTGGCGCCCATGAAACGCTTCGTCGCCATGCTGCAGCGGCATCGCACCGGCCTCTGCAACTACGCGGCGCACCCCATCACCACCGCGCGTCTGGAGGGCGGTCACGTCGCCATCGGCCTGATCCGAAAACGCGCTCGCGGATTGCTCGATACTGAGTACTTCAAACTCAAAATCCGGCAGAGCGCCGTGCTCAAGCCTCCCCTTGGCCTGTACGTACGCTCTGGCTGGATGATTGACGCAAACGATGTCACAAGGGCCAATCAGCGTCCGCGCCGACACCGATACCACCATGCGCCTGAAGGCAGAAGAAGTTAGGACGGGGTGAGGTCTTGTTTTATGCGCAAGACCTGCGCGTCGCCAGCATGCGAACACTCGCGCACCTGATCCACACCAGCGCGAAGCCAGGGGAGCCACTCGATCCGAAAATGCCGATTGCCGGACTCGAAATTCAATAGGGTATCTTCGCCTTTTGTCTGGGCCGCCAAGCGGATAAAGAAGCAACCCGTAATCACGTTGACACTATATTTTGTAGATTGTATAAAATATACATGCGAACCAAGGCCCGAACCTGCCATGGGGCAAGAGAGCGTTCATGAACGAGATACATGTGATTGACTCCCACACCGGCGGAGAACCAACCCGCTTGGTGATGGACGGCTTTCCGGCCCTATCCGCCCCCACGATGGCGGAACGCGTCGACGAACTGCGAACCAAGTTCGACGCTTGGCGCCAAGCCTGCTTACTCGAACCACGTGGCCACGATGTTCTCGTCGGTGCGCTCTACTGCGAGCCGGTTTCGCCCGACGCCACGTGCGGCGTGATCTTTTTCAATAACACGGGCTATCTCGGCATGTGCGGCCACGGCACGATCGGTTTGGTGGCATCGCTTCACCATTTGGGTCGTATCGTGCCCGGGATGCATTCGATCGACACGCCCGTCGGCCCCGTAAAAGCCCTATTGCACGACGATGGCGCCGTTACCGTCCGCAACGTGCCCGCGTATCGATATCGTCAAGATGTCGAGCTCGATGTCCCCGGCCACGGCCGCCTACGTGGCGATATCGCGTGGGGCGGAAACTGGTTTTTCCTTGTCGAGGAACACGGCCAGGAACTGTGTTTCGAGCGCGTCGATGCGCTCACGGATTTTACCTGGGCCATTCGACAGGCGCTCGATGCGCAGTCCATCACGGGCAAGAACGGCGCACTCATCGACCACATCGAGCTCTTTGCCGCGGATGACGAGGCCGACAGTCGTAACTTCGTGCTCTGTCCGGGCAAGGCCTACGACCGCTCGCCCTGCGGTACAGGAACGAGTGCCAAGCTCGCATGCTTGGCCGCCGACGGCAAGCTCGCCCCCGATACGCCCTGGATACAGGCTGGTATCACGGGCAGTCAGTTCGAAGGTTATTACCAACGCGAAGCGGACCGGGTCAGACCATGGATCAAGGGTCGGGCCTACCTAACGGCCGATGCCACACTGCTCATAGACGACACCGACCCATTCGCCTGGGGAATTGTGGCGCGCTAACCGAGCCAGCTCGGATCGAGCCATCCGAGGCCAACCCATTCACAGAACGCCAAGAGCCTACACCTATGAAAGATAATATCTTCACCGGCTGCATCCCTGCCCTGATGACGCCTTGCCAGCCCGATCGAACGCCCAATTACGAGGCACTCATGGGCAAGGGTCGAGAGCTGATCGATCTAGGCATGAGTGCCGTCGTCTATTGCGGGTCCATGGGGGACTGGCCTTTGCTCAGCGAAGCCCAGCGCCAGGAAGGGGTCGCCCGACTCGTTCAGGCGGGCGTGCCCACGATCGTGGGCACCGGTGCTGTCAACTCCGCCGAAGCCGTGTCGCATGCCCGGCATGCCGCTCAAATCGGCGCAAGCGGCTTAATGGTGATTCCCCGTGTGCTGTCCCGGGGCAATTCGCCAACGGCACAAAAAGCGCATTTTTCTGCAATCCTGAACGCGGCCCCCAACTTGCCGGCCGTTATCTACAACAGCCCTTACTACGGCTTTGCCACGCGTGCGGATCTATTCTTCGAGCTGCGCCGCGAACACGCCAACCTGATCGGCTTCAAGGAGTTCGGTGGCGGCGCCGACTTAAGATATGCGGCCGAGCACATTACCTCCGCCGATGACGACATCACACTGATGGTCGGCGTCGACACGCAGGTTTTTCACGGCTTCGTCAATTGCCAGGCGACGGGCGCAATCACCGGTATCGGCAATGCCCTGCCCCGCGAGATACTTCAGCTCGTCGCGTTGAGCAAAAAAGCAGCCCAAGGCGACCCCGAGGCACGTATCAGGGCCCAGGAACTGGAATCCGCGCTCGCGGTGTTGTCCTCGTTCGATGAGGGGGCCGACCTGGTTCTTTACTACAAGCATCTGATGGTACTCAACGGCGAATCCGCCTACACCCTGCATTTCAACGAAACGGATGCCTTGAACACGGCGCAGCGCCGCTATATCGAGGCTCAGTACGCACTCTTCCAGCAATGGTATGCCGAGTGGCCCGGCAATCCTGCAAACGCCTGATATCCAAAATTTTCAGAAGCCCCAAACCCGAACACCTGTTCGGAAATGCTCTTCTCAAATATCGGGAGATGAAATTCATGCGTTTGACTGGCGAAATGCTCATTGGACAAAAGCGTGTGAAAGGCAGCGGCCCGGCTATTCAGGCAATCGACCCGAAGCACAATCAACCGCTCGATACGCTTTGGCACGCCAGCAGCGCCGAAGACCTCGACAGGGCTTGCGCCCTTGCGCAGGCGGCCGCCGACGATTTCCGGGACACGGCGCCGGCCGATCGGGCCACTTTCCTGGAAGTCATCGCCGATGAAATCGAAGGCCTTGGCAATCAACTGGTGACTCGCGCCACGGCCGAATCGGGCTTACCAGAGGCTCGTATCCGCGGCGAATGCGACCGCACCTGTGGCCAGCTACGCATGTTCGCTCGCGTAGTGCGCAAGGGCGAGTGGCTCGATGTTCGGGTTGATCCGGCGCTACCCGAGCGAGAACCGATGCCGCGCGCGGACTTGCGCCAACGCAAGATCGCGCTGGGCCCGGTGGCCGTGTTCGGCGCCAGTAACTTCCCTCTCGCCTTTTCGGTCGCCGGGGGCGATACCGCATCGGCCCTGGCGGCCGGCTGCCCGGTCATTGTCAAGGTACACAACGCGCACCCCGGAACCAGCGAACTCGTAGGTCGGGCCATCCAGACCGCCGTCGATCACTGCAACCTGCCCGAGGGCGTGTTTTCGCTGCTCTACGATAGCGACACGGCAATCGGCCATGCATTGGTGATGGATCCGCGTATCGCCGCCGTCGGCTTCACCGGATCGCGGCGAGGTGGATTGGCGCTGTGGCAGGCCGCACAGTCACGTCCGGTGCCGATCCCTGTCTATGCGGAGATGAGCTCGATCAATCCGGTGTTCGCACTGCCGTCCGCTGTGGAAACCCGCGGCGCCGATTTGGGCGAGACGTTTGTTGCGTCGCTCAGTATGGGCGCCGGTCAGTTCTGTACCAACCCGGGGCTTGTCATCGCCCTGGAAGGCCCCGGACTCGATGCCTTTATCGGCGCAGCGCAAGCAGCAATCGGGCGCAGCGATGCACAGACCATGCTCACGCCCGGAATTTCCGACGCGTATCGTCAAAGCGTCAGCGCGCTTGCCAATCACGAGCGCGTGACAGAGATTGCCCGAGGCCAGACCGGCATCGGGCCAAACGACTGTCAGAGCGGCCTGTTTACCACCACCGCCGGCGACTTTCTCGCCGACGAGACACTTCAGAACGAAATTTTCGGGGCATCATCACTGATCGTCGCGTGCGCCGATATCGACGAAATGCATCGTGTGGCAAGACGGCTGGAAGGCCAGCTGACCGTGACGCTCCAATTGGAAGATCGGGACATCCCGTTGGCGCAGTCCCTCATGCCGATACTCGAAGACAAGGCCGGGCGCATCCTGGCCAACGGCTGGCCCACCGGGGTCGAAGTGTGCGATGCCATGGTGCACGGCGGCCCGTTTCCGGCGACCACTGACGCTCGCACCACATCGGTTGGCACGGCGGCGATCGTTCGATTTCTACGACCGGTCTGTTACCAGAATCTCCCGAACGAGCTGCTGCCTCGTGCCTTACGGCACGACAACCCGGAAGCACATCCACGCCTGGTCGACGGCCAGTACCAAGCCTGACGCGCCTGTCGAGCCCGGCCGATATCCCGGTCGGGTTCCAAGCGGTGCAACGCACGCATGGCGTCTGGATTTTTTATTGCATAAAATATCCAAAATAACCTTAGAAGAGATTGCCGCTTGAGCCGCTTCAAGACCCGTGCCCAACATGTCGCCGATGATTTGCGCGAACGGATTCTCGGCGGCGAATTCAAGGGCGGCACGCAATTGCGCCAGGATGCGCTGGCTCGGGATTACGAAGTCAGTCGCATCCCGGTACGAGAAGCGCTGCTGACTCTGGAAGCCGAGGGGCTGGTCGCCTTCCACCCCCATCGCGGCGCCTTCACGACCGAGCTTTCCACAACCACGATTCGTGAACTCTTTGATCTTCGAGTCATGCTGGAATGCTATGTCTTCAAGCATTCGATCCCGCGCATGGCCGCCGAGGATTTTGCTCGCGCCGAGCAAATCCTCGATGAGTATGACGCCGCTCTGGACTCCGGTAGTCGTATCGGTACTTGGAGTGAATACAACTGGGCCTTTCATCGCACGCTGTATCAGTCCGCGGATCTACCGGAATCGATGACGATCATCTCGCAGCTGAACACCAAGGCAGATCGCTATATCCGTATGCAGCTGCTATACACCAAAGAAATCGATAAGGCCGAAAGAGAACATCGCGGCCTGATCGAGCTGGCACGTCAGGGCAGAATCGACGAATCGGCTACCGCCTTGGAGGCCCATATCCGCGAGGCCTGCGAAAGCATTGTCGCCGTACTAGACAACTCCGTCCTGACCGCCTAGTGCAGCAACGTCTTCGCAAGCGCTGGCTCCCCGCGTTACCGCGGTGCGCCTTTAGGGGGACGACTGCACCGGCATGAATCGCCCGGGCCGCCGCTCTCGGCTTGCAAACGTAGACACACGCCGCCCTTCAACCTCCGAAGTCGCGCCGTCTTTCACCAATTAACTGGCTCCACCTCCGACTTAAGTCGATGTCGACAACTTAGCACAGCTTTCGCATTATATATTTTATACAATCTACGATTTGCAGCAGATGGCGAGCACAAACCAATCAGCGAGAGACGCGAACAAGCCCGCGCCTGCTTTCGATCTGACCGTCGTTGGCGCCGGTATTATCGGTGTTACCTGCGCGCTGGACCTGCAACGCGCCGGCTATCGCGTGCTGGTGCTGGATTCCCAAGCCCCCGGCCATGGCGCTTCATATGGTAACGCCGGCCACATGGCGACCGAGCAAGTCTTTCCGGTCGCTGACGCCTCAATCCTTGTGCAGCTCCCCAAGTTGCTGATGGATGCCACCGGGCCGTTGCGTGTGGATTGGCGTTATCTACCCAAGGCAATGCCATGGTTTCTCAAAGCGCTCTTGAATCTGCGCGCTGCCCCTTTTGAAAACAGCGTCAACGGCCTGCGCGCTCTGAATCAGAATAGCCTGCCCGCCTGGCATCGCCTGCTGGCATCAACCGGCGATAGCGCGCTTCTGCGCGACAACGGCTCCGTTCTCGTATTCGAAAAAGAACACTCGCGCGCCGCCATCCAGGCGCTGCAGGCTCGAATGCAGGCAAACGATGTGCCGGTGGATTTTTGGGAGCCCGACACATTGGCACGTCAGGCACCCGCGCTGTCGGACCAACTTCGTGGTGCGCTGTTTTTTCCTGCCACCGGGCACTGTGTCAATCCCATGCAACTGGTCGATGCCCTCGTGACCGCCGCACGACGTGAAGGCGTTGAATTCGTCCGCGAAAACGTGCGATCAGGACACGTTACCGCTTCCGGCGTGGCACTCCACACCGATCAGCGGACTCTCACGGCCCGAAAGGCACTTGTGGCCTGTGGCGCGCACTCCGCGCCACTGGTCAAGGCGCTAACGGGCGTACGGGTGCCGTTGGATACCGAGCGCGGTTATCACCTGATGCTGCCTCATGAAACGGGTCGACTGCCCTTCTCCGTTACTTCTTTCGAACGTCGTTTCATCATGACCCCGATGAACGAGGGCCTTCGTCTGGCCGGGACTGTCGAATTCGCCGGCCTGACCCGACCGCCGAACATGGCCAGGGCCTGGCAACTGGAAACCCTCAGCCACCGGCTATTCCGACAACCGCTCGACGCCACAGACGCGACACCCTGGATGGGCTTTCGGCCGTCGCTGCCGGACTCGTTGCCGATCATCGATCACGCCATGGATGGGCGGGTACTGCTGGCTTTCGGCCATCATCACCTGGGGCTGACCCAAGCGGCCTTGACGGCGGAAATGATCACCTCGTTGGCCGCCAGCAATCGATCGTCAACGCCGGGGGCCGGAGGCGGCGCTCTACCCGACTTCGCGCCTTATCGTCTGGCGCGTTTCGCGTAAGCCATCTTTCTACCATCTGTCGCCAACACGCGACTCAGGAGGAATCCAATGACGGCATCCGCCCAAGGACAATTCAAAAGACAAATTTCCGCGATCGATCTGATTCTGGTCGGGGTTGGCTCGATCATCGGCTCCGGTTGGCTGTTCGCCGCCGGCAAGGTGGCGGCGGTCGCCGGGCCAGCCGGGTCACTGTCATGGGTGATTGGCGGCTTCGCCTTGCTACTGCTCGGACTGGTTTATGCGGAACTGGGGGCAGCGCTGCCGCAAGCCGGTGGCCTGGTACGTTACCCCTATTACACGCACGGTCCGCTTGTCAGCGGCATGGTGTCGTTCATTACTGTGATCGCATTCTCCAGCCTCATTGCCATCGAGGTCCTGGCCGTTCGCCAATACGCATCGGGGTGGTGGCCCGCCTTGACTCAAGCCGGCAGCGATTCACCCACCGTACTCGGCTGGTTCATTCAGCTCCTGTTATTCGTCGTCTTCTTCCTGCTGAATTACTGGAGTATCGGCGTTTTCGCAAAATCCAACACGATCATCACCTGGTTTAAATTCATCGTGCCGACGCTGGTGATCGTGTGCCTGCTAAGCCAACTCAAAGGCGCCAATTTCGATGTACGCGGCTTCGCGCCCAACGGAGTAAGCGGTATAACCTCAGCAGTGGCGACCGGCGGCGTCATGTTCGCTTATCTCGGCTTGACGCCGCTCATGGCATTGGCCGGCGAAGTCCGCCGGCCGCAGCGTAACCTGCCACTGGCACTGATCGGCACAACAGTGGCTTCGACGATAATCTATATTTTGCTTCAGTTTGCTTTCGTGGGCGGTGTCCCCACCCACATCGTTGCCAACGATGGGTGGTCCAAAGTCGGCCAAGTTTTTAATCTTCCGTACTACGACATCGCCATATCGCTCGGTTTCGTTTGGCTGGCCGTATTGGTAACCGTGGATGCCGTCATCTCGCCCGGCGGTACCGGTAATATCTACATGTCAACCACGCCACGGGTGATCTACGGCTGGTCGAGTACCGGGACGTTCTTCCAGTTTTTCGGCAAAGTGGATAAACGCACGGGCATCCCTCGACCGGCGCTATGGCTGACATTCTTCTTGTCGATCTTTTGGACACTGCCTTTCCCATCGTGGGATGCGCTGATCAGCGTGGTCTCTTCAGCGCTGATCTTCAGCTACGCCCTGGCCCCGATTTCAGCTCACGCTCTACGCCTGAGCAATCCTGACATGCACCGCCCGTTCTTCCTGAAAGGGCTCGGCGTCGTCAGCCCATTGGCATTCGTCATCGCTTCGCTGATTCTGTATTGGGCGGGCTGGCAGACCATTTCATGGCTACTGGGCGTCCAGGTTTTGGTCTTTATCGTTTATCTGGTCTTCGGCAAGCATCTTGCCGCAACACGTACCGGTTTCGCCGAACAGCTGCGGTCATCGCTCTGGTTGGTCTTCTATTACGTTCTCATAATGGTCATTTCGGCATTGGGCAGTTTTGGCGGCTCACACACGCTGGCCAGCCCGTGGGATCAAGTCGCGATCGCCATAGTGGCGCTTATCACCTACTACTGGGCCGTTTACTGGGCCCGCCTGCCACATGCTTCACTGCCCGAATATTCGGCACAAGAAATGACATGACATGTCGCGAAGCAATCGCCTCGGAACGATACCGGGGCGTTGCTCCGATAGCTGCCACTCGTCCACGCATTGCGTGAGCCGCACTGAACACGCCGAGGCCTTTCAACGGCCTCGGCGAATTCGCCTGTCAGAACTTATGCCGGCGCGGGTATGATCGTAAAACGCTTCGCCATGAATGTGGTTAACCGCCCAGGCATTACGGATTCGCCAACAAGCGAAATGGAGCGACACCGGGCCGCCACCAAACTGCTTACGACATTCGCGCAGCGGGCTGATCTCGAGCTCTTGGCATCGTCCGGCCCGGCCGTTCGAAAACACGCGCTCGCCGATTGACCAAAGCGATCGATCGGGACCGAGATGCACTGCAACCTATTGTATTAAATTTTTTTTATTTCACCCCGCACCCCGCGCCCGTTACGCGCAAGACACCACCAATCCAAATTCGGGGATTGCGTTCGGCCGGCGGGCGTACACACAGGCGGCTACTGGCACGCCGGCCGGACCACTGGCACGCTCTGAAGGTCACCCACTTCGAGCCCTGCCGGAACGAACCATGGAAGACATATTGATTGATGCCGGAACATTGGCCGGCTGGCTGGCTGAGGGTCGCGATATCGTCGTGCTCGATGCGCGGGCACGCCTGCAGGATGCCGAGGCCGGGAGAGCGCTCTGGCAGGAAGGCCACGTGCCGGGCGCACGTCATGCCGACATGGACCGCGAATTGTCCGCGCCACCCTCCACGCAAGGCGGCCGCCATCCACTGCCGAGCCACGCGCGGTTTGCCGAGCAACTGCGGGCCTGGGGCATTACGCCGCAGTGCCACGTCGTGGCCTACGACGACATGGGCGGTGCGCTCGCGGCGGCACGCGCCTGGTGGATGCTGGTCTGGGCCGGGCACCCGTCGGTGCATGTACTCGATGGTGGCTGGCCCGCATGGTGCGACGGTGGCTACCCCGTCGAAAGCGCATGGCCCGAACCGAACCCCAGCGACTGGCAGCCGGCTTTCGACGACGACCTGATCGCCACGGCCGAGGACGTCGCGCGCGGCGACGCCCTGCTGCTGGACGCCCGGCCCGGCGAGCGCTTTCGCGGCGAGCACGAGCCGATCGACCCCGCCGCCGGCCATATCCCCGGCGCCCGGAATATACCGGCCGGATCGCTGGTGGACGCCCACGCCCGCTTCCTCTCGTCGGCCGAACTGGCGCAGGCACTGCCGCAAGGCGAGGCCGTCATCAGCTACTGCGGCTCGGGCATCAGCGCCTGCCAGATTATCCTGGCCTGTGCGGTGCTGGGCCGGCCATTGCCGCGTCTATACCCGGGCTCGTGGAGCGCCTGGAGCAGCGACCCGTCACGGCCGGTGGCTACGGGCGCATAAATAAACCGTGGTTTTCGGCACTGGGCGCCACGGCATCGGGTCTTGCCCCATGCGCGATGTGGCGTTTCAAGTACTGACCGCAACGTGCATTGCCGACGGGCCCAGCACCGATGCCGACCCCGTCCGGGCATCGCCGCGGGGCCGGCGTTCAGGGCCGGCCGGAATGCTCTGGCGGCGCGATCGCCGACCCTGCCCGGCGTCGGCGGCTGCTTTGACGGGTCAGCTTGATTGCGCCAGCAAAAACCCCTTGCGCGATGCGTTCACGGCCATCTGCGCCAACTGATGCAGCTTCGGATAGTTCTTCGGGGTGACGATAAACCGGGTCAGTTGCAGCCGACGCGTGACATCCAACGTACCGTTGGCGTAGTGATAGCTCACATGGTAGCGGCCGAACGGCGCCTTGAAGGTTTCGTTCTCGGGAAGACCGACCGGATGCATCCCCGCGGGCAGGTGCAAGTGCACCACGTCTACTATCGTCCCGGGCTTGAGAACGCTCGGATAATGGCGCGTCTTCTGGCCGATGAAAGACGACATTTCGCGGGCTATCCGGCCGGGGTTCGGCAAGACCAGCGCCATGCGTTGTCCCGGCATGACGGCATCGTTATTGCGCCAATGCATCCGCAGGCTCAGCGGTCGATTCAGGTTGTATCGATGCGAGATATCCGTGATCTTGATGGTTCCGGTGTGCCCGCTACCGTAGTAACTGGTTTGCACAGCATTCTGCAGATGGGCGCCGCTCTTGTCGCCGAGCAAATTCTTGCGCAAGGCGATGCCGCCCCAGCCCGAAGCGGTGACCCGGCTGTCACTGCGGATCACGCCCGCCGTGTTTAACGTCATGTTCTGCACTTCGCGGTATTCCACGTCACCGCGCGCGGGTGCCGGGGTGTGCGTCAAGGTGTCGGCGGGGCCGGCGAGCAGCACCGGCCGCCCGGCGTCCTTCAGCGGCAGTGCCTTGATCCCCGCATAGCGCTCGCTGGTATCGAGATACAGATGATATTTCGGGACGTACACCAACACATGGTTAAAGGCAAACGCATCGGCGCCGGGATACGTGACGAAGCGATGCGCGGTCGAAATCAGGGCCGGCTCGGCCTTGATACCCTCGGCCTGCAGCAGGCTGCATAACAGATTGGCGCTGGCATTACTGTCGCCCATACCGCGCGCCAGCGTACTGGCCGCCGACGGTGGTTGGTAGCCGGCTTCGTGGTAATCGACGTTCACGACCTGGACGTGTTTTTGCAGCCAGCGGTAGATATGTGACACGGCCTGTTTGCCGTGCGCGCCGTTCGCCGCCCGGGTCGCGGTCTGGCGAATGGCCGGCGTCAACTGCCGCGATTTCGCGGTCAAACGGTCGTAGGCCTGGGCCACGTCCTTCCAATCGGCCGCCGTGCCGATCACAACCATGGGCGCATACTGGGTCAGCGCGGCGGTGTCCTCCGGCGGAAAATCGACATGCGACCAGCTCGACGCGGCACTCAACGTAGTCGTCCCGTTGTCGTGGCGCCTGTGCTTGGACCATGTCCCCCGGGCGTGAATATGAAGCGCCATCGACTTCGGTGCGGTCACGCTCACGCTGGCCGACTTGACCGGCACGTTGGGGGCGAGTTTGGCCGCCACCGCATAAACGCCCGGAAGATAGGCGTGCTTGAAATGCTCCACATATTTCAAATGAATGGTCGCCCCGGGCGCGACACTCGGAAACACGACGTTCTTGATCGTGCCGTCGCTGAGAAAAGGGGCATGCAGGGCGCTGGGCGTGGATTGGGTGAAAATCGCCGAGGAAGCAACGTTGATGTGCTTGCCGCCGGCGGTCTGGGTATAGGCCTTGAGGATTTTCACCGCAGCGAAATTGGCCGGATAGCTGATCTGCATCTGCGAGACATGCTCGACGCCCGACAGAGTCAAGGGCTGTATGACTCGCGAGACGGTCTTCGTGTAGCTGCCGTCCTTGGCAATCTTCAACGCCACGTGCTGCTTGATGATCTTGTAGTTGACCTGCGGCGACGTCGCGTTGCCGGACGGAGGCTGGGGCTGGGGCTGCGCCTGAACCCGGGCCTGGGCCGCCAGCGGCGCCAGGCCCGCCAGGGCAATCGCGGCGACGAATGCAATCTTGCGCGTATTCATGACGAACCCTTGCTGTGACTGAAGACCAGGGGCGTGTTCAGGTCACGCAGGTCGCTACGTAACAGGGAACGCAACTTGGCATACTGTGCCGGCTCGTACAGGACGTGGGCGAGACGCAGCTTGTAGTTGGCCTGCACTTTGTTGCCCTTGGCGTGCACGGTAAAACTGAAATTACCCGCCGCATTGTGGATGTGCGCGGCCGACGGCAGATACGTGGCCGTGTAGCCCGCAGGCAGGGTCAGCGTCGTATGCCAATCGATTTCGCCGATGTAGGTGCTCACGCTGTGCGTTCTTTTATTCGGCCCGGCCACGGCAGCCAGGGCGCTGACCGGATCGTTGGTCCCACCCATGTCCGGCACCAGATAAGGCCCGGCCTGCAGCGACACCGTCAGGGTCTTGCCGGGAGTCGCATAGGCCGGCGTCTTCCAGTGGGCGCTGACATGGAACGGCTTGTCGAGAACATGCGGATTGCTGTGCTGGAAACTTCCTTTCCCGCCGCCGCCGTTTTTCAACAGGGCATTCATCAAGCGGCCATAGGCCCCTGGCGGTATTTCCGAGAAAATCATGCGGTTGTACCAGGCCCACCAGCCGTAGGTGGTCATGTGTGCCTTACCGCTGAGCGTGCCATCGGGGCCGAGCTGCAACTGGGCGTTGTAGACCAGCTTGTTGTGGTCGGGCTGCCCGCCTGGGGTATGCATCACTCGCGGATGCGGCCCGGCGACCACCACCGTCTTGTCGCGCTCACCGATGGCCAGCTGGCCGGGCGTCTCGGTTTCCCCGGTCGCATCCAGAAACAAGTGATACTTGGGCAGGTAATCGATGGCGTGGTTGAAATCCGGGCCGGGTAGCGGGGTCAGGTTGAAAGTATTGTTCCAGTTGATCATCACCGGATAGGCGGTAATACCGCGCGCGGCCAGCAGGGCTTCGAGCAGCGTGGAGTGCGCCTTGCAGTCGCCATAGCCGGTCTTCAGCGTCTTGTTGGCCGAAATCGGGACATACCCGCCCACGCCCAGCTCCAGGCCAACGTAGCGGATATGGGCCGAATCCCAAGCGTAGAGCGCTTTCACGGCTGCCCAGCCGTGCAACTTGCCCGCGACCTTGTCGGCGACCTTCTTGACCCGCGGCGTCACCTTGGCTTTCGACTTGGCCCGTGCCCAATAGGCTTGGCCCACCGACGCCCAGCTTGGAAAGCTGGTCACCTCGAACAACGGACTGTAGTCGTGCGCGCTGACGGTAGCCGGCGCCGGAAAGTGCGCATGATGCGTCGCCAGCGTCGCCTTGAAGGTCTCCGTGCCGCCCTGGGTGTGATGCGACATGCGCCAACCGCCGCGCTGGGCCGCTTTCAGATGCATGGAGGCCGGCGCATGCACGACAATCTTCTGGTTGCGGACCGACCGCCGCTCGTCGACGCCCCACTCGCCGAAGTACTGCTTGGGGAAATACGGCTTGGTCTGCGTCTGCAGTGTCTCGATATGCAGCTTGTCGCCCTTGCCGAAATTCGGCAGCACCACGTTCAGCACCTTGGCGTGGCTGAACATCGGTGCGCCCTGGGCCGCCTGCACCGGCCGCACGAAGATATCCGACTTCGGAACCGAGACGTGCTTGCCCTGCGCGGTCTCGATCCAGGCCGACACGACCTTCAGCTTCGACAGCTTGCTGGAGAACTTCTGCTGATACGGGTTGACCGAGCGCGCGCCGCTGCGTGTCAGGGCCTCGATCACCTGGCTATCCCGCTCGGTGAACTGGCCGTTAGCCTTCACATGCACATTGGCCGTAAAACTGAGTTGCCGGATGGCCGCCCCGCTCTGGGATTCGGCCGCACGCGCCACACCGCCTCCAAGCGTCAGCAAGAGAACGAAAATGCAGGCCGACAGCGCCTGCAGCGGTTTTCCATCATCGGCGATCATGGGCATTCAGATCGGATCCCTGTTTTAAACTCGGCAGCGGGCAAAGCAGGCCACCGCAAACCACGTTCGGCGCGCATCGTCCCTGATGTCGCTATGACCGTTCTACCAGACCGACGTTCATTCCAGGTTACGACCGGTTACGGCCGGCCGCACCCGCCCAGGGCCAGCGAGGCGTTTTACACGGCGTTCGAACCGGCCATCTGACCTGCATGATGTGTGACCTATCGCCTGAACACGACGCTGGGATAGCGTGCCGTCTTCAGGGGTCGCGTCGCCGACAGACACAATGCGGCTGTCCGGCCGCGCGACCAGCATCGCTGGGGACCCAATTCACCGCGACTCGGGTGGGATTATTCTTGCGGCGTGACCGCCTCACCGGCGTTGGCCAGGGCTGATTCGATAGTCTTGTTGAGTTCCTGATAACTCGGAGCACCGACAAACTCGGTGCGGTTGACCATCACCGTCGGCGTGGCTTGAATCTTCACGGCCTGGCCGGCCTGACGCTCGGCCTTGAGCGCGGGCAGCGTCTTGTTCGCCTTCATGCAGGCCTTAAGCTTCTGCCTGTTCAGGCCGATTTTGGCGCCGATATCAACAAACTGCGAGGTCGGGTCGGCCGCCTGCGCCCACTGCGACTGGGTTTGGTAGAGCCGATCGTGATACCGCCAGAACTCGTGCTGTTGCGCGGCGCAGCGCGCGGCGCCTGCCGCCGCCTGAGTGTGAGAATGCATGGACAGCGGGGAATCAAAGAAGATGAAACGGACATTGCCGGTCTTGATATATCGCTTACGGATACGTTCTGCGATCGGCTCGAAGTGGCCGCAGGCCGGGCATTGATAGCCGGCGAATTCACGTACGGTCACCGCCGCTTTCGGGTTACCGACCGATTCGCCGTAGACGTCGTACGCGTTGCGCAGCTGCTTCATCGTCTGCGGACTGATCTCGCTGATACCGGCGCGCGCTGGATACGCGGCACGCGAATTACCGCGGTAGCTCAGAAGCAGCATGACGGCGATAATCAGAACGAAAAGGGCTATGACGGGGAAAAAGAAGACGCCGTAAAGGCTGCTCTGCTTCGTTTCATCTTGCTGACTCATCCGCTTTTTCCTCACGCGGTCCGGGCCGAAACAATCCATTCAGGGTAGCTCGAACCCCAAGGCGATTCGTAACCAACGCCTGTTGCCGTTTCCTGCGAGCGCCGCGTTGGAGACCGCAAATCGTGTCCGGAAAGACTCGCAACGCCGCCGGCGCGAGGCGCGCCATCCCTACAAGCCCTCGGACCATCAAGCCCGTGTCATGGGGTGACTTTGGCCGGCCGGGCGGCTACCGTCGGCGCGCGAATCGGGCTGTCGATCACGGTGCTGTCCACGCGCCATGGGACGCGCCCTTGCGTACCCTCGACACAGGTCGCGCCGAGCAGTGGGCATTGATTGCTCGCACGTCGGATCGCAGCGATATTGGCCTGCAAGGCCGCTTTGAGCACGCACAGCACAACGCCTGCCCCTGGCTATGGCGCAATGCGTCAAATAAAGACCTCAACCGTTTACGCTATCGAGCAGTCGGATGTCTCCGCTGGAAGAAATATCACACCGCGCAGGATACCGCGCCGAACAACTTGGCTTAGCGGCATTCGGGTCGGTTTGTGCTATTCGGGTCAGGGATTGCGGGCACCGGTGTCTGTCTGGTTCTCTGTGTCGGCCGCAGGGCTTTCAGCCTCTTCGTCGAACGATCTCAGTGGCTCGCCATCCGCGTCCTGAAGCTGGTAATCGTACGCGGCCTGGAGACCCGTCTCATCCTCCACCTGTTCTTCGGGCTCATGGTCGATGTAGCGCGGGTAAAGTGGCGACAACATCGCCACCAGAATGCCCAGTGCCGAGAATACGGCGAACGTATGGGCATAACCGATTTTATTCACCAGCGTGCCGACAACGGGCGAGCCCGTCGCCTGTCCCAGCGAGACGGCCATGAATGGGAGTACCGGCCCCATGGACAGTCGGCCGGGCAACAGGCGGATGCCCGTCATGAGATAGAGCCCCGTGAGACTCATATAGGCCAGGCCGAAGACCAGCGCGGAAAACACCGTGATGTCCAGCTGACCGGGGCTGGCGGCGAGCAATGCCAGGCTCGCCGCCAGCATCATCAACATCAGCGCCTGTGTGATCGGCGGGTTGTTGCGATCGGCGAGATCGGCCACCACGGCACCGCCGAGGCCGGCGATACCCACCGCGAGCCATAGCCAGCCGGTGGCATCCGAGGCCAGTCCGCCAAGCGTGACCACCAGATCGGGCGCAAAGATCCAGTATGCGGAAGACACCACCCCCATCGCGAATGCAAACAGTGATAGCCGCGCGAGACGTCGCCATTGCAAGCCGCTGATCGGCGGCGGCGGTGCGGCGTTCGAAGGCATGACCCGCGACACCGAGGGGATGAACAACCACGCCGCAATCACCCCGATGCCGGCCAGAACGGCAAAGGAGATGTACGCCGCACGCCACGCACTGGCCAGGAACAGAACGGTCGGCACGGCAAGGATCACGCCAATACTGGTGCCTGCATTCATGACCGAGCTCACGCGCCCGTGCAACGAGCGGTCCACCAATACCTGCATGGCGGCGGTGAGCGCCGGCATCATCAGCCCCGTACAGATGCCGCAAGAAAACACACCGACGCCGAGCGGCAGGGCCGCGCTGGCCTGACTAATCAACCCCAGACCACCCAGACCGAAAAGACCGGACAGTACCGCGATGTTGCGGGCACCCAAGCGATCGGTGGCCACCGGCGCAACCAGCGTCGCCAGTACGAAACTGACGAGGGGCAACGCACCGATGATGCCGATCACCGAAGGGGTCAGCCCCAGATCGGCGCGGATTGGCGGCACGAACAGCCCGAAGGCAAAGCGCGCCAGCCCATAGCTGATGGCGATCAGCGAGGCCCCCAGCAGCGCAAACCCTGTGCCCGAACGAGAGTTCATATCGCCTCCGTCGCATACGCCGTGAATAATCGAGGACCATTGCGGCGTCAGACTGAATCCCCACCCCGCGACGACCTCAAATTTATCCGTTGGCCTCGCGACATCCGACCTCTGCTGGCCGCACTGTCATTAGATGGTGAGCCCACCCAGCGCTACCGAGCAACCGGAACGGGCCCCGCGTTACCGCATATCGGCCTCCAATCACGCTGCAACCGCCTAAATTGTCAACGGCTTAACATCCGGATACTTGCTCGAAGCTCAACGCCAATACATGCCTGTCCATCGACTTCAATCAGCGTTTTTTCACCCAAGCCGCGGGATTCGACGCTGTCGCCGAACACAGTTCGACATCCAGCTTGTGTCGGTATCGAAGAAATGCGGCATGGAAATCGCGGTCTTTCGCTGTGAGTGCGTGCGCCATCAAACGCAGGACGCAAGATCTGCCCCGTACGCTCATGGCCTTAATTAATCAGCGCTGATACGGCATCGCTTAATCCGTCCAGACACCGCGCTGGCCACCCGCTCAGCCGCCACGGCTTCACGACCTGTCGTGGACAAGCCATTCATCACGCCTTTCGCCATCCACGGCCAATGCATGCCGGCCAAAGAATAGCGTCCGGCCTGTCGCCTGGCCGACGCAGGCCCCATTTGACAGAAGGAATGGTGCAGACCGTTTCCGCTCCTGCCTCGCAACGAACTTGCAATTCCGGTACAGCCAGAGCCTGAAGCTGCAGCCCACTGACCCGCCACTTGGCGGCAACGCCACGCCTGTTCACCGCGGATAACCATGCTAAAGGTCAGCGTCCGCCCGAATCCCGCCACGATCGACAAATAAAGTGGTTATGCCGCGCCAATTCAGGGCGAGTCGAACGACCAGGCGTTCGGCATGGCCAGCGTATTCTAAATTACCAGATGAGTTTGCCGACGGAGCTGCGGGGCAAAACACCCCAAATCGCGCGCGACTAAAGCATAAGCCGCCGGTGACCGCGATTACACCCGCGCTTTGCTATCGTCGTTGTAAGAAATGGGTAATCTGCGGACATCCGGTTTTGTTCCCCGGCTCGTGCGCCTTCGAGCTGGCCGGCAGCACGTAACGTCGGCTAGCGCACTCGCCTGAGTCGATCACCGTGCTCGACAGCCAGGCCACTTGCCGGGTTCGGCGGTTCCTTCACGTTCGAGGCCCACTTCGGCGGCGAACGGGGTGCCGCCCATGCATACACGGCAATGGGAACAGCTTTGAATCCGATACTCACATAAATAACACCGGTGCGAGAGGAGCAGACATGTCAGACGATTTCGATTTTGTTGTCGTGGGCGGTGGATCCGCCGGCGCGATCATAGCCGCACGTTTATCCGAGGACCCCACCTGTCGGGTCGCGCTACTGGAAGCCGGTGAGCGGCCGCCGGCCGAAGAGCTGGTACCAGCGGCCTGTGCGGCGCTGCAACTGAACCCGGAAACCGACTGGATGTACACGGCGGACGCCGGCCAGTGCGGTCTCGGCCTGAAGGACGGCCGCATGATGATGCCGCGAGGCAAGATGCTCGGGGGCTCATCGGGCATCAATTACATGGCCTATGTTCGCGGCCATCCCGGGGATTTCGACGCGTGGGCACAAGGCGGTGCCAATGGCTGGAGCTACGACGAGGTATTGCCCTATTTCAAGAAGACGGAAGGGCTCGCGCCGAGCGACGAAATACCGATCGACAAGGCGGCACACAACACTGAAGGGCCCCTCGGGGTATCCGTGCGCTCGCCCGTGATCCCGGGGGCACGTGAATTCGTCGACGCCTGCGACGCCGCGGGTATCCCCTGGGGCGACTACAACGGACGGGATCGCGGCGGCCCGGCGGGTGTCGCCTCACTGTTCCAGACCACAACGCACAGCGGCAAACGCTCCAGCACGTTCCATGCCTTTCTCGAGGGCAAGCCCGAACAGCGGGATAACCTTACGATCATCACGGGTGCACACGTCACACGGGTACTTCTGGATCGCGCCGCGGGACAATCCGTCGCAACAGGTGTCGAGTACCGCACAGCCAGCGGCGACATCCGGACGGTCTCGGCGGCACGGGAAGTGGTACTGAGCGGCGGTGCCATCGGATCGCCGCATCTACTGCTTTTGTCCGGCATCGGGCCGCGAGCAGAGCTGGAAGCCGTCGGCGTCGAATGCCATGTCGATTCACCGCATGTGGGCAAGCATCTCAAGGACCACGTCCACGTCGGCCTGTTCTTCCCCGCGCCCGGCGTCGGGGTGCCCATGAGCGAGGTCGGGATGTCCCTGGGCCCCGATGCACTGCGCGCGCCTGCAGGGCCGCTGCCGGCGGATCCCGCGGACGACGCGCATATGCCGGAGGAACTCAAGGCGCTGAAACAGGAGGCGGAGCGGCGTTTTAACCAATGGGCCAGCCAGGGGGAGAGCCTGATTTCTTCGTCCCTCTACGATGCGGGCGCGTGGTTTTCGACCCAACTGGGCGATCAAAACACCCACGATGTACAGATCGGGTTTCTGGCCTGCGGCTACAACCACGATCTGTGGCGTGGCTGTTTTCGGGTGGATCCGGACCAGTACTTCGACGACCCGTCCAAACGACTGGCGGCCGATGCCGAAAGCATCATCGTGCTCGCGAATCCGGTTCAGCCGCACAGCGAGGGCGAGATCGTGCTCCAGAGCACCCGCGCTACCGATCATCCCGCCATCCGCATGAACTACTTCGACGACCCGCACGACATGAAGGTCATGGTCGCCGTCATGCGCAAGGCCCTGGATGTGGTCGCCCACTGGCCCGGGGATCGGCGCATAGGCCCTGTGCTCATCCCGCCCTTCCTGGCCGACAAGCATGGCCATGCCGAAGGCGACGAGCCGAGCGATGAACTGCTGGAAGACCTTGCACGCCACTACGCATTCACGGTCTACCATCCCACCACAACCTGCCGGATCGGCAGCGTTGTCGATCCACAGCTACGCGTGATGGGCGTTCAGAACCTGCGCGTGGCCGACGCCAGCGTCATGCCGAACGTGGTAAGCGGCAATACAAACGCGGCCACGATGATGATTGGCGAAAAGGCTGCAGAAATGATCGCCGCCGCGCACGGCGTGAAGATCGCCGAGTTCGTCGGTGAACCCGCCCAGGCCCCTCGTGACGAGGGTGTAGCCCAAGCGGACGCTTGAACGACAGGGGACCTTGCGGCCCGGCAGCGACCCTGCCTCGCCGCAAGGTTCGGGCGTGCAAGTCGTTCCGCCACACGACTTGGCTTCTGCGGCTCATGCAGTCGATGCCGCGGCGCGCTTTTCCCGCAGAGCCTCCGTGCGCTCATTCAGGCGCCAGTCTTGTAACCGCCACGACCTGTCCCGCACGCACGGGATGGACAACCCAGCCCTGCCGGTTCGTAAAAGGACGGTCAGCCCGCCCGGTGCATCGATATTCTTGCCGCGCTGATGCCGATTGCCGCCAAGCCGATGCCAACACCTATCCATAGCGCCAGATGCACCGGCGCGATCGTCATGGCAACCGCTCGCGGTGCCAGCTGCTCGGCGGCACGTGCCAGCACAATCGCGACAAACGCCGCGCCGAGGGACTGACCGAAGGTCCGCGCGCTGGCCAGAATACCCGAGGCGCTGCCGCTACGTTCGCGGGGGACGCTGCCGAGCAGCTCGTGATTGTTCGGTGCCTGGAAGAAGCCGTAGCCCAGGCCGCAGAGCGCGGTGCGCCAGACAATATCCGCGACGCTCGCCGTCGGGCCCAGCAATGCCAGCGACACCATCCCCAGCGTGAACACCACCAGACCGGCGGTCGAGATCGGCGTCGGATTGAAACGATCCGACAAGCGTCCGGCTATCGGCCCGGCAGCAATCACGATCATCGGCCAGGGCGAGAACAACAGGGCCGACATCAAAGGGCTATAACCCTGGATGCTCTGGAACAAAAACGGCAGCGCAATAAAAGTGATGCCCTGGGCCGTGAACGCGGTAAAAGACGTCATGGCCGCCATGGAGAAACGGCGGGACCGGAAGATATCCAGGGGCAATAACGGATGCGCTACCCGGCGTTGCCAGACAATGAACAACACCCCCGCAACCACACTCAGTGTGAACAGGGGCGCCGCCCAGGCGCTGGCGCCCTGGCCGGAGAGCCCATCCACCGCGAGCACTAGCGCGCCGAGGGATATCGACGAGAGCACGGCGCCGGCGATATCGAAACGGCCGCCCCGGCCGCCTTCTCTCGGCAGCGCGTGGCGCGCGATCAGATAACTGATCACCCCTAGCGGGACGTTAATCGCGAACAGCCAGGGCCAGCCCAGCACGGCCAGAATACCGCCGCCGATCGAGGGTCCGGCAGCCATTCCCGAGGCAACAACCAGCGCGCTCAAGCCGATCGCGGAGCCCAGCAACCGCTTGGGAAAAATAGTGCGATACAGCGCCGGGCCGACGCTCAAGGTCGCGGCCGCGCCGAACCCCTGCAGGCCGCGCAGGGCGATCAGCGGCACCATGGCATCGCACAATGCACAGCCGAGCGACGCCAGGGTGAACACCACCAGGCCGAACAGATACACGCCTCGATAGCCGATGACATCACCCAGCGCGGCAAAGCTGATCAAGCCCATGGCGCTGATCAGGCGAAAAGCGTTGGCGACCCAGATCGTGGTCGAAGCCGACGCATGCAGCTCGTCGGCAATGGTCGGCAGAGCGATATTGACGATGGAACCGTCGAGAACGGCCATCAGCGTGCCGATGATCAGCACCAGAACAGCCAGCCGGCGCTCGGCACCCGGCAGCCCGTCGTCGCCGGGTTGGTCGGAAAAAAGACGGCTCACGGAAAGATAGCTTCCGGCATAGGCTTCAATCCAGGCAGAGGGTCAGGCGCTTTATGGCGGCCTATGGTACAAGCTAATTCGCTCACGACTGGGCCTTCCCGCGATCAGATCACGGGCCGCCACGAATCCGGGAGATATTGGGCGCCAGGTGGCGCCGGCACGGACACCGGGCAGGCGGCTATCCGATCAGCCGTCGGCCACCCCGGCGAACCGCTTGCCTTTGCAAGCAGGATAACGTGAGCAGCCCCGAAAGCGGCGCCCGGACTGACGAGCTGGCGTTAGGTCTCGTGTAGTGCGTCAATCAATTGGTTTAACTTCAAAATGCGATAAGTTATATTTTCTGTTTTTTGTGAGACGTAGCAAGGTGTGAGCCTAATCGGGCTCTGATTGCCTATGCCGTGCGCCCCGAGCAAGATGGCAAAGTCACTCGCATCATCTCAGCGCGATGTGCCATGAACGAAAGCAATACCAACAAACCCGACCTTAGCGACCGGGGACTAAGGCGGTTGGCTGCAATGTCTGACGACGATATCGATACCTCGGATATCGCCGAGACGAAAGATTGGAGCCATGCTGAGCGCGGTAAGTTTTATCGTCCAGAGTCGGCGAATCATGTGCCTCTGTATTTAGATGGAGAAGTAACGGCGTTTCTTAAGGAACGTGCGGCCGCACTTGGTATCTCGCCCAGCGATCTGGCAAACGAGATGCTCAAGAGGAATATTGAGTTGATTCGGTCTGTTGCGTTGGATTGACTCGTATTTTATGGACGTCACAAGACCTGCCCCCTCCCGGACGCAATCCGGCCTTCCGCATGCATGAGCCGTTCGTGGCATTCTGCAATGGTTCACAAGACCAACCCCTCAGGCTGATGCCCACGCGCCGCGCATGGTCCAGAACCGAACTGCTCGCCGCAGGGTGGCTGTACTGCCGCCTGCCCTTCGGCCGGTTTCATCATCGTAACCCTGAGGTGATTCGGTTGGCCGAGGCGATCGGCCGCACGCCATCGGCGGTTGCCATGAAGCTATGCAATCTCGCCAGCCTGGATCCGGCCATCACCAGCGCCGGACGATCCGGACTACAAGGCGCTTCCGCTGCTGACCGCGCGATTTGGCAGGAGATGCATTCCGACTGGCCCGCGTTTGCGCTGGCGGCAAAAGAAGCCGCCCAGGCTTTGAGTTACGAAGCGGAAAACGACGAGCAAGAGCCCGAGGCCGCCAGTGACTACACGGGCCACGAACGCTCGGTCACGCGGGCTCAGCGAGTGGGCCAGAGCCTGTTCCGAGACGCGGTACTCACCGCCTACAACGCGCGTTGCTGTATTACCGGCCTCGCAATACCTAAGCTGTTGGTGGCCAGCCATATCGTGCCCTGGCGCGAGGCGCCCGGCCAACGACTCAACCCAGCCAACGGACTTTGCCTATCGTCGCTGCACGACCGTGCATTCGATATCGGCCTGATCACGATTCGCGCGGATTGGACCATCGCGGTATCGCCGACGGTCGAGCACGCAGCCGGCGATTTCTGGTATCAGGCCGTGGCCGCATATGAAGGCCGCGAAATTTCGCGGCCCGAGAGATTCTCGCCGAGCCTCGATTTCCTCGCGCGTCACCGAGCGGAAGTTTTTTTGCAATAGCGCCGAGTCCGGCAACACTGGGTTCGCCGCCCGTATACGCCTTATTGCCTGGCCGCCCACATCGCCAGCCGATGTTGGATCGCTTTCTGCGACACCTGCTCTTCCGGCAAAGGCTGAATAACGCCGTCGTGCACCAGCAATCGGTAGATGTATTCCAACTTATCGGTCGCAGAATCGGTGGGCTCGAATTCAACGACGCCGCGCTCCTCGCCGTACGCCACGCCTAACGCGAGTGCTTTCTTGACGAGTTCCTTTTCGTTCTTGAGCTTTCTCATACCTTGCTCTTTGCGTTGATGTATCGACGATACGCCACGTACGTCGCTGTGTGGCACCGCCGTATTTAATAGACCGACTTGTTGTCGTGGTGGTCGCCGAATTCCCGCTGCCGATTTCGGCCTACCACCGCCGCACCGCCTGCTCCACCCATGCTGAGTACCGATCGTCTAGGGCGCGGGTTCCGGCATGTCGGCACTGGCATTATGCCCATCAATGCCTAGCTCTCGAACCGCTTGATAATACGGCTGATCCGCGAATAATGCAGCCCGAAATGCTGGCCGATCTCCTGCATGGTGTAGCCACCCGAGGCATAGGCAGCGGCGATCGCGGCATCACGCGAGCCGGCCTCCTTTTCATAGTCGCCAATCGGGCGCGCCCGACCGGCACGCTGGGCCCTCGGCACCTCGTCCAGTCGCCGATTCGAATCCTGGATGCGGGCGCGCATGGCGTCAACGAACGACTCGTCCCCCAAAAACACCTGATTCGCCAATGCATCCCAAGGCGGCGGCACGCCACGCCCTTCACTGATAAAGCGGCGATACGCCAGCTGCGCCTCGCGCACCTGCGTGCCGAATGCCGACAGAACCCATTCCGTGGTCAGCCATTCCGGGATGGGCTCGCGGCCGGCAGTCGCTCGGTAACTGCTCCAGGGCCAGTCGCCGGCGCTTCGCACCATGTCGGCGCGGACGGGATTCAAGACGATATAGCGCGCCACTTCCAGAAGATACGACTCCTTCTGCACCAATATCGCCTTATAGCGGCCTTGGAACAGATGCCCGACCCGACGATGGCGACGATTGCTGTACTGGGTATATACCCCGTTGAGCTGGCGCATGCCCTGGGCGAGATTGCCGTCCGGCGTTTCGATCAGCAGATGATAGTGATTGCTCATCAAGCAATAAGCGTGAACCAGCCAGTTGAAGCGCCGCGCTACGCTCGCCAGCACGTTCAAGAAGGCGACGCGATCCTCGTCGTCCTCGTAAATAGCTTCCCGGCGATCACCACGCGAGGTGACGTGATAGAGCGCGCCGGCGAACTCGAGTCTTAAGGGTCTGGCCATGGGGTACTAACCACTCGCTCGGCAAAGGGGAAGACCTGTCTGTACAAGCCGCCCCCTTATCAGTGCTCGACCTGTCTATGCTCAAGGTCTTTCCTGCATCTCTGATCAAGTTGATACGCGATTCGCTTCACGCCCGCGCGATCGAGCGGCTGCGATGTAGGATTTCGCACCAAGCTTTTCGCTTCGCGCGGATTAAATACACGGATCGGCTGCTTATTTGACCCCTTCAATCTGTTGACCTGCCAACCAGGGATCGCGATGGCAGGAGTCGCTACCGTCGGTTCACCCGTTGCTTTGGTCAGCCAATCGCTTAACCACTTGGCCTGTCGCTTTGCCTGATCGAGGCACCGACGATCTCGCCACCCCGCGAAGTCAAGAGCTTTGCCATCGAAGGTCGCGGTGTAATCGTTTTGCGCGTCTTCGGAACGTTTTTGCTTAGAGCGCGTTTTAGTCTCGACGGCAAACACACCTGTAGGCCCCACAATTACGTGATCAATGTTGAATCGTTCGCAGGGAAGATCGTGAAAAACTTCGAAACCGTCTGTCATGAGCTTATTGAGTTCTTCAGCGGTCGCGACTTCGCCTTCCCAACCAAGCCTCAAGGCCTGCAACTCATTAAACAAGCCACGTAATCTAATGCCCGCCCATACCGACGTGCCAATGGTCGCGACAACGGCTAGGGCAACTAAGAAGCTTGAAACCGACTTACCGCTAAAATATGGCATACCAAATGCAGAAGCGAAGGCAATAAACCCGACCGTCGGGCCAAGTGCCATGGAGTACACGGCATCCATTGCTAAATATCGGCGCTTTTCTGAAAGGGCGTGACCGGGCGGGCGAAGCATACCCCGCGTCACCGGATGGCGGCGGCCGGTTCGCCTCGAACGAAACTCATCCCATCGAATCTGCGCCGCCAAAATAATAAACGGTGGCGATATGATAGCGAGTGCAAAAAACACCACACCAAGTTGGATGAGCATTTATCCCCCGACCCTGATCCCCTCTAATCGAATTAAACCCCGAGCTGAACGCAAAAAGCAAGACCTGACCCCATCGGTTCGCATCAGTTCCGGGTATCTGACCCCGAAGCTGAGACCTGACCCCGAAGCTGTGCACGCTCATTTTCACCGTCCCTTATCATCCTAAACTCAATATAATGAATTTAATTACATACGCCCCGGTTAGGAAACGCTCCGTTATTGCGGAACAAATAAAACGAAACACTTTCGGAATATTAGAGCTCTTGGCTTACTGGACCCCACCTCTTCCCATTCTTGCAGCCTTACCTTACTTATTTGGAAAAAACATAGGCACATTGGCCTTTTGCGTTTTTTCTATTTTCTTTGCTTATGGACTGACGCTGAATATGTTAGCGAAGCGTTTAGAAGGAGAAGCAAAACACGGGGCACTGATTTGGGTACTACTTCTTATTTTTACCGGGCTGGTTACCATACTTTGCTTTTTTCTACAGCAAAAATTTTCCGTACTTATATGCTCGAACCAGAACCTAGGGTTTTACGAATCTCGGGCTCGAGCGACATTATTACAGATTTTAGGAGCGTCGCTAGATAACTGCAAAATAGAAAACCGGCTCGGCTCATGGGTCGATATAGCAAATCGCTGCTTAGGATGGTCCCAAGCCGCAGTTGTTAATGGCCATCTAAACTGACCCAGTGCTGGCCAACGCTTTTGACCCACCCTTCGGGGTGGCAGCGATGCCACCGTCCACCTACCGTTCGGGCAAACGAGACGCCGGAGCGGACTGATCAAGGACTGGGTTATGATTCATAAAATCAAGGCGCTATACGACGGCGGGCAAGGGCTGTCGATCCGGGCCATCGGCCAGGAGCTGGGCGTGTCGCGCAACACCGTGCGCAAATATCTCCGCGCCGACGAGGCCACGATCGAGGCGGCACAGTCGGACCGAGGCCGTCACAAGAAGCTCGATGCGCACCGGCCCTACATCGCCTGGCTGTTGCGGACCTATCCGCGGCTGAGCAGCGTCAAGATCGCCCGCAAGCTACGAGACAAGGTGGGCGAGCTGGACGTCTCCGATCGCAGTCTGCGGCGCTATGTCGGGCAGATGAAGACGACCCTCAACACCGTGCAGACGCGCTACTACGCGCCGGTGCTGGACACGGTGCCCGGCGTGCAGTGCCAGGTCGATCCCGGCGAGCTGCGCCAGGTGATGATCGGCGGCCAGCCGCGGCCTGTGTACTTCGTCGTGTTCGTGCTGTCCTACTCCCGCCTGGCTTACGTCGGCGTGCGCTTCCAGCCGCTGGACACGGCCGACTTCATCGCCTTGCACGACGAAGCGTTCCGTTATTTCGGCGGTTGCCCGGCAGAATGCGTGTACGACCAGACCAAGCTGGTCGTACTCCACGAGCAGTTCCGGGAACTCGACGTGAACCCGGCGTTTCACGCCTATGCCACGACGGCGGGTTTTCGCATCGAGGCCTGTCGGGGCTATGACCCGGAAAGCAAGGGCAAGGTCGAGGCCGGAGTGAAGTACGTCAAGCAGGATGCCCTGTATGGCGATACCTTCGCCGACGAAGCCGACCTGCGCGGCCATCTGCAACAGTGGCTCGATACCGTCGCCAACGTGCGCCTTCATGGCACCACGGGCCAGCCGCCCCGGGCCCGGTTCGAAGCCGAGGAGCAGGCGCACTTGCGCCCCTATCTGACGCCGGCTTGCGTCGGGCGCGATGCTGCAGGGCCGGCCCACCGCCAGGTCGACAAGACGGGCCTGATCTCGTGGTGCGCCAACAAGTACTCGGTGCCCATGGCCTACCAACGCGGGCGGGTCGGCGTGACCGAAGCCGGCGCCGACCTGCAGATCGTCGATCTCGACAGCGGCGACGTCGTGGCCACCCATGCCGTGTGCCACGGCAAGGGCCGCGTCCAGCGCAACACCGATCATTACCGCGATCACGCCGCGCAGACCGCCGATCTCGAGGCCCGGATCCGCGCGCGCCTCGGCGCCGACCTGGGTCAACGCCTGTGTGACCGCCTGCGGGCGACCATGCCGCGGCACACCCGGGATCAACTGGCCGGCGCGGCGCGCCTGCTCGAGGCCGCGCCCGATCTGGATCTCAGTCAACTCGAGACGTGGGTCGAACGCGACGGCTTGACCGCCGGCCGGCTCAAGCAACGCCTGGACGCCGCGCGTTGCGCCGAACAACGCGGCCGAGATCCCGGGGCGAACGCGCCGGCCGCCGTTCACGCCGCGCCCCTGGATCTGACCGCCTACGCCCGACTGGGCCACCCCAGCGGCCAGCCGGAGGTGACCCATGGGAACGCTTGAGCTCACCACCGGGCGTTACCGCAGCCTGCGTCTGGGCGCCATCGCCGACGATCTGACCGACTTGCTCCGCCAGGCCGAGGCCAACGAGGTCTCGTACCTTATGTTCGCCGACATGCTGGCCGAGCACGAGCGTGCAAGCCGCGAGGCCCGGCGCATCGAGCTTAACCGACGCCAGGCGCGGTTCCCGGCCGATAAACGGCTGGAGGCGTTCGATTACCGCCATCAGACCACGATCACCAAGCGCCAGGTCAAGGCCTTGCTCGACTTCGCCTTCCTCGATAACCGCGAGAATCTGGTGTTCATCGGCCCGCCGGGCGTGGGCAAGACGCACCTGGCCATCGGCATCGGCCAGCACGCGGTCGAGGCGGGCTACAAGGTGCGCTTCAAGAACGCGTTGGATCTGGTCGAGGAACTGGAGCTGGCCGAGATGAAAGGCGAACTGAAGAAAAAGCTGACGCAACTGGCCAAGGTCGATGCCCTGGTGATCGACGAGCTCGGCTATCTGCCCATGAGCAGGGCGGCGCGCTATGCGCTGTTTCAGCTGATCAACCGGTTCTACGAGTACCGCTCGCTGATCGTGACCACCAACAAGGACTTCACCCAATGGGGCGAGTTCTTCCACGACGACAATGTGGCGGTGCCGATCATCGACCGGATCATCCATCACTCGCATCTCTACATGCTCGGAGGCGAGAGCTATCGGCTGAAGCAGAAAACGCTCAGCTGACCTTCACGGGTGGGTCATTTTTGTTGGCCAAAAGTGGGTCAGTTCTGTTGGCCATTGACAGCAGTCTTCGTGGCCCTAGTATTCGCTCGAATAAGTAACTTCAACGCCGCAAATAAGGCGGAGAAAAAGCATACTAATAATTAAACCAATCCATCCTAGTTTTAATGAATATCACCTAGCATGGTTAATAGTATTTAGGAGATACTCTATGGTCCTAGAATAAGGCGACTCAAGACGGTTCAAGCTGCCGGCAGCGGCGCAAATCAAACAATCTGACATGACAAGCTGCCGAGAGCCGCGACAACCTTCGCCCACTCACTCACAGCCTGGACGCAGAATTGCGGCTGCTTCGAGTAAGAATAATTCGTTAAGAGCCAAAAACTCAGCGGCATCCTCCGGACTCGGGCCATCAATCGTGGACTGGGAACAGTGCATTCTAGGATTTCGGTATGTCCCAAACACCGCTTCGAACAACTTAGCTCGAGCGACATGCTCCGCATCCGGCAATTCGTCGCTCCAATAAAGGGTCGAACGATCGCCTTGAAATGCTGTAGAGAAAAGTTTCGCGCCTGTTTTTTCTTTCTCGCCTATCCGAGCTTTGACACATTGCTCCAACCGCCGATAGCCCTCAATTAAGGCTCCATCCGGATCGTCACTGAATCGGAGTGCTAAATCTCGGATTCGCTCATCTACACCTGCTAGCGAAAAATATGCGGGAAATAGCCTAGAGAACTCGATGGGAAATTCTTCGTAATCGCCTTGGATCGATAATATATAGTCGTAAATCCGGGCCGGTCTAACAGGATGGGCACTTTCAATCCAAGAAACATCCTCGTACTTTAACGCGCAATGCTCAAAACGCATCATTATTTCGCTTGATACTTCGACCTCTTCAATATCGATGCCAAAGAACTCGAAGAGCCTAAATGCGGAAACCAAACCACGAGGCCCCTCGCCTGAATACCCGGAACGAAAACCTACGGCTATGGCAATTTGCTCGGATTCGTTGACGTTTAATAGGAAACCGTGGTGGTCCGCCTGAGTAATTAAATAAGCGAACCGGACTTTATTACTATAGTGAAACAATCGAGCAAGCGCCTTCAAACACGATTGCGTTGAGCCGGAGCTTCCGTGATATTCGATGCTCGCAAGCTCCTCTACATTTACTCTCAAAGCAGCCAATCCCTTTATATCTTTACAAAACGAACGGATTCACCTGCTTTATGCACAGCGGAATACCAAACCTGAAAGCAGATACGTATTATTCACAAATGGATAATTGCGCCGACTATTATGGAGATAAGCGCAACCAAACAGGCGAGCGAGAAGGACAGCGGCACCTTATCGCGCCAAAAAGTGAATTGCTTTTGCTCATCGATCCATTCGATCTGGTGCTGCCAGAAGAATTTATAGTGGGCATACCAGTCGCTGAATAAGATTTGCTTCGACTGGTTCGAGCTAGTCACCTCATCTCGGAGGTCATCCAAGCGCTGGCGGTAGGCTGCGAGATCTTCGTTATCAACCGTTGCCTGCACGTCCCGGTAGAGGTCTCTCAACTGATAAAACAAAACTGTGAGCCGCTCTCCCTCTTCACCGTAGGCGACCTTGTCGTGATCGTACTGCGTGACATAGAGGCTCGCGATGCCAAGCAGCACGAGGGCCGCGGCCACCCACTTGCTGTTTAGCGGGTCATAGATGAGCGCGAAGACTCCGACAGCGAGCGATATGAAACCGATAAGGCCGGGAGCTTTTTGCACAATGTCGTGCGTAGCGAAATTTTTCTTCGCGCCGATCCCAACGTTGTAGCCCGTCTCGGCGATGCTGCGGAGAAGACCCTCCTTAGTCATCGTAGTCTTCTTGATTTGCGCTGATGGGCACGTGAATGCGATCGGTCGCGACAACCACGCCATCAACAAGGGCGTAGCACTCAACCACGTGGTCGCCCTTGAACTTCGTATGCTCGACCGTCGACTTGTACCCATCGTCAGCGACGATTTGCCCACGAATGCAATTCCGATCGATTGCCTCCTGCCCCCGGTTGAGCACCTTCCAGAACAGACCGTAGGGACCGATGATATCCGTTTCGACCACTGAGAAGGTAAGTTTCTTGCGGGGCATCAAAAGGGCACGGTTGCTCAACATCTCCCTGAGTGACGCGGGTCGAAAACCGCTCTGCTCCACCTGGCAGTCGATGCGGATGTTGTTCCGTATGTCGATGGTGGCGAACACGTCGCCGGGGAACTCCTCCGTCATGCGAACGCCGTGGCCCGCGCGATCCGCGAGCGCTGCCTTCTGCACCTTCTCGGCGGCGGGGAACAGCCGACCATATACGGCGCGCCACTTGTCATTCCGGTTGTTGTTGCCCTCTGCCTCAATGGCCTTGAGGCAGAGCTCGTGCGCCTTCTTCGCCTTGCGCTGGAAATTCTTCTTTACTTTCACACGCTGGCCACTGCCCAGCGCTGCGAAGTAGTCCTGTTTAGGCAATTCCTTGAGGTAAGCGAAAAAATCGCGGCTCATGTAGTCGTAGTAGAGATAGCTCCTTTCGTCATAGTCGCCGCTCGATTTAAGAAAGTTGTGAACCAGTGTGTCGATCAAGAGCCCACCGATCCCGACGCCGTGCTTGTTTTTCCAAGCGCGTGCCATCTTACAAAGCCTTCGAAGATTCTTGTTCTTCTGAGTGTCGAACTCAGAGATCGCCCGAATTTCTTCCCGCGGCTTGGTAATTTTCCAAGCGCCGCCGTTGTACGTATCGGGGTACTTGAAGCTGCCGTCTTCCTGTTCAAATACGGGCTGTGCCTCTACCCGGAAATTTGAATAGAGCGCCTGTACAACTAGCCTATCTATCTTGACAGTGGTGCTGGGATATCGAGCACGAATGGCGGCGGCGGCATCGGAAAGCAATTTGGATTGGCCACCGTCCTTATATTGACCCCATTTGCACTTCGGCATGATATAGAGCATGTCGAGATCCGAGATGCCCTTGATGGCGGTATAACGCCCATATGAGCCGACTTGCAGCGTATTCGCGGTTTTGGATTCAGTGTCACGAAATGTTTTGTTGAGCGCGCTGGTAATCTCCCCATACCGATCCGAAATCGTTTGAGCGTTGTCGACTGCAAGATTGCCGAGAAACTGCTTGAACGTGTCCGCGATACTCAAGGCCTCACCCCGCTCGCTCTTTCCAAAAATACAGGGATATCAGTTCGACCATCCAAAGAAAGTTTGTTTATCTCGGATCGCTTACTCAGAAAACTAAGCCCCAAAATATAAAGCGGGCCGAAGCCCGCTTTTAAATCACAAAATCAATCCCAGCTAAGCGCCCCACCCGTCTGATACTCAATAACCCGGGTCTCAAAGAAGTTCTTCTCCTTATTCAGATCCATCATCTCGCTCATCCACGGGAACGGATTTTCCGCGCCGGGATACAGCTCGGCCAGGCCGATCTGGGAGCAACGCCGATTGGCGATGAACTTCATGTACTCGTCGAACATACTGGCGTTCAAGCCGAGCACACCACGCGGCATGGTGTCGTGGGCGGATTCGATTTCGAGGTGCATGGCCTCGTCGATCATGGTGCGGGCTTCTTCCTGGAAGGCCTCGGACCAGAGGTGCGGGTTTTCGATCTTGATCTGGTTGATGACGTCGATGCCGAAGTTCAGGTGCATGGACTCGTCGCGCATGATGTATTGCACCTGCTCGGCGGTGCCCGTCATCTTGTTGCGGCGACCGAAGGACAGGAACTGCACGAAGCCGGCATAGAACCAGATGCCTTCGAACACGCAGTAGAAGGCGATGAGGTCGCGCAGGAACTTCTGGTCGTTCTCGGGGGTGCCGGTCTTGAAGTTCGGATCGGACAGGCTTTGGGTGTACTGCAGGGCCCAGGCGGCCTTGTTGTGCACGCTGGGCAGTTCGCGGTACATGTTGAAGATCTCGCCCTCGTCGAGGTTGAGGCTTTCCACGATGTACTGGAAGCAGTGGCCGTGCACGGCTTCCTCGAACGCCTGGCGCAGCAGGTACTGGCGGCACTCGGGGTTGGTGAGATGCCGGAAGATGCCCAGCACGATGTTGTTGGCCACCAGCGACTCGGAAGACGAGAAGAAGCCGAAGCCGCGCTTGAGGATCAGGCGTTCGTCGTCGGTCAGGCCGTTCGGGTCGTTCCAGGTGGCGATGTCCGCCGCCATGTTCACTTCCTGCGGCATCCAGTGGTTGGCGCAGGCGTTGAGGTATTTGTCCCAGGCCCAGGTGTATTTGAAGGGCACGAGCTGGTTGACGTCGGCGCGGCAGTTGATGATCTGCTTTTCGTCGACGGACACGCGGTTGCCGCCGAGCTCGACCTGTTCCAGGCCGGTCACGCCGTCGGCATGGCCCGGCTGCGGGGCTTTGGTTTCACGCTCAAGCGCGAACGGATCCGGGCTGGCGCCGGCCGGGTTCGGGTTGGACGTGGAACCGGCCTTGTGCGCGTCGCGGTTCGGAATACCCTGGCGCGGGGTGTCTTCGAAGTCGAGCATGGTGTGTTCCTGGTTGCTTTGCTTCGTTAAAAAACGTTGTTCTGTTTCAGGCGATCAGCGCGGGCGAGAAAAACGTCCGCAAATGAACGCGAAGCACGCAAATAACAAGAACGGCTTGTCGCTTTGTCTTTCATCTGCGTGAATCTGCGTTGATCTGCGGACGCATGTCTTTGCCTTTGCCCTGGCTTTACTGGCAGGCCTCGCAATCCGGGTCGTCGATGGCACAGGCCATGGGCGCGGTGGGTGCAGCGGCCGGGGCTGGCGCGGTACTCGTCGCCGAGGCGCGCGCACTCCCGTTGCCATGGGCCGAAATCCCGCCGCCGTTGGCTGCCGAGCCACCGTTCGCGGCACCGGAGCCACCATGGCCGCCACCGGAACCCTTGCCCGCGTTGGCCACCGCGTTCAGCCGGTGATCGCTGATGGTGGATTTCTCGGTGTGCGTGGCACCCATGGTGCGCAGGTAGTAGGTGGTCTTCAGACCCTTCTTCCACGCCAGCTTGTACAGCTCGTCGAGCTTGCGGCCCGACGGCTCGGCCATGTAGAGGTTCAGGCTCTGGGCCTGATCCAGCCACTTCTGGCGACGCGAGCCGGATTCGACCAGCCAGCGCGGGTCGATCTCGAAGGCGCATTTGTAGAGCACCTTGAGCTCGTCCGGGATACGGTCGATCGCCTGCACGGAGCCATCGTAGTACTTCAGGTCGTTGGCCATCACCGCGTCCCACAGGCCGAGGCTCTTGAGGTCTTCGACCAGGTACGGGTTGGCCACGGTGAACTCGCCCGACAGGTTCGATTTGACGTACAGGTTCTGGTACGTCGGCTCGATCGACTGGGAGACCCCCGTGATGTTGGCGATGGTCGCCGTCGGGGCGATGGCCATGCAGTTGGAGTTGCGCATGCCGACCTGCTGGATGCGGGTGCGCAGGGTTTCCCAATCCAGCGTCTGGCTCTCGTCCTGGTCCAGATACTCTTCACCGCGGTTCTCGCGCAGCAGCTGGATGGAATCGATCGGCAGGATGCCCTGATCCCACAGGCTGCCCTTGAACGAGCTGTAGGCGCCGCGCTCTTCGGCCAGGTTGGTGGAAGCCTGGATGGCGTAGTAGCTGATCTGCTCCATGGAGCGATCGGCGAACTCGACGGCCTCTTCCGACTCGTACGGCAGCTTGAGCTTGTACAGCGCGTCCTGGAAGCCCATCAGGCCCATGCCGACCGGGCGATGCCGCAGGTTGGAATCGCGCGCGGTCTTGACGCTGTAGTAGTTGTACTCGATGACGTTGTCGAGCATGCGCATCGCAGTGTTGATGGTGCGCTCGAGCTTCTCGGTGTTCAGCTGACCGTTTTCGATATGCTGCGGCAGGTTCACCGAACCCAGGTTGCAGACCGCGATCTCCTTGCCCGGCGAGGTGTTGAGCGTGATCTCGGTGCACAGGTTGGAGCTGTGTACCACGCCCTTGTGCTGCTGCGGGGATCTAAGGTTGCACGGGTCCTTGAAGGTGAACCACGGGTGGCCCGTTTCGAACAGCATGGACAGCATCTTGCGCCACAGGGTGACGGCCGGAAGCGTCTTGGTGTTGGTGATCTCGCCGGCCTCGGCCTTGGCTTCATAGCCGGCGTAGGCCTGCTCGAACGCCTTGCCGGTCAGATCGTGCAGCTCGGGCACGTCGTCGGGCGAGAACAGCGTCCAGTTCTCGTCGTTCAGCACACGCTTGACGAACAGGTCCGGGATCCAGTTCGCGGTGTTCATGTCGTGGCAGCGGCGGCGATCGTCGCCGGTGTTCTTGCGCAGGTCGAGGAATTCCTCGATGTCCTTGTGCCAGGTTTCCAGATAGGCACAGACCGCACCCTTCCGTTTTCCGCCCTGATTCACTGCTACGGCCGTGTCGTTGACCACCTTCAGGAACGGCACCACGCCCTGGCTCTTGCCGTTGGTGCCCTTGATGTGGGCGCCCATGGCGCGGACGTTGGTCCAGTCGTTGCCCAGGCCGCCGGCGAATTTGGACAGCAGCGCGTTGTCCTGCACCGCTTCGTAGATGCCGTGCAGATCGTCGTCGACCGACGTCAGGTAGCAGGAGGACAGCTGCGGGCGCAGCGTGCCGGAGTTGAACAGCGTCGGCGTGGACGACATGAAGTCGAAGCTCGACAGCAGCTTGTAGAACTCGATCGCTTTTTCTTCGCGCTCGATCTCGTTGATCGCCAGGCCCATGGCCACGCGCATGAAAAACGCCTGCGGCAGCTCGAAGCGCTTGGAATCGTAATGGATGAAGTAGCGGTCGTAGAGCGTCTGCAGGCCGAGATAGGTGAACTCGAGATCGCGATCGGCAATCAGCGCGTTGCCGAGCATGTCCAGGTCGTACTCGCCCAGACGCGGGTCGAGCAGTTCGTGATGCACGCCGCGGGCAATGAAATCCTTGAAATAGGCGGTATAGCCTTCGCGCATCTCGGCGTGGGTGGCATACACCACCTCGCCTTCGGCCAGGAAGGTCAGCGCTTCGTGGCGCAGCTTGTCCATCAGCAGGCGCGCGGCCACCGAGCCGTAGTTGGGCTCGGCTTCCAGGCGCTGACGCGCGGACAAAATCAGCGCGGTGGACAGCTCGTCTTCGGTGATGCCGTCGTAGGCGTTTTTCAGCGTATCGGCCAGCACGGTGTCGGCGGTGACGCCGTCGATGCCTTCGCAGGCCTCAGTGATCACGCGCGTCAGGCGGTCGCGATCGAGTTCGGCGGTGGCCCCGTTGTTGAAGGTGACCTGGATCTCGCGGTCAGCGGCCGGGGCGTCGGTCGCGCCCGTTTCGGCCTGCTTGGCCGCACGCTCGCGGGCGCGCTCCTCGCGATAGAGCACGTAGGAACGCGCCACCTTGTGCTCGCCGAAGCGCATCAGCGCCAGCTCGACGTAGTCCTGGATGTCCTCGATGTGCACCGCGCCGCCGCCAGGCAGGCTGCGGGTCACCCCCTGGACCACCTGTTCGGTGATGTCCTTGACGGTCTGGCGGATGCGCGAGGAGGCCGCGCCCTGCTGGCCTTCCACGTCGATGAACGCCTTGGTCACGGCGAGCTCGATCTTGGAGGCATCGAACGGCGTAACCTTGCCGTTGCGCCGAATCACTTTGTAAGCGCCGGGCTTGGTGGCCTCGATGGCCGCGCCGTAGCTCTGCCCGCCCGCGGTCTCGCCGTGCTGCTGGCGCGCTTCGCCGCGCTCGGAAATCTCTGCCTGTGCCATGTCGTCTCCGCGCTGGTTGGCTGCGTTGCGCCGCAACGCGCCGTGAAAGAGTCTTGCCCTCGACGCGGTGGACAGCCGGAAACCGCGTCGTTGGACAAACAAGATACCCCACTAGATACTGTGGTCAAGAACCCGTTTTGGGGCCTCAAATCACTACATGTTGTGTGACCGCGGTGAACAAGCCGTGCACAACGCTGTGGATAAATCGTGGGATAAATGCCGCGATGCGCCGGTAGACAAGGCTTTGCCGCGCTGGTTAACGATTCGCCGACACGCCCCGCCCTCGGCGCGGCCTTGTGTCTTCACGGCCCGGCGAACGCCCGGCCCGCGCCAAGCACTGAAAGCCGTCATGCCAAGGGATACCTTCACCGCCAAGCGCTTGCGACTGTCGGAAAAGATGACGATTGTTTTTGTTGTGATCGCAGCCGTTTTCGATAGCTTCGGCCAAATTCCGCGCGGCCTTGCGCCGCCCGTAATGACGACGACACCGAGACAGGCGACAATACCGGCATGGACGTGATTGTTATTCGCCACGGCATTGCCTTGGATCGCGACGAAGCCCACAGCATGGGATTGTCCGACGATGAGCGCCCGCTCACCGCGCACGGCGAGCGGCGCACGCGCGCAGCCGCCGCCGGCCTGCGCGCGGCGCTGGCCGACATGCCCATCGACGACATCCTGACCAGCCCGTTGCTGCGCGCGCGCCAGACCGCCGAGATCCTGGCCGGCTATCTGGACGACCCGCCGGTGGACGAGGCCGAGGTGCTCGCCCCGCCGGTGGATATGGAAGCGCTGGACGACTGGCTGCACACCCATTTCGGCGAGCACCGCGTGATGCTGGTGGGCCACGAGCCGGATCTGGCGACCTGGGTATCCTGGAGCCTGACGCGCCGGCGCGACCGGCTGCTGGCCTTCAAGAAAGCCGGCGCAGCCTTGCTGGAATTCCCCGGCGCGCCCGACGGCGGCACCGGCACCCTGCGCTGGTTGTTGACGGCGAAACAGCTGCGCGCCCTAGGCTAACAAGCCGATTCAACACCCTATCCCGGCGCTTTTTCGCGCCATGCGGGGTCGCGCCGATTGGGGTTGCCGCCCTACACGGCCACCCCGAACAGCAGACCCGCGACCGAGGTCACGCCCATCGCGATCGCGCCCCAGAGCGTCACCCGCGCCACCGACTTGAGCATGGGCGCGCCGCCGGCCCGGGCCGACAATGCGCCCAGCACCATCAAGGCCAGCAGCACGCTGATCGAGACGGCCGGCAGAACCGCCGCGCGGCTGACAACAAGCACCACGATCAATGGCACCGCGGCGCCCACGACAAACGACGCCGCCGATGCCAGCGCCGCCTGCAGCGGGCGCGCCGCGGTATTGTCCGACAGACCCAGTTCGTCGCGAGCATGCGCGCCCAGCGCATCATGGGCCATCAGCGCGCTGGCGACCTGCGCGGCCAGTGGCTCGTCGAGACCGCGTTCGATGTAGATGCCCTTGAGCTCGGCGTGCTCGGCCTCCGGATGCGCTTCGATCTCGCGCTGCTCCATCTCCAGGTCGGCGCGCTCGGTGTCGGACTGCGAACTGACCGAGACATATTCGCCGGCCGCCATCGACAACGCGCCGGCCACCAGCCCGGCGATGCCGGCCAGCATTACGCTCTTGGCATCCGCCTGGCCGGCGGCCACGCCGAGCACCAGACTGGACACCGACACGATGCCGTCGTTCGCGCCGAGTACCGAGGCGCGCAGCCACCCCAGCCGATGACTGTTGTGATGTTCATGGTGCCGCTGGTAGCGATGACTCATCATGTTCCCTCTCGTGCGCCGGGTTCCAAACAGCAAGCCGGGGTGCGGCTCGCCCAACAGGCCGGCGTTTTAACACAGCTTTTTTACCGGTGTTTGAGCCGTTCTGATTCTCGTTAACAGTCCGCCCCGGGCGCCTGCAAAACCGCAAAGCCGGACCGGCGCTCGCTGGTGCGCCGAAGCGAGCACACGCAATCGCTTGGGGCCAGCATCTCGGTTTTGTTCGCGGCCGAATGATAGGATCACGGCCATTGCAAGGCCGGTCGAACCGGACATATGACCACGACCGTACAAGGCCACCCGCGCGCCCCGACCGATTACGACTGGCTCGTCATCGGCGGCGGCCCGCACGGCCGCTTCATCGCCGCCTCGATCGCCCAGGCCGCGCCCGCGGCCCGGCTCGCCGTGGTCGATCCGATGCCGGCGATGGCCGCCTGGCGGGCCCGGGCCGCGGCCTGTGGTATGCGCTACCTGCGCTCTTCCAACGCGCATCATCTCGGCGCGCGGGCCGACAGCCTGCGGCGTTTCGCCGCCGCGCGTGGCTACGACGAAGCCCACGCACTCGGCTACTACCGCCGCCCGTTACTGGCCCTGTTCGACGCCCACGCCCGGGCCGAACTGGGCACACCGCGGCATATACCGCGCCGCGCGCGGCGCCTGAGCCGAGAACACGGGACCTGGCGTGTCGAACTCGACGACGACGCCCCGACGGCCCGACGCGTCGTGCTGGCGACCGGCCCGAACCGCCCTTATCGTCCGGCCGGGCTCGAAGCGGCCGAACATGTCTTCGATTGGCATTTCGCGCTCGGCGCCCCCGGCCGCGCCACGGTAATCGTGGGCGGCGGTATCACCGGCGCCCAGCTCGCCCTGCGGGCCATCGGCGCCGGGCATCGCGTGTGCTGGCTCACGCGCCAGCCGCCGGTGCGCGCGGATTTCGATTCCGACCCGTGCTATGCCGGCCCGCGCTGCCTGGCACCGTTCGCCGACGCCTCGTGGGCCGAGCGCACGGCACTGCTCGCCCAGGCACGGCAACCCGGCACGCTGCCGCCGGATATTTACAGCGCCATCACATCGGCGCTGGCCAGCGGCGCGCTCGCCTGGCGACGGGGCGAACCGGCACGGCTGTGCGCAGCCGGCGTGGTGCTGGCCGACGGCCGTCGCATCGACGCCGAGCGCGTGATCCTGGCCACCGGCTTTGGCAATCGGCCCGATGCCGACAGCGTACTGGGCCGGGCGATCGCGGATTTCGATCTGGCCACCGACGCTGCCGGCCATCTGCATCTGGATCGCGAGCTGGCAGCCGCGCCCGGCCTGCACGTCGCCGGGCGCCCGGCCAGCCTGCAGCTCGGGCCGATGGCCGGCAATATCAAGGGCGCGCGCCTGGCCGGGCGCGTTCTGGCCACGCTGGCAGGGCGCACGACGAGCCCCGCCCCGATGGCGGCAGCCGCCGTTTCCTGAGCGCTTATCCCGGAGAATATTTGTGTCTGATGCCCTGACCGCCTTCGTCCAACACTACGGTCTGCTGGCCGTCTTCGTGTTGAGCGCGCTGGAATCCGCCTGTATCCCGATCCCGAGCGAACTCGTGGTGCCGGCGGCGGGATTTCTCGCATTTCAGGGCGCGCTGTCGCTGTGGGGCGTGGTCGCGGCGGCCACCCTCGGCAACGTGGCCGGCAGCTGGATCGCCTATGTCGTGGGCCGTCGGGGCGGCCGGCCGCTGATCCGGCGCTACGGCCGCTATATATGGCTCAACGAACGACATTTGGAGCGCGCTGAAGCGTGGTTCGCGCACTACGGTGAGGTCACGGTGTTCGTGACCCGCCTGCTGCCGGCCTTCCGGACCTTCATCTCGCTGCCGGCCGGTATCGGCGAGATGCCGCTGGGCCGCTTCCTGCTGTATTCCCTGCTCGGCTCATTGCCGTGGAATCTGGCGCTGGCCGTGGCCGGCTACGAATTCGGCGCGCACTGGGGCGCGATCGAGCATTATCTCAAGCCGTTGTCTTATCTGTGCGCGGCCGCCTTCCTGATCGTCGTTGTCTGGTTCTGGCTTGGGGCGCGGCGCGCCCGGCGGTAGATCAAACCCCGGGCGGCAGGCGCCGCTTCGAGCCGGCACTGGCGGGCGCGCCATCCACCCGATCACGGTGCACCCGGCACGGCGGCGCGGCGATCAGTCCAGCAGCGCCGGGGCTTCCTTGATGTAATCGCGGCGCTTTTGCGTAGCCTCGCCGGTGAGCACGAAACCCTGCAGCCGACCGTCGCCGTCGACAAAGCGCCCTTCCACCGCCGTGCCGTCGCGCTCGATCTGCCACTCGCCGTGCGGGTTGACCGGCGGGTAGACGATCACCGGGCAGACGTGGGTCTTGATGATGATCGGCAGCGTCGGGTACTTGACCTGGCCGGGCTCGTCATCCGCGCCCGCGGCCAACGTCTTGCCCAGCGTGCGCGCGCATTGCATGAGCGGGGCCACGTAAGGCCGCCAGTGGCCGTCGACCTCGGCACAGTCGCCGAGCGCGTAGATATCGGGATCCGAGGTCACCAGCGTACGATCCACCACGATGCCGCGGTCGACCTCAAGTCCGGCCGCCTCGGCCAGCGCGGTGCCGGCCCTGAGGCCGACCGCCGAGAGCACGACATCGGCATTGATCTGCGAGTCGTTGTCGAGCACGACATGGTAGCGATCGTCGTCCCCCTGATGCACGCCGGTGGCCGCGTGCCCCAGATGCCAATCGACCCCGGCGTGGGCCAGTGCGCTCTTGACCGCCTCGCCCGCGGCTTCCGGCACGAGCTGGGCGAGCGGCCAGCCGGCCGGATCGGCCACCGAGACCTTGTAACCGTACTGGATCAGGTCGTTGGCAAACTCGCAGCCAATCAACCCGGCGCCGAGAATCACCACGTGCGAACCCGCCTCGAGATTATCGCGAAACGCGCGATAATCCATCAGGTTGTTGACCTTGTGGACACGGTCCGCGGCATCGCCGGCCAGGTTCAGCACGATCGGATCGGCGCCCCAGGCCAGCACCAGCCTGGAATAACCCAACGTGTCGCTGGCCAGTTGCACCTGATGCGCCTCGCGGTCGATGGCCTCGACCTGTTCGTGCGTGCGCACGGTGGCATCGAGCATCGCGGCCATTTCCTCGGCCGTCTTCTGCACCAGTTCGTCGGCCCCCTTGTCCTTGGCATGGGCCTCGGAGATATCGGGCTTGTAGTAGCTCGCGCCATCGTCGCGGGTGATGAGAATCACCGGCGTGGCGGTGTCGTGCTTGCGGAATTCCCGGGCCACGCTGTAGCCGGCCAGTCCGGTGCCGATGATGATGATCGGGTCCATGCGCTCGTGCCTCTTTGACGTTCAGGGCCGGCGCGCCCCGCCAGGCGCCGGGCGCCCGGTGGGGCCAACGGCCCGTGGAATCGCGAGTGTCGTCGGTGCCGCGGGCCGGCGCGCAACGCTCACGCGACGCATCGCGCGATGCGTTAGTCGACTTCCATCATTTCGAAGTCGTCCTTGGGCGCACCGCAATCGGGGCAGGTCCAGTCGTCGGGGATGTCTTCCCACTTGGTGCCGGGCGCGATTCCCTCGTCCGGAATCCCCTCGGCTTCGTCGTATTCGAACCCGCAGACGATGCATTGCCACTTCTTCATTGCTCGCTCTCGCTAGACCATGTTGATCAAAAAACGGGCGCTGCCGGGAGGCAGCGCCCTTTGAAACTACGCTCAAGGCTACCAAAACACCGCCGCGGCGGCGATGAAGGCCGTCGTCACGGCGACGTCAGCGGCGGCGGATACCGCGCCAGGAGCCGGTCGCGATGGCGCGGATCGAGATTGGCCCGCCGAATGTCGCCACCATAATGATTGGCCACGCGCGGATCCATGACGCGATACCAGAGCCACGGCACATAGGCGAGCACGATCATGCCGGCATACCCCGTGGGCAGCTCCGGGGCCTCGTCGAAATGCCGCAGCGACTGATAGCGCCGGGTCGGATGGGCGTGATGATCGGAATGCCGTTGCAAATGGAACAGGAAGATGTTGGTCACGATGTGGTCGTTGTTCCAGGAATGCTCCGGCCGGCAGCGCTGGTAGCGCCCGTTGGCGTCTTTCTGACGCAGCAGGCCGTAGTGCTCGCAGTAGTTGACGGCCTCCAGCAGCGAGGCGCCGAGCACGGCCTGCACGATCAGAAACGGCAACAGCTGAATGCCGAATGCCGCCACCATCCCGATCCAGAGCACGGCCGTCATGCCCCAGGACTGCAGCACTTCGTTGCGCGGCGACCACGTCGAAAGCCCCTTGCGCGCCAGCCGGCGCTTCTCGATATGCCAGGCCGAACGCGCACTACCGAGCACGGTGCGCGGCAGGAAGCGCCAGAACGATTCGCCCATGCGTGCGCTGGCCGGGTCCTCCGGTGTGGCTACGCGGCTGTGGTGGCCGAAGTTGTGCTCGACATAAAAATGGCCATAGGCCACCGGCGCGAGTGCAATCTTGGCCAGCCAGCTCTCGATCACCGTGTTTTTGTGTCCGAGTTCATGGGCCGTGTTGATGGAAATGCCCGACAGCATGCCGATGGTCGAGACGAACCCCAGCCACTGCCCGATGGTGAGCGGTTGCGTACCCACGATGGCGCACACACCGACGAACAGCACCAGCTGCACCAGCACGTAGATATAGGTCGAGTAACGATAGAACGGATCGTCTTCGAGCGCGGCCAGCACGCGCTCGGGCGGATTGCTACTGTCCTTGCCGATGGTGAAATCGAGCAACGGCACGATGCCGTACACCGTGATGGGTCCGGCAAACATCAGTACCGTCAAACCACTCAGCCAACCCGCCAGCGTGGCCGCGGCCACCAGCATGACGATGCCGAACCCCATCGGCCACAGCCAGCGTTTTTTGTCGTAGGCCCGAGCTTCGGCAAGACTGATCGGTGCATCGCTCATGACGCGCCTCCTGGGGCCTTTTGTACGGCGCACGATGCCGGCACGCCCCGTCGTATCAGACAAAGCGCCGGCTCGACAGCCATGCCGGCGAACCGAACGCCACTCATCGCTGTATTATTTACATTATACGATGTAATTTATGACGCCGAGGTCACCGGGTCAACTCGCCGCACCCCGCGGCCGACCCCATCGACGAGCGCGGCCATGTTCGACAGTTGTCGAGCAGACGGGTACAAAAACATGAAAGCGGCGCCATCGCGCCGGGAGGAGCCTATGAACAGCGCGGCGCAGCCAAACCCGACTGCCGATACCGTAGACGACAGCATGGCCGATACCGATGCCGGACGTATCCATCGGCTGTTCGAAGCACAACAAGCCAAGGCGCTGGTGCTGCGGACATCCAACGCGGCCGAGCGTATCGCTAAGCTCGCGCGCCTGCGCGCGTTGATGTTCGCAAGGCGCGAGGCGATCCACGCTGCCTGCCATGCGGATTTCGCCAAGCCGGCCGCCGAGGTGGAAGTCACCGAGATCCTGCCGGTGGTGGCCGAAGCGCATCACGCGATGCAAAAGCTCAAGTCCTGGATGCGGCCGAAGCGCAAGCGCCCCACCCTGCTCATGTTCGGCACCCGGGCCGAAGTGCGCACCGAGCCGCGCGGCGTATGCCTGATCATCTCGCCCTGGAACTACCCGATCAATCTGTCGCTCGGCCCGCTGGTCTCGGCGATCGCCGCCGGCAATACGGTCATCCTCAAGCCCTCCGAAATGACACCGCACTGCGCGGCTTTTCTGGCCGAGTTCCTGGCCGAACTGTTCGACGAAGATGAAGTCGCGGTCGTGCAGGGCGCGGTCGAGACGTCGCAGCGGCTGCTGGAACTGCCGTTCGACCATATCTTTTTCACCGGCTCGCCAGCGGTCGGCCGCATCGTGATGGGCGCGGCGGCCAAGCATCTGACCTCGGTCACGCTCGAGCTGGGCGGCAAGTCGCCGGTCATCGTCGACCGCTCGGCCAAGCTCAAGACCGCCGCCACGACGCTGGTCTGGGGCAAGTTCGCCAACAATGGCCAAACCTGCATCGCGCCGGACTATGTTTACGTGCACGAGGCCATCCGCAACGATTTCATCGCCGCCTGCCGCGACGCACTGGATTCGCTCTACGGCGCGCGTGAAAAGCTGGCCGACAACGGCGACTATTGCCGCATCGTCAACGACAAACACTACGAGCGCGTGCGCGGCCTGCTCGACGACGCCATCGAACGCGGCGCCGAGCTGCCGGTGGGCACGGTGCCGGCCAACGACGATCGTTTCCTGGCCCCCACCCTGCTCACACAGGTGGACGAAAATGCCCGCATCATGCAGGAAGAGATCTTCGGCCCGCTGCTGCCGATTCTCACCTACACCGATATCGAACAGCCCATCGCGGCCATCAACGCGCGGCCGAAGCCATTGGCGCTGTATATCTACGCCACCGACAACTACGTCATCGAAACAGTGCTGTCGCGCACCAGTGCCGGCGGCTCCTGCGTGAACCAGGCGATGATGCATTTCCTGCACGGCCAACTGCCCTTCGGCGGCGTGAACAACTCCGGCATCGGCAACAGCCACGGCCACTACGGCTACCGGGCTTTTTCGCACGAACGCAGCGTGCTGCGCGACCGCTTCTCGCTGGCGTTTCTGTTCCGGCCGCCCTACAACGCCTTCACCCGCTGGTTCATTCGGTTTGCGGTGCGGTGGTTGACCTAAGGTGTCGGCCAGAAGCCACGCTCTGGGCACGCGCTGACTGAATTAGCGGAGCATAATCGGACGGGCGCGCGTGGCCGTGTCGGCTTACGGCCTGCGGCCCAAGCCGACCTACAACGACGGCCGGGCGGGGACCCAATACGGCCCGGGCCCGCCAAGCCGAGCGGGGATTGCCTGTATTCCTGCCCGTCTGAGGCGACGGAGACGCGCAGCGGCGACGGGTGTCCGGCGCATTGCGCCGGTGCGGCAAGCTGTTTGAGGGCCGCCAAAGCGGCCCGAGTTTTTGCCGCATACCGTCGCCGCGAGCATCGGAGTGGACCGGCAAAGCCGGCGCCGATGCGGGTGTCGTTTTCTTTGGTTACTTTCGTTTGGACAAGCAAACGAAAGTGACTCGCACATCAGTGCGAAACCGGGAATCAACCAACCCCAATATCCAAACTCAGCCCCGAGATCCAGACTTACAACCGCGAATCGCAAGGCCGCTACTCGGACGCAAATTGATGCGTCGCACATCAGCGCGAAACCAGCCTCTAACAAGCCTCGCAGATCAAATCCATACACCACAACGGGCGCGTGCGCGCCGCCGTCTCGCACCGCGCCCCCATCTGTAAATGACAACGAAATGCCCCTCAGCCGGCCACAACGCACGACCCCTGCGTTAAGCTGACCGGCGACATCCCCCACTGACATCGTCGCCATGACCGCACCGCAACGCTTTGCCGCCGCACTCGAAAAGGAACAGCCGCTGCAGATCGTGGGCGCGATCAATGCCTACGCGGCCATGCTCGCCGCGCATTCCGGCTTCAACGCGGTCTATCTATCCGGGGGCGGCGTGGCCAACTGGTCGTACGGCCTGCCGGATCTGGGCATGACCACGATGAACGACGTGCTCGAGGATGTGCGCCGGATCACCTATGCGACCGACACGCCGCTGCTGGTCGACGTCGATACCGGCTGGGGCAGCGCGTTCAACATCGCGCGCTCGATCAAGCTCATGGAAGGTGCCGGTGCGGCGGCCGTGCATATCGAGGACCAGGTCGCCGCCAAGCGCTGCGGCCACCGGCCGGGTAAGGAAATCGTCTCGCAGGACGAAATGGTCGATCGCGTCAAGGCCGCGGTGGACGCCCGCGACGAGATGAAGATCATGGCGCGTACCGATGCGCTCGCCGTGGAAGGCCTGGATGCCGCGGTCGAACGCGCCGCGGCCTGCGTGGAGGCCGGCGCCGACTATATCTTCGCCGAGGCGATGACGGATCTGGCGATGTATGCGCGCTTTACCGCGCTGGGCGTGCCGGTACTGGCCAACATCACCGAATTCGGCGCCACCGAACTCTACACCACCGATCAACTGGCGACTCAGGGCGTGGCGATGGTCCTGTACCCGCTCTCGGCCTCGCGCGCGATGGCCAATGCCGCCCTCGATGTATATCGCACGATTCGCGAACACGGCACCCAGAAGCCGGCGCTGCACACCATGCAGACCCGTGACGAGCTCTACGAACATCTCGGCTACCACGCTTTCGAGGACAAGCTCGACGCACTGTTCGGTCAGTCGCACGATTCCCAGTAACAAGGAGATCCTGGTGAAAAAAGGCGGTATCGCGGCGATCGTCGTCATCGCGATCATCGGTGCGGCGATTTACGGCACGGGCGCGTTGCGACATGCCCCGGCGCCAAACCAGCCCTCGCCCGGCCAGGCCCCGGCGTCATCGACGTCCTCGCCGGCCGGAAACGCGTCAGGCAACGGCGCAGCGAACAAGCCGACACCGAATGAAAAAGCCGCGGCCGCGACGCAAAAGCCGGCCGAATCGCCCGCCGAGCGCTACTGCGCCAGCGACCACGACAAGGCCGACATCCAGGCGATCAAACAGGCAGGCGGCCTGGTCCAGATCTTTCAGCACGAGGGCGCGCTGGCCGATGCCTATGGTTGCGCCAAGGCCTATCTCAAGCATGGCGGCAAGGTGAATGCGGTCGATCCGCGCGCCGATTCGAAGCATCTCACGCCGTTGCTGTTCGCCATCAAACGCAACGATCCCAAGATGGTTCATTTCATGCTCAACCACGGCGCCAATCCGCATCAGCGCGGCGGGCCGCATCACATCAAACCGTACGGCTATGCCGTGTTCGAGGCGTTGCATAATCAAAGCACCAACTACAACGCCGTGATCAATATTCTGGATTCGGCGCTGGGCAACCAGCCGGCATCGTCCAGCGGTTCCTGATCGGCAAGTGCGGCGTGCGATGAAGCGAGCCCCGGCGTAATACGGATGCGAGCCGTGCCCGTTCTGCGCTAGTTTTGTCGGCGTGTTTCGAGCCGCCACTGTCCTCATCATGCCTCTGGTCCCCATTGTGTTCGCCGTTGCGCCGGATCCGCGTACGGGCTGCCCCGCGCGATGAGCGGTAGCGCGCGGCCCAATGGCCAATCAACGCCCGACCTGCACATCGAGGACGACGAGGATCGCCGCTGCGCGCGCTTGACCGGGTCCTGGCGGCTGTTCACCGCCAGCGACCACCGGCAGCGGCTGGTCGAGACGCTCAATGCCCTGGATTCGCCCCAGGACATGGCCTGGGATCTGAGCGAGATCAGCGCGCTGGACAGCGCCGGCGCCTGGCTGCTCTGGCAGGCCTGGGGCAAGCGCGAACCGGCCGAACTCACATGCCGCGAGCCGCACCGGCAGCGCTTCGAGCGGCTGGCCGACGAGCCCGAGATGCCGCCGCGCGAAAGTCGTCTGTCGCTGCTCGATCTGCTCGATCGTCTCGGCGGCGATCTGATCGCCATCGGCCGGCATGTGGGCGGCATGATTGCCCTGCTGTTCGGCGTAATGGCCGATATCGCCACCATTTCCGTGCGCTGGCGCCTGATCCCGGCGCGCGAGATTAGCGCGGCGATCTACCGTTCCGGGGTGTCGTCCGTCGTGCTGCTGGGGGTGACCGGCTATGTGATCGGCGTGGTGATGAGCCTGCAGATCGGCGTCACGCTGTCGAGCTTCGGCGCCAACGAGCGCATCATCGGGCTGATGGGCCTGGCCGTGCTGCGCGAGCTCGGTCCGGTCATTGCCGCCATCATCCAGGCCGGCCGTGCCGGTTCGTCGATCACCGCCGGTATCGCCGGCATGCATCTGACCGAAGAACTCGACGCGCTCAAGACGTTCGGCAGCTCCCCGCGGCTGCGCCTGGTCACCTCGCGCGTGATCGCCATGATGATCACCATGCCGCTGCTCGTCGTCTGGACCGACGGCGCCGAGATCATGGGCGGCGCCACCACGGCGCAGTTCGATCTGGGCGTGCCGTTTGCACTGTTCATCGCCCGTCTGCCGGAGTCGGTACAGATGTACAACTTCTGGCTCGGGCTTGGCAAAGGCGCGCTGTTCGGGCTGATCATCGCCCTCGTCGGCAGCTATTTCGGGCTCACCGCTAGCGCCAATACGGATAGTCTGAGCTCCCAGACCACCCGCTCGGTGGTGGTCGGCCTGGCGCTGATTTTGATCATCGACGCCCTGAGCGGCGCCATTCTTGCCAAGCTGGGCCTGATATGACGGCCGATCGGCAGGCACAGTCACAGCCCGCGGTCGAGGTGAACGGCCTGGGGGCGAAGATCGGTAAGCGCTGGATTCTGCGCGGGCTGGATCTCCGCGTGGAGCAGGGCGAGACGCTGGCCGTGATCGGGGGCAGCGGCAGCGGCAAGTCGCTGACGCTGCGACATCTGATCGGCCTCAACGAGCCCGACGAAGGCCGGGTCGACGTGCTGGGCGTCCCCCTCTGGCACCTGAATCAGTCACGCATGCGCCAGCTTTCCCGCCACTGGGGCGTGCTGTTCCAGCAGGGGGCGCTGTTCAGCTCGTTGCCGGTGTTCGCCAACATCGCGTTCCCGATGCGGGAGCTGCGCCGCGACGGACTGCACATGCCCGAGTCGATGATCACCGACCTGGTCAGCCTCAAGCTGGCGGCCGTGGGCCTCGATCCCGACGTCGGCAACCAGATGCCCGACGCCCTCTCCGGCGGCATGATCAAACGTGTGGCCCTGGCCCGGGCGCTCGCACTCGACCCCGAGCTGTTGTTCCTCGATGAGCCCACCGCCGGCCTGGACCCGGCCTCGTCGACCGATTTCCATCAGCTGTACAAACATCTGCACAAGGATATGGGCCTGTCCGGGCTGATCGTCACCCACGATCGGTCGACGCTGGCCTCCGTAGCCGACCGGGTGGCGATTCTGGACGAGGGCCGTATCCTGACCGTGGGCACGCTGGACGAGGTGCGTCGCGTTTCGCATCCGTTCATCGAACGTTTTTTTGCCGACGACAATGCCGTCGGGGCAGCCGAGAGCTGATATGGAATACCGTTCGCATATCGTCGCCGCCGTCATTTTCATCCTGGTTTTCGGGGGCGGCGCGGTGGGCTTCTTCTTATGGCTGTCCACCGGTGGCAATGCACACCGCACGATCGTGATCGAGACCACCCAGTCGGCGGGCGGCGTCAGCGCCCAATCGCCGGTCAAGTTCAAAGGGCTCAAGGTCGGGCACATCGAAAGCGTGGGTTTCGATCCACACGACGCCAACAAGGTCCGCATCGTGTTCAAGGTGCGCGACTCGGTGCCGCTGACGCAGTCCAGCTACGGTCAACTCGCCACCCAGGGCCTCACCGGGATGTCCACGCTGACGTTGCACACACCCAACCCCTCGGCGCCGGCGTTGTCCGGCAATCCGCCCCATATGCCGTTGCACAAGGGGCTGCTGGGCCGGCTCAAGAGCCGGGGTCAGGCCGATCTGAAGAAGGTCACCCAAATCCTCGACCAGGTCCAGAATCTGACCGGCGGCAAGAACGCCAAACACATCAGCCAGACCCTGGCCCAGCTCAATCAGGCGACACGCCAGCTCACCGAGGCCGAAAAGAGTCTCCAGCCGACGCTGGCCCAGTTGCCGAAACTGACCCAGCAACTGCGGCATACGGTCGACAGCGTCGACCAACTGACCCACAAGGCGATCCCGGCGATCCAGAAAGCGGGCAAGGCGGCGAAATCGGCCCGGAACGTCGGCCAGTCGAGCCAGGACGTGATGCGTAACCTGAACAATCAGGTGCTGCCGCACATCGATGCGCTCACACGCCAGATGCAGGACACGGCGCGCCAGATCCAGAAGCTCGGCGCCGAACTGTCGTCCAAGCCCCAGAGCGTACTCACCGGCCCACCGGCACGTCGCCCCGGGCCGGGCGAACCCGGTTTCCATGCCGCCGGCGGCCAATGAGGAACTTCGACATGACGCCATGCCCCCGTTTTTTCCAACGCCTGGCCATGCTCGCGCTCGTCGTGATGGCTGCCAGCGCCATGTTCGGCCTGACCGGCTGCAGCGTACTCAGTGGCGGCGACCACTATCCGACGCGCTATACCCTGGACGCCGGCTCGTCGGAACCGACAAGCGCCAGCACGCCATCGACCGGGTATACGCTGGACCTGCGCCCGGTCAGCGCACCGGACTGGCTGAATTCCAAACGCATGCTGTACCGGCTGGACTACGCCAACAACGCCAAGCTTGCCGCCTATACCCGCTCCGCGTGGGCCGACACACCGGCCCGGCTGGTGGGTGACAATCTGAGGGATGCGCTATCGGCGTCCGGGCTGTTCCCGGCCGTGCTCGCCAACGCTTCCGGCCAGGCCGATCTCGCGCTGCAACTCGAACTGACGGATTTCTCGCAGCACTTCTCGTCGCGCACGGCCAGCCAGGGCCGGATCAGCGCTACCGCCACGCTGCTGCGTGCCGACAACGGCGCAGTGATCGCGCAGAAGCGCTTCCAGACCACCGCACCGGCGTCGAATGCGAACGCCGTCGGCGGCGTAGCTGCGTTGGCGAAAGCCGATACACAGCTGGATCGCGATATTCGCCAGTGGCTCGCGCATACGCTGGCCCACTGCGGCAAAACCTGCCCGCCGCCGGGCCAACACTGACCCGGCCAACTCAGGCCGCGCGCGCCACGCCGAGTTCATCATGGCGATGCATCCGGTGCCGCCGCATACCCAGGTTCAGCGGCCGATCAGGCGGTCGCGCGCTTCGGCGTACTTGGCCGCCGTATTGGCGATCACGTCGGCCGGCAGACGCGGCCCCGGCGCCGTCTTGTCCCAGTCCAGCGTTTCCAGATAGTCGCGCACGTACTGTTTGTCGAAACTGGGCGGGCTCATGCCGGTGGCGTATTGGTCGGCCGGCCAGAAGCGCGAGGAATCGGGGGTGAGCACTTCGTCGATGAGCACGAGCTGATCATTCTGATCGACGCCGAATTCGAACTTGGTGTCGGCAATGATGATGCCGCGCTCGGCCGCGTAGTCGGCCGCCGAGCGATAGAGGCCGGTCGCGACATCGCGCACCTCGGCCGCGCGCTCGGGGCCAATGATCTCGGCGGTACGCTCGAAGGAGATGGTTTCGTCGTGATCGCCGGCCGCGGCCTTGGTCGCCGGGGTGAATATGGGCTCGGCCAGTTTCTCGGCCTGAGCCAGGCCCTCGGGCAGCGCGATGCCGGAGATCGCGCCGGTGGCCTGGTAATCCTTCCAGCCCGAGCCGATCACGTAACCGCGGACGACCGCTTCGATCGGCAGCGCGTCGAGCCGCCGCACGAGCATCGCCCGGCCTGCGACCTGCGCGATTTCGGCGTCGTCGAGAATCCGCTCGAGCGGCATGTCGACACGCTGGTCGGCCACCGTGCCGGCGAAGCGATCGAACCAGAAATGGGTCAGCTCGGTGAGCACCGCGCCCTTGCCCGGAATCGGATCGGGCAACACCACATCGAAGGCCGACAACCGGTCGGTGGCCACGATCAACAGATAATCGACACCGACTGCGTAGACATCGCGCACCTTGCCGCGCATGAGCAGCGGCAGGCTGTGCAGTTCGGATTCAAAAAGCGTTTCGGGCATGACGATCGATGGCTGGGCTGCACGGACGCGTAGTTTAACAGCCGCGTCGCGCGCCCGAGGCGCCCGCTACAGCAACCCGTAGCTGCCGCCGGTGGCGATCGCGATGATCAGCAGCCCGAGCCACAGACTGGCGGTGGCGAACAGGCGCAACTGATTCATGGCCCGGCCGGCATCGGCCAGCGCGCCGGCCGCCAGCGCCGCCCGCACCCGTTTCCAGGGCGCGAAGAACATATGCGCATACAGCGCGATCATGATCCAGGCCAGCGCCTGCATTACGTTAATATAGGCCGGCACCACGGCGATGCCGCCGAGCAGCCCCGTCATCGCATAGCCGGTGACCAACAGCGTGAAGATCGCGATCCAGACCCACAGAAAGAAACGGCCGAGCGCGATCGACAACAATGGCAACCGCTCGCCCAGCGGCACCGACGAGGCCGCCGGCCGCAGCACACCAACCAGAAAGAACAACCCGCCCACCCAGATGGTGGCGGCCAGCGAATGCAACGCGATGAGATAGGCCATTCGGATTCCTTGTTCGGCATGCGCCCGGCACGCGCGCCATGGGCGGCATCATACGGAGCGCAGGGGATAGGAAGGCGCCGCGGTCTTGACGCGGGAGCCGCCATAACAGAGCGTACCGAAGCCAGCAGGTGCAATCCACGGTTATCAAGCGGGCCTATTGTCATGAGTCGATCCCCTTTCACCCCCCTGATCGCGCCGTCGATCCTGTCCGCCGACATGGCCGCACTCGGTGACGAATGCGAAGCCGTCATCGCCGCCGGCGCCGACTGGATCCACTTCGACGTGATGGACAACCATTACGTGCCAAATCTGACCTTCGGCCCGCCGGTGTGTGCGGCGCTGGCCAAGCGCCTGGCGCGCTCGCATCCGGATGTGCCGATCGACGTGCACCTGATGTGCGAGCCGGTGGACGACCTGATCCGGGGTTTCGCCGACGCCGGGGCCGCCTCGATCACTTTCCACCCCGAGGCCACGCGCCACGTCGATCGCAGCCTCGCACTCGCGCGCGATCTCGGCTGCAAGACCGGGCTGGTGTTCAACCCGGCCACCTCACTGGAATGGCTGAAATACGTACTCGACAAGATCGACATCATCCAGATCATGTCAGTGAACCCCGGTTTCGGCGGCCAATCGTTCATTCATGAGTCGCTGGGCAAGATCGCCGAGGCGCGCGATATCATCGACACGGTGGTCGCCGGCACCGATCGCGAGATCCGCATCGAGGTCGATGGCGGCGTGAAGGTGGATAACATCGCCAACATCGCCGAGGCCGGCGCCGATACCTTCGTCGCCGGCTCGGCCATCTTCGGTCAGGACGATTACGCCCGCGTCATCGGCCAGATGAAGCAGGCGATCGGCCAAGGACAGTAAGCGAGGCAACCGCCTGGCTTTCGATCTGGGCGTAGAGGCCGTTTGCCTGCAAGCCGCGAGACGAGGACACACGCTTTGAAAGACAACAAAGGCCGCGCCCGCACTTCGATCGGTCGACGCCGGTCTGGCGCCATGAGCCGTGAAGATCAACGCATCCGCGTCGCTTGGTTCTACTACATCGAAGGGTTGACCCAGAACGAAGTGGCCAAGCGGGTCGGGTTGAGCCGGCCGCTGGTCAACCAGATTCTGGCAACCTGCCGGGCCGAGGGCCTGATCCAGATCCGGCTGGACTCGGATATCAGCAACTGCACACGGCTTGCCGGGCAGCTGATCTCCAAATTCGGCCTCCTGGACGCGGTGGTCACGCCCGCGCCTGCCCACCCCGAAAATCTCGCCCGCACGATCGGTCTGCAAGCGGGTTTCTATCTGAGCGATCAGCTCAATCACGACCTGCAGATCGCGATTGGCTGGGGCGAGACGTTATGGCACAGCCTCAAGGGCGTTGAGCGTCAAAACCTTCGTAATTCATCGATTGCCTCGATGCTGGGCGGACTCACGCGCTACGCCGAAATCAGCGCCTACGAAACCGCGACACGCCTGGCGGATATGCTGTCCGCCCATTGTTATTACATGGCGGCGCCGGTTTATACCGATGACGCCAAGACGCGCGATCTGTTCGTGAATCAGCTCGTGCTGCAGGAAGTGTTCTCACGCGTGCGGTCCGCCGATATTGCGCTCTGCAGCGTCGGTCAGATGGATATGCAAGCCACGCTGCATCGCCTGGAATTGGTCAGCGAAGACGATCTGGCCGATCTGAAGGCCCATCGCGCGGTGGGTGATCTGCTCGGGCACTATCTCGATGCCGATGGCAACGTCGTCGATTGTGACCTGAATTCGCGCGTGGTGGCCGCCCACCCCGCCGATCTGCGCGATATCGAACGTGTGGTGCTGGCGTCGGGAGGCAAAGCCAAGACCGAAATCATCAGCGCGGTGTTGCGGGCACAATATGCGAACGTATTGGTCACCGATGAGGCGACCGCCGAGCTGCTGTGCCAGGCGTGAAAGGCATCGAATCACAGTCTTCGCCGGCACCCATCGGCCGCGTTGCGCACCCGACCGATGCCACATGGTTTTCACTGCATGTACTCGCGCCGGAATTATCGCCATATTGACACGCCCTAAGAAACTTCATTTACTATTGATAAACAAAATAACAAAAGAATAACCCAGGCATCGTTTCACGCGGGCGCAAGTGACGCGCCCAGGCCCGAGGTGCCGACTGAGGAGTAACGCCATCATGCGATATGACCTGACCTCGATGGGGTTTATCACCTTCGATTGCCTGGGTCGGCCGGTATCGGCGTTGCCGCCCGGCGGCGGCACCTACTTTATCGACGAGATCACCCTGGCCGTATCGGGCGCGGCCGGAAGCGCGGTCATCGCAGCCAGCCGCTACGGCTTGAAGACGCTGGCCGTGGGTGGGGTCGGCAACGATCTGATGGGCGACTGGGTACTTCAGCGACTGGCGCATTTCGGCGTCGATACCGCCACCATGCAGCGCTGCCCCGACGTCTGCACCTCCTCTTCGATCGTCACTACGCGTCCCAACGGCGAGCGCCCGGCGCTGCACATGAAAGGGGCCACCGCCCATTTCGAAGTCACCGCGGCCATGCGCGACCAGGTCCTGGATTGCCGGGTGCTGCTGCTCGGCGGGGTCGGCCTCATGGATCGCATGGACGGTGCGCCGAATGTCGCCCTGCTCAAGGAAGCCAAACGTCGCGGCTGCATCACCCTGCTGGACGTATTTGCGAGCCGGCCCGAGGATCTGGATCTGATCGAGGGGCTGATGCCCTACACGGATTATTTTCTGCCATCGATCGAGGAAGCGGCCGCCCTGTCGGGCAAGCAACAGCACAAAGAGATCGCTGCGTTTTTCCTGGATCGCGGCGTCGGCTGCGTGACGCTGACGATGGGCGCGGAAGGCGCCTATTATCACCATGCCGACGGCACGAGCTTCCATCAGCCGCCATTCGGAGTCGAGGTGGTGTGCACCTGTGGTTGCGGCGATGTATTCAACGCCGGTTTTGCTACCGGCCTCTGCCACGGTCTCGACCCCCAGGACACGGTCCGTTTTGCGCAGGCGACGTCGGCCCTCAACGCCACCGGCCTGGGCTCTCAGGCCGGCGTCCGATCGTACGAGCACACGCTCAAGATCATGAGCAACTGGCCGCTGCAGAAGCCGCATGGCAACGCCGCCTCGGCGCTGGAGACATAACCCGCGCCAACCGTCGCCCGAGCGTTAGGGGCCGTTGCCGATGACAGCGAGGGCTACCGCCGCACTTACAACAGCAACGACCAATGCCGACTGCGCTCGGCCAGATCGGCCAGAAAACGCGCGCCGTCGACACCGTCCGCGACCCGATGATCGACCGACAACGTGGCCGAAACCACCATCTTAGGCTTCCATTCGCCATTCGCCCACTCCGGCACGGTACGACGCCGGCCCAAGGCGATGATCGCGGACTGCGGCGCGTTGATAATGGCGTTGAAACGGTCGATGCCGAACATGCCGAGATTGGATACGGTGAACGTGCCGCCGGTCATCTCGTCGCCAGCCAACTCACGAGCCACGGCCCGCCGGGTTAGCCCGCGATAGCGTTCAGCGAATGTCTTGAACGCTATCCGGCCAGCATCGCGAATCACAGGAACGAGCAACCCATCCTTGCCGGCAACCGCCACGCCCAGGTGAACCTGATGCTGGAGTTCGAGCCGATCGGCGCCGATCAGTCGGCCGTTGAGCCGGGGGTGGTCGGCCAGCGTGCGCGCGATGGCAAAACAGAGCAGGCAACCGAGGCTCGGCTTGTGCTCGATTCTCGCCGCCAGCTCGGTGCGCAAGTCGAGCAGCGCATCGATCTCCAGCTCCCGCTCGAGATAGAAATGCGGGATATCGCGGAAGCTGCGCTGGGTGCGGTCGCCGGTCAGCTGCTGGACGCGGCTTAGCGCCACGATTTCGCCCGCGGCGGAGGCCTCCGATGCGCGCTCGCGAACCGACGTATCGGCGGGCCGGCCCGCGAGGGCGCGAACATCCGCCTGGTACACCACGCCGTTCGGGCCACTGCCCGCCACATCGCGGATATCCAGGCCCTGAGCGGCCGCCTCGCGTCGTGCAGCCGGCGAGGCCAGACCACGTGCTGCGCCGCCATTCTTCGGTGCGGACTCGGGCGCCGGCTCGCGGTCGGCGGCGTCCGAATCGCCCATCGGCTCGACGCGCGAGTCTGCATCTACAGACACCGGCGCCTCGACCGATACGGGCAGCTCGGCCTTATCGGCCGCCACATCCGGCAACGCCGGTGCCGGCTCGTCTTCCGACACGATCCAGGCCAGCGGCTCGCCCACGGCAATCACATCGCCCGCTTTGCCGCGCAAGTGGCGGATGATGCCGGCGACCTCGGCCTCCAGATCGTGGTTGGTCTTGTCGGTTTCGATCGTCAGGATCGGATCGCCCTTAGCGACATGGTCGCCCTCGGCCACCAGCCATTCGACCACGGTAACCTCGGCCAGATCCATGCCGATATGCGGCACTTCGACCAGCACGGCCATCAGACGTACCGTCCCGGGTCGTTGGCCAGAACCTGGGTCACGGCCTCGACGATGCGCTCCGGCGATGGCCGGATCGAGGCTTCGAGACGCTTGTTGTAGGGGATAGGCGTATCCGCGCAGGCCACGCGCGCGGGCGCCCGGTCCAGGGCGTAGAACGCCGGGCCCTCGGTGACTCGCGTGACCAGTTCGCCGCCCCAACCGCCGGTGCGGACATCTTCCTCGACCACCACCAGACGGCCGGTCTTGCGCACCGATTCGCAGACTCGATCACTGTCCATAGGCGCCAGGCTCAGCAGATTGATCACCTCGGCGTCGATGTTCTGCCCGGCGAGCGTTTCGGCCGCCTCGAGGGCGTAGTTGTGCATCAGGCCCGCGGCGACCAGGGTTACGTCGCCGCCTTCGCGGGTACAGCGTGCCCGACCGATTTCATAGGTTTCCGGCTGATCCGGCAGGCTGCCCTTGGTGTTGTAGAGCAGTTTGTGTTCATAGAACAGTACCGGATTGGGATCGGCCATGGCGGCGCGGAACAGCCCCTGCGCATCCGCCGGGGTGGACGGCATCACCACCCTCAGACCGGGCACGTGCACGAACCAGGCTTCCAGCGATTGGCTGTGCTGGGCCGCCGCGCCGGTGCCCGCCCCGCCCGGCGTACGCAATACCAGCGGTACCGACGCCGCCCCGCCGAACATGTAGCGCAGTTTCGCGGCCTGATTCACCAACTGGTCCATGCAGTGGGTGATGAAATCCGAGAACTGGATCTCGACGATCGGCCGCATGCCCATGACCGCCGCGCCTATGGCCAGACCGGTAAAGCCGGCTTCGGACAATGGCGTGTCGAGCACGCGCTCGGGGCCGAACTCCTCGACCAGCCCGCGGCTCACACCGAAGGCCCCGCCGTAGACGCCGACATCCTCACCGAGCAGAAACGCTTCATCGTCGGCGGCGAGCGTTTCCCGCAGCACCGTCGTCATCGCTTCGCGGAACGTGACATCATCAGGCATAGACATCCTCCAGCGCGCTCGACAACTCGGGCTCGGGATCGCGCTCGGCGCGGCCGAACGCCTGCTCGACCTGGTCCGCGGCGGCCTCCACCAGGGCCTGGCTGCGCTCGTCGTCCAGCAGACCGCGCTCGGTCAGCGTTCGGATATAGCGTTCGATAGGATCGTTGGCGCGCCACTCGGCGATTTCCTCGCGCGTGCGATAGCGATTGGCATCGCTTTTGGAATGGCCGAGATAGCGATAGGTGATGGTCTCGATCAGGGCCGGCCCGGCGCCGCGACAGCCGTTCATCAAGCGCGCGCCCGCCGTGTACACCGCTTCCAGGTCCATGCCGTCCACGGCTTCGGCCGGCATGCCGTAGCTGGCCGCACGGTTCGCGATACTGCCGCCGGCGGTGGCCTTTTCAGCCGAAAGCGACATGGCGTAGTGATTGTTCTCGCACACGAACAGCACCGGCAGTTGCCACACCGAAGCCAGATTCAGTGTTTCGTTGAAAATGCCTTCCTGGACCGCGCCGTCGCCGAAAAAACAGACCGCAACATGATCCTGGGCCCGCTGTTTGAAGGCGAACGCCGCCCCGCAGGCGATGCCCATGCTGCCGCCCACGATGCCATTGGCCCCGAGCATGCCGGCCTGGACGTCGGCGATATGCATGCTGCCGCCCTTGCCGCCGCAGTAGCCGGTGGCCTTGCCCAACAGCTCCGCCGCCATCCGATACGGATCCAGACCGAATGCGATGGCATGACCGTGCCCTCGGTGCGTGCCGGTGATCACGTCGCCATCGTGGCGATGACATAGCGTGCCCACGGCACAGGCTTCCTGCCCGACACAGAAATGCGCCGTCCCGTGCATGGCCCCCTTGGCATACAGCTTGTCCACTTTCTCGTCGAAGGCACGAATCAGCTGCATCTGCTCCAGCAGCGCGAGCTGACGCTCGGCGGACAAATCCGACAGCGTGGATGCGGCCGTCGATGCAGACGTTTTATTCCGGGTCGCCATGGTCAAAAATCCTGCCGTCAGTTCGCGATGGGTTCGAGCAGTTCGTCCTGCTCGTGCCGGAGACGCACGATCGGCTGATCGGCGTCGGGCGTGCAGTTGGCATAGGTCAGATATTCGTCGGCCTTGATCGACTGCGTCACCCGGGCGCCTTCACATAGGCCCAGCGGAATCGCGCGGTGCTCCCGGGCATCCGCGGCCGACAGAATCGTACCGAAGTAGGCGTAGCCACCAATCGCATCCAGCGTCTCGCCCGGCTGCAGATCGCGCTTGGCCACCGCGGTGGCTTCGGCGTAGCGCCGGGGCAGCGGTTGCATGGCCGCTTTGCGGTAGAGCACGGCTTCGGCCGCCGACAGCGGCACTTCGAGGCTGGTGAGGTGATAGGGCCGATGGAACAGGTGATACCAGCCCTTGCCCACATGCAGATCCTCCAGGCGCTCACGAATCCGGGGATGGCGTGTTTCGACGATCACGAACACGCCGGGCGCCACGCCGCGGCCGACCGAGAAATCCACCACGCCCCGGCGCGACAGCAGACCGCCGTCCTCGCGCGGGCACAGCAGGCCGGGCAACTCGGCCAGCCCGGCATCGACACCGTGCATGCCGGGCACGTCTGGCACGAGTCCGGTGGCATTGGCCAGCGCGGCCATCTCGATCATGGTCTTGGAGCCGTCGACGAATTCGACGAGCATGCGCGGATTCATGTTGCGGCGCGCCGCCTCTTCTTCGTAATCCCGAGGTACAGCGTATCGATCGAACTTGTTGTTCTTCCCCTTGCCCGCCGCGACGATCGGATAGCCCAGGGTCTGTACGAAGCGCACCAGCTCCATCGTGGCACTGGGTTCATCGCCGGCGCCGAGTGTATAGACCACCCCGGCTTCATCGGCTCGGCGCCGCAACAGCGGGCCGATGGTGACGTCGGTTTCCACGTTCATGAGAACCAGATGCTTACCGTGATCGAACGCGTCGATGGCAAGGCGCGCCCCGAATGACGGCGATCCCGTGGCATCGATGAGCACATCGATCGCTTCGCAATCGCATACGTCGAGATGATTCGAAGTCAGCGCAATGCCACCGGCGGCAATGATTTTCGGCACCGTGGCCGTATCGTCGGCTTCGCGCCCGACGCCGTCGGCCAATCCCGCGACCGCGATCGCCTTGCGTGCCGCGGCCAGCTCCAATTCGACGATCGCGCCGATACGAACGCCGGGCATCAGACTCACCTGGGTAACGATATCCGTACCCATTTCGCCGGTGCCGACCAAGCCGATGGTGACGGGCTTGCCTTCACGCTCCCGACGCTCCAGGTCAGCCAGAAGACTATGGCTGTCACTCATTGAGGTGCTCCAGTAGACCCACCGGTCATATACCGGTCGGAACCGATGATGCCGCTCGCACTATGGCGCCGTGATCGTTCGGTCTCGATCGGCGACCGCGATGATTCTTTCAGCCAATTCGTTTTATCTTTTGATATATGAATTATCATAAGTATCTTCGCCGTATTTTCCCCTGTCAACTTCTTTTCAGCAATCGCCTCGCGTTTTCTTGTTGATCATGTGAAGGACAGAAACCTGAAATACGGGACGTTGCCGGCATGGACGGCGGCACGGTGGCGGTCGGTACGGCGCTTAATTTTTCAATGCGCCCATGGTCAGCCCCCGGGACAGGTGGCGCTGGATGAGCAGCGTCAGAATGAACATCGGCACAAACGTGACCAGCGCAACGACGGCAATATCGTTGTAGATGATCCCTTTCGACCCACCGGTGAACATGGCCAGGCCCACCGATAACGTCTGCGCGCGATCTGTATACGAAATCAGCAGCGTGAACAGGAATTCGTTGACGGCGAATATGAGCGCCAGAATGGAGGCGGTGACCACACCGGAGATCGACAATGGCAGCGTGACCCGCATCAGAATGCCGATCGAACGGGCTCCGTCGACGCGCGCCGCCTCTTCGATCTCGCGCGGCACCTCGATCATGTAGCTGCGAATGACCCAGGTCACGATGGATAGATTGATCGCGGCGTAGATCAGCATCAGCGCCGCGGGATTGTCCAGCAGATGCAAATTCTTGAATAGAATGTATATGGGCAGAGCCACGGCTGCCGGGACGATCATGCGCGTACTCAGGATATAGAACCCGATCTGATCGCGGCCTCGATACTGGAAGCGCGCGAGGCTGTAAGCCGCCGGGATCGCCAGCAGGAGATCGATCAATACACTGCCGATAGCGGCAATGAATGTGTTGCGCAGATACGCCCACATCGGCCAGTTGTCGAAAGTGTCCCGCCAGGCATCGAGTGTGAAATGCGGCCAGTAGATCGGCGGGTTGACCATGGTTTCCGTGCGCCCACGCAGGCTGATCGTCACCAGCCAGACAATCGGCAGCAAGCAGAAAAACGCCCAGCACGCCAGCAGCAGATAGCGGCCGATACGGCTCGAATGCTGTGCCATACGACGAGATGAAGCCATCGCCTACTCCATTGCCGGTCGGAAGTAACGACTCACGGCATACTGCGCGACGCCGATCGTGACAATCAGCACCAACACCGACGCGGCGGCGGCGGTGCCGGCATCAAACTGGTTGAAGCCGACCCGATAGATGAAATAACTCACAGTTTCGGTATTGCCGGCCGGTGCCCCCTGTGTCATCACATAGACCTTGGTGAACATCGTCACGGCGTCGATGCCGCGCAGCACGAGCGCGATCGCGATGATCGGCCGAAGCAACGGCAGACTGACCTGCCAGAACACCTGCCAGCTGCGCGCGCCGTCCACTTTCGCGGCCTCTTCCAGATCGCTGTTTTGTGCCTGGAGCGCGCCGACGAAGATTAGAAACAGAAACGGCGTCCATTCCCATACGTCCGCCACGACCAACGACAGCCGTGCCAGAGCGGGGTTGCCCACCCAGTTCAATGCATCGGGCAATACCCCCGTATGCCCCATCAGATCGTTGACCACGCTGGCCCCGGGCACGAACAGAAGCTTCCACATAAACGACACGGCCGACGGCATGAACAGCATCGGGGCGAGGAATATCATCCGCCATCCCTTGACCCATGGGTCGCGGTAAACCAATGCCGCGAGCCCGAGTGCGAGAACGAACTCGGCCAGCACCGACGAACCCGAAATGATGACCGTATTGACGACACTGGCGAGAAAATCGCCGTCCCTGAACAGGGACGCATAGTTGCCGAGGCCGACGAACGTATCCATGCCCGGCATAGTGAAAGACGATTGATAGAAACTCTTGTAGAGCGCGTAGATGAACGGGTAGAGCGTAATGCCGAGCAGATACGCCACGGCCGGAGCGACCAGCGCATAAGGCAGCCAGCGTGGATCGTGCCCGCGCCGCCGAGCAGCGGCGCGGGCCGACTTGACCGAAGCCGTCGATGCCGGTACGGAAGACATCCCTAGACCGGCGCTTGCTTGCCGCGGCCCAACCACATCCGATCGTGTATCACGCTGTAATCGACCGGCGGCTTGGCGCCATGGAATCCCTTGCGCCGCAGAATTTCCTCCCAACGTTTGGACGCCGTCTGCAAGGCCTCCTTCGGCTTGGCGTCGCCGGCAATGGCTTTGTTCAACTCCAGACCCAGCGCGGTTTCAAGCTGATACATGCCCGGGATACGGGGCTCGGCCCAGGCGTAGGGCAGCGACTCGCCCCAGATCTTGGCCGGCGGCATGATCTTCTGGAAATTCTCGTTATTGATCACCGACATGAAACCGGGCGCCACACCGTTCGCGGCAGCGCCGTTCATGGCCTGCAGCGATGCCGTGGTAAAGAATGCAAGCATCACGAACGCGGCCTCCGGATTGCGGGCGTTGGCCGCGATGGAGGCGGTGGACCCGGCCAGATTCGGCGGCGCAAACCGCGCATCGGCACCGGTTCCGCGCGGCTCGTACAAGGCGACAGGCTCGTCGCCGGCAATCCGCGATTGGTCGGGGCGCGTGGCCTGGTTGGCCTGATCCTGCCACGCCATGTTCATGGCCAACTGGCCGCCGAGCCAGGCCGCGCGATCGTCCGCCCAGCCCCAGTTCTCTATGCCCTGCGGCGCATATTTCTTCAGTTCGATAAGGATCTCGACCGCCTTGACTCCGGCATCGCTGACAATCTGCGGCTTCCAGTCGGAATCCAGTAGATCGAGGCCATACTGGGCCGCGATGTGCTCCCAAGTGTAGGTACTCCAGAACCCGCGGCCGCCCATGTAGCCGATGCCATTCATGTGGGCGCCGGGTTTGTTGAGGGTCTTGGCAAAATGCACCACGTCGTCCCAGGTCTTGACCGTATCCTTGGGCGACGCCGAATGACCGACGTATTGCTTGAACTGCTTGTTCCGCACCATGAACATCTTGAAGTCGCAATCGTACGGAATGCCGAACACCCCCTTGTCGGAATACAGCGCGTAGTTCTGCCAGTATGTATCGGCGAAATCCTCGTACGGCAGTTTGTATTTGTCGACGTAGTCGTCCAGTGCATGCAGGAACCCCGGCGCGCTGAAGTCACCCAGCCAGGGAGAGAAATACTCCAGCGCATCGAACCGGGCCGAACCGGAAACGAAAGCGGATACCGCCTTGGTATAGAACGACGCGTCCGGAATCGAGATAACCTCGACGTTGATGCCGGACAATTGCTGGAAAGGTTTCAACGTCGACTGGACCGAGTCCGCGTCCGCGGCGCCTACGGCGAAACGCACACTCTGACCGGCAAACTGCGAACGAATCGATTCCCAGTCGGCCGTCCGGATCCAGTCTTTTTTCGGGTCCCAAAGCACTGCATCGGGAGCCAGCCCGAACTGATCAAGGTATTTTTTCGGCACGTAATTGCCGGGTTTGATGGTGTCCAGGATCTTGTCCGGATCGGGCATCGTGTCGGCAAACGCGTATTTCGGGAGCACCAACGGCGCCAGCGCCACCGCCCCCATGCCCGCAAGGCCGCCCTGTACAAAACGACGCCGGGTCCACATGCCCGCTTTTCTTACGCTTTTCATCGCTTTCTCCTTCTCTTAGAGGGTCTACTCAGGCCTGGCCTGAACGCAGATGTGACGTGAGCAGCCGTTGCATCAGTCGGGTCGGAAGCGCATGTCGGTTCCGACCGAGGCCAGCTCGCCGTTTGGCTGCATTGAGCGGATCGAGTCGGCTTGGTTTCGTGATACGGCGGCATTGGCATTGAGACGCTTGCCGGACTCTTTATCGAATACATGCAGCCGCCCTTCCAGCAGACTGAGCTCAATGGATTCCTTGACCCTAAGCGTTTGATCACGCGGCAATTCCGCAATCAGCGGATAGCCGTCGACCACGAATCGGATATCGGTGGTCGAGCCCATCTGCTCGACCAGTTCGATCGTGCCCTGCACCGTGCCCATGACGGACTGCGCATCGACTGGCGACGGCTTTAGGTGTTCGGGCCGGAATCCGATCGTCACTTCGCGACTGTCGAGCGACGCCAGCCGTTGCTGCAAAGAAGGCTCGATCTGGAAATCGAATCCGGGCCCATGAATCCGCGTCGCGTCGTCGCCGACTTCGGCCGACAGGAAGTTCATGGGCGGGTTACCGATGAATCCGGCGACATAGCTGTTCACCGGTTCGTCGTAGAGCGCCAGGGGCGTGGCGACCTGCTGGATCACACCACCGTTCATGACCACGATGCGATCGCCCATGGTCATCGCCTCGACCTGGTCGTGGGTTACATAGAAGGTGGTCACACCGATGCGTCGGTGCAGCTTGGCGATCTCCGCGCGCATGCTCACCCGCAGCTTGGCATCCAGATTGGACAACGGCTCGTCCATGAGGAAAACCTCGGGCTCGCGGACGATGGCCCGGCCCAGCGCAACGCGCTGGCGCTGTCCGCCGGACAGCTCCCGTGGTTTGCGCGCCAACAAGGGTTCGATGTCCAGCGTCTGCGCGGCGGCCCGGACTCGCCGCTCGATTTCCGTCTTCGGAAAACGCCGCAATTTGAGGGCGAATGCGAGGTTGTCGAATACATTGCGATGGGGATAGAGCGCATAGCTCTGGAAAACCATGGCAATTTCGCGATCCTGAACCGGGACGTCCTGCATTGGGCGACCGTCGAAACTCAGCGTCCCGCTGTCCATATCCTCGAGACCGGCGATCATGCGCAGCGTGGTGGACTTGCCGCAGCCGGACGGGCCGACCAATACCACGAACTCCCCCTCGCACGATTCGAGATTGAAGTCCTGCACGGCTGGCGTGCTGCCGAAGTACTTGCAGACATTTTCGAGCTTGACCACTGCCATGAACGAACCTCGAACAGCTATCGATCCGGTCTCTGCGCGGCTTACGCTCAAGCCACTCGGCGGCTTTTGAATTCAATCGATCCGATGTCGATCACACTCGAACGCAAGAGTCTTTTTCCGTCTCCCGGTTGCAGACTGCGCTTGGCCGGCTGTAACGGCATGCGCCCCCTGCATCCGTGTTCTGTATCTCAATCACTCCCATCAGGCCAGGGCTCGGTACGGATCCAGGCTATACCTCGGCTTTGCCGATGTTTACAGGGCGATCAAAACATTGATTAGGGCCCCACCATTGAGCCGCTTTTTTCATTTGATATTCCATCTGACTTTAGTATTACCCGTGTCGATGCAAGGATCGCCGGAGCGCGGCTCCCCGACACCGGACCTCCGTTGAGAGCCAACCCGGCATACCCACGACACGCGGATGATTCGTTACCAGGACCCCGCACGCCGCTGTTCCGCCATCGGGATTTGGCAAGCCGGGAAATTTCAGTCAGCATTAGGGCCTGTTGCCGTTTCGTGCGAGCGCCTCGTCTTGCCGCAAAACAGCGCTTGGCGCGGACTCGCACGAAACGGCAACAGGCCCTAGCAAATAACGACGGCTATGGCGTCGGTACCCGAGATGACCGCGAAGATGACTTCAAATCGATCGAAACAAGCCGTAAACCGCGCCTTCGACGCGGCCTGGCGATGGCGGGTGCAGCGCTGGCGGGGTTGATGCCCCAAGCCCCTCGCGGTGTGCGTTGTCGCGCCGCCTGTTTGTCAATATCCGATCGATTGATGCGCCATGTCCGATTCCGTCTCCTACGAGGCTTCGCTACTCGCCCGGCGTGAACCGCTGGTGGTCGAGGCGCTGGCCGATCTCGACACGCCGCTGTCGACTTACCTGAAAGTCGCCGATGCGCCCTATTCCTTCCTGCTGGAATCCGTGCAGGGCGGCGAGCGCTGGGGCCGTTATTCCATCATCGGCCTGCCGGCCACCGAGCGTATTCGCGTGCGCGGCAAAACGCTCGTGCACGAAACCGACGACGGCGTCATCGAGACACTCGAGACCGCCGATCCGCTGGCCTGGATCCAGGCGTTCAACGATGCCCGCCCGCTGCCGCGGTTGCCCGAACTGCCGCGCCTGACCGGCGGTCTGGTCGGCTATTTCGGCTACGACACGATCCGCTATATCGAGCCGCGCCTGGCCGGCGGCGGGCAGGGCAAGGACGATCCGCTGGATCTGCCCGATATTCTGTTGCTGGTGGCCGAGGAGTTGGTCATCTTCGACAACCTCTCGGGCAAGCTCTATGTCGTGGCTCACTATCTGGAAGGCGATGCCGGGGACCGGGCCCGGGTCGAGGCCCGGATCGAGGCCATTCTGGACGCGCTGGATGCGCCCCTGCCGCAGGCGGCGGCACGTACCGGCACCGACCACCCGGCGATCGATCCCGGGATCGACCCGGCAATTGATAATGGCCGTTTCGTTTCCGGCCTGACCCAGGCCGGCTACGAGGACGCGGTGCGCCGGATTCGCGAATACACCCGGGCGGGCGACGTGATGCAGGTGGTGCCCAGCCAGCGCCTGTCGGCGCCCTTCAACGCCGAACCGATGTCGCTGTATCGGGCGCTGCGCAGCCTGAATCCGTCGCCGTACATGTTCTATTTCAACTTCGACGACCACCACGTCGTGGGCGCGTCGCCGGAAATTCTGGTGCGCGCGATGGACGGCGAGGTCACGGTCCGCCCGATCGCCGGCACCCGCAAACGCGGCTTGACGCCGGCCGAGGACGAAGCGCTGGCCGAGGAATTGCTGGAAGATCCGAAAGAGATCGCCGAGCACTTGATGCTGATCGATCTGGGCCGCAACGATGTCGGCCGGGTGGCGACGCCGGGCACCGTCAAGCTGACCGAGCGCATGGCGATCGAGCGTTATTCGCATGTCATGCATATCGTGTCGAACGTCACCGGCAAGCTCAGAGACGATCTGACGCCGATGGATGCGCTGCGGGCGGCGTTCCCGGCCGGCACCCTGTCCGGCGCCCCCAAGATCCGGGCGATGGAGATCATCGACGAGATCGAGCCGGTCAAACGCGGCGTCTACGGCGGCGCGGTCGGCTATCTGGCGGGCAATGGCAGCATGGATCTGGCGATCGCGATCCGCACCGCGGTGATCAAGAACGGCGAGATCCATGTCCAGGCCGGCGGGGGCATCGTCGCCGACTCGCAGCCCACCACGGAGTGGGAAGAGACGATGAACAAGGCCCGCGCCGTCATGAAGGCCGCGGCCCTCGCCGAGCAGGGGCTGGGTGCGCGGCGCCGTGTTGGCCACAAGGGGGAGCACTCGTCATGATCCTGATGCTCGACAACTACGATTCGTTCACCTACAACCTCGTGCAGTATCTCGGCGAACTCGACGCCGAAGTGCATGTGGTGCGCAACGACGAAATCACGGTCGAGGAGATCGAGCGCATGGCGCCGGCCGGCGTGGTGGTCTCGCCCGGCCCCTGCGGGCCGGAAGAGGCGGGCGTGTCGATCGAACTGATCCAGCGCATGGCCCATCGCCTGCCGATCTTCGGCGTATGTCTCGGTCATCAGGCGCTGGGCCGGGCGTTCGGCGCGACGGTCACGCGTGCCCGCGAGGTCATGCACGGCAAGACCTCCATCATCCGCCACACCGGGCGTGGCGTGTTCGAGAATCTGGCGGATCGGTTGACCGCGACCCGCTATCACTCGTTGATCGTGGCCCGCGACGGCCTGCCGGCCGATTTCGAGATCACCGCCTGGACCGAAACCGCCGACGGCGAGATGGACGAAATCATGGGGCTCATTCATACCCCCACCGGCGCCGAGGGCGTGCAGTTTCATCCCGAATCCATCCTCTCGGATCACGGCCACGCGATGCTGCACACCTTCCTCAAGCGCTGCGGCGAGTTGAAGGCCGACCCGGCATGATCGACGCGCCCCTGCTCGACGATATCGCACGCGGCCGGGATCTGGCGCCCGAGCGCATGGCCGCGGCCATGCGCTCGATCATGACCGGCGGCGCCACCCCGGCCCAGATCGGCGCGTTCCTCATGGGCCTGCGCATGAAAGGCGAATCCATCGATGAGATCGCCGCCGCCGCGGCCGTCATGCGTGAACTGGCCACCGATGTACCGGTCGAGCCCGACATCGCCGAAACGCTGGTCGACACCTGCGGCACCGGCGGCGACGGCTCGGGATTGTTCAATGTCTCCACCGCGGCGGCGTTCGTGGCCGCCGCCGCCGGCGGCCATATCGCCAAGCACGGCAACCGCTCGGTTTCCAGCAAGTCCGGCAGCGCCGATCTGCTGGAAGCCGCCGGCCTGAACCTGGAGACCACGGCCGACGAAGTCGCCGCCTGCATTCGTGAACTCGGCGTCGGCTTCATGTTCGCCCCAGCCCATCACGGCGCGATGAAACACGCCGTGGGCGTACGCCGCGAACTCGGTATCCGCACGCTGTTCAATCTGCTCGGGCCGCTGACCAACCCCGCCGGCGCGCGCAACCAGATCATGGGCGTGTTCAACGGCCATCTGTGCGAGCCGCTGGCCCAGGTGCTCGGCAAGCTCGGCAGCCGGCATGTGATGATCGTGCATGGCGAGGACGGCCTCGACGAACTGTCGATCAACGCGCCGACCAAGGTCGCCGAGCTGCGCGACGGCGACGTCGTCAGCTACAAGATCGCACCGGAGGATGTCGGCCTGGAGCGCGGCTCGCTCGATACGCTGCGCGTGACCGGCGCGGCCGAATCCCTGGCGGTGATCGAAAAAGCGTTCGCCGGCCAGTTCGACCTGGCGGCCGATATCATTGCCTTCAATGCCGGCGCGGCGCTTTACGTCGGCGACCAATCGCCGAATCTGGCGGCCGGCGTGGCATTGGCGCGCGAGACCATCGCCAGCGGGGCCGCAGCACGACGTATGGCGGAAGTCGCCGCCTGGACCCGGGCACGCGCGGCGAGCGCCTGATCGCGGCCCGATCGCGTTAGGCTATGCCCGGGCCGGCGCCGAGCCGCCGCCCCCTCGTTTTCTTACCAACCTGCGGCGCGGCCATGAGCATTCAGACCACCGACACCATCCTCGACCGTATCCTGGCGCGAAAGCGCGAAGAAATCGCCGCGTACGTCGCCGCCACGGACCCGGCCGCCCTGGCGGACGCCGTGGCCGCCGCCGAGGCGCCGCGCGGCTTCGCCGCGGCACTGGAGGGCAAACGCCCGCGTTCGGTGATCGCCGAGATCAAGAAAGCCTCGCCCAGCAAGGGGCTGATTCGCGAGGATTTCGATGTCGCCTGGCTGGCACAGCGATACGCGGCGGGCGGCGCGGCCTGTCTTTCGGTGCTCACCGACCGCGATTATTTCCAGGGCGACGACGCCTTCCTGCGCATCGCGCGCGACGCCTGCGATCTGCCGGTACTGCGCAAGGACTTCATGATCGATCCGGTGCAGATCGACCAGTCCCGCGCGCTCGGCGCCGACTGCATCCTGCTGATCGCCGCTGCGTTGTCCACCGACCTGATGGCCGAGCTGGCCGCACGGGCCTTCGAACTGGGCATGGACGTGCTCGCCGAAGTCCACGATGCCGAGGAACTCGACCGCGTCCTGACCCTGCCCGGGCACACCATCCTCGGCATCAACAATCGCGACCTGCATACCTTCGACACCAGCCTCGACGTTAGCCTGGCGCTGCGTGAGCGTATCGTCGGCGACCGCCTCCTCGTCAGCGAAAGCGGCATCTTCACGCCCGAAGACCGCATGCGGCTGGCCGATGCCGGCTTCGATGCACTGCTGGTCGGCGAGTCCTTCATGCGCCAGCCCGACCCCGGCGCCGCGGTTGCCCGCTTGATCGCCTGATCGCCCGACCCGGCAGGCGCCGCAGCCGCGGGATCGCTTCGCCGACCTGCCGAAAAAGGTCGGACCCACGCGCCTCTTTTATTTTTGCGCGGACGCCTTACATCATGAAGCAGGCACGACGACAAGCGCGACTCGATGAAAGCGACCCTGAACTGGAAAGACGGCCTGGAATTCGACGGCCGGGCCGATAGCGACCACCACGTCACGATCGACGGCCCGCCCGACCTCGGCGGCAAGAACGCCGGTTTCCGGCCGATGGAGATGATGCTGCTGTCGGTGGGCGGCTGCAGCGCGATGGACGTGATGCATATCCTGAAGAAATCGCGCCAGGACGTGACCGATTGCCGGATCGAGGTCGACGGCACGCGGGCCGAAACCGAGCCCAAGGTGTTCACCGACATCCACGTCCAGTTCATCGTCAGCGGCCGCAACCTGAGCGACAAGCACGTGGCCCGGGCGGTCGAGCTGTCCGCCGAGAAATACTGCTCGGCCTCGATCATGCTGGCCCAGGCCGTCAACATGACCCACGGCTACACCATCCACGAAGCCGAGTGAGCGCGCCCGCCGCACGCTTGACGCGGCCTGCATACGCCGGATACTGCGCCTCCGACCATCGCTTTTGCGAACGCCATGGATAAACTTCGCCTGCACGGCTTCAACAATCTGACGAAGTCGCTTTCGTTCAATATCTACGATATCTGCTATGCCCGCACACGCGAGCAGAAGCAGGCCTATATCGCTTATATCGACGAGGTGTTCAACGCCGATCGGCTGACCCAGATCCTCACCGAGGTGTCGAACATCATCGGCGCGCAGATCCTGAATGTCGCCCGCCAGGACTACGAGCCCGAAGGCGCGAGCGTGACCATCCTGATCGCCGAGGAGTATGCCTACGAGGGCCCGATGTCGGAGGCCGTGGTAGGCCATCTCGACAAGAGCCACATCACCGTGCATACCTATCCGGAGTTCCATCCGGACGACGGCATCTCGACCTTTCGCGCCGACATCGATGTATCCACCTGCGGGCTGATCTCGCCGCTCAAGGCGCTGGATCATCTGATTCGCAGCTTCGAATCGGACGTGGTCACGCTCGATTACCGGGTCCGCGGCTTCACGCGCGACGTCGACGGCGCCAAGCATTTCATCGATCACACGATTCATTCGATCCAGGACTACATCGCGCCCGACATCCGCGAGCGTTACCAGATGGTCGACGTCAACGTCCTGTCCGAGCGCATCTTTCATACCAAGATGCGGCTGACCGAGTTCGATCTCGACAACTATCTGTTTGCCGAGAACGCCGCCGATCTACCCGCCGAGGAAGCCGAGGATCTCGGCCAGCGCATCGCCGGCGAGATCACCGATATCTTCTATGGCCGCAATCTCGGCTGATGGACATTCGCGCCGAGGAGTTCGCGACTGAATTCGCTCGCCACCCGCTGGCCCGTGCCTATGGACTGGCCGGCAGCGAGCCGTTGCAGGTGGTCGAGGCGGCCGACGCGGTGCGCCGGCGTGCCCGCGACGAAGGTTTCGACGAGCGCGATGTCCTGCACGCCGAGCCCGGCTTCGATTGGGCGCAGCTGGCCACGGCCGGGGCCAATCAATCGCTGTTCGCCGCCCGGCGCATCGTCGAACTGCATCTGACCGACAAGGGCCCCGGCAAACCCGGCTCGGCCGCAATCGCGGATTTCCTCAAGCAGGATGCGCCCGATACGCTGCTGCTGATCGTCGCCCCCGGCCTGGCGGCGTCGGCCCGCAAGAGCGCCTGGTACAAGGCGGTGGCCAAGGCCGGCGTGGTCAGCTATGCATGGCCATTGCCGGCGTCTCGCATGGTCGCGTGGATCGAGCGCCGGGCCGGTACGCACGATCTCGCCCTCACGCGCGAAGCTGCCCAGCTTCTGGCGACCCAGAATGAAGGCAACCTGCTGGCCGCGGCGCAGGAGATCGATCGGCTGGCGCTGTTGTACCCCGACACCACGGTCGATCACGCCGAGGTCGCCGCGGCGGCCAGCGATCACGCCCGCTTCGATATCTTCGACCTGCCGGCCAAGGCGCTCGACGGCGATGCGGCCGGCGCGGTCAAGAGCCTGTACCGGCTGCGCGCCGAGGGCGTGGATGCCGTGCCGATCACCTGGGCGCTGGTCAACGATCTGCGCACCCTGTACCAGGCGGCACTGGCGGCCCGGGCCAACCGGCTCGACGCTTTCATGAACAAGATCTTCATGCCGGTGCCCCGCAAGCGCCAGATTTCCAGGGCCGCGCGGGCCGCCGATCCGGCCCATCTGGCGCGTTTGCTGCGCCAGGCCGCCCGGGCCGATGCCATCAACAAGGGGGCGGCGCCGGGCCGGGCCTGGGATGAACTGATAACATTGACTATTGCACTCTCGGGTCGAACCCCGGGCGCGCAGACTTCACAACCTTCATTTGACACGACACGATCGCCATGAGCGCGAACCTACGCGAACCCGGCGGCGAGGCCTCCTCCCGCGTGACCCGTCAGATCCGCAGCCTGGGCGAATCCGCCCGGCGCGCCGCCCGGCGCATGGCCGCGGCCGAGCCGGGCGAGAAAAACGCCGCCCTGTTCGCCATTGCCGAAGCCCTGACGGCACAGCAGGACGCGATTCTCGCGGCCAACGCCCGCGATATCCGCGACGCCCGCGGCAAACTCGACGACGCAGCGATCGAACGCCTGCAGCTCAGCCCCGCGCGCATCGAGCGCATGGCCGAGGGCGTGCATCAGGTGGCGGCGCTGGCGGATCCGATCGGCAGCCTGACCGACCTCAACTTCCGACCGTCCGGCATCCAGGTCGGGCGCATGCGCGTGCCGCTGGGCGTGATCGGCATCATCTACGAATCGCGCCCGAACGTGACCGCGGATGCGGCCGCCCTGTGCCTGAAATCGGGTAACGCGGCCATCCTGCGGGGCGGCTCGGAGTCGGCGCATTCCAATCAGGCCATCGCCGCGGCGGTGGCGCGCGGGTTGAGCGACGCCGGCCTGCCGCGCGAGGCCGTCCAGGTGGTCGAGACCACCGATCGCGAGGCGGTCGCCGCCATGCTCGCCATGCCGGAGTTCATCGATGTCATCGTGCCCCGGGGCGGCAAGGGCCTGATCGAGTTCGTGGCCAATCACGCGAAGATGCCGGTAATCAAGCATCTGGACGGTGTCTGCCACGTCTATATCGACGATTCGGCGGATCGCGACAAGGCGATCGCCATCGCGGTTAATGCCAAGACCCAGCGCTACGGCACCTGCAACACGATGGAAACGCTGCTGGTGGCCGAGTCCGTGGCGCGCTCGATTCTGGAACCGCTGGCCCACGACCTGCGCCAGGCCGGCGTGATGCTGCGCGGCTGCGAGGCCACGCGCAAGCTCCTCGGCCCCGACATCCAGCCCGCCACCGACGACGACTGGGCCGCCGAGTATCTGGCGCCCACGCTGGCCGTGCGCATCGTGCCCGACATGGACGCCGCGATTGATCATATCGAGCGCTGGGGCTCGCACCACACCGACGCCATCGTGACCGAGAACCTCACCCGCGCACGGGCGTTCATTCGCGCGGTGGATTCGGCATCGGTCATGGTTAACGCCTCGACCCGCTTCGCCGACGGCTTCGAATACGGTCTGGGTGCGGAGATCGGCATTTCCACCGACAAGCTGCATGCGCGCGGCCCGGTCGGACTGGAGGGCCTGACGTCCCAGAAATACGTGGTCTTCGGCGACGGCCATGTCCGCTAGACAGGTTGCGATGGACAACATCCAGGGCCCGATCGGTATTCTCGGCGGCACCTTCGATCCCGTACATAATGGCCATCTGCGCCTGGCCATGGAACTGGCCACGGATCTCAAGCTGGCCCAGGTGCGCCTGATCCCGAACGGCCGGCCGCCGCATCGCGAGCAGCCCGGGGCGACGCCGGGCCAGCGCGCCAAATGGATCCGCGTGGCCACCGCCAACGAGCCGCGGCTGACGCTGGACGACCGCGAACTGATGCGCAAGGGCGCGTCCTATACGGTCGATACCCTGGCCTCGCTGCGCGCGGATTTTCCGCACAACCCGCTGTGCCTGATCATGGGCCGCGACGTGTTCGCCAAACTGCCGAGCTGGCATGAATGGCGCAAGCTGTTCGACTACGCCCATATCGTGCTGATCGAGCGCCCCGGGCTGTCGGCCGAATACGCGCCGGAGGCCACGGCGGAACTCGAGGCCCGCTCGAGCGACAATGTCGAAGACCTGCACAACAGCCTCGCCGGCGTGATCTACAACTACGCGCCGCCGCCGCTGGCGATCTCCGCCAGCCGCATCCGCGCGCTGATCGCCTCGGGCGCCAGCCCGCGCTACCTCTTGCCGGCGGCGATTCTCGACGACATTATGGAATCTCGTATCTATCACTCGTCCACGGGCGAGGCCAAGGAATAATGGCAGCAAACAACACGCCGACCGAAGCACTCCACGCCGCCGCCACCGCGGCGCCTACTGACAATACCCTGCGCCTGGCGCTCGATGCCGTCGAGGAGCTCAAGGGCGAATCGGTCAAGGTACTGGATATCGCCGCGCTGACCACGATGGCGGAGCATATGGTGATCTGCACCGGCCGCTCCGGCCGCCACGTCAAGCGCATCGGCGAGACCGTGATTGCCCACGCCAAAAAGGCCGGGCTTGCGCCGCGCGTGGAAGGACTCGAACAGTCCGAATGGGTGCTGATCGATCTCAACGGCGTGCTGGTACACATCATGCAGCCCGTGACCCGTGCCTACTATCAGATCGAAAAACTCTGGGACGTGGATATCGCTGACCCGGACGCGACCAGCGCCACGCACTGATCGCCGGCGTGCCCGGGTTGCCTCCGAGCACCGCCCGTTGGCACGGCGACGGCCGGACCGAGTACGCGCCGTGTCCCGACGCTCGCATGCCGAGCTAAGGCCGTCATGCGCATTCGGCTGATCGCCGTGGGCCGGCGCATGCCCAAATGGGTGGCCATGGCGTACGAGGATTACGCCCGGCGGCTGCCGCGCGAATGCCGCCTGGAACTGGTGGAGATCCCGCTGTCCAAACGCCACGAGGGCGGCGATACCGCGCGCGCGATCGCCGCCGAGGACCAGCGCATGGCGAAGGCGATCGGCCGCGATACCGAAGTCGTTGCGCTCACTGTCGACGGCAAGCCGTGGTCGACCGAGGGCCTGGCCTCGGACCTCAAAACCTGGATGGGCGACGGCCGCGACCGCGCGCTGCTGGTCGGCGGCCCCGACGGGCTGGGCCCGGCCTCGCTGGCCGCGGCCGACAGCCGGCGCTCGTTATCCGACCTGACCCTGCCACACCCGCTGGTTCGCGTGATCGTGGCGGAACAGTTGTTTCGGGCCCACAGCATTCTGGTCGGCCACCCCTACCACCGCGCCTGATTGCGGGCCGGTTGCCGGCGCATCCGGCGCAGCGGCTACGATCATTGTTGAGTTGCGGGGTTACGAGCATCGTGACGACAATCGAGCCATGAAACGTTCGATATCTATCACGCAATACGTCGGCGACGCGCGCCGCGGTCGGGCCTCATGAGCAGCCCCGAGCCGCTGGCCGAAGCCGATACCCTGCGCGTCGAGATCCTGGTCAACGCCGGCCCGGGCGAGACACGCGCTGCGCAGATCGAGCGCGGCGTACTGCAGGACATCCACATCCAGCGCGATGCCACCGCGAGCGCGGTCAGCAATATCTACCTCGGCGTGGTCCAGCGCGTACTGGCCGGGATGCAGGCGGCGTTCGTCGATATCGGTCTGGAGCGCGCCGCCTTCCTGCAGATCTCGGACATGGTGCGCCATGACGCCGGCCAGGGCGACGACGCACCGCGCATCGAACAGCGTCTTCACGCCGGTGATCGCATCCTGGTCCAGGTCAGCCGCGATGCCATGGGCACCAAGGGCGCACGCCTGACCACCGATCTGGCGATTCCGTCGCGGTTCCTGGTCTATATGCCGCACACGCCGCGCGTCGGCGTATCGGCCCGAATCGAGAGCGAAACCGAACGCACGCGCCTGTTCGATGCCGTGACCGATCTCAAGCGCGAACTCGAACTGCCCGGCGGCTTCATCGTGCGCACCGTGGCCGATGGCGCACCGATCGCCGCACTCGCTGCCGATATGCGGTTCCTGGCCACGGTATGGGCCGACATTCAAGAGCAGGCGCGGCATGTGCCCGGCGAGACCCTGGTCTACGGCGACCTGCCGCTGGCGATCCGCATGCTGCGCGACCTGCTCACGCCCGATGTCTCGGCCGTGATTATCGACGATGCCCGGGCCTGGCAGGAGATGATCGCGTTCACCCGGCGCTTCGCGCCCGAATTCACCGACCGCGTGCTGCTGTACGAGGATGACACCCCGCTATTCGCCCAGTACGGCATCGAAGAGGCCATCCAGCGCGCGCTGCAGCCCAAGGTGCCGCTCAAGTCGGGCGGTTTCCTGATCATCGAGCAGACCGAGGCCATGGTCACGGTGGATGTGAACACCGGCGGCTTCGTGGGCACCCGCAGTCTCGAGCAGACCGTGCTGCGCACGAACCTGGAAGCCGCCCAGACCACCGCGCGTCAGCTGCGCCTGCGCAATCTCGGCGGCATCATCGTGATCGACTTCATCGACATGGTCGATCCGGATCACAAGCAGCAGGTGCTCACCCAGTTGGCCGATGCGCTGGCGGCCGATCCGGCCAAGACCTCCGTTGGCCAGATTTCCAATCTCGGGCTGGTGGAAGTTACCCGCAAACGCACCCGCGAATCGCTCGAGCATCTGTTGTGCGCGCCCTGCGAGGCCTGTGGCGGCCGCGGTTATGTCAAGACGGCTGAGACCATCACCTTCGAGCTGTTCCGCGAAATCGCGCGCCGGGCGCGGCGACGGCCGCATGCGGATGCCGAATTGCTGATCCTGGCGCCGCCGGACACGATCGATCAATTGCTCGACAGCCAGGCGGCGGCCTTCCGCCAGGTCTGCGCCGATGGCGGCGTGACGGTCCGCCTGCAGGCCGAATCGCTCTATGGGCCGGAACAATTCGATGTAGTCGTAATGTAAGCTGAGTCGATGACCGCCTGCGACGCGCCGCAAACCGTTCGGCGTGCCGGCATGACACGGCTCGCCGAGCTGTCCATGACCGGCCCTGACCACGACCCATCCGCACATGACGTCGGCCCCGACGAATCGCCGGTGCCATGGCGTCGATGAGCCGCGCGCCACGCCCGAAACGCCGCCGCGGCTGGATCAAGCGCAGCCTGATCATCCTTTTGGCGAGCACCGTCGTAATGGCGGGCCTTCTGGTCGGCGGCGTGCGGTTGCTCGATCATTTCGCACCGCAGTATCGCCAGGCGCTTGCCGAGCGCATCGGGCAACGCATCCATGCCGATATCTCGGTCTCCGGACTCGAAATCGGCTGGGGCTGGCATGGCCCGATCCTCTATCTCGACGATCCACGCGTCACCCGGCCCGGCGCGGAGCAACCCGCGCTCACGGCCGATCGACTCGGACTGGAATTCTCGCTGGCCGACCTGATCGCGGGGTCGCGCCTGCCGGATGGCCTGATCGTCGATGCCCCGCACGCCACGCTGGTGCGCAACGGCACGGGGTTTACGCTCGCGCACTGGGGCCCGTCCGGCGGCACCGGCATCGACTGGTCGAAGCTGGCCGCGGTCCGCCGCCAGATTGCGCATGTGCACATCCGGGGCGGCCGGCTGACGGTTGTTTCGGACCGCCTGCCCGGCGGGCGCATGCAATGGTCGAATGTCCGCATTGCGCTCGACGATCATCGCGATCACAGGCTCAAGGTCTCGGCCTCGGCCGACGGGCCGGCCTGGTGGCCGTCACTCAATGCCAGCGCCACGATCGAGGGGCCGCTGCAGCGTCCCGACCGCGCCGGGTTTTCGCTCTACAGCGACAACATCCGCCCCCTGGCCCTCGCCCGTGCCGGCCGGACGAAGATCATCTCCCACCTGCGCGGCGGCCGCTTGTCATTCGACGTGCACGGCCATTGGCGAAACGATCGTCTGGCCGATACCCGGATCACGCTGGCCAGTGAGGCGCTGGCGCGCGCCGGCGACGATCATCCATTGGTCCCCGCTTTCAATGCCATATTCAAGGCCACGAGCGATCCCGGCGCACATCGCATCGACCTCAAGCTGGCGCAGCTGACCGGCGGGCCGAAGCAATCCGGCGATCTCGACGCCAGCGCCCATTTCAATACCCGCAGTCATGCCGTGAGCGTCAACGCGCGCCATCTGCCCGAAGCCCTGGCGTTGCGCATGGCCCGCCTGGCCGAACCGCGCCTGCGCGATGCCGCCGTCGACGGCGCGATCGATACGCTCGCGCTTCATTGGCAACCCGGGCAGCCGCTGGCGGCGCAAGTCGGTTTCCACGGCCTGACGGTCGACGATCCGAAAATCGCCTTCGGGCCGATCGCCGGCCGCTATCGTCAGCAGGGGGATCAGCACACGCTGATCTTCGACGGCGCCGGCGGGACGCTGTCGGCCGCGCGCTACATCAAGGGCAACGTCGACATCACCGGGCTCGGTGGCCGGCTGCGATGGCAGCCATCCGATCGGGGCGGCTGGTCGATCGATCTCGACAAGCTGCGTCTGGCCAGCCGCCAGGCCCATGTCGTGACCTCGGGGCACGTCCATCTGCCGAAGCAGGGGGCGCCGGTGGCGGATATCACCGCCGACGTGGTCGCCCCCCACATTGCCCGCCTGCTGGCGCATATACCGCAGGGCAAGAATCTGCCCAACCCGCGTCTGCGTGACTGGCTGCCCAAAGCCATTCTCGCCGGCTCGCTCGATCACGGTCATGTCGCGGTCAAGGGGCCCATGGATCGTTTTCCGTTCGCCCAGGGGAAAAACGGCAACGGCTTCCACATGACCCTGGTCGGTCAGGGTGCGACGGTGCGCTACAAGCCGGAATGGCCGAAGGTCACGGATGCCGGCGGCAAGCTCTCCCTGGACGGCGACCAGCTCACGCTCAAGCTCGCGGGTGCGAAGATGCTGGGCATGTCCATCGATGGGGCCCAGGCCCACGTCGACAACGTACGCGAGCCGGTAATGCACCTCACCGGCAAGGCCCAAGGCGCGCCCGCCACGAAACTGATGTCGTTTATATCGGCCTCGCCGCTGCACCGGAAGTTCGGCAAGCTGGTGAAAGCCATCGAAGTCAGCGGACCGACGGATGTCGGCGTCAAGCTGCGCATCCCGCTCAAGCCGGGCCTGGGCCATATCAAGGTCGATGGCACCATCGACGCCAGGGGCGATACGCTACGACAGCACACACTGCCGGGCCCGATCACCGGCATTCAGGGCCAACTGGCCTTCAGCGGCCACGGCGTGAAAGCGTCCGGATTGACCGGGCAGATGATGGGCGTACCGATCTCGGCGGACATCGCCGGCGGCACCGACGGCGGCGAGCGGATCACCGCCCGCGCCCAGCCGAGCCTGCCGGCGGATCGCAAGGCATTGGCGCATTATCTGCCCGAAGCCTGGTTGATCTACGGCAAAGGCCAGACCCCCATGACGGTGGCCTTCACGGTCCATCACGATGGCCGGATCAGCCCGATCCGGGTCAACAGCGATCTCACCGGCATGGCGATCCGGCTGCCCGCGCCGTTGCACAAGCCGGCCGCGAGCGCGGCACCGCTGGCGGTCACGATCGATCCCGACAGCGGCCACATCGATGCCCATTACGACCATCGCCTGCACCTCGCCGTCGACCTGAACGCCCATGGCCGGCCAGAGCGCATCCAGGCCCTGATAGGCCACACCGATATCAAGCCGCCGGATGCCAACGGCCTGTGGATCGGCGGTCATGCGGCGCAGGTCGATGCCCTGGGCTGGTTCTATGTCGTACGCCACGTGCTCTACGGTGCGCCGGCCGATATTCCGGGCGCGCCGGCCGCCCATGCGGCCGCACACAACCCCAAACCGAAGACCGGCCCCCCGGCATCGACCCTGGCGTTCCTCGGCGGCGATCTGACCATCGGCCGGCTGAGTTTCGGCGATCGCTACATCGCCAAGCCCCATGTCCGTGCCCAGCCGATGAAGGACACGACCGGCTGGCGCGTGGATTTCGAAGGCGATGACAGCCAGGGCCAGATCACCTGGATGTCGCCGTCCGGCCAGGCCGCGCGTATCGCCGGCAATCTCAAGCGCGTGGCGCTGCATACCCAAAAGGCCCAGCCGAGCTCGTCGGGTAATGCCGGCAACAGCGATTCGCCCGTGCTCTGGCCCGGCCTGGCGCCCACCGATCTACCGGCCATGAAGCTGTTCATACAGAACTTCGTGGTCGACGGCACATCCTTCGGTCAAGCCCATGTGGATGCCGCCGGCACCGCCGACGGCTGGCGCCTGGATCGTTTCCAGCTCGCGAACGGCGCCCTCACCGGCCAGGCCAACGCTCACTGGCAGCAGGACAGCGGCGTCAGTCAGGCCAGCGCGCATGCGGATTTCGACGGCCACGGCCTGTCGCGGCTGCTACGCACCTTCGGCTATGTCTCGCCCATTCGCGCCAAGCGCGCGCGCATCAAGAGCGATCTGGCGATCAAGCCCAATCCGAACGGGCTCGATCTGCGGTATCTGAAAGGCAACGTCCACCTGGCGCTGGATCACGGCACACTGCTGACCGTGGATCCCGGACCGGGGCGCCTGCTCGGCCTGTTGAATCTCTATGTGCTGCCCCGACGCCTGCGGCTGGATTTCCGCGACGTGGTCGACAAAGGCATGGCCTTCGACAAGGTGCGCGCCGATTTCAATATCCACCAGGGCCAGGCCTACAGCAAGAACGCGCGCATCCTCACGCCGTCGGTCAAGATCGGTATCACCGGCCGCGTTGGCCTGGCCACACGCGATTACGACGAGTACGTCACCATCACCCCGAAGGTGGGCAGCGGGGTGGCGATCGCGAGCGCGGTGCTGGGCGGCCCTATCGTCGGCGCGGCCGTGTTCGCGGTGCAGCAACTGCTCAAGAAGCCGATCCAGCATTTCTCGTCGGTGGGCTACCACCTCAAGGGCAGCTGGGAGAATCCCCAGATCGTCAACCCGCAGGCCAACGACAACAAGGCCCATACCCCATCCGACGCGGCCAAGCCCGGCGCCTCCCCAACGCCGGGGAAGTAGTGATCCAATCGTGGCTTCGGCGTATCCTCGGCCCACGAACATGGAATCAAGGACAACCCCGGCATGAGCGACACCCGAGCTGCGCTTGAGACCGTGCGCGTGGCCGCCATCCAGATGAACTCGCGCGGCGAGGTCGACCCCAACCTCGCGCGCGCCGGCGACCTGCTGCGCGATGCGGCGCGGCGCGGCGCCCGGCTGGCCGTGCTGCCCGAAAACTTCGCCTTGATGGGCGCGCACGAAACCGACAAGCTGCGCGAGGCCGAGCCCGATGGCGACGGCCCGATCCAGGATTTTCTGGCCCGGACCGCGGCCGAGACCGGCCTCTGGATCGCCGCCGGCACCCTGCCGATCGCCAGCCCCGAGCCCGACCGCGTCTACCCGGCGCTGTGTGTCTACGACGATACCGGCACGCGCGTGGCGCGCTACGACAAGATCCATCTGTTCGATGTCGGCATGCCCGATTCGGCCGAGGCGTATCGCGAATCGGCGACCTTCATGGCGGGCGCGAATGCGCCGATGGTGATCGACTCGCCGTTCGGCCGCATCGGGCTGTCGATCTGCTACGACCTGCGCTTTCCCGAACTCTACCGGGCGCTGGCCGCCGACGGCGCCGAAATCATCGTCGCCCCGTCGGCGTTCACGCATACCACCGGCACCGCGCACTGGCACCTGCTCACCCGCGCTCGGGCGGTGGAAAATCTCGCCACCATGATTGCGCCCAACCAGGCCGGGCATCACGCCAGCGGTCGGCGCACCTACGGCCACAGCCTGATCTGCGACCCGTGGGGCCAGGTCCAGGCCGAAGCGCGATCCGAGGCCAACGAAGTGGTCATCGCGGATATCGATCGCAGCCGCGCCGCGCGCCTGCGCGAGGGCTTTCCCTGCCTGTCGCATCGCCGGCTGGCGTAGGCTCGGTTGCGGTTTGGCAAACGCAGGCGACGGGGCCCGGCCTCGACTCGCCTGTACCACGCTTGTAATGCAAGGAGTTCTCATGGCTCGACAGATTCAATTCAAGCAAACCGGCGGCCCCGAGGTACTCGAGCTGGTGGAAACCGAGATTCGCGCGCCCGGCCCCGGCGAGGTTCGGGTGAAAAACCATGCCATCGGCGTGAACTTCATCGATATCTATTTCCGCACCGGGCTGTACCCGGGCGAACTGCCGAGCGCGATGGGCACCGAGGGCGCCGGCGTGATCGAGGCGGTCGGCGAGGGCGCCGAGGACTTCTTCGCCGAAGGTGACCGCGTCGCCTACGTGCTCGGCCCCAAGGGCGCCTATGCGGATGCGATCACGTTGTCGACCGATCACGTCGTCACGTTGCCCGATACGATCGATTTCGAGACGGCGGCCGCCTCGCTGCTCAAGGGCCTGACCGTGCAGTATCTGCTGCGCCAGACCTACGCCGTGGCCGAGGACGACACCCTCCTGTTCCACGCCGCGGCAGGCGGCGTCGGCCTGATCGCCTGCCAGTGGGCGAAGGCACTCGGCGCGCACGTAATCGGGACCGTCTCCTCCGACGAGAAATCCGATATGGCCCGCGACCACGGCGCCTGGATGACCATCGACTACACCCGCGAATCGGTGCCCGAACGCGTGCTGGAGCTCACCGACGGCGCCGGCGTGCCGGTGGTCTACGACTCGGTCGGCCGCGACACCTGGCACGATTCGCTCAAATGCCTGAAAAAACGCGGTCTGATGGTCTCGTTCGGCAACGCCTCGGGCCCGGTCGAGGGAGTGGACCTGGTCGAACTCAACCGCGGCGGCTCGCTGTTCGTCACCCGGCCCAGCCTGGGCGATTATGCCGACACGCCGGAACGCTTCGAGATGATGTGCGCCGACCTGTTCGAGGTCCTCGAATCGGGCGACGTGACGGTGCATATCGGCCAGCGCTACAGCCTGGAAGAAGCCGGCGCCGCCCAGCAGGCGATCGCCGAGCGCAAGACCACCGGCTCGACGATCCTGTTGCCGTGATCGTTGGCATAAGGCCTCGGCGGGCGTCGCGGAACACCTCGTCGCTCGCCGGGGTCGCGCCTGGCGCGAAAAAACGCCACACCCACCGTATAAATCGAGCGGCCTGCTGTTAACCTGAGCGCATGCAAAACACTCTCGATCTCGCCAGCGACGCCCTGCTCGGGCGCGCCAATATCAACGCGCATCAACTCGAAACCACCTTGTCCGGGCTGATGGTGCCGGGTGTGGACTATGCCGATCTGTATTTCCAGATTCTGAAAAGCGAGAACTGGATGCTGGAGGACAGCGTGGTCCGCAGCGCCGGCGCTTCGACCGCCCAGGGTGTGGGCGTACGGGCACTGGCCGGTGAGCAGACCGGTTTCGCCTATGCCGACGAACTGGCTTTTCCGGCACTCGCCCAGGCGTCGCAGGCCGCGGCCGCGATTGCCCGCGACGGCAAGACGGCACGCATGAATGCGCTGACGCGACGCGACACCGGCCCGGCCGTGCGCTACCGGCCGATCGACCCGGCGGCCACGCTGGATGCCGAGGCCAAGGTCGCGCTGCTGCATCATGCCGACAAGGTCGCGCGCGATGCCGATGCCCGCGTGGTCCGCGTGACGGTGTCGCTGGCGGGCTCATCGGACACCATGCTGGTGGCCGCCTCCGACGGCACGCTGGCCGGCGATGTGCGGCCGATGGTGCGGCTGAACATCTCGGTGCAGGTCGAGGAGAACGGCGTGCGCGAATCGGCGGCCGCCGGCGGCGGCGGGCGTCTGGGATACGACATCTACACCGGCCCCGACGATCTCGTGGCCGAATACGCCCGCGAGGCGGTACGCCGTGCCCTGGTCCGGCTCAAGGCAGAAGCCGCGCCCGCCGGCGCCATGCCGGTGGTGATGAGCGCGGGCTGGTCCGGCGTGCTGTTGCACGAAGCGGTCGGCCACGGACTGGAGGGCGATTTCAATCGCCGCGGAGCCTCCAACTATTCGGGCAAGATCGGGCAGAAGGTCGCCTCCGAGCTGTGCACGGTGGTCGACGACGGCACGCTCGACGGCCGGCGCGGCAGCCTGACAATCGACGACGAAGGCACGCCGGCGGCCGCCAACACGCTGATCGAGAACGGCGTTCTGGTCGGCTACATGCAGGACAAACACAACGCGCGCCTGATGGACACGCCCGCCACCGGCAACGCCCGGCGCGAGTCGTATGCCCATACCGTCATGCCGCGCATGACCAATACCTACCTGCGCGGTGGCGACACCGATCCGGCCGACATCATCGCCTCGGTCGAGTCCGGCATCTATGCGGCGCATTTCTCCGGCGGCTCGGTCGACATTACTTCCGGCAACTTCGTGTTCTCCTGCGACGAGGCCTACCGGATCGACAACGGCAAACTCGGCGCACCGCTCAAGGGCGCCACGCTGATCGGCAACGGCCCGGAGGTGCTGGGCCGCATCTCGATGCTGGGCAACGACTGGGCGCTGGATACCGGGGTCGGCGTATGCGGCAAGAACGGCCAGAGCGTACCGGTCGGCGTCGGCCAGCCCACGCTCAAGGTCGATTCCATCACCGTCGGCGGCACCGAAGGCGCCGCCTGATTACGGCAGAACGCCCATGACCGGCAAACGCCCCCGCCGGCGGCGCGACCGCCCGGCCCGCGCCGAACGCGATGCCCACCTTCGGGTGATCGGCGGCACCTGGCGCAGCCGTGTGCTGCCGGTCGCGGACCGGCCCGGCCTGCGCCCCACGCCAAACCGGGTCCGCGAAACGCTGTTCAATTGGCTGGCGCCGATGCTCGCCGGGGCGCGCTGCATCGATCTGTTCGCCGGCACCGGCGCGCTCGGCATCGAGGCCCTGTCGCGCGGCGCGGCGCGCGCGGTGTTCGTCGACAACGACCGACAGGCCGCCACGGCGATCGAGGCCGCGCTGGAAATGCTGGGCGCAACCGATCGCGGGCGCGTGCTCGTCGCCGACGGCACGCACGCCGTGGATCGTCTGGCCGGCGAGCGCGCGGATATCGTGTTCGTCGATCCACCGTTCGAGGCCGAACTGCACGCCGCAGCACTGGCCGGCCTGTCCGGCCTGATCGACCACCGCGCACGGGTTTATGTCGAATATCCGGCCCACGACGAGGCAGCCATCAGCGAACGGCTGGCCGCGGACTACGAAATCCTGCGCCAGTCGCGTTCGGCCGGCGTGGGCTATTGTCTTGCGCGCCTTCGCCCGGCGGGCGAACATGGCTCGCCATGAGCCAGGCCAAATATGTGCGTGCCGCCTATACCGGCACATTCGATCCCATCACCAACGGCCATGCCGACGTGATCCGGCGCGCGGCCGGCATGTTCAGCGAGCTGATCGTGGCGGTGGCGAGCAATTCATCCAAGAAATCGATCTTCGACCACGCCGAACGGGTCGAGCTCGCGCAGCTGGTTCTGGCCGACGTGGACAACGTGACCGTGTTGTCGGCCAGCGGCCTGATCGTCGATTTCGCCCGCAAGCACGGTGTCGATGTGCTGGTGCGCGGCGTCCGCGGCGTGGGCGATTACGAATACGAAAAACAGATGGCGGTGATGAACCGGCATCTGGCGCCCGAAATCGACACCGTGCTGCTCGCGCCCTCGCCCGAATACGCGCACATCTCGTCGACACTGGTACGCGAGATCGCCTTTCTGGACGGGCGTATCACCGGGCTGGTGCCGAGTGTCGTGGCCGATCGCCTGCACGCCAAGACCAACGGCGGGCCGACCTGAAAAAGCCGCCCACCCGCGCCGGGGTCGACGGCCGTCAGCACGCTGAACGATAGCGCTACGGCGACATCGTCTGGTCGTCCGGCGGCGGGTTGCCCGACAGCGCGTACTGCTCGGTGATGTCCACCGTCGCCAGTTCGGAGGTATCGGCCGGCTGGAACACGAGCACCTGGATCACGCGATCCGGATAGCTGAAGTAAACCCGCGTCGTACTGGCATCGCCCGAAATGCTGGTATCAGTGTGCACGGCCGGGTGCCGGCCCTGGTTGGGCGCGTCGGAGAAGGCCTGGATCATGTGCTGGACCGCAGCCTTGCCATCGGCACTCCGAAACGAGCCGAGGTTGCGCGTTACACGCACCAGCCGCCCGTGGGCGAAGGTGATCGAACCCACCGCCTTGGGCTGTTGCGCTTGGCCATTCTTGCCCAGTGGCACCGCCTTGGGATACAGGAAGTAATGCCCGTTCTGGCTGGCCGGCGAGACGTTGAACTGCGAGCGCGCCTCGCCCATGGCCCGGGTCTTGTCGGCACCGAGCCGGAGCGTCGTGCCGCCGATGTCCACGCTCTGCGCGTGCGACGCGGCAAACGCGGCCGGCGTCGCGATCGCGATCATCAAGGCCAGCGCCCAGGGTGCGGTCTTTTTCAGTCGATCCGGATTCATTTTGGCTTCTCCTTGTCCCTGAAAACCAACAATAAAGACCGTCTTGATTATGTACGACACTCAGTTGGCTGACTAAGCAAGCGCATTTTGTCCGCAAATGCACGCGAATGAGCGCAAATAAGAAGGAAAATTAAGGCGCTGTCGCTTCAGGTTCGCGAGCAATCGCACTGTCAAGACTTTGGCTGAACTTTGTACGAAATCAAGAAGACTGTCGCAATGTCGTCTCCAACGATATGACTTTAAAAGGGGGCGAAAATGTCGAAAAATTTATGGTAGTCCGTTGCGAAAATTTTTCCGTACGGCCCCTGCAGTTCGCCCAGGGGCTGTTGCCGTTACTGCATATTGATGCGCAATTTATATGCGCATATAGTGTAAGCATCTCTCCGCGAGAGGTCCGATGCCGTGCGAGCTGCTGAAACTGCCAAATCCACCCGAAGGCCTACGAATCTATCGCTTGATAGTGCACTCCTGAAGGAAGCGAAAGCCTTGGGAATCAACGTTTCACGGTCCGCAGAGGCCGGGATCTCGGAAGCGGTGAAGAAACATAAGCAACAGCAGTGGCTGAAAGAAAATACCGCTGCACTGGCAAGCTCTAACGCTTATGTCGAAGCCAATGGCCTACCTCTAATCCGGCACCGTCAGTTCTGATGGCCCGTTTCGACATCTTCCAGAACGAAGGCGGTTCTGGCTATTTGCTGGATGTTCAGTCGGATCTGCTCAGTAGCTTGAACACCCGCATTGTTGTGCCCCTGTTGCCCAAGTCTGCGGCGCCATCTCCTGCCGAACGACTGAACCCCATATTTAAGGTTGGGGGCCAGGAGGTGCTCATGGCAACTCAGTTCATGGCCGCCGTGCCAGAAAACGAGTTGCGTGTCGGCATTGGCAGCCTTGCTGAACAGCAGAATGATATCTCAGCAGCGTTGGACATGCTGTTCTTGGGCTTTTGATGCAAAGCGCCATGCTTTTCAGCGGTATAACGCAGTCGCCCAACGAAAAAGATAGGTCGCGCCGCCGGTAATCATGTGGAGCGACGGGTGTATAGCGGTCGCTGATATGGCACGGCACCGGAAAGGTTGCAGCTCTTATTAATCCGGCATCAAAACCGCTGACTTCATCAGCTGTTTTCAACGCCTTGAAAAATAAAAGCCGGCGCCTGTCAGTCTTTTATTTTCAAAGGCTTCGCGGCCAATGGCCGCAGCAAGCATGCGGCCGCATACTCGCGCTATTAACCCGAAAAATCATCTGTTTTTGTGCCGGGTTAATAACGCGCATTGTTGTACCGACACGAAGACCCGCAACTCACTGATCCGACTATAGATAAATCTGGACAGGCTTTGTTGTTGGTTTTCATCCTGGCGCCGGGCGGTCATGGGCCGGTGCCGGCACCGGCCCATGAAATCGACGCTATGCCGCGCCCTTGGACACGGCCAGCAGCATCTGGTTCATCCGGCGCACGAAGGAGGCCGGATCGTCCAGCTCGCCGCCCTCGGCCAGCACGGCCTGCTCGAACAGCATCTGGGAGAAGGAATTGAATTCGTCCTCGCCCTGCTCCTCGGCCAGCTTGTCGACCAGCGGATGGGTCGGGTTGATCTCCAGATGCGGCGCCGAGCTGGGCATGCTCTGGCCGGCTTCCTTGAGAATGCGCTCCAAATGCGCCGACATGCCGTGCTCGTCGGCTACCAGACAGGCCGGTGAATCGGTCAGCCGATGGGTGACGCGGACTTCGTTGACCCGATCGCCGAGCGCTTCCTTGATGCGCTCGACCAGATCCTTGGATTCTTCCTCGAGCTTCTTCTGCTGCTCTTTTTCTTCCTCGGATTCGGCTTCGCCGAGATCGAGCGCGCCCTTGGCGACCGAGGAGAATTCCTTGCCCTCGTACTCGGTCAGGTGTGCCATGACCCACTCGTCGACGCGGTCGGTGAGCAGCAGCACCTCGATATCCTTCTTCTTGAAGATCTCGAGATGCGGGCTGTGCTTGGCCTCGGCCAGCGTATCCGCGGTGATGTAGTAGATCTTCTCCTGGCCCGGCTGCATGCGCGCGATATATTCATCCAGCGATACACCGGGATCGGCCGTCTCGTCCTTCGTGGTCTTGAAACGCAGCAGCTTGGCGATCCGAGCTTGGTTCTCGTAGTCCTCGACGACGCCTTCCTTGAACACCGTGCCGAACTCGTTGCAGAAGGTCTTGAATTTTTCCGGATCGTCCTCGTCGCGGGCCATGGACTCGATCAGGCCCAGCACCTTCTTCACCGAGCCGGCGCGGATCTTGTCCAGCAGCCGGTTGGACTGCAGGATCTCGCGCGAGACGTTCAGCGGCAGATCGTTGGAATCGATCACGCCCTTCACGAAGCGCAGATAGCGCGGCATGAGCTTGTCGGCGTCGTCCATGATGAACACGCGCTGCACATAGAGCTTCACGCCGTGCGCCTTGCCGTTCGGGTCGAACAGGTCGAACGGGGCGCGCTTCGGGATGAACAGCAGGTTGGTATATTCTTGGCTGCCTTCGACCTTGTTGTGGGTCCAGGTCAGCGGCTCCTCGAAGTCGTTGCTGGTGTGCTTGTAGAACTCGACGTAGTCCTCGTCGGACAGGTTCGCCTTGGGCTCCGCCCACAGCGGCGCACCGCGATTGACCTGCTCCCAGCCGGCTTCCTTGCCTTCCTTCTCGTCCTCTTCCGAAAGCTGCTCGCGCATCTTGATGGGGAAGGCGATATGGTCGGAATAAGTCTTGACCAGATGGCGCATGCGGTACGGCTCGAGGAATTCCTCCTCGTCCTCGCGCAGATGCAGCGTGACGGTGGTGCCGCGCTGGTTTTTTTCGATTTCTTCCAGCGTGTACTCGCCGCCGCCATCGGAAATCCAGCGCACGCCGGTGGACTCGCCGCCGCGCCGGGTGTCGACCACGACCTGGTCGGCCACGATGAAGGCCGAATAGAAACCCACGCCGAACTGGCCGATGAGCTTGGCATCCTTCTTCTCGTCGCCGGAGAGCGAGTCGAGAAACGCGCGGGTGCCGGACTTGGCGATCGTGCCGATGCGTTCCATGACCTGGTCGCGCGTCATGCCGATGCCGTTGTCCGAGATCGAGACCGTGCGGGCGTCCTTGTCCTGCTCGATCCAGATCTGCAGGTCGGAATCGCCTTCGAACAGCGAGTCGTCCTTCAGGCCCTCGAAGCGCAGCGTATCCAGTGCATCCGAGGCATTGGAAATCAACTCGCGGGCGAAGACTTCCTTGTTCGAATACATCGAATGGATCATCAGCTTGAGCAGCTGCTTCACCTCGGCCTGAAAGCCGTGCTTCTCGGCGTTGGCCCCGGCCTGCGCGGCCCCCTGTGTGTTCGTGTTGTCGTCGCTCATGGCGTGTTCAATCAGTGGTTGATGCCAAATGGGTGCGGCAGCGCCGCCTGCATGCCTTGAATGTGGCCCGCGGGGCGGGTTTTCAAGCGTGGCTCGTGCCCGCTGTGGCGAACGGGGCTTTCATGGCATCCTTGGCAGCCAGCACGCCAATGCCGGATGGAAGGGAGAGGCCGATGGGCCGAACGCGAGTAGCCGTGATCTGCGGGGGCGCCTCGGCCGAGCACGAGGTGTCGCTGCAATCGGCGCGCAATATCGTCGCGGCGCTCGATCGCGAGCGCTTCGAGGTGTTCGTCATCGGCATCGACAAGGCCGGCGTCTGGCATGCCGCCGATCCGGCCGATTTCGTGTACCACCCGGACGATCCGAAGCGTATCGCGCTCAAGGCCGACGCCGCGGCACTCGCCATCGTGCCCGGCCGCGAATCCGGCCAGATCGTGAACGCCGACAGCGGCGAGATCGCGCTGGAAATCGACGTGGCCTTTCCCATCGTGCACGGGCCGACCGGCGAGGACGGTACCCTGCAGGGCCTGCTGCGGGCCGCCAACATCGCCTGTGTCGGCGCCGGCGTGCTCGGCTCGGCCGCGGCCATGGACAAGGACATCGCCAAGCGGCTGCTGCGCGACGCCGGGCTGGCGATCGCGCCGTTCGAGGTGGTGACCGCCGCGGACCGGCCGCTGGATCATGCCGCGCTGACCGCGCGTCTGGGCAGCCCGCTGTTCGTGAAACCGGCCAATCTGGGCTCATCGGTCGGCGTGAGCCGGGCCACCAATGCCGGGGAGTTGGCCGCGGCGATCGATCTCGCGCTGCGCTTCGATCACAAGGTGCTGATCGAGTCGGCGGTGACCGGGCGCGAGATCGAGTGCGCCGTACTCGGCAATAGCGAGCCCCAGGCGAGCACGGTCGGCGAGGTGGTAGTCGCCGACGGCGGTTTCTATGCCTACGACACCAAGTACGTGAACGACACCGCGCAGGTCGTGATCCCGGCCGAACTCGATGCCGACAGCATCGAGGCCGTGCGCCGCGTGGCCCTGGCCGCCTACCGCGCGCTGGACTGCCGCGGGCTGGCGCGGGTGGATGTGTTCGTCACTCCCGAGGGCCATGTGGTGGTCAATGAAATCAACACGCTGCCCGGCTTCACCCGAATTTCCATGTATCCGAAACTCTGGGCCGAATCCGGCATCGCCTATCCCGCGCTGGTCGCGCGGCTGGTAGATCTGGCGCGGGAACAACACGCGGCAGACCGGGCTCTGGCGACCTCGATGTAGCGGGGCTTGCACCGTGCGCATCAGCTCCGGATGATGCGCGATCCATTCACCAGCCGATGCGCCCATGGCCTACTCCGACGACACGCCGATGAACACGCTGCTGGCCGGCATGGCGTCGGTCGATGCCGAGGCCTGCCATGAATTCGCGCGGCGCCAGCATGTGGCCGGTCACGGCGCCGACCTGGCCACCGCGGCCGCGCTCGTGCACGAACTGGCCTTCGCCGCCCAGCTCGAACGGCCGGCCGAACTGATGGCCTGGAAATACCCGGAAACCTTCGCCCCGGTGAACGAGACCCTGCTGGCCGATCTGCTACAGGCGGCTTCCGAAGACGACCGTGACACCGCCCGGCAGCTGATCGCGGACCAGTCATTCGCCGATATCACCGCGTTGTCGAGCATCGCGAGCTATCTCGGCCAATCCGTCGAACAGCTGCGGCGCTTCGGCACAACGCGTACGAACCCGCAGCAATCGCTGTTCTGAAAACGCGGCCTGGGCGACGCGGCCTTTAAGCCGCGCCCGAAGGCAGCACACCGGCCTGCTGCGGCAAACAGGCCTGGCCCACCAGCATTAACGTGGCTATTACAGCTAGGTGGTTAGACTCGCGTTCCAACACGTGGTTCCCGTGCCGGTGACGGCGCGCCTTGCTCTGATGATCCAGCCTTGCGTCAAAGGCCCGGGCCGCCCCGGGGCTCGCCCAATCCGCCTTGCTCTGGCGATCGTGCCGGTGATTCTGGTGTCGGCCTGCGCGACTTACCACGCCAAGCCATTACCCGATAGCCCCGATCTGGCGGACGCGCCGCCCGCGCTGCAGGTCCCGGCCAAGCAACTCACGGTGCCCGGGCTGCAGCCGCATGCGGTCAACCCGGCCAAGGGTCTGGACATGACCGACGTGGTCCTCCTGGCGGTGCTCGACAATCCCAATCTCAAGGCCAAGCGGGCGCAAGCCGGGGTGGCGCAGGCACAGCTGTTAAAGGCCGGGCTGCTGCCCAACCCGCAGCTGAGCGCGAACTTCATCCATCCGACGGGCGGGCCGCCGCCGCTTTACAACGGCTACAGCCTCGGGCTGATGGCGGACCTGACCAGCCTGATCACCCGGCACGCGTCGCGCGCTGCCGCGCGCTCGAATCGGGCCAAGGTCAACCTGAACATCCTCTGGCAGGAATGGCAGGTCGCGCAGAAAGCACGCCAGCTGTTCATCCAGGCGCGCGCGCAGGCGCGGCTTGCCGATCTGCTGGAAACCCAGCACCGGCTCAACAAGCAGCACTATCAACGCGACCGCAAGGCCCTGAAACAGGGCAATGCCACGCTGTCGACCACGTCCGCCGATCTGGTCACCCTGGTCAACGCCAACGGCCAGTTGCGCCAACTCGAGCGCCAGCGCAACCAGACCTGGCACGCGCTGGATGCCCTGCTCGGCGTCAAGCCGGGCGTCGAGCCGCGGTTGACCGGCGCCATCAATATCCATCCCTTATCCAGGGCCGACTTTCAGTCCGCGCTGGCGAAGCTGCCCGAGCGCCGGCCGGATCTGCTCGCGCTGCGCGCCGGCTATCACAGCCAGGAAGCCAAGGTGCGCAAGGCCATTCTCAAGCAGTTTCCGGCGCTGTCGATCGGGCCGACCAACGGCAGCGATACCAGTCAGGTCAAGACCGTGGGCGCGGGCATCAACCTGACGCTGCCGCTGTTCAACCACAACCAGGGCCAGATCGCGATCGCCCGCGCAACACGCGCGTCACTGCGCCAGAGCTACCAGGCGCGCCTGGATCAGGCCGCCAACCAGGCGCACAAACTGTGGCGCGAGGTGCGGATTCGCAGCCGGCAACTGCATCAGCTGCAAGCCCATCTGCCGCTGCTCAAACAAACCACCACCGCCGCCCAACGCAGCTTCGCCGAGGGCAACATGAGCGCGGGCACCTATATCAATCTGCGCACGAGTCTGCTTTCGAAGCAGATCGAGGCGATCCGGCTCAAGAGTTCCCTGCAGCAGGCCCAGGCCAATCTGGAAACGCTGCTCGGCATGCCGCTGGACACGCCCGCCGCCAACCAAGCTGCTGGAAAAAGTTAAACGATGCGACTAACGATCGGAATTGCGCTTTTGTGCGTGTCGACGGCGCTGTTCGCCGCCACGCAGCCCAGCGTCAAAGTGCAGACAGCCCGGCTCAAGACCCATGCCATGGACCACACCATCACCGCGTTTGGCGTGGTGCGGCCCGATCCCGAAGCGCAGACCACGCGCGATGCCACCTATACCGCGTTCGTACGCAAGCTCGATGTCAACCTCGGCCAACCGGTTAAAAAAGGCGATCCGCTGCTGACGCTGCGCACGGCCCCCTCGGCGCGCTCGAATTACCTGACGGCCAAAGCCAATGTCCGCTTTGCGCGCCAGGCCCTGGCCCGCCAGAAAAAACTGCTCAAGCAACATCTGGCGACCCACGCCAACGTCGATTCGGCCGGGCAGAAACTGGCCCAGGCGAAGGCTGCTTTCGCGGCACAGAAAGCGCTGGGCACGGGGCAGCAGACGCGTGTCGTGACCGCGCCCTTCAGCGGCATCGTCAGCAAGCTGCCCATCAACCCGGGCAATCAGGTCAAGTCCGGCACCCTGTTGTTCCAGCTCGCGCGCCGCGATCGGCTGCGGGTGGCCCTGGGTATCGAGCCGGACGAAGTCAAGCAAATCAAACCCGGGATGTCGGTCCAGGTGATTCCTTTGTTCGGCAATGGCAAGGGCGTCGCCAGCCAGATCAGCGTAGTCAATGCCGTGGTCGACCCCAACACGCGCCTGGTCAACGCCATCGCGCCGTTGCGCGGCGCACAGGCGCAGCCGTTTCTGCCCGGGATGCGGGTCAAGGGCCGGCTCAAGTTATCCACGCATCATCCGCTGGCCGTGCCGCGCTCGGCGGTATTGCACGACAAGCAGGGCGATTATGTGTTCGTCGTGCACCATGGCAAGGCGAAGCGGATCAATGTCCACAAGGGGCTCGAGCAGGATGGGCTGGTCGCGATCAAACCCACGAACAGCCAACTGAAGGTCGGCATGCCCATCGTGGTTCAGGGTAACTACGAATTATCGGACGGCATGGCGGTCCGTCAGGGCTCATGAGTTTCGCGAGCTGGGTACAGAATCACACGCGCTCGATTCTGTTCCTGCTGGTACTGCTCGCCCTGGGCGGCGCCTTTAGCTACGGCAAACTCGCCGTCGGCCTGTTCCCCCAGGTTTCGTTCCCACGGGTACGCGTATCCCTGAACGCTGGCGTGCGCCCGGCACATGAAATGATGCTGCAGGTCACGCGGCCGGTTGAGCAGGCCGTGCGCTCGGTACCCGGCGTGCGTTCGGTTCGCTCGACGACCAGTCGCGGCTCGACCGATATCGAGATCAATTTCGACTGGGGCCACGACATGAAGAATGCCGTGCTCCAGGTGGATTCGGTCATCGGCCAGATGATGTCCAGCCTGCCACAGGGCACAACCTATACCGCCCACCGGCGCTACCCGGCGAACTACGGGCCAGTGGTGGCCTACAGCCTGACCTCCAAGAAACTCAGCCAGGTCCAACTGCGTGACCTGGCCAGATACAAGCTCGTGCCCTACCTGTCCAGCGTGACCGGGGTCGCCAAGGTCACGGTGCAGGGCGGGGCAAAGGCCGAATACCGGGTAAGCGTCAACCCCGCACGGCTCAAGGCCGTGGGATTATCGATGGCCGCCGTGACCAAGGCGGTCTCGGCCTCCAATGTGCTGACCGCCGTCGGCCGAATCCAGGATCATTACAAGCTGTATCTGGAAGTCTCCGACACGCGCTTTAAAAGCCTCCAGGAGATTCGCCACACCATTCTCAAAAGCGGTGATAACGGACAGGTCCAACTCGAGGACGTGGCCAATGTCAAGCTGGCCACCGCGCCCAAGTACACACGGGTCACGGCCAACGGCCAGCAAGCGGTGCTGCTCAACGTCTATCAGCAGCCGTCCGCCAGCGTCATCAATCTATCCAACAACCTGAAAAGCCGGCTGGCTGAATTCCAGCCGCAGATGCCCAAGGGCGTGCAGCTGAATCAGTGGTATAACCAATCGGTTCTGGTGCAGCTATCCAAGTCGAGCGTGGTAAGCGCCATTTTCATCGGCGTCGGGCTGGCCGCGCTGGTCCTGCTGGTGTTCCTGCGCAGCTGGAAGATCACGCTGGTCGCGGTCGTCGCGGTCCCTGCCGTCCTGGCGGTGAGCATGCTGTTGCTCTATGTCTTTGGCATGACGCTGAACATGATGACGCTCGGCGGCATGGCGGCGGCCGTCGGCCTCATCATCGACGATATCATCGTGATGGTCGAGCAGATCGTGCGCCGGGTCCAGGACACCGGCGAACACGGCATCGAAAGAGTGCTGGCGGCCGCACGCGAGTTCACGCCGCCGCAAGTGGGCTCGTCAGCCTCAACTATCATCATCTTCCTGCCGCTGACCTTTCTCAGCGGGGTCACGGGGGCCTTTTTCAAGGCGCTGTCGCTGACCATGGCGAGCGCACTGTTCATCTCGTTTCTCGTGGCCTGGCTGGTGGTACCGCTACTGGCCAACTTCATGCTGGGGCCCAAGGATACCGAACGCGAGAAAGTCGGCCGTATTACCCGCTACGTCAATCGTGGCTACACCAAGCTGATGGTCCGGGTGCTACGGCGCCCGGCGTGGCTACTGGTGGGTCTCGTGCCATTGCTGATCGTGGCCTATGTGGCATTCGGCAGCGTGGGATCGGGCTTTATCCCGCAAATGGACCAGGGCGGCTTTGTCCTCGACTATCGTTCGCCACCGGGTACCTCGTTACAGGAAACCAATCGGTTGCTGAAACAGGTGGCCGGGATCCTGAAAAACAACCCCTATGTCAGCAACTGGTCGCGGCGCACGGGCTACCAGCTGGGCGGCGGCATCACCGCGCCCGACACCGGCGACTTCTTCGTGCGCTTGAAGCCGTTGCCGCGCCCGTCGACATCGGCGGTCATGAACCATATCCGTCAGCAGGTTCAGAACAAGGTGCCCAGCCTGGACATCGATGTCTCGCAGCTCATCGAGGATGAAATCGGCGATCTGACCTCGGTGCCGCAGCCCATTGCCATCCGCCTGTTCGGCGACAACGTCCAGGATCTGCGGCATGTGGCCAAAAAGGTCGCCCATGCGATCAGCGGCGTGAACGGTATCGTCAGTGTGAAGAACGGCGTGGTGATCGCCGGCGACAGCCTCGATATTCACGTAAAGCGCGTGAAGGCCGCGATTCAGGGCCTGTCGCCGCAAGCCATCACCCAGCAGTTACAGGCCTATCTGGGCGGCGTGGTCACCACGCAAGTGCGCAAGGGCGTGAAATTTATCGGCGTGCGCGTCTGGGTACCGAAAAAATTGCGCAACAATATCGATGCCGTGCGCAATATGCGGCTACAGGCGCCCGACGGGCATCTGGTGCCGCTGTCGCGGGTAGCGGATGTCAAGATCGTATCCGGCCAGCCCGAGCTGACACGCTATAACCTGCAGTCGGATGTGATGGTGACCGCCCGCATCAGCGGTCGCTCGCTGGGCGCGGCGGCGGCCAGCGTCAAGCAAGTCCTGCAGAAACCAGGGCTGATTCCCAAAAACGATTATTACCAGCTCAGTGGCCTGTACAAGCAGCAGCAGCAATCGTTCGCCGGCCTGATTCGGGTGTTCATTGCCGCGGTCGCGCTGGTGTTTTTCCTGCTGCTGTTTCTCTACGAACGGTTCCGGGCCGCGCTGGCCATTCTCGTGCAGCCATTGCTCGCGGCCAGTGCCGTGTTCATCGGTTTGTGGATGACGGGCGTGCAGCTCAATATCACCGCCATGATGGGCATGACGATGATCATCGGCATCGTCACCGAGATCGCGATCTTCTATTTCTCCGAACTGCGGCTGATCGAGGCCGTGGGCGGCTCTAAACAACCACTGGCGCAAAACCTGATTCGCGCCGGGCGTAACCGGATACGGCCCATCGTGATGAGCGCACTGGCGTTCGCGCTCGCGCTCTTGCCCCTGGCGCTCGGCATTGGCCGCGGCTCGGCCATGCTGCAACCACTGGCGATCGCCATCATCACCGGGCTGATGATCCAGATGCCGCTGGTGCTGGTCTTGATGCCCGTGATCTACAAGCTGATGAGACCCCGCACGCGATGACGCCTGCACACGCCGGGGCGTGACCTTGGGCATCGCCATGCGCACCGTTATCGCGCTGTATCGGCGAAACCAAAACGGCCCGTCTCCCGCTTAACGCAGAAGACGGGCCGTAGCGACCGCATCGCGGCCGCGGGGCATCGGCTCGTCGGGCAGTCAGGTCACCCGCCCATGGCGGCCCGCGTCATTCCATCGTGAGCACGACCCGAAAGCGGGCGTCGTTGTTGATCATGCGCTGGTAGGCCGCATTCACGTCCGACAACGGATAGGTCTCGATGCGCGTCTTGATGTCGCGCAGGGCGGAGAAGCTCAGCGTGTCTTCCGAGTCGTGCGGGGCGCCGCTCGGGTGGCCGGCTACGCTGCGGCGCGCCATCAACAACTGAAACGGCGAGACTTCGATCGGCTCGGGCGACGCGCCGAGCACCAGCAGCTGACCGTCGACGCCCAGGCCGTCGATCACCGAACTCATCAGTTTCGGATTGGGCGCGGTGGCCACGATTACACGGGCGCCGCCGAGATTCTGCAGCGCCTCGACCGCATCCTCGGCCTCGGTATCGACATAGGTGTCGGCGCCGAGTTCCAGTGCCAGATCCTTCTTGTCGCTGCCGCGCGACAGCGCCACGGTATGAAAGCCCATGGCATGGGCATACTGCAGCGCCAGATGGCCGAGCCCGCCGATGCCCTGGATGGCCACCACGTCGCCCGGCTTTGCGCCGGTGTGGCGCATGCCGTTGTAGGTGGTCACGCCGGCGCACAACAACGGCGCCGCCTCCACCGACGACAGGGCCTCGGGAATGGCGACCAGCGCCTCCGCCGGCGCGATCATGTATTCGGCATAGCCGCCGTCGTAGGAAATGCCACAGATCTGCTGGTTCGCGCAGGTCACGAAATCGCCCGACCGACAGGAGTCGCAGGCGAAACAATGGCCGCCGTGCCAGCCGACACCCACGCGCTGGCCGGCCTGCCAATGGTCGATATCCTCGCCCAGCGCATCGATGGTGCCGATGACTTCATGGCCGGGCACGCGCGGGTATTGCAGCCCGGGAAATCCGCCGTCGACGACGAAGGCATCGGAATGACAGATACCACAGGCGGCGATCTTGATGCGTACCTGCGACGGGCCGGGTTCGGCGACCGAACGGGTCACCAGTTCGAACTCGCCGCCCGCGCGGCTGATCTGGGCAACTTGCATTTGGGACATGGGAATTAGCCTGGTCAACGAAAATCAGACCCCGAATCTAACACCTCCCCGGCGCTGGTTGCCGCATTACCGGACGCCGGATCACGCCCGAGACGGTATCGGCCGACACCCCGACGCGAGGCCGTACGAGACGACTAAGTTCGAGCTAAGTCTCGCTCCCCACAATCGAGGCCACGCAATACGGCGGCGGTGCCGTCAATGGGAATGCCTGCCGCGTGCCGGGCGACATGGCCATCGCAGGGCCGCAGACGAGCGGCGGCGCCGAAGACAGCGAACGCAACGATTGAACCCCAACCCAGGTGAGCCACACCATGACTTACGCCGCACAAAAATCGACGACTTACTGGAACAAGGTGCCGCAGGTCACCCTGGTTTTCTGGCTGATCAAGATGATGTCGACCACCGTAGGCGAAACGGCCGCGGATTTCGTCAACGTGCGGTTGCACCTCGGGCTGTCCGGCACATCGGTGGTTACCGGCCTGCTGCTGGCGGGACTGCTGGCGCTGCAGATGCGCAGTCGGCGCTATGTTCCGGCACGCTACTGGTCGACGGTGGTCGTGATCAGCGTGTTCGGCACCCTGGTCACCGACAATCTGACCGACCGCCTGGGCGTGCCGCTGTATGCCTCATCGCTGCTGTTTGCGTTCGCGCTCGCCGCGACCTTTGCGCTGTGGTATGCCTGCGAGAGGACATTGTCCATACACTGCATCAATACCCGGCGTCGCGAAAGCTTCTACTGGACGGCGATCCTCATGACGTTTGCCCTGGGCACGGCCGTGGGCGACTGGGTCGCCGAGGGGCTGGGCCTGGGTTTCGCCAGCACCGGCCTGCTCTTCGGTGGCCTGATCGGGGTGTCCGCCCTGGCCTACTACGGCGCCGCCGCCAATGGCATCGTCTGCTTCTGGGTCGCCTACATCCTCACCCGACCGCTGGGCGCGGCCTGTGGCGACGGCCTGTCGCAGCCGCTGGCCAACGGCGGCCTCGGGCTGGGTACGACCCTGACGAGCGGGGTGTTTCTGACCATGATATGCGCGCTGGTGACCTATCTTTCGGTCACCGGACACGACCGGATCGATTCCGCCGGACAGGCGCCCGAGCGCGCCTGAACCCCACCCGGGGCCGGCGGACATCGGCCCCGGGATGAGGCGCGCGCCGGCGACCGAGGCGGCACGGCGAGCCATCGCCAAGCGCAGAAACGGACAGCCCGGCTCGATACCGTCGTGGCAGCGGCACAAGCAGGCTCCGCACGACTACTGATGTAGCCACATCGTGCAAATTGGTAGCGTGATACATCTGGACCTTCAGATCACGAGCGCGATTTAATGTCCGACTATCAGGCACTCATGCACGAAGCCGCCTACATCGGCGGTGAATGGCGTCAGGCCGGGCCCGACGAGAAAAATCCCGTCCGCGACCCGGCCAACGGCGAACTGCTCGGCCACGTGCCGGCGCTGGACGCCGAACAGATGGACTCGGCGATCGATGCCGCGGCAACCGCCTTCGAGGCGTGGCGCCACACCGCCCCACTGACCCGCGCCGATCGTCTTCATGCCTGGTACCAGGGCATGCAGGACAACCGTGAGGCGCTGGCGCGGCTGATGACCCTCGAACAGGGCAAACCGATTAACGAGGCCCGCGGCGAAGTCGATTATGCCGCGAGTTTCTTCCGCTGGTTCGCCGAAGAAGCCCGCCGCATCCGCGGCAAGACCATCCCCGCCGAGGACCCGACCAAGGCGATCGGAACGGTCGAGGAGCCGGTCGGCGTGGCCGCCGTCATCACGCCGTGGAACTTCCCGCTGGCGATGATCACGCGCAAGGTCGGCGCTGCGCTCGCCGCCGGCTGCACTACGCTGGTCAACCCCGCCACCGAGACCGCCTTCTGCGCGCTCGCGTTGGCCGATCTGGCCGAAAAGGCCGGGCTCAGCAACGGCGAATTCAATGTCGTGCCCGGCTCGGGCAAACAATTCGGCGAGCGCGTCTGCGCGGATGATCGCGTTCGTGCGTTGTCGTTCACCGGTTCGACCGCGGTCGGCCGCAAGCTGATCGAGCAGAGCGCGGCCACGGTCAAGAAGAACGCCATGGAACTCGGCGGCAACGCGCCCTTCATCGTCTGCGAGGACGCCGATCTCGAGACCGCCGTCGAGGGCGCCATCGCCGCCAAGTTCCAGACCACCGGCCAGGATTGCGTGGCCGCCAACCGCATCTTCGTGCATCGCTCGATGTATGACGACTTCGTTGATCGCTTCGTTGCGAAGATGAACGCCATGCCGGTCGGCCACGGTCTCGACGAGAACACCGAGATCGGCCCGCTCATCCACGCCGATGCCGTCGAAAAAGCCCAATCGCTGGTCGACGACGCCCGCGAGCGCGGCGCCCGCATTATCGGGCGCGATCAGTCCGACGCCCCGGGCGAGAATTTCTTCATGCCCACCGTGGTCGCCGATTTCACCTCGGCCATGCGCGTGGCCGCCGAGGAGCAATTCGCCCCGGTGGCACCGATCGCACCGTTCGACACCGACGACGAGGCCCTGGCCGCCGCCAACGACACCATCTATGGCCTGGCCTCGTACGTGTTCACGCCCAGCGACGCCCGCATCCGCAAGTATCTGCGCGGGCTGGAGTACGGCATGGTCGGCATCAACACCATGGACATCACCGGGCCGCACGTGCCGTTCGGCGGCGTCAAGCAATCCGGCCTCGGCCGCGAAGGTGGCCATGTCGGCATCAACGAGTATCTCGAGACGAAATACTACTGCCTGGGCAACCTGCCCGAAGTCTGAAAGAGGCAACGATCGCCATGAGCATGGACATCATCAATCGCCTGGAATCGGAAGTCCGCGGCTACGTGCGCTCGTTTCCGACCGAGTTCAAAACCGCCCGCGGCAACCGTATGACCGACGTCGACGGCCGCGAATACCTGGATTTCTTCTCCGGCGCCGGCGCGCTGAACTACGGCCACAACGATCCCGATATGGAAGCCGCCCTGCTCGACTACATCAAGTCCGGCGGCATCAACCACGGGCTGGACATGGCCACCGCGGCCAAGACCCGGTTCATGGAGACCTTCGAGGACATCATTCTCAAACCACGCAAGCTGGACTACAAACTGCAATTCCCCGGCCCGACCGGCACCAACGCGGTGGAAGCCGCGCTCAAGCTGGCGCGTAAATACACCGGCCGCTCGGGCATGATCCATTTCACCCACAGCTTCCACGGCATGACCCTGGGCTCGACCTCGGTGACCAGCAACGCCGCCATCCGCAATAGCGCCGGCGTGGGCCTGTCGGATACCACCACCGCGGCCTTCGACGGTTATTATCGCGACGGTCGCGACACGATCGCCGATCTGGAAGCACTGCTGTCGGATTCGTTCTCCGGCGTCGACAAGCCGGCGGCGGTGATCGTGGAAACCGTGCAGGGCGAGGGCGGCATCTATGCGGCCGGCTTCGACTGGCTGCGCGAGGTGGCCCGGGTCTGTCGCGAGCACGATTTATTATTCATCGTCGACGACATCCAGGCCGGCTACGGCCGTACCGGCCCGTTCTTTTCGTTCGAACCGGCCGAGATCCAGCCCGATATCGTGACCCTCGCGAAATCGATTTCGGGCATGGGCTCGCCGATGTCGCTGGTGCTCATGCGCCCGGAAATCGATGTCTGGGACCCGGGCGAGCACACCGGCACCTTCCGCGGCAACAACCATGCATTCGTCACCGGCGCCGCCGCGCTCGAGAAGTTCTGGCGCGACGACCAACTCACCCGGCACGTTACCGAGCAGGGCGAACGCATCCGTGCTCGGCTGCAGGAAATCATCGACAAGCACGACGGTTTCGATGGTGAAGTCCGCGGCCGCGGTTTCTTCATCGGCCTGGACTGCGCGGTGCCGGACCACGGCAACGCCGTAACCAAGCAATGCTTCGAGCGCGGGCTGATCATGGAAACCACCGGCCCGGGCGATCGCGTGATCAAGGTCATGCCGCCGCTCATCAGCACCGCCGAGGATATCGACGAAGGCCTGGCCATCATCGACGACGCCATCGGGGCGGCCCTGGCGGCCTGACGGTCACAGGCGACCGACCCTACGCCGTCGGGCCCGTCATCGCATCCGCTAAACTGATGCGATGACGGGCCCGAACTGTATCGGCATCGACGGCTGCCCTGCCGGATGGGTCGCCGCCACCCCGGACGGCGTGTTTCTCCGGCCGCGGCTATACGATCTGCTGCAAACGCTGGGCGTCGTCGCCGAGCGCGATATCGTGGCCATCGACATGCCGATCGGCCTGGCCGCCGCCGGCAAGCGAGCATGCGACATCGAAGCCCGCCGTCTTCTGGGCGCCGCTCGCGGCAACAGCGTGTTCCCGACCGCCACCCGGGGCGCGGTTTACGCAACGACCGCCGGGCTCGCTTTGCGCGACGCGCATGCCAGGGCCAGCCGTATCAACATCGACAACGACGCGGGTGGCGTATCGGCCCAGGCGTTCAACCTGTTCGGCAAGATTCGCGAAGTGGATGCGTTGCTTGCCGATCAGCCGGCGTTGCGCACGAGCGTCCACGAAGTGCATCCCGAACTCGCCTTTGCCTGCTGGAACGCCGATACGGGCGGCCCGCTGCGGCCCATGCCCCACCCGAAGAAATCCGGCCTCGGCGCCTACGATCGTTTGCAACGCGTGTTCACACGCTACAGCCGTGCGCACTTCGAACACTTCAGACAGAAACACCGTGTCGGCCACGCCGCCGATGACGACATCGCCGACGCCTATGCCGCGCTGTTCTCGGCCGAACGCATCGCCGCCGGCATCCACCGGAGCGTGCCCGAACATCCGCCCACGGACGAACACGGCCTGCCGATGCGGATTTGCTATTAGGGGACGATTACCGTTTGCGACGAAACCGAGTGCAGCGCACTTACCGGCGCCGACGGCGGCGATCATCACGCGATGACTGCCGATACGCTCGCAAGTATGGTCGAATAGGTCCGCTCAACCTCGCCAACTGAATTTCATGACAGCATTCGAAATCCGCCGCTCCGCGATCCACTCGTCGTCCCCAGTCGCCGGAGACCGCCCATGATCGTGGTCGCCGGCAGTGCCAACATCGATCTGGTCGCCCGTGTCGCGCATCATCCCGAGCCGGGCGAGACGCTGATCGCCTCCGGCTATGCCGTGCATCAGGGCGGCAAGGGCGCGAATCAGGCCGTGGCCGCCGCGCGGCTGGGCGCGCCGGTGCGTTTTCTTGGTGCGGCCGGCGATGACGATTTCGGCGATCGGATCGTGGCCGATCTGGCCGCCGAGGGCATTGACGCCGACGGCGTGCAGCGCTTTCCCGGCAGCAGCGGTATGGCTCTGATCACCGTCAACGAGGCCGGCGAGAACCGGATCGTGGTGGTGCCCGGGGCCAACGGCGAACTCGACGGCTCGCGCGACATGGCCGGCGCCATGGGCGGCGCGAACGTGCTCCTTGTGCAACTCGAAACGCCGACCGCGTTCGTTAATGCGGCGCTGAGCGCCGGTCGGGCGGCCGGCGCCGAAGTGATCCTGAATGCCGCGCCCGCCGCTCCGCTCAAGGCTTTCGAGATGACCGCCGTGGACTGGCTGATGGTCAACGCCGGGGAGGCCGCTTTTCTGCTTGGCGAGCGCGAAGGCGCGAGCCGCGACCAGACCGTCGATCAGGCCGCGCGCCTTGCCCGGCAGTACGATATCGGCGTGATCGCCACCCTCGGCGCGGACGGCGCACTCTGGATCGGCCGCGATGGCAGCCGTGGCCATGTCCCCGGCCGGCCGTGCACGGTGGTCGATACCACCGGCGCCGGCGACACCTTCGCCGGGGCGTTCGCCGCCGCGCGGCTGGAAGGCCAGTCGGTCGAGGATGCAATCCGCATGGCGGGCGTCGCCGCCTCGCTGTCGGTGACGGCCGCCGGCGCACGGGCCGGCATGCCGGATCGCGCCGCCGTGCGCGCTGCCATGGGCGACTAAAAGCGTTCTCCAGAGGCATTTTGTCCGCAGATCGACGCAGATTCACGCAGATGGAAGACGGAGCCTGTTTGCGCTGGTTTTATACTGTACTCGGGCAGGTTATTAACCCGGCACAAAAATAGATGATTTTTCGGGTTAATAGCGCGAGTATGCGACCGCATGCTCGCCGCGGCCATCGGCCGCGAAGCCTTTGAAAATAAAAGACGGACAGGCGCCGGCTTTTATTTTTGAAGGCGTTGAAAACAGCTGATGAAGTCAGCTGTTCTGATGCCGGATTAATAATAACCGGACGGCTCTGTATTGCATCCCGTTACGCAGCGACGGAGAGGCGCAATGGCGACGGGTGTCCGGCGCACGGCGCCGGGGCGGCCAGCCTGTCTGAGCGTCGCCAAAGCCACGTGAGTTCTGGCCGCATCCCGTCGGCATTGTGCGTCGGAGTGAACCGGCGTAGCCGGCGCTGTGTCGGGTGCCCTTCTTTCGGTTACCTTTCTTGGGCAAGCAAGAAAGGTGACTCGCGCATCAGCGCGAAACCCCGGCCAGTCAAAGGCTTCCAGAGCAACAACGCACTGAACGATCTCGCATTTCATTGCCTGCTGAGATTTGAATCACGGCTCACGAAAAGATGCTCTAGCCGCTCAGATCTGCGGCCTCGTCGAGAATAGCTTCGAAAGCCGCCGTATCGTGGGCGAAGCGGCCGAGGAACAGCCCGTCGACCGCCGTGCCAAGTTCGGTCAGCGTGCCCGGTGCGGCACTGCCGCCATAGACCACCGGCACATCGCTCTGGCCGGTCCGCTCGAACAGGCCGGCCTTGATGCCGCGGGTGACTTCGGCCACGTGCGCGGCGCTGGCCGCTTCGGTTTGCCCGATCGCCCACACCGGCTCGTAGGCGATGACCATCGGCGTCGGCCGAGTCAACTCGGCCAGCGCGGCGGCTAGCTGGTTGGTGCAGCAGTCGATCGCCTGATCGACCGGCCTGGCCTCGGACTCACCGATACACAGCCACGGCGTGAGGCCATTGCGTACCGCCGCGACCACCTTCTTCGCCACGATGGCGTCTGTCTCGCCGAACACACGACGGCGTTCGGCATGCCCGATCTCGGCGTAGGTACAGCCCATATCGGCCAGATCTGCGCCGCTGACCGCGCCCGTGTAGGCGCCGCGGTCCGCCCAGAACAGATCCTGGGCGCCAAAGGCTACGGGCGAGCCGGCGCAGGCCGTCATGGAGCGTTCCATGGCCGGAAGGGAGGGAAAGACGATCAGTTCGACCGCGCTCGAGCGGACCGCCGGATGCCGGTTGGCAATCGCGGCGGCGGCCGCGCACCACTCACGTGTACGCGACCGGTCGAGATACATCTTGAAGCTGACGCCGATATGCATTGCAGTTCAATGGTTGTGCAAACCGGCGCTCATTGTCGCCTACTCGACGGGGCTGGCGTCGCCGGTTTCCTCGTATTGCTTGATCACGGCCACTTTCTTCGCCGACGAGGAGTTCTCGTCGAAACGATAGGTCAGCCATTCGCGGGCCAGCTTACGGGCCAGCTCCAGCCCGATCACGCGCTCGCCGAAGCACAGCACCTGGGCGTTGTTGGACAGCACGCCGCGCTCGACCGAGTAGCCATCGTGCGCGGTGACCGCGCGGATGCCGGGCACCTTGTTGGCCGAAATCGCCACGCCGAGCCCGGTACCGCAGATCAGCAACGCCCGGTCGGCCTCGCCCGCGGCGATCTTCTGGGCCGCGGCGATGGCGATGGTCGGGTACGGCGTCTTGGCCGCCTCGGCAACGCCCATGTCCTCGACCGAGGACACGGTGTCGCTGGCCTGCATGTCAGCCTTGATCGCTTCCTTGTAGCGATAGCCGGCCTCGTCGGAACCGATGATGATTCGGAGTTTGTCGCTCATGCTGCGTCCTCATGCAGGGATTCGAGGGTGTCGGCGACGGCGGCGACGATCATCGCGAACGAAATCGCACCCGGATCGGGGTGGCCCACGCTCTTGTCGCTATGGTTTTTGGCCCGGCCCTTCTTCGGCGCCAGGTCGGCGGTCGCTTCGGCGGCGTGCTGCGAGGTCTCGGCGGCACCGCGCCAGGCTTCGCGCAGATGGGTGCCGGAGCGCACTTGTTCGGCCAGCGTGTCGGCGAACGGCTTCATCGAGTCGAGCATGGTCTTGTCGCCCATCTCGGCGCCGCCGAGCCGCATGATCGCGTCGGTGGCGTCAACCACGCCGGCGGCCACCGCGGGCGCGGCCACGCGGTCGTCATCGCCGATGCGCGCGCCCACACTGCGCAGGCCGAGGCCCCACAGCGCGCCGGAGGTGCCCCCGGCCTCGTTGGCCCAGGCATCGCCGGCCCGCATCAGGACAGTGCCGGCGCCGCAACCTTTTTCAACCGCGCGCCGCGCGGCGGCCAGCGCGGCGCGGGCGCCGGTATCCATGCCGATGCCGTGATCGCCGTCGCCGGAAATGGCATCGAGCTGGCCCAGGCCCTCGGCCTCGGCCTCGATCCGGGCCTGGATGGCCTCGATCACGGCCAGCATGCCGGCCGCATCCGATTTGGAATCGGCGCTGGCCGGCGGGGTTTCCTCTTCATGGGCGGCGGCCAGGTCGGCCTCGTCGCGCAGCTCGCCTTCCAGCGCTACGCCACCGCGGCAGTACGCCGGCGTGGTGGCCGGTGCCGTCCAGGCTTTCTCCAGCGCCTCGTCGAGCCAGAACAGCGTGAGCGACACGCCGGCCATCTCGAAACTGGTGACCAGCTCGCCGACTTCGGGCTGCACGAGTGTCAGGCCGGCATCCTCCAGCCGCTCCGAAACACGTTTGTACAGCACGAACAGTTCTTCGTACTTGACCGAGCCCAGGCCGTTGAGCATTACGCCCACACGCGGCGAGCCAGCCCGGGCGACGCCGCCCGGGCGCTCGTCGAGCAGGCGGTCGACCAGCATGTCGGCCAGGTCCGACGCGCTCGGCATATCGACTTCCTCGATGCCCTGCTCGCCGTGGATGCCCATGCCCACGCCCATGCGCCCTTCGGGCACCGTGAACAGGGGCTGTTTGGCACCGGGCAATGTGCACCCGGAAAACGCCACCCCGAACGACCGGGTACGATCGTTGGCATGGCTTGCGAATTGGTAGACCTCGTCCAGCGACTTGCCCTCGGCGGCAGCCAGTGCGGCGGCGCGGAACACGGTCAGATCACCGGCAATGCCGCGACGTTCGCTGGCCTTGTCGGCGGGGCCGCTGCAGATGTCGTCGGTGACGGCGAAGCAGCGACAGGCAATACCTTCCGCCTTCAGGCGTTCCTCGGCGATGCCGAAGTTGAGCACGTCGCCGGCATAATTGCCGAACGACAGCAGCACGCCCGAATCGGAGGCCGCGGCCTTGGCCACGGAATAAATCTGTTGCGCCGACGGCGAGGCAAAGACGTTGCCCATGGCCGCGCCGTGCGCCAGCCCCTGGCCCACCAGCCCGGCGAATGCCGGATAGTGGCCGGAGCCGCCGCCGATGACCACGGCGACCTGCCCGGGCGGGGTTCGCGTGGCACGCACCACACCGCCGGGCACGCGGCGCACCAGGGCTCGGTTGGCGGCCACGAAACCGTCGATGCTTTCGTCGACGAAGTCGGCGGGCTGATTCACCAGATAAGTCATCAGTGTCTCCTTATCGAAAACGCGCGAGCCATTACGGCCCGCGCGTTCATTGCAGCCGTTACCCCCAAGGGGTTGATTACTGCATGCTCTTCAGGGTAAACGGCGCCACATAGTTGCCGATGTTCTTCTTGGTGATCAGGATGCAGTCGAACAACTGCTTCTCATGATCCACGCCGGTGCTGCCGGTCTTGATGTAGTGATTGGCTTCGTCGACCGCCTTTTTGGAAAACACGGCCACCGGCTGTAGCACGGTGTAAGCCATTTCACCCTTCTTGATGGCGTCGATGGCCGCGGGCGAACCATCGAAGCCGCCGACCGTGACCTGGCTGAGCTTGCCGGCCTGCTTGAGCGCAGCGATCGCGCCCAGTGCCATTTCATCGTTACCACTGATCAGGCCGGTGATGTTGGGATGCGACTGCAGCATGCCCTGCATCTTGTCGTGGCCCTGGGTACGGTCCCAGTTGGCGACCTGCGAGGCCACTTCCTTCAGGCCCGGATACTGGGAGAGCACAGTGCGATAGCCATTGGACCGCGTCGCCGCGTTATTGTCCGACGGCGCACCCTTGAGTTCGACGTACTTGGCGTGCGTACCGACGGCCTTGACCCATTGCTGGGCACCCAGGGCGGCACCCTGTGCATTGTTCGATACCAGCTGTGCCTTGGCCAGACCCTTCTGGTCGATCTCGGCATTCACAAGGAACACCGGAATATGCGCTTGAACCGCTTTCTTGACCGAACCGATCGAGCCCTTGGCGTTGGCCGGATCGAGAATGATGGCTGCCGAGTGGTTGGTGATCGCGGTGTCCACCTCGTTACGTTCGGTATTGGTGTCACCGTGATGGGCCACCACATTCGCCTTGTAGCCCAGCTTGCGGGCTTCCTTCGCCGCCACCTGACCTTCCGTCTGCCAGTAAGGATTCGATGGATCGTTGACGATGATCGTCATCAGCTTGCCGTTGCCATTACCCGAGTCTGCGGCCGAAGCCGTGGATATCCCGGCACAGGTGGCGAATGCGAATAGAACACTCGCCGCCAGCATTGTCATTTTCATGCGTTGCATGCTTATCTCCTTGTGTAGTGATTATTCCCGCCGTTCAACCAGCGGTTTTGTCAGGGACGTTCTGTGCCTACGATTCGCCCGTCGACGTCCCCAACGACGAGGCCGGATTCACCGGGTTGTGTTGACTCGCGGCCGCCGCCGGCGTGCCGCCGCCATCGGCGGATGCGGAGGTGCGGGGTTTGCGCCGGGCCTTGTATTCGATCGAATTCAGGAGCACCGCAAACACGATCACCACCCCGGTAAAGACCATCTGCCAGTAATTGGACACGCCCACGATGACCAGGCCATCCGACAGGAACCCGATCACGAAAGCGCCCAGGAGCGTGCCGCGGATATTGCCGACACCGCCGGCCAGCGCAGCACCGCCGATCACCACCGTGGCGATCGCGGTCAGTTCATACGTGGTACCTGCGGTCGGGCCGGCCGAGGTCAGCTCCGATGTCAGTACGAGACCGGCGATGGCCGCACAGATCCCCGACATGACGAACACCAACACCGTAACCCGGTTGGTGGGCACGCCCGACAGGCGCGCCGCGCGTGCATTCCCGCCTGTCGCATAAAGCCAGCGACCGAAGGCCGTTCGATTGAGCACCACGATGAGTACAATCGCCACGGCGATCATGATCAATATGCCGACCGGCACCTGCAGTATTGTGTTGAACCCGAGCCAGTCGAGGCCGGTATTGCCCAGCGACGCCTTGCCGCCGAGATTGTTGTAGGTCAGGCCGCCGGTCATCAGGAGCGCCACCCCGCGTACCGCATAGAGCGATCCCAGCGTGGCCACAAATGACGGCACCCTGAAATAGGCCACCAGTACGCCGTTGATCAGGCCGACCAGTGCGCCGACCGCACACACCAGGACCACCACGACCCAGATCGCGGGATATAGCGTGACCCCGCCGATATCGACGCCGTGGATGAAGAAACCGGCCATCACGCCGCACAGGCCCAGCGTCGAGCCGACCGACAGGTCGATGCCGCCGGTGAGAATCACCAGCAACATGCCCATGCCCAGCAGACCGAAGATGGCCACATGGGAGGTCATGGTCAGCAGGTTGTTGAAGGTGAAGTAGTTCGGCGAAAGGTAGGAAAAGACCGCGATGATCGCGATCAGACCGAAAAAAGCACGTCCTTCAAGGAGCAAGCCGATGGGATCGAAGCCGCCCGCAAACAGCCCGCCCTTGTCCTTCGTCATGGTTTGACCGCGTTTATCGCTCATGATTCTGAATTCCTGATCCGTGGTGCTCAGGCGGCGACGGATTCGCCGGAGGCCGCCATGATTTGTTCCTTGGAGACGTCTGGACCGAACTCAGCCACGATACGGCCGCGCGCCATGACGAGAATGCGATGGGCGATGGACAGACACTCGTTGACTTCGGACGTCGAAAACACGATCGCCGCGCCCTGTTGTGCCCGCTCGGACAGCAGCCGAAAGACCTCGGCTTTGGCGCCGACGTCGATGCCGCGACTCGGCTCATCCAGCAGGATGACGCTGGGTTGCGTGATCAGCATCTTGCCGATCACCACTTTCTGCTGATTGCCGCCGGACAAGGAGCCGATCATGGCCTCCGGCCCGTCGGTCTTGACCGTGACATCGTGAATCGCCGCATCGACCAGGCGTTTTTCGGTGCGCGGCGACAGCAGCATATTGCGCACGAAGGCACCAATACTGGCCAACGACAGATTCCGCCCGACCGTCATGGTCTGCACCAGACCGTCGCGCTGACGGTCCTCGGGCACCAGACAGAGCCCGGCACCGATACGCTGCGCGATCGACAAACCGGAAACATCACGGCCACCGAGCAAGACGCGACCGTCGCTGATCGGGCTGCCACCGGCGAGGGCTTCCAGCAATTCGGTGCGACCGGCGCCCATCAGGCCATAAATACAAACGATCTCGCCGGCGCGTACGTCCAGCGAAAGATGATCGACCGCCAGACGGCCACTCGCCGTGGCATCCGAGACCGAAACGTCTTCGATTGACAGGGCGACATCGCCGAAACCGTAGCCGGTCGGCGGAGACCCCAGGTCGAAGTTTTCGCCCACCATCTTGCGCACGATCCAGGGCAGATCGATGTCCGCGCGTTGGGCGTGGGCCGTCATCGAGCCGTCGCGCAGCACCACCGCATAGTCGGTGATCTCCAGCGCCTCTTCGAGATGGTGCGAGATGTAGACCAGCGCCACCCCCTTGGCCGTCAAATCCCGAATGACCTTGAACAGCACCTCGACCTCGGTGGCCGACAGCGCCGAGGTGGGTTCGTCCATGATCAGTATGCGCGAATTCACGGACAACGCGCGCGCAATCTCGACGATCTGCTGCTGACCGACGCGCAGCTCACCGACCAACGTCAGTGGATCGATGTCCTCCTCGAGCTCAGCCATCAGCGCCGCCGCCTGGCGCGCCTCTTCGGCGTAGTCGACGCCGCGGTTACCGCGCAGCTCGCGGCCCATGAAGATGTTGTCGCGCACCGACATATTGGGCGCGAGCGACAGTTCCTGGTGGATGATGGAAATACCGCGGTCGCGCGCATCCACGGTCGAAGCGAATGTGACCGGCTCGCCGTCGAGAATGATGCGGCCTTCGCTCGGCTGCTCGACGCCTGACAGGATCTTCATCAGCGTCGACTTGCCTGCGCCGTTCTCACCGAACAGCGTCGTCACCGTACCGGGATAGATATCGAAATCGACCCCCTTGAGGGCACGCACACCGCCGTAGCGCTTGTGCACGTCGCGTGCCGACAGAATGGCCTTGCCGTGCTTCTGCGAGATGGCTTGATCGCTCATGACCCGACCTTGAGTTTGACTGGCGTGACCAGCCAGTTGTGCGGATTGATCAACTGAAACGCGCCGACCACGTGGACCGTCTTGCCCGTCAGATGATCGCGATCAAGCCCGGACAACACCTGCTTCTTCATGGCGTTATTGATGCCGGCCGCCGCGTTCTGATACTGGATCTGGTTTTCGAAGTCGCCGAATCTGATCCCGCCGGCGCCGTCACGCAGGGTCGTTCCAATGATGGCCGGCCCGGTCTGCAGACGAATGGTCAGATCCTGCGGCAGCCCCGGGACCTTGATATTGAACACACCCTCGTCGCCCTTGCCGACCACGCCGGAAAACTTCACCGACATGATGGGCCCGATATCGTTGGGTACGCCGTACTTCTTGACCGCGGCGCTCTTGTCTTGGGCCAACGCCGCTGCCAGCTGCGTTGCCGGTGCCGCGCGCTCGCTGATCTTGGTGCGTACCTTGGGAAACTCCTTTTTGCCGTAGGCCGCCTGCGAGAACTGCTTCGGCCCGGCGGGGCCCTCGCCCTGTCGCACGACCTTGGTATCCAGCCCCATGGCAATCAGCACGCCCAGGCCCACAACAATCAGGACAATCTTGCGCCCGCTCCAAACCTTTCGGGACGCTAGACCGCTCGTGGCTGTACTCATGCAGAATCTCCATAATCAATGCGTTGTGCACTGCCGGACGCGCACTTGCTGGGCGCAGACCGCCACGCGACCGACGCCCTGCCGCCGCCCATGACCCGCAGGCCGGACTCGGCGGTATAACGGCTATCAGAGCGTGTGCGGGGGTGCGTTTTCACGTTGGTCTTGGGGGGTGCCGCGGTCTGAATCGGCATCCCGCACGGCCGTTTGCTGGTTGCGCACGCCTGTCTGCGGCCAGCAAGCAGAACAAGCCAGCGCTGCCGACATCCGCCGGCGCTGTCGCGCCCGGCGGACGTGTGAATTCGCGCCCGGCCATAAACACCTGATCGAACCCGCTTGCGCCTAGTGATGTGGGTCCAGCGCCACCTTCATCGATTTCTCGCCGCGCTCCATCACTTCCAGTGCCTCGTGGAACTTCGACATCGGATAGGTGTGGGTGACCACGCCGCGCATGTCGAGCTTGCGGGTGGCGATGAAGTCGATCGCACGCGGATAGGTATACGGGCCGAGATGCGAGCCGAGCACGTCCAGTTCCTTGCGGTCGCTGATGATCGACCAGTCGAGGGTGACCTCGGAGCCGAACACCGAGAATTCCACGAAGCGGCCCAGCTTGCGCAGCATGTGGATGCCCTGGTTCACCGCCTTGTGATAACCGGTGGCCTCGATGTAGATATCGCAACCGTAGCCGTCGGTGATCGACTTGATCTTCTCGATCACGTCTTCCTCGGCCGGGTTCCATACTTCATGCGCACCCAGTTGCTTGGCGAACGCGGCACGCTCGGGCTTGAGATCCAGCACGATGAGTTTCTTCGGGTTGGACAGCGCGACCTGGCCGATGATGCCCAGCCCCAGCGTCCCCGCGCCGGCGACCACCACGACGTCGTCAGCGGTCACCTGGGCGCGGTCGGCGGCATGCAGCGAGCAGGCCAGCGGCTCGACCAGCACGGCCTCCTCGGCCGGCACATGATCGGGTACCTGGTGCACGATGCCTTCCTTGGTGAAGATCATGTACTGGGCAAAAGCGCCCTGCACGTTGTTCTGGAAGCCGTACAGATCGTGCTTTTCGCACATCCAGTACTGGCCCCGGTTGCAGTAGCGGCAGTCCCAGCAGGGCACGATCTGCTCGGAGATCACGCGATCGCCGATCTTGACGTTCTTGGCCTCGCCCGCGCCCTCGCCGAGGGCGACCACGCGGCAGACGAACTCGTGCCCCGGAATCATCGGCGGCTTGACGTAGCGTGGCTGGGTGTCATCGCCCCAGAACGAGGGCGCGCCGTGATAGACCTTCACATCCGACATGCAGATGCCGACCAGTTCCACCCGGCACAGAATCTCGCCCGGGCCGGGGGTGGGCACCTCGACTTCCTCGAGCCGGTAGTCCCCCGGCGCGTAACAGACGACAGCCTGCATGGTCTTGGGAATGTCGCCCGCCTGGGCGGCGTCTTCGGGACGATCGATAACATCAGACATGACGGCTGACTCCTCAATATGACTTTCGCGCCGCGGGGCACGCCATCGCCGGTTTTCATCCGCTGCGCCGGGACGCCATCGGCGCCCGCCGCGGCCCACTTGCCTGTCGCAAGTGCCCGGGTTCCGGCTTTCGTGAATGAACATATGATCATTCACAGTTCATTTGTTTATCCGTGATCGATCATATTGCGCCCATATCGGCCGGTCAACGCGAAAACCCTGTTTATGACCCTAGACTTTGGTCGATAAGACCTAGGTCTTAAATCTCTGTATAAACTTAAATATAGCGGCGTCATACCCCGTCATGCTATTGGACAAACCGGCGTGCCGCCGTAGGATGAATGTCTAGTGCATATGTACACTGATCGAACATATGATCGCATTGGCTTCGACACAGATCGTTCGAACGTACGAGCCGAGGCAGACGAGGTGAAAGACAAAATCCATGTCCCCCGATGAACTGACCGAGCTGGCCAAGCTCTACCACATCGACGGCTGGACCCAGGAAGAGCTGGCCAGCCGATTCGAGATCTCCCGCGTGAAGGTGGGGCGTCTGCTCAAGCGTGCGGTCGCCGAGGGCATCGTGGAGATCCGCGTGCGTCTGCAGCATCCGCCGAACACCACCGCGGCGCTGGAAAAAGCGCTGAAGGAACGCTTCGACATCCGGCGAGCGATCATCTCCGTCGATCACAAGGATCCGGAGCGCCAGCGCGAGCTGCTGGCCGGCCTGGTCGCGCGCTATCTCGATCAGTCCCTGACCGAAACCAGCGTGGTCGCGGTCGGCATGGGACGCAACGTGAGCGCGGTACCGGAGCAGGTGGTCTCGAACCAGCGCCGGCACTGCAGTTTTGTCTGCGCTATCGGCGGCTCCTACCGCGGTGGCGAAGCCATGAATTCGGACCAGATCTGTCGGCACATGGCGATGCGCTTCGGCGGCGAGAGCGTCACCCTCTATGCCCCGGCCATCGTCGCCGACCCCCAGATCCGGGATGCGCTACTGGCCAATGACACGGTGCGCCAGTCGCTTAACAAGGCTCAGCATGCGGACGTGGCGGTGGTCGGCGTCGGCGATATTCTCGAAGACAGCAACATGGTCCGCATGGGCTGGTTCACCAACGAGGAGATCTCCACACTGCGCCAGCTCGGCGTGGTCGGCGACATCATGGGCTACGACTTCATCGACATCGACGGCAATCTGGCCGAAACGCCACTGATCGGCCGCGTGATCGGGCTCACCATCGAACACCTGCACGATATTCCGGACGTGATCGCCATGGCCAGCGAGCCAACCAAGGTGACCGGCATCCTCGGCGCGCTGCGCACCGGCGCGATCGACACCCTGGCCACCACGCAATCGATCGCCCAGACCGTGCTCAATCTCGCCCAGGCGACCGACAGTGTGGCCGCCCGGAGCAGCGCGACCTCCTGAGCACGCCGCGCCGCACGCCGGTGTTCAGGCGCCGATGAGCTGATCGACGATCCGAAAACCGGCAATCCAGGTACCGGCGGCCGAACCGATGGTCGACAACAAGAACACGAGCAACACGCGGGAAACACGGTTGCGCCACCAGCCGCGCACCGTAGTGACGTCCGATTTCAGCGTCGAGAAATCGCCGACCCGCGGTTTGCGTATCCATAGCTCCACCGCAGCGGTCACCATGCCGGCGCCGATGGTGGGATTGAGCGAGGTCAGCGGCGATGCCACGAATCCCGCCACGACGGTCAACGGATGCGCCAGCGCCAGCGCGGCACCCACGGCGCACAGCACGCCGTGGATCAGAAACCATTCCGCGACCAGATGCCAGCCCAGATTCGGGCTATGGGCGAAGCCGAGCCCGAAACCGGCCAGCACCAGCGCCACAATCACCCAGGGAATCCATTTCACCCAGCGCGCGCCGGCCGGCACGGTATCGAGCGTGGCCACGCGCTCGGCCGGCGCCGCCATGCCGCGTTCGAGATAGTTGGCCAGACCCTTCAGGTGGCCGGCGCCGACCACCACCAGCGTGGTGCCGGGGGTATCGGCCTGCATCAACAGCCGGGCGGCCATGTACTGATCGCGCTCGTCGATCAGCGCGGCGTGCATGTGTTCGGACTGCTCCGCGAACTCGTTGAAGGTCGCTTCGAGCATGTCGCCTTCCTTGAGCTGCTCGATGTCCTCCTCCTTGATCTTGTTCGACGAGACCAGGCTTGCCGCCAACCCCATGAGCACCGACGCGCGCTGCCACCAGGGGATGCCGCGATAGACCCGCTTGAGCGTGATGCCGATATTGCGGTCGACCAGCGTCAGCGGGGTATCCGCCGCTTCGGCGGCGGTGATCGCAGCCCGCATCTCCGCACCGGGCTCGATGCCGAACTGGTCGGCCAGCCGCTGCTGGTAGGCGCCAAGCGCCAGATTGGCCGCCACCATGCCGGCCTGGCCGCTCTTGATTACCGCGAACAGATCCATATCCGCCATTTCGGACTGGCGGGTCAGCGCGGCATGGCGCGCGTCGCAGAGTTCGATCGCCACCCGGTCGTAGTCGCCGCTCTCGATCTCGGCGCGCACCTCGTCCGCACTCGCTTTCGACACATGGGCGGTGCCCAGCAGCACGAAACGGCGCTCGCCACGGGTGACGATGCGGCGGGGCCCGGCCTCGGTTGCGGGCGATGTCGGACTCGACGACTCGGACATAAACGCGATCCAGCAGCAAAAACAGGCGGGCGCCCCGCATCAGGCGCCCGATTGTCGCCGCTGCGGCGCTCAGCGTCCACGCTCGACGGCCACCGGGGCCCCGGACAACGGTTCGACCCGATTCGCACAGGCGTCGCGGGCCCGGGGGAGCGGGCCAGACTCATTCAATCGTCGTCGCTGGTAATGAGCTTGTAGGCAACCCAGCCGAGGAAACCGAAGAACGGCACCATGGCCGCCGCAAAGATGAAGATCCCGATCATGATTCACCCTCCCGAATCCGGGCGCGGTTCGACGCGCCACTGAAACATTGTCGCCGGCGTCGTCATTCAGCGACCGGCTTCTTGGCCAGCTTGCGCTGTAGCGTGCGCCGGTGCATGCCCAGCGCCCGTGCGGTGGCCGAGACGTTGCCGTCGTGTTCGGCCAGTACATGCTGAATATGCTCCCATTCGAGCCGGCGTAGCGAGGTCGGAGTGCCCGGCGGATCGACCGGATCGTCGGTGACGCCGTCCTGCGCCAGCGCCGCGAGGATCTGGCGCGCGGTGGCGGGCTTCGGCAGGTAGTTGAACGCGCCGCGCTTGATCGCCTCGATCGCGGTGGCGATGCTGGCATAGCCGGTGAGCATGAGGATGCGCAGGTTGGCATCGGCGGCCAGCAAGGGCTCGATCAAGGCCAGCCCGCTGCGCTCGCCGAGCCGCAGATCCACGATGGCGGCATCGAAATGGCCCGGCGTGACCGCCGACAGCGCCGCAGCCGGCGTATCGGCAGCGGTGGCGACGTGCCCGAGCCGCTCCAGCGCACGGGCGAGCGTGCGCGTGAACACAACATCGTCATCCACGATCAGCAACCTCATGCCGCGTCTCCTGTCGCGTCGTCCGGCGTCAGCGGCTCGAGCGGCAGCCGCACCCGTGTACGCGTGCCGCCGTACGACGAGGCCGAAAAATCCAGCGTGGCATCCAGACGGGCCAGACTCGCGCGCGCCAGCGTCAGCCCCAGGCCCATACCACGCGACGGGCGCGCGTTCTTGTCGGCAACGGTTTCAAGACCGGCGCCCGGGTCGTCGATGATCAACTCGAGCAGCCGCTGCTCGCAACGCCATGTCAGCCACAGGCGCTGATCCCCCGCCGCAATCGCCGCATCGGCGGCATTGTCGAGCAGATTCGCGAGCGCCTGGGTCAGTGCCGGATCGTTGCGGATGGGCACCGCCGTCAGCGCAGTGCGCCCGGTCTCGGCCAGATCGATCTCCGGCCGGCGCATTTGCCAGTCCGCGACCAGATGCTCGGCATAGGTGGATAGCGGCGTAACCGACTGCGCTCGCGGATCCCGGGCCACGATCAAGCGCCGCAGTTCGGCCGCGCACAGCGCGGTCTGGCTGCGGATGATGGCGATATCCTCATGCACGTCGGGCGGCAGATCCGGATGCTCGGAGACCGATTCGGCCGCGACCGCGATCGTCGACAGCGGCGTATTCAATGCATGGGCCGCGCCGGCCGCCACGGTGGCCACGGAGACAACGGCGTCGTCGCGCATCAGCCGCTCGCGTTGCCCCGCCAGCTCGCGTTCGCGCGCCCGCAGCACCGCCGCCAGCACCAACAGGAAACCGCAAAGCAACGCCGCGGCCAGCAGAAAATTGATCCACATGCCGATGACGTGGCGCTCGAAGCCGACCATGGCTTCCGGGTCGTGGATTCGTGCCAGATAACGCAACAGCAGCGCCGTATAGGCCGCCACCGCGAGCAGCGTCACCGCGATCGCATCGCGAATCGACAGAATCGTCGCGGCCAGCGCCACCGGCACCAGAAACAGCGAAACAAACGGATTGGTCGCCCCGCCGAGCCCCCAGAACAGCGTGAACAGGGCCAGCGTGTCGATCACCAGATGGGCGACCAATTCGAGCGCGGACGGGGACGGGGACGGGGACGCGGCGTAGCGCAGGCGCCAGACCACGACGAGATTGAACGCCAGCAGCAGCACGGGCAAGGCCCACAGTGCCGGCGGCAATGTACGCCCGGCCACCGCCATGAGCAGCAATGCCAGGCCGACCAGCGCCACCGCCAGATAGCGCAGCCCGGCCAGCACCCGCATCACCGTAGCGGGCTCGAGCGAAAACACATGGGCAGGCAGCGTAGGTTTCATGGCCCCTCCAGCCCGGGAATGCGCACTACCCTACCGCTTGCACGCCAGCGCGCGCGAGGCGGATCTCGCGCGCCCGTTCCAGCGCCATTCAGAACGCCACATGCACCGTCGCGTGCGCATTGCGCCCGGCCCCGGGCAGACGCGCGCCCAACGGCACCGCGCTGTCGGCCACGCGATTGAAGCCGCCCATGAAATCGCGATAGCCCCGGTTGAACAGATTATCCACGCCGACTTCCACCCACAGAAGCGGGCTGGCCTGATAGCGGGCGGTGATGTCGGTCACTGCATAGCCGCCGGTTTCGGGATCGCCCAGCCGGGCGTCGCGATGCGAATCGGCGATGTGATGCGGGGCGAAGACATAGCGCTCGGACAGGGACAAGCGCCAGTCGGCGCGCTGGTAGGCCAGCCGTGCACGCATGTTGGCCGGCGCGATGCGATACAGATTGTCGCCCGTGTCGGTGCGCCGGCCCCGGGTGTAGCCGGCCCCGCCGGACAGCGTCCAGGCATTATCCAGCTTGTAGGCGGCGGCAAGATCGGCGCCGTAGATCTCGGCCCCGACGTTGGCGTACTGCAACGGCGTCGGATCGCCGTTGACGGTCGACACCATGACCACGTCCCTATTGCCCCCGGCATACGGCACGCCGGTGATGTAATCGTGGATGCGGTGGTAATAGACCTCGGGCGAGAACGTCAGCCGGCTACCGATGAAACTCAGGCCGAGATCGGCCATGTAGGCGACCTCGGGCGAAAGACGGGTATTGCCGATGGTATTGTTGCCGTCCGCCGAGCCCGCCGTGGCTTCCAGCGGGATATAGGCATAGCGCTCGGTGTAATACGGCGAGCGTGTCTTGCGTGCCAGGCCGAGCCGGGCCTGCCAGCGCTGGCCGATATCGCGCGACAGCTTGGCCACCACATCCACGTTGTTGTCGGTGTGATCGCGATCGCTGGCGGCGAAATCGGCCGCCAGGCGCTGCGCCGGCATCGGCAGCGAGGGCGCCACGCCGCCCGGCCCGGCCGCGGTATGCACGATCGTGTCGCGCACGCCGAGCTCGCCGTGCCACGGCCCGCGGATCGGCCCCGCCCATTGTCCGAACAGGCTGTAGGTGTCGCGGCGGATGTCGTCGAAGGCATTCACGCCGAACGCAGCCATTTTCGGATTGCCGACAAAAGCATCGTACTGGACCCAACTGCCGTCGAAGCCGGTCTTGAAGCTGCCACCGGCCAAGGGATGGGCGGCGTGCAGCTTGGCCGCATAGCGCTGACTGCGGGCTCGGATGTAGCGCGGATCGGGCGCATCGCCGTTGAGCGGCGAGAAGTCCGGCGCCGGGCGCAGGATGTAATTGTCCATCTCGTGCTCGACGTGGTTGAAGTCGAGCTGGGCGGTGACCTGCGTCCGCCCGATATCCGCGGTCTGCTTCAATTCGGCCAGCGTGCTACGGAAGTAATGAATATCCATCGGCAGATCCGGATTGCCGGTGTCGCCGGTGCGCTGCGCGCGCACGAAGCCGGATGTTTCGCCCCAGGCCTCGCGATGGCCGAAGTCGAGCCCGTACTGCTTGCGATCGTAGGACGAGGCCCGGAGTCTGCCCTGGGGCGTACGCAGCTTGGCGCCCTGGTCGGTCACCGCAGTCAGGCCGATACGGTTGCTGTCGTTGGCCAGGCTGGCCTGGCCGGACAGGCTGTAGCCGTCGTCGACCGATTGCGCGGTCGCTTCGCCCCAGCCGTGCAGTTCGTAGCTATCGCCGCCGGCGTAGCGACTTTGGCGGGTTCTGGCATCGACCGATGTGCCGATCGTATCGATGCTGTCCGCCACCGAGGGAATCCCGCGTGTCACCGACAGCGACTCGACCAGCGCGGCCGGCGCATAGTGCAACGGCGGATCCATCCAGTTCGGCCCGCCCGAGGCCACGCTCATGCCGTCGATACGGGTCTGATTACGATAACCCGTCAAACCGCGGAACTGGACCTGGCCCGAGATGCCGCCGTTGTCCACCAGCGCGCCACCGGGCACCTCGTTCATCGCCGCCGCGGTATCGACGGTCGACGGCGCCAGCGGTGGCTGCACGTGATCGGCCCGGCTGATCAGGCCACGCACCGCAAGCGGCGCCAGCTTCGTGGTCGGCGCACTCGCCGCCGGGGCGGCAACGATGTCCGGCTCGGGGGCCGCAGTCTGTGCCGACACAGGCGCCGCCGCGCCCAGAAAAACACCGCCCCATACCGTCACCGAATAACGTCGCATGCCATGCCCCCGACTACTTGCGGAATCGGCGGCAAAACTAGCCGGGCACACGGCACGCGCCCATGCGACATATCGTCGCGGCGCCCGATCTCTTGACGGTTGGCTGTGGCGTTCTTACAACCTTCGGATGCAGATCGGCATCATCGGCGACATCCACGGCGCTTGGGACGACATCGACACCGCGTTCTTCAACGCCGCCGGATACGACGCCCTTCTATTCGTGGGCGATTTCGCCCGCGTGGTGAACGGCCGGGCCGTGGCGCGTCAGCTGGCGCGGCTGACGGTGCCAGCATGGGCCATCCCGGGCAACCACGACGCGACCACTCTGGCGCAGTTGCTCGCCGAGATCCGGGGCCGCCCCTGGGCCACACGCTGGACCGCACTCGGTATGCGCCGCCGTGTCGCCCGGCTCGCCCGCGAGCTGGGCCCGGTCACGCTTGGCGGTTACAGCCTGCATTCGCTGGCGCCCGATCTCGGCCTGTTGATCGCGCGCCCTCATGCCATGGGCGGCAACCGATTGTATTTCCGGCCTTACCTGAAAAGCGCATTCGGCGTGTCCCGCTTCGCCGACAGCCGCGACCGACTGTGCGCGCTCATCGACGCCGCACCGCGCGATCTGGTCGTGCTGGCCCACAACGGCCCGGCCGGGCTCGGGGCAGATCCTACCGACCCATTCGGCTGCGATTTCGATCCCGGATTGGGCGATTTCGGCGATCCCGATCTGCGCGATGCGCTCGTGCATGCCCGTGCCACCGGTCATCGCGTGCATGCCGTCGTCGCCGGCCACATGCACCATCGCAGCAAGCACAGCGGGGCCTGGCGCCGCACCTGGGCGCACCACCACGACACGCTCTACCTCAATGCCGCACGCGTGCCTCGCATCGAGGACAACGGCCGCCGGCGCCATCATGTCCAGCTGACCCTCGATGCCTGCGGAGTCCGGGCCGCAACGGTCTGGGTCGACGACACGGCCCGGGTCATCGAGCACCTGCCCCTGGTCATCACGAACTGACAAGCAATGGCCCGGGCCCGTGAGGCTCAGACCGCGAACTGCTCGATGCCCGCGGCCTCGTGGGTTGTTTGCGCCGCGCGCCCAGCCGGTGCGGCTTCGCCGCGCGCCTCGCCTTCACTCAGGCGAAAGGACGCCAACAGCGCATTGAGTTGCGCGGCCTGGTCACGCATCTGCTCGGCCGCGGCGCTGGTCTGCTCCACCATGGCCGCATTCTGCTGGGTGGCATTGTCGAGCTCGGTCACCGCGGTGTTCACCTGACCCAGGCCCTGGTTCTGTTCGCGGGCACTGTCACTGATCTGGCCGATGACTTCGGTCACCCGCTCAACGCTGGCCACGATCTCGTTCATCGTCGAGCCTGTGGTCTGCACGATTTCCGCGCCGGATTGGCTACGGCTCACGGCCGTCTCGATCTGCTTGCGGATATCCCCAGCGGCATTGCTGGCGCGGCTGGCCAGCGCGCGCACTTCCTGCGCCACCACGGCAAATCCGCGCCCGTGCTCGCCTGCCCGGGCTGCCTCGACCGACGCATTGAGCGCCAGGAGATTGGTCTGAAAGGCGATATCGTCGATCAGCGTGGTGATCGCCGAGATCTCGGAGGCCGAGCCGCCGATCTCTGCCATGGTCTTTTCCATGTCACGCATGGCGTCGGCGCCGCGGCGGGCGATCTCCATGGTCGACTTGGCGAGCGTATTACCCTGATCCGCCGCCTCCGACGTGTTGCCGACCGTTGCGGTGATCTGCTCCATGGCGGCCGACGTTTCCTGCAGATTGGCCGCCGATTGCTCGGTGCGGGAGGCCAGCGCATGGCTGCCCTGGGCGATCTCGCCCGACGTGGTATGCACGCTGCGCGTGCTTTCCCGGACCGAGCCGAGGGTGCGGTCGATACGTGCGATGAAGCGGTTGAAATGCCCCGCCAGATCGCCGATTTCATCCGACCGCGTGACGGCGATACGGGCCGTCAGGTCGCCGTCGCCGTCGGTGATTTCCTTGATACGGGCAGTCACACGACGAATCGCCCGCGACATCATCAACGGCCCGATAATCGCGATCAGCGTCGCTACGCCCGCCACAAGCAACGAAAATATGCCGGCCAGCAGTTGTTCGCGCCCCACCTGGGCGAATGTCTGGGCCTGGAGCGTCTTGATCTTGGCCTGGATCGCTTCACCGCCCGCGTTGTAGAGCGAGCGCAGATCCTGGAACGCCTGGTCTGAAACGCCGTTGAGCTGCGTTATCGCCGCCGCACGATCGCCTTTATCGTAGAGGTCGAAGATCTTCTGCGACGTCGACTTCCAGTGATCGTAGCGCTGCTGAAAGCCATCGACCGACGCCAGAACGCCGGGGTGCCCGGCCATCGTCTTCATGAATTTTTCCATGCGATCGTAGGCCTGTTGCGCGTTTTCGCGGTAATCCGACAGCGCGCCTTGGGCGTCCTTGGAATCCGGCGCGAGATTCAGATAACTCAATTCGGCTACCCGCGCCTGATACAGATCGCGATCGGCATTCAGCACGAGGCTCGTGGCTTGGCTGAATGGCCCGCTGAACTGGGCGATACGCACCTTGAGCGAATGCGCCAACGCGACGCTGATCGCGTATACGACCAACAGCGACAAGGCGACGCCTACAAAGATGACGGCATACTTGATGCTGATCCTGTTGAGACTGTTCTTCATGAAGATTTCCCGGCCCGGCGGGCCACCGTGATGGATGCGCTTCTCGGGCGCGCCGCAAAGAAAATCGCGCGACAACGGAGCTGGAAAAGCTATCGGCCAAGCGCGATGACTTCTTTAAATTGCCTGCGCTCTACAGCGGTTTTCCCGGGCTTATTCCGGCAGCGACAGTCGACAAAAACACGCTGCGCATCGGGCGACGAGCCTGCACCAGACATTAAAATCACCAATAAAAATGAAAATACCCATTTTTTATTGGATTTCAGCATCTTTTAATCAGCGCATATCATCACGAGCGCGGCTGTCCGCGGCGGCATGTTTCACGGCCAGCCCGGCTCGGCCGAACTGTCTTATGGGGCGGGCCGCGGCGCCGGATAGCGCAAGGGCCAAGCGCGCGCCGAAATCGAGCGCGCAATGCGGCCCGCACCGCTGCGGGCGGCGGCCACGGCTCAGTCGTTGCGCCGCTGCTCGTCGACCGCCAGATGGCGCAGCGGCAGCGTCATCACCACAATCAGCACGCCGACCGCGACATAGCTCGGCCCGTAGCCGACCCAGCGGCCGCACATGAGCCCCAGAATCGGGCCGAGCGCACCGCCCAGATCGGACGACCACTGATACACCGACAGCGCCCGGCCGTGGATGCGCGCCGGCGCGACATCGCCCAGCAGCGTGAGCATGGGAATGGTCAGACCGCCCGCGCCGGCGCCGATAAGCAACAGACCGATGATCGCCAGCGTCAGATTCGTGGCCAGGCCCAGAATAACGAAACCGCTCGCCACGCCCGCCATGGCCGGCAGCAATAACCGGGTCCGTGAGGTCGAGCGATCGAGATAGCGCCCGCAGGCCAGCGACGATGACGCCCGCGCGCCCATCAGCACCGCCATCAACAACCCGGCACTGCCCTGGGCACCCAGACCAAACAGCAGCAAATGCCGGGCATCGACGGCCAGGGCCACGGTGGCCAGCAACACACCGGACACGGCGAAGAACAACAACGCGTTGGCGGCGAAGATGATGCGCAGCGTGCCCAGCGACAGCACCTCGCTCCAGGCCGCCCAGCGCGATGCGCCGGTCGCGCGGGCCGAGCGCCGACGCTCGGCCTGATCCGGCATGACGCAGGCCGCGCCGGCGGCCGCGGCCAGGCTGAGGCCAGTGGCGACCAGAAACGCGGCATTATCCGACACCAAATCGGCCACCAGCCCGCCGATGACGAGCCCGCCGGGAAACCCCAGGCTGATCGCCGTACGCACGCGCGCGGTCATGCCACCGCGGGAGGCGTCTTCGCTGATCGACATGATCGCCGCCAGCACGCCTACCAGCAGCAGCGACGAGCCCAGCCCCCAGATGATGCGGCCGAGCAGAAACCACAGCGCCGGACGGTCAGCCGACAGCGCAATCGCGTAGGCACCGCTGCCGATGGTCTCCAGTAACAGACCGGCAGCCACCGGCCAACGGGCGCCAAAGCGATCCAGCAACGAGCCGGTGGCCGGATTGAACAGCAGCCGTGCAATCCGGTTGGCCGACAGAATCAGGCCGATCATCGCCCCGCTGATGCGGAGCTGTACGCCCACCATCGGCAGGATCGGAAACACCACGCCGCCGCCCACACCGCCAGTGAAGGCGATCGCCGCGATCGCCCAGCTGCGCTGCGTGCGCGTCATCCGCGAACCGGCTGGGCCTCGGGCGCGTATCGGGCCGCTCGCCGCGCGATGGCGGCGCAGGCAATGAGCTGGATCTGATGAAAGATCATCAGTGGCAGCACAATCGCCCCGAGCGCGCCGGACGCGAACAGCACCTTGGCGATCGGGATGCCGCTGGCCAGCGATTTCTTGGAGCCACAGAACAACAGCACCAGGGCGTCTTCACGCGTGAAAAACGCCCGCCCGACACCCCAGGTGACCGCCAGCACGATCGCCAGCAGCGCGGCGTCGGCCAGAAACAGCCAGGCCAGCGCGATCGGCGGGATCTGGTGCCACAGCCCCTGCACCACCGAAGCCGAGAACGCGCCGTACACCACCAGCACGATCGAGCCCTGGTCGACGAACTTAACCACCTTCGGGTGCGCCTTCACCCAGCCGCCGATCCAGCGGCGCGCGAACTGGCCCGCCGCGAACGGCACCACAATCTCGCCCACGATATGCACGACCGCCGACAACGAACCGCCGGCATGGCCGGCCTGGGACAGAAACACCCCGGCCAGCGCCGGGGTCAGGAACACACCCAGAAGATTGGATGCGCTCGCGCTGCAGACCGCGGCCGATACGTTGCCGCCGGCGATCGAAGTAAAGGCGATCGACGACTGCACGGTCGAGGGCAGCAGACAGACGAACAGCACGCCGGCGGCCAGCCCGGGCGTGAGCAGATCGGATAACAGGGGATGGGCCGCCAGACCGATAACCGGGAACAGCACGAAGGTGGCGGCCAGCACACACAGGTGCAGGCGCCAGTTGGAGGCCCCGGCGACAACGGCCTCACGCGAGAGCTTGGCGCCGTGCAGAAAGAACAACAGCGCGATCGCCAATGTGGTGGCGTGCTCGTAAATGGCCGCCGCCCCGCCGCGGATCGGCAGGAACGTGGCGAGCAGAATCGCCCCGATCAACGCGAGGATGAAGTTGTCGGGCAGGAAGCGCGGTCGTGTCATCGCGCTATTCTAGGGCCTGTTGCCGTTTCGTACGAGTCCGCGCCAAGCGCTGTTTTGTGGCAAGACGAGGCGTAGTGCGCGCCGTGCAGTCACTCTGCACAAGCGGGCTACAACGCTGGATTGCCGTCGTGTCGTCAATCGTTGGGCGCTTGTCCCGAAGAGTTGGGCCGCCCATAAAAAATTTACTAGGGGCGCCCGGCGGCGTTGCGAGTCTGGGTCGTGGCACGCCACGATCGGCGACTCGCGCCTTGCCGGACACGATTTGCGGTCTCCAACGCGGCGCTCGTACGAAACGGCAACAGACCCTTGTGTCTTGCCGAAGCTGACTGATTAGCTACCAGTCAGCGGTGCTTGGTCGGGTGAGCATCCACAGACCCTGAAGCTTATAGCTTGCGCGTTAGATCATGCCCCCGACCGATTTTTCATCTCGCAAACGTGAATGGGTTCCAAGTCCCCGCGGGCGCGGTGAGACTGCACGAACAAGGAGAAGGCACGAGATGGCCGTCTACATCGGCATTGACGTCAGTAAACGCAAATTCGACTGTGCTTGGCTGCGGGATCCTGATCGGGTCAAGGTCAAGACCAAGGTCTTTGGCAACGACACCGCGGGGCACGCGGCTGTATTGGACTGGCTGGCGCAGCAGACCGGCACGCCGGCCGATCAAATCCACATCATCATGGAAGCGACCGGGATTTATCACGAAGCCTTGGCTCAGGCGCTTTATGAGGCCGGTCTGGGCGTGTCCGTGATGAACCCCGCGCAGGTCCGGGAGTTTGCCAAAAGCCTGGGAGTGCGCGGCAAGAACGACCGGAAAGACAGCGTCGTTCTGGCCCGCTATGGGGCGGCTCGTCGCCCGCGGCTGTGGCAACCCGAACCTGCGGCGGTGCGTGGACTCAAAGCGCGTCTCGCCCGTCTTGAGGCGCTCGATAAGGATATTCAACGCGAGCGCAATCGCCGGGAAAAGGCCGAGGTCGTTCAGGCCGAAGAGATCATCGCGTCGATCGATACGGTGCTCGACGCGCTACGGGCCGAACGCGATCGGTTGACGCGCGATATTGACGATCATATCGATCGCCATCCCGCGCTGAAAAAAGATCGCGCTTTATTAGAGTCGGTGCCCGGCATTGGCCCCACCGTATCGCGGCGCCTGCTGGCCACACTGCGAAGCCGCGACTTCACCAGTGCCCGCCAAGCCGCGGCCTTCATCGGCGTCATCCCGGTGCCGTGGGATTCGGGGAGTTCGGTCCATGGGCCGCCGCGTCTATCCAAGGCCGGTAATCCTAAACTGCGACAACTGCTCTATATGGCCGCCATCGTCAGCACCAAACACAACCCGGATATCGCGGCCCAGTATCAACGCTTAACAGCACGCGGTAAAAGCGATATGAGCGCCCTCGGCGGCGCCATGCGCAAGCTCGTCCATCTCGCGTATGGCGTGCTTAAGCACCAGACGCCCTATCAACCCCAAGGCGCTACATGAGCCCCTTGGTGCGGAGGCGGCAAGATGGTATCTAACCCCGGCGCGCGGGCTGTGCCGAGAAAAGCCCCGCTCGACTGCATGCGAACGGGGCCGGAGCCACTCGGCGCGATCGACCGACGCTACTTGAAGGCGCGCGCGTACTGCACCGGCGGCACCAGATTATCGTCGCCGTGCAGCTCGGTCGCCGCGCGCAGCGGGAAGTACGGATCGCGCAGCATTTCGCGCGCCAGCAGCACGCAGTCGGCCTGGCCGGAATGCACAATGTGTTCGGCCTGCACCGGGTCGGTGATCATGCCGACCGCGCCGGTCGCCAGGCCGGTCTCGCGTCGCACGCGGGCCGCGAATTCGGTCTGGTAGCCGGGGCCGACCGGAATATTGGCGGCCGGCGTATTGCCGCCGCCGGAGCAATCGAGCACGTCCACGCCCTCGGCCTTGAGCCATGCGGCCAACTGCATGGTCTGCTCGATGTCCCAGCCGCCGTCTTCCCAGTCGCTGGCCGACACCCGATAGAACAGCGGTTTGTCGGCGGGCCAGACGGCGCGTACAGCGCGCACTACTGCCAGCGGGAAACGGCAGCGATTCTCCAGACTGCCGCCATAGTCGTCGGGGCGCTCGTTGGATAGCGGCGAAACGAACTCGTGCAATAGATAACCGTGCGCGCCGTGGATTTCGATCATGTCCATGCCGGCGGCGTCGGCGCGTTTGGCCGCGGCCACGAATGCATCGATCAGTGCGGTCATTTCATCGCTGCTCAGGGCATGCGGCGTCGGCGCATTATCGGAGAACGGAACCGCGCTCGGCGCCACTGTCTGCCACGCCCCTTCCGCGGCGGTCAGCGCCCGGCCACCGTCGATCCACGGCGCGGTGCAGGACGCCTTGCGCCCGGCGTGGGCGAGCTGCACGCCGGCCGCCGCCCCCTGCGCACGGATGAAATCGGCGTTGCGCTTGAACTCGCCGATATGCGCGTCGCTCCAGATCCCGAGATCGCCCGGCGTAATCCGGCCTTCCGGTGTCACCGCCGTGGCTTCCATCATCACCAGCCCGGCACCGCCGACCGCGCGACTGCCGAGATGCACGAAATGCCAGTCGTTCGGATAGCCATCCTCGGCCGAGTACTGGCACATCGGCGACACGAAGATCCGGTTGCGGAAAGTCACGTCGCCAATGGTCCAGGGCTTGAATAGATCGGGCATGCGGCACTCCTGTGGGCGCGACGTATTGCGCGCGTGAATATAGATACCCGCTAGATCGGTGCATCATGCACAGCTTCAAGAGACCGGGCGTGCAATTCTGACTATCGCGACGATTTTTGCCGGGCCGGTGCGGCGTCGGCGGCCGGAATTCGAGCCGTTTCGCACTGACCGCGCAGCTGCGACGCTGTCCGGAATCGCAACCGGCAAAACAAGCGTCGGCGCTTGTGGCCCGCCGCCGCATGCGGCCCCGGCGCTACCCCCGAGACCCCTCCGCGCGGGGCACGGCCCCTGGCAACAGACCCCGATAACGCGCGCCCCTGCGTACTGCTTCGGATAGCGTCCGGGCACCGGGGCTGCTATAAGCGAAAGCGAGCTTACGCCAAACCACGCCATGACTCGTCGACTGAACACAGCGCTGCTCGGCGCGCCACTGCTGATGCTGGTTGTGCCCGGGGCGGCCGCGGCAGCGTGCAAGACGGCCGGCCTCGATCTGCCGCCGCATTTCTGCGCCACGGTTTTCGCAAAGAACGCGCGCCAGCCGCGCCATATCGCGGTGGCGGCCAACGGCACGGTCTACGCCAACGTCAATCACGGTGACGGCAAACACGACCTCCTCGCGCTCATCGATAGCAACAGCGACGGCGTGGCCGACAAACGCCAACTGTTCGGCCGCGGCGGCGCTACCGGGCTGACCCTCCATGATGGCTGGCTGTATGCCGCCTCGGCGACGGGCGTGCGTCGCTATCGACTGGGCCGGGGCGCGATTCCCGACGGCGAGGGCCAGCGCATCGTTACCGGCCTGCCCGATCAGAAGGCCCACAGTGCACGCGGGCTCGCCGTGGACGATACCAACCATCTGTATGTGGCCATCGGCGCGCCATCGAATGCCTGCCAGAAAGACGATCGTCAGCCAGGCTCACCCGGCCAGGACCCCTGCCCGCTGCTCGAAAAACAAGGCGGCATCTGGCGTTTCGCCGCCGACAAGCCCAAGCAAAAATTCAGCGCCAAGGCACGCTATGCCACCGGTATCCGCAATCTGTTCGCGCTGACCTGGGATCGGGCGCGGCACCGCCTGGTCGGCGCCCAGATGGGCCGCGATCAGCTCTCGGCCCTATGGCCGAAGAAATTCTCGACCGAGCAGAACGTGCGGCTCCCGGCGGAGGTTCTGCTCGACATCAAGCAGGGCGATAACTTCGGCTGGCCGTACTGCTATTACGATGGTAAAGCGCATGCGCGCCGCCTGAACCCGGAATACGGCGGCGATGGACACAAGATCGGCCGTTGTGCCGACTATACCGACCCGATCGCGGCCTACCCGGCGCATTGGGCCCCGATGGATGTGGTCTTCTATCAGGCCAAGGCCTTCCCCAAGGCTTATCGCGGCGGCGCGTTCATCGCCTTTCACGGCTCCTGGGATCGCTCACCCGAGCCGCAACAGGGCTTTCGGGTGATCTACCAGCCGTTCGACGGCGACAAGCCGGGCAAACCCTATCGCACCTTCGCCGGCCCGACCGGCTTTACCGGCGAAAAGATCGTGCGCTCGCCGGGCAACGCCGCCCATCGCCCGGCCGGGCTCGCGGTCGGGCCGAAGGGCGCACTCTATGTCAGTGACGATCAGGGCAGCACGATCTACCGGATCACTTACAACGTGCACGACTAGCGATTCGGCCGCTCAGGCCGCGGCGCGGCCCGCGCCTTCGCCCGCCCGCCACATCGGCGCGGACTCGTATTCACCGGGCCGGAACAGCCACAGACGCATGCGGTATTCCCAGTTGAAGCCGGGATACAGCGTTGTGTTCTTTCCGGAATCGGTGAGATACCAGCTGTTGCATCCGGAGGTCCATGAGGTGTGCTGCATGCGCTTCTGGATACCGCGATTGAAGCGGTCCTGCACCGATTTCTTCACCATCAGCCATTTCAGATCGTGGCGCGCCATATGCCCGATCGCCTTGGCGATGTATTCCATCTGCATTTCGGTGAAGGCGAGCACCGAGGTATGGCTCGGCCCGGTGTTCGGGCCCATCAGGAAGAACAGATTGGGGAAACCGGACACGGTGACGCCCTTGTAGGCTTCGGCACCGTCGGCCCAGGCCGCGTTCAGGTCGAGCCCGCCCAGCCCCTTGACCGGGAATGGCGCCGCCCGCGACGGCACCTTGAAGCCGGTCGCGCAGACGATGGCGTCGACCGCGATCTCGCGCCCGTCCTTCGTAATGAGGCTGTTTTCGGTGATCCGGGCCGGGCCGTCGGGAATCAGTTCGGCATTGTCGGCCTGGATCGCCGGATACCAGTCATTGGAAATCAGAATACGCTTGCAGCCGATCGCATAGTCCGGGGTGACGGTCTGGCGCAGGGCCTTGTCGGCCACTTGCTTGCGGATATGGCTCTTGGCCATCTGCTCCGCCTTTTTCTTGAAGAACTTGCGATCGGAAATGATGAACGGCGCGAACAGTTCGCTCATCCAGTAGATGCGATAACGGCGCTTGGCCAGCTTGTAGAACGAATCGCGGTATTCGGCCTGTTCCTTTTCCGGAATCGGCCGGTCGGGCTTGGGCATGATCCAGCTCGGCGTGCGCTGGAATACGGTCATGTGGCCGGCGGTTTTCTGGATCTCCGGCACCACCTGGATGGCCGAGGCGCCCGAACCGATCACGGCCACGCGCTTGCCGGCCAGATCGTAGTCGTCGTCCCACTGGGCGGTGTGCATGAGCTTGCCCTGGAACCGTTCCAGCCCCTCGATCTTGGGATAGGCCGGGTCGGACAGCGCGCCCACCGCCGAGATCACGACGCGTGCCGTCAGTTCCTCGCCCGAGTCGGTGATCGCATGCCAGATGCCGGCGTCTTCATCGAAGCGGGCCTCGCGGATCGCCGTGTTGAAGCGGACGTGGCGATACAAGTCGTATTTCGCGGCCACCCGCTTGATGTAATCGAAGATCTCCGGCTGCTGGCCGAAGGCGCGCGACCAGTTCGGATTCTGCTCGAACGAGAACGAATACAGATGCGAGGCGACATCGCACGCCGCGCCCGGATAATGGTTGTCGCGCCAGGTACCGCCGACCTCGTCCGCGCGCTCGAGGAGGGTGAAGTTCTCGATCCCGGCTTCCTTGAGCTGGATCGCCATGCCCAGGCCCGAGAAGCCGGCGCCGACGATGGCGATATCCATGTCGGTATCGATCCGGCGCGAAGCCAGCGGATTGAGTCGGGCAAGCAGGCGGGTCGCGGCCATGGCGGCCTCCATCGGACGAGTGGCATGAGTGCGGCGCGGCGCGCGCGCGTTCTGACGGGAACATAGCAACGCCCGCCAATTCTGACAAGACGACATGTCAGAATTGGCGGCTCGATGACCAGTGTTGGCGGGAGCGATCACGCCGCCTGGCACGCTTTCCTCGACGAACCGGACACGTTATCGTATCGATAACCATTCGCATTTACGCGGCAGCATCGCAGGCGGCATGTACGCGCGTTTCTTTCCCCACCGGCTCGAATTCGCAGCGAATACGCTCTGTCGCGATGCCGTGCCCGCGGGCGGGCCGGTCATCGCGGGTCGGGCCCTGGTTTGCGGCGCAGCGCTGGATACGGTGCTGCGCCCGTTTGCCGAAGCGCGCGCGATGACCGATCGGCGGGCCGCGGCCAGCGAGTGGTCGAAGTTCTTCTTTGCACGACTGATCATCCCCGTGGTGGTGGTTCAGTGCGCCACCGGCCGCCGGCTCGATCTCGACCCGGCCCGCTGGCGCGTGTCTTGTCGCGAAGACGGCACGATCGCGCACTTCATCTTCGATCACGACCCACTCGGCGCGCCCGCGCCGGGCGACATGAGCGCCCTGATCGACGCCGTCATGACGCCGCTGGCGTCGGCGCTGGCCGCCGATTGCCGGCTGTCGCCCCGCGTGTTCAGCGCCAATGGCGCGGTGTACTACGCGTGGGTGCTCGACCAGCTCACCGAACAACATCGGACCGAACCCGGCGGGCTGGCACCGGCACGCACACTGCTGGATTCGCCCGCGCGGCCCGACGGCGGCCCCAACCCGTTTCATGCCGCATTCAAACCGCTGGCAGCGGGTGCCCACGACGGCGAGGGTGCACCGACCCGCGAATGTCGGCGGCTGTGCTGTGTGCGCGACCTGGATCCATCGCTGCCCCTGTGCGCCAACTGCCCTCGCGCCATCAGTTATCCAGAGGCCGGCGAAGCGAAAGCCGCGCGTACTCTGAAGCAGCCGGGCCGAGCGCCCGGCCACGCCTGAGCCCCGCCCATGGACCTGATTCGCCTGATTGTTCGGGATTACCGCCTGCCCTTTGCCGGCGTACTGCTCGCCAGCCTGGCCCACGCCGCCCTCGGCGTCGGCGTGCTCGCCTACATCAACCAGCGTTTGATCGCGCATCAGGCCGCGACTCTGTCGGCCCTGCCGCAATTCTTCGGCTTGATTGCCGCCCTGCTCGTGATGGCGCTCGTCGCCCAGCTCGGCCTGACCACGCTCGGCCATCATTTCGTCTTCGATCTGCGCTCGCGCCTGGTCAAACGCATTCTCGATACCGATATCGCGCGCCAGGAGGCGATCGGCAGTGCGGCGCTCATCGCCAGCCTGTCGGCGGATATCCGCAACGTCACCATTGCCTTCGTGCGCCTGCCCGAGCTGGTCCAGGGGCTGGTGCTGACCGCGGCGTGCACAGCCTATCTCGGCTGGTTGTCGCTACCGCTGCTGGTCGTCACCGTAATCTGGATCACGGTGACGATGGCCATCGGCAACGGGCTGATCCGGCGCGTCTATGCGCACCTGGCCGAAGTCCGCGAAGCCGAGGACGCGCTGTATCGCGACTACGAGACGGTCATCCACGGCCGCAAGGAACTGGCCCTCAACCGCTCGCGGGCGCGCGATCTGTACAGCCACCGCTATACGCCCGATGCCCGGCGCTACCGACGCCACATCATTCGTGCCGACACCTTTCATCTATCGGCCAGCAACGGGGCCAACATCATGATGCTGGGCGCGATCGGCCTGGTGTTCTTCCTGGCCAATGCGCTCGACTGGGCCAATCCCGCCACCGCCGCGACCTACGCGCTCACCCTGTTGTTCCTGCGTACGCCCATGATCGGCGCGGTGGGCGCATTGCCGACCCTGCTCAATGCCCAGGTCGCGTTCAACAAACTGGCTGCGCTGGATCTCGCCGAGCATCGGCCCGAATTCGAAAGCCGCCGGCCGGACACCGCGTGGCAGCGTATCCGGGTCGAGCACGCCATCTTCGTCCATGCCAACGGCTTCACGATCGGCCCGATCGATTTCACGCTCGAACGCGGGGAACTGGTTTTCATCATCGGCGGCAACGGCTCCGGCAAGACCACCTTCGCCCGGCTGTTGTCCGGGCTGTATACGCCGGCCGGCGGCCGGATCGCCATCGACGACCATCCCGTCGACGCCGACCGGACACGCCTGCGTTCGTTGTTCTCGGCGGTGTTCACTGATTTCCATCTGTTCGAGCGGCTGCTCGGCGCCGATGGCGATGACGCCGACGAGGCTTTCATTCGCCACTGGTGCCAACGCCTGCAGCTCGACGGCAAGCTCTCCCGCGACGGTGCCCGGCTGCTCGATACCCAATTGTCGCAGGGCCAGCGCAAGCGCCTGGCCCTGCTCACCGCCCTGGCCGAACAGCGCGACATCCTGCTGCTGGATGAATGGGCCGCCGATCAGGACCCGGTGTTCCGGCGCGTGTTCTACCACGAGCTGCTGCCGGCCTTGCGCGAGATCGGCCACACGATCGTGGCAATCAGCCACGACGACAGCTATTTCGGCGCCGCGGACCGACTGCTCGAGATGCGCGACGGCCGGCTGATCGAGTTGACCGGCGGCGAGCGCGATGCCGCCAGCCGCGATGCCGTGGCCCGACTCGGCCGCCAGGCACGGCGCGCATGAGCGACAACCCGTTCGCCCGGCCCGGGGCCGCCGCGCGCTATGCCGCCGGGCGGCCGGATTTCCATGCCACCGTGATCGAACGCGCGCGTCGGCACGTGGCGCCGACGGGCCGGCTGGCGCGGGCGCTTGATATCGCCTGCGGCACCGGCCAGTCGACCCGGGCACTGCGCGCGATCGCCGACACCGCGATCAGGCTCGATGCGTCCACGGCCATGCTGCGTGAAGCCGACGATACCGCCGGCGCGCATTATGTCGCGGCCGCGGCCGAAGCCCTGCCCTTCGCGGCCGACAGCTTCGATCTCGTTAGCGTGGCGCTTGCCCTGCACTGGTTCGACCGCCGGCGTTTCCTCGCCGCAGTCGGGCGCGTCCTGCGGCCGGGCGGCTGGCTGATCGTCTACGATTGCGGCTTTCGCGGCGAAATGATCGGCCAGCGCCGTTTTCGCGACTGGGCACAGGCTTATTACGCCCGCTATCCAGGTCCGCCCCGCGCCGGTGGCGGCATTAGCGTCAAACAGGCCGCCCGCGCCGGGCTGGTCGTGCACCATGACGAAACCCATGCCACCGATATCGTCATGACCCGCGATGCCTTCGTGGCCTATCTGACGAGCCAGAGCAACGCCATCGCCGCGGCCGATCGCGCCGGCGGCGCGTTCGCGGCGATCGAACAATGGATCCGTGATTCGGTCGATCATTTCTTCGCCGATGGCCCGCAGACCCTGCGTTTCGGCGGCACAATCGAGTATTTGCGCAAGCGCGACTGAAACCCGTCATCAGATCCGCCGTAGCCGCCACATGAAATAGCTGCCACCGATCAGCGTGGCCACCAGCCCGGCCGGAATCTCCACCGGGAACAGGATCTCCCGGCCCACCCAGTCGGCCGCGATCATCAACAGGGCGCCGAAGACCATCGCCCCCGCCATATGCGTTCGCGCTCGGGCCAGGCCTGCCATGCGGGCCAGATGCGGCGCCAGCAGGCCAACGAACGACAGCGGGCCGACCACCAGCGTGGCCGCGGCGGTCAGCACCGCCACCAGCCCCAGCAGCACCAGCCGGCTGACGGTGACGTTGATCCCCAGCGCGCGCGCGACCGACGCGCCGAGCGGCAGCAGATCGAGCCAGCGCGCCAGCGGCCAGGCCAGCGCGACGAGCACCAGGCCGACCGCCGAAATCAGTCCCGCCGTGCCCATGTCGACGTAATAGGTCGAGCCGGAGATCCAGGCCAGCATCGACTGGCTGCGCGGATCGTTGCCGGCGAGCACGATGCGCTGGATCGCATCGAAGGCGAACATTACCGCAATGCCGGTCAGCAAAAGCTGTTCCGGCTCGAAGCCCGCGCGGGCGTTGATCGCGATCAGCAGGGCCAGCGTCGCCAGCGCGCCGAGCGTGCCGGCCCCGAGCAGGGCCAGCGTGCCCGCAGCCGGCGCGAACCAGATCAATGCCAGCAGGCCCATGCCGGTGCCGGCGCTCACGCCGAGCACCTCGGGACTCGCCATGGGATTGCCCGACACGCGCTGGATGATCGTACCCGCCAGAGCCAGCAGCATGCCGGCCATGCCGGCCGCGAGCACGCGCGGCGCGCGCCAGGCGCCGGTTTCCGACCAGGGCAGCGCGAATGGCGCATTCCAACCATGCAGGCCGCGCCCGGCCAGCAGCGCGATGACTGCCATCGCGGCCAGGGCGATCGCGCGCAGCCCGATCAAGCGCCACGGCGCCGCTCGCCGCGGGGCCGGGGGCGCGACGCTCGGGCGGGGCGCGCTGCGGCCGGCCGACAGGCGCGGCACCAGCCATAGCAGCAGGGGCGCACCCAGCGCCGCGGTGGTGGCCCCGGTGGGGATCAGCGATGCGTTGCTGCCGGCAATGAGCTGCAGCAACAGATCGGTGGCGGCCAACAGCAGCGCGCCGAAGACCGGTGCCCAGAACAGGCGTGCCCCCAGCGTCCGCGCCCCGACCAGGCGCACGATCGCCGGCGCGGCCAGCCCCACGAAACCGATCACGCCCAGCGCCGATACAATGCTGGCGGTGATGAACACGGCGAGCCCGAGGCTGGCCAGACGCAGCCATGGCAACGAAACGCCGAGATTGCGGGCATTCACCTCGTCGAGATCGAGCACCGCGAGCGCCCGCACGAGCACACCGGCGCCCGCCGCCGCCAGCGCCAGCCGCGGCGCGAGATGCAACGCATCCTGCCAGTTGTTCTGGGCCAGCGAGCCCGCCCCCCAGATCATCAGCCCATGCAGTTTGTCCTGGTTGAACAAAATGAGCGCGAGGGAAACCGCGCCGAGATACAGGTTGACCACCAGCCCGGCCAGTACCAGCACCGCGGGCGCGAGCCCGCGCCGCCAGGCCAGCGCGAACACCAGCGCCACCGCCAGCGCGCCCCCCACGAACGCGATCGCAGCGCGGCCGTAGGTCAGCAACCCCGGCGCGAACAGCGTCGCCACCAGCAGCAGTACCTGGGCCCCGCTGGCCACGCCCAGCGTGGTCGGCGCCGCCAGCGGATTGCGCAGCGTCTGCTGCATGAGCACGCCGGCCAGCGCCAGCCCTGCGCCACCGATCAGCGCCACCGTCAATCGCGGCAGCCAGCTGTCGTGCACCAGAATCTGGGTAATGTCGTCGGGATTCGGATGCACGAATCCGCCCGCCCAGTCGCTGCCGGCCACCGCGTGCAGCGCGGCCATGGCCGGGCCGGCCACGATCAGGGCCGCGCCCCCGCACAGACGAGCCGGGGTCATCGTCAGCACTTTCATGACGCCGCGTCTTGCGCTTGCGGCCAGCCCGGCCCCGTCGCCGATGCCGCGCGCAACGCGGCGGACACCCGCCGTGCGAAGCGGCTCGCCGACGGCAGCCCACCGAAACTCCAGACGCCCGGGATATACACCACAGGCGCATTGCGCACCACGGGCAGACGCTGCCAGAGCCGGCTGGCGGCGATCTTGTCGGCCACCCCGACCGGAACCGGGCCCACCACCACGACCCGGCCGGTCTGGATGGCGGCCAGACGCGACAACGGCACCTCGGCCACGCCCCAGCGGGTGGTTGCGCCCCGCCAGGCGTTGGCCAGCCCCATGCGCTGCATCGTCGCCTGGATCAGGCTGCGCTGGCCGAACACCCGCACGTGCCGGGCATCCGAGAACTGGACCACCAGCAGCGGCGCGGTAGCGGCGGGCAGGCGTGCGGCCGCCTGGTGGATGTGCTGCTCGGTGCGCCGGATCAGGGCCCGTGCGGCATCCGGCCGATGCGCGATTCGCCCCAGTTTTTTCACCGCGGCCAGCGTGTTGTGCCACACGTCGCCGGGCCGGAAGTACACATCCACGGTGCTCACCGGCGCCACCTGTTCGAGCTTCGATTCGATCGCGGCATACAACTTCGTGATGAGAACCCGGTCCGGGTCGAGCTGCGCCAACAGTTCGAGATTGGGCTGCCCGCGCAGGCCCAGGTTGCGCGTGGCCGGGGGCAGGGCCGGGGCGCCCACCCAGGTGGCGTACCCGGCGGTCTGGCCCACCGCGATCGGCGGCACGCCCATGGCGGTCAGATTCTGGGCGATGCCCCAGTCGAGGGTCGCCAGTCGCGGCGCGGCGCTCGCGTCAGCCGCGGTGGCGGTCGTCGCCATGCCGATGGCGAACAGGCCAGCGAGCGCAAGGCGCGCGCCCACCGCCGCCATCCGCCGGACGCCGGACAGCCCGGACCTCACTGAACGACGGCGATCGGGTGGTGGTCGGTCGGATGGGGCATCACGCGCATGCGGATGCCGTAGATGGCCTCGAGCGTGGCGTCGTTCATGAGCTCGGCCGGCGCGCCCTGGGCCAGCAGGCGGCCGTCGCGCAGGGCCACCAGCTGATCGCAATAGCGCGAGACCATGTTCACGTCATGCAGCACGATGATCACGCCGACGCCCAGATCGCGGCAGAGTCTGCGGATCAGCGACAGCGTGTCGACCTGATGCGCGATATCCAGCGCCGACAGCGGCTCGTCCAGCAACAGGAAACGACTGCCCTGGGCCAGCAGCATGGCCAGCCACACCCGCTGGCGCTCGCCGCCCGACAGGGTATCGACCATGCGATCGGCGAATTCGGCGGTATCGGTCATGGCCATGGCGCGCTCGATCTGGGCCTGGTCGTTCGGCGACAGGCGGCCCAGCAAGCCGTGCCACGGATAGCGTCCGAAGGCGACCAGCTCGCGCACCGTGAGGCTCGCCGCGCTCGGCAGCTGCTGCGGCAGATAAGCCACGTTGCGGGCGAATTCGCGCTGGCCCCAGCTATCGACGGCGCGGCCGTTAAGGCATATCTCGCCGCAGCTGGCGCACTGCTGGCGCGCCAGCAGCTTGAGCAGCGTCGACTTGCCGGAGCCATTGTGCCCGATCAGTCCATAGACCCGGCCCTCGTCGAAGCGCAGGCCCGATGCCTCCAACAGGCAGCGCCCTCCGACCTCGAACCGGCAGGAATTGACTTCGAACATCGGCTTCTCCGACTACGCGCTTGGCCCGCGTCGTGATTGGACGGCCGGAGAATAATCTAAATACGAATGATTATCAATGACGCGTATTGCATCGTAACGGTCACCGCGCGCACGATATCGCTTATACTGTAAATGGTTCTCAGTTAAACTACGTCCGTGCAGCTCACCGAACTCGCCAAGAATCGCCCGGCGCGCGTGGCCGCCATTCGCGACGCGCGCGGCGATGACCCGATCGCACAACGCTTGCGCGATCTGGGTTTCATCCCCGGCGAGCCGGTGCTGATCGTGGCGCGCGCGCCTTTTGGTGGCGACCCCCTGCTGGTGCGCATCGGCGGTACCCGCTTTGCACTACGCCGCATCGAGGCCGCCCGTATCACCGTCGAGCCCGACTCTCCATGACTACCGCCGTCGCCCGCATCGCCATGGTCGGCAACCCCAACTGTGGCAAAACCGCCCTGTTCAACCGTCTGACCGGTAGCCGGCAGAAGGTGGCCAACTACGCCGGCGTCACGGTGGAGCGCAAGAGCGGACGCATGACCACCGAAGCCGGCCGCGAATTCGATGTGCTGGATCTGCCCGGCGCCTACAGCCTCGCGGCGGCCAGCCCCGACGAGGCGATCACGGCGTCGATCTGCGCCGGCACGCATGCCAGCGAGGCCGCACCCGATGTGATCGTGTGCGTGGCCGACGCGACCAACCTGCGGCTGCATCTGCGTTTCGTGCTGGAAGTCGCGCGCCTCGGCCGGCCCATGATCGTGGCCTTGAACATGATGGACGCGGCCCGCCGGCGCGGCATCGAGATCGATACCGAGCGCCTGGCCGCCGAACTGGGAGTGCCGGTGATCGAGACCGTGGCCGTGCATCGCGAGGGCGCGGCCGCCCTGATCGCGCATCTGGACGGCGCACCGCCCGCCCCGCCGGCGCCGCGCATCGAGCATGCCGATATCCACACCGCCGCGCGCGTGTTGATGGATGCCACGGTTCGGCTGGCCCGGAGCGGGCCCACGATCGAGGACCGGATCGATGCCTGGACGCTGCATCCGGTGGCCGGCCCCGCCATCCTCGGGATATTGATGTTCCTGATCTTCCAGGCCGTGTTCTCGTGGGCCACCCCCCTCATGGATGCGATCGATGCGGGCGTGACCGGCATCGGCGGCGCTGTGGCGAGCCTGTTACCGGCCCATTCGGCTCTGCACAGCCTGGTCGCCGACGGCATCGTGGCCGGCGTCGGCGGTGTCCTGGTGTTCCTGCCGCAGATCCTGATCCTGTTTCTGTTCATCCTCATGCTCGAGGAATCCGGCTATCTGCCGCGGGCCGCTTTTCTGCTGGACCGGCTGATGTTCAAGGTGGGGCTGACCGGCCGCGCCTTCATCCCGCTGCTGTCGAGCTTTGCCTGTGCCATCCCCGGCATCATGGCCACACGCAGCATGGCCGACTCGCGCGACCGGCTGGCCACGATTCTGGTCGCGCCGTTGATGACCTGTTCGGCCCGCCTGCCGGTCTACACGCTGCTGATCGCGGCCTTCATCCCGCATCGCAGCGTGCTCGGCCTGTTCAACCTGCAGGGCATCGTGCTGTTCGGCCTGTACGTGTTCGGCATCGTCGGCGCGATGGTCGTGGCGTTTGTGATGAAGCATGTCCGGCGCGACAGCTCGGACCATGCGCTGCTGATGGAACTGCCTGCCTACCGAATGCCCAACCCGCGGGATGTCGCGCTCGGCCTGTGGCAGCGCGCGCGGATCTTTCTCAAGCGGGTCGGCGGCATCATCTTCACGGTGACCGTGCTGCTGTGGTTCCTGGCCAGTTTCCCGCAGCCGCCGGCCGGCGCGACCGGCCCGGCAATCGAATACAGTGTGGTCGGGTTCATCGGCCATTACCTGCACTACCTGCTCGCGCCGCTCGGCTTCAACTGGCAGATCTGTGTGGCGCTGGTGCCCGGCATGGCCGCCCGTGAGGTCGCGGTCTCGGCGCTGGGCACGGTGTATTCGATGTCGGGCAACACCGCCGGCATCAGCCATCAGCTCGGCGCGCTGATCGGCCAGCAGTGGTCGCTGGCCACGGCGTTATCGCTTCTGGCGTGGTATGTGTTCGCCCCGCAATGCATTTCGACGCTGGCCGTGATGCGGCGCGAAACCAATTCCTGGCGTGTGGTGTTCATTGCCCTGGGCTATCTGTTCGGCCTTGCGTATCTGGCGTCGCTGGCGACCTATCAGATCGCGGTGGCCCTGGGCGGTGGCCTATGAGTGCGTTCGCGATCATTCAGGCGCTGCTGCTGGCGCTGGTGGGCGGCTTCTGTTTGCTGCAGGTCGCCCACCGGTTCGCGCCCCGGGCCACCCATCGGCTGCGCATGATCGCGGCCTACCATGTGGCGCCAAAGCCGGACGCCGCCGGCTGGCGGCAGGCGATCGCCCGCCGCCTGACGCCGGGCCTCCGGGCGCAAAGCAGTGGCTGCGACACCGGCGGCTGCACTGCCTGCAGTGGCTGTGATCTCAAGGCCCGCCTGACACGCTCGGAACGCTAATCAACCCCAGGCGACCGGTATGGCACCGTGGGGGTAGACTGGACCTCCGGATGCTGCGCCGGGCCGCGAGGCCTGGGCGGACCTTGATTCCGGCCCCTCACGACACCAATTATGCGCAATCGGAACCAATTGGAGATTGCGACATGATCGATCATCACGAAGCGCGTGCGGCACAGCAGGACGGCGCCGCCCTCATCGATGTGCGCGAGCGGGACGAATGGGAGTCCGGTCATGTCGCCGGGGCGCTGTTTTATCCGGTCACGCGGATATCGAGCGACCCCGACGTGGATGTGGACCCGGATACGCCGATTGTGACCTACTGCAAGGCCGGCGCCCGCGCCGAACGGGCTGCCGACGTGCTTCGTGCGGCCGGCTACACTGATGTGCGCGCGATGCGGGGCGGTTTCGCCGACTGGGCTGCCGCAGGATACCCGACGGAATAGGCTCGCCCGGCCCAGGCGTTGACGTCGCACGCGTTCACCCGGATATTGTGCGACTCTAACGGGTCGAACCTACTGCGCTCGGGCGGCCCGATTCTCGCCGGCGGCCGATCGTGTGACCGACCGCTCCACCCGTTCATGCGCAAAGCGAGGTCCGATGCCTGCTGTCATTGACGCCATCGAATACATGCTGCCGGCGCGCACGGAATCGATCGAGGAGATCGCCGCGCGCTTCCCTAACTGGCCGCTGGAACGTATCGCCGAAAAAACCGGGATTCGTGCCCGGCACGTGGCCAGCGAGGACGAGTGTGCCTCGGATTTCGGCGTGGTGGCCGCCGAGCGCCTGTTCGACAAGACCGGGATCGACCGCGCCGAGGTCGACTACCTGATTTTCACCACCCAGACGCCGGACTATCTGGCGCCGACCACAGCCTGTCTGGTCCAGCAACGTCTGGGGCTCAGTCAACACATCGGAGCACTCGACATCAACCTGGGCTGTTCGGGTTATATCTATGCGCTGGGCGTGGCCAAGGCGTTGATCGAGTCGGGACAGGCGAAACGGCTGTTGCTGATCACCGCCGATACCTACAGCAAGTTCGTGCATCCGGGCGACAAGAGCGTGCGCGCACTGTTCGGCGACGCGGCGGCCGCCACCCTGCTCTCCGACCGTGCGGCCGAGGGCAATCCCAAGATCGGGCCCTTCGTCTATGGCACCGATGGCTCGGGCGCCAACGATCTGATCGTGCCGACCAGCGCCATGCGCCGCCGCGCCGCGCATAATCCGGCCGAGGAATACACCGACCGCCACGGCAACGTGCGCTCCGACCACAACATCTTCATGAACGGCCGTGCGGTGGTCGAATTCACACTGCGCGAAGTGCCCAGGGCCGTCCACGAGACCTGCGAGAAAGCGGGGATTACGCTGGATGACGTCGATGCGGTCGTACCGCATCAGGCCAGCGCCATGGTGCTCGACGGCATCCGCTCACGGCTTAAGCTGCCGAAAGAGAAATTCGTGGTCTGCATGGAGGACATCGGCAACACGGTCTCCTGCAGCGTGCCGATCGCCTTGAAACGCGCGGTGCTGTCCGGCCAGATTGGCTCGGGTGCGCTGGTCCTGCTGGTCGGCTTCGGTGTCGGGCTGTCCTGGGGCGCCACACTCGTGCGGCTGCCATCGGATTTTCTGCTGAGCGAACAGGACTGAGCGCCGGGCGTTTTTCCATCGGCCCAGGCCGGCCTCGCTGCCGGCTTGGGGATGCGTCAGTCGAAATGGAAGGTCGCCGATAGCTTGAAGGTGCGCGGGTCGCCCTGAGTGAGATAGTTCGTGCTCGCGATACGACGCACCGAGGACCAATAATCGCTATTGGCGACATTCTTGACGTTCGCTCGCCAGACAACCTGCCGCCCCTCGTCGCCCCATGGCATGTTGTAGCGCAGACCGAGATCCACGCGCGTCCACGCATCGACCTTGAGATCGTTGGCCTGATCGGCATACTGCGACCCGGTTCGGATCACGCGGGCATTGGCGTGCCAGTGCGGCGCGCTCGGCAATTGCCATTCGCCGGACAGCGCCAGGCGATAATTCGGCACACCGACCGCATCGTTACCGTTGAACCGATCGCCCGGGGTCTGCGTGAGTTCCGGGTCCACATAGGTCGCGCTGGCCAATAGCTTGAGGCGCCGGGTCGGCTGGCCGTGAATATTGAGTTCGAGCCCACGATTCCGCTGCTCGCCGAAGTAACCGTACTGCCGGGTGTTCGGATCGAGATAAGCGTTGGGCTTTTTGATCTCGTAGGCCGCCAGACTGCCGCCGATCCGCCCGAAATCCAGCTTGGCGCCGACTTCGTTCTGCCTGGCATGCACAATACCCAGCGTCTGACCCGGGTTCTGGGCCGTGGCCGGGGCGGTATCGCCCGGCTGCAGGGCCTCGATATGGTTGGCATACAACGACAGCCAGGCGGTCGGCTTGTAAACCACCCCGTAGACCGGCGAGACGCGATGCCCCGTGATCGGCTCACCGCTGACCTGACCGGCGTCGTTGTAGTCGTAGTTCCGGATCGACAGGCTTTGGTAACGCGCGCCGACGGTGACCCGCACCCGATCATCGAAAAAACCGGCCGTATCGGACAGGGCCCAGCCATTGGCATGCGTGCGACTGATAACGTTCGGATCGCTTAGGTCGCCCGCACTGCCGGTGGTCGGCAAACTGTCGATAGTGGCTGGCTGGTAGAGATTAGTATCGACACTGCCCGAGTAGCTGTAGGCGCTGTCGGCACGCTGGTAATAGCCCGAATACCCCAAATTCACGTCGTGGCGGATCGGGCCGGTATCGAAATGGCCACGAACGTCGGCCTGGCCGGTATAGGCCTGCGACTCGCGTACGACCGTCAGGCGCGACACGGTCGCGTCGCCGACCCGGTAGCCCGTGCTGTCGGGGCGGCTGAGGATCGGCTGGCCGTAGTCTCCGGACTCGTCGCTGTGGTTGCCGCCGAAGGCCGCGTAGGCTGTCCAGTGATCGCTGATATCGAACGCACCGCTGAGCATGCCGAACTCGGACTTCAACGCCGTGTTGGCGAATTCGGGCCAATAGTTCGTCTCGGCATCCGGCGCGGCGGGAATCGACGTGGCGTCGCCGACCCGCACGGTCGAACGGCCATGGTTAATGTGCTGGCGCTGATAGCCGAAATCGAGTGCGACATGACCGCGGTCACCCCGGTAATCCAGTGCGACCGCGGCGGAGGTATCGTGGGCGTTCTCGTCGTTGATGGCGGTATCGCCGCTCTCGTGCTGGACGTTCAGCCGCGCGCCGTACTGGTCTTTGCGGCCGTACCGGCGCCCGACGTCCGGCGACTGCTCGAACTGCTGATCGGAGGCATAACCCAACCGCAGACGCGTGACCGGCTGATCGGTCGCCCGTTTGGGCTCGAGATTGACCGCGCCGCCGACACCCGAGCCCCGGGGCCGACACCGTTGGCGAAGGCATTGGCCCCCTTGAAGAGTTCGACCCGATTGACGTAGTTCGTCTGCACGATCTGGCGTGGCAGCACGCCGTACAGGCCGCCGAACGAGACATCGTCACCATCGAAGTTGAAACCGCGAATCTGGAAGGTCTGGGCGAAGTTGCCGAAGCCGTTCGAACTCTGCACCGCGGCATCATTCTCCAGTACGCCGGCAAGCGTACCGTCCTGCTGATTATCGATCAGTTGCGAGGTGAAGCTGACGACCGAGAACGGCACATTGGCCGCCTCCTTTTCCCCCAACACCCCGATACGGCCGCCCGTGGCGATCTGGCCGCCGGCATAGGCCGGCGGGACACGATCGCCGCCGGCAACCTGACCTTGCACATGGACCGTGCCGAGCTGCGTCGTCGGACCGCTCGCTACGGTGCTCGCCGCGGCACTTGCCGGCGCGCCGGGTTCAACCGGTGCGGGCGGGGCAGGCGTGTTCGCGCGATTGTTGGGGTCCGCGTTCGACAGCGCGGCCCAGGCAGGCAGCCAAGCCACTCCCAAACAGACGCCGAAAATCGTCCCTATCCGTCGAAAACGCCCGACGGATGTGCCGACGCTGCCCCGTGCCTCGCTCATTCCCTGTCCTCGTCATGTCGGCTGGAAACACCGGCCGATCGGCATACCCGGGCCTGGGGCCGGTGCCAGTCAAACTCGAGGCGGAACTGTAATGATAATCGTTCTCATTTGCAAAAAGCGTGCGAAGCACATGCCCTGCCCGGGGCCGAAAAAAGCGCCGGCCGTTGTGCACGGGCCGGCGCCGGTCATGCGTGGCGGCGCTGGCGGCTTACTTCAGGGCTTCGAGCGCCGCGCGTGCGCCGTGCTCATGTAGCCGTGCCAGGGTTTGCGTATAGGCCGCAACGAAGCGTTCGTCGTCGATCAGATCGCCGAACAATTCGCGGTTTTCGATGAACGCGGTCGGGTTGTCGCGATTGTGCTGCGCGATGGCCTTGAGTTCATCGGCCAGGCGATCGACGATCTCGATCGGCTCGCCGGCCTCGTCGATGCCCTCGGCATAACGCGCCCAGCTCGCCACGACAGCGGCGGAACGCTTGATCTCACCGCCTGCAGCGAGCTGTTCGCGAATCACCGGCAGCAGCCATTTCGGGATGCGATCCGACGACTCGGCGCACAGCCGGGCCAGCGTGTCGCGAATCTCGGGGTTGGAAAAGCGCTCGATGAGCGTGCGCTTGTAGTCTTCGAGATCCACGCCCGGCACCGGCGAGAGCGTCGGCTGACCCTCGCGGGTCATGTAGTCCATCAGGAAATCGGCGAACAGCGGGTCCTGGCAGACCTCATGCGCATAACGATAGCCGGCCAGATAGCCGAAATAGGTCAGCGCCTGGTGGCTGGCGTTGAGCAGGCGCAGCTTCATCAGCTCATAGGGCATGACGTCGTCGACGATCTGCACCCCCACGTCTTCATAGGGCGGGCGCCCCAGGTTGAAGTGGTCTTCCAGCACCCACTGCGTGAACGGCTCGCAGACCACGGGCCAGCCGTCCTCGATGCCGAATCGCTCGCGCACCTCGGCCCGGTCGGCATCGGTGGTAACCGGGGTGATACGATCGACCATCGAGTTCGGGAAATGCACGTGGCGGGCGATCCAGGCGCCGAGTTCGGCGTCCTTGGCCTCAGCATAAGCGGTGAACATCTTCTTGGCGACGTCGCCATTGCCCTGGATGTTGTCGCAGGACATCAGCGTGAACGGCGTGATGCCGCGCTCGCGCCGGCGGCGCAGGGCTTCGGTGACGAGGCCGAAGGTGGTCTTTGGCGTGGCGCCGTCCGTCAGATCGTGCTTGACATCCGGATTGTCGAAATTGAATTCGCCGGTCACGTGATGGAAGTTGTAGCCGCCTTCAGTGACGGTCAGCGAGACAATGCGCGTGGTCTCGGCGGCCATGGTCTCGATCACGGCCTCGGGATCGTCGGGCGCGAACTTGTAATCCACGATCGAACCGATGATACGCGGCTCGTAGGTACCGTCGGCATGCTTCAGGACCAATGTGTACAGCCCGTCCTGGGCGGCCATGACATCGGCCATCTTCTTGTCGCCGGCCAGTACGCCGACGCCGCAGATGCCCCAGTCCAGCGCCTTGCCCTCGTTCATCAGCGCATCGAGATACATCGCCTGATGCGCGCGGTGGAAACCACCGACGCCAAAATGCACGATGCCGGTGGCGACCTGGCTGCGGTCATAGTGCGGCTTGGGTATGGAGGCGTCGATCGCGGCGAGCGTGGCGTTGTTCAATACAGACATGACAGTCTCCCGGTGCGGCGCACCCTCCCCCGCTGGCGCGCCGGCTCCGTAGTCGTTTGGATTAATGGCCTTCGGCAACACCGGAATCGATGCCGATCAACGCGGCCTCGGATTCCGGATCGAACAGGTACAACTTGTCGGCCGCGCAGGTGAGCGTGACCTCGTCGCCCATGGCCACCTGCTGGTGCGGTTCGATCTGGGCAGTGAGCGTGCTCTCGCCCACCTTCACCTGGATCATGGTGAGCGAACCCAGTGGCTCGACTACTTCGACGCTGCCGGACAACCGGCATTGCGACGTATCGGCGGTGGCGAGATGCAGATGTTCCGGTCGGATGCCAACGCGCACGCGGGAGCGATCGCCAGCGGCGTCGCCACGAGCGTCGTCGAGTGTGAACTCGAAGCCGTTGCCGGTAGCCCGGTTCTCAGCAATCTCGGCATCGAGGAAATTCATCGACGGCGTGCCGATGAAACCGGCCACGAACTCGTTCGACGGGCGCTGGTAGAGATTGTTGGGGCTGTCGATCTGCTGGACGATGCCGTCCTTCATCACTGCGATGCGCTGGCCCATGGTCATGGCTTCGACCTGGTCATGGGTGACGTAGAAGGTGGTGACCCCCAGCTTACGGTGCAGTTTGACGATCTCGGCGCGCATGTCGACGCGCAGCTTGGCGTCGAGGTTGGACAACGGCTCGTCCATCAAAAACACCTGCGGCTGGCGCACGATGGCCCGCCCCAGCGCCACACGCTGGCGCTGGCCGCCGGACAGTGCTCGGGGTTTGCGATCCAGCAGGGGCTCGATGCCGAGCACGGCGGCGGCTTCATCCACCCGTTTCTTGATGTCGGCCTTGTCGTATTTCTTGAGCTTGAGGGAGAAGGCCATGTTGTCGCGCACGGTCATGTGCGGATACAGGGCATAGCTCTGGAACACCATGGCGATGTCGCGATCCTTGGGCGCCACGCCGGTGACATCGCGATCGCCGATCTTGATTTCGCCTTCGGTGTGCTCCTCCAGCCCGGCGATCATGCGCATGGTCGTGGTCTTGCCACAGCCCGATGGGCCGACCAGCACCACGAATTCGCCGTCTTCGGTGACGAGGTTGAAGTCCTTCACCGCCAGGTCGTCCGAGCCCGGATAGCGCTTGCCGACGTTGTTGAGTTCTACGACTGCCATTGCCTTATTCCTTGATCCAATGCATCAAACGCCGGGCGGTCCACACGGCTGCAACGTCCGAGCGCGCACTGCTGAGCGCTTCGCGGCCCTGGCATTTCCACCCAGCATTCTGGCTCGCCAGAGCTGTGCGCCGTTCCGACCGGCGTTGCACCCAGCTATTTCACCGCCCCGAATGTCAAACCTCGCACCAATTGCCGCTGCGTGAACCAACCGGCGATCAGGATCGGCAGGACCGACAAGGTCGATGCCGCCGCCATGTTGGCCCAGAACTGGCCGCGCGCGCTCTTGAACCCGGCCACAAACACGGCCAGCGTCGCGCCGTGCACATTGGTGAGATTGATTGCCCAGAACGCCTCATTCCATGCCAGCACGATGGCCAGCAGCGCGGTGGACGTGATACCCGGCATCGTCAGCGGGACTACGATTCGAACAATCTTGCCCAAAAGAGAGGCTCCGTCGATCTCCGCGGCCTCCAGGATCTCACCCGGCACATCCCTGAAATAGGTGTACAGCAGCCAGACCACGATCGGCAGATTCATCGCAGCGTAGATGAACAACAGGCCCAGGGCGCTGTCGAGCAGATGGAGATTCTTGTAGACGAGATAGATCGGCACCAGAACGCCAACCGCTGGCAACATCTTGGTGGACAGCATCCATAGCAGCGTGAAATCGGTGCGCTTGGAACGCCGGAACGCCATCGAATAAGCGGCAGGCACACCCAGTACAATGCAGAGCAACGTGGAGCCCACAGCCGCGTAGACTGAATTCAGCGCGTAGTGCAGATAGTTACTATCGACCACCGCGTTGACATAGCCCGCCAGCGTGGGCGAAAAGATGAACGCAGGATGCCGCGATCCGGCCAGCGAGTTCGTCTTGAACGAGGTCAGGATCAACCAGAATATTGGAAAGAACATCAGGATACTGACCAGATACGCCAGCACGTTCACACCAATGCGCCCGGGCCATGACATCCGATTCATATCATGCCTCCTCTTGTATGTTCGCGTTGATCATCCGCACAAGGAAGATCGCCACGATATTGGCGAGAATCACCGCAAAGATGGCCCCCGCCGAAGCGGCGCCAATGTCATAGGACGAAAACGCCTGCAGATAGATGTAATAGGGCAGATTGGTCGTGGCGGTACCCGGCCCGCCCGAGGTTGTTACATAGATCTGGCCGAAGATGACCAGAAAGAAAATGCTTTCCAGCATCACGACCGCGTAAAGGGGGCGTCCCAGCAGCGGCAGAACGATATACCGGAACGTCTTCCAGGCGCCCGCACCGTCAAGGCTCGCGGCCTCCTTGAGATCCTCGGGAACTCCGGACAGGCTCGCCAGCAGCACCAGCATGGCAAACGGCGTCCACTCCCAGGTCACGATACCGACCACCGACGCCATCGGAAACTTGGCCAGAAAATCAACCGGAACCAGTCCCAGGCCCCGCCAAAGGGCCGCCAACAGACCGAAGGAGGGATTCATCATCAGGTCCTTCCAGATCAGGCCGGTCACCACCGGCATGATGAAGAACGGCGAGGCCGCAAAGGTCCGGATGATGTTTCTGCCGACCACGTTTTCGTTGTTGTAGAGAACGGCAAAAATCAGCCCGAGCACCACGGTCAGAATAAGCGCGGCCGCCACCAGAATCAGTGTGTTGATAAACGCCGCCAGAAAATCAGGGTCCGCGACAACGTGCGCGTAATTGGATAAACCGGCAAAGCCCCTGAGGTACGGCTGAATCAGGTTGTACTTGCGGAACGAATAATAGATGGTCATCCCCAACGGGACGATCATCCAGACAAACAGGTAGACAACCGCCGGCCCGATCAGCAAAAAGGGCGTCAGGCCGGACCTGGATGGCTTGAACCACCGTTTCACGATATGCCCTCCATCGTCGTTTCCTTCGATTCAGTGTTCAAGTCGCAAGCCGCCGCGCCCAACCGCAGCTCACACCAGCCACCGCCGCAGCGATCGGCAGGTGCCGCCCCCGTCCCGGCGCTGGACCGCAAACTCGTCAGATCAACCCGGCTTTCGGTCTGAATCGGTAATGGCAGCGAGCCGACCCGCGACCCGCTGCCATCATTATTGTTAAACGTGATCAACGCTGATCACGCGCCGACCTCTACTGATTTTTGTAGTAGCCGGCCTGCTGCATGACACCGTGCACATACTTCTGCGACTTTTGCAGCGCCTGGTCGACCGACATCTGACCCGCCAGCACGGCCGCCACATTCTGACCCACCTGGTGCCCCAGAGCCTGGAACTGGGGGATCGCGACGAACTGAACCCCGGTATAAGGCACGGGTTTCAGCGTCGGATGGTTCGGATCGGCCTGGTTGATCGCCTTCTTCGTCAACTGTGCATAGGCGCTGGCCGCCTTCTGGTAGTGCGGGTTTTTATAGGTGGAATAGCGTGTGCCCGGCGGAATGTTCACCCAACCGGCTTTGTGGCCCACGAGCTGGATATACGCCTTGGACGTGGCCCATTCCACGAATTTGCGTGCCGCTTTGCCATGCTGGGTGTCTTTGGGAATCGCCAGTGCCCAACTCCACAGCCAATGCGAACCATGCTTGGTCTTGGCGACCGGCGCCCAGGCAAAGCCCACCTTGTTGGCCACCTTGGAGTTGTCCGGATCGGAGATATAGCCGGCGCCCGAGGTAGCGTCCACCCACATGGCACAGTGGCCGTTGGCAAACAGGTTCTCCACCTCGACGAAGCCGTTGGACGTCGAGCCGCTCGGCCCGTAGTTGTTTAACAGATTGACGTAGGTGCTCAGGGCGTTGTGCCAGCCACTGGATGTCAGTTCCGGCTGCCACTTGTTGTTGAACCAGCGGCCACCAAAGGTGTTCACCATGGTGTCGAACAACGCCATGTTCTCGCCCCAGCCGGGCATGCCGCGCAGGCAGATGCCATTGACGCCGTTGGCCGGATCGTTGAGCTTCTTGGCGAACGACCCTATCTGTTTCCAGGTCGGATGCTCGGGCATCGAGAGACCGGCCTTCTTGAACAGATCCTTGCGGTAATACGTGAACGACGACTCCGCATAGAATGGCAAGGCATAAAGATGGCCGTTGTAGGACAGCGCCTTGCGCACCGGCTTGATCAGATCGGACTCGTGGTACGACTTCGGCAGGTTGTTGAACGGCTCGATCCAACCGTTTTTGGCCCAGATCGGCGTGTTGAGGGCGCCGAGGGTCACGATGTCGTACGAACCGGCCTGGGTCGAGATGTCTACGGTCACCTTTCGCCGCAGCTCGTTCTCCGGCATGACATCCCAATTGACCTTGATATTGGGATATTTCTTCTCGAACTCTGGTGTGAGCTTCTGCATCTCCACCATTTGTGGATTGTTCACGGTTGCGATTGTGATCTGAGTCGCGGCCTGCGCCGCAGTCATGCCACCGACGCCGAGCATAAGTCCGGCGACTAGAAACTTGCTTTTCATGATGGAGCATCTCCTCGTTGTCGTGCCATCACGGGCAGGCACGCGGATCCTTAGTTGCAGCGGCCGACCATCGGCCGCTGCAATTCTTTTCTCATAATGAAAAAAAACTCGCCAAGCGCGCAATTCGCCTTTGATCGAATATGCCGAATGACTATGGCCGGTTGTTAGCGATGAAGGCGTGACGCGCTTCGGGGTCGACTTCTCTCGAGCACGCAGCGCGGGCGCGGTCCGGGATATCTGTCGGACCCGCGCCGGCCGGCGGCCGGGGAAGGGCCCGGCAAATCACCAACCTGTGCCAGCCTGCGATAACGCCCGTCTGCGGATCGCAGCGCTCCAGAGGCCCTTGCTCGCCGCCTGGCTGCTCATTACCCGCCAAATATGAATGCAACAGGGGCGTGACCAACAAGCTCAGAGCGCACAGTAGCTACAAGGCCATTAGCGATCAAAAGTCGAGTCAGCTGCTTCGACGTCGCGCAGTAGACAGTTCGATGGGTGTTCGCCTTTGCATCCCCTCGGCTTCGAAGCTGGGTGCGATAGCCGACACATGATCAAGGCGAGATGATGCGGTCATCTTGCCCGGTTGACAGTTTCCAGACCAGAGTCACCAGCAGGTATAACCGGCATCCACGTCGACGATCGATCCGGTCATCAGACTCGACGCGTCCGAGGCAAGGAACAGGATCGCACTGGCGACCTCCTCGGGTCGGCCCATACGCCCCATCGGCGTGTTGGCAAGCCATAGCGGAATGCGTTCTCGGTTGGCCTCCACCGCCAGCACCATGGGCGTTTCGATGTAACTCGGCGCGACCGCGTTGACGCGCACGCCATGCTGTGCCCATTCGGCTGCCATCGAACGCGTAATATGGTGAACGGCTGCCTTCGATACGTTATAGGGCGTCTGCGGCTGGGGGCGGTTGCAGATCGTACCCGACATGGATCCGAGATTGACGATCGCACCGCGTCCGGCCCGAATCATGTGGCGGCCGAACGCGCGCGAGCACCAGAACAACCCGTTGACGTTGACGTTCATCACCTGCAGCCACTCTTCATCGGTCACGTCTTCCGAGGCCACGCCGCTGTGCCCGATGGCTGCATTATTGACCAGAATCGTGGCGGGATCACCGGCAGCGGCCAGTTCGGCCGCGATCGCCTCCATCCGAGCCGAGTCAGCGATGTCACCTGGGCGCCAGTCGATATCGTGGCCCTGCGCGCGCAAAGCCAGGGCGTCTGACGCATCGGCTTCGGAACGTTCGATGACAATCACGCGTGCTCCGGCTTCAGCCAGCGCCTGGCTACAGGCCTGCCCGATCGCTCCCCCGCCGCCGGTGACGACGGCGCGTGCGCCATGAAGCTTGAAACGTTGTGCGTAGGTCATTAGATGTCGAAGTTCGTTGGCAGGATCACCACGTCTCTAACGGTGACATTACGGGGGCGGGTGAGCATGAACATCAGGGCCTCCGCGATCTCGGCCGGCTCCATGATACTGCCGGATTCCACGGCCTTGCGTAGATTCTCCTCGGGCCAGTCGGCAAGCAGCGCACTGTTCACCGGGCCCGGCGAGACCGATCCGACACGCACACCGTGCTTGTTCGCCTGGCGTCTCACGGTCTGAACAAAGCTGGTTATAGCCCACTTCGACGCGGAATAAACAGACTCCCAGGGCACGGGATAGTGCCCGGCAACCGAACTGGTGACCAGAATATCGCCCGCCCCCTGCTCGATCATGTGCGGGAGCACGTCATGCACATTCTTCATAACAGTGGAGACATTCAGACTGATCATCCGATCGATGGCGGCGTTATCCGCGTCAACCAGGTCGCCGCCAATATAGGAGCCCGCGTTAGCGTGGAAGATATCGAGCCCACCCGCAGCCTCGAGGATCTTCGGCAGCAGCGTCGCGCAATCCTGCGGATCGAGCAGGTCAATGGTCAGTGGGATCGCATTCTCACCGTACTGCTCACGTATCGCGTTCGTTGCGGCTTCATCGCGATCGACGAGTACCACACGCGCCCCTGCGGCAAGCATGGCTTGTGCACTGGCCCGCCCAATCCCCGAGCCGGCCCCGGTGACCGCCGCCACTTTGCCCGCCAGTTCCTCCGCCATGTTGGTTCCCCGTGATTTGTTGAAAATCTCGCGATGCGAGAATTAGTTCTTTTTCGATCGGGACGCACCGTGCCACATCAATCAGCGTGGCACGCTCGCCAATACGGCGCCATTGTCCGCTCGATGTAGGACACCATGACCGCCATCGGGTCGAGCGGCTCACCTGCGAATTCGATCGCGCCCGGCAGATGTTGCGAAAACAGCGGCCTCGGCACGGCACGGCCCGACAGGGCGTCGATCAGCCGATCGACCGCAGCGCGAGCCTCGGGCATCGCCCAGTAATAGCGAATACGGTCCGAAAGCGAATAATGACGAAGCATCCGCTGCTCGGCGGCACTGCCATCGTAGTGACGAGTCCAGTCGCCGGGTTTGTCCTGCATCAAACGCTCGAGCGCGGTATACAGCGGGCGCTCGCCGTAATCGGGGAGCAGGTCGCTGGCGATCAGATCCAGACCGTAGAGCGCTTCACGCAACACGAAAGTCAACTCCGGCCCTACCTTGAGAATCGCAAAACCGTCCGCGACCAGTTCGGCCAGCCGCGGGCCGCCCTGGTAGTCGGTGGAATGCGCCTCGAAGACCAGGCCCGGCTCCTGATCGAGTACACGAATCAGATTAACTGCCTGGTGCCGGTCATAGAGAACGACATTGCGATTGCCGAACTCCACACCCGGCTGAACAACCAGACCGATCACCCGTTCAAACGCAGCTGCCAGACCCTTCGACTCGAATGCCCGCCGATGCACTTCGATTGTGCGGCGCGCCGCATCGGGCGCCGTAGGCTCGACGGAGGCCAACGCATGATCAGCGCCGCCCGGCGGCGGCACTTCGGTGCCGATGATATAGACCGGCGCCTGCCCCCCGGCGTCACGCGCCGTGGCCTCGGCCACGATCGCCAGGCGGGTGGCGCGCTCTACCGTGGTTTCATCATCCAGGGCGCTCGGCTCGCCCGCGCAGCCCATCGATGCATCCAGATGAATCTTGCGGAAACCGGCGGCGACGTAGGCCGCAATCATCGATTCCGCTTCGGCCATTGCCTCGGCAGCGGGCTGATCGCGCCATGGGTTCGGCCCGAGATGATCACCGCCGAGTACTACCTGCTCGCTGGGACACCCCTCTTCGCGGGCGATCTTCGTGACCAGCTCTGCGAAATCCGCGGGCTTCATGCCGGTGTAGCCGCCCCGATGATTGACCTGATTGCAGGTGGCTTCGATAAGTACCGTGCTGTCATTGCGGCGCCCGTGCCGCAGCGCGGCGCGCAGCACAATCGGATGGGCCGAACAGATCGAGGTTATGCCGCGGGATAGGCCATCGCGGCGATATCGCGCCAGTTGATTGAGTTGGACATGCATCAGTCAGACCTCGTCGGCGTATTCCGAATGAATTCGTCAAGCTCCGCTCGCGTGGCTGCTCCCTCCATCGGCCCGCGGAAGGTCACGTTTCGGGCACCCGCAGCATTGGCGTAGCGCAAGGCGTCGGCGGCGCTCATCCCCAGACGTCGGCAAGCCACATACGCGCCGCCGAAACAATCACCCGCCCCTGTTGGGTCCAGTTCCTCGACCATGAACGCCGGCGCATCGACCCGCGCGCCATCGCTCGCGAAAAAACTCGCGCCTCCGGCGCCGCGCTTAAGCACCACTTCGCCGACACCGCCTTCGAAAAGCGTGTTCATGGCCTCGTCTTCGCCCTCAACACCGGCCGCCCGCTCAAGCTCATCGCCCGAGGGCAACAGCAGGTCCGATATTGCGATCAGGCGATCGAAGCGCGCCGCCGTCTCACCATCGACCGCCAGCTCCTTGCGCAGGTTGGGATCCAGCGAAATGCTGCCGCCGCGTTCGACGATAAGGGCAGCGGCGCGCTCGATAATCTCCCAGGCCCCCGGCATTGCCAGCACCGTGCCCATGACATGCAGATGGCCGGCACGCGCCACCAACGCCTCCACCGCTTTTGTCCAGCCAATTCGCGCAGCCGCCGAGTGGGCGATGTTGTAGACGAAATCACGGGAGCCATCCATTCGATAACGCACGAACGCGGTGCCGGTCGGGTATTCAGCGTCCACGGAAATCGCCGACACATCGGCCCCGTCGCGCTGCAGGCGAGCAGTGTTGAGTCGTCCGAAATCGTCATCGCCCACCGCTCCGATCATACCGGCGGCCCCACCGATTCGAGCGCACTGCGCGATGAAGATAGCCGGTGCGCCGCTGGCAAACGGCCCAATCATATCCAGACGCTCGAGAAATCCTTGCCCCGGCGTTTTCGCCATGATCTCCACGAGAATTTCGCCGATCGACACGGTGGGCCCCAGCGCGTCGGGCGCCAATATGGACTTATCCGTCCTAGCGATCTGATTCATTAGCGACTGCCAGACTCCAGACCAACGATGTCGCGGCATTTGAGGATTCGCCGCCGGGTGACAGCGCCCCGTTTTCTGATCTTCTCGAACCGGCACCCACTTCCGGTAGGCATTCGAGAACGCGCCCTCACTCAGGCACGATCCGCAATAAAGCGATCGAGTTCGGCTCGAGTGGAGGTGCCTTCCATAGCGCCCTGCCGGGACACCGCACTCGCCCCCGCGGCATTGGCATAGACCAGCGCATCGGCCGCCGCCATGCCCTGGCTGCGCAGTGTGCAGAACGTCGCGCCGAAGGAATCGCCGGCGCCGGTGGGGTCGACTTCCTCGACCTTGAAGCCAGGGAGTTCGCGCATACCGCTGTCGTCGTAATAACGACAGCCCTCGCCGCCGCGCTTGAGCACGACCTCGCCGACACCGAGCTCGAAGGCACGCGCCACGGCGTCATCCTCGGCCGCGCGTTCCACGAGCACGTTCAACTCGCTGTCGCTGGGCAGCAGAATGTCGGTCGACGACAGCAGGCCGGTCAGCGCCTCGCGCACACCGGGCCTGTCGAGCATTTCCTTGCGCACGTTGGGATCGAACGAAATCCGGCCGCCGCCAGCCTTGACCTGATCGATCGCGGTCCGGGCGAGCGCGATCATGTGTTCGGAGAACAACGCCGTACCGGCGACATGAAACAGCTTGCAGCCCTTGAGCACCGGACTGAACTGGGATTCGGCGATCTTCGCACAGGCGCCGTTGGCGATATTGAAGATGAAATCCCGCGAGCCGTCGTCGTAATAAGTCACGAAGGCACTCGCCGTGGTCTCGTCCGCCAGCGTGGCGATCGACGACGTATCCACGCCGTCGGCCTTCAGGCGTTCGACGAGCATGCGCCCGAAGGCGTCATCCCCCACCGCACTGACCAGGGCCGCGGTCGAGCCCAGCTTGGCCGCCTGGTCAATGAAGATGGCCGGCGCGCCGCCGGGATAAGGGCCGGCGAATTGCCCGGCCTCGCCGAGGCTCTGATTCATCCGGGTGGCCATGAATTCGGCGAGCACCTCGCCGAAGGTCACGATATCGGTCATGGGCAAATGCGGTCCGTGGCTGGGGAGGCGCTCAGGCTAGCGATGGGCTGCGTTCCGCGCGACAGCGCGCGCGGAACGCCGAGGTTCTTTACAGAATCGACTGCCCCGTCGCCTTCCAGTCGGAGACGAACTTCTCGAGACCGTTGTCGGTCAGCGGATGCTTGAACATCTGGTGCAGCACAGCCGGCGGCACGGTGACCACGTCGGCGCCGGCCAGCGCGGCCTGCACCACGTGCTGGGCGCCGCGCACCGAGGCGGCCAGGACCTGGGTATTGATGTGGTCGTAGCTGCTGTAGATCGCGTTGATGTCACGAATCAGCTGCATGCCTTCCTGACCGATGTCGTCCAGACGGCCGATGAACGGCGATACATAAGTCGCGCCGATCTTGGCGGCCAACAAGGCCTGGGCGGCAGAGAAACACAACGTGACATTGATTTCCTGACCGCTATCGACCAGGTGCTTGCCGACCTTGAGGCCGGCCGGGGTCAGCGGCACTTTCACACAGACGTTGTCCGCGATGGTGGCGAGCTTCTCGCCCTCCTTCATCATCGTCTCGTAGTCGGTGGCGGCCACTTCCGCACTCACCGGACCGTCGATGATCTTGCAGATTTCGGTGATGGTCTCGATGAAGTCCTTGCCCGCCTTGTTGATCAGGCTGGGGTTGGTGGTCACGCCATCGAGCATGCCCATGTCGGCAAGTTCGCGGATTTCGTCCACGTTGGCGGTATCGACGAAGAATTTCATGGTGGATCCTTTGCTGATTTATCGAGCCGAGGGGCGCACGGAGCATGTGCGCCTAGTGTATGGTTTCGGCCAGAATAACCGGTTTGGGCCTGGGCCTTCAGCATAACGCCATCATCGCCCGTGCCAAATATGGCAAGTTAACGCAAACCCGTGCACGAGGAGAATGCCCCAATGGTCGGCGACGCGCGCAAACTTTTCATTGGTCTCGATATTGGCACCAGCAGTGCAAAGGGCGTGCTGGTCGACGAGGCCGGCCGGGTCATCGCCCGTGCCTCGGGCGACTATCCCCTGCTCGTGCCACGGCCGGGCTGGACCGAGCAGGATCCGCAATCGTGGTGGGCCGCGGCCGAAACCGTGCTGCAGCGACTGGTTGCCGACGCCGATAAGCCGATTGCAGCGATCGGGCTGACCGGCCAGATGCACGGCGCGGTCTTTCTGGACGCCGCAGGCGAGGTCATCCGCCCGGCCATTCTGTGGAACGATCAACGCACGGGGGCGGCCTGCGAGACGATCGAGCGCGACGTCGGCAGCGAGAAGTTGCGGCGCATCACCGGCAATCCGGCGCTGACCGGCTTTCAGGCGCCCAAGATCCTGTGGCTGCGCGATAACGAGCCCGAACATTACGCGCGGCTGGCCCATGTGCTCCTGCCCAAGGACTATATCCGCTATCGGCTGTCCGGCGCGTTCGCGACCGATGTCTCCGACGCCGCCGGCACCCTGCTGCTGGATCTGCAGGCGCGCGATTGGTCCGATGAGGTGCTGACCGCGCTCGACATCCCACGCGCGTGGTTGCCGCAAGTCTTTGAAAGCCCCGAGGTGACAGCCGAGGTTTCAGCGACTGGCGCGAATACGACCGGACTGGCCGCCGGCACGCCGATCGTCGCCGGGGCCGGCGACAACGCGGCGGCGGCGGTGGGCGGTGGCATCGTCAAGACCGGGGTGGCCTTCGTATCGGTCGGCACCTCGGGCGTGGTCTTCGCGCATAGCGAATCGGCGACACCGGACACCAGCGGCGAGCTGCATTGCTTCTGTCACGCGGTGCCGGGCGCCTATCACCTGATGGGCGTCTCGCTGGCCTCGGGCGGCAGCCTGCAGTGGTTCGCCGACCGTATCGCCAGCGACGAAGCCGCGGTCGCCCAGCGCCTGGGGCGCAATCTGCATGAGTTGCTCGCAGCCGAAGCCGATACCGCCCCCCCGGGCGCGGACGACCTGTATTTCCTGCCCTATCTCGCCGGTGAGCGCACACCGCACATGGACCCGAACGCGCGCGGCGCCTGGATCGGCCTGACGCTGTCGCACGACCGGCGGCACATGGTGCGCGCCATCCTGGAAGGCGTGGCGTTCTCCCTGCGCGACTCCCTGGTTCGCATCGAGGCCCAGGGCGTGATGCCCGACAAGCTCATTCTCGGCGGCGGCGGCGCGCATAGCGACGTCTGGCGCCGTATTCTCGCCGCCGTGCTGAACAAGCCCGTCGCGGTCCAGCAGGACCAGGAAGGCCCGGCCTACGGCGCCACCGTACTGGCGGCCGTTGGCGCGGGCGTACACGCGAATGTGGATGCAGCGGTCGCCGCCATGGTTTCGGCGCCCGAGCACTTCGAAGCGCCCGATGCCGAACTGGTCGCGGAATACGCGCCGCGCTACGCGCGCTTTACCCGCCTGTATCCGGCGCTACGCGATATCGACTGAGGCCGAAGGTCGCACACGATCGGCCTATCGGACGAACGGGCTGGAAAACGTCCTGGATTCGCAAAATATTCAGCGCGCCGACGAACACGGCGCGTCAACAGGGCCCGCTTGCCGACGGCGGCGTATCGCGCGGCCCAAGCAAGCGAGCCCGAGCTGTTCTGGCCGTCCACCTTGCGTCAATGCCTCATCGCTTTGACACCGGGCGCTCGTAGCGCGCGGCAAGCCTGCGCGAGCCACCCGCATTGCAGGCCGATGACCGCCATATCGAACGTACCTGTACGTATGTCAGCCACGTCGCAGGCGGCGCGCCCGGCATACTGACTGGCGCGCGAGACAACGGCCGGCCACTCGAAGGCCGACCATATCGCGGATCAGCCGCCGCCCATCATCGTACGCATTTCGAGGCTGTACATCAGCCAGAGTGTGCCGCCGACCAGAATCGCCAAAATCACGATACAGAACGCGCCCGATCCGGCGTTCCAGGCATGCTCCTCGGAGAAATCCAGGTGCAGGAAGAAATACATATGCACCAGGATCTGGACCACGGCCGCGGCCGCAATGAGAATCAGCGTGGCACCCGCTGACAGCCAACCGAAAGCCACCGCGCCGAAGGGAATGGCCGTGAGGATCAACGCAAGGACGAAACCGGTCAGATAGGTCTTGAGATTCAGACCGCCGAGTCGAATGTCATGGCTGGACGTGCTCATTGCATGAACCCCGAAAGATAGACCGTCGAGAACACCGCGATCCACACGATGTCCAGGAAATGCCAGAAAAGCGCCAGACGCAACAAGCGCGAAGCCACCGGCGCCGTTACCCCCTTGATTGCCACCTGCCCGATCATGACCGCGATCCAGATCAGGCCGAAGGTCACGTGCGTACCGTGCGTACCGACCAGCGTGAAGAACGCCGACAGGAAGGCGCTGCTCCATGGGCCGGCCCCTTCCGCGACCAGTCCCAGGAACTCGCGCACTTCGAGCCCCACGAACAGGGCGCCGAATACGAAGGTAATCAGCAACCACAGCAATACCTGCGACTTGCGCCGGGCGTGCACGGACAGCAGCGCCATACCAAAGGTGATGCTGGAAAACAGCAGCGCCATCGTCTCGAAGAAGACATCGCGCAACTCGAACAGATCGCGACCCGAGGGACCGCCGTTGTAGTGATCGGATACGGTCACGAACATCGTGAACAGCATCGAGAAGATGATCACGTCGCTCATGAGATACACCCAGAACCCGAAGTTCACCAAGGTGTTCGGGCTGGATGCCGCTTGAACGTCGTTGGCGCCGGCGGCATGACTCGTCATAGTTGTTCCAAATCGCTCACGAAAATCTGAAAAGACAGGGCTGCGGCGCGGCCCTAGGCGACGCCGGCTTCCTGCAACTTGCGATAGCGCTCATTCTCGACGCGCTCCACCTCGGCGGCCGGGATGATGAAGCCGACGTCATCCTGGCAACCGCGAATAATCACGGTCGCCAGCATGCCCAGCGCCGAGGCGATGCCCATCCACCAGATATGCCAGATCAGCCCGAAGCCGAGGAAGAACGACAACGCACCGATAAGGAAGCCGGCCACGGTGTTCTTGGGCATGTGGATATCGTTGTACTGCGCCGGCCGCTTGTAGGCCTGACCGGCCTCCTTCATGGCGGTGAACGCATCACGCCCTTCCACGCGGGGAATCACCGCGAAGTTGTATTCCGGCGGCGGCGAGGACAGCGACCATTCCAGCGTCCGCCCGTTCCAGGGGTCGCCAGTCACGTCACGCAGCTGTTCGCGATTAAGCACACTCACGATCAACTGAATGACCATGCTGACCACACCGAACAGCACGACCAGGGCCCCGATGGCGGCCACGATGAGAAATGGCTGCCAGGCCGGGTCGTCGTAGGTGACCATTCGGCGCGGCATACCCATCAGGCCCAGCACATACAACGGCATGAAGGCGAGATAGAAGCCGATGGTCCAGCCCCAGAAGGAACGCCGGCCCCATTTTTCGTCCAGCCGGAAGCCGAAGGCCTTCGGGAACCAGTAGTGGTAACCGGCGAACAGACCGAACAGCATTCCCGGGATCAGCACGTTATGAAAGTGCGCCACCAGGAACAGGCTGTTATGCATCTTGAAGTCGATACCGGGGATGGCCAGCATCACACCCGTCATGCCGCCGATAGTGAAGGTGATGATGAAACTCAACGTCCACAGGATCGGCAGGTTGAACGAGATCCGCCCGCGGAACATCGTGAACAGCCAGTTGTAGATCTTCACCCCGGTGGGCACGCCGATGACCATGGTCGCGATCGCGAAGATGGAGTTGCGCGTAGCGTCCTGGCCCATGGTGAAGAAGTGATGCACCCAGACGGTGAACGACAGCAGCGCGATCACGATGGTCGCCCCGACCAGCGATTTGTAGCCGAACACACGTTTGTTGGAGTAGGTCGCGACTACTTCCGAGAACACCCCGAAGGCCGGCAGAACCAGAATGTAAACCTCCGGATGACCCCACACCCAGAACATATTCACGTACATCATCTGGTTGCCGCCGCCGCCCGACGTGAAGAAATGCGTGCCGACGTAGCGATCCAGCGTGAGTAGCGCCAGCACCACGGTCAGTGCCGGGAAGGCCAGCACCATCAGGATATTGGTGCAGAGCGTGGTCCAGGTGAAGATCGGCATGCGCATGAACGTCATGCCCGGCGCACGCTCCTTGATGATAGTGACGAAAAAATTGATGCCGGTCAGAGTGGTACCGATACCCGAGATCTGCAATGCCCAGATCCAGTAGTCCACGCCGACGCTCGGGCTGGCCGACAACTCCGAATATGGCGCGTACCCGGTCCAGCCCGCCTCAGAAAACTGACCGATCGCCAGCGATGCCATCACCAGCAGGCCAGCAGAGGCAGTGAGCCACAGGCTGATCGAATTGACATACGGAAAGGCCACATCGCGCGCACCAATCTGCGTCGGTACCGCGATATTCATCAGGCCGATCAGGAACGGCATGCCCACGAAGAAGATCATCATGGTGCCGTGGCCGGTGAACAGCTCCGCGAAGTGCCCGGCTGGCAGATAACCGGACATGCCGGGGCCGGCGAAGGCCTGCTGGGCGCGCATCATCAACGCGTCGACGAAGCCGCGGAGCAAGAAGACGAAGGCGATGATGATGTACATCACGCCGATCTTCTTGTGGTCGACCGAAGTCAGCCACTCCTTGTAGAGATACTTCCACTGACCGAAATAGGTGATGCCGGCGATGACCGACAGCCCGACCACCGCCATGAGGATGTCGGCACTGAAGATGATCGCGTTGTCGTAGGGGATCGCGTGGATCGTGAGCTTGCCAAAAATATCCATGGTGTTATCTCGCGGGTATCGCCAGGCCGGCGCGCACTACTCGTGTGCCGCCGTCGGCTTGAGCTCAGCCTTCATGTCCGGCTTCATCCCCGGGCTCTTCGCCGGGTGGAACTGGCCGATGACATCGGCGAACAGCCCGGACGAAACCGGCGCAAAGTAGATCGGATCCTTGACCACGCTGGGCTGCGCGAACTGCTTGAACGTGCTCATATCCAGCGGTTTTCCCTGGGAACGGACCTTAGCCAGCCATTGCTTGTAGTTCTGTTCGGTCATGGCCCGGGCGACGAAGCGGTTCTTGGCGAAACCGTGGCCGTTGTACTGGTAGTTGCCGCCGGCGAAGTCGCCGGTCTTGTGCGACATCAGATGCAGCTGGGTCTTCATGCCCGACATGGCGAAGATTTGCGTGCCCATGCGCTGGATCATGAACGCATTCATCACCGAGTTGGATGTCAGCCGGATGTTGAGCGGCACATCCTTCGGGAATGCGAACTCGTTGACCGCGGCCACATGCTGGTCGGGATAGATGAACAACCACTTCCAGTCCGTAGCCACGGCCTCGATCGTGATCGGCTTGGCGTCCGACTGGATGGCCTTGTACGGATCGAGATTGTGGGTGGAGATCCAGGTCATCACCGACAGAATGATGAGGATCACCACCGGGCCGCCCCAGACGAAGACCTCGATCAACCAGGAATGGTCCCAGTCGGGCGAATATCTGGAATCGGTATTGGATTTGCGATAACGCCAGGCGATGCCGAACGTGAGCGCCACGATCGGAATCAGCACGAACATCATCAGCACGAGCGTGAAGAGCGTGATGTCGCGTTCGGTCTGGCCAACCGGGCCAACCGGCATCATGGTGCTCAGGCTTGTACCACAACCGCTGATCAGCAAAAGCAGAGCGGCGGCGGATACCCCCGAGGAAAAGCGAAAAATCTTACCTAGCATTGCGTTATATGCCTTGGAGTCGAACCGGATCGGGCACTCACGGGCCAGGCCCGCAGCCAAATCACGTATAGACGGCTTGGCCGGAACCCCATACCGACCATGACTCTGGCGCGGGCTGGTCAATGCAGCCCACGTTTAGGCGAAAAATACATCCACCCGCCCACGCGGTCAATCTTAAACTAAAGTATTATTCAGAACGGGTTGCGTCACTTTAAACCGCAAACGACGCGAAACATAAACCTTTAGAAACATATGCTTTTCGAATCGGGCCGGCGGATCCGACGACCGCAAAGTCGACCCATCGCCCCAAAAAAAATTTATCGCGCAATCGAGGTACGCTGGGGCCGGCGGCAGCATTTCATCGACCTTGTCCGGCGTATCCGTGTCGGCATAGCCGGCCGCCTGTGCCCTTTCGTTTTCATCCGAGTCCTTTTGATGCCGTTCGACGTGTCGCCGATCCGATTCCTGTTGTTGTCGCTGCTGGTGGCGCTCGCCTGCGTGGCGACGCCGGCCGCCGCCCAGGGCCTGGGCCGGCTCGGACTCGGGCACGAGCCCCAGACCCAATCCCAGGACAAGCCCGACGCCAAGCAGCTGAACGCCTCGCTCGACAACATCATCAGCACGCTGGAAAACGACAATAAGCGGGCCGCGCTGGTCAAGCAGCTCAAGCAGCTGCGCGCCTCGACCCGGGCTGCGGCAAAGCACGAGAACCCGATCGCCGGTGTCCATGGCGGCCTGCTCGGCGCCCTTTCGGATTCCATCAGCAATCTCAGCAAACAGGCCCGGGGCGAGTCGCCCCTGGATATCTGGCGACGCAACGCACGCAAGGCCGCGACGAACGCCCGTGAGCTGTTCGTCGGCGTACGCCGACGGGCCCTGGTCAGCAACATCGCCGAAATTGTATTCGGCCTGTCCATGCTCACGAGCGCCCTGGTGGTCATGACCCTCGCCGGACGCAGCCTGTTCGTGCGCCGCGGCTGGCCGATCAAGCTGCCGCCGGAGCCGCGGCCCTGGATGCTGCTGGCCCACTTCTGTCGCCGGGTAACGCCCTGGGTCGTCACGTTCGCGGCACTGTTGGCGGTCATCCGTTTGGTCCAGCCCGCGGCGCCGGCCAGCGCCACGTTACTTGTCATAGCCTACGTCGGCCTGTGCGGGCGCTTGCTTTCGACCGTCTTCGATGTCGTCATCGCCCTGTTCACCCGCGGCCATCGTCGCGTGGCCGTGTCGATCCTGCACGACAAGGCCCTGGGCCCGCTGTTTTTCATCGGCGCCCTGGTGGCCTTCGGCGATGCGGTCAACAGTGCCCGCCTTTCGGACCTGCTGGGCGCCAGCCTCGCGGACTGGCTATCCGTGGTGGCCAACATGCTCGCGGGGTTGTTCAGCGGCGCCCTGATCCTGCGCATCCGCCGCCCGGTGGAACACCTGATTCGCAACCGATCGCTGGCCAACCGACGTGATCGCGGCGGTTTGCGGGAGCTGGTGTCGATCAGCGCCCAGCTCTGGCACGTACCCGCCCTGCTGCTGATCACCGCATCGCTTGCCGCTATTTTTCTCACCGGCGGGCAGGCACACGCGGCTTTTGCGCGCGCCATGATCTGCACGGTTCTACTGGTGCTGACCCTGGTAACCACCGGCATCATCCGACGCCAGCACGAGCGGGCCGCGCGGCGACCGCGCAAGCCTCCCTATGCCGGGCGGTTCCGCAATTTCGGCTTCACGCTGGCACATGGCATTGCCTGGCTGGTCTTCGCCGAATTGTCGGTCCGGGTGTGGGGTTTCTCGTTGTTCGGCATCGGCGAACACGGGGCGGTTAGCGGCAAGATCGGTCGGGCCCTGCTGGGGGTAGGACTGACGATCGTGCTCGCCTGGCTGATCTGGATCGTGGTCGACACCGCGATCCATCGTGCGCTGCATGGCCGTGGTGCGCACGGCCGCCGACGTAATACCAATCGTGCGCAAACCATCACACCGATGATCCGCAACCTGGCGTTGTTCGTGATCATCATCGTGGCCGGCATCATCGGGCTGGCCAACCTGGGCGTGAATGTCACACCGCTACTCGCCGGTGCCGGTGTAATCGGCATCGCGCTCGGCTTCGGCGCCCAGAGCCTGGTGGCCGATCTGATCACCGGTATCTTCATCCTGATCGAGGATTCACTGGCGGTCGGCGATTTCGTCGAAATCAACGGGTTCATGGGCACGGTGGAGGGGCTGAATCTACGCGCCGTACGCCTGCGCGATCTCGATGGCGTCGTGCACATCACGACGTTCTCCCACATCGACGCGATTCACAACATGTCGCGCCAGTTCGGCATCGCTCTGATCAAAATCCGCATTCCGCACGACCTGCGCATCGACGACGCCATCGAGTTGATGCGGCGCACGGCGTCCGACCTGCATCGCGACCCGTTCATGCGTGGGCTGATCCGTTCGCATCTGGAGATGCAGGGCATCCACGAGTTCGATAACGGCTGCCCGATCCTGCGCATGCGCCTGCGCACGGCGCCGGAGTATCAGTGGGACGTCTCGCGTGCCTTCAACCTCGCGTTGAAACGCCGGATGGAGAGCGAATACATCAACCTTGGCGCGCCGCGCATGAGCGTTTCCATGGAAGCCGGCGGCGGCGCACGCTATGACAAGCGCGCCAAGACCAGCGCAGACGACTCTACCGCCACCGTGGACTGGCCGATGGACAACCAGGCCTCGCCATCGCCCGACCCGGGTTGACACCTCGGTTGCGGGCCGCGGCGCGCCCAACGGGCCAAAAGACAGGGCCCGAAGGCCCCGTCCCTGACCGCGGCGGTCGAAGTCACCGCGGGTCCCAACACCCGGTCCAGACCGGGGCTTGTTGCCGCCTCATGCGAGACGGCAACAGGCCCTAGCCAAACTGGTTCATGGTGTTGTGCGCCCCTCCCGCCTTGAGCGCGTTCTCGCGGGAGAAGAACTCCTTGTGATCGTCGCCGATGTTGGAACCAGCCATATCCTGATGCCTGACGGTCGCAATGCCATCGCGGATCTCGACCCGCTGCACATCGCGCACGTAAGCCAACATGCCGTCGTCGCCGAAATAATGACGGGCCAGCTGATCGGTGGACAAAGCCGTCGTGTGATAGGTCGGCAGCGTGATCAGGTGATGGAACACACCGGCGTGCCGCGCGGCATCGCGCTGGAAGTTCCGGGTCCACTCGTCGGCCACCCGGGCCAGCTCGGTGCCATCGTACTCGGCGGCCATCAACTGGGCGCGATCGTAGGCCGACACATCCCTGCCTTCATCGGCCCATGCGTCATAGACCTGCTGACGGAAGTTCAGCGTCCAGTTGAACGACGGGCTGTTGTTGTAGACCAGCTTGGCGTCGGGCACTTCTTCGCGAATACGATTCACCATGCCGCCGATGTGGTCCACATTCGGCGTGGAGGTCTCGATCCAGAGCAGGTCGGCACCGTTTTTCAGGCTGGTGATGCAATCCAGCACCACGCGGTCCTCGCCGCTGCCCTTCTTGAACTCGAACAGACCCGAAGCCAGACGCTTGAGGCGCACCAGCTTGCCGTTCTGCTTGATCACCACATCGGATGCGTTGATCTCGGACGGGTCGGTGATCTCCTCGCCGGCGAGATAACTGTTGTACTGATCGCCCAGATCGCCCGGCGCCTGCGACACCGCGATCTGCTGGGTCAGGCCCGCACCCAGCGAGTCCGTGCGCGCGACGATCACGCCGTCGTCCACACCGAGCTCCAGGAACGCGTAGCGCACGGCGTTGATCTTGGCCAGGAACGCCGCATGCGGCACCGTCACCTTGCCGTCCTGATGACCACACTGCTTGACGTCCGAGACCTGATTCTCGATCTGGATCGCACAGGCCCCGGCCTCGATCATCTTCTTGGCCAGCAGATAGGTCGCCTCCTCGTTGCCGAAACCGGCGTCGATGTCGGCGATGATCGGGATGACATGGGTTTCGAAGTTGTCGATCCGGCTCTGGGCCTTCTTCGCCGCCACCTCATCGCCGGCCTCGCGGGCGGCTTCGAGTTCGCGGAAATAATGGTTGAGCTCCCAGGCATCCGCCTGCTTCAGGAAGGTATACAGCTCCTCGATCAGCGCCGGCACCGCGGTTTTTTCGTGCATCGACTGGTCCGGCAGCGGGCCGAATTCACTGCGCAGCGCGGCCACCATCCAGCCGGACAGGTACAGATACTTGCCCTTCAGACTGCCGAAATGCTTCTTGATCGAGATCGCTTTCTGTTGGCCGACGAATCCATGCCAGCAGCCGAGCGACTGCGTGTAGCAGGCCGGGTCGGCATCATAGGCAGCCATGTCCTCGCGCATGATTTTCGCCGTGTAGCGCGCGATATCGAGCCCGGTATGAAAGCGGTTCTGCGCACGCAGACGCGCAGCATGCTCGGGATTGATGGCACGCCATGGCTCGCCGAAGCGCTCCCGCAGCGACGAGATATCGCTGATGTCGTTTCTATAGTCGGACATGATCAGACTTCCTCTTGAAAACCAGCATCGAAAAACGGCCGATATTCCGGAAATAATTCTTTTCCCGTAGCCGATGAAGCTCAGTCTAGAGGGCCGCTCTTAATATGAATAGAAAATGAAATCTATTCCCAACATTCACGACATGAATAGTAACTCGCCGCTCAGGTACCCGATATCCGGCCACCATGCCTCACGGCCGGCTCGATCCCCCGTTCGGACTGGGGCCCGTGGGCCGCTTCCTGCGACGCAGCGTCGCGGCCGCAACCGGGTCCGATACGCGTCTGCTGCATTGACTGCGGGCGGGCGCGGCGGCTATTTCCTGCCATCCCGCGTTGCCCGCGCCTGCGGCGCCGGCGTTATAACGCCCGGCGCGCCGGGCCCGGAAAACGATTGAGCGGTGGCGGGCAACCCGCGGGGCGGCGGCGCATGCAACGGACAACAAAGCCGATGCGCTACAACCCCAGCGCGGCCTCGGGGCTTACGTAGTCGTAGCCGTGGCGCTCGGCCACCGGGGCACACGTCACCTGCCCGGCGTGCACGTTCAGCCCGCGCCGCAGATGCTCGTCGTCGGCCATTGCGTTGTTCAGGCCCTGATCCGCGAGCGCGACGACATGGCTCAGGGTGGCGTGATTGAGCGCGAATGCCGACGTACGCGGCACCGCGCCCGGCATGTTGGCCACGCAGTAGTGCACCACGCCGTCGACAATATACGTGGGCTCGGCGTGGGTGGTCGGCCTGGAGGTCTCGAAGCAACCGCCCTGATCGATGGCGACATCCACCAGCACCGCCCCCGGCTGCATACGCGACACCCATTCAGCACTGACCAGCTTGGGGGTTTCCGCGCCCGCCACCAGGACCGCACCGATCACGGCATCCGCCGCGAGCACCTCGGTCTCGGTGCCGGCCGCCGTCGCATATACGGTGCGCAACGACGGCCCGAACCGGGCAGCCAGACGCCGCAACACGTTGACGTCGCGATCGAGCACGACCACATCGGCGCCCAGCCCCAGCGCCATCGTGATCGCGTTCTCACCGACCACGCCACCGCCGATCACCACCACGCGCGCCGGCGACACCCCCGGCACGCCCCCCATCAGCACCCCGCGCCCGCCGCTGATCTTCTCCAGGCCTTGGGCTGCAGCCTGCGCGGCCAACCGGCCGGCCACCTCCGACATCGGCGCCAGCAACGGCAAACCGCCGTGGTCGTCGGTGATCGTCTCGTACGCCACGCAACTCGCGCCGGAGGCGACCAGATCGGCGGTTTGCGCGGCGTCGGGCGCGAGATGCAGATAGGTGAATAGCAGTTGGCCCGGGCGCAGGCGCTTGCGCTCCTCGGGTTGCGGCTCCTTGACCTTGACGATCATGTCGGCCGCCTTGAACACCGCCACCGCATCGTCGGCGATACGCGCCCCGGCCTGTGCGTACTCGCTGTCCTCACAACCGATACCCAGCCCGGCCGTCGTTTCCACGAGCACGTCGTGGCCGCGCTTGACCAGTTCACGCACGCTGTCCGGCGTCAGGCCGACGCGATATTCGTGATCCTTGATTTCCCTGGGTACGCCGATGTGCATGGCTCGCTCCTGTGTGGTTGGGTGCCAATGCGCGTGCCCTTATGATAACCGGCCCTGTCGCCGTGGGCCGGCCGCCACCGGCACGAACGATGCCAGCGGCCACGTTGACCGGCTCTCATTTTGTGATCACAATTCACCCGCCGTCATTTTCCCGGATCGCTCATGTCTTCACTCCGCCCCCGGATCGGCGTGCCCGTCGACTGCAAACTCATCGGCACCGACCCCAGCCACGTCGTGGGCGAGAAGTATCTCGCCGCGGTCGCCCATGCGGCCAATGCCATCCCGCTGGTGCTGCCCGCGCGGGCGGCCGGCGCCGAACAGGCGTCGCTCGAGACCCAAATCAGCGCCGATGACCAGCTCGTCGATCTCGACGGTCTGTTCCTGACCGGCAGCCCGTCGAATATGGAACCCTGGCGCTATGGCAGCGACGCCCCGGGCGTGGGCCCGTTCGATCCCCAACGCGACGCCAATAACCTGGCGCTGCTCGGCGCGGCGATGGCGCGTGACATGCCGGTATTCGCCGTCTGCCGCGGCTTCCAGGAACTCAACGTGGCCTGCGGCGGCACGCTCTACACCGCCGTGCAGGACGTGCCGGGGCTGTCGGATCACCGCGACGATCACGAGGCGCCGCGCGAGCGCCGCTATGCGCCGGCACATTCGGTGGAACTGGTCAGCGATGGCTGGATGTCCGGGCTGCTCGACACGCAGGAGATCTCGGTCAACTCCCTGCACAGCCAAGGCATAGACGGTCTCGGCACCGCGCTGCGCGCCGAGGGGCGCGCGCCCGACGGCCTGGTGGAAGCGGTGCGCCATCGCGACCTGCGTTTCATCGTCGGCGTGCAATGGCATCCGGAATGGCGTTACGGCGACAACCCGGTATCGATGGCGCTGTTCCATGCCTTCGGCGAAGCCTGCCGCGTCTTTCGCCAGCAGCGGCTAACCGGCGACTGACTACGGCCGGCGCGGCAACATCGGCGAGCCACCGCAGGGCCGCGCGGAGGCTTTGTCCCGTCTATTACGCCTGCGGCTAATCACGACCTACAGGGCTGCGATCACGCGTCGTTGTTTGTCTGGGCGGTCGGCTCGGGACCGGCTTTGGGGCCGGTATCAACGAGACAGATGGGGTCTGCGTTCCCGCCGGATTACGCCTACGGCTAATCCGACCTACAGGGCTTGCGGTTACGCGTCGTTGCTTGCTTGGGCGAGGGCTCGCGGGGCAGCGCGCAGCGGCCCGGCTCGTTCGGCGCGGGCACGCCTGCCACGGGCACGGTCCGACCCATTTCGGAGATACGCCGGGAATCGACGCGCGGCATGTCAGCCGGCGGCTTCCAGATTGCGCCAATCCGCCTCGGTCAGCGAGCCGAGACCTTCGCGCACATCGGCCTCGATGGCGAAGCGCAGGGCCTGCGCGTCGCGGGCGGCCACGGCACGCAGCGCCTCGACGTGTCGGTCCACGATGTAATCGCTGCCGATGTGATGAATCGCCAGACGCAGGAAGGGCGAGAATTGCAGCCATACCGATTCGATCAATGGCATGACCGCCGAGGCATCGCCCGCGTCGTAGAGCGAGAAGTGGAACGCGCGGTGGCGTTGCAGATAAGCGCGAATATCGCCAGCATTGATCGCGGCATCCACCTCGGCATCGAGCTCCCAGAGTCGTTCCAGATGCGCGGCGTCGATCAGCGGCATGGCGCGCTCGGCGGCAAAAGCCTCCAGATTCGCGCGCACCGCGCATAAATCCTGCAATTTCGCCGGGGTCATGCGCGGCACGCTGATGCGCCGATTGCCATGCGCCTCCAGCGCGCGCTCGGCCACCAATCGGCGCAGCGCCTCGCGCACCGGCGTGGGACTGGTGCCGAGCATCTGCGCGACCCCCCGCAGCGTGACACTGCGCCCGGGCACGAATTGCCCCGTCAACACAGCTTCCTTGAGCTGGAGGTAAACCCACTCCTGACGCGTGATGCCGCCGTCGGCGAGCGCCACCGGTGCGATTTGCGTGTCGTCGACGGATGCCTGGGAGGATGCCAAACGGATACCCAATTGACGCGATCAATGACTGAACTCTAGCAGAGCGATGAACAGACCGTTGCAGCCGCGCCCGCCGGTTGCTAATTTGTGATCACATTTTCAACGCAGCTACGCCCATGCCGCATACCGACTTGCCGGCCGACGCCCGCGCCGTGATCGACGCGATGCCAGAGCTGGAATTCATCGAAGCCTATATCGTCGATATCAACGGCATCGCGCGCGGCAAGCGACTACCCGCCGCGAGCCTTGCGCGCGTGTACAGCAAGGGACTCAACCTGCCGGTATCGACACCGCTGCTCGATATCTGGGGTCATGAGGTCGAGGACACCGGCCTGGCGATCGCCTCGGGCGACGCCGATCGGCCTTGCCTGCCGGTCGAGGGCAGCCTGCGGCCCATGCCCTGGAGCACCCGGGGCGCGGCGCAGATGTTGCTGATGATGCACGAGCCCGACGGCAGCCGCTTTGCCGGCGATCCGCGTGCGATTCTCGCCACCGTGGTCGACCGTCTGGCCGCCCGCGGCCTGACGCCCGTGGTGGCGACCGAACTCGAATTCCGTCTGTTCGAGGCCGAACCGGACGCCACCGGCCGGCCGGTGCCGGCGCAGCTGTCGACCCGGCCGGGCCGGCGCTCGCAGCTCTACGGCATCGAGGAACTGGACAATCTCGACGACTTGTTCGGCGACATCGAAGCCGCCTGCGTGGCCCAGGGTCTGCCCATGGACACGCTGATCTCGGAACAGGGCGAGGCCCAGTACGAAATCAACCTCGAGCATGTCGGCGACGCCCTGCTGGCCGCCGACCAGACCATTCTGCTCAAGCGTACGATCAAGGCCTGCGCACGCCGCCACGGACTGGCCGCGAGCTTCATGGCGAAGCCGTTCGGCGATTCCTCCGGCAATGGCATGCACGCACACATCAGCCTGCTGGATCGCAACGGCGACAATATTTTCGCCGACAATCACAGTGACAACGGGGCGCTGATGCAATGCGTGGCCGGCCTGCTCGAGACCATGGCCGAATCCACGGCCATTTTCGCCCCGCACGACAATTCCTTTCGCCGGTTCCAGGCGGCCAGCCATGCGCCACTCGCGCCAGCCTGGGGCGTGGACAATCGCACCACCGCCATCCGCCTGCCGCTGGCCGAGCCGGCGGCCGCACGCATCGAACATCGCGTGGCCGGCGCGGATGCCAATCCGTATCTCGTGCTGGCGACCGTGCTGGGCGGCATGGAACACGGCATGGCCCGGCAGCTCGTGCCACCGCCGGAGACCGTGGGCGACGCCTACAGCCAGCACGAGGCGTCGCTGCCCGATGCCTGGGGCACTGCCATCGAAGCGTTCGAGGAATCGAGCTTCATTGCCGAATACCTCGGCGCCGATTACCAGCGCTGGTACGCCGCGGCCAAGCGCCAGGAACGCGAGTGCCTGCGCGCCATCGTGCCGGCCGCCGAGTACGACGCCTACCTGCGTACCGTCTAGCTTTTCGCCCCTACGCGATTCGAGACCGATCCCATGAGCCGAAACCCCAACAAGCAGCGTTTTCCGGCGCCCCATGCGCCCTCGTACTACGTCGCCACCGCGAATGCGGCACCGGAACGCCCGCCCTTGGCGGGCGCCGTGGATACGCAGGTGTGCGTCGTCGGCGCCGGTTTCTCCGGGCTGGCCACGGCGGTGTCGCTGGCCGAACGTGGCTACGACGTGGTGGTGCTGGAAGCCAATCATGTGGGCTGGGGGGCATCCGGTCGCAACGGCGGCCAGATGGTCAATGGCTATTCGCGCGATCTCGACGTGGTCGAGAGTCGCTACGGTGCCGACGCGGCCAAAGCGCTCGGCGCCATGGCCTTCGAGGGCGCCGCCATCATCCGCGAACGCGTGGCGCGCTACGCTATCGACTGTGATCTGCGCGATGGCGGCGTGTTCGCCGCACTCAACAACAAGCAGCTCGACGAACTCAAGACCCGGGTGGCGAGCTGGCAATCCCACGGCCACGACGAATTGCAGATGCTCGACGAACGCAGCATTCGCGAGCACAGCAACACCGATCTCTACATCGGCGGCCTGCTCGACAAGCGCGGCGGCCACCTGCATCCGCTGAATCTCGCCCTCGGCGAAGCCGCCGCGCTGGAATCCCTCGGCGGCGTCATCTACGAACGCTCGCCGGTCACCCGGGTGCAGTCCGGCACGAAACCGACGGTACACACCCCCGGCGGCCAGGTGCGCGCCGACACGGTGGTCGTTTGCGGCAATGCCTATCTGGGCAAGGCCGTGCCGCGACTGCGCGACCGGGTGATGCCGGTGGCCACGCAGGTCATGGCCACGGAGCCCCTGGGCGCCGAAACCGCCCATCGCCTGATGCCGGCCGGGAGTTGCGTCGAAGACTGCAACTACATGCTCGACTACTACCGCATGAGCGCCGACCACCGGCTCCTGTTCGGCGGCGGCACGGTCTATGGCGGCACCACCCCGGCGGACATCGAGGCCAAGCTGCGCCCGCATCTCGCGCGGACCTTCCCCGAGTTGTCCGACGTGCGCATCGACTATGCGTGGTCCGGCAATTTTGCGCTCACGCTCACGCGCATCCCGCACATGGGTGAACTGGAAGACAACGTCTACTTCAGCCACGGCTATTCCGGCCACGGCGTGACCACCACCCATCTGGCCGGCCGACTGCTGGCCGAAGCGATCGCCGGCGAACGCGAGCGCTTCGATGCCTTTGCCGCACTGCGCAATTATCCGTTCCCCGGCGGGCGCCTGTTCCGTGTTCCGCTGTCGGTTCTCGGCTCCTGGTATTACCAGACACGGGAAAAAATGGGCCTGTAGGCCAACGCAGCCCGAATCAGACCCACCCGCGACGGCAGGCGCGGCCTCGATCGGCATGGCGCCTGTCGGCTTACGGCCCCGAAGCCGATAGCGCCCCCTGCCCCTGTAGGTGGATTAGCCGAAGGCGTAATCCGACAGACCGGGCCCCAACCCACGACGGGAAAGCCCCGGCTTCAGGCGACGTACCGCCGGACTGTCGGCTTACGGCCTGCGGCCTAAGCCGACCTACGAAAGCTGAAGCTAGCAGCTCCCCCTGCCCCTGTAGGTCGGATTAGCCGAAGGCGTAATCCGACAGACCGGCCCAACCCACGACGGGAAAGCTCCGGCTTCAGGCGACGTACCACCGGACTGTCGGCTTACGGCCTGCGGCCCCATTGGGTCGGATTAGCTGCAGGCGTCGTCCGACGGATCCGGCCCGTACACCACGCGCATTGCGGCACCGTCAGCTGCTCGGCAGCACCTCGGTCTGCGTACGGGGAGCCACCCCGGGGTCGAGCAGGATCTCGATCCGCGTGCCCACGCCCAGCTCGCTGGCGGCATGAATCGACCAGCCCTGGCGGTCGCAGATCCGTGATACCAGATAAAGCCCGATGCCCAAGCCGGGGCTGTCGGCCGTGCGGTACTGGCGCTCGAAGATATGGGTGAGCGCGCCCGCGGGCAGGCCGCAGCCGGTATCGGTAACGCAGATACGCTCGGGCGTGACTTCGACCGTCAGCCACCCGTCCTCGGTATGCCGCACGGCATTGTCGATCAGATTGTGCAACACGCTGTAGATTACGCCCTCGGGCAACGAAAGCGGGGTCGAACGCGCCACCACCGACAGTTCGATGCGATTGGCGGCCATGGCGTCGCGTTGATAGACCAGGACATCGTCCAGCACCACCGCGGCATCGCTGAGCGTTTCGTTCTCGCGTGGCTGATCGCGGGCGAGAAACAGTAGCGCGGTGACCAGTCGCTGCATGCGCTCGCAGGCATGCCGCACCCGCTCGACCCGATTGCGCGCGCGCTGGTCGAGTTCGGGCATGTCGCCCAGCAGCTCGCTGGCATTGAGCGCGACCGCCAGCGGTGTGCGCAGTTCGTGACTGGCATCCTCGGTGAACGCTTTCTCACGCGCGATCGCTGCATCGAAACGCCCGATCAGCTCGTCGAAACTTTCGGCGATGTCGCGCATGTCGCGATCGCCGTAGTCGGCCGCGATCGGAGGGTTCGACGACCCCGGCTGATAGGTCGACAAGCGCTCGGCGAGTCGGCGCACGGGGCGCAGGATCAGATAAGAAAAGCCGATACCGATCAGCAGGGCGAGCACGATGACCACACTGAGCGTGGCCCAGCCCAGCGTCGCCAGCCGCTCCTCGAACTCCTTCACATCCTGCACCTTGACCATCATATAGATGGACGTATCGCCGACGTCACGGCGCGCCGTGTAGTACTGGCGATCGTGATAACTCACCACGGCATACTGGTTATTGCCCATGTGCCGAAGCACCGGTGGCAAGGTCGGGTCGTGTGCCGGCGCGTGGCTGACATAAACCCAGCCGGTCTGGCCGCGCCGGCCGCTGATGGGCACGCCGTGCTTGTAGTCCAGGACGAGGCTGGCCAGTTCCCGGTCGAGAGTATCGAACTGCAGTTCGTCCTGGAGAATGCCGACAAAGGCGTAGATCGCGAGCGCAAAGCCGATACAGGCGGTGAACGCGATCGACAGCATGCCGATCAGTACCCGCGTGCGAAGCCCGAGCGCCGCGGACAGGGTCCGGCGCCAACGGCGAATCACGTGGTTTCGAGAAGACGGTAGCCGACGCCATGCACGGTGTGGATCACCGGCTGTTCCGCAGTGGCTTCCAGCAACTCGCGCAACCGATGCACATGGCCGCGCAGGGCGGCATCCGACTCGGGCGGCTCGCCGTTCCAGATCTCGGCTTCGAAATCGGCGCGCGAAACCAGTCCGGGCGAGGCGCGCATGAGCATCTCCAGCATGGCGAAACCAATGGGCGTGAGATCGATCGGCTGATCGCGATAGCGCACCACATGGCTGTTCGCGTCCAGGCTGAGCGCCCCTACCGCCAGCGGCCCGGCGCCGACCGGCCGGTGACGCCGCACGATCGCGCACAGCCGCAGGTACATCTCGCGCAGCGAGAATGGCTTGACCAGGTAATCATCGGTCCCGGCCTCGAAACCCTCGATGCGGTCCTCGACCGTGTCGCGCGCGGTGAGCATCAGAATGGGCGTCGTGATGCCCTGCTCCTCGCGCAGCCGCCGGCACAGGGAAATGCCGTCCAGGCGCGGCAAACGCAGATCGAGAATCAAGGCGTCATACGCTTCGGTCGTACACAGCTGCAAGCCGATCCGCCCATCGCTGGCGTAATCCGGCTCATCGCCCTGTTCTTCGAGATACTCGCCCAGATTGGCGGCGAGCGTGGGGTCGTCTTCGACGATCAATACGCGCATCCGTGTCTCACATCCTCCATCGGGTGCCGTCGTGCGTCGACGCTACAACGGGATCAGGGGCCCGCGGTATCAGTCCCGGCCCGGAGCGTCTTTGACCACGACCAGCGACTCAAAGTTTTACGACCTGAAGAATGAATCCACGCCGGTCAATCCGTAATGGTGCCGCAACGCGTGATTCTCGTCACTACGATACGACACCTGCACCCGATCCAGCGCCGCGCGCCTGTTGCGCGTACATGGGCGTCGGAACAGTCGTGTCTGTGCTTGCAGTCGTCGTGGCACTCAATGTGCAGCCGACCCCAAAACGAATCGCTGGCGAGGATTTTCCCGGCAAGAAACAGCAGGCCACCCGGCTGGCGCACAGCGGCGATCCGGCGCACGGGCGCCCACCGAGTTCACCCTGAACGCGCTCGATGCGACCGGATGGATCACGCTCGGCGATCGTCTGTCGCACCCGGTCGCGCATGTCCGGGTCATTGTCGATGGCCACGAAACGCACGCCGGGCGGGTAGGCCGAATGGCCAACCGACGCCCGGGTGGTCGCCGCCGAACAGCGGAGATCATAGACCCGACAGTCACCGGCCGACAGCAGCGAGTCCGCCCGTTCGGTCTGTATGCGCTGGATTTCGTCGCAGAACGGCCCAGGGCGCGCGCCCCGTCGTTGAATACGCCGGCCATTTACGCATGGAACGCGAAATCGGATGACCGCCGTTCCTGATCGAAAACCTGATCGGTCGCATCCATCAGATCAGTCCCGATTCGGCCTGGGCCAGGACGATAGCGGTCAACTTGCCGACCGAACCGCCGTTATGACGTCATCAGTCGCCCACGGCATTGCCCGGCGACCTCACCGGATATCGGACGCCCGTGACACGACTCAAAGCTCTCGATTCAACACTTTACGCAAGACAGCTCATCTTTGACCGTGAACTCGACCCGGTCGGCGAAGAACTGCTCTATCGCGAGCGCCCCGCCCCCAATCGCGCGCCGTCGCACTTCGATCCGGATCGCGCCACCAGCCGGGTACTCGTGAACGCTTTCATGTGTGATCCGCGCCCCACGTTCAGCACAGCCCAACCGGCGTTCGTGAATTTCTCGGCGACGACCCTGGCACGCGAATTACCGTTCCCGACCGATCGACTCGTGGTGGAAGTACTCGAATCCGTCAAACCGGACCCCACGGTTCGGCGGCGGCTCGAGCGCTTGAAACAACAAGGCTTCCGGATCGCTCTCGACGATTATGTTCGACACGATGCAGGGCATCCGCTGCTCGACCATGCCGATATCGTCAAACTTGAATATCCGGCATTCAAAGCGGTCGATATCCGGCCGGTCGTCGCCCGGCTCAGGGAGCGTAATCCCACCCTGATCGTACTGGTCGAAAAGCTCGAGACCCGCCGCGACCTGGAACGGGCCCGGGCCGCGGGCAGCGACCTGTTCCAGGGCTATATCCTGCACCGCCCCGAACTCGTGTACGCGCCCAAGGCGCAAGTCACGCCGGCGGACCTGCGCCGCCTGCGCGCCGCGATCGCAGCCGGCGACCACGCTAGGCTCGCCGCGCAACTGGACCACCATCCGGCGCTGGCCTGCTATCTGGGCCGTCTGGTCGCACATCACCGACACGCGCCGGCCCGGCGCCCGATCGACGCGCGCCAGATCGTCGAAATCATCCAACCGGCGGGGCTCGAAGCCATGCTGGACATCATAGAGGCCGCCCGGCCACGGCAGTGGCTCGGATGCGCCGCCGAGGCTATGCACATCGGGCGCGAAGCACTCGACGCCCAGCCCGCCGCGTCGCGGCCAGAGGCCGGCGCGCTTGCCGCGCCGTAATCGCCGGCTTTGGCGCCCCGAACCGCCGGCCGTGCTGCGGCGCTGGGCTGCATCAACGATAGGTGGGCAAGGCCTTGCGCAAGCGCGCTACGGCCTGACTATGCAGCTGGCACACCCGCGATTCCGTCACGCCAAGCACGGCACCAATCTCCTTGAGATTGAGATCCTCCTGGTAATACAAGCCCAGCAGCATCCGCTCGCGCTCGGGCAGATCGTCGATGGCGGCCATCAGATCCTCGCGCCGGGCGTCGGCAAACGTGGCCAGAAACGGATCGCCGCCGGTCTCGACCGACTCCGCCAGCCGGCTGGGTTCCGACTCATCGGTACCTTGCTCCTGATAACTGAGGATCAGGCCGTTGTTCACGTCGTTGAGCAATGCGTGATAGTCGTCGAGGGAGATATCCAGCTCCTCGGCGATCTCGCGCTCGCGCGGCGGGCGCCCGTGCCGATGCTCAAGGCGTTCGATCGCCGCGGAAAGTTCACGCGCCCCGCGGCGCACACTGCGGGGCAACCAGTCGCGGCTGCGCAGTTCGTCGATCATGGCGCCCCGCACGCGCTGCGAGGCATAGGTCGCGAAGCTCGCGCCCTGACCGGTCTGGTAGCGATCGAGAGCATCCAGCAACCCCACCATCCCGGCCTGAATCAGGTCGTCGAGCTCGACGCTCGGCGGCAGACGCACCTGCAGCGCCAGTGCTTGCCGGCGGATCAACGGCAGGTAGCTTTCCACGGTCTGCGAGCGGTCGAGTTGGCCGGAGGCGGTATACATAAGGCGTGCGTCGACGAGCGCGGGCGGGTTCGCCCGAACATTAACAAGAGTCCCCAATACCGAGTCTGCGCCAGCCACGACGCCGCGGATGGGCTGAATAAACCGCGTTTTCGTCGACTAATCGTGGGATCGGAACGCGGGCCGTGCCCCACCCCGCACCTCGCCCCCACGGCCCGGGCCGGCCCGGGCCTAAAGTTCCGGCGCAAGCCGACGATAAAACATCAGCGGCGGGCAACAACGGCCGCAACAACGGGTCAAGACCCCGTCACTACCACCACGCATTGAGAGGAATCTCGACATGACATTCACCGTCAACACCAACGTTCTGTCCCTCACCGCGCAGAACAATCTGCGGCAGTCGCAGGACAAGCTCAACACCGCGATCGAGCGTCTGTCCTCGGGCAGCAAGATCAACTCGGCCAAGGACGACGCCGCCGGCCAGGCCATCGCCAACCGCATGACCAGCCAGATCAACGGCCTGAACCAGGCGTCCTCGAACGCCAACGACGGCATCTCGCTGGCGCAGACCACCGAAGGCGCCCTTAATCAGGTCAACGATAACCTGCAGCGCATCCGCTCGCTGACCGTCCAGGCCCAGAACGGCACGAACTCCAAGTCTGACCTGAGCTCGATCCAGGACGAAATCAACCAGCGCATGGACGAGATCAACCGTATCTCCAAACAGACCTCGTTCAACGGCACTAACGTCCTGGATGGCACCAAGAAGAGTATATCGATTCAGGTCGGCGCGAACGACAACCAGTCGATTTCTATCAATCTGCAGCAGACCGATACGGCTTCTTTGGGGCTTGGCGGCTTTAATGTCAATGGCAGTGGCGGCATTCAGGTTACTGCTAATACAAGCGCATTGAACACCTCGACTCCGACTCAGTCATTGGTTTCTTACAGTGACGCGAGTGGCGCCAAGCAATATGCCATTAAAAATGTTAACAGCGGCACCACAACTTACCTCGCAGCGAAGATTGATTCCACGAATGGCGACGTCACTGCCGGCAGCACCGATATCACGTCAGCTGTAAAAAATGGTTCGAATATTGCTGCTGTCGCCAATAACGCTCAGGTCGAGAGCAACCAAACAACACTGAATACGGCTGCCATTACCAGCAACGGCGGCACATTGCAGTCTTATCAGGATAGCAACGGCAGCACGCAATATGTCGTCAAGACCTCCGCCGGCGGCTACCTGAATGCAAACATCGATGCCAAGACCGGTGTCGTTAGTGCCGGCACCAACGATGTATCGACTCAGGTACAGAGCGTTATTGCCAATAATGGCAGCAGCGCCGTATCTAACGTTACCGCCACCGCTATCAGTGCTAAATCGGCGACCAGTGATCCTTTGGCTCAGCTCGATAACGCCCTCAATAAAATCGACAGCTTCCGTAGTGGCCTCGGCGCCGTACAAAACCGTCTGGATTCGGCCATCAACAACATCAGTTCGACCTCGACGAATCTGAGTTCGGCACGTTCCCGCATTGAAGACACGAACTACGCCAGCGAAGTGTCGTCGATGTCCAAGGCCCAGATCCTTCAGCAGGCGGGCACCTCGGTGTTGGCCCAGGCCAACAAGTCCAGCCAAGGCGTGCTGTCCCTGCTGCAGTAACCCTTCGAAGCTATCCAAGCAGGAAGGAAGGAAGGAAGGGCACCGCATAGCGGTGCCCTTTTATTTGCAGCCGACCATCAACATGCCGTCAGCCGCCAGGTGTCCAGCCCCGCCAATAACGCTACAAATAGCTGCATTTCCGGTCGGTTTTCTCGGCACTGACTGTAACGCCGCTCACGCATACTCGGCTTGGCAATGCAGATTTCACAAGTCAACGCGCCTCCAAACCGGTGTTGCGACAGACCGCACCATCGTGTCAGCGAAACTAAGGCATGTTGACCGCCCGAGAGACATCTATGGCCGCAGGAAAATCCACACGCTCGCCCAAAAACAGCTCGGCGCCACTTAGCGTCGCCCAGGCAAAAAAAAACACACGACGCCGCCCAGGTGACGACGGCGCGTGGCACACCTTGGGCCTGGCTTTGCTACGACGACAACGTCTTGACGATGCTCGCGCAGCCTTTGAGCGCGCTCTGGAGCTAAGGCCACGATGCTCGGATCATCACGCACGGCTCGGGCACATTTTATATCTTAAGCAAGAGAACGATGCAGCCTTGACGCATCTCGACCTCGCCCAGCAACACGACCCGGATTGCGTGTTGGCGCTGACCATACGGACACGCATCCACCTGGATCGAAACCAAGCGCCACAAGCTCTGGAGTGCATTCAGTGCGCAACCGACTCCGCTTCGAACAATACGGAGGTACAAGCGCTACTGGCGCAAGCTTTACACCAAAATGACAAATATGGTGAGGCGATCGAAAACCTTAAACGTCTGATCGAGCGCGAGCCGAGTAATTATCACCACTGGAACAATATCGGCAACGCGTATCGCGACCTTGCGCTTATCGATGACGCAAACCGCTGCTATCAACAGGCGGCCGAACTCAATCCTGCGGACCCCGCGCCATTTTCCAACTGGATCACTGGCCTGCACTATGATCCTCGGGCTAATCGCGATGAAATCAGTCGGATTGCGCTGGATTGGCAACACCGCTTTGCGCCGGCCCACCCGCCAGCGCGCCCCACTCCCGCCGACCGAAGGCCCGACAGGCAACTTCGCATCGGCATGATCTCGGATGGCTTTCGACAACATCCCGTCGGCAAGATGATCATTCGGTGTCTGGAGCATCTGAAGGTCGTAGAATTCGAGTTTTTTGCATACACCTCGAACGACACGCGCGACCCACTGACGGCGCGGATCGAGGGCATGTCTGCTCAGTGGCTGCCGATACAACACCTGCCAGACGATGCTCTGGCGCAGCGCATCCGCGACGACAACATCGATATCCTTTTCGATCTATCCGGCCACAACAGCGGCTCGCGTATGCAAGCCATCGCTTTAGAGCCGGCGCCGTTGATCGTCAAGTGGGTCGGCGGCTTGATCAACACCACTGGCGTGACCGCGATCGATTATCTTCTCAGCGACACGATTCAGACGCCAGCTGGAGAGGATGCTTTCTATTCAGAAAAGCTCATCCGAATGCCAAATGACTATATTGTATTCGACCCCCCAGCTTACACCCCAAAAATCAGAGATTTGCCGGCCTCGGTCAACGGTTACGTCACCTTCGGCTGCTTCAACAACCCAACCAAGCTCAACGAAGTCACGCTTGGCGAATGGGCGAAAATACTGCAAGCGAAGTCCGACTCTAAACTCATGCTCAAGGGTCGAGCTTATGTCCATCCAGAATTCCGCGACCAAGTTTATGCCTCGTTCGAAGCAAACGGTATCGGACGCGAGCGACTCATACTCGAAGGGCCGGGTGACAACGGCGAGATGCTCGAAGCCTATAACCGCGTGGATATCGCACTCGACCCGTGGCCTTATTCCGGCGGCCTCACGACGTGCGAAAGCTTCCTGATGGGCGTGCCGGTCGTCACCCTCCCCGGGCCGACCTTCGCTGGCCGGCACAGCGCCACCCATTTGATCAACGCCGGCATGCCGGAACTGGTGGTAACCAGCTGGGACGACTACCGGGCACGCGTGATCGAACTCGCCGAAGATCTGGACAATCTCGCCACCATCCGGCGCCTGTTGCGCGATGTCCTGCTGCGATCGCCGGTCTGTGATGGCGAGCAGTTCGCACGGCATTTTACAACGGCGATGCGTGCGATCTGGCAGCGTTACTGTCGCGAGCAAGCTCCAGCGCCTCTGACGATCGATCTAGAGGGTAAGGCATGGTTTGCAGACCAAGCTGATGCCGAGATACTTCAGCACCCAACATCAGAAACAGACGACAGCTTCGAATGGCAATTCGACGGCAAGATAATTGCCGTCGACAGCGGCGCCCGAAGCATCAATGTACAAGCAACGCTCGACATGCTGGCCCAGGGGGCACTTGAGTTAGTCCTATTCGACCCTGCAAGCAAAGCTCGCAACAAACCCGCAATCCAGCGGGAGTCGGTTCACTATTATCCGAACATCGGGTTGGGCGATGGTCGCACCGGTAATCTCCATGCTTGTATTGACCCCGAGCTCACTTCGTCACTCCAGCCGCTGATCAGAGAAGATGCAAATGAAAACGACGCTCAGGTAATTGCCAAGCTACCACTGAATACGATCGCCCTCGACGATATCGACGGCCTTCCTCGCGTGGACTGGCTAACACTAGACGAACTCAACGACAGCAAGGCTATTCTAGATCACGGCAGACATGCTCTGGCGAGCACATTGATAATCCAAGTGCGTGTGACATTCCAACCAACCCACGCAAACCAGCCAAATTTTGGCGATCTACAGAGCTGGGCCACTCGAAACGGATTCCGCTTCTTTCGCTTCGTCGACCCGCTGCATCGCAGCTATCTCCCCGAGCCTTTCGCAGAAGCGAGGCAGCATCACACTTCGGAACTGGTATCAGCCAACGCCCTGCTGTTGCCGACACAACCGAGATTGAAAACGCTGAGCGACAACCAGCGCGTAAAGCTTGCTTTCCTCCTCCACCACGTCTACGAAATATATGACCTCGCGTACTGGCTGTTATCGGAAACTGGGGCCGCCTTGGCGGATCACTACTGGCAAGACCTGCACAAAAACGCTTCCGAAATTACCCGTTTTGAAGGACAGTCATGTCATTCCGCCCACTCCAACGGCATTGGCGATGAGTCTATATCCCGAGAAATTGACCAGCTATTGAACTAGAGGCTGTATACGATGCTTCCAATACAAAACATGAAGCCCATGGAGAAAGGCGACCGTCGTGTAGGACAGCGTGCCGGCGAAAGCGAGTTTCTCGCAATTCTTAGAACGGCCAAGAAAAAAGAATTGAACGCGTTGGCCAAGCTCTTGATGCCTATCATGGCGGACTTGGAACTCAGGCAACCACGAATATGGGGTGACCGCAGCCGCCTGCACATGGAGGCTGCTACGGTTCCAATTAACGATTTGCTCGTAAACACGCGGTCGGGACACGTCACGATCAAACAGGACTGCTTCTTCGGCCATCGCTGCATGCTCCTGACGGGTACTCATGATTATAAAAAGACGGGCATGAACCGGCTGAACGCAGTACCGGATAGCGGACGAGATATCGTCCTGGAACGAGGCGTTTGGCTCGGCTCAGGAGTCACGGTGCTCGGCCCGGCACACATTGGAGAAAACGCCGTCGTCGCAGCAGGCAGCCTAGTCACTAAAGATGTCGCGGCCAATACGATTGTTGCGGGACGCCCAGCCAAGCCTATTCAAAAAACTGACGGCACAAAACTGTGATCTCTACAAAAAAAAATCTGATATTTACAGTGACGCACGGCCGCACCGGTACGACAATGCTGGCCGAGGTATTAAAACTATTCGATCACATCCATAGTGAGCACGAACCAGAACCGAACTACGCCAGCATCTTTCCAGATATAAAACAGGACCCACGCTTTGCGATCGATTTTCTAAAAAAAAAGATTAAAAAAATAAACGAGAGCAAAGCAAAGCACTACGCTGAGACCAGCAACGTCTTCGGGAAAGGGTTCCTAATCCCGTTGGCTCGCATGGGAATCTGCCCGAATCTAATCTTCCTGAATAGGAATTTTAGAGACACGGCAAAAAGTCTTTATGTTCGGGGCAGTTATCCGGCACGAACGCCGATGGGACAGCATTATTCCTCGGACCCTTCTGCCCCGGGGTCGCTACCGATCTTTGACGTTGATAGCCTGACGAACTATCAGCTTTGCTACTGGGGCGTTCTAGATTCTTATCACCGGCAATTGTACGCGCAGAAAATATGCACGGATCTCGGCAAACAGTATGTCTGGACCTCACCTGGAGAGCTTCAGGATTTTGACACCACGATGGCCATAGGCAAGCATCTTGGGTTGACGATCTCGGAGCCTGAAAGAGCGAGAGAACAACACAAACGGGTTACAGCGCTTCACCATAATCCGAACAGAGGCGGAAATAACGAGGAACCCGAAATCGACTACGGCCTCGAAGAAACGGAAGTTATCGACCGCGTTGCTTTTTTCGACCCCTTGTTTATCGATATGGTTAGGGGGTGCGTATTTTTCGACAGCCGGCTATCGGGGAAGGTGAGCTAAACCCGGCGCCAAGCTAATAGACTACTCATGCATGGCAGAGGAAAAGGAGAGAGAGAGGGCAAGTCTACTCACGAGTTACGGAGGCGAGGAAGGGTGCGAAGCCGTCGGCTGCCAGGCGCGACAGCCTATACATCGTGTTTCTGCTTCACCCGCGCTGCCATGTCATTACGGGATTCAACGCTTTCACCACTGTGCGCGCTTGCGTCTATTGCCTCTCTCAGCGCCGACAACTGATTCTCTTGACGCTCGCGCAATCGAAGCGCTGACCGCATGACCTAGCTTTTCGAACGATAACAACCGACGCGATCAGGCGTCCGACGAATTCGTCCCACTGCGGACCATCGTCACGCGCGTTGTTCGGGCCATGAACCATCCCCAACTGCGTGATTGATTCACACAGAGCGGCGAATTTCAGGCACTGCGAAAAAGCTTACGAAGCCTGGGTCAAGCTGACGCGCACACTCTGCGCCGAACTGCGAGCGAGGCGGGTCGCATACAAATCGCGTCGTCCACGGCCGCGGCGGTCTAGTCACGCGGCATTACAAAAGACCCGGCGGCGAGCAGGTGGGCGCGCGGCGCACCCATTCGTGCCCGGGCACTGACGAATGGATATGCCCCTGTTTGCTACCGTCTGGGCGTCAGTTGCATCACACCTGCATATTCATGATGTCCTTGTAGGCGTTCACCACGCGATTACGCACCTGGATGCCCATATTGGTGGCCACGTCCGCCTTGGCCATGTCGACCATGACGTTGTTCAGGCCCACGCCGGGCGCGCCGCTTTCATAGGCCTTGCCGGCGTTCATGGCGTCGGTCTTGAGCGCATCGATCCGGTCGATCGAATGGGTCAGCGCCTCGGCGAAGCTCGGCGTCGGGGCCGCACTCGCCTTGTTGTCGGCGCCCGAGCCCGCCTGTTGGGCTGCCGCCTGCATTTGCTGTAACAGCGGCCCCATGCCGCCTGCGTTGATCGTCATACGTCCCCCTTGCATGCCATTTCGCGAGGCCGGACACATAGATCGCCAGCCTCTCAACGCGCGAGGCTAGCGCAGCACTGCCGTTCGCCATTGGATCAAATAGCGCACGAATCGCGGGCTATTCAACGCTTAGAAATCTGACGTCTGCGGAATAATCGGGCCCCGGCGCTGCTGCGACACCGTTCGCTTGCCGCCACTGCAATGTGGCACTACGGCGCCACGAGGGAATTCAAGCGGTCGCACCTGCCAGGCAGGTCCGCGCCACGGGGGGACATGGATGAGCAGCGCCGAAGCCCAAGCTTCGACGAACGGCGGTCTGGCCGATATTATGGCCCGTCTGCGCGCGTCACCGCGTCTTGCGCTGATCCTCGGCGTGGCGGCTGCGGTCGCGGTCCTCGTGGCGTTGCTGCTGTGGACGCGTTCGCCCGACTATGCCGTGCTGTATTCCGGCCTGGCCAACCGCGACGGCGGCCAGATCGTCGCGCGGCTCGATCAGATGCAGGTGCCCTACAAGCTCACCGGCGGCGGCAGCACGATCATGGTGCCGCGCTCGCAGGTTGACCGCATACGGCTGAAGATGGCCAGCGACGGGCTGCCCAAGGGCAGCGGCGCCGGCTTCGAGCTGATGGATAACGAGCCGTTCGGCATCAGCGAGTTCGCGGAAAAAGTGAACTACCAGCGCGCGCTGGCCGGCGAGCTGGAACGCTCGATCGAGACCATCAACGAAGTCTCGAGCGCCCGCGTCCAGCTGGCCATGCCCAAATCCAGCGTATTCGTGCGCGAGCAGAAAAAGCCGAAGGCCTCGGTGGTACTGGATCTGTATTCCGGGCGCGCGCTGGCCAAGGGCCAGGTTAATGCCATCCAGAATCTGGTGGCGAGTGCGGTCCCCGGCCTGCCGGTGGATGCGGTGACCGTCGTCGATGGTCGCGGCCACCTGTTATCGAAAAGCGATAACGCAGACGGCGTCGACGGCACCCGGCTGGCCTATACGTCACGGGTCGAAAAGACGTATCAGCAGCGCATCCAGAACCTGCTGGCGCCGATCGTCGGAGCCGACAACGTGCGCACTCAGGTGGTGGCCGATCTCGATTTCGCCAAGCGCGAGCACACCAGCGAGAACTACGGCCCCAACAACGGCAACAAGCCGGCCGCAATTCGCAGCCGCGAGACCAGCCAGAAGGTCGACAAGAACGCAAAGCAGGGCGGCGTGCCGGGCGCGCTGAGCAATCAGCCGACACCGAACCCGCCCTCGCCCATCAACAACCCGAAAAAGTCGGGCGGCAGGAAGGGCGCCGGCAATCGGACGAATGCGAACAGTGGCAACGGCAATAACAGTTCGTCGCTGCAGAGCAACGGTGCGCTGGGTCTCGACAACTCTGGGCGTATTTCGACCGCCAAGAGCGATACCACCAACTACGAGCTCAACCACACCATCGCCCATGTCACCGACCCGATTGGGCAGGTGCAGCGCGTGTCGGTGGCAGTCGTGATCAATCAGAACGCGGTGGGCAGCACCGCGGGCAGCGGCAAGAAGCCACCCAAGGGCCTGTCGAAGCAACAGATGGACCAGATTCGCAGCCTGGTCCGCGGCGCGGTCGGCTATTCGGCGAATCGCGGCGACTCGGTGGAAGTCCTGCAGATGCCGTTCTCGGCCGCGCCCGCCAAACCGGTCGCGACCGCGCCGGCATGGTGGCAAAACCCCACCCTGCAGGCCATGGCGATCAAGGCTCTGAAGTATCTGGTTCTGGCCATCGTCGCCTGGCTGCTGTGGCGCCGCCTGGTCCGCCCGCTGGCCGAGCGCAGCGGGTTGTTCGGCGAAGTCGCCGCGCCGCGCCGCGGTAATGCCGGCGCGCCGGCGGCCGCCACAGGTGAGTCCGAAGCGGATGACGACGGAGCCGAGCAGGCGCTGCGCACCCAGCGGCGCCGTCGTCACCACGACGCCATCCGCAATGCCCAGGAAGCCGCGCGCGAAGACCCACGCATGGTGGCCATGATCGTCAAGGACTGGATGAAAGAAGATGGCTAGCGCGAGTACCAGCAAAAGCGGACTCGACCGTAGCGCCATCCTGATGATGGCGCTGGACGACGATACCGCGGCCGAAGTCTTCAAGCACCTGTCCAGCCGCGACGCGCAACAGCTCGGCATGCGCATGGCCGCGCTGAGCAATGTCTCGTCGGAGAAGATCGAGGAGGTCCTGAGCGAGTTCAACGACGAGCTGGACCAGTACGGCGCCATCAACATCAACTCCAGCGACCACATCCGCTCGGTGCTGGTGAAGGCGATGGGCGAGGAGCGCGCGGCCAGCCTGCTCGAGGACATCTTCGAGAGCAACGAAGGCTCGGGGATCGATGCGCTCAACCTGATGGAGGCCAACGTGGTGGCCGAGATGATCCGCGACGAGCATCCGCAGATCATCGCGACCATCATCGTGCACCTGGAACGCAACCAGGCCGCCGACGTCCTGCTGTGCTTCGAGGACCGGCTGCGCAACGACGTCATCCTGCGCGTGGCGACATTCTCCGGCGTGCAGCCGGCCGCGCTGGCCGAGCTGACCGAGGTTCTCGGCAGTCTGCTGGACGGCCAGAACCTCAAACGCAGCAAGATGGGGGGCGTGTCCACCGCCGCCGAGATCCTCAACCTGCTCAACTCCGCACATGAGGAAGCGGCGCTGGCGAGTGTGCGCGAGCATGACGAGAATCTGGCCCAGCGCATCATCGACGAAATGTTCGTGTTCGAGGATCTGGTCAAGGCGGAAAACCGCACCATGCAGCGTATTCTCACCGAGGTCGACAACGACACCCTGGCGATTGCGCTCAAGGGCACCGACGAAGCCCTGTTCTCCCGCTTCACCTCCAACATGGCAACGCGGGCCGCGGATCTGCTGCGCGAGGATATGGAAATGCGCGGCCCCGTGCGGTTGTCGCAAGTGGAGGCCGAACGCAAGCGCATTCTGGATATCGTGCGCCGCCTGGCCGATTCCGGCGAAATCACCCTGACCGGCGACGACGATGAATATGTCTAGTGCCTCGCGCGGCCGCCATTGGCAGCCCTGGCGAATGACGCCGCTGGAGCGCCGCGTCGCGCCACGCGAGCACGACCGCACGCAGTCCGAGGCGACGCAGGGCGAGGGCTCGACGGAGACGCCGCCCCGGCGTCGCCGCGAAGATCAGATCAGCATGACGCTGTTCGAACTGGCCAAGGAAGAAGCCGAGAACAAGGGCTACGAGGCCGGGCACGCCAAGGGCTATGCCGCGGGCTATGCCGAGGGAGAAGCCAAGATTCGCGCCGAACTCCAGGCCCGGGTGGATGCCGAGATTGCCGAGCGTCTGGCGCCGATCGAACGACTGATCACGCAATTCGGCCAGGCCACGGCCGCACTCGACGAACGCATCGGCCACCAGCTCGTCGAGCTGGCGATCGAGACCGGGCGACAACTGGCCGGGCGCGCGCTCGAGATCCAGCCCGAGCACATTCTCGACGACATCCAGGAACTGCTGGAGAACCACCCCGGGCTGACCGGATCGCCGACGCTGTATGTGGCCGCCGACGATCTGGCCCGCATCGAACATCATCTGGGCCAGAGCCTGGCCGGCGCCGGCTGGCGGCTGCGCGCCGATGTGTCGCTGGCGCCCGGTGATTGCCGCATCGAGGACGACGAGCGCGAAATCGACAGTACACACGCCGACCGCTGGGCGCGCCTGCTCCAGGCGGTTGGCCACGAGCAGCACTGATGGACGTCTCGGCCGACGATCGGCTGGCCGGCTGGAATGAACGCCTGGCCACCATGCGCCAACGCGTGGCCGCCACCCCGCGGGTACGCGAACGCGGCAAGCTCGTGCGCGCCAGCGGACTGGTGCTGGAAGTTGTCGGACTGCGCCTGCCGCTGGGCGCGCACTGCTGGATCGAACAGATCAGCGGGCGCGAACACGCCGAGGCCGAGGTGGTGGGTTTCTCCGGCCGGTCCCTGCTGCTCATGCCGTTCGTGGAAACCACCGGACTGATTGCCGGCGCCCGCGTCTGGCCAGTGCTCGGCCCGCCCGGCGCGGCGCCGGGGGCGGCGAAATCCGTGCCAGTGGGCCCGGCCCTGCTCGGGCGGGTGCTCGACGCACGCGGCCGGCCGCTGGACGGCGCCCCGATCCCCGCAGAGGCCGACCATGCCGGCCTGATCGCGCCGTCCATCAACCCGCTCAAACGCGCCCCGATCAGCCAGGTACTGGATACCGGCATCCGGGCGATCAACGCCCTGCTCACGGTCGGTCGCGGCCAGCGTCTCGGCCTGTTTGCGGGCTCCGGCGTCGGCAAGAGCGTGCTGCTGGGCATGATGGCGCGCTTTACGGCGGCCGACGTGATCGTGGTGGGCCTGATCGGCGAACGAGGCCGCGAGGTCAAGGACTTCATCGACAATATCCTGGGCGATGCCGGACTGGCCCGCGCGGTGGTCGTCGCGGCCCCGGCCGATACCTCACCGCTATTGCGCCTGCAGGGCGCGGACTACGCCACCCGGATCGCCGAGGATTTCCGCGATCGCGGGTTCAACGTTCTGCTGATCATGGACTCGCTTACGCGCTACGCCATGGCCCAGCGCGAAATCGCACTGGCCATCGGCGAACCGCCGGCCACCAAGGGGTATCCGCCGTCGGTTTTCGCTCGCCTGCCGACGCTGGTCGAGCGCGCCGGTAACGCCGCGGCCGGCGGCGGCTCGATCACCGCCTTCTATACGGTACTGACCGAAGGCGACGACCAGCAGGACCCGATCGCCGACGCCGCACGCGCCATTCTGGACGGGCATTTCGTGCTCTCGCGTCACCTGGCCGAAGCCGGCCACTACCCGGCGATCGATATCGAAGCGTCAATAAGCCGCGCAATGACGGCGCTTATCGACGAAACGCAGCTTGCGCGCGTGCAGTATTTTAAACGCATGTTCTCGCGCTATGAGCGCAGCCGGGATCTGATCGCCGTGGGGGCCTACCAGGCCGGCAGCGATCCGACCCTGGATACGGCCATCGCGTTGCATCCGCGCATGGAAGAGTTTCTGCAGCAGGGCATGGGCGAACGCAGCAACCACGGCGACGCCACAGCCTGGCTGGCCGATCTCGTTACCGGCACCGACGCGTCGTCATGAATCAATCCTCGCTCAACGCTCTGATCGAACTGGCCACCGAAAAACGCGACGCTGCGGCGGCCGAACTGGGCGCGCTGCATGGCGAGCGGGCGCAGAGCCAGGCGCAGCTCGAAGCGCTGATCGCCTACCGTGCCGAATACGGCGAACGGCTGGCGCGCGCGATGGCCAACGGGCTGTCGATGCACCGCCTGGACAACGACCAGCGATTTCTGGCCGCGCTCGACGAGGCCATCGGGCAGCAGGAACGCATCGTGGCCCATAGCGAACATCGGCTCGCGGATGGCAAGAGCCAGTGGCAGGACCGCCAGCGTCGGTTGAAATCCTTCGACGCGCTGGAAGAACGCCGCCGTGCCGAAGCGGCACGGCGTGACGCGCGGCGCGAGCAACAAGACAATGACGAAGCCGCCGGGCGCGCAGCGCGCCGGGCGAACGGCTGATCGAATCCAGCGGGGGGAACCATGGCAATCGATCCGGGGACAGTGACTGCGGCCACGCATAGCGCCGCGCCGAAGGCCGCGACAACGGCCAAAGCATCCGGCGGTGGCGATAGCGATTTCTCGCGCACGCTGGCGACGTCGCGTGCGGCACGCGATCACAACCAACAGACACAACACAGCGGCCACGCCGCGCCGCATGACGATGCCGCGCACCCGAGCGACGCGCGCGCAAACGGGCCGCAGCACGATGCAAAGCAGGCTGCCGGCACGACGACCGCCGCCGGCGACAAGGCAAAAGGGCGCGACGCGGCAACACACGACACCGGACCGACCTCGGCCGACAAGCACGAACACATTACCCGCCAGCGCCTGAGCGCCAGCTCTTTGCTGGCAGCCCAAACAAGCGCTCCGAAAAAGGCGGCAGACAAGACACAGCCCCCGGTCGCTTCGGCGGGTGGCCGGCCGGCCAGCACTCGGCCGGAGACCACGGCGGCGCAGGCGCAGACCGCCGCCGCGACACGCGCTGAGACGAAAACCGCCGCGCTCGACAACCACAAGCGCCGGTCATCGGGCCCAGGGAATGCGGCGAGCGACCACAAAACCCATGGCAAAACCCATGACAAGGCCCATCATCAGTCGAAGAAAACCGACTCGCCCGGCCCGATCGCGGCCCTGATCCAGGCGCCATTGATCACCACACAGACGATCAAGCCCGGCCGGGCGGCCCAGGGATCGGTTGGCGATGCGGCGAGCGGCCGGCCCTCGGTCGCGGCTTCGTTGCACGCCTCCTGGCAGCAGCTGTACGCCCGTCTCGAGGGCCATGGCGCGTCGCACGGGCAATCGAACAATCCGTCCGGAAGCCAGGCCGGCGGCGACAGCCCGGCCCAGTTACTGGCCGCGCTGACCGCGAACGACCAGACCGGCGCCTCGGCGACCGGCAGTCCCGACGGCGGCCCGCGTCCGGGCCTTCTGCATGCCGCCGGCAGCAACGCAAGCCAGGGCGCGAACGGCATCGCGCTGGCGGGTGTCGCCGGGCAGGGTCTGCAGTCCGCGGCAGCCCCGCAGACGGCCGCCGCCCATACCGGCACCGCGGCCACCACGGCCAGCCTCAACGCGCCGATCGCCAGCGATGACTGGAACCAGGCCCTCGGCCAGCACACCCTGCGCCTGGCGGGCGCCGGTGGCCAGCAGCAGGCCCAGATCCAGCTGCACCCGCGCGAGTTGGGCCAGATCAATATCTCGGTCACGGTCAACAGCCATAATCAGGCGCAGTTGCATTTCGCGGCGGCGCACGCGCATGTCCGCGAAGCGGTCGAGGCCGCGCTCCCGCAGCTGCGCCAAGCGCTGACGGCCGGCGGCCTGTCGCTCGGTCAGGCCTCGGTCGGCGATCAGAACAGCCAGGCGGCATTCGCCGGCGGCGACGGCCGATCCGACTCGCGCGGCGGCAAGCCCGGCCAGCAGACCGCGGCCATCGGCGACATTTCCGCCGACACCGCGCTCGACGCCGGCGCACAGAGCATTCCGTTACGCGATTTGCACCGTCCCGGTGGCATCGACATCTTTGCTTGAGCGCCCATCGGCCGATATAGCGATATGGCCCTTAACGTTGCTTGATACATGACGCACATCCGTTCCTTTCCCTCTCCCCAACGCCAGCATGGCGCGGCCCGGAGCCTTTTGCTGGTGGGCATTGCGGTGCTGGTCGCCCTGCTTGCGGCCGGCGGCGGCGCCGCGTTCTATTTCATGCACGGTCACGCCGGCAGCGCCGAGGCCGCCGAGCCGGCGCCGCCGCCCAAGCCCACTTTCGTCAAGGTCGACCCGATGACGGTGAATCTGGCCGGCGACTCGCGCGTGCTCTATATCGGTTTGTCGCTCAACGTCGCCAGCCAGGACACGGCGGATACGCTGACCGCGCACATGCCCGAGGTGCGCAACCGCATGCTGATCACACTCAGCGATCAGTCGGCCGACAAGCTCACCACTGCCGAGGGCAAGCGCGCCATTGCCAAGACGCTGCGTGACACGCTGCGCAAGCCCTATACCAAGGGCGGCAAGCCGGTGGCCATCAATGACGTCCTGTTCACCGATTTCATCGTTCAGTAGCCATGGCCGACGACGACATGCTCTCGCAGGCCGAGATCGACTCGCTGCTCAAGGGAGTGAGCGGCGAGGACGAGTCGGCCGGCGACGAAAAAACCGCCACGGGCAAGCGTATTCGCGCGTTCGACCCGGCCACCCAGCAACGGGTGGTCCGCGGTCGTCTGCATACGCTCGATATCATCAACGAACGCTTCGCGCGCGATTTCCGCATGTCGCTGTTCAACCTGATCCGGCGCAGCGCCGACATCACGGTGGACTCGGTCAAGATCCAGGCCTACAGCGAATTCACCCGCAACCTGCCGGTGCCCGCCAACATCAATCTCTTCGCCATGAAGCCGTTGCGCGGCAACGCGCTGATGGTGTTCCCGCCGAACATGGTGTTTCTGGTCGTCGACAGTCTGTTCGGCGGCGACGGCCGGTTTCTCACCCGGTCCGAAGGGCGGGAATTCACCCATACCGAGCAACGCATCATCGGCCGTCTGCTCAAGCTCGCCATGGAGAGCTACGACCAGGGCTGGCGCAATGTCTATCCGCTGGACATGGAATTCCAGCGCGCGGAAATGCAGGTGCGTTTCGCCAACATCACGACCTCGCCGAACGAACTGGTGGTCAATACGACATTCCATCTTGAGGTCGGCGCCTTCGGGGCGGACTTCAACATCTGTATTCCCTACGCGATGATCGAACCGATCCGCGAGATCCTCACCAATGCGGCCATGCAGAAAGCCGATCCGGAGGAGCAGCGCGCCCGGGCCCAGCGCATGGCCGGTGAGATCAAGCACAGTCACGTGCCGCTGACCGCGGATTTCACCACGATCCAATCCACCATCGGCCGGTTGAGCCGGCTCGCTGTGGGTGACGTGTTGCCGATCGATCTGCCCGACGAAATCACCGCCCGCGTCGACGACGTGCCGGTATTCGCTGCTGCCTATGGCCGCCTCAACGACCGCAAGGCGCTGCGTGTGACGCGCATGATCGACCACGCTTCGACGGATACGTCCCAGGACATCTAGCCATGACCGACTCCCCCAAAGATCACGACACCGACGCGGACCAGACCGGGACCGACGACGCCTGGGCCGAGGCTCTCGCCGAGCAGGCCGCGGCCGAACAAGACGCCGGGACCGAACCCGCGCAATCGGCCGATGACAGCGCGAGCGCCGCCTGGGCTGAGGCGATGGCCGAACAGCAACAGGAGACGCAGGAAAAGGAGCAGCACGAACGGGCCGAGACGGAAAAATCCGCGTCCCGGGCGCAGGCCAGCCGTGCGAGCGATAGCGCGCGTAACGCCGATGAGGCCGTGTTCAAGCCGCTGGCCGACGAATCCAGCCCGGCCTCGCCGCGCGATCTCGATATGATCATGGAGATCCCGGTGACACTGTCGGTCGAGCTCGGCTCGACCCGGTTGTCGATCCGCGAGCTGCTGGATCTGGCCCAGGGTTCCATCGTCGAACTCGATGGCCTGGCCGGCGAGCCGATGGACATTCTCATCAACGGGTATCTGGTCGCCCAGGGTGAGGTGGTGGTGGTCGAGGACAAGTACGGCATCCGCATCACTGAGATCGTCGACCGCGCCGAGCGCATCGGCAAACTGAATCGATGAGCGATACGGGTCGCCATACCCAGCCGGGCGCGCATCCGGCGGGCGGCATCACGCCGTCATGGTTTGATCAGCCGGGGGCCGCCGGCAAGGCAAGCGGCCCGGCGACGACCCACACCACCACCGATGCGAGCGCAGCGCCCGCCGGCAGCGGCAACCTGCCGGCGAACCTGATCGGGCGAACCTCGATCGCCCTGATCGGCGTGATCGCTGTGATCCTGGTCTGCGCCTGGGTACTCAAGCGGCTCGGCTTCCAGCGCGACCGCGCCAGCCAGTCATTGCCGATCGTCGCCTCGCGCAGTCTCGGCCAGCGCGAGCGCGTTGTGGTGGTGGAAGTCGAGGGCGAGTGGCTCGTCCTGGGCGTGACTCCGCACCACATCACGGCGCTGCACCGCCGCCCGGCGCCAGCGGAACCGGCCACCGCGGCGACAGCCGATGAGCCGGGATCGCGCGCCCGCCCGACCTTCGGCCAGGCCCTGGCGGAAAACCTGGCCCGTGTCACCGGCCGGAGCCGCCGGTGAGGCGAAACCCGGCCCTGCGCCTGCTTGTTCTCGTCGCCGGCCTGTTGCTGACCGGGGTCGCGGCCGCCCAGACCGGCGGCGGTGCCGGCCTGCCCGGCGTAATCAGCCATCCCTTGAGCAGCGGCGGCACCGAATGGAACGTGTCGGTCCAGACGCTGGTGCTGTTCACCGCGCTGGCGTTCCTGCCGGCCGTGCTGCTGCTGATGACCGGCTTCACCCGGATCATCATTGTGCTCAGCCTGCTGCGCAGCGCGCTCGGCACGCCCACGGCGCCGCCCAATCAGGTGTTGCTCGGCCTGGCGCTGTTTCTGACCTTTTTCGTGATGTCGCCGGTCTTTCACCAAGTCTACAACGTGGCCTACCAGCCGTTGGCGAATAACAACATCACATTCCAACAGGCACTCAAACGCGGCGCCGGCCCCATGCGCGACTTCATGCTGCGCCAGACACGCGAGCCGGATATCGCCATGTTTGCCAAACTGGGCAAGGTCGGCCCGATTCAGACGCCCCAGGACACGCCCATGCGGGTGTTGTTGCCGGCCTTCGTGACCAGCGAACTCAAGACCGCCTTCCAGATCGGCTTCACTATATTCATTCCGTTTCTGGTGATTGATCTGGTGGTGGCCAGTGTGCTGATGTCGCTGGGCATGATGATGGTGCCGCCGGCAACGATCTCGCTGCCGTTCAAGCTGATGCTGTTCGTTCTGGTCGACGGCTGGACGCTGTTGATCGGCTCGCTGGCCCGAAGCTTCCATTGAGCGCGACCGGGAAGACGACATGACGCCGCAAACCGTAATGAATCTGGCCTACCACGGCATGAAGCTGACGCTGATGCTCGCCGCCCCGATGCTCGGCACCGCCCTGCTCGTCGGCCTGCTGATCAGCCTGTTTCAGGCCGCCACCCAGATCAACGAGATGACCCTGTCGTTCATCCCCAAGATCCTGGCGGTATTCGTGGTCGTGATCATCGCCGGGCCGTGGCTGATCGGCGAGATCACCGATTTCACCCGGCATCTGTTCCTCAACATCCCGAATCTGGTCCAGTAACCGGATCAGCCGGCGATGATCGATTTCACCAGCGGTCAGCTCACCGGTTGGGTCATGCTCGTGTTCTGGCCGTTCGTGCGTCTGCTCGCCTTCGTCGCCACAGCGCCGGTGTTCGGCGAGAACATGGTGCCGCGCCGGGTGAAAATCGCGCTGGCCGGCCTGCTCGCGTTCGTCATCGCGCCCACGCTCGGCCCGCCGCCGGACGTGCCGCCGGTGTCAGTCGCCGGCGCCTGGCTGATCATCGAGCAGGTGATGATCGGTGCCGCCCTGGGTCTGGTGATGCGGCTCGCCTTCGGCGTGGTCCAGTCCACGGGCGAATTCATCGGCATGCAGATGGGACTGGGCTTCGCCTCCTTCTACTCGGCCGCAATCGGCGCCAACACGATGGTGCTCGGCCAGCTCCTCAATACGTTTGCGATGCTGCTTTTCCTGGCCTTGAACGGCCATCTCGTACTGATCGACATTCTGACCCGCAGCTTCACCCTGCTGCCGATCGGCGCGGGCGAAATAGACGGCAACGGCTGGATGCTGGCGGCCCGCACCGGCGCGATCATATTCACCGCGGGCATCAGCCTCGCGCTGCCGCTGATCGCGACGCTGCTGACCATCAACATGGCCATGGGCATCCTCAATCGGGCGTCGCCGCAGCTGTCCATCTTCTCCATCGGCTTTCCGATGACGCTGATGACCGGGCTAATCGTGCTGACCTTCCTCATGCCCGACCTGGGCGGCTTGTTGCATCGCCTGTTCGATACGCTGTTCGAGCGCATGCTCGCCGTCACCGCCGCGCTGGCCGGCACACCGACCGGCTAGGGCCTCTTCGCACCGTGGCGGGATCCCATCAACGATGTCCGTGCCCGTGCCCGTGCGCGGCCAAGCGCGCCCGGGGCTGTCTATGGCAGGATCTTTGCCCGGACGGACCGGCGGCTATTCGCTCGTGAGCCGCGCCCCTTGTTGTCGGGGCTAAAGATCCACCCCTCAAACTACAAAAGGAGACTTCTATTATGTACAAAGTTCAGTCAAAGGCTTTGAACGACGCCATCGCTTGTGTAGCTGAAGCCGCACTGCCTTGATGGCACGCCTCATTTGCGCTCATTCGCGTGCATTGGCGGACAAAAATCCAGCTGCGTGTCGTACATAAATGTTGAAGTTGATGTAGCCCGGCTGCCATCGGGAGCGCAAGGAACCGCAGGTTCCGTCAAGCCGCTTTGAGCGGCTCACAAATCCAAAGCTCCCGGCTTTGCCGGGAGATGATTACTTGAACAAAGACATCTTCTGCACGCTGGAGAATGTCTGCTGGGCCGCCTGTAGCGCCACCTTGGCCAGCGAGAAATCGGAGATCGCGGACACCATATTCACATCCCTGAGCTTCGAGATGTCTTGCTTGTCGGTCACGCTCTGGGTATCGCCCATGTTGTCGAGATGATCGAGCGCATTGAGCTTCGTGCCCAGATTCGAACGCACGGACAATACGTTGTCGAGCGAATTGTCGACCTGCCGATTGGCCCGGTTGATGGTGTTGGTCAGCTTGGCCTGGGCCGACGCGCTGTCCACCGGCTGACGCAGGGTTGTGACCGTGTTGGCAAGCGCATTCAGAATGTTGTTGTCCAAGCTGGCGCCCTTGGCGAAGATGTAGCTGTCGCCGTTGGCGGGATCGCCCTTGATCTTGGTCTGCAGCGCGCTGCCCAGCGCGATCGTCTGGCCGGACGTGTAGGTCGCGTTCGATACCACGTTATTGCCCGTGGTCTGGTCGAAGACGCTGTAGGTCGCGCTGCTGCCGCTGCCGGAAAAACTCAGTTTAAACGTGTCGCCGTAGTCACCGGCATTGGGCGCGACCACGTCCAGCGACTGATAGGTCGTACTGCCGGCATTGTTGTTGCCGGCTGTCGCCACGTATTTCGCATTGGCCGTGGTGGCGTCAAAGACCGCCGAGCCCGGATCGTTGACCGTCATGCTGCGCGAACCATCAACCTGTAGTTTGCGTTGGCCGGCATCGCCGGTATAGGCCAGATTGCCGCTGCTCAGGGTAAAGGGCGTGGCGTTGGAACTGAAGCCCGCGAAGATGTAGTTGCCGTTGCCGTCCTTGCTATTGGCCGCAGACAGCATCTGCTGGTAGACACCGTCCAGCCGGTTGGCCAGGGAATCGCGGTCCGCATTGCTCAGGGTCCCGTTGGCCGCCTGCACCAGCGCCTGCTTGGCCGAATCCAGTGCATGGGTGACCTGGTTGAGCTGATTCTCCTCAGTGGAAAGCTGCGTCTCGGCCGTCGACCGGGTACTGGCGTACTGATCTTTGATCTGGCTGGCCTGCTGCATGTCAAGCAGCCGGGCGGCGCCCCGCGGGTCGTCCGACGGCTTGTTGATGCGCTTGCCCGTGGACAGCTGTTCGCCAATGTTCGACACACGCGTCTGTTGATCGAGGATCGACTGCGTGCCCTGGGCATAAATCGTGTTGGTACTCAAACGCATATCGATACTCCGGTGCTAGTTACCGAGCCCCAGCACCGTGTTGAACACGGTGGAGGCGGTCTTGATGACACGGGCGTTAGCCTGATACATCTGCTGGTAATACATGAGGTTGACGCTCTCTTCGTCGAGGTTCACGCCGGATACCGATTGCTGCGCCTGACTGAGTTCGTTAGTCAGCGCACTTTCGGAATCGGAATTGACCTGTAACGACTGCGCCTTGTTGCCGATATCGCCGACCAGCTGTGAGTAGTTGTCGGAAAAGCTGCGGTTGCCTTCAACCGTCTTGGCCTGTTGCAGCGCGGCCAGCGCGTTGGCGTTGGTGTTGTCACCCGGGCCACCGGCACCGGCACCGGAACCCGAGGCGCCGGCGGCGGCCAGCTTGGCCGGATCGGAGATCGCGACCGATAATGCCGAGGCCGCATTGTCGAGCGGGCGCACGGTGAACGCGTCGCCGTTGTTCGGCGTGCCCGACACCGCGACATCCAACCCGCCGAAGGACAGCGTATTCGAGCCGCTGTTGAAGCTGGCACTCAGCGCGGAACCGTCGCTGGCTCGGGTCACCTGGTAAGCCCCGCCCACATAGGCCACATGATAGTTGTCGGCGGTTACCGCGTCAGTCTGGTCTGCGGCGAAGGTCGCCGATGATACCGTGGCGTTGCCGGTGTTGTTCGCGTCCGCGTACACCTTCGGCTGGCTGGGGCTGGTGGTGAACAGCGCCTTGCCGGCGTTACCGTTGAGATCCGTACCCTTTTTGTGTTGCGCGTTGACGGCCGCGGCCAGATCGTGCGCGGTCTGATTGAGCTTGTCCTGGGCCGGCGCGAGCGAATCGGAGGCAAACGACAGTAAGCCGCCGATCTCGCCGCCGGGCACGCGCTGGTTCGGAATCTCCCGCGTGCTGCCATCGGCACTCACTGAGCCCAGGCGCTGCTGCGTCGGGTCGGCCGCCGAGGCGACCGTGGTCAGCTTGTGGCTGCCGGTGGCATCGACCAGCGACTGGCCGCCGACGGTCAGGTTATAGCTGCCGTTGTCGTTCTTGGTGACAGCGACGTTGATCAGCTTGGACGTCTTCGCCACCAACTCGTCGCGCTGGTCTAGCAGTTTGTTCGGCGGCTGGCCGGTGCGGGCCTGGGTGACCGTAATCTGTTTATTCAGTGCCGCGATCTGTGAGGCGTTGTTGTTCACCTCCTTGACCGCGCTCGAGACCTGCTTTTTAACCGCATCGCCCATATTCGACAACGTCGAGGCGAACGAACGAAACTGGCTCGCCATATCCTTGGCACTGCCGAGCACGGCATTGCGGGCCGACGAGTCCTGCGGCGAGCCGGCAAGCGTCGATAGGCTGTCAAAGAAACCCTGTATGCGCGGCGCCAGCCCCGCAGTGCTGTCCGACAAAAGATTGTCGATCTGCGAAATCTGGTCGAGATGACTGGACGTGGCCGATGCCGTCGACTGGGCCGAATTGAGCTGCGTGGTGAGGAACTGCGCGTATTGACGCTGCACCCCGGTGACGGTCACGCCGCCGCCGTGATTCGAGCCCGCCACCTCCGCCAGCTGGGTCTTGCGCCGGGTATAACCCGGCGTATTGACGTTGCTGATGTTGTTGCTGGTGGCGTTCAGGCCCGCCTGGGCCGCACCCAGGCCGGACAGGCCGATTCCGAACAGATTGGACATGACGGCGGTTTCCCCGTTGTCGGCTCGCGATCGATAACCGTTATATGACGTTCAACGGCCGGCGGCAGCGAAACTTGAGCCCTGCCAGCCCTATTTATGCGGCCCCGCGGGGCCGCCCTGCAGCTATACCAGCGGCCCGCGATCCGACGACATGTCAACCACGGCGCCGCCGTTACCGGCGAACAGCCCGCCGCGGGGACTTTCCGGAATCGACTTCATCACAGAGACCAGCTTGGCGGCATAATGCGGGTCGGTCGCATAGCCGCCATTCTGCAATGCCTGGGCTGCCGCCTCCGGCGTCGTGGCCTGGCGCGCGGCGGCGTAGCGTGGCGACGAATCGATCAGTCGCGCGTAGTCCGAGAACGCCTGGTGATACGAGTTGTAGACACGAAAGCCCGCTTGCGTCGCCTGACGGGTGCCACGGGCGTATTCATGGGTCGCCGCGTCCGTGGACGCCCCGTTCCAGCCCTCGGACTTGATATTGAAAACGTTGAAGCTCCGGGCGCCGCCGTCGGTCGTGATCTCGTGTCGCCCCCAACCGGTCTCGAGCGCCGCCTGGGCCAGAATCAATCGCGGCGGCAACCCGGTACGATGCGCGGCCATCGCGGCCGGCGCGGCAAACCGAGCGAGAAAATCGCGCACGTGGGCCGACGTGGCACCGTCGGTCGCCGCCGGCGCGTTGCCGAACGACAATAACGGCGCACCAGTCGCGGCGGCAGTGTCAGCCACCGGCCCGGTAGCATCGGGTGCCGACGGACCTGCCGCCTGGGCGCTGGCCTGGGTGCTGGCTTGGGCCGCGGCGCGGCGCTGGGCCTCGATCGAGGCCAACGACTCCGATGGCGCCAGCGCCCGGGGCGTGGCCTTGGTTATATGCGGCGCTGCGGCCGCCGCCTGGCTCGTGACCGTCGAATGCGCGCCGGCCGTGTGTCCGATGAGTTGCTTGTCCAGCATCTTGGCCAGGCCCATGCCGCGCTGCGCCAGGGTCTGCGACCACTGGGCGTCCATCATGTCCTGATACTGTTTGTCGGCGGGCGAATCACCCAACAGATGCGACTTCGGGATCGCCTTGCGCATACTCGAGAGCATCTGCTTGATGAACAGAGCCTCGAATTGCTTCGCCGCCGCGTGCACGCCGCCGTCCGACTTCTTCGAGGCGGTGTACTTGAGCTTGTTGATCGCGGAAACGTCGTAGGCGAACGCACCGCTGGTGGCATCGGCAGTCATCAGATGACCTCCAGGTCGGCGTTGAGCGCACCGGCCGCCTTCAGGGCTTCCAGAATGGCCATCAGATCGACCGGGGTGGCGCCGAGCCGGTTCAGAGCGTCGATGACCTGCTGCAGCGATGTGCTCCGCGGCACGTAGTTGAGCGACCCGTCGCCCTGCTGGATATTGATGTTTGCATTGGGCACCACCGCGGTCTTGCCTCCCGACAACGGGTTCGGCTGCGACACGATCGGCTTGGACTGGATAGTCACCGAAAGACTGCCATGGGCGACCGCCGCCGGGTCCAGTGTGACCTGCCCGTTCATCACCACCGAGCCGGTGCGGGAATTGATGATTACACGCGGCTCCGGCGTGCCGGGCTGAACCTGGATGTTCTGAATCGCCGCCATGAAGGCGACGGTCGAGCCAATGTTCGAGGGTACCGCGATCGATATCAGGCGCGGATTCTTGGCGGTGGCGATCGAGCGTCCGAAGCGGTTGTTGACGGCCTGCATCGCGCGGGTGGCGGTGGCGAAATCGGCGTGCTTCAACTCCAGGTCGATGGTGCCGTGCGTGGTCAGCTTGGAATCGACGGCACGCTCGACCACCGCGCCCTCGGGGATGCGGCCAGCCGCGGTCTGGTTGACCTGTACGCTGGAACCGGCCGCCTTGACGCTCAAGCCCGGAGCCAGCACGCTGCCCTGAGCCAGCGCATAGATCTTGCCATTGGCGCCCTTGAGCGGCGTCATCAACAGGGTGCCGCCGGTCAGTGAATTCGCGTTACCCAACGAGGACACGGTCACATCGATATTCTGCCCGGTGGCGGCAAATGCCGGCAGATCCGCGGTGACCATGACGGCAGCCACGTTCTTCAATTGCATGTTGGTACCACTGGCCACGGTGACGCCGAGCTGGGTGAGCATGTTGCGTACGGCCTGGCCGGTGAACGGCGTCTGCGTGGTCTGGTCGCCCGTGTTGTTCAAGCCGACGACCAGCCCATAGCCCACCAGCGGATTCGAGCGAACGCCGTCGAAGGTGGCGATGTCGCCCAGGCGCTGTGCGCTCGCCGGAAGACTGGCACCGAGCACCGTCAGTATCGTGGCCAGCGCAAACAGGCCGCCACGGATGAAGCCCCCTTTCATCACAATCCCCACGCCTAAAGTGGCGAAATATTGAGCAAAACGCGCTGCAGCCAGCCCATATGCTCGGCCTCGTTGATGTAACCATCGCCGTAGTATTCCAGGCGCGCATCGGCGACCTGGGTCGAGGTGATCGTGCTGTTGGCATCGAGCATGCGCGGGTTGACTACGCCCGAGAACAGGACGTACTCCGTGCCCTGGTTGATCCCGATACGCTTCTCGCCAGCCACCTTGAGATTGCCGTTGGGCAACACCTTCATCACGGTCACCGTGATCTTGCCGGTGAACGTGTTCGATGCATTGGCGTTCCCCGACCCCTGGAAATCATTGGAGCCCGACAGCTTGGTTTTCTGCTTGGTCAGCCAAGCCCCCAGGGCTGCGGGAACCGACGTCGGGTCGAACCCGATCGACCCCTTGCGACTGGCCTTGGCGGCCGAGGATTTCGTGGCCGACAGATTCTCGTTGAGCACAACGGTGAGAATGTCGCCGACCTGGCGCGGACGTCGATCCTCGAACAATGGCTTGTTGTAGGACGATTCAAAGATCGAGCCGTTGCTCGCCTGTTCTGGCGGCGGCTGCGGCTGGGCCGTGGTCGGCCCGGTGACGATGTTGTGCCGCGGCAGCTGCGCGCACCCGCCCAGCACCACGATCAGCAAAGCCCCCAGAGCCGCGCGACCCATGACCGCGCGACCCGGACTCCATTTTTGCAGCCGGCTGCCCACGCTGGATCAGAGCTGCGACAGACGCTGCAGCATCTGGTCCGAGGTCTGGACGGCCTTGGAATTGATCTCGTAGGCCCGCTGCGTGGCGATCATATTCACCATTTCCTCGACCACGTTGACGTTCGAGTTTTCGACGTATTTCTGGCGCAACAGGCCGGCGCCGTTCACGCCCGGCGGATTATCGTTGCGCGGACCGGAGGACGTGGTTTCCTTGTAGAGGTTGTTGCCAATGCTCTGCAGGCCGGCCGGGTTGATGAAAGTCGACAACTGCATCTGACCGATCTGGTTGGATCCCGTGCCGCCCGGCTGTGTCACCGATACGGTGCCGTCCTGGGCGATCGTGATCGACAGCGCATTTTGCGGGATGGTGATCCCCGGCTGCACCGTAAAGCCGGAAGCCGTCACCAGCTGGCCGTTCTGATCGAGCTGAAAACTGCCGTCTCGCGTGTATGCAGTGCTGCCATCGGGCATCTGTACGGCGAAAAAGCCCTTGCCCTCAATCGCCACATCCTTCGAGTTACCGGTTTGTTCCAGGCTGCCCTGGGTATGCAGGCGTTCGTTGGCAACGGCCTGTACACCGGAGCCGATCTGTAGCCCGGAGGGCAGATTGGTCTGTACCGAGGACGACGCGCCGGGCTGACGCACATCCTGATAAAGCAGATCCTGGAACACCGGCCGCGACCGCTTGAAGCCGTTCGTCGACACGTTGGCCAGATTATTGGAGATCGTGTCGAGCTTGGTCTGCTGACTTTCCAGACCGGTCTTCGCGATCCAGAGTGATCGGATCATGAGTTTTCCCCTCGTTGACGGTCGCCGCTCATGCGGCGCGACCGCGATTCGTTGCCTGGTATCGAATCACCAATACCGCGGCGCATTCGGCGAAGCGGCGCCCGGCTCGAAAGCGACACCTAAAAACGCGATGAATGGGGCTGACGCGCCGCGCACTAGCTCACATCCAACAACTTGTTGGCGGACTGCGCATCCCGGTCGGCCGAGGACAGCATCTTCATCTGCATGTCGAACTGGCGCGCGTCGCTGATCATGCCGACCATCGACTCGGTGGCCGAGACATTGCTGCCTTCCAGCGAACCCGACTCCACGCGCACCGTCCTGTCCGGCTGCAGCGGGCCGGCCGTGCCGCCGTTGGGCGATGCGGCCCGGAACAGCCCGTCGCCGCCGCGCTTCATGCCGTTATCCGGCGCCCCGACCAGCTTGAGCTGGCCGACCTGCGAGATCGTATTCGGTTGCTGCCCACCGCCCAGGGCGGAGATGGTGCCATCGTCGGCGATGGTGACCGTGGCATTGAGCGGCAACACGATCGGCTGGCCGTTTTTCGACAACACCGGGTGCCCGCCGCTGCGTAGGAGGCCGGTTGAATCGAGCTGCAGATTGCCGTCCCGGGTATAGGCCTCGCTGCCATCGCCGGCCTGTACCGCCAACCAGCCCGGCCCATTGACCGCCACGTCCAGGTTCCGGCCAGTATGCTCGATCGGGCCCTGCGACAGGTCCGCCCCGGGCGTGGTCTCTGCGGTAATCGCACGCGTGGGCAGCCCCGCGCCATTAACCGGGACCGCCCGATAGGCCGATATGGCCGCCTTGAACCCGGTGGTCGAGGCGTTTGCCAGATTATTGGCCACCACCGACTGGCGATCCAGAATCTGGCTTGCGCCGGACAATGCCGTATAGATCAATCGATCCATGGTGACGTCCTATACCGAGCCGCCGATCAGCCCAGCTGGACCGCAGTCTGCAGAATCTGGCTCTGCGCCTTGATGGTCTGCGCGTTGGCTTGGTAATCGCGCTGCGAAACAATCATGTTGACCAGCTGCTTCGACAGATCGACGTTGGAAGCCTCCAGCGTGCCGCCGCGCAGCGTGCCGAACTGGCCAGTGCCAGCCGTGCCCAGCGCGGGCTGGCCCGAACTTGCGGTCTCGGTCCAGGCGTTACCGGAGACCGGTTGCAGCCCGTTCTCGTTGCGGAAACTGGCCAAGGCAATCTGGGCCAGATTCATCGACTGGCCGTTGTCGTAGCTGCCGGTGACCATGCCATTGTTCTGGATCTTGATGCCCGTCAGCGCGCCCGAGGCATAGCCGTCCTGGGACGGGTTGCCGGCGGCGAACGACTGCGCCGTCTGCGTCGAACCCGCAAAATCGAACGTGAAGCTCATCGGCGACGAGCCATTCTGGGAATCGAGCGAATACGCCACTTGCGAATTACTGAGGCTGCTGGCCTTGGTGCCGCTGGTCGGCGTCGCACTGGCGAGATTGCCGGAGGAGTCGAAACTCAGCTGGGTCGCCGGCACACTCTGGGTATACGACACGGTACCGCCGGTGTAGGCGCCGCTGCTGCCGGTCGCGCCGGTCACATGCGCCGTGTAGTTATTCCCGGACGAGTCCGTATACGTGTACGTGCCGTTGCCATCCTGCGTCGGCGTATTGCCGGCGGCATTGGTAAAGCTCGACAGATTCATCGCAAAGCTGCTGCCCCCCGGCGGCGTCTGGCCGACCGAAGTCGCCACGTTGGCCGCCTGCCCGAGCGGCATCTGGCCGTTGACCTGCCACTGATTCGAGCCGGTCTTGGTGAAGTACATATTCACGCTGTGCGCGTTGCCGAGCGAGTCATAAACCGTGTTCGGCGTCGACCAGTCGTAGGTATTGGCGTTGGTGGGGTCGAAGGCGGCGCCCGACTTCACGGGGGAACTGGCGTCGAGCGCGGCCGACAGCGAGGCCTGCGTGGTCGCACGCGCGTTCAGCCCCTGCGTGGGCAGCTGGATCACCTGCGGATTGCCGCCGGCGTTGACCGAAGACGCTGTGTTCGGGTTATTGAAATTGGAGACGTTGTAACCGGTCAGCAACGCGCCGCTGCTGTTCGCCAGGTTGCCGTTCTTGGTCTGCTGGAACTGACCGTCGCGTGAATATTCGGTGGTGCCGTTGTGCGCCAGACGGAAGAAGCCGCCGCCGTCGATCGCCACGTCGAGATTGCGGCCGGTGTTCGTCAGCGAGCCGGCGGAGAAATCCTGCGCCGTACCGGCGACCGACACACCCAGACCGGTACGCGCGTTGGCGTAGATATCCGCGAACTGCGTGCTGGAAGACTTGTAGCCTGTGGTCTGTGAATTGGCGATGTTATTGCCAATGTTGCTCAGATCAGCCGATGCGGCCTGAAGACCGCTGACACCCTGCGTGAATCCCATTTCTCCACCCCTCGTAGTTTGGCTCGGACCGCTTCAGTATCGAGCGCGCCCGCGGTTTTCAATGACGCGAATAACGATCGTTTCGGACCGCTTTTCGCGCCGGATTCATAAAATCTGATAGACGTTGCTGAGGCCGACCAGGCCGCCCGGACCGAGATCGAGCTGCGGCCCGGACGCGCCCGAGACCACGCCGTCGACGTAGCCGGTGTCCAGCGCCCGCGCCTTGACGGCGCTGCCGTCGCTGCCGGTGGCCGATATGTTGACCGTGTATTTGCCCGGATCGACCTTGGCGCCGCTGGCATTCTTGCCGTCCCATTTAAACGACTGCACGCCCGCCGCCTGGTTGGCGTATTCGGATTTGTGCACGACGTTGCCGGCCGCGTCGGTGATGGTGATGCTCATCTTCTTGGCGTCGGAGGGCAGGTCCACGCCGAAGGCGGTCGCCGTGCCGTCGGCACCCACCTTCACCTCGTTGCCTGGCACCAGGACGTTGTGGCCGATCAGGGAACTCGCCTGCAGTTGCTGCGAGGTGTCGATCTGGCCGGTGATCTTGCCGAGCGTGTCATTGAGGTTGTTGATCCCGGTGACCGTGTTGATCTGGGCGATCTGTGACGTCACCTGCGAGTTGTCGGTCGGATTCATCGGATCCTGGTTCTTCATCTGCGCCACCAGAAGCGTCAGGAACCGATTGCTCAAATCCTGGCTGCCGGTCGACGCGGACGATCCGCCCGACGCAGTCGCAGTCGAGCCGGCGCTCGCCGCTGCCGCTGCCGCCTTCGAGCTCGCGTTGGCATACATGGATGTCAGGGGACTGGTTGCCATGGTCTCGACCTCTTATTGACCCAGCTTGAGTGTGCTGAGCGCCAGATTCTTGCCCGTGTTGAGCACGTTGACGTTGGCTTCATAGGAACGCGACGCCGAGATCATGTTGACCATCTCGTCGGTCGGGTTGACGTTGGGCATCTTGACGTAGCCCTTGTCGTCGGCCAGCGGACTATCCGGGCGATACTCCTTGCGGAACGGCGCCGGGTTGTCGGTCACGCCGGATACGGCCACACCGCCGATCTCCGATCCCGGGGCGGCCGCGACCTGAAACTGCACTTCCTTGCCGCGATAAGGCTGGCCGTCCGGCCCGGCCACGCTGTCAGCGTTGGCCATGTTGCTGGCGGCGACGTTCATGCGCTCGGACTGCGCGGTCAGCGCCGATCCGGCAATGCCGAAAATACTGTTGACTGCCATGTGCTCCCCCTACGATTGGCTGATGCGATCAGCTCGGCGCCATCGCCGACTTCAGACCCTTGATCTGACCGCCGAGAATCTGCAGATCGGCCCGGTAATGCAGCGAGTTGTCCATGAACTGGACGCGCTCGGCGTTCATGTCGACCGTGTTGCCATCCAGGCTCGGCTGGGTCGGGTTGCGATACGCCAGATCGACACCGCCGACGGTCGAAGTCGACGGCCCCTGCCCGGCGATATGCCCGGGCTCGGTGGTCGCCAGCGCCAACCCGCCCTGGCTCTGCGCCTGCATCTGCTGGCCGTCGACCGCATCATGCAGCGCCGCGGCGAAATCGAAATCGCGTGCCTTGTAGCCCGGCGTGTCGCTGTTGGCGATATTCGAGGCCAGAACCTTCTGACGCTCGGCGCGCAGATTCAGCGCCTGACTATAGAAATTCAGCGACTCGGTGAGTCGGTCGATCATCGCGTGCCCCTCATGCCTACGACGGGAGCCACTTTAAGCGCTCGCGCTGCTCGCCAATTGCGCGAAAAGCCCCCCGCTTTGTGCGCTAATCCGGCAATAGCCCCCCGGGCGCGACACCCTAGACTCGTCGCATGTCAATGAATCCAGTAATGGCTCGCGCGCGCGTCATCGCCCTTTCGCTGGCGGTGATCGTGCTGGGCGGGCCACTCGCCGCACAGGCGGGCGACGATCCGCTCGCCGCGCAGGTCCGCAATTTTCTACGCGCGGAGAACGCGGGCGTCGGCGATCACATCAGCGTGACAGTGAACACGCCCACCGCGCGCATGCCGGCCTGCCATGATCCGCAGCCGTTCCTGCCCGGTCAGGCATCGCGCACGACCGGCCGGATCACCGTAGGTGTGCGCTGCCCCGGCGATTCACCCGCGACACGCTACCTGCAGGCCGATGTGCGTGTGTACGGCCACTATTTCGTCGCCAGCCACGACATCGATTCCGGCGAGACCCTGACCGCGGGCGACCTGACGTCGCGCGAAGGCGACATCACGCGCGATCGCGACCGGCTGCCCGACAGCGAACAGGCGATCATCGGCCAGCAGGCGCGGCGCCGCATCGCCGAGTCCCAGACCATCGTGTCGAACATGCTCGAGGCCCCCGATGTCATCTCTCGCGGCGACAGTGTTAAAGTCGTTTCCAAAGGGCCGGGTTTCTCGATCAGCACGCACGGCAAGGCACTCGGCAATGCCGCCGCGGGTGGCAATGTTCGCGTGCGCACAGCCAACGGCACGATCGTATCCGGCACGCCGGACGGGCCGGGCGTGGTGATCGTGTCGCCGTAGGGGCCAGCGCGTCGCACTTCTAAAGTCGTGTTGCGAGCAGCCGTTATAATCCACAGCCACACGCCGACTGGCCTTGCCACCGAGGAAAATGCCGTGCCCATAGACCCGACACGTCAAAAGAGCATCAATCGCGTCAACACCGGCCAGAGTGCCGAATCCACCTCGGGCGCCCGACGCCCGGAGGGCGCACGCAGCGATGCGTCGGCCGCAAGCGCCGGATCGACCCACCTGAGCAAGCTCGATACGAGCAACCCCAGCCACGACATCAGCACCGCGCGCGTCGCCGAGATCCGCCAGGGCATCGCCGACGGTACGCTGACCTTCGACACCGGGCGCATCGCCGACGGCATTATCGCCAGTGCGCGCGAGCTCACGGGCCACAACTAGATCGCCAAGGACACGCCATGAGCCTTGCCGCCGAGTACGCCGCGCATCTCGCCCGCCAGGACGAAGCCGTACAGGCCTTTGTGGACCTGCTTCAGCGTGAACGCGACGCGCTGGCCGCGCAACCGGTTGCCTATCCCGCGCTCGCGCAGCTCACCGAAGCCAAGAGCCAGCAGGCCGAGGCGCTGGAATCGCTCGAGCGCGCGCGACGCGAGCTCGCCGATGCCGCGCGCGCCGACTCGGGCGTCACGGATGCCGAACTGGCCGCCCAACTCGGTTGCGGCGAGCTTTGGGCACGCATGAGCGCGCGCGTCGCCCAGGCGCGCAACCAGAACGCCATCAACGGCGTGGCCATCAACACCCGCCTCGATCATACCGAGGCCCGGCTGGACTTCCTCCGGCGCCATGCCTCCGGCTCACTGTATGCGGCCAACGGCCGTCGCAGTCCGTCGACCGGCGGCGGTCGCCTGCGCGGCGACGCCTGACAGGCGCCGCCGGGCGCCCATTGTCCCATCGCCGGGCCGGGCGCTATTCGAAATCCACCACCAGTTGGACGCGCCCCGCACGCATGACCGGGATCACAGGGCCGGTGCCCGGGGTTTCCAGAATGAGATGAAACGGCGTCGCCACGGGCAGGCCCGCGAACGCGTCGGACTGACCGCGCGCACTCGAGGCATCCACGCACCGTCCGGCCGCGCAAAGCCGGCCCTGCATGCGCGGATCGCCCAGCCGATCATAGCCATAACGCCAATGAACACGCCGTATCCCGCGCCCCGCCGTCGGCGTGGTCGCGCGCGGCGCCAGCGTCGGCGATACATAACGCTGTCCGCAATGGACGATGGCGGGCAGGTTCGCCTGTGCGACCCAGGACCCCGCAGCGATGACCGGCCACGCCGGGGCGAGCAGCGCGGCGCCGACGGCCAGCACGCAGGCCGTTCGATTCATCCGCCCTGCCCGATCACCTGCGATACCCGCAGCTGGCGGTCGTCGGGAATTTCGCTTTGCGACAAAACCACCAGGGAATCGATGCTGCGACGCAGGAAGCGCGCGAGCAGCGGACGCAACTCGTGCTTGACCACCAGCACCGGCGCAAGCCCGCGATCGGCCTGCCCGCGCGCGGCCTGGTCGGCCTGGTCGATCAACGTCTGGGCGAGCCCCGGCTCCATGCCGCCGCCATTGGCCAACGCCTGGGTCAGCATCTGTTCGAGCCGGCCGTCGAGCGCGATCACGTCGATCTGCCTGTCTGAGCCGAACCAGGATTCGACGATGGCTGCGCCGAGCGCCACGCGTACCGCGGCGGTCAGCTCGTCGCTGTCGGTGGTGTGTGCGCCGTGCACGGCCAGCGTGTCGAGAATCCGGCGCATGTCCCGGATCGAGACCTGTTCGGACAACAGATTACCCAGGATCGCAGTGAGCGTGGCCAGGCTGATCGGCTTGGGCACGACTTCGTCGACCAGATCCGGATAGTCCTTCTTCACACGCTCGAGCAACTGGCTCACCTCGGAGCGACCGAGCATGTCGGCGGCGTGGGTACTCAACAGATGATTGATATGCGTGGCGATCACGGTCGCGGCGTCGACCACCGTGTAGCCCTGCGCTTCGGCCTGATCGCGCTTGTTCGCCTCGATCCAGGTGGCCGGCAGGCCGAACGCCGGATCGCGCCCGGCCCGGCCTTCCAGTTCGCCGACCGCGCCGCCGGGGTCGATCGCAAGGAACTGGCCGACGAACGCCTCGCCGCGCCCGATTTCGACGTCGTTCAGCGTCACCCGGTAATCATGCGGGGCGAATTCGAGATTGTCGCGAATATGCACCACCGGCGGCAGGAAACCCACCTCGCCGGCGAACTTCTTGCGCACGCCCTTGATTCGACGCAACAGCTCACCGTCCTGTGCGGCATCCACCAGGCCGATCAGCCGATAGCCAACCTCGAGGCCGAGCGGATCGACCAACTGAACGTCATCCCAGCTGGCTTCCTGGGCCTCGGAACTGACCGCCGCCACCGGCGCCGTGCTCGCCGCTTCCGCCGCGCGCGCGTTTTCCTCGCGATGCAGCCACCAGCCCAGCCCGCCGAGCATGCTGGTAAACAACAGAAACACCATGTTCGGCATGCCGGGCACCAGTCCCAGCAAACCCAGCACGCCCGCCGCCAGGAATAGCACCTTGGGATTGTTGAACAACTGACCGATCAGCTGCTGGCCGACATCCTGCTCGCTGGCGACGCGCGACACGGTCACGCCGGCCGCGGTGGAGATGACCAGTGCCGGCACCTGGGCGACCAGGCCGTCACCGATGGTCAGGATGGTATAGGTCTTGGCCGCACCGGACACACTCATGCCGTGCTGGGCGATACCGACGATCAGCCCGCCGATCAGATTGATGCCCATGATCATGATGCCGGCGACGGCGTCGCCACGCACGAACTTGCTGGCGCCGTCCATCGAGCCATAGAAATCCGCCTCCATGGCGGTTTCCTCACGGCGGGCCTTGGCCGTTTCCTCGTTGATCAGACCGGCATTGAGATCGGCGTCGATCGCCATCTGCTTGCCGGGCAAGGCGTCGAGCGTAAAACGTGCGCCAACCTCGGCGATACGACCGGCGCCCTTGGTGATCACCATGAAGTTGATCACGATCAGAATCAGGAACACGATCAGGCCGACCGCGAGATTGCCGCCCACGAGGAATTCGCCGAACGACTCGATCACCTGTCCGGCCGCGCCCGGGCCTTCATGGCCGTTCATCAGCACCACACGCGTGGAGGCCACATTGAGCGAAAGCCGCAGCAATGTGGCGAACAGCAGCACCGCCGGGAAGGCGGCGAAATCCAGCGGCTTGGTGGTGAACATGGACACCAGCAGCACCATCACCGACAGCGCGATGTTGAACGTGAACAGCACGTCCAGCACGAATGGCGGCAGCGGCAGGATCATCATGGCCATGATCATGATGATCAGCAGCGGCCCGGCCAGCATCTTGTAATAGCCGGGCTGATCGAGGCCAGTGCGGCCGAGCCAGGCAGTGAGCGTGTTCATGATGTCGAGTCCTGTCCCGCGGGCACCGCCAACTCGGGCGGCACGTCGATATCGCGCGGCGTTTCGGGTGCCGGAGCGCCGTCGCGGCGCGCCCGGTCGAGCTGATAGACCCAGGCAAGCACTTCGGCGACCGCCGTGTACAACGCCGCCGGTATTTCGGTGTTCAGGTCGGCGTGGCGATACAGCGCCCGCGCCAGCGGCGGCGCGGCCAGCCGCGGAATACGGTGTTCGGCCGCCAGGTCACGAATACGGGCGGCGACTTCGTCGGCCCCCTTGGCCACCACCCGCGGCGCGCCCATCTGCTCGCCGTCGTAGGCCAGCGCGACGGCGTAATGGCTGGGGTTGGTCACGACCACATCGGCCTCGGGCACGGCGGCCATCATGCGGCTGCGCGCCATGCGTTGCTGCTGCTCGCGCACGCGGGCCTTGATCTGCGGATCGCCCTCGTTCTCCTTGTGCTCGTCCTTGATTTCCTTGAGGCTCATGCGAAGCTTCTTGTGGTGGCTCCAGATCTGGAACGGCACGTCGATCGCCACCACCACCACGAACACCAGCACCATCAGCGCACAGCAGAAAATTACCAGGCGCAGGGCGTGCATGATGGCGGTCCCCGGATCCTGACCCGCCAGACCGATCAGTTCGCCGAGGTGGGCATAGATGAAGCCGGCAGCGACCGAGCCGATCAGCACCGACTTGGCGATCGCCTTGCCCAGTTCCGCGGCGGCATTGGACGAGAACACCCGCCCCAGCCCCTTGACCGGATTGAGCCGGTTGACATCGACCTTGATCGACTTGGCCGAAATCATCCAGCCGCCGAGCAGATTCGGAGCCACCAGGGCCATCACCAGCAGCACCCCGAGCAGTGGCGCGATCCCGCGGGCAATCGTGAACAGCTGCCCGACGACTTGCGACATCATGCGCGCCTGCTCGTGGGCGACACCGGGGCCGAAAGTAAACCCGGTCCGCCCGACCGTAAGCACCGCCTGGACGAACCAGCCGGACGTCAGCCACAAACCGGCGATGCCGGTGGCCAGCAACAGGAACGTGGTGAGCTCGCGCGAACGCGCAACCTGACCTTCCTCGCGCGCCTTGTCCAGGCGTTGCGGGGTCGGGTCTTCTGTTTTTTCCTCGTCGCTGTCTTCGGCCATCGCCCGGCGCCCCCAACACCCGCGCGTGCGGCGTTTCGTTCGAGCGTTTCAAACGAATCGGCCCCACAACCACGCGGCGATTATGCGGGGCTAACCGCAGTGGCCAGGCGGCGAAATGCGCGCGCTAATGCGCGCTTATCGGCCGATACGGCCGCGCTCGAGCCGGACGGCTCTTGCAAGGCACCGCCCGCCGGCCCGGGTTCAGAACCCGAGTTCTTCGAGCAGATCGTCGACTTGCGCCTGATCGGTGACCACATCGGCTTTACCGTCGGCCTTGATCTGTGGCCCGTTGAGCAGGCCGTCATCGGCCTCGGATTCGCGACGGCCGCGGTATTCGGCGGCCTCGGGCATGTGCTCGACCAGCACCTCGACCAGCTGGCTTTCGATGCGTCGAATTACCCCGATCAGCTTGCCGACCACCTGACCGGTCAGGTCCTGGAAATCCTGCGCCATCATGATTTCGTGCAGCTGGGCGTTGGTAACTCGCGTCTGCTCGGGCAGCTCGCGCAGGTAGCCGCGCGTGTCGGCGACCAGCTCGCGGGCGTCGGCCAGGTCGATCGGGGCATCGAACCAGGTGTCCCAGCGCGCCGACAGCGCGTTCGCGTTCTCGGCCAGCTGCTCCTGGACCGGCTGCGCGACCTCGATCGCCGACAGCGCGCGCTCGGCAGCGGCTTCGGTCGTCTCGGCGATGTAGCTCAACCGGTCGCGGGCATCCGGGATCGCCTCGGCGGCTTTCTCGACCTCCTTGTCCAGACCCAGCTCGCGCATGCTGTCGTGCAGCGCACGCGTGAGATGGCCGATGCGGTCGATGAGTTCGCCGTTTTGATCCCCGGCAGCGGCCGGATTCGGACTTTGCTTGTGACTCATGGCTCCCCCCTTGGCGCCGTCAGCGTATCGTGCGCAGATGTTACAGGCCGTGCTTTTCGAAGATCTTGTTCATCTTCTCTTCCAGCGTGGCCGCCGTGAACGGCTTGACCACATAGCCGCTGGCGCCGGCCTGGGCCGCCGCAACGATGTTCTCTTTCTTCGCTTCCGCGGTAACCATCAGCACGGGCAGGTCCTTGAGCCCATCATCGGCGCGAATCTTCTTGAGCATATCCAGACCGTTGAGATTGGGCATGTTCCAGTCCGAGATCACGAACTGGATGTGTCCGCCCGCGAGCTTGCCGAGCGCCTCGTTGCCGTCCTCGGCCTCTTCGATGTTGTGGTAGCCCAGTTCCTTGAGCAGATTGCGCACGATGCGGCGCATGGTCGAGAAATCGTCGACCACCAGAAATTGCAGATCGGCAGCAGCCATGAATGTATCTCCTTCTAATAAGCGGTTGTTCGAGCGCGACGGCTTTAGATACGGACGGCGCCGCCGGCTTCGGCGACCCGCGCCAGGGCCTTCGCGCCGATTTCGTCGAGCGGTAATTCGTAGGTGGCACCGCCCCGGGCCACGGCCTCGGCCGGCATGCCGTAAACCACCGATGTGGCCTGATCCTGGGCGATAGTGGTGGCCCCGGCTTCGCGCATGGCCACCATGCCATCGGCGCCATCCGCGCCCATGCCGGTCAGCAGCACACCCACGGCATTGGCTCCGGCGTACCGCGCCACCGAGTGGAACAGCACATCCACCGAAGGGCGATGACGGTTGACCGGCCCACTCGGGTCGAGCTCGATCGTGTAGTTGGCGCCACTGCGGGCCAGTTTCATGTGCGTCTCGCCGCCGGGGGCGATATACACATGCCCGGGCAACACACGCTGACCGTGGCTGGCTTCCGCCACGGCCAGGGCGCACAGCGAATCCAGTCGGTGCGCGAACGACGCCGTGAACCCGGCCGGCATGTGCTGGGTGACCAGAATGGCCGGCGCATTCGCCGGCATCGGCTCCAGCAGCCGGCGCAGCGCCTCCGTGCCGCCGGTCGAGGCACCCACGGCGATCAGCTTTTCACTGGATATGGCGGGCGTCGTCAATCGCGCGGGAGGCGCCGCAGTGGTCGAACGCGCGGCCGGCCGCGATCGGGCCGCCGCGCGCAGCTTGTACACCAGGTCCGCGGCCGCGCTGGCCAGGCCGTCGCGAATGTTGACCTTCGGCTTGGCGACGAAATCGACTGCGCCCAGCTCGAGTGCCTGCAGCGTGATCTGCGATCCCCGTTCGGTGAGCGACGACACCATCACCACCGGCATCGGCCGCAGCCGCATGAGTTTTTCCAGGAAATCCAGCCCGTCCATGCGCGGCATCTCGACATCGAGCGTGAGCACATCGGGATTATGGCGTTTGATCAACTCGCGCGCGGCATAGGGATCGGGCGCGGTCGCAACCATCTCCATGCCGGGGGCTTCGTCGACGATGGCGGTGAGCAGCTGGCGCATCAGCGCCGAATCGTCGACCGCCAGGACCTTGATCGGTGCATTCATGCGGAGCTCCCGGCCACGACCGGAGCGGCGGCCTCGGCGACGCGGCGCTCACGCTCGGCCAGCGCCGACTCGACCACCCGCAGGCGGCGCACACGCGCCCGGCCGGTGCCGGCCGCATACTGGACCTGGCGCGGCCAGCCGCCGCCGAGATCCTCCGCGAGGATGGGAATACGGGCACGAGCCAGGTAGTCGCGCACGAAATCGGCATTGGCATCGCCGATGCGGGCCGTGCGCATGTCGGCCAGCACGTTGGCACCACCAAAGACCTTGGCCTCGAGTCTTTCGCGCCGCGCCCCATGGGCCAGCAAAGCGTCGATCAGCCGGTTCATGGCATAGCCGCCGTAAACCATGCTGCGAATTCGGGCACTCTCGGCGCCGTCCAGATCCGGCAGCATGAAGTGGTTCATGCCCGCCACGCCCGCGGCTGCATCGCGCAGGCAGGCGGCCACGCAAGAACCCAGCACAGTCGTGAGCACGAACGGTTGGTCCGTGACGTAGAACTCCTTCGGCAACAACTTGATATGTACTTCGCCATGCACGTCGACATAGCGACGGCTGGCGAATGCCGGATCCGCACGGCACGCTTCGGCGCCCGCACTCATCGCCGGCCCCCGCGAAGCTGGTAGACCGTCTGACTGCGCAGTACGAACGGATTGTCGAAGTAGCTGAAGTTCTCGGAATGGCCGGCGAACAGGAGCCCGTCTGGCTTGATCAGCTCGGCGAAGTGCTGCAGCACTCGCTGCTGCGTGGGTTTGTCGAAATAGATCATGAGATTACGGCAGAAGATGGCGTCGAACGGCCCTTCGACCGGCCACTGCGCGGCAGCCAGATTGAGCGGCGCGAAGCGCACGCGGGAGCGCAGTCGCGGCGCAACGCGCGCCAGCCCGGCGCGCACACCCGTACCGCGCAGGAAGAACCGTTTACGTCGTTCCTCGCTGAGTTTTTCCACCGTGGCCAACGGATAGATCCCGGCACGGGCATCGGCCAGCGCGCGCGTGTCGATATCGGTCGCGAGGATCTCGGCCCGCTCGGCTGCCGGGCCGAGCGCTTCGTCGAGGGTGATCGCAATCGACCAGGGTTCTTCACCGGTAGAGGCGGCACAGCACCAGACCGAGATCGGCCCCGAACGGCGCGCGACGTGCTCGGCCAGCAACGGGAAATGATGCGCCTCGCGGAAAAACGATGTCAGGTTGGTGGTCAGCGCATTGGTGAAGTGTTCCCACTCCGGGTGCGCCGGATCGGCCTCCAGCGGATCGAGATAGGCGGAGAAATGCCGCACCCCGGCCAGGCGCACGCGCTTGGCAAGCCGACTGTAAGCCATCTCGCGCTTGCGGTCGGATAGCGCGATGCCCGCCCGCTCGCCGATCATGCGCCGAAGGCGTGTGAAATCGGCCTCGGTGAAGATCAGGTCGCGCATGGGCGCTTCCGGGGCCGCGGGTTCGCGGGGTTGTTCGATGACGTCGGACACTCTCGGGGGGATCTCCCAATGGCGGCGGCCGGGGCCGCCTATGCGGTCGCCGCGTCGAGCGTGTCGACCAGCGCCATCTCGCGGCTGGTCATCATCGCCTCGACATCGATCAGGATCAGCATGCGTTCCTCGATGCTGGCCAGTCCCTGCAGGTAGGCCGTGTTCATCTGACCGCCGAATTCCGGCGCCGGCTTGATCTGTTCGGCCGACAGGCCGATCACATCGGAGACGGAATCGACGACGATGCCGACCACGCGCTCGCCGATATTGAGCACGATCACCACCGTATGTTCGGTGTAGTCGGCTTCCCCGAGCGCGAATTTGATACGCAGGTCCACAATCGGCACGATCTCGCCACGCAGGTTGGTCACCCCCTTGATGAAGTCGGGGACGTTGGCGATGCGGGTCACATTGGAATAACCGCGGATTTCCTGCACCTTGAGGATATCGACGGCGTATTCCTCACCGCCCAGGGTGAAAACCAGCACTTCGCGCTGATCGGTTTCGGTCACGGCAATCGTTTCACTCATGGCTGACGCTCTCTGCGGGCACGTTGTTGTCGGCGGGCGACTGCGACGACGAACGGGCCGGACGCGGCGCGCCGGCCATTCGCGACAGGGCCGTGGCATCAAGAATCAGCGCCACGCTGCCATCGCCCAGGATAGTGGCCGCCGAGATGCCGGCGACCTTGCGGAAATGGGTTTCGAGGTTCTTCACCACGACCTGCTGCTCGCCGATCAGCTCGTCCACGAACAGACCGAAACGTCGGGATTCGCTGGACACCACGACGACGATGCCGCGATCGAGCCGGGTCTGCGCGCCTTCGACGTCGAACGCCCGATGCAGCGCCACCAGGGGGAGATATTCGCCGCGAACCTCGATCACATGATGACCTGCGGTGACCGTGCGCACGGCGGATTCGTCGATGCGCATGGATTCGAGAATGGCACCGAGCGCGAGGATGAACACCTCGTCGCCCACGCGGACGGCCATGCCGTCCATGATCGCCAGTGTCAGCGGCAGGATCACCCGCACCGTGGTGCCCACGCCCTGCTGCGAACGCAGATCGACGTGCCCGCCGAGCTGGGCGATGTTGCGCTTGACGACATCCATGCCAACGCCGCGGCCGGAGACATCGCTGACTTGCTCGGCGGTCGAGAAACCGGCCGCGAAGATCAGCTGCCACACCTCTTCGTCGGGCATGTCGTCGCTCACGGCCAGGCCGTTGCTGCGCGCCTTGGCCAGGATACGCTCGCGCGACAGCCCGGCACCGTCGTCACCGATTTCGATGACGACGTTGCCGCCCTGATGACGGGCCGACAGGGTCAACTGCCCGGCCGCGGGCTTGCCCGCGGCCTCGCGGGTCGCCGCATCCTCGATGCCATGATCGAGGCTGTTGCGCACCAGATGCGTCATCGGGTCCATGATCCGTTCGATCAGGCCCTTGTCGAGTTCGGTCGCGCCACCGCGTGTTTCCAGATTCACGTCCTTGCCGAGCTTGGCGCTCAGGTCGCGGACCAGACGTGGGAAGCGATTGAAGGCGAAGTCCATCGGCACCATGCGCACCGACATCACCGATTCCTGAAGGTCGCGCGCATTGCGTGCGAGCTGCCCCATGCCTTCCGACAGCCCCTCGCCGTGCTCGCGGTCGAGTTCGCCGACCGCGCGTTCGAGCATGGACTGGGTGATCACCAGCTCACCGACCAGGTTGATGATCTGATCGATCTTGTCCGTGGGCACGCGGACCGACGTCGACTCCGACCCGGATCGCTCGCGCGGCCGCTCACCGGACGCGGCCTGTGCTGCGGGCGCAGGCTTCGACGGCGTGGGTTTCGACGGCGACACACCGGCCGCTGTCTGGTCTGTCTTGTCGGTTGACGGGCCTTCACCCGGGCTCGCCTCAGGCTTCGACTCGGCCGCCGCGGGCGCATCGGCGGTCAACGATTCGACGTGAATCTGATTGGCATCGAGCTGGAACGCCAGCACCGCGGCGATATCCTCGGCCGGCTGGTCGCTGACCAGATCGAGGCTCAGCCTTTCGCCGTCCGCATGTTGCGCGACGATTTCCCCGAACAGGCCGACTTCCTCGACCAGGCCGGGCCGATCTTCCGGCGTCACGCCGTCCAGGATAACGCGCAGCCGCGCGCCGTCGCCGGCCGCCTGCGCTGGCCCGGCCGGCTCGATCCGAATCTGATCCTCGTCCACGATGAAGCAGAGTACGGCCGAAATATCGGCGGTGGCAGCCGATGTGGTCAGCTCAAGCGTGAGCGCCTCGGCCTCATCGCGACGATCGGTCACGGCGCCGAACAACGCCAATTCCTCGGCCAGGGCGTCCGCATCGCCGGCACCGATGCCGGTGACGCGGATGCTCAGGCAGCGCTCGCCCGTATCGACCTGCGCAGAATCCGCCGGGGCGCCGGTTCCCGGCTCGGCCGAGATCGGAGACGGGGACGCGCCCTCCGCCAGTTGCTGCAGCACACGGCAAATGCGATCGGCGGCCTCGGCATCCGGGGATTGACCTTCACGATAAGACTCGACCTGACCTTTGAGCACGTCACCTGCCTCCAACAGAATATCCACCGCCGCCCGATCCAGCGTGAGTTCGCCGTTGCGGGCCCGGTCGAGCAGGTTTTCCATGCGATGCGTGGTGTCCTGCAATGCCTCGAAGCCGAACGTGCCGGCCCCGCCCTTGATCGAATGCGCCGCGCGGAAGATGGCATCCAGATGATCGCGGTCCGGCGCGTCGGTATCCAGCTCGATGAGCAGACGCTCCATGTCCTCGAGCAGCTCGCCCGCCTCTTCGAAGAAGGTGTCGTAGAAATCGCTGACGTCCATACGGTTTATTCTTTGGTCGCGCTGTGCGGGGTCCGGCAATTGCGTCCGGCTACCCTGAAATATCGTTCGGAACGCGCGGAACTTTAGGCGTGACCCAGCCCAATATGACTCCCAGCTGCATATCCGCCGGCGCCACCTTGCCCGCGCTGCCCTGTGGCGGGCGAATCGGCACGGTACGGGTTTCGACGCTGCGGCCGGACGCCTCGATGCGGCGCTGGGCCCGATCGTTGAGCAGCAGAATGCTGATCCGCCGGTTGAGGGGGGAACCCGGCTTGTTGCCCTCGACATCGTCGGTATCGGCCGCACCGATCACACGCAGCAACTTGGTCGGCGCCATGCCGCCGGCTACCAGCGCTCGGCGGGCGGCGTTGGCCCGATCCGCCGACAGTTCCCAGTTGCTGTAAGCGCTCGGCCCGCTCGCATAGGCCAGATCGTCGGTATGCCCGGTCAGCGTGATTTTGTTGTCGACTGTCGACAGGGTCGGCGCGATACGCTCGAGTAGCTGCTTGATGTCGGGCTCGAGCCGGGCACTGCCCAGCTTGAACATCGGCCGGCGCTTGGAATCGAAGATCTGGATCCGCAGGCCGTCCGGCACCATCTCAATCTTGAGTTGAGAGGACATGCGATTGAGCTTGGGGTCCTGCTCGATCTGGGCCTGGAGCCGCGCCCGCAGGCGGTCTAGCCGTCGATTATCGGCATGATAGTTGGTCGCGCGTGGCGTGGTGCGCGCCACCTCGCCATCGGAATGCACCGGATTGTCGCCGCCACCGGGAATCGCGCTGTTGCTGGCCGAGGCTTTATCACCACCCACCAGCGCCACCTTGAGCGGCGTGCGAAAATATTTACTCACGCTCTTCATCTGTGGTGAGCTCAGCCCCGACAGCAGCCACATGACCAGGAAAAACGCCATCAGCGCGGTCATGAAATCAGCGTAGGCGATCTTCCAGGTGCCGTGCGGCACATGGCGCTGATGGCGCTTGCGCCGAATGACAATCGGTCGACGGGCGCTATCGTCACTCACGGGTTCTGCCGCGCGCCCTCGGCACGGACTTCACGCACATGATTCTCCAGCTCGGAGAATGCCGGCCGCTCGGCCGAGAACAGTGCCTTGCGACCGAACTCGATGGCGAGCGGCGGCGGGTAACCGTTGAGGTGCGCCAGCAGCGTGACCTTGACCGTCTGCAGCACCTTCACCACGTCATCGATCTGGGTTCGCACGCGCGCCGCCAGCGGCGAGACGAAACCGTAGGCGAGCAGAATACCGAGAAAAGTCCCCACCATGGCGTGCGCGATCAACGGGCCGATGCCGGATGGCGACAACGATGCCGCGCCCAACGCATGCACTACGCCCATCACCGCAGCCACAATGCCGAAAGCCGGTAACGAATCGCCCATCGCCGACAAACCATGGGCCGGCACCTCGGCTTCCTGCTGGAAGGTCTCGATCTCGTGATCCATGAGGGCCTCGATCTCGAAGGCATCCATGTTGCCGCTAATCATCAGCCGCATGTAATCGGCGATGAAGTTGATGATCAACGGATCGGCCAACAGGGTTGGATAGTTGGCGAACAATTCACTGCTCGCCGGATCCTCGATATCGGCCTCGAGCGCCATCATGCCCTGCTGGCGCGCCTTGGCCATAAGCAGATACAACAGGGTCATCAGATCGAGACAGACGGCTTTGCTGTAGCGATGCCCGCGCAACAGCTTGGGAAAAACGCGGATCATGGCGGACACCCCCTTGCCATTGGTCGACGCCAGGAACGCCCCAATGCCGGCGCCGAAAATGATCATGAACTCGGCCGGCTGAAACAGGACACCCATATAGCCGCCGCCCAGGAGATACCCGCCCAGCACAGAGACAATGACAACGATATAGCCGGCTACGACAAGCACTTGGCGACCCCTCGCGATCGGGCATGATCACGTTTGACGACTGTTTAGGCGTAGAGCCCTTAACGGCGGCCCGGGCGAGAACTTGAACGCGGCAAGCCTGCCACGAAACCGCCAGTAGGCGATGCGGACAAAGACCGACGCCGGCCTCGCGAGAAGCTCACAAGCGAGGGCGGCCTCGCGCGGCGCCAGCCAAGGGCCGTGGCTCGCCGCGGCGGCAACCTCATGGACGATTCCACCCGCCGCCGCAATGCGCCCCGGTAGCCGGGACCGCGACGCTGCCTGCATCCTCGGCCTCGCCCCGAAACAAGCCGGCGGGTTTACCCAGCTAGTGCATCAGTCGGGCCGCCGCTTTACTGCGCGCCTTCTTGCGTGTCTTGCCGGCCCGGGACGGCGGCTGGCAGATCCCGCAGACAAAATCCTGATCGAGACTGAGCGCATGATTGACGAAACTACCGTGGCAACGCTGGCAGGTCGACAACCTCATCATGTCGCTTTCGAAGAAACGCACCAGCATCCAGGCCCGGGTCAGGCCGAGCACCGGCTTGCCGTCGTCGCCAAGCGGCACCTGATCCAGATACAGCCGATATGCGCTTACGACGGACTGCATCCGGTCGCGGTCGGGATGGCCCGACAGCGACAAATAGATGTTGTAGAACAGCGACGAATGAATGTTCGGCAACCAGGTCACGTACCAGTCGGTCGAGAACGGCAGCATGCCCTTGGGCGGCGATTCGCCGTGAATCTCCTTGTACAGATTGATCAACCGGCGCCGGCTGATATCGGTTTCGGTCTGCAGCACCTGCAGCCGCGCACCCAGTTTGATCATCTCGATCGCGAGACTGATCTGGCGTCCCTCGTCGATGACGCTTTTTTCGGTCATGTGGTCCCCCCCCGGGACTTGCACCAAACACGGACGGGCCCGACCACGGGCCGGCCCGATCAACCCTGGCCGTCGGCCTTCCGCGTTTCCTGTGACGTCTCGCCGTCGTCGTTGCGATCCGCGGCGCGCCGCGGAGCCTGGCGACGCCCCCCGGCTTCGGCACGGCGCTCGTCCTGGCGCCGCTCGACGCCGCCCGGCGGCCCTTGATCGTGACTACGCCGCTCGCCCTGGCGCCGCTCGCCCTGTCGCCGATCGTTGGCGGCGCGGCGCTCGTTGCTGCCGAGCAGGATCGCGGCGTGCACCTGGCGCATGCTGTCGTCGCCGGTGGCCCGGATGAGCGAATGCAACTGGTCGGCATCATGCAGTGAGAAATGACAGAGCAGCTGATTGCAACGGGCCAGGCGCGCCAGCTCCGACACGGGTATGCGACTGAGCAGATCCGCCATTTCGTCGTCGATCTTGAGACGAAACATGGCGGCTTCGCGATCCGTGTTGATCAAGCGCTGCATGAGCAACAGGTAGGACAGATTGACTTCGCGGATATCGTCGAGCAGATGATCGGTTTGCAATTGGCACCTCGTGCTTCGGCATTGCTCCCCCCTATCGCAATCGACAGGTAGGCAAGCCCCCCCCCTTTAAGTGTGACGGGATAACCGATGTCTGTGTCAGGAAGGTTACGCGCCGTTCACTTTGCGCGTACGAGAGCGACAGCGAAAGCATACCCCGTTCACGCATAATCAAGTTATGGCAAACAACAAAGCAAGGTCAAAACCGTTCGTCAGAAAATTCGACAAGAAATGCTTTTTTACGATTAGCCTGCCGTACTGTTCGCGAGCGCCGCTTGTTCCAGTTCGTACACCCATGCCAGCAGTTCCGCGACTGCGACATACAGCGATGGCGGGATATGCGCATCCAGATCGACCTGCGCCAAAAGGCGAACGAGATCGGGCTCGGCGTGCACCTGCAGGCCATGCTCGCGGGCACGGACAATGATGGCATCCGCGATGTCCCCATAGCCCTTGGCGACCACCCGCGGGGCCGCCTCGTGGCTGTCGTAACGCAGCGCCACGGCGTGCCGGCGCTCATCGCCATCGTCCGCCGGAGGGCCTGAGCGCTCTCGGCTCATGCGCCCGGCTCGGTTACGAGGCGAACGGATGGGGCGCCGAATCCGGCCTGGCGCAGACGCCGGCGCAACCTCGCCATATCGGCGGCCATCAGCCGGCGCCCGGCGCCATCCTCGGCCCAGGCCGCCACGCTGATATGATCCCCCGCCACCTGCAATCTTGCCTCGACGGCGCCGAGCCCGGGCAGATCCAGCGACAGCGCCGTAGTGACGGGCAAGCTACCCTCCGGCTCACCCGCCGCCGGGCCGTCGGACTCCGGCTCGATCGACCATCGCATGGGTGCCCCGGCCCAAGCCTCGCCCTGCCATTGAAACACCCCCCCGGCCAGTAGTTCGATTTGCTGACGAACCAGCGTGGCCAGCCGTGGATCGATCGACGCCGCGTTCGCGTTGGCTTGCGGGCTTTCGGGGGCCGGCGCGCCTTGGGGATCGGCCTGCGCGGTCGTGCTCTGCTGGCTCGAGCCTGCCCCCGGCCGCGCCTGGGACTCCGCCTCCAGGCGTGCCCGGGGAAACCGCCCCCGCACCCAGGCAGCAAGATGCGACTCGTAGAACAGGCCGCTACTCGTGACCTGCTGGGCCAGCAGGGCGGCCAGATCCGAAGGTCTTGGCGCACCGGCCGCCAGCGGTTGCGCCCGCGTGACCGGCAACGGCTCGTGGCCGATCGTCACCTCGCCCAGCAATCGCGCGAGCGCGCCGCCGCCACGCGACAGATGCAGTTGTGCAGACGGTTGACGACCGCCACCGCTGGCGATCGCGCGGGCGATATCGCGTGCACTGGGCTTTTCAGCGTCGGGGGCATGACTGCGGGCGCGCGGGGCGGACGCGCCGCGCACCGAGGCGGCACTGCTGTCGCGTCCCGGATAGGCTATGGCGCCCCGTGGCGCCAGCGGCGACATGTCGCCACTGACCGGGCGCAGGGCCGATAGCGGACCATGCGCCGCACGCGCGCCGATGCGGGCCACATCCCCGGCCCGCCCCGACACCTGGGGCAGCAGGGTATCCAGAATCGGCGTGATGGTGCCCAAGTGACGGCCCGGCTATGCCCGCCCCTGCGTCTCGTAGGCGCGCGCCGCGTTCCAGCGTTGCCGCGAATCGGCCATATCCCGGCTAAGCTCGGACATACGACGATCCAGGCATTCGCGGACCTCGGCCTCGGCAATACGGATCTCGCCGATCAGATCGATTTTCCGGTCATTGGCGCCGGCCGAGAGCGTCACCTTGTGCTCGGCGTCTGCCAACGCTTCCATGGCCCCGACGTAGGCGGCCTGAAGTTCGAGAAGGCGATCCCAGTCGCCGGCGCGCGCATAGTGCTGCATCATCCGGCTGTAGTCGCGAATCATCTCATAGCGATCAAGGATATCGCCGTCATGGCCCACTCCCGTGGTCACTCGCTGCGCCATATCATGATCCTCAGCCGATCTGCTTCCAGGCGGAGGCGATATCGTCCAGCAGGCGCTCGACCTCGGCGATCGCCTCCCCGTCACCCCGGAGATTAGCCTGCATCAAGCGGCGAATCATGTAGTCGTAAAGTGCGTCGAGCCGTTCGGCCAGCTCCCCGCCGCGCTCCATGTCGAGCGCGTCGCGCAGCCCCCGTTCGATGATATCGATCGCCCTGGACAATGCCAGGCCGCGCGCCGGCACATCGCCGGCGGCCAGCGCGAACCCGGCCTTGCGCAGCGCAGCCTGGGCACCGTCGAACAGCATCACGATCAACTGATGCGGCGACGCGCTCATCGCGCCACTGGTCAGGCCGACGTTGGCGTACGCCTGCGCGGATTTTTGCGTATTCATGGACAGCCACTCTTGCGGGTCGGTAGCAGCCGCTCAGATCAGCCCTTCGATGACGAAGACGACGGGTTGAGCTGGGACAACTGGGTGGTCAGATAAGATTTAGTAGAATTCAGGCTCGACATCAGCGAATCGAGCTGGACGAACTGTTGTTGATAACGCGCGACCGTCGCATCGATGGTCTTCTGCATGTCAGTCATGCTTTTTTTCACGTCGTCGATGCTGTTCTGTACGCCCTTGCTGGCACTGCTGAGCAGGCCATTTTTATCGGTCATGTTGCCGATCGCAGTGGAGAGCATGCCGGCCACCCCGTCGGTCGTCGCCGTCTTGCTCGGATCGCCCGAGAACAGCTGGGCCACGCCGTGCGGGTCGCTGGCAAGGGCCGTGTCGAGCTTGTTCTCGTTATCGATCTTGAGCGTGCCGTCGGTCTGCAGCGAAATGCCGAGATCGCTGAGCGTCGACAGGCTACCACCGCTTACCGGCGTATTGAGCACCTTGTTGACCTGCGACTCCACCGACCGGACGGTGGAATCACCCAGCAACACACCATTGTTCGACGGACTCGATCCGTTGAAGGCGGTCAGCGAGCTGACCTTGCCCTGGTAGCTGTTGTAGGCCGACACGAAATTCTTGATTGCGCCCTTGATGGTGTTGTTGTCGCGCGTGGTGGTGACCTGATCGGGACTGGTCGTGGTCGCGTTGAGGTTGAGCGTCACGCCCTGAATAGCGTCATTCACCGTGTTGCTGCTACGGCTGATGGCAATACCGTTAACCGATAACTTGGCGTCCTGTGCCGCGACCGTTTGCGTCATGACGTTGCCGGTCGAGTTGCTGCTGTTATAGCTGAGCAGATTCGCCAATGGCGTGCCGCTCGCCCCGCTCGCATCCGTGGCCGAGACCGTGATCTGGTTGGCCGTACCGCTGGCGTCGGACGACAGCACCAAACGATACGGCGTGGCGCTGCCATCGTTGATGATCGAAGCGGAAACGCCGGCATTGGCGTTATTGATGGCATCGCGGATATCCGCCAGCGAACTCTTGCCGTTCGCAAGATCGATCTTGACCGGGCTGTTGCTGCCGGTGGTGATGGAAATCGTACCGCCGGCGCCGATGTTGGCGGTCTTGTCGGCGACCGGCGACGCCACCAGCGACTGCGCCTGGGCCAACTGCGAGACCGACACATTGTAACTGCCGGGCACTGCGCTCGTACTGCTGCTGGCCGTGACCGCGCTGCCGGCCACATCGACCTTGGTCGAATTATAAAGACTCGGGTCGTTGAGCTTGTCGGCCGCGCCCTGAAGATTCTTGACCGCACTCGTCAGCGTGCCGTACGCCGACAGCTGCGACTTATAGCTGGCCTCCCGCGTTTGCAGCGGTTGCAGACGGGTCTGCTCGGAGGACTTGAGACCGTCCAGCAGGGAGCTCAGATTGAGGCCCGAACCTACGCCCAGCGAGGAAAGCGTCGGAGTATAAGAACTTGAGGACATGGTCAGCGACTCCTTGTCGGCATCGGCGATACTGCCGGCACCATCCACGTGTTGTTGGCTGTATCGGCGCCCCGGGGTCGAACTTTAGGGCGAGGAAACCATGTTCCGGAGCCTGGCTCAGGAACCGTCCGAGGACAAATGGCGCCCCCCGGTTTCCGGCTTTTGCCCGGGCGGACACCGGGTGCCCGCGCTGGACAGGGTGGTGCCGTGCGCGCCGCGGCAGACGTGATGCCCGGCGGGCCTGCCGTCGTAGCCCGGCAGGCGATAGCCATCGGGCCGATAATTGCTCGGCCAGTGCTCGAGCTCCGGCCGGACATCGATCCCGATCTGCGGATAGTAGGGCAAATACGGGGCCCCGCGGGCCGGACCACCCGAGGCCGGCCCATGCCGCAGGTCGCGACCGGCGTGGCGCGGCGGCGACGACTCGCCGGCGCTGGCGGTCAACGCCCACGCTGCCAGTGCCAGTCCGCAGACCAGGCGAGGCAGCCAGCGACACTTTGCATGCTTTCCATCCATCACCGCACCTATCGACTGATTCGCCGCAGACTTGAAACCGGGGTGTTCAATTATCGTCCCGGTCGGGCGTGTCCTTGCGCCGCGCACGCCAGCGCGCCATCGATTCGCGGCGCCGCGCAGTGGTGGACGGCGCAAACAGCCCGGAAACCCCGCGTCCGACCGTTCGATTCAGCCCGCGCAGCCGCCGGTAGATGCCCTCGCCCGCGGGCCAGCCCAGCCGGCCGGCGAGCGAGCGATGTGCGCTTTCCACGCCGTGCGCGCCGGTCTCGACCGCGCGCTCCACCTCACGCTGACGCCGCCGGAAACGCCCGCGCGCGGCTTCGAGTGCCAGCGCCTCCCCATGCAACCCGCGCAGACGCCGCAGGCCGGACTCGGCCCGATCAAGACGCCGCTCAACCTGTCCGCTGCGCCAGGCCAGGGCCGACAGCACAACCGCAAGCCCGAGCAGTAGAACAAGGACGAGGACAATCATGGCCGTTCAGGCGCCGCTCGGATGAAACACGCTGACCTCGGCCGCCACTGCCCGCTCGTCGAGGACCTGTTTCACCTGGGCGGCGGCCTCGGCGTAGACACGCCGCCGGATCAGACGCGGCGCGACGCCGGCGAGCGCGCCTGCCCAGCGCGAGCGTTCGCGCGCCAGGGCCATCGGCGCGGTCAGCTCGATCACGATGCGGCTGCCGCCGATCTCGGCCATGAGGCTGTCGAATTCGCGATCCTCGATCTCCAGATCGCGGCCCAGCCGCGCGATCTCGGCCTCGAGTGCCGCCACCCGTTGCCGGATCCGCTCGAGCCGCATGGCCATGAAACCCACAACGCCCAACGTGGCGAGCACCAGGGCGAAAAGCCAGAACATGTTCTTCACCCGACCTTGTCAATGCACGCTGTCAGTGTGCGTCGCGCCCCGTAAAGTCGCAACACCGGGGCCGCGCCGGTTGCGCCCGCCCGCCCCGCTGTCGTATCAAACGGCGACAGGGCCTAAACTCGACCACAGAGTCTGTTGAGGAATCACGCATGGCCGACCCAGCGGATGCACTGTCCGGGCGCCGTATCGGCGTTCCCGAATCGCGCCAGCTCGATCTGTTCGCCGATATGCTCGAGCGCCGCGGCGCAACGATCATGCGCTGTCCGCTGGTCGATATCCGCGACGCGCCCGACCCGGCGCCGATCCGGGCCTGGATCGACGATGTGATCGAGCACGGGCTGGACGACATGATCTGGCTGACCGGCGAAGGCGTCCGCCGGCTGCGCGCGTTTACCGCCGATGATCGCCCGGCGCGCCGCCAGCGCTTCTGGCAGGCGCTGGCCGCGGCGCGCACCATCACCCGCGGGCCCAAGCCAGTGCGCGAACTCAAGGCCGATGGCATCGCTGTGGATCTGCCCGCCACCGCGCCCACCACGGCCGGGGTGATCGATACGTTGTCCGATCAGGATCTCGCCGGCCACCGCGTCGGCGTCCAACGCTACGGCACCGACCCGAACATGCCGCTGATGCAGGCCCTGGCCGCGCACGACGCCATCGCCTTACCCGTGGCGCCCTATGTCTATGCCGACCAGGCCGACAACGCCGCGGTGGCAACATTCATCGCGGCCATCGTGGCCGGCGAGCTCGACGCCGTGGCCTTCACCAGCTCGCCGCAGGTCCGGCGCCTGTTCAAGGTGGCCAGGCGCGACATGCGGGAGACCGAACTGGCCGCGGCACTCGCGCGCTGCGGCGTCGCCGCGGTCGGCCCGCTGGTCGCCGAGACGCTAACCGCGCATGGCGTCGCCGTCGATCTGATGCCCGAATCCAACTATTTCATGAAACCGCTGGTGCGCCGGCTCGAAGCCTATTTCGCACAGCGCCGCACACCAACCGCGTAAATACGACCCAGGAGTATCCATGGCGCGTTCCGTATCCGCCCTGTCATTGGCCACGGCGCTGACCGCGCTCGCGGTCCTGCCCTTCGCTGCCGGCGTGTATTACGCCTTCGCCCATGACGGCGGGCAGGCCGCCCCGGCATTGCACTGGCTGCTGGCGTATCTCGCGACTATCGTGTCGTTCACCGGCGGCGTGCAATGGGGCCGCATGCTGGCCGCCAAGCAGGCACCGGCACAGGACATGGTGATGGCGGTGGTGCCCGCGCTGATCGCCTGGCCGGCCCTGCTGATCAGCCAGCCGTGGCCGTTCTTCATGCTACTGGCGGCGCTTGTGATCGCCTGGCTGGCGGATGAAAACGGCGCCCGCCAAGGCTGGCAGGGACGTGGCTTCTTGCAGCTTCGCCGTCTCATCACGCTGATCGTGGCCGCCTGCATGGTGGCGATCGGCTGGCGCGTGCTGCGTGGCTGACGTCCGGCCACTCGCGCTTGCCGTCGAGGATATCGACGGCGACGACGGCGGCATGTTTCGCATCCTGCGTGTGGATGCCGCCGCCGAACGCCACGGCGCGCCCGTGGTACTGGTCCACGGCATGTTCACCGATCGCCGCTTCTGGCTATCGGCGCGCGAGGTGGGTCTGGCCGCCTATCTCGCCCGGACCGGCCATCCGGTCACGATGGTCCAGCGGCGCGGGCTATCCGATTCGCCACACTGTACCCGGCGTTGCGGGCTGGTCGAGCATCTGACCCACGATCTGCCGGTAGTCGCGCGCCGTATCGCCCGCACCCACGACCGCCCGGCGTTCTGGGTCGGGCATTCCTTCGGCGGCGTGCTGGCCGCCCGGGCGATCGCCACCCGGCTGCCGGCCGAGACCGTCGGCGGCCTGGTGCTGCTCGCCAGCCAGTACCACATTGGCAAACGAATGCTCGACCGGCCGGGCAATCTGGCGACGAAGACCATCGCCCGCATACTCGGCCATCTGCCGGCCCGCGCCGCCGGCCTCGGCCCGGTAGACGAACCCGCCGCCGCCGTATTCGATGCCTGCGACTGGGTCGAGCGCCGGCACGGCGCCGGGTTCGACGCCGAACTGGCGCGCATTCACGCCCCGGTCCTGGCCATGAGCGGCGCGGCCGACCGGGTCGATCCGAGCGCCGGCTGCCGTCGCTTCATCGAACCGATGGCGAGCCCCGACAAGACGTTTCAAGTCGCTGGCCGCCGGCACGGCTTCGAGGTCGATTACGATCACCCGGGCATCGTCGTGGCCAAACCGGCCCGGGGCGAGATCTGGCCCCGGATCGCGGCCTGGCTTACCGAACATGGCGGGTGATGAAGGGCGAGCCGCAGGGTCCGGACCATCCGGCACGGCGAAACACGGTCGCGTGCGGCCGGACATTGCCGTCAATCGCTTGTTTTATCTGCCGCAGCCGGAACCAGCCCAGTCATCGGGCAGCTCGAGTTCCAGCATATAGGAGCCCAGGCACTTGCCGTGCGCATCGAGGGCCAGCGAGCGGGTGACCCCGCCGGCCAGCACGCCGTGCAGCACGAAATTGAATGCCCGGATCGTGGGCAGGTCGTAGCGCTCGACCCGTTCCGGCGCCAGCGACGCGAAATGCCGCGCCAGGCGCTCGACCGTCAACTGCGCGTGCAGGCGCGCATAGCCGGCCGCGTCGAAGGCGATCACCGAGATATTGGAAATATTGCCCTTGTCACCCGTTCGGGCATGGGCCAGTTCGCGCACCTTCATCAGACCTCCAGGCAATGCACAGCCGGTGATACGGCGCTGCGCGCGAGTAGCGTCGAGGCCACCGCAATGACTTCGCGCACAGACTTTTGCGATCCGCCGCCACCCGCCGGGCCGTTGGTGTAGAGCGCCTCGATCTCGTTGCCGATACAGGCCGCGGCTTGCGCCGAGGCTGTCCGGCCCGCGACACGTGCGCGCACCTCGGGGGGATATTGGTCCGCTTGTCCTTCGAACAGGGCATTCAGGCCGATGAGTTCCGCACGGATCTCGTCGCAGGCCACGCCGGTCAGCGCCAACCGTTCGCGCACGATATCCAGCGCCAGCCGACCGCGCTCGACCGCGCCGGCGCCACCGTAGGAAATCTGCCCCTCGCCGATGAAGCCGTCGCGGTACCCGATCGAGACCTTGAGCCTCTCGGGCCGGGCCCGCCCGCCGGCACCGACCACCCGAACCCGGTCGGGCCCGTCCGGTTCGAGACGGACCTGCGAGAAATCGGCGATCACATCCGGCGTCAGGTAACGGGCCGGATCGTGGATCTCGTAGAGCAACTGCTCGCTGCACGTTGCCGGGGTCACGCAGCCGCCGGAGCCGGCGACCTTGGTGATCACCGCCGAGCCGTCGGCGTCGACCTCGGCCAGCGGATAACCCAGCCGGGCCAGTCCGGCGACGTCCTTGTAGCCGGGATCCGCGAAATAGCCGCCCGTGATCTGGCCCGCGCACTCGAGCAGATGGCCGACGACGGTCGCCTGGCCCATGCGCCGCCAGTCGTCGGTCGGCCAACCGAATTCGTGCACGATCGGCGCGGCAAACAGTGCCGGATCGGCCACGCGCCCAGTGATGATCACATCCGCTTCGGCCCGGAGCGCTTCGATGATCGGCGCCATGCCGAGATAGGCGTTGGCCGAAATGATGCGATCGCCCAGGCTCGATGCCGGGGCGCCGGTTTCCATCAGTTCGAATTCATCGTCCCGAACGCGAGCCAGGACGTCGTCGCCGGCGATGTAGGCGATCTTGAGCCCGGACAGGCCCAGTTCACGGGCAATCTCGCGGGTGCGGCGCGCGGCGGCCGCCGGGTTGGCCGCGCCCATGTTGGTAATCACGGTGATGCCGCGCCGATGGCAGACGGGCAACACGGCCCGGAAGCGCGCGTCGAGCAACGGGTCGTAGCCGGCGTCGGGATCGGTCAGGCGCGCGAGTTGGGCCAGCGCGATGGTGCGCTCGGCCAGGCATTCGAAGCCGAGATAGCGGATATCGCCGTGCTCGGCGAGTTCCACCGCGGGATCGATACGGTCGCCGGAATAACCGGCGCCGGAACCGATACGAATCGAGGTCATGATGGGCTCTGCGATGCGCGCATCAGATGCCGAACACGCCGGTGACCACGCAGGTCAGCGTCATCAGCACGGAAATGCCGAACAATACGGGAATGGTAAAGCGTTGGTGATCGGCCAGTTCGATACCGACCAGGCCGACCAGCAGGAACGTAGCCGGCGTGAGCGGACTGACCGGAAACCCGGTCGTCATCTGGCCCATGAGCGCCGCCTGGGCCATCTCGACCTTGGGCACGCCGAGGCTCGCCCCGGCATTGGCCAGGACCGGCAGTACGCCGAAATAGAACGAGTCCGGGTCGAACAACAGACTCAGCGGCATCGCCAGAATACCGAGAATGAAGGGAAAGTGATGCGCCGTCCCGGCCGGTACGTGGCCGGCCACGAAATCCGCCATGGCCTTGAGCATGCCGCTTTGGCCCATGATGCCGGTGAACACGCCGGCCGCGAGCAGGATACTGGCCATCATCAGAGCGGCGCGGGCGTGGGCGTCCACGCGGGCGCGCTGTTCGGCCACGCTCGGGTAATTGACCACCAGCGCGACCACGGTACCGAGCATGAAACAGAGCACTGGCGGCAGCACGCCGGCGATCATGCTGCCGAGCACCAGCACCACCAGCACGGCATTGATCCAGAAGCGCCGCGGCCGGCGCAGGGCGCGCTCGTCTTCGCTGAGATCGTGGGTGTGGAATTCGCCGCCACCGGCCGCCGCGGCCCCGGTCAGCCCCAGCCGCCGTTCCTCCTTCTTGCCGAACCACCAGGCGATCGCGAACACCGCCAGCAGGCCGACCACCTGTGCCGGGATGATCGGCAGATAAATCTCCGAGATCGGCAGGTTGAGCGAGGCCGCGGCCCGCAACGTCGGCCCGCCCCAGGGCAGCGCATTGGCCACGCCCGCGGAGGCGGCGACCACGCAGGCAAGGATGCGCTTGTCCATGTCGAGCCGTTCGTAGAGCCGCAGCATCGGCGGAATGGTCACCAGAAACGTCACCGCCCCGGAGCCGTCCAGATGCACCATCGCCGCGAGCACGGCCGAGCCGAGCACGATGCGCGACGGCTTGAGGCCGACCACACGCAGGATTCGGTCGATGATCGGGTCGAGCAGCCCGGCGTCCTTGACGATGCCGAAGAACAGGATCGCGAACACGAACATGCCGACCACCGGCGCGATGTTCTTGATGCCGGCGAGCGCGAATGCGCCGGTCTGTAGCCCGAAGCCGCCGATCAGCGCCGCGGCGACGGGCACGGCAATCAACGCCACCATCGCCGACAACTTCCGGCTCATGATGGTGTAGAGCAACACGAGAATGGTCAGCAGACCCAGCAGTGCAAGCATTTTGGCAATCTCCTCCGTGCGGCCCTTCGCGGGCCGGGCCCGTGTTTATTGTGGTGAGGCCATCGCGATTCGCGCGGGAATGGCCGGCTACGGGCTTGTGTGACCATGGTGGAGTACGCGGCGCCTGACCAGCTGCTTTATTTTATGAGCCCATCCAAACCGTTTATGGGCGAGCCGATGTTCGCGTTCCGCCAGCTCCGGGCCTTCGTCGCCGTTGCCGAATGCGGCAGCTTCACGCGGGCGGCCGAGCAGTTGCACCTGTCCCAGCCCGCCCTGTCGGCCTCGATCCGAAAACTCGAAAGCCTGCTCGGGCTTTCGCTGTTTGCCCGCGATACACGCTGCGTGACCCTGACCCTGGCCGGGCGCCATTTCCTCGATCACGCCCGGCATATTCTGGAAGGCATGGAACAGGCGCTGGCAGACGCCCGCGATATGGCCCATCTCCGCCGTGGCCTGGTTCGGGTCGCCGCTCTGCCCTCGATCGCCTCGTCACATCTGCCGCGGATCGCGCGCGTGTTTTCGTCGCGCCATCCCGAGATCGATCTCGACATCCGGGACGGGCTGGCCGGCAGCATCCAGCGCGGGGTGGCCGCCGGCGAGGTCGATATTGCGCTGAGCTCGCGCCCGCGGGACGACCAGACCCTGGGATTCACCCGGCTCTGGCAGGACCAGTTGATCGCGGTCACGCCCACTGCCGGCGTGGCGCGTGCGCGCGACTGGCGCCAGGCGGTTCGCAAGCGGCCCTACATCGCACTCACTGCGGATACCAGTATCCGCCCGCTGGCCGATCGCGCGCTGAGCGACGCCGGCATCGCCGCGACACCGGCCTGGGAAGTCTCGCGCATGAGCAGCGCCATCGCGATGGTGCGCGAACAGCTCGGCTATACCCTGCTGCCCGCCTGCTGCATCGAAGTCTTCAACCTGGGCACGGAGATCAGCAACTGGCGCATCGACGGCGCCGCCCGCGATCTGGGGTTGTTGTGGCGCCGGCCATTGCAGCAGAGCCCGGCGCTGGATGCCTTCATGGCCCTGCTGCGCGAACACACGCCCGCCTGCGGCGAAGCGCTGGAACGGCCGGTCATTTGAGCACCGCAATCACACCGCCCAGACGCCAGCCCGCGCCATTGCTGCCCGCGGCCAGCCCCGGCGGCCCCGCGGGCATGTGAGCCGTTACGCGCTCAGGCGCCGATCAGGCTCTGCCCACACACCCGCAGCACGTTGCCCGACACGCCGCCGGCGCCGGGGGTACACAGGAAGGTGATGGCTTCGGCCACGTCACCGGGCGTGCCGCCCTGACCGAGCGAGGCGAGCCGGCGGCCGGCCTCGCGCACGCCGAACGGCATTTCGGCGGTCATGCGGGTTTCGATGAAGCCGGGGGCGACCGCGTTGACGGTCACCCCGCGCTCGCGCTGGGCATCGGCCCGGCGCTCGACGAAGCCGATCAGACCGGCCTTGGTCGCGCCGTAGTTGGTCTGGCCGCGGTTGCCGGCGATGCCGCCGATCGAGCACAGGCAGACCACGCGGCCGTGTTCGTTCATGATCTTCTCGTCCATGAGCACGGCGTCGACCGCGAGGATCGCCTGCAGATTAATCGCCAGCACCATGTCCCAGTAGTGCTCGGGCATGTTGGCCAGCGTCTTGTCGCGGGTCACACCGGCGTTGTGGATGACGATGTCCACACCGTCGAATTTTTCCTTGAAGAAATCGGCGATCTGGCGCGGCGCGTTGTCGTCGGTGATGTCGAGAGCCAGCGCGGTGCCGCCGAACTCGGCCACCGTTTGCTCCAGCGTATCCTTGTCCTGCGGAATATCCAGACACACCACGTGGGCGCCTTCGGCGGCCAGCCGGGCCGCCGTGGCCGCACCGATGCCGCGGGCGCCGCCGGTGACCAGCGCCGTCTTGCCGGCCAGCGCCTGGGTTTGCGGCGGCTCGGCGGGCACGATGCCGCCGGCACTGACGGTCAGCGCCTGACCATCCACGAAGGCGCTGTGATCCGAAAGGAAGAACCGCAGCGGCGTCGCGATGCGCGGTTCGGCGCCGGGTTCCACGTACAACAGGTTCACCGTGGAGCCGAACTTGCCGATCTCCTTGGCGAACGAGCGCGTGAAGCCTTCCACCGCGCGCGCCGCCGCGGCCGCCGCGACCGTTCCCATCGACTCGGGGCGACCGGTGAGTACCACCACGCGCGCGTTTTGGGTCAGCTTGCGGGCGACCGGATGAAAGAATGCGTACAGCGCCTTCAAATCGGCGGCGCCGCTCATGTTCGTGGCATCGAAGACCTGCGCGTCATACACGTCTTGCTCGCCGGGCTGCGGCTTGTCGCCGGTATCGACGCGTGCGCCGGTACCGGCGAGCACGGCACGCACCGTCTCACGGGCACTCGCGTCGGGCGCGGCACCGAACAGCACGCGCTGGCCGTCGAGGAATCGCGCCTGATATGCGCCCTCGGCGCGCGCCAACGCCACTGGCGTCGGAATACCCAGCGCCGCCATGAACTTGCGCAGCGTCGGCTTCGAGGCTGCGTTGACCAGATAGTCGCTCATCGAGAAATCGTCCTGTCGTTCCGTTCGGGCCGGCCGCGCCACGATTGATCTTGGCCCGGCCGGCTCTCCAATGTAGTCCTCAAATCGCGCCTAACCCAGCGCAATAGCGCTTCATCGAAGCGTTTTTCCATATCGGACATTGTCATTTCCTGGTGGGTTGGTACGGCGGCGCCCGGGCTCGCCCAGCCGCGGCGCCAGCCATTCCCGGATGGCCACATACACATCCGCATGATGAATCAGCGCGAAATGCGTCATGCCGTAGAACACGCAGCCTTCGACGTCCGCCTTCCGCAGCGCGCGCGGATGATCGAAGGCACTGTCGACCGGCACCAGCAGATCGCCGAGCACGCGGCCGACCGGGTCTTCGTCGGAACGCCCGAGCGAGGCCGCGACCAGGAAGCAGCCGGGCGGGCCGGCCTGCGAGCGGCTTGCCGGCGGCAGGCCATGACGCAGATTCTTGACCCCGGCGCTGCGGACATCGCCGATGGCATGAAAAGCACGCGTATAGCGCGACCACGTCAGACCGCGGTTGAGCGATTCGCCAAGCCGCTCGAGGGGGGCGCCGCGATGCGGCGAGCCCAGACAGATCAAATCGGCCAGCAGGTCAGGCCAGCGATGGCCTGCGGCGCGCCCGGCTTCGAGTGCTGCGCGCAACACCAGACCGCCCATGCTGTGGCCGACGGCGGTCAGGCGCTCGAGCGGCGCGGGCCAGACCGCGACCAGGCGTTCGAGGCGCGCGGCCAATTCGGCGCCGTTGCGGGCGATATCGCGGCCGGAGTTGTAGCGCAGCCGAAGCGCCGCATAGCCATGGTCGGCGGCCAGGCGCTCACCGAAATCCGGATTCGCGCCGTGGCGCCATTGGCGATCGTTCATGCCAAGCCCGTGCACCAGCAGCACGAGCCGGCGGCGATTCGCCATCTCGCCGAGACCGCGCGGGTCGTCGTTGGCAAGCGTCCGCCCGGTCGCGTCGACAAAAGCCATCGGCAGCGCCAATTCGTTGCCACGCGCGGCCAGATGATCGCCCACCGCGCCGTTAAGCGCGCTACGCAGGGCCAACAGCGCGCCGCCGGTGTCGGTATCGTCCGGCATGACGCCTCGCGTCAAGCCGGCGAGGCCGCGCGCGGTGGCGAAGCTGGCGCGACCGATGCCGCGCACGCCGGCATAGGCGATGCCGCTGATCGCGCGCTCGGGCCATGCCACCGGGTTCACGGCGGCACCGGTGTCGGCGATCGTGCGATGCACATTCTCGACCAGATCCACGGTGCCGACATAGACATCGGCCGCCGCGGCCACACCCCCGCGCAGCCAGACGCCGTATCCCGTGGTGGTGTGGCGCGGCCTATTCATGCCCGCAACCCGCCGCAATGATGATTGAGCACGCCCAGACTGCGCATGAAGGTGACCAGATGCCCGCCGAGAATCGCCTTGCCCGTAGTCATCAGGGCTGCCGATAGGCCACGCGCCGGATCGGCCCAGCCGAGAATGTTCATGAAACCGAGATGGCCATAAGCCGAACCGCACATCGGGCCATACAGGCCGAGCGGGTTCATGCCGAGCATGAGCCCTTCGCTGTAGCGCATGGGAATTTTCAGCGTGCGATCCAGTGTCGGGTTCGACGCCGGCCGGATGGCACGAGCCAGCGTGGCAGCCTCGAACAGGCGCTGGCCCTGGTAGACGCCGCCATCCAGCAGCATCTGATAGAAGCGCGACAACTCCTCGGCGGTTGCATACAGGTTGCCCGACGGAATGACCGCGTCCATGAAGAAATCGCGATTGGAGACATCCACCACGTCCTCGAACGGCAGCGACAGCGCCTCCTCGGCCCAGCGCGATACCGGCCAGCGCACGGGCTGACCCGCAACATGGTTCTCGGCCACGCGCGAACGCGAACGGCCATCCAGACCGTAGGTAAAGTAGCGCATGCCGAGCGGCTTGCGCAGCTTGGCATCGAGATAATCGGTGACCGGGGCATCGGTCACGCGGCGGATGATCTCGCCGAGAATGAAGCCGCCGGTAAAGGCGTGGTATGCCAGCCGCCGCCCGCCGGCCTCGGCCGGCGTCGCGCAGATGCGCTCGATGCACGCGTTCCAGTCCGTGAGCACCTCAGGGCCGCGATCGTCGGCGGCAAAGCGCGGGAAACCGCCCTGATGGGCAAGCACCTGGGCAATCGTGGTACGCGACTTGCCCTGCGCGGCAAAGGCCGGCAGATAATGCGCCACCGGCCGGTCCAGATCGATGCCGCCCTCTTCGGCCAGTTTGTGCGTCAGCAGGGCGATCACGGCCTTGCTGGCCGAGAACAGGCACACCGGGGTATCCGGCTGGGCGATGCGCGCATCCGGCGCCAGCGGGCGCTCGGGCCCCAGCCCCCGCGCATAGCCGATCGAGCGATTGAGCACGATCCGCCCGTGTCGGCGCAGACAGAAAATAACCGCCGGATAGATCCGGGTGGCGAACATATCGCCAAGCATGGCCGCGGCGATCGACTCCACGGCTGACTCGCTCAGGCCGGCCTCGGCCGGTGCGACTTCGGCCATCCGGTCGATACGGACGAGATCGGCCGGATCACCCGCCAGGGCCATCCGGCGAGTACCAGGTAACGTAATATTCATGACACCTTGCGCCACGCGGATGCCTCGGCCTCGGCGCGCCGCGCTTCCTCGGAATGCGGGTTGAACAGATACTCCTTGGAGAAATCGTCGGTCAGCAGCACGTCATAACGCCGCTTGTCGTATTCCCGAATCTGGTCGGCCTGCTGCGCGTCGAGACGACCCTGGGCGACGGCATCCTGAAGTTGCGCTTCAACGGTCGCGCCCGCGATCTCGCCGTGTTTGACGCCGCGCAGGAAATCGCCATAGAACGGGTCGACTTCCCGGAGCTTGTCGTAGGCGGCCATCAGCCGGCCGGTCGGGTCATTCTCGCCGTGGCCGACGTATATGTCGTAGCTCATGCGTTTGCCGAAAGCCGAATCGAGTGTCATGGCCGACATCATGTCGCAAAGCCGGCCGTTCAGGGTATCGCTCGGTCCGGAAAAACGACGGCCGGTCGGCAACGCCACCACCGAAAGCAGCGGCCGCAGCGCGGCAATCGGATAATTACGCACGAAATCGTGGAACGCGCTCTCGATGGCATGCAGGTGATATTCCAGCGCCCAGGTGGCGTGCACGCTGTCTTCCTCGGTGCCGCCATGCGCCTCGAAGCCCTTGAGCGTGGCCGAGGCCATGTACAGATGCGACAGTACGTCGCCCAGACGCGCCGAGGTCGATTCCCTGAGCTTGAGCGCGCCGCCCAGGCTGCCCATGGCGACATCGGCCGAGAACGCCAGTGCGGCCGAAAAACGCTCCAGATGCCGATAATAGCCGCTCATCGCGTTGTCTACCGGCGCCTTCGCGAGGCGCGCGCCGGTCAGGCCCAGCGTGAACGCCCGCACCATGCGGTTGATCGAATAACCGATGTGCGAGAACAGCAACCGGTCGAACGTGCGCAGGCCGGCCTTGAAGTCCGGATTGTGCGCCGCCTCCATCTCCGACAGCACGTAGGGATGGCAGCGGATCGCGCCCTGGCCGAAGATCATCAGGCTGCGCGTCATCACGTTGGCGCCTTCGACCGTTATCGCCACCGGCAGCGCCTGGTAGGCCGCCGCCAGATAGTTGCGCGGGCCCATGATGATGCCGCGCCCGGAATGGATGTCCATGGCGTGGTTGATGACCGTGCGCATCATCTCGGTCGAGTGATACTTGATCATCGCCGTGACTACGCTCGGTGTGCAGTAGTCCACGCCGGAAGCGGTGAGATTGCGGACGTTTTCCAGGATATAGGCATAGCCGCCGATCACGCCCAGGCCTTCGCGCACACCCTCGAAGTTGCCGATTTCGGTGCCGAACTGACGCCGGATGCGGGCATAGGCCGAGGTGATGCCGTACATGCCCTTGCCGGTGGCGGTCGACAGTGCCGGCAGCGAAATGCCGCGCCCGGCCGACAGGCATTCCACCAGCATGCGCCAGCCCCTACCGGCCTGTTCAGGGCCGCCGATGATCGCATCGATCGGCACGAACACGTCCTGGCCGCGAATCGGGCCATTCATGAACACCGCCCCCGGATAATGCCGGCGGCCGATCTCGACCCCCGGCGTATCGGTAGGCAGCAGCGCGCAGGTAATGCCGTAGTCGACCCTGTCCGGATCGCCCAGCAGACCATCCGGATCCTTGAGCTTGAAGGCCAGTCCCATGACGGTCGCCACCGGCGCCAGCGTGATGTAGCGCTTATTGAAGGTCAGGCTCAACCCGAGCACGTCCTCGCCGTCGATCGTACGCTTTGTGACGATGCCGGTATCCGGCATCTGGGTGGCGTCCGAGCCGACCTCCACACCGGTCAGCGCAAAACACGGCAGCTCGCGACCGCTGGCCAGGCCCGGCAGCCATTGTTCCTGTTGCGCTTTCGTGCCGTAGTGCACCAGCAGCTCCCCGGGGCCGAGCGAGTTCGGCACCATGACCGTGACCGCGGCCGTCAGCGAACGCGTGGCGATCTTGGCCACCACACAGGATTGCGCGTAAGCCGAAAAGCCCAATCCGCCGTGCGCCCTGGGAATGAGCATCGCAAAGAAGCGGTTGTTGCGTATATAGTCCCAGACAGGGTCGGGCAGATCCTTGAGTTCGAAATTGACCTCCCAGTCGTCGATCATTGCGCAGAGTTGTTCGGTTTCGTTGCCGAGAAACGCCTGCTCGGCCTCGGTGAGCTTCGTGAGTTTGAGGTCGAGCAACTGGTTCCAGTCCGGCCGGCCGCGGAATAGCTCGCCTTCCCACCAGACCTGGCCGGCTTCGATGGCTTCTTTTTCGGTGGCCCCCATTTCCGGAAGGATGCGCCGGAAAACACCATAGAGCGGCCGGCTCATCAGGGCGCGGCGTAGTGGTATCAGGTTGAACGCGATCGCCGGGATGGCGAACAACACCGCGGCGATACCCAGCCCGGTGAGGCCATAGAAGCCCAGCGCCCAATACGCTGCCAACACGCCAGCCGTGATAAGCGTAAAGATGGCCAAGGATATGCCGCGATACCACAGGGCCCAATACAAACCGATGAGAATCAGCGCCGTGACCAGTCCGAACATGGCGACCTCGCCAAAACAGGAAAACCGAAGGGCTTGCATGCCTTATACAGGCAAATATTTTGTCGAAAGCCCTTTTCAAAAAGACAGATTTTCAGATAATACCAACCGAATCAATGCCGTCAAGCAGGCCCACCCGTGACCGACTCCGCCCGAACAAGCACGACCTCGAACCGCGGCCCCAAGCGCGGGTATCGCGGCCTGTCCGCCGAAGAACTGCGCCGGCAACGCCACCAACGGCTGATTGCCGCCGGCACCGCGCTGTTCGGCGAACGCGGCTATGCTGCGACGCCGATCGAGGCGGTCTGCAGCCAGGCGAAAGTCTCGACACGCCATTTCTACGAACAGTTCGGTGGGCGGGAATCCATCCTGCACGCGGTGTACGACGCGCTAGTCGCGGAAATGGAGACCATCATTCGCGCGTCGCTGACCAGCGGGCGCGACACCCTCACCCAACGGGTGGCCGATACCATCGAATCGGCGATTCATTACCTGCTGGTCGATCCCAGACGCGGGCGCATCATCTGCATCGAAGCGGTGGGCGTATCCGAGGCGATGGAGAAAAAACGCCGGGAGACGACGCACGCGCTGGCCGACATCATCCAGCGCTACGCTGAACTGATGGCCGAATCCGGCATGCTCCCAGAGCGCAACTACCGCCTGCCGGGGGTGGCACTCGTGGGCATGTTCAACGAGCTGGTCGCCGAGTGGCTGACCGAGGACACCGGGCTGAGCGCCGCCGAGATGGCACGCGAAGCCAAGATCCTGTTCCGGGCCATGATCTTCGGCGCTCAGCACTATGAAGCCACGGACCGGCCCGACGACGCGCCGTCGGCCGAACAAGCGCCCGGCTGACAGCACCGGCTACAAGGACAATTCGCCCGCGTTCAATTGCTCGCGGGTCGCCATATCCAGGGGGCGATAGGCATCGCGCCCGGGCGTGAGCATATAGACGGTATCGCCGGATGCCGGCGCATAGCCGTCCTTCTTGAGGTCCACCTTGCGGTACTTCAGGGTGCCGGTGACATCGGCCTCGGGCTTGAAGCGGGCGAACACCGGCACGGCGTAGGCCGGCAGTTCGGCATGCAAATGGGCCGCCAGGCCGGACCAGTCGAAACGCTCGGGATCGCCCTCGGGGGTGATTGCAACCATGCCGGCCCGGCCATCGGCGCCGGGAATTTCCACGCCGTAGACCACCGATTCCGCCACCCCGCCGAAGGCATTGACCGCATTCTCGACCTGCGTGGTCGCCACGTTCTCGCCCTTCCAGCGAAAGGTATCGCCCAGACGGTCGACGAAGGCGATATGCCGCATGCCCTGGCGTCGGACCAGATCGCCGGTATCGAAATAGCAGTCACCGGCCTTGAACACGCCCCGGTGCAGCTTCTTCTCGCCGGCAGCATCGTCGGTGTATCCCTCGAAAGGGGCGAAATCGGTGACCTTGTTCAATAACAGCCCGACCTCGCCCCGGCCGACCTCGCGCATGCGCCCGTTGTCGTCAATCACGGGTTGTTCCGTGTCGGCATCGTAGGCCACGACCGCGAACGGCAACGGGCAGAAGCCGGCCGTACGATCCATGTTGAAACCGTTGACGAAGACCAGGTTGCCCTCGCTGGCGCCGTAGAACTCGCAGATCCGTTCGATCCCGAAACGGGCCTTGAAGTCGTCCCAGATGTCGGGGCGCAACCCATTGCCGATCACCGCACGCACCCGATGATCGCGATCGCCGGTGCCGTCATCGGCCGCAAGCAAATAGCGACACAGCTCGCCGATGTAGGAAAACACCGTCGCGCGGCTCGCCCGGATATCGTCCCAGAACCGCGACACCGAGAACTTGCGCGCCAGACAGAACGTCGCGCCGGCGCACAACACCGAGGCCCAGGACACGGTCAGGGCGTTGTTGTGATACAGCGGCAGGGCGCAATACAGGCGATCCTCGGCCGTCAGCCGCAGGCCGAGCAGGCCCAGCCCGGCGCCGCCACGCAGCCAGCGCCGATGGCTCATGCGCGAGGCCTTGGGCAGTCCGGTGGTGCCCGAGGTGAAGATATAGAAACAGGTGGCGGTACTGGCGACCTCGACCGAGGCGTCGAGATTGCCGCCGGATTCGCCGGCCGCCGCGGCCGTCATATCGGTTGCGCCATCGATGGCCGCATCGCCCCGGCCTTGCGGCAACTGCCAGACCCGGGACAGGCCCGTCAGCCGCGCATCGCCCCGCACCTCGGCAAACGCCGAGGCCAACTCGGTGTCGACCACGATCGCGCTTGGCTTGACCGTGGCCAGGCTGTGGGCCAACACATCGCCACGCTGTTTGGTGTTGCACATCGCCGCCGCCGCACCGAGCTTGGCAGCGGCGGCGACCAGCATGAGGGTTTCCGGACGGTTGTCGACCAGCAGGGCCAGCACATCGTCCGCCCCGATGCCGGCCGCCGCGAGCACACGCGCCAACCGATTGGCGGCGGCATTGAACTCGGCATAAGTCCATTCGCGCCCCTCGAACGCCAGGGCCGGGTGCTGCGGGCGGTGCGCCGCATGGGCCTCGATCAGGGTGGCGATGGTCAGCCGATCACGAAACCGCGAGCGCACCAGCATGCCAATGCCACGCGCCACCGCCCCCAGATTTTCGAACTGATCCCGCGTGGGCTTGACGACATCCCAGGCAGTGACGATCGAGCGTTGACTGTCGCTCATGCAGCACTTCCTCCGACTCGGCGCTGTTTCACAGCACCTAACCGAAAATTATTATTTTCCGTAACCTGCGACAGTGTGTCCGCGATCGCGGCCGTCGTCCAGGCATGCGTGGATCGCCGGGCCCGTGGATTGCATTCTAGTACCGGCCCTGCTGTATCAGCCCCTCGGCCGCGGGCCGGCAGTCGCGCCACAGCGCACGCCCGTAGTCGCTCAGGCTGACCGAGGCACGCAGGGTCCGCGGGTACAGGCGCAGGCTCGCGCGCACATGCTCGCGCATCTCGCGTAGCTGAGTGTCGGCCATGAGCAGCTCATATTCGGGCTCGAGCGTGTCTTGTTCGGGCCCAGCCTGCAAAAGACCTAGCGCGAGTAGTTGGGTCATGTACTGCGGCACGTATTCACGCAGCAGTACACCGGCCTCGCGCCCGAGCGAGCTGGCGTTCGATAGCACGGTGATGCTGACCGGCCCGGCCGGCAGGCGGCTGGCCCCCAGATGACACAGCGGCGCGACCCGGCGTTCGGCGAGCACATCGAGCATGGCGACCTGGTCGGGCACCAACTGCGACAGCGTCTGGCGATAGAGGGCATCGAGTGCGGCATCCGGATCGATGCCGCGCGAACGGCGCACCAGGTCGGCCAGGATTTCGGCGGCGCTCGCAGGCCGGTCTGCCTCGCGCGGCGGGCGCGACGAATCGCCCAGCTCGTCCAGCCGTTGCTTGAGTTCGATCAGCGCCCAGGTCTCGGCGTCCGCCATCCGCCGCACCGCGGATCCGGCCACCGGCCAGTCTTCGGCATCGCGAATCACGCCCATCAGGCGATCGAGCGCACGGGGCCCCCGTTTTTTCGGCAAGCGACTCGCGGCCATGGGCCTCACACCGGTTGCGCGGGGCGCGGCCGCCCCCTGACTATGGAGACAGGGTCGGCGCCCCGGCCACAACTTGCAAGCCCACCCGCGATCACCCCAGGGCAGCGAAATGCTGTTCGAACACGCGGGAGAACACGAAGATCAGCTGGATCCAGCCCGCGGCGAACCCCAGCGCGGCGCCGACCGCGATCAAAATCCACTCGTCCTCCTCGAAGGCCGGGCGCAGCATCGACTCGAACTGTTCGGGCGTGAGCGACTGCAGCCGCGTGACCAGGGTCTCGCGCACCGCCATGCGCCGCTGGGCATAGCCGGTCAGGCGCTCGAGGATGGCCGGCATGCGCGCGACGACTTCGCCCTCGGCATCGGCCCGTAGCCGCCGGTACTCGCGCGCACCCAGTGTCCAGTGCATCAGCGGTCGCGCAAAATGCATGGTGTCGTCGATGGCGGCTCCCACTTCGTGCCGGACGATGGCCATGAGCTTGTCGGCGTAGGGGCCCGTCATGATCTCGTCGAGGATATGGTGCGGCGTGATCACGTGATCGGCCACCAGCCCGCCATAATCGGCCGCCACCTGTTTCTGGCGCCGGAAGAACAGCCCCTGGATGCGCCAGGGCCCCAGATCGAACCCGCGCTTGGGATGGAAGATCATCTTGAGCGCCAGCCAATTGGTCGCCCAGCCCACGAGCAAACCGAACAAGGGCAGCACCCACCAGGCCGGAAAGAAGATCCACAGCACCATCTGGACCAGCCCGAAGGCGAAGCCGAAATAGGCCCCGGAGCGACCGATGAAGATGAATTCATCGCGCCCGACCTGCTTGAACACCCGGTTGAGCAGCGTCTTCTCGCGCACCAGGATGCGCGTGATCATGCCCTTGAGGTCGAACAGATAACGGATGTTGGCGCGCACCTCCAGCATCACCCCGGCCACCACCCGCGGCGCGGCCGCGCGCAGCCGATAGTGAATCGCGCGGCGCAGCGCATCCGGCGCAGCCGGCCAGAGCACGGGATAATGCCGGTGCATCACGGTCTCGATGACGTCATCGACCATGGCCAGCAGCGGCCCCTCGATCTCGGTGGCCACTTCACGCGGATCGAGCCGGCCGAACATCTCGGCCTCGGTGATCAACGACCGGGTGATGGTATCGACCGCGATGCCGGTCATTTTCGAAGCCCTGCGCGGCACGATGCCCTGCCAGCCGAGCCAGGGCCGGGCCACGCCCATGAACTCGATCGGATGGAACATCATGCGGATCGCGACCACATTGGTGACGTAGCCGACCAGCGCGCTGATCACCGGCAGCGACAGATATCGCCAGGTATCGGCGCTCAGATGCAACCAGTCGGCGGTCATGCGCGGCTCATTGTCAAAATCCTGCCGGAAGCGGGGTTACAGCCCTGCCGGAAACCGGCCCGGCGAGCATAGCAGCCCCGGAGGGAACGTCCGTCAGTCGTCGTTGGCCGGATCGGCGCGCAGGTTGTCGATCAGCGCCCGGGTCTGGGCGCGGGCGGCATCGACGAAGCGGTGCATGTCGGCCAGACGCGCCTGGGCACCCTCGCGGTTGTCGTCGATTTCGGCCTGGGCCGTGGACAATGACTCGCTGAGTACGCCCATGCGCTCGATATAGCCTTCCAGCACGCGCAGATAATGGCGTGGCGCGAGCTGATAGTAGTCCTGGCGATCCCCCGGCACGGCGGTGGCCTCGAGCACGCCCAGATCGCGCAGCATGCGGGCATTGGTCGAGATACTCGCCCGTGACACCCGCAGCTCACGCGCCAGCGCCGACAGGCTGGTCGGGCCGCCATGCACGATGAAATACCCGAGAATACGACCTGCGATCCGCGGCATGCCGTCGCCCTGGGCGGATAGGCCCATGCGTTCGATAAAGGCCGAGATCGCGCGTTCGTCATCCGACATCCGGGCAAGATTATGGACCGCCCGCCCATGCGTCAATTGATGGACGCCGCGCCCCTGCCCACGACCGGATGCGCGTCGCGGCCGTTTTCGCCATGTCGTGCCCCCGAATCACCACGCCATGGCGGCCGCCCTGGTGCCCCTCATCGGAGTGTCGTGGCGGCCGCGGACTCGCCGCGGCCACGGCGGAGGGCTACACTGCCCCGGCGCTTTTACGGCTTCATCATAGCGAGGACCGCCGACCATGGCCGAGGCCCGACCCATCGCCGCCGTCATCTACGACTGCGACGGCACGCTTGTCGACAGCGAACTGCTCAACGCCCGCTGCATGGTGGACATGATCACGGCCGACCACGGCATCCATCTGGATGCGGTCGCGGTGGAAGCCGAGTTCCGCGGCGGCAAGTTTGCCGACATGTGCGACACCCTGGCGGCCCGCCACGGCATCGACCTCGGCGCGGACTTCACCACGCGCTACCGCGCCTACGCCAGCGGCGTGTTCGAACGCGAACTGCAGGCGATTCCGGGGGTTCACGCGGCCATCGAAGCGATCGGCAGCCCACGCTGTGTGGCCTCGTCCGGGCCTCCGGGCAAGCTGGCCACGGCGCTGCGCGTGACCGGGCTGGCCGACTATTTCGGTGACCTGGTGTTTTCGGCCTACGACATCGAAGCCTGGAAACCCGAACCCGATCTGTTCCTGCACGCGGCGCACGCCCTGGGCGTCGCCCCGGAACACTGTGCGGTGATCGAGGATAGCGACCCCGGGGTCGAGGCCGCGCGCCGCGCCGGCATGCGCGTGTTCGGCTACGATCATCGCCGCACGATCGGCGATCATCCGGATGCCGATCTGGTGCGCTTCACCGATTTCGGCGAACTGCCGCGCCTGCTCGGTCGCTATTAACCCGGCACAAAAATAGATGATTTTTCGGGTTAATAGCGCGAGTATGCGACCGCATGCTCGCCGCGGCCATTGGCCGCGAAGCCTTTGAAAATAAAAGACGGACAGGCGCCGGCTTTTATTTTTGAAGGCGTTGAAAACAGCTGATGAAGTCAGCTGTTTTGATGCCGGATTAATAATCAGTTCGCGCCGAACTGCCAGTAGTCGATCTGTCGGCGCATGCAGAACACCGGCAATTCAGCTTCTTCCACCGCCCGGATCAGTTTGTCCGTCTCGCCGCCGTCGAGCACGAACATCAACTCCTGGGGCTCGTCGGTGGCCTCGAAGAAATGCGCGGAATGCACATGCCCGTTCGCGCCAACACCCTCGATATCGTCGCGCCGGGTCATGCGCGTGATGCCCTGCGAGCGCGCCAGGCTCGCAATCGAATCGAGCACCGGCTCGCCGTTGTGCCGACGCGAGCGCGGTGCGATGAAAATCAGTTCGAATCCTTTCATGACGTCGCTCCGGTGAGATGACGCAGGCCGGCAAACGTGGCCATGCCCAGCCCGGTCATGATCAAAGAGCCGACCACGTGGACCGCGATTCCGGCGAAGGCCCACAACAGCCGCCCGTCCTGAATCTGGGTGAATATTTCCGCGGAAAAAGTGGAAAAGGTCGTCAGCGCGCCCAGAAAGCCGGTGACGATCATCAGCCGCCAGAACGATGACAGCTCGGGAATCGCGGTGAAGGTCGCGATCGCCAGACCGATCAGAAACGCACCCAGCAGATTGGCCACCAGCGTGCCCGGAGGCAGCGTGGGCAGATAGCTGTTGAGGCCGAGCCCGATGGCCCAGCGCAGGTTCGCGCCGATCGCCGCGCCCAGGGCGATGGCAAGCATGGAATGAATCAACGGCATGGACTTGTCTTCGGCATACTCGGCTCCGCTTTCCGATTCCCGAGTCTGACCCTGCGGATGCGGCGCCTGCGGGTCGTAGGTCGTCTCGCTGTACGAATCGTTGCTCGTATCGGTCACGCGGCAGACTTGTGCGCTGTGTGCATGCCGTATTCTCGCCCGCCTAGGCCGGCGATGCCAACGTACTGCCGGGCGCGGACTCACGCCCGCCGGCCTCCGGCATCAGACACGGCGCCTGAAACAGCCGGCCGTGATACGCGCCGGCCAGCGTACGCGCGCTCACCAACAGCCAGAACAGCGCCAGCAGCCCGACGAAAAAGACGCCCAGCACGGTATACATCGCCAGCCCGGTTTCGGTTCCCAGATCCAGCGTGGCCACCGCATACACCCCCAGCGGAAAGGTGAAACCCCACCAGCCCATGTTGAACGGCAATCCGCCGCGCAGATGATGGATCGTCGCCAGCATGGCGATCACCCACCACCACAGGCCATAGCCCCAGAGAATCGCCGCGCCGATCACACCCGCGCCATGGGCGACCTGGGCGAGTGCGGCGCCGGCGCTGCCGGCGAGTCCATGCCCCGCCGCCGCACCCAGCGTGAGCAACCCGAGCGCGCCGGTGCCCAGCGGACCCAGCGCCAGCCAGCTGGTGACCGCCATGTCGGGCCCCGGCAACCGGTGCAGCACCAATCGCAGAAACAGGATCACCAGAATACCCATCGCCGGCAGCACCGACGTCGCCCACAGGCCATAGCCGATGAACAGCATCGTTCGCGCCTCGGCGGTCGCGCCGAGATGCGGAATGATCAGCCCGGCCGAGCCGGCGGTCACCTCGGCCGCGACGATCGGCAACAGCCAGACGCCGGTCATGCGTTCCAGCGCATGGTCCTGGCGCGTGAACATCAAAAACGGCACGAACCAGGCGCAGGCCAGCGCCATGGCGGCATCCAGCCACCACAGATCGGCGGCGATACGCACCGCGATGCCGCCCCAGTGCGCGATGCCGAACGCCAGAAAGCCATTCACGATCGTGATCAGCCCCATCGGGATCGCGCCGAGAAACATGCACATGGTGCCGTGGCTGAAGATGCGCCGTGCCTGGTCGAAATACAGCACCCAGCGCGCGCCGTAGAGAATCGAACACAGCGCGAACAGCCCCATGTTGAACCACCACAGCCCCTCGGCGAGCGCGGCGAGCCACGGCAGGTGCCCGGGCAGCATGTCGAGCGCCAGCGCCAGGATGCCGGTGCCCATGGTGGCGGTGAACCAGTTGGGCGTGAACTGACGCACGACCTCGCCGGGCCGCGCCAGTTGGTTCAGGGGCCGAGAAAGGGACATGGGTGGATGCGTCGGCGAATGGATGCACGAATCATGCGCCGCGCGGCGCGTCGATAAAATCGAATTTTTATTGACTATCCGTTCGGTTTTACCAAACTATCCACGGATGCCGATTCGCTTCACCCTACGCCAGCTCGAAATCTTCGCCGCGGTCATGCACGCCGGCCAGGTGCGTGCGGCGGCCAGTACCCTGCATCTGAGCCAGGCCGCGGTCAGCCAGGCGCTGCGCGAACTGGCCGAAGCGCTGGACGTTACATTGTTCGAACGTCGCGGCCGCACGATTGTCGCCACGCCCACTGCGCATCGACTGCTGGCGCTCACCGAGGCCACGCGCGCCGAACTCGCCACGCTCGCGGTTCGGCTGCATGGCGATCCGGGCGCCGCCCTGAGCGGCCCAGTCCACATCGCTGCCTCGAGCACCATCGCCCGCTATCTGTTGCCGGGGCCCATCGCCCGGCTGACGCGGGCCAACCCGGCCCTGCGCGTCACCTTGCGTTCCGGCAACAGTGCGGCAGCCGAGGCGCGTGTCGCCGACGGCGAAGCCGACCTCGGCTTCATCGAAGGCCCTGCGCAGCGCGCGGATGTGTGGGCGTCGCATTGGCGCACTGACCGTCTGCAGATCATTGGCCCACCGAGCGCGCCAGCGCGCATCGAAGCCGACGATCTGGGCGACTGGCCCTGGGTGATGCGTGAAGCCGGGTCGGGCACGCGCATCGTATTCGAACAGAGCCTGGGATTGGCCGGGCTGGCCCGCCCCGGCGCGGCGCTGGTGGTGGACGACAGCGGGGCCCAGGTGCGGGCCGTGGCCGCGGGCGCCGGCCTGGCGTGCGTCAGCGCCGCGGCTGCCGCGTCCGCCCTCGCGGCCGGCGATATCCGTTTCGTCGCGCTGGGCGATCATGTTTTCGCCCGGCCGCTGTGGTCGATACAACGCGCCAATGCCAGGCCCACGCCCCTGATCGCGCGGCTGATCGAGGCCCTGAGCGACTGATTCGGGTCAGCTGCTGTTCAACCGCTTCCATTAGGGTCGACAGCGTATCAATTAACACCTCGTAAAGAATGAGAGGGACAAGCATGACCATTAAAACCACCGCCATCACGGGTCTGACCGCACTCACACTGGCCGCGAGCACCGGCGCGGCCCTGGCCGACAGCAATACATCGAATACGGACAACCAGGGCATGGCCTCTGCCCAGGCCCAGGCCCAGGGCATGTATTCCGCCAATCGCCTGCTCGATGCGCCGGTCTATGCCAAGGGCAACGACAAAGACGCCATCGGTGAAGTGGATGATGTGCTGCTCGGTAACAACATGCAGATCCAGGACTTCGTGATCGAAACCAAGGGCAAGTTCGGCGTGCTCGGCGGCAAGAGCTATGTCGTCGCACCCAGTCAGCTGACGGTACGGACCCAAACGACCGGCAAGGCAACCAAGCCCGACTACCGCGTCGAACTCAACATGACGCGCAATGGTCTGGGCAATGAACCGGTTTACAGCGACTCCTGGTGGACCAACGCCCAGAACCAGGCCGGTCAGGCCTGGCAGGCGACCAAGAACGCGACCTCCAGCGCCTGGACCAAGGTGGAAAACACCACGTCGAATATCGTCAACGGCAGCAAGAACGAGGCCGACAAGGCGGCCGGCGCTACCAGCAACGCCGCGCACAAGGCCGGCAACAAGATGTCGAATGCGGCCGACAAGGCCGGCGACAAGGCCTCGAATGCCGCCAACGACGCCGCGAACAAGGTCGACAACGCGACCGGCAACAACTGATAACACGCCAAAGCACGTCACGGACGCTTACCGTCCGCACCGAGGGGCCGTTCGCGGCCCCTTTTTCATGCACGGCAGGACGTAGCTGACCGCCGGGAGCGCCGCAGGCTAGAATAACGCTCGATCCGGTAACCCCAAGTCGAAGGAGCGGCGGATGAGTCCGCAGAACAACAACAATCAGAGCAGTCTGTTCGGCGTTCTGTTTTTCCCGGTACTCGCGGTGGGGGTGCTGATCATCGTCGCGATCCTGGTGATGAGTTATACCGGCAACAAGCGGACGGCCCCCTCGCCGAACAGCAACATCCGCCAGCTCAGCGCATCCACTATGAATACGCTGCGCCACCAATACGACAAGCTGGGCGAATCCATCGGCAACCCGAACGCCCCGGTCACGATCCGCGAGTTCGGCGACTATCAGTGCCCGGCCTGCGGCAACTTCGAGCCCACGGCAGAGCGTATTCGCAAGAAATACGTCGATCCGGGCAAGGTGCGCTTCATCTTCTTCGACTTCCCGCTGGCCATGCATCAACACGCCCAGGCCGCGGCGATCGCCGCCCGCTGCGCCGCGCGCCAGGACAAGTTCTGGCCGTATCACGACCGGCTGTATCACACCCAGTCGAAGTGGGCCGAGCAATCCAACCCAAGCTCGATGTTTCTGGATCTGGGGGTGGAGGTCGGGCTCGATACCGACAAGCTCAAAGCCTGTATGAAGAACAATACCCCGCTGCCCACAATCAACAAGGAGCGCGACGCCGGCAAGTTGGTCAAGCTGCGCGCCACGCCGACCGTACTGGTCGGCAACACCGAGTTCATCGGCGGGCCCAGCTACGACAAGCTCAAGAATGCGATCGACGATGCGCTGTCGGCGGCAGGCGCCGACGGCGGCTCGCAGGGTAGCGCCGGGCAATAGCCCGGTCGCACCACCGGGCCTTATGGCTCGGGTCGGGCCTCGATCTCGGCCAGCGTGGCTTCGATCACGGCGCGGGCCTCGGCATCGCGTTCTTCGCTGCCGCGGCTCTTGGCGACGGCGCGAAACCAGCGCGCCAGGCGTTTCTGGCGATCCGAATCGAGCCGGTGCACGATGGCGCCGGCCTTGCGGCGGGCGCCGTCGGCCGCGCCCGCCGCCAGTTCACCGACATCGCGCGCAGCATGGGTGCGCTCGATGATGGCCCGATACCGGATCAGCACCGAATCCAGCAGAATCCACGCAAAGTTGGGGTTCTTGGGCGGGCCGAGCGTAATCCGCCGTCCGCCGCCCACCAGCGCGCCCGGCCGGCCGAGCGAGACATTGAGCGTGGGCAGCGCATCGCCCTTGAAATAAGCCAGCGCACCGCCCACACCGCCACCAATCAGCGTGCCCAACCCGAGTGTATGGCCGAGCGTGCCCGCGTCCACGGAAACACCGGCGCCGGCGCCCACCGCCACGCCGGCGAAGGTGAGCTGGCGTCGGGTCAGCCCGAAACGGCGCCAGGTTTCATCGTGCGCCAGATCCAGCCCCTCGCCGACCGGCGCCGCGGCGGTGGCCGCCCGCGTATGCCGATGGCGGTACAAATCCAGCAACGCATTCGCGGCATCACGCTCCAACTCGGCGATACGAGCGTAGTAGCGCCGTCCCGCCTCGGCGATGGCGGCGCGCCGGGCTGCCTCGGGCAACTCGCCGTCGGCGTAATCGGCCTGCTCTCGCAGCGTGAGCGCTGCGCGTAGAAACGCCTGAATACGCTCCGCCGCCTCTTCGCGTCGTTGTTGCCACTCGGCATCGAGCAGCGCGATGGTGGCATTCAGATGATCGTGGTCGCGCTCATCGATGCGATTGAGCGCGGCCAGCAGTTCGCGGCGGGCGGTAAAACGCGCGGCAAACGCATCGAAGGTTCGCACCAGGTTGAACGACTTGCCGAGTTCGGTCCGCCAGGCCTCGGCATGGCGCCCGGGCCGGACCTCGGTCTCGCGATGATGCGGGTTGAGCACCGCCAGCCGCGGCCCGGCTGACAGACGCAGGATCTCGATCTCGGCGATGAAGGCATCGTGTAGCCGCACGTCCGGGTCCACGACATAGAGCACGCCGGCGCCCTCGATCAGCGGCGCCAGCAGTCGGCATTCGTCGACGAATTCGTTCGAGTCGCGATAACGATCGACGAAGGCGGCCAGCGTTTCCGGCCCGGGACCACGCGCCGGATCGGCCGCCAGCGCCCGGATCGCGCGCAGCGCCTCGATCGGCTGCTGGAACCCCGGCGTGTCGATGAAACGCAGCCGCTCGATACCGTCCAGCACCAGCGACAGGCGCTGACAGCGCGTGGTCTCGCCCGGCTCGGCCGAAATCCGGATGATCGCATCGTCGTCTTCCTCGAGCAGAGTGGCGAGCACGGCCGATTTGCCCATGTTGACCTTGCCGACCACGGCGAAGGTCGGCACCCCGGGCGATACCCAGACGGGCCCGGCTTCGCGATCCGGATTACGCGGCAGGATCATAGGCCGTGATTTCGGTGGCGGGATCGCGCAGGCCGTCGACGAACGCGGTCCAGCGGGCCATATTCCCGGCCTCGGGCGCGCCGGGCGTGCCGTCGTCGTCGGCCACGATCACCCAGGTGATCGGCGTGGCCCGGCCGGCGGTCGCGCGCACGCGCGCCTGCAGGCGTTCGGCCGAGCGCGGCGACAACGCCCAGTCGGGCGCCACCAGAACGACATGGCCGGGCGAGTGGGCCAAAGCACGGTCGGCGGCCTCTTCGGCATCGGCATCGAGTACGCTCACGCGCTGCGTGGCTTGCGGGTTCAGCCGCAGGCGGCGCAGAAGAAACCCACGAATCGCCCCGCCGTCGATATCGTGGCCACCGACATCGAGCACGAGCGCGCCATCGGCGCTCGATTCGGCCACCGCGCCGCGGGTAACACCGGCCAGCGCACGCCACAGCGCACGATGCCGCGGGGCCTGAAAATCAAGCCGCGCCAGCGCCCACCGTTCGCGCGCGGCAAACAGTGCGATCAGCAACAAACGCGGCAATGTGCCCCAAACCAGCACGGTCATCACCAGGAAGCGCCACCAGGCGCCCGCCACCGCACCGCCCGGCGGTTGCTGGCCGGCCGTGCCGGACAACCGGCTGGCGCGCACGTCGCTGTCGCCGGGCACCGCCGCGGGCCAGATTCCGGCCCAGGGCGCAGCCAGCGTGCTCACCGCGCTGTTCATCAGCCCGGTGTTGTTCGGCGTGGCTTCCCAGTAAAAGCGCACGTCGAAGATCATCAGACTGATCAGGAACGCACACACCACGCCCAGCGAAAAGCCGAGCCCGCCCCATTGCAGCAAGCGCCCGGCGCGCGCGGTGGCCGCCCGGCGCGCGGCGCGCGAATCGGTGAACGCCTGCGCCCAGCGGGCCAGATCGCGATCGCCGGCCAATCGGGCTAGGGCCGGACGCCGGAGCACTCGGATCAACCACGGCGCGCCAGCGTTGCGGCCGATCAAACGCGCCAGCGAGAACAGCACGAAGCCGGCCCATGGCAACGCCACGGTCAGGCCAAGGAAGATCACCACATGCACACGCTGGCCATTGCCGAGACACAACCCCCAGGCCAGCATGGCGCCGGCCAGCGCGAACCCGCCCAATAGCAGCCAGCCCAGTACGTCGATCAGGCGCGACCAGGCCCAGCTTGGCCAAATGCGGTCCGGCGCCCGGTCACGACAATGCATCAGCCACAGCCGGAGACCCAAGGCGCGACGGCGATCGTCCGGCAGCCCGGCCAGTTGCGGGCGAATATCGCGCGCGAAGATCAGTCGCTCGCGCTCATCCACCCGCTCGCCGCCGGCCAACAGGGCCTCGAAGTCGAGCAAATCGGCGAGTTGCCAGCGCGCGCCGGACCATCGGGAAGGGTTCATGCCCTCATTCTAGGGCTTATGGCAATGAAACGAGGCTATCGCTAACCGTTCCGACACAGAAAACCACCCTCGACAGCCCATCGACGTGGGCGCGCGATGTTATTCTCAATCGTATGTCGACGCTCACCACCGACACGCTCAACCGGCCGCTGCGCGATCTGCGTATTTCACTGACCGATCGCTGCAACTTCCGCTGCACCTACTGCATGCCGCGCGAACAGTTCGGCGCCGAGCATCTGTTCCTGCCCAAGCGCGAGCTGCTCGATTTCGACGAAATCGAACGGCTTGCCCGTATCGCCGCCGGGCTCGGCGTGACCAAACTGCGCCTGACCGGCGGCGAACCGTTACTGCGCCGCGATCTCGACGTGCTCGTCGGCCGCCTGGCCGCGATCGACGGCATCGACGATATCTGCCTGACCACCAATGGTTCGCTGCTCACCGCCGAGCGCGCCCGGGCCCTGAAGGCCGCCGGCGTCAACCGCGTCACGCTCAGTCTCGACGCGATCGACGACGAACGCTTCAAGGCGATCAACGATGTGGGTTTTCCGGCCTCGAAAGTGCTCGCCGCCGTGGACAACGCCATCGCCGCCGGACTCACACCGGTCAAGGTGAATTGCGTGGTCCAGCGCGGCGTCAACGAGGATCAGATTCTGCCGATGGCCGAAGCCTTCCGGCACAGCGGCGTGGTGCTGCGCTTCATCGAATACATGGACGTGGGCACCTCGAACGGCTGGCGCATGGACGACGTGGTGCCCGCCCGCGAGATCCTCGAGACCATTCGCAGACGATACGCCCTCACGCGTCAGCCAGCCCGCCAGCCGGGCGAAACGGCCAACCGCTGGCACTACGACGACGGCGCTGGCGAGATCGGCCTCATCGCGTCGGTCTCCATGCCATTCTGCGGCGGCTGCAGCCGCGCGCGCCTGTCCGCTATCGGCGAGCTCTATACCTGCCTGTTCGGCGTGCACGGCCACGATCTGCGCACGCCGCTGCGCGCCGGCGCCAGCGACGCCGAGATCGCCGCCCAGCTGGCGGGCATCTGGCACGCCCGCGACGATCGTTATTCCGAACAGCGCGGCGAGGAAACCTCCCGGCGGCGCGACGGCGATGCCGATGACCGGGTCGAGATGTCCTATATCGGCGGCTGAGCCGCCGGCACGATCTCGAGCACGCGGGCCACGCCCGACGCCTCGACCACGAAGCGCACGTCGACATCGCGCAACGCCACACCATAGACGCGATCCCCATCGGCGCGCCGGTACGCCGGGCGCGGGTCCTGGGCCAGCACCTGCTCGATCAGCGCCCGGAGCGGGCCGGCATCCGCCCGCGCGGCCACGCGCTGTTCGGCCGCGGCCTCCCAATGCACGGCGAGCGACGGCGGCGCGGTTGGCGCGAGATCGGCGCGCGCCGCGACCCGCGCATCCGCCCAGGGCAGATACGGCTTGATATCCACAACCGGCGTGCCGGCCACCAGATCGTGCCCGCCAATCAGCAGGTGAACCCGCGCCGGCCGCATTCCAGTCATGCCGGGCAACGCCCACGGCGCCGGCGAGGCACGCGATGCGATAGCCACATCGAGCAGGCGCACCACCGAAAGCCCCAGCCGGTTGGGCCGGTGCGTGCTGCGCGTGGCGAACACGCCGACCCGGGCGTTGCCGCCCAGCCGCGGCGGCCGTACGCGGGGGCGCCAGGTTGCCGGGCTGCGATCGAACACAAAACTCAGCCACAGATGACTGTAGGCCGCGATGCCCTCGATGGCGAGCGGATCGTCGTAGGGCGCAACCAGACTCACCACGCCCCGCGCCGCCTCGACCAACCCCGGCTGGCGGGGTACGCCGAACTTGTCGGGGTAGTCGCTGGCGACCACGCCGACGGGCGTCAGTGACAGTGGAAGGCTTTCGTCCATACGGGTATCGGGTCGATCGGGCACGTGCCGGCAGTCTAGGGCCTGTTGCCGTTTCGTGCGCGCGCCGCGTTGGAGACCGCAAATCCGTCGAGACAAGGCGCGCGTCGCCGGTCGTGGCGTGCCACGAGCAAGACGCGCAACGCCGTATCGGCGCCCTGATTGATTTTATGGGCGGCCCAACCCGAAGGGACAACAGACCCTGGCGCCACGCTCGCCGGCGCCGGGGCGGCGCGCTACCATTTCCAATCGTTTAGTCCATGAAGCGCACCGGCCGTGACACCTGCCATCCAGATCCTCGAAGCCGCGGGCATCGCCCACGAGGTCCGGCGCTACGATGCCAGCAGGGCCGCGGGCGAGTACGGCATCGATGCCTCCCATCAACTGGGGCTGTCGCCGCAGGAAGTTTTCAAGACGCTGGTCGCCGAGACCGGCACGCACGCGTTCGTGGTCGCCATCGTGCCCGTCTCGGGCCGGCTGAATCTGAAGAAACTCGCCGCCACCATGAACACGAAAAAGACCTTTATGGCCGAGCCGGCAACTGTCGAGAAGATGACCGGTTACGTGCTGGGCGGGGTCAGCCCGCTCGGGCAGAAGAAACGGCTGGCCACCGTCATCGACAGCTCGGCACTGCGATTGGAACAGATGCATGTCAGCGCCGGCCGGCGCGGGCTGGAAATCAGTCTCAGCCCGGGCGATCTGGCGGCACTCACCGACGGGCAATTCGCCGATATCACGGACTAGTCGTCTCGTGCCGCGCCGCCAGCAACATGTAGAAGGCCGGCACCACGAATAGGGTAAACAGCGTGCCGATGGCCAGGCCGGTGGATATCACCAGCCCCATGTTGAACCGGCCGGCAGCCCCCGCGCCCGTGGCAATCACCAGCGGCACCACGCCCAGCACCATGGCGGCGGTGGTCATCAGGATCGGCCGCAGACGCACACCGGCCGCCTGCTCGATGGCCTCGCGCTTGGACAGGCCGGCGCGCTGCAGATCGTTGGCGAACTGGACGATCAGGATGCCGTGCTTGCTGATCAGTCCCATCAACGTCACCAGGCCGACCTCGGTATAGATGTTGAGACTGGTGAACAGATTGACGAAGATCAGGGCGCCGAACAGGGCCAGCGGCACCGAAACCAGGATCACGGCCGGGTCGCGCAGGCTATTGAACTGGGCCGCCAGCACCAGGAACACGATGATGGTGGCCAACAGAAGCGTATTGACGAAACCGCCGGATTCCTGCTCGAACTGTCGTGACGCGCCCGAATAATCGACATGGTAATCGCCGCCGGGCGCGACGTCGTGGACCGCGGTACGCAGAAAGGCCAGCGCGGCCCCCTGCGACATGCCCGATACGCCGGAGATGGTCGCCGAGTTGAGTTGCTGGAACCGGTTGAGCGACTGCGGCACCACCTCCGGCTTCAGCGTGGCCACGGTTGCTGCCGGGATCAACGCGCCGTCCGGCACGCCAAGATAGTAATCCAGCACCTGATCGGGGTTCAGCCGATCGGCCTGCCGCACCTGCGGAATCACCTTGTAGGATCGCCCGGCGATCGAGAAGTAGTTGACGTAGCCGCCGCCGAGCGCGGCCGACAGCGACGCGCCGACGTCCTTCTGGGTCAGGCCGAGGGCGGTGATCAGATCGCGGTCGAACACGATCGTGCTCTGCGGCTTGTCCAGCTTGAGGTTGGAATCGATGTAATAGAACTTGCCGCTGGCCTGGGCCTTTTTCTTGACCGCCTGGGCCACCTCGTAGAGATTCCGGAATGGCTCGGTGGTGGTGATCACCAGCTGGATCGGCAACCCCGAGGCACCCGGCAACGCCGGAAACTGGAATGCCGCCACCCGCGCACCGGCGATATCGTTCCACTTCTGCTGCAGCACCGTCTGCAGAACATGGGCGTTGCGGCTGCGCTGGTCCCAGGGTTTGAACAGCACGCCGCCGATGCCCTGATTGATCGTCGGCGTGCCGGTGATCTGGAACATCTGATCGTACTCCGGAAGGCTGCGGGCCTTGTCGAACATCTGGTGGGCGTAGACATCCATCTGCTGCGCGGTCGCGTTGGGCGCGCCCACGATCTGGCCGATCACCACCCCCTGATCCTCTTCCGGCGCCAGTTCCGAGCTCGCCGTCATGCCGAGCGCGATGGTGGCCAGAAACAGCAGGCCCCCCATCACCGCGAGCACCACCCAGGTATCCAGCGCGCCGTGCAGCGCGCGCTGGTAGCGCTCGCTCACGCGCTCGAACTGGCGATCGATGAAGGCCGGCAAGCGGCCGGGGTTCGCGCTGGCGCGAAAAAAACGCGAACACATCATCGGCGACAGCGTCAGCGCGATCACCGCCGATACCGTCACCGCACCCGCCAGGGTGAAGGCGAACTCGGTGAACAGCGCGCCGGTCAGGCCTTTCTGAAAACCGATCGGGGCATAGACCGCGATCAGTACCACGGTCATCGCCAGAATCGGGCCGCCCAGCTCGCGGGCGGCCAGCAGCGCGGCCTGGCGCGGCGTCTTGCCCTCGTCCTTCATGTGGCGATCGACGTTCTCGACCACGATGATGGCATCGTCGACCACCAGCCCGATGGCCAGCACCAGCGCCAGCAGCGTGAGCAGATTGATGGAGTAACCCAGCACCAGCATCATGAAGAAGGTGCCGACCATCGACAGCGGCATGGCCACCAGCGGAATGACCACCGCGCGCAGGCTGCCGAGGAACAGGAAGATCACCGCGGTGACGATCAGCAGCGCCTCCACCAGCGTCTTGATCACCTCGTGGATCGAGGTGTTCACGAACGCGGTGGCGTCATACACGATCGCGCCGGTCATGCTGTTGGGCAGCTGGCGCTGCAGGCCCGGAAACGCCTCGCGTACCCGCCGGGCGACGTCCAGAATGTTGGCGTCGGGCGCGACCTTGATACCGATGAACACCGAACTCTTGCCGCCGAAGGCTACGTTGGCGTCGTAGTTCTCGGAGCCCAGCGTGACGTGGGCCACATCCTGCAGGCGCACGATGGCGCCGTTGTGCTGCTTGATGGCGAGCTGCCTGAACTCGTCGACCGTGTGCAGGTCGCTGTCGGTGGTCAGATCCACCGTCACGGCCTGCCCCTTGGTCGAGCCGATCGCGGCCAGGTAATTGTTCGCCGCCAGCGCGGCATGCACGTCGCTGGCCGTCACCCCGTGGGCGGCCATGCGCGCCGGGTCCAGCCATGCGCGCAAGGCGAACTGGCGCGCGCCAAGGAGCTCGGCGGTCTGTACCCCGGCGATGGAATCCAGCTTGGGCTTGACCACGCGCGCCAGATAATCGGTGATGTTGTTGGTGGGCAACTCGTCGCTGTAGAAGCCCATGTACATCGCGTCGATGGTCTCGCCGGTCTGCACCGTCAGCACCGGCTGCTGCGCCGCCGGCGGCAGCTTGTTGCGTACCGAATTGACCTGGGTGTTGATCTCGCTGAGCGCACGGTTGGCGTCGTAATTCAGGCGCAGCGTGGCGGTGATGGTGGAAACACCGGACACGCTGCTCGACGACAGATAGTCGATGCCCTGGGCCTGGGCGATCGCCTGCTCCAGCGGCTGGGTCACGAAACCGGCCATGGTTTGCGCGTCGGCGCCGTAATAAGCGGTGGTCACCGTGACCGTGGCATTTTCCGTTTTCGGATACTGACGCACCGTGAGGCCGGTGACCGCCCGCAAACCGAGCACCAGGATCAGCGTACTGACCACAATCGCCAGCACCGGCCGATTGACGAAAAGATCGGTGAACTTCATGGCGCCGCCCGCACCGGGAGCGCGCTCGTGCGACGGTCGCGCGGGCGGCCGGGCCGCCCGTCCGCTTTGTGGCTGGTTTGCGTGGCGCGACTATGTCCGGGGGCGCTGCGCCACGTGTTGCGGCAATGCCGTTGCGGCATGGGCCGCGCACAAAATATCGCCACGCTAATGTTCCTGCGGCGTCGGATGCGCGGCGTCCGCCGGCTGCACGTTGTTGTCGATCGTGATCGGCGCGCCGTTGCTCAGTTTGATCTGGCCGCTGGTAACCACGGTCGCCCCGGCGGCGAGGCCCTTGACGATCGCGACCTGGTCGCCGCGGGTTTCGCCGGTGGTGACCAGCGTCTGCTGGACGGTGGCGGGCAGCGGCTGCCCCTGCTCGTTATTCCCCTTGGACGGCTGGACGACAAACACCATGTCGCCGTACGGGTTGTAGACGATGGCCGCTTGCGGCAGCGTCAGATAGCGCTGCCTGCGACCGGCATCGACACGAATGTTGGCGAACATGCCCGGCAACAGGGCGCCATCGGCGTTGGGCACGATAGCTTCAACCTGCACGTTGCGGGTGTCCGTATCCACTTTCGGATTGATGGCGGTGACCCGCCCGTCGAAACGCCGGGAATCGTAGGCATCCACCGCCAGATGGATGGTCTGGCCGATCTGCAGCCGGCCGATCGCGCGTTGCGGCACACTGAAATCCGCATAAAGCGAGTCGATCTGCTGCAGCGTCACGATCGCGGTACCGGCATTGAGATAGTCACCGGGGCTGACCGTGATGATGCCCGCGCGCCCGGCAAACGGCGCGCGTAGCTGCTTCTTGGAAACCAGTGCCTTCTGCCCGGCGACGGCCGCCTGCTTGCCCTTCAGGTCGGCCGCCGCACTGTCGTAGTCGGCCGTGCTGATGGCGTGCGAGGCCCGCTGCTGGTCGGCGCGACGATAATTCAGCCGCGACAGTCGAGCGGCGGCTTCGAGCTGTGCCAGCTGGGCGCGATCGTCGGCGTCATTCAGCTGCAAGAGCAGTTCGCCCTTGTTGACGTGCTGGCCGGATCGGACGTGGATCCGGTTGACCAGGCCCGGCACGTCCAGCGCCAGATCGGCGCCGCGCACCGCGCGCAGGCTGCCCACGGCGTGCAACGCCGGTTGCCAGGCCTGATAGCGGGCCACTGCGGTGCTCACCGTTGCCGGCGCCGGCTTGGGCAGGCTGGCGATCTTGCGCATGACCAGCCCAACCTTCGCGCCGACGATCAAAGCCACCAGCAAGAGTACGCCCACGACCATCACGATCATGCGCTTGACCAGGCTGGGGCCACGCCCGGCGGTATCCGGCATGCGCGGCGCGCCTTGCGAGTCCGACGGGGAACGTTGTGAGCGCATGGGCGAGGCTCAGGTGCCGACCGTGGGCCGCAGCCACGGCGAGACCGGCAGGCCGATCCTGTCCTGCGCGCCGGAATAGCCGGGCGAATCGAGCCGGCACCGGGCCCGACCCAGGGCACCGCAACCGACCCGGGTACGGATGACAACGCGCGAAAGAGCCATCAGATCGAACTCCAATCGGCGCTTCGGACGGCCGCAAGCGCTAGGCAAACGAGACAGGCCTCGGCCGGGCCGGGCAGCGCATCCGTTCTGCTACGATCGGGAACTAAAGCACGGTATCAACGCGCCGGCAACGACTTTCGTCCAATAACACGAATGACCTGCACGATCGGCGGCACGTGCGATCCCGGCGTGCCGGCCGTGCCACCTGACGGTTGTTGACCCGCGCGCGTCGGGCGACAAACTTCAGCCCGGGCGCCAGCGAGCGCCGCGCCGCGATGTTTCCGGCCGCAGGCGCAACGCCCGCGGCGGGTCAGCCTCGAACGCCGCTCACCCTCTGCGCCGACATCGACCGGGCACCGCGAAACCGATCCATGAAATCGGCCAACTGTTCGACGGCTTCCAGTGTCACCGCGTTGTACAGCGACGCCCGCAGACCGCCGATGGCGCGATGGCCTTTCAGCCCGGAAAGGCCGGCGGCCTCGGCTTCGGCAAGAAAACGCTGCTCCAGCGTCTCGTCCGGCAGGTTGAATGCGACATTCATGATAGAGCGGTCGCGCTCGGCCGCCCACCCCCGGTAGAACCCGTCGCTTTCATCCAGCACGCTGTAGAGCCGCGCCGCCTTTTGTCGATTGATGGCGTCCATCGCCTCCAGGCCGCCGATGTCGTGCATCAGCCAGCGGGTGACCAACAACACGACGTAGATCGCGAACACCGGCGGCGTGTTGAGAACGGAGTGGGCGCGGACGTGGCAACGATAATCGAGGAAATCGGGCAAACCCTGTGGCGCGTCCTGAATCAGATCGTCCCGCACCACGACCACGGTGACCCCGGCGGGGCCCACGTTCTTCTGCGCATGGGCATAGATCAGGCCAAACCGCTCGGCTTCGACCGGGCGCGACAGGAAGTCCGACGACATGTCGCAGACCCGGAGCACGTTGTCGTGCCCGAGCACGCGATGAAATTGCAGCCCTTCCACGGTTTCGTTGGAAACGTAGTGCAGATAGGGCGCCGTATCGCTGAGCGCAAGCGTATCGTCGCTGGGCAGGTGACGGAAGCCGTCCGCCTCGCCGCTCCAGGCCACCCGGATCGGGCCCTCACGGCGCGCTGCAGGCAGGACCTTGCCGCTCCAGTAACCGGTATGCAGGTAATCGGCCGGCGCGCCGTCGGGCGGCAGCAGGGTCATGGGCACCATGGTGAATTGCTGCGTCGCCCCGCCCTGCAACAACAGCACGTGATAATTCTCGCCCACGCCGAGCAGCGTACGGATATTGTGTTCCAGCTCGTCGACCACGGCCGCGAACCAGTCGGACCGATGGCTGATCCCCAATACCGAAAGGCCGACCTCCGGCACCTCGACGATCGCCTGTTGCACCTCGCGCAGCACGCTTTCCGGCAAGGCGCCGGGGCCACCGGAGAAATTCAGGGCGTTTCGCGCATTCATGTCGTTTCGTCCATCAATCGGGCGTCTGCCTCTTCGACGCGCTGCAGCAGCAGATCGCGCAGCGCATGCTTGACCTTGGCCATATGCGTTTGCTTGTGCGGGAACAGCTCGGCGGAGTCCATGGCATGTACCACCATGGCGTTGCCGATTTCGAAGACCAACAGTTCCCCGTCGCGCGTCTGGCCGCAGTCGATGCAGACATAGTCCAGCCCCGAACGCTGGTGGATCGCATCCAGCGCCGCGCGATGACGGCTGGCAAATGCGTCGAACGACGCCATCCAGGCCGCTTCTCTGGCGCGCTTGCCGGCATCGTCGTACATGCCGGCGTTGAGGTAATGGATCATCCAGTCGTCCGAGACCGCCATATGACCGGCGAAGGGTTCGCCATCGACGAGCACGACGCGGTACTTGCGATACCAACCATCCGAGTCGGTGTAGTCGATGAAGGGGGAAATCAGGAACTGTTCGTCCTCGACGTCCGCAAGATAGGCCGCCAGTGCGTCCCGGTCGGCCAACCGGGCGAGACCGTGGCCGCCATGGGAATCGCGCGGGCGCAGGATCAACGGGAAATCGATGCCCTCGCATACGGACGTCATCGCGCTTTCGCCGCCCGCGATGTCTTCCAGCTCGCCACGCGTGATCGACAATGTCGGTGGCATCGCCAGCCCGGGGACGCCTTGTAGCAATCGGCTCGCCCGCTCACGCTCGGTATTGGCGATGGCCTCGGGCGTGTTGAGCACGGCCCGCGGCCAGTCGGCCACCACGGGTTTGATCGCCTCCAGGCTCGGGCGATTGTCGTCGGAGTCGCTCATCGCCACCATCGCCAGATCGTGTTCCGGCAACGGCGTCTTTTCCGTGGCATCGGATGGCATGACGAAGTAGTACTCGAGATCGATGTCGCTATCCTCGAGCAGACAATCCAGCGGCATGTTGGCGGCCAGGTCGCCGGGCGCCATCAGCAGCAACACACGCAGGCGCGCCGGCTGTCGAGCAGCCGCCAGATGAAAACGGCGCTGCATCGCCAGCGCCTGCGCCTGAATATTGAGACCGAGCCCGCGTTGCCCCATACACAGCATGAGTGTGGCCAGGTTCATCCAGAGGATGGCGTTCTCGGGCTCGGCTTCGGCGCGGGCGATCCATTCACGGGCGAGCGGCTGCATATCGTCCCCGTTGAGGCTATGGCGCAAAAAAGGAGCGAGCCCGAGAAACTCGGCTGCAGCATGGTCGAAACAAGACATCAGGCGAAAACACCTCGGGTATTTAAGGGCAGGCCTATGACCATGGATGACACAGGCCCTCGTGCATCCAGGCGATTCGGACGCAACGCCATCGCAGCAGCGGCCTTCACAACGACCCCATCATACGGTGGCCTCCGGGCGTCGAAATGCCGAATACGCAGCAAAAATGATCGCTTCCAACGGATTTCGGATTGGCTGCGGCCAGCCGGGAGCCCCGCCCTGGATTACGGCCGGACATGATGCCGGCGAGACCGGCGCACGGTCGCGGATTTTCCGTAGTCGCCGCCAAAGTACGCCAACTTGCCCGGCGTGCCGCCGAATCGGCCGATCAGATCGAGGTGTTGATCGCTGAATCGGTGCACCACATGGCCTCCGGTGCATCTCTGGTCGAGAATGCCCGCGATGTGTCGACGCGCATCGCCGAGGCCATTCGGGAGTTCGCCCGCCTGGTCAGCGAAATAGCAAAGGCGAGCGAACAATCGGAGGCAGGGCGCCGAGGAAATCAGCTCGTCCCTGGAGCAACGGGACGACACCAGCCAGCGCAACGGCGGACTGGTTCAGGCGCTGGAGCGCACCGTGTCGGGGCTGCAGAGCGAGGCCGAGGCGCTGACCACGGCGGTCAAATTGTTTCGCACCACCGAACAAGAGCATCAATCCACCGAGGACGCGCGGGAAACATCGGTGCCGGGCGCGACCGCGCCCGAGAAGGACGAGCAGGGCCGGCCCCGTCTTCTGCCGGCGTAGCGGCGCAAGCCGTGGAATAACGAGTCGCTCTGTCGTCAATACTATCGCTCGGGCGCGTGCTGCCGACGCTGCGCCCGATGCAGAGCCACGCGATAAACGAACACTCACCCTGCCCCTTCTAGGGTCTGTTGCCGTTTCGTACGAGCGCCGCGTTGGAGACCGCAAAACGTGTCCGGCAAGGCGCGAGTCGCCGCATCGTGGCGTGCCACGATCAAGACTTGCAACGCCGCAGGGCGCCCCTAGTAAATTTTTTATGGGCGGCCCAACCCTTCGGGACAAGCGCCCAACGATTGACGACACGACGGCAATCCAGCGTTGGTGCTCTCTCGTAGAACGACTACGCCACGTTCGCTACGCCTCGTCTTGCCGCCCCCAAGTAATTTTTCAGGAAGCGCTTGGCGCGGACTCGGACGAAACGGCAACAGACCCTTGTGTCTTGCCGAAGCTGACTGATTAGCTACCAGTCAGCGGTGCTCGGTCGGGTGAGCATCCACAGACCCTGAAGCTTATAGCTTGCGCGTTAGATCATGCGCCCGACCGATTTTTCATCTCGCAAACGTGAATGGGTTCCAAGTCCCCGCTGGCGCGGTGAGACTGCACGAACAAGGAGAAGGCACGAGATGACCGTCTACATCGGCATTGACGTCAGTAAACGCAAATTCGACTGTGCTTGGCTGCGGGATCCTGATCGGGTCAAGGTCAAGACCAAGGTCTTTGGCAACGACACCGCGGGGCACGCAGCTGTATTGGACTGGCTGGCGCAGCAGACCGGCACGCCGGCCGATCAAATCCACATCATCATGGAAGCGACCGGGATTTATCACGAAGCCTTGGCTCAGGCGCTTTATGAGGCCGGTTTGGGCGTGTCCGTGATGAACCCCGCGCAGGTCCGGGAGTTTGCCAAAAGCCTGGGAGTGCGCGGCAAGAACGACCGGAAAGACAGCGTCGTTCTGGCCCGCTATGGGGCGGCTCGTCGCCCGCGGCTGTGGCAGCCCGAACCTGCGGCGGTGCGTGGACTCAAAGCGCGTCTCGCCCGTCTTGAGGCGCTCGATAAGGATATTCAACGCGAGCGCAATCGCCGGGAAAAGGCCGAGGTCGTTCAGGCCGAAGAGATCATCGCGTCGATCGATACGGTGCTCGACGCGCTACGGGCCGAACGCGATCGGTTGACGCGCGATATTGACGATCATATCGATCGCCATCCCGCGCTGAAAAAAGATCGCGCTTTATTAGAGTCGGTGCCCGGCATTGGCCCCACCGTATCGCGGCGCCTGCTGGCCACACTGCGAAGCCGCGACTTCACCAGTGCCCGCCAAGCCGCGGCCTTCATCGGCGTCATCCCGGTGCCGTGGGATTCGGGGAGTTCGGTCCATGGACCGCCGCGTCTATCCAAGGCCGGTAATCCTAAACTGCGACAACTGCTCTATATGGCCGCCATCGTCAGCACCAAACACAACCCGGATATCGCGGCCCAGTATCAACGCTTAACAGCACGCGGTAAAAGCGATATGAGCGCCCTCGGCGGCGCCATGCGCAAGCTCGTCCATCTCGCGTATGGCGTGCTTAAGCACCAGACGCCCTATCAACCCCAAGGCGCTACATGAGCCCCTTGGTGCGGAGACGGCAAGATGGTATCTAATCACGCAGCCGTTCGAGGGCGCGTCGCACACTCTGCCCGTGGCGGGCGATGTTCGACCAGGGGCAATCGCGCTGCGCCAGGCGCCGGAAGATGTTGCCAACATGGAAGCGCCGCGGGCCGATGTCCGCATCGGCAAGCTCGTCCCATTCCAGCGGGGTGGCGATGGGCGCGCCCGGCCTGGGCCGGACCGAATACGGGGCCACGGCGGTCTGGTTCACCGCGTTGCGGCGGGTGTCGAGATACAACCGCCCGCCGCGCTTGTTCTTGGCGTGCGCCGTAGTGAATTCCTCCGGATGGGCATCGGCTACACGCTCGGCAATGCCTTGCGCGAACTCGCGCACCGTATCGAAACCCGCATGGCGGTCAAGCGGGACCGCCACATGCAGTCCGGAGGAGCCCGAGGTCATCACGAACGAGGTGAGGTCCACCGCTTCCAGCGCATCGCGCACGGCGCGCGCCGCGGCGATGACGGGCGCGAAATCGCCGCCTTCGCCGCCATGACCCGGCGGATCGAGATCGAAGATGAGCCGATCCGGATGCTCGGGACGGTCGTAGCGGCTCAGCGTCACATGGAAGGCGATCGCGCCCTGGCCGACCAGATAGGCCAACGCGTCGGCCGAGTTGATGAGCGGCTGAACCAGCTCGCCATCTTCCTTGGCGACCGTCACGTGTTCCAGCCAGTCAGGATAATGGTCCTGGACCGCTTTCTGGATGAAATGGGTGCCTTCGATGCCGTCGGGAAAACGATTGAGCGTCACCGGCCGGTCCTTCACATACGGCAGCATGACCGGCGCGATCCGGCGGTAATAATTGGCCAGATCCCCCTTCGTGATCCCGGCGTCGGGAAAGAACATCTTGTCGATATGGTCGATTTGCACGCTCACGTTCCGCTCACTTCCCGGACCACTTCATGCGGGTCCTTGTCATCGCGTTCGCCCAGATAGGCGGGATGGCGCAGCCTGCCGTCGCAGGTCCATTCGGTGAATTCGATCTCGGCCACGCGTTCGGGCTGCACCCAGTGGATGCCGCACTCGTCCGGCGGATCGGCAAACGGCGGCGTCTCGCGCTCACTGGCCGAAAGCACGCGATGCAGACGTCGCAGCTCGGCATCGGAAAAACCGGTACCGACGCGGCCGGCATAGCGCAGTTCGCCGGATTCGTAGTAGCCCATCAGCAGGGCGCCCAGCCCGATGCGCTCGCCCTCGGGCTCCGTGTACCCGCCGATGACCAGCTCCTGGCCGGCCTGGCACTTGAGCTTGAGCCAGCGCTTCGAGCGGCCACAGCGATAGCAACTATCGGCCTGCTTGGCGACGATACCTTCCCAGCCCTTGCGCCGGGCCTCGGCCAGCAATGTCTCGCCGTCGCCGTTGCGATGCGCGGTGAAATACAGACGGCCGGAATAATCGAGGATGTCACGGAGCAGGGCTTTACGCTGGCGCAACGGCACGCGGCGGATGTCGTAATCCTCGATCCAGGGCGAATCGAATACATAAAAATGGATGGCGATACCTGACGCGCGCGCCTCGGCCGGGTCGGCAATACCCGCCCGCTGCTGGAGCCGGGAAAAACTGGTCACATCGCCATCGAAAGCCACCACCTCGCCGTCGAGCACGAAACGCCGGCATGGCTGGGCGGCGAACAGATCGAGCAACTCGGGAAAATGATCATTGCGGAGCTGGCCGTTGCGCGTATACAACTCGACGTGTTCGCCGTCGCGAAACACCAGCAGGCGAATGCCGTCGAGCTTGCGCTCGTAGATCCAGCTTTCGTCCGAGAACGGCCGGTCGTGCAGCGTGGCCAGCATCGGCTCGAAGGTCCGCGGCATCGGCGCCTTCTGGGCCTTGGCCCAATCGTCGCCGTTGATACGGCCTTCCAGGCAAGCCTTGTTCATGACGACTCACCCGCCGCGGCCGCGATCTGCCCGGTCGTACGCGCGCTGAGCGCCGAATAATCCTCGGTCGACACCGGATTACGACGCGCATCGGCGTCTTCGTCGTCGATCTTCACCAGCAGCCACTGGCGCTTGTTGCCTTCCGTACGGAAATGCGTGAGTGCGTATCCGCCGCTGAGCTTACTGCCATGCAGGTTCACCGTGAGATGGCCATCGGCCCAGCACGCCGACAGCGATTTCTCCGCGTGGCCCGTGTCATCGCGCTTGGCATTGTCGTACGGCCCGATGTCCCAGACCATGACCGTGCCGCCACCGTATTCGCCTTCCGGAATCACGCCCTCGAAATCGGCGTAATCCAGCGGGTGATCCTCGGTCTCGATCGCCAGGCGTTTTTCGCGCGGGTCGGTCGACGGCCCCTTGGGCACGGCCCAGGACTTGAGCACGCCGTCAATCTCCAGGCGAAAATCGTAGTGCAGCGTCGACGCCGAATGCTTTTGCACGACGAAGATCGGCGGCTGGTCATCCGGCCGCGGGTTGCCCTGGCCCGAAGGCTCGGGCGTCACATCGGCACGTCGTTTGTCGCGATAGGTCTTGAGCGGATCCCGAGCCATGGCCGTCTCCGCGCGGGTGTTTCTGCGTTATAACTGATCCCCGCGCGGCGCGTCATCCGCACTTACCCCTAACCGCGCACGGCGGCTCGCCAAGCCCTTAAACTGGCTCATTTATCGACGAAGATGAGTATTTGTCATGCCACACGACTTCTACATGCAGGCTGCTCTGGACGAAGCCCAGCGCGGGCGCAATGAAGGCGGCGTGCCCATCGGCTGCGTCCTGGTGAAAAACGGCGAGATCGTTGGCGCCGGTCACAACCGCCGGGTGCAGAAATCCAGCGCCATCCTGCACGGCGAGATGGACGCGCTGGAAGCCACCGGCCGCCAACCCGGCGCCTGGTACAAGGACGTCACCCTCTACACCACGCTCTCGCCGTGTGCCATGTGCTCCGGCGCGATCCTGCTCTATGGCATCCCGCGGGTCGTGATCGGCGAAAACACCTCGTTCATGGGCGAAGAAGCCCATCTGGCCGAGCGCGGCGTCGAACTCACCGTGCTCGACGATGCCGCCTGCAAACAACTCATGGCCGATTTCATGCGCGACTCGCCGGAACTCTGGAACGAGGATATCGGGACGTAGCGACGAGCAGAGGGACAAGTTGGAACCGGCTGTCGTGAATATCGGCGTACGACCCGACGCGGCCATTCGTCTTTGCCCCGGCGTAACGCGCAATCGCCCGCATTCCGCTCGATTCGAGTGGGCCGGCCGCGTGTCACGACCGCTTCAAAGCGATCTGTAGATCGACAAGCAGGCGCATCGCCTGTCGCAATCACGAAATCAAGACCGGCCACGTTGCGAACAGCGTAACTCGGCATGCCCTTTGAGCAGACTGCTCACATCCGGAGACCGGCGCGCACGAAACAGATAAAGCCAACAGCGCCCTAATCTTCCCGCTTGTTTGCCCTCATTCGCGCGCATTGGCTGACAACATGCCCTGACTTATTCGGCCCGCTGCGTGTCGGGCATGATCAAGTGCGGCAGTTTGGCGTATCCCTTCTACGGCGCCTGTGATCCCGGCCGGGAGGCGCGCCGCACCCCCGCTCGCCTACCAATCGCACAACCGGCATTCCACCGCGCTAGCGAATCAGGCCGGTACTGGGGCCACGAACATCAGCCCGAGAGTTAAAGGAATGGCGTTATCGGTCGATAGGGCGCTTGAAGACCGAACAGCGACGAATATCTACTAATCCTCGCATCGTGACCCCGCCCCATTCGATACCTCCCGACACGAATACACTCTCGGGCACTCATCAAAAATCATATGTCAACAACTATGTTCGACGGCACTCGCTACTATCCGAGTACACGACTTGAGGCCACGCACCTGCCCGGTCGCTTACCGCCTTTCGATTAGCCACGAAGCCACCGCAAGGACTTGCAAAGTCTTTTCGCTTTTGCGAGAAGACTTCATCCGGCAACCGGGACGACAAATGAACGCGACGTCTAAAGCAACGTATATACTGAATTTCTCACGCGAGATAAAGCAAGGCGCTCTTTACAAGAGCAATCCAGATATTGCATTCGCGAACAATGGCCAAGATGTTGGCAGCAATTCACGTAACAAGGCAGAAAAACCGAGCGCTGTCGTTAATATCTCCCAGGAATCCAAAGCGTTATCAAAAACATCATCAATCCCAACCGGGCCTGCTGATAATAGCTCCAGTACCGGCTTCAGCGCCTTTATACATGACTTCAACCAACAGATCCTGGAAAACGGAAAGAAGGCTCAGGTACTCCAGCAAACGCCTGGCGGTGATAGTGCGCAGCGAAACGCCGTTGCGGGCAAGGCGGCCAATTACCTTCTTTCCGAATATTACGGCATCAAGGGACTGAATGCCGATAACTCTTCTTCCGACAACCCGTTCGCGCAACTGAGCAGGAAGGATTTATCCAATGTAGCATTTGACAAATCCAACAAATTCACGCCTGCGGAACGGGTGCTTGCGTTTATGCAAATATCCGAGAAGGATGCGAAATTCCAGAACAAGTATTTTGATCTGGCCAGCAACACGTCCCAGGCGGGAAGCGCGGAAGGTAGAAATTATCTAGCGCGCGAGATGGATGCGCGCCTGGCCTCCGGCATGTCTGATGCGGAAAAACAATGGCGCGGATGGGATAATTCAGATATCAAGCCGCCGGAGCACGCGCCCGCCGGTCCAAGGCCCAATTATGACGGCGGCCTGGGAGGCAGTCGTGATTCCGTTTTCGCTGTCGCAAAGAACGATAGCGCAAGCGCACAACTCATCAGCGTACCCGCGGGCGAAATTACTCAAAATAAGAGCAATAACGTCTGGTTGGAAAAGGTGGTTCATATGCTCGATACAAGCGCAGCGGCTGGCTAGAGACGCTCTGTCGGCCGGTAGGCGAACATCCCGAATGTGGCGATCAGCGCCGTCGCCGCAACCAGTGTCGTTAGGGCCACGGGCAAGGTGACCAGGCCAGCCAATCCCCCGATTAACGGCGGGCCGATCACGAAACCGGCGTAACCGGCCGACGCAGCGCGCGAGATACCGGCGGCTTCGGAGCGGGCGACACGACCGGCGCTACCGAAAGTGATCGGCACCACGTTGCTCATCCCGATACCGACGAGGGCAAAACAGATCAAGGCCGAGGCAAGGGTTGGTATCGCCAACACGACGGCCAGGCCGATGGCCGCCAGAGTGGCACCAGCGACACCAACCCGGCGGCGACCGTATCGCGCCACGATCGGGTCGCCACCCAGTCGTCCGATCGACATCCCGACCGAAAACGCCACATAGCCAACGGCGAACCCACCCGATACGCCGGCCAGAGCGCCCTTGAGGTAGATACTGCTCCAGTTGGCCAGCGCGCCTTCAGTAAATAGCGCCAGAAAGGCAATGGCGCAAAGCAACGGCAGCAGGATTGTTCGCAGCCGCCGCGTGCTTGCTGTCGTTTCTGCCGGCGCACTTGTCGAAATTGGCTTCGCGGTTTGATGGCCGCCCAGAGCCAGCAACAGGGCGGGCAGCGCTATCACGGCGGTAGCAGGCAAGACGACGACGGGCCCGTAGCCATGCGCGGCCAGAATACCGGCCAAACCGGCCCCCACAGCACCACCGATACTCCATGCGGCGTGGAAGGAGGACATAAGCGGGCGTTGCGCTCGGTTTTCGAGCATGCTGGCACGAGCGTTCATGGCCACATCCAGCGCACCGTGGGCCATACCGAAGGCGGCCAGGGCCACGATCAGACTCGCAATACCCACGACAAAGCCGAGTGCTGCAAGTGCGAGAGCGAACGCCACGCCAATGCCCGCACAGAGATAGTTGACCGGATACCGCGCCGCCGCCTTGCCACTGATCTGCATGGCGCCCAACGCAGCGACGGCAAAGACCAACAGTGCGACGCCAATCATGAAATCGGACAGGCCGTTGTCTGCTTGAACGCTGGCAATCTGAACCGACCACGCGCCCATGCCAAAGCCATTGGCCAGGAAGGTCGAAGTGCCGCATACCCGTTGTACTGCCAGATCTTCCAACCGGCTTGCCTCGCATGCGTCGTCAAGCCTTTAATTCTTGCGCTTCGTCTGAATCACGAAGCCAGGCTTGCAGGGCCGCCAGTCCTTGATAACGATGCGACACGATCGACAAGCCGCGGGCCGCGGCAATGTTGCTCGGGCTATCATCGACAAACCGAGCCACCGCCCCCGGGTGCCGCCGAGCAACCGACGAAAACGCCTTGTCAAATGCCGCGATCTCCGGCTTTGCCACGCCCATCTCGCACGACATGAAGCGCTGCTCGAACAGCTCGGCGAGCCAGCCATGGCGCGCATCGAGAAACGTGAATAACGGGTCGGGAATGTTGCTTAACAGATAGAGTGGCGTATCGCATCGACGCAGCTCGTACAACATCCGCACCATGCTCGGGTCGACGTTGGACCAACTTTCGTTGTCGAGGGCCGTGAGTTGCTCGACCTTGCCTTGGTTGAACGACAACCCGAGGCTTGCGCCCACCGCGCTCCAGTACGCACCGGGTGAACAGCCGCGGTCGTAGTTCGGCCGTTCCTGCCAATAAGCCGCACTGAACCCGGTTGAGTCGGTCCCCGCGAGTTCGGCCAGCCTGTCCTGGTCCGGCGACCGCTGCTTTCGTATCAGCACGCCAAACAAGTCGAAGACAATGGGAGACGGATAAGCCAAGCGAGGTTCCTTGATTTTGCGTTATTCTGCATTACATTGCGTGTTATTGCGCTATAGTGCAATCGCGCGACCGACCCGGAGATACGTTGAGCCATGTTGAAAGCCACCCGCCAAAGCGCTCTGTTAACCCAACTCAAGGCCGAAGGCAGTATCGGGGCCGCGGCGGCGGCTGAATCTTTGGGGGTGTCAGAAGACACCGTCCGACGCGATCTGCGGGCGCTTGAAGCCGCAGGCCAGCTGCAACGTGTCCATGGCGGCGCCGTCCCCCGGGCTGCTAAACCCGCCCACTACGCGCAGCGTTCGCAAGCCCGGCAGCCCGACAAAACAACGATCGCCCAGCGAGCCGCCGCTCTTGCCCGCGATGGGCAATTGCTATTCCTGGATGGCGGCAGCACAGCGCTGAATGTCGCCCGCCACCTGGCACCCGACTTGAACGCCACGGTCGTGACCAATGCGCCGCCCGTCGCTGCCCTTCTCATCGACCATCCACACATTGCTGTGCATTTGGCCGGCGGTGCGCTCAATAAGGAACTCGGCGTCACATTGGGCTCGGAGACCACCCGCTTTCTGAGCGCGTTTAGGGCCGATATGAGCTTTATCGGTGTCTGCGCGCTGGATCCAGACGCCGGATTGACCATTCCCGGGCCGGATGAGCTGGCGACCAAACGGCTGATGATCGACCAGTCCGCGCTGGTCGTCGCGTTGGCCGACGCCGGCAAGCTGGGAAAAGCCTTCCCTTATGTCGTTGCCGCAGCCGACACGGTCACCGACCTGGTAACGGACGCGAACACGCCCGAAGAGCAGCTCGCGGCTTATCGGCGTCTCGGAATAACGATTCACCGATAATCGCCGCACCTGGGACAACAACCTAGCCCGACCGAGTGGACGCCCCATTCTTCCGGCAGAATACCTTCGCCCATCGGCAAAGCCGCGACTGAGACACGCTCGCGCATCACATCGAAAAGTGTCGGCGAAAAATGCTGGGGTCGGCCGGAGGAACAGCATGAGAAAACACATGAAAACGATTGGTCTTCTCGGTGGCACTGCCTGGGGCCTGTTGCCGTTTCGTACGAGCGCCGCGTTGGAGACCGCAAATCGTGTCCGGCAAGGCGCGAGTCGCCGCGTCGTGGCGTGCCACGACCCAGACTCGTAACGCCGCAGGGCGCGATTTGCGGCCCAACCCGAAGGGACAAGCGCTGTTTTGCGGCAATCCAGCGTTGTAGCTCTCTCACGTAGAACAACTACGCCACGTTCGCTACGCCTCGTCTTGCCGCAAAACAGCGCTTGGCGCGGACTCGAACGAAACGGCAACAGGCCCCAGCCCTCGACAATCGAATATTACCGCTATCTCAACCAACTCGCTCAGCGTGAATTCGGTGACACGCATTCCGCACGATTGCTGCTCAAGAGTATCGACTACGCCCCGATCATGCGCTGCTACGGCAATGATTGGGCTCGCGTGTTGCGATTATTCGAGCCGGAATTGGCCGAGTTATTCGCGATGCGCCCGGATTGCGTGGTCGTGTGCTGCAACACGCTTCATCGAGCCATCGACGAACTGTCCGACCGGTGGCCGGCTCATATTCCAATCATCCATATCGTGGATGAAACAGCGCGCGTGGCCCTGGATCGCGGCTACAGCCGGGTTCTCTTGCTGGGCACCCAGTTCACTATGGAAAATGGCTACTACGCCGGACGTCTCCAAAGCGCGGGGCTGGAAGTCGAGATCCCGGCGCTGGGCGATCGCCAGCATATCCAAAGCATTCAGTCGGCGATTGCCGCGGGTAAGGAACCCGGCGATGCGCCCGAATACTTTCGAAGTCTTGCGGCGCGCCATTCCCATTGCGACGCAGCCGTGCTGGCCTGCACCGAGTTGCCCATGGCAACCGACGCACGCACCAGCCCCCTGCCTTTACTCGACCCTCTGACAATACAGTGCGACGCCGCGTTTCGATTCGCTTGATATCCCCTCTACACCACGCTCCCGCCGGGCGCGATGTGCCCGGCACGATCCTGCGCTACGGCATGCCGCTGTTGGTATCCTGTGCTATCAAGCACGTCCGGCTGCACACGGCGTCGAACGCACCGTGCTCAACGATGCGGCCTGTAAACAACTCATGGCCAATTTAATGCGCGACTCGCCGGAACTCTAGAGCGAGGAGAGCGGATGAAACGGTTGGAACCGGCTGTCATGAATGCGGGCTTGCGGCCCAAAGCGGTCATTCATCTCTGCGTCGGCGAGACGCGCACTCGCTCCCATTTCGCTCTATTCGTGCTGACCACCGGCGAGCCAAGTGAACCACCCCGGGGTTACCGATTACTCGCGGGTTGTGCACTGTTAAAGTCCTGAATCGCTTTCCACGTATCCCGTTGCTACGTTCGGCTGAGGGTCCACTCAATAGTTGTGAGGGGCACTCGCACGCTGCCCCGGCCACGCCCCGGTTTGAAATTTGCAATCTGGCATCTGCAAAGCCGCGGGTGTAGGTTAAAGACAGTCCGCGGTAGTGGCCTGAGCCGCCGGCTCTAATCGTCAGCGGACACTTGAGTCACGTCCTATTTCGGCGACGAAAAGCGGCCGATTGCCGGCAGACGCTGTCCCAGCGTCAACTCAAGCAAATACAAACAAGGGGGTCATCGTGGCAGGAAAACTAAGAAAGGATGCCGGCCTTATGGGCCTTTTATTTGCCGGCGTGGGTGGCATGATTGGCTCGGGCTGGCTGCTCGGGCCGCTCAACGCAGCACGCGACGCCGGACCGCTCAGTATCGGTTCATGGGCGATCGCAGCCCTGGTCATCATGCTGCTGGCACTGGTCTATGCCGAGCTTGCACCCATGTTCCCGCGCAGCGGCGGTGTGGTGCATATCAGTCATGTGAGCCACGGTGTACAACTCGGCCACTTCTGGACATGGATTCTGTTTCTGGCCTACGTGACGATTCCTCCGGTTGAGGCCATGGCGGTCGTCAACTACGCCAACAACTACATTCCCGGGCTCGTCCACACGAGCGGGCTGCTGACGGGTTTCGGCTTTCTGACCTCGGTCGTGCTCCTGGCGATCATGGTGGGCTTCAACTTCCTGGCAATCCGGCTGGTGCTGGCGATCAACACAGTGGCAACCTGGTTCAAGCTGCTCACGCCGATCGGCACCATCTTCATCTTCCTGTTCCTGGCGCACCATAGCGCAAACCTGTCCGCCACATCGCTGAATGTCGCGACGTCGGGCGTTGTTCATCACGTCAACAGCACCGGGATGTTCACCGCTATTTCGAGCGCGGGCGTGTTCTTTGCCTTGTTCGGGTTTCGTCAGGCCATCGACCTGGCGGGGGAAACAGATAATCCCGGCCGTAATCTGCCGATCGCCGTGCTCGGTACGATCATCATCGGTGCGGCGGTATTCATTCTGCTGCAGTATGCGTTCGTCACCGCTATTCCACACGATATCCTGGCGAAAAACGGCTGGGGTGGGCTGACCTTCACCGGGATTTCCGGGCCGTTTGCCGGACTCGCGGTTATCCTGGGCGCGTCCTGGTGGGCAACGATTCTTTATGCGGATGCGATTGTCTCGCCCGGCGTTTGCGGCTTCATCTGGTCAACCAGCGGCTCGCGCATCATCATGGCCGGCGGCGAAAGCGAGACCATGCCCCGGGCCGTCGCCTGGGTGAACGATAACGGCACCCCATGGATGGCGTTGATCGTGGTTTACATCATCGGGGTGCTGTTCTTTCTGCCGTTACCCTCCTGGCAGAAGATGGTGTCGTATGCGTCGGCAGCGACCGTTCTGTCATACGGCATCGGACCGATTGTGCTGCTCAAGATGCGTCAGGCCCTGCCGGAGAGTGAACTGCGCTCGTTCCGGCTTCCCGCGCCCTATATCATGGCGCCGCTTGCGTTCATCGCCGCTAATTTCGTGGTGTTCTGGGCAGGCTTTGCGACCGACAACTTCATGTTCCTGCTACTGCTCGGTGTGTTCATCGTGTTCGCGATCTACTTCACCGTGTTCAAGAAAGGCGAGACCGGCGGTATCAACTGGCAATCGCTCGGCTGGCTGTTCCCGTATTTCGGCGGCATGTATCTGCTTAGCTATCTGGGCCCCAAGAGCATGGGCGGCATCGGCTTACTGGGCGTATACGTTGATATGGCAATTATCGTGGTATTCAGCATCGCAATAATGTGGCTGGCGCTGAAGGTCTCGGTTTCCCCGGAGAGTGCGCTCGCCTATTACGAGAATGAAGTGCTGGCTGATCAGCCTGCCGGATGAAGGGCCCGGGTGAACCTGAACCACCCCGCGATACGTTGCGCCATGTTGAAAACCACTCGCCAAAGCGCTCTGTTAACGCAAGGCAGAAGGCAGCATCGGGGCGGCGGAGGCGGCTGAATATTTAGGGGTGTCGGAAGAGGCCGTCCGACACGATCTGCGGGAGCGGGCCAGATCATCAGCCGCGTGTCGGCGTGACCCGGCCGGCGAGCAGCGGCACCAGACAAAACAGGAGCACCAGCAGCCAGAATGCCATCCGAAGATCGAGCAGTTGGGCGATAAAACCAATGGTGGCCGGACCTACCAGCACACCGGCATAGCCGGCAGTCGTGATCGCCGAGATCGCCAGACCGGCAGGCATGGCCGCCTGCGCACCGGCTCGGCGGAAGAACACCGGCACAATATTCGCAGCTCCCAGGCCCACGAGCAGAAACCCCAGGAGCGCCACCGGTACGACCGGCGCGATCAACAGCACGGCAAAGCCGACCACCACGATCAGACCGCCCCAGCGAACCATGACGCGATCCCCGAGCCGAGCCGTGGCGCGATCCCCGACGAGCCGGCCGGCGGTCATCGCGATCGAGAACACCACGTAGCCGAGTCCGCTCTGCGCCGGCTGCAGCAAGTCCGTGTTCACGAGCAGAAGCCCGCCCCAGTCCAGCACCGCGCCTTCGGCCAAAAAGCCGATCATCGCGAGCCCGGCCAGAATCAGAACGATCCCCCGCGGCATCGCGAACAACGGCTCGTCCGCGTAACCATGTCGGCCGCGCAGCAGACGAGAAGAGGCGTGCAGCATGGCCACCACGATCAGCACCGCGCCAAACAACGTCGCCGGCAGCGGCCCGAGCCCCAGACTCAGGAGTCCGGTCATCAGCAGCGCCCCGACGAAGCCGCCTATGCTGAACAAGGCATGGAAGCCCGACATCAGCGGCTTGCCTGCGCCTTTCTCGACTTCGACCGCGTGAATGTTCATGGCGACATCGATGGCGCCAAGCGACGCGCCGAAAAAAACAGGCTGACGCCCAGACCAACGCCTGAATCGACAAACGAAAGCCACGGCAGAAAAATCGCGAGCCCCAGGCCACCGGCGATGATCACCGGCCGGCTGCCGAGGCGCGAACTGATCACGCCCGTCAACGGCATGGCCAGAACGGAACCGATGCCCAGACACAGCAGCAACAGACCGAGCGTGCCCTCGTCCACGCCCAAGCGTTGCCGCGCATACGGCACCAGGGGCGCCCAGCAGGCAATTCCGAAACCCGCGACAAAAAACGCCAGCCGGGTCGCGCTTCTTGTTTCTGCACGGTTGGTCAATACGGTCAACCCGTTTTTGCCGAAATTGGCGGCTGGGACGACGTTCCTGCCGCCCGAACGATGTCTAGCCCGGCGGCGGCGAGATTCGAGCAGATCGCGCCCTCGGCATCGGACTCGACGACAACAGTGTCGATCGCCTTAAGAGACGCGACACGGAACGGCGCGGTCGTCTCGAGTTTGTCGCTGGTGGCCAGCACGACGACGTAATTCGCGCTCGCAAGCAATTGCTGCTTGAACGCCATATCTGTTGGATCGAAAACACAAACGCCGTGGCTGCACGACACCGCACAGGCGCCGAGAAGGAGACGATCAAAATGGATGTGTTGAACCTGAACGAGCGCCTCGGGCCCGGTACAGGCCCCGAGGTTCGGATCCACTACCCCGCCGATGGCGATCAGCCGGATATCGTTGCGATCCGCGAGCGCTGCGACAATGGCTGCCGAATTGGATATCACCGTCAAATTCGAGGAGGCGGGCAATATCTCCGCCAGCGCCAGATTCGTCGAGCTATTATCGAGGAACAAACATTCGCCATCCGCGATCAGCCCAACCACAGCCTCGGCGAGCTGTCGCTTGCGGTGCCGATCGCGTGCCATGCGATCGCTCATGGCGCCGCTGGCCGGCGACACCGGCAACGCGCCCCCGTATACACGCCGACACTCGCCGGCCGCAGCCAGCGCGCGCAGGTCGCGCCGGATCGCGTCATCCGAAACGCTGAACTCCGACGCCAGCTCGGTTACGGCCACACGTGACCCCGCGGCCAGACGTTGACCTATGAGTTCGCGGCGCGATTGCGGAATATCTGTTGGCATGCGACAAGCATATCGTGCATCTTCATGCAAAACAACACGCACAATCGTGCATGATGCAGTCCGAGCCGCCCGCCGCACCGGGCAAAAGATCGCGTTCAGGCGACCCCGGATCGCGATTGTTCATGCGCCTCTTTTTTCTTGATGTCGGCCGCAGCGCATACGCGCTCGCCTGCCGAGCCCATGGCATAGCCGTGGTCCGGCATGGTGATGTCGGAGCCGGCATCGCCGAAGGCGACTGCGTGGCGCCGAGCGTGCTCGACGATCCGGGCGGCATCACCCTCATGACCCGGCTCATGCGCGATGCACCCGCGCTTTGCAACGAGGATATCGGGATCTGAACGCACCGCGCGGTGGCACCCGCTCAATGCCACGGCCGGCTCCACCACCAGCGCGGCGGCCAGCCGGCAAGGCGCGGCGGCACGATCGGCTCCCACGGGTCGGGCACGGCGGGCGGCGGATGGTCGGCAGACATGCCGACCGCCTTGAGCGCCTGCAGCCGGGCGATGCGCTCGCGCGTTTCCGGGTGGGTGCGCAGAAGCGACCATAGGCCCCCGCGGCGGCCCGGCCACAACACCCGCGTCCAGCCGCCTTGGCGCCATTCCATCCGCGCCAGGGCGCTGGCAAGGGCATCCGGGTCGCCGGTCAGGCGGGCCGCGTCCAGGTCGGCATCGAACTCGCGGGTGCGCGACAGGGCCAACTGGGCGAGCGTGCTCGACAACGGCGCAAAGACCAGCAACAGGATCGCGAACCCGTTGATCGCGACCGCGCCCAGCAACAGCAGCGGCAGATTGACCAGCACCAGCAACTGGCCGAGCCAGGACAGAAACGCCGTCATGCGGCTGAACAGGTCCGCCAGCCCCATCACCCAAAGGTCGTTGTGGGCGACATGACTGATTTCGTGGGCCAGCACGCCGACAATCTCGCGGCCGTCGAGCGTGTTGACCAAGCCGGCCGTGACCACGAGGGCAGCGTCGCCGCGCGTGCCGACGGTGAAGGCGTTGATCGCCATGCTCGGCAGATAGTAGAGCCGTGGCGGCGCCGGCAAACCCGCCCGTTCGGCCAGTACCGCGACCCAGCGGTGCAGGCCCGGCGCCTGTGCCGGCGTGATCGCGCGCGCGCCGGACAAGCGGATCACCAGCGCCGGTGACAATGCCGGCATGAACAATGCCCCGCCCACACCCGCGGCCAGCAGCATGACCAGTCCAGACCGCCCCCACAGCACCCCGCCCAGCAGGGCCAGAAAACCGCCCATGATGGCGAGCAGCAGCACCGACTGCACGCGGTTGCGCCAGTTGTGTCGCTGCCATTTCCGGCGGTCGATACGCGTCGAATAGGTCATTCATCCCACCCCGCTGCCAAGGCAAAGGGTCCGACACTGTGGCGCCGCGGACGCCCGGGATTATTGATAGGGGCGGTCGGCCGTGTTTACCAGTCCTGCCGAAGCACGCTGCGGCGGCGCGCCGCCCAGTCGTCCAGCACGGCTTCCAGCGCCCCGGACCCAGGCCCGGCGAGGACATGGTTGGCGGCAGCACGTACGCGCTCGCCTGCCGCGCCCATGGCATAGCCGTGGCCGGCATGGGCCAGCATGGTGATGTCGGAATCGGCATCGCCGAAGGCGGCTACCCGCCCGAGTTCGACGCCAAGGTAGTCACAGAGCACGCACAAGGCATGGCCCTTGGTCGCGGTGGCGAGATGAATGTCGTGGCACTCGGTGCCGCTCCACGAAATCACCAGTTCCGGCCGGGCGGCGACCGCAGCGCGTACCCCGGCCAGGCCATCGTGCACGCCATCGCACATGATCTTGAGCGCCGGATCCGGCATGGACCGAGCATCCACACGTTCGGCGCGCAGATCGGGCGTGACGTCGGCGCCCGCGGCTTCGCGCACGATGCGATATTCGTCGCCGTAGGCGTGCCAGCGATCCGGGCCGTAGGCATGGATACAGCCGCCGACATCAACGAACTGGGCCAACGCGGCGATGAGTACGTCGTCGGGGGTGAAGGTTTCGGCGGCGATGGGGGTGCCGTCAGCGGCGGTGACCCGCGTACCGTTGAAGGAGATCAGCGGCATCTCGAAGCCGATGGCGGCGGCGATCTCGGCCAGCGACGAGTGCTGGCGCGAGCTCGCCAACGCCACCCCGATGCCGGCCTCACGCAGCCCGTGCAAGGCATCGATCGTGCGCTCCGAAAGCGGGTTGCGGGCATCCATCAGCGTGCCGTCGATATCGAATACAGCCAGGTCGATGACCGGTGCCATTACGGGGTCGGGCATGGTTTGCACCTCGGGCAAGGGTATGCGCGTATCGCCTGAGCTCACACCTGGCCGCCACAGCAGCCGCAGGCCGCGGAGGACGGGGGACGACGCCAGCGCTTCGGGTGGTCGACTGCAGCGAGCTGTCGGCCTTAGTCAGGCGGGTCGCTTCTCCAACAGCGTCCATAATCCACCCAGCAACAATAACGTGCCGCCACCCGCATTGAAGCGCGTCCGCGTGGCGGACGAAGCGAAGAGCCCGCGAGCGGATCGAGCAAATAGCGCATAGAGTGCCGCGTTGACTATTGCCAGGGCAACGAAAGTGATGGCCAGTATCCAAAGTTGCTCGCCAACTGCCGAGTCTGGCCTCACGAACTGAGGAAGGAAGACGACGAAAAATACGATACCTTTGGGGTTTGACGCAGTCGCCAAATAAGTATTAAGAAAGAGTTTCCTTTGCGACTTGATTACGGGCGCCGCCACTTCCTCAGATGGAATTTTTGCGAATAAAGTCCGAATTCCGAGGTATACGAGATAGAGGCCACCAGCGAACTTGACAACGGTAAACCAGAAAGCCGACGTAGCGAGAAGCGCGCCCAGCCCAAGAATCGACGCGGTCAAGGCCGTGGCATCCCCCAAACCTACCGCAGCGATGAGCGGCAGGTTTGCGCGTCGACCATGCGCCATCGAATAGCTGATGACGGTGAGAATAGTCGGGCCGGGAATAGCCAGTAGAACCGATGAAGCGGCCACGAATGCGAGCCAAAGGCTGATAGACATCTCCTGACTCCCCTCCGGAGCTAACAACACGCAATGTAGCGCGCCGGGGGCGCCGTTCGCTATTGCCAGAGCGCCGCGGCCGCCGCGCCGAGATCGAGCGTGGCAGCGCCGGCTGCTTGCCCGCGGGCATCGCGCGCACCGTCCGGGGTATCGGTGATCGATTCGAAGCAGGCCATGACGGCGGGGGTGAGAAAGCGGCTGTTCGCGCCGTAGACGTGGGCGTCGCCGAGCGCGGCCTGCTGGGTGACGTAATAGCGCAACGGCGAGATGAGCGAGAGTTCGTTCTTCGCACGCGTCATGGCGACATAGAGCAGGCGGCGCTCTTCTTCCAGGCTGGCCTCGGTTTTGGTGGAGAATTCGTTGGGGAATGTGCCGTCGGCCACATGCAGCACATGCACGGCATCCCATTCCTGGCCCTTGGCGCTGTGCACGGTGGAGAGGATGAGATAGTCCTCGTCGGCCAGCGCGTCGTCATTGTGATCGCCGGTGGCCCGCGGCGGGTCGAGCGTGAGCTCGGTGAGAAAGTCCGGCGCACGGACATAGCGCGCGCCGATGCGGGCCAGGTCGTCGATATCGCCGGCACGGGCAGTATTCGGCGCCTCGAAGCGATTGTCGAGCTGGGTCTTGTACCAGGTGGCCGCCGGCGCCAGCGCGCCCGGCCAGGCGTTGTCGCCGGCCAGTGCGGCGACGGTCTCGATCATCGCCCGCCAGGCGGCGCGATCGGCGCGGGCCGGGCGGAAATCGGCCAATGCCGCGATCCGGTCGCCCGCGGCTTCCAGCGCTGCGAACGCCTGGCGCGCGGTGCCCGGTCCCACGCCCGGCACGATCTGCATGGTGCGCCAGCCCGCGATTTCGTGGCGCGGGTTGTCAGCCCAGCGCAGCATGCCGAGAAAGTCCTTGACGTGGGCGGCCTCGAGGAATTTGAGCCCGCCGTATTTGCGAAACGGCACGTTGCGCCGGATCAACTCGATCTCGAGTTCGTTGGCGTGATGGCCGTTGCGGAACAGCACCGCCTGGCGCTTGAGATCGACACCGGTCTCGCGGCGGGCCAGCACCGCATCGACCACCCAGCGGGCCTCGGCGGTGGTGTCCATGACGGTCACATGGCGCGGCTTCACACCGCCACCCCGGGTGGCGGTGAGCTGCTTGGCATAGGCGCGCCTGGCCTCGCCCATCAGTGTATTGGCCGCGTCGAGAATCGCCTGGGTCGAACGATAGTTGGCCTCGAGCGTGACGACCTGCGTGCCGCAGTACGTCTTGGGAAAATCGAGGATATTGTCGACCTCGGCGGCGCGGAAGCCGTAGATCGCCTGGGCGTCGTCGCCGACCACGGTCAGCCCCCGCCCGCTGGGCTTCATCGCCTGCAGGATGGCCGCCTGCAGGCCGTTGGTGTCCTGATATTCGTCGACCAGCACATGATCGAAGCGGGCGCCGATTTCGTCGGCCAGCGCGCCGTTTTGCATCACCAGATACCAGTAGAGCAGCAGGTCGTCGTAGTCGAGCGTGGCGCGGGCCTGCTTGCGCGCGGTGTAGTCGGCGAACAGCCGCTTCAGGTCGTCGTGGTGCTCGGCGCACCAGGGAAACCAGCCGTCCAGCACCTCGGCCAGCGGCGCCTGCCGATTCACGGCGGCCGAATAGATCGCCAGACAGGTGTCCTTGCGCGGAAAACGCTTGCCGTTGCCCCCGGGCCGCGCGGCCAGATTGGCATCGTGACGGGCCACGTCGAGCAGGTCGGCCGCATCGGCGCGGTCGAGAATCGAGAACGCCTCGTCGATGCCGAGCCGCGGCGCGTACTCGCGCAGCAGCCGGGCGCCGACGCCGTGGAAAGTGCCCGCCCACGGCAGGCGCACGCCCTGGCCGCGGCGCCCGCGGGCCGCCATCGCCGATTCGCAGATCGCATGCGCACGGCGCGTCATCTCGTCGGCCGCCCGCCGCGAGAATGTGAGCAGCAGAATGCGCCGCGGATCGACACCCGCCAGCACCAGATGCGCCACCCGATGGGACAGTGTCTGCGTCTTGCCGCTGCCCGCCCCGGCCAGAATCAGCAGCGGGTCGGCATCCCAGCCGTTCGGCGCGGCCATGCCGAAGCCGGCGGCCGCGCGCTGGGCGGGGTTGAGCCCGGCGAGATGATCGGCGGCGGTGGCCGGCGCGCTGGATTCGATGACGGTCGCACTCATGGCAACACACTGCCACGGGCGGTGGGTCAGATCGTGACCCACCGCCGGCTCATTTGGCCTCGGCGATACGCTGGCGGATCAGCTCGGCGAGATGCGCGTACTTGCGATCGAAGTGATGGCCGCCCGGCAGCCCGAGCACATCGAAGCCGGCCGCCGCCAGCGCGCCGCAACTCGCGTGCGGATCGTCGACGCCGTACAAACAGCTCGTCCGCTCGGGCGGCAACCGTCGCGCCTCGGGCATGATGGCCCGGCCTTCGGGCCCGAGACCGATCCACCACAACAGGTGATAGCCGAAGGTGATGTGCCGGGCGAGCCCGAGGAGCACGATATGCGCCACCTGCGCCCGGGTCGCGGGCGGCAGGCGGTTGTAGACAAACGGCATGACATCGGCCCCGCGCGAATAGCCGATCAACACCACGCGGCGCCGATGCCAGCGCGCGCGGTAGGTTTCGATCACGCGATCCAGATCGGCGGCGGCATCGTCCGGCGCGTGCGCATGCCAGTAGTAGCGCAGCGAATCCCAGCCGACGACACCGTAACCGGCACGCGCCAGCGCGTGGCCGACCGACTTGTCGAGCCCAGCCCAGCCACCATCGCCGGAGAGCATGACGACGAGCGTATCGGCGGCGGCCGAACCGGTATTCGACGATCCGCGCTCCGGCGGCGGATACACCACCAACGGCAGATCGGTCACCGCCTCGGGCAGCGGCGCACCGCCCGGGTGAAACACGCAGCCGGGTGCGCCGGCCAGAATCGCCACCAAACCGGCGCACCAGGCCAGCCGTTCCAGAAAAAATCGCATATCCGTATGAACCACGTCTCGGCAGGGCATCGACGAACGGTTAGACTACCGTGGGCTGCTGAAGCGGCTTCGATGCAATGCAAAGGATAAGCCATGTTCGAATCGATTGAGCGCGTCCCCGGTGACGCCATCCTCGGCCTGATCCAGCAGTTCAAGGACGACCCCAATCCCAACAAGGTGGATCTGGGTGTGGGCGTCTATCGCGACGAACACGGCAATACGCCGATTCTGCGCGCGGTTAAGGATGCCGAGAAAAAGCTCATCGACAGCGAACAGACCAAGGCCTACATCGGCTCGCACGGCGATCCGCAGTACGGTGAGTACATCCTGCAGACCGTGCTCGGCGCCGACAGCAAGGTGCTGGCTGACAACCGCGCGAGCGCGACCCAGTCGCCGGGCGGTACCGGCGCACTGCGCCTGGCCGCGGATTTCCTCGTCTCGCAGCTGCCCGGCAAGGCGATCTGGCTGCCGAACCCGACCTGGCCGAACCACCTCGGTGTGTTCGAGGCCGCGCGGCTGGAGATCAAGCGTTATCCCTATGTCGACGACGACGACCAGTTCGACTTCGACGCCATGCTCGCCAAGCTGAAGTCGATCCCCAAGGGCGATATCGTGCTGCTGCATGCCTGCTGCCATAACCCGACCGGCTTCGATCCGAGTCAGGACCAGTGGCACCAGATTCTCGAGGTCGTGCAGAACCGCGAGCTGCTGCCGCTGGTCGATTTCGCCTATCAGGGTTTTGGCGACGGGCTCGACGCCGACGCCTATGGCGTGCGCCTGCTGGCCGAGAATCTCGACGAGATGGTGATCACCCAGTCCTGCTCCAAGAACTTCGGCATCTACCGCGAGCGCACCGGCTGCTTCATCGCCATCGCCAAGAACGAGGAGGACATGCAGGACGTCCGCTCGCAGCTGGCGACCACGGCGCGCGAGAACTATTCCAACCCGCCGGCGCACGGCAGCGCGATCGTGGCGACGATCATGGGTTCGGCCGAGCTGACCGCCGCCTGGCACCGCGAACTCGACGAAATGCGCGACCGCATCAACGCGGTGCGCCGCAAGCTGGTGGAAGGCCTCGAGCCGCACGGCCTGGCGGATCATTTCTCGTTCGTCACCGACCAGCGCGGCATGTTCTCGTACACCGGCCTGAACAAGGATCAGGTCGACGCGCTGCGTGAGAAATACAGCATCTACATGGTCGCCTCGGGCCGGGCCAACGTGGCCGGCCTGAACGACGACAACATCGAGTACGTCTGCAAGGCCATCGCCGACGTCGTCGGCGGCAAGCAATAGCCCGCCACACATCGAGCGCGGGCCCGCCAACCTTCCCCGGCGGGCCGCGCTCGCTGCGCTCAACCCGTTTCGTCGTCTCCGACGTCGGCGGCGGCCCGGTCGTGTGCCGACCGGGACCGTGGCAACACCAGATTCAGCATCACGCCCAGCACCCCGGCCAGGGCGATACCCTCCAGCGAGAAACGACCGAACGAAAAATGCAGCCCGCCGATGCCACAGATCAGGATCAGGCCGACGATCGCCATGTTGCGGGACTCGGTCAGATCTTCGCCCGACTGCACCAGGCTGTTCATGCCCACCACCACGATGGCGCCGAACAGCAGCACGATGATCCCGCCCATCACCGGTGTGGGAATGCTGGCCAGGAATGCGCCCAGCTTGCCGATGAATGAGAAGGCCACGGCAAAGCCGGCGGCCCAGGTCATCAGCGCCGGATTGGTGGCGCCGGTGAGCGTCACGGCGCCGGTGACTTCCGAATAGGTGGTGTTCGGCGGCCCGCCGAAACAGGCCGCCAGCGAGGTCGCCAGGCCGTCGCCCAGCATGGTCCGATGGATGCCCGGATCGACCAGATAATCGCGCCCGGTCACCGAACGAATCGCGATGATGTCGCCGAAGTGCTCGATCGCCGGCGCGATCGCTACCGGCAACATGAACAGCACCGCCTGCCAGTTGAAGGTGGGCGCGACGAAATCCGGCATGGTGAACCACGGCGCATTCGTCACGGTGGACAGATCCACCAGACCCAGACAAAGGCTGGCGATATAGCCGGATACGACACCGATGATGATCGGCAACAACGCGACAAAGCCACGGCCGAGCAGCGAAACCGTCAATGTCGCCAGCAGCGAGACCCCGGCGACGATCATCGCGGGCGTGCTGGCCACCAGCGTCTGGTCGCCGGTGCCGTTATGGCCGGTGGCCAGGTTCACCGCAACGGGCGCCAGCACCAGCCCGATCACCATGATCACCGGCCCGGTCACCACCGGTGGCAGAATACGCTCGATCAATCCGACACCGCGCCAGGCGATCAACGCCGACAACAGCAGATACACCATGCCGGCGGCCATTAACCCGCCGAGGGTGGCCGGAATGCCCCAGGCCTGGACGCCGTAGATGATCGGCGCGATGAAGGCGAACGACGAGGCCAGGAACACTGGCACGCGGCCCCTGGTGACGATCTGGAACACCAGCGTGCCCAGGCCGGCGGTGAACAGCGCCACGTTCGGGTCGAGCCCGGTGAGCAGGGGCACCAGCACCAGCGAACCGAAGGCCACGCACAGCATCTGCGCACCCAGCAGGCCATCGCGAAGTCGAAACGCATAATCCTGCGCGCGGGCTGTGTGGGCGATCTGCGTCATGGTGTCCCCGTTGGTTGTTGCGGTGCGGCATCTACTTGGTGCCGTACATGCGATCGCCGGCATCGCCCAGGCCCGGGCGAATATAGCCGTGATCGTCCAGGCGCTCGTCGATGGCGGCCGTATAGATCGGCACGTCCGGATGCTCGGCGCGCAGTGCCGCCACGCCTTCGGGGGCCGCCAGCAAGCACAGGAACTTGATGTTCGTCGCGCCCAGTTTCTTCAGGTGGCTGATGGCCGCACCGGCCGAGTTGCCGGTTGCCAGCATCGGATCGACCACGATCACGCGGCGACCGGCGATGTCATCCGGCATCTTGCAGTAGTATTCGACCGCTTCCAGGGTCTCGGGATCGCGGAACATACCGATATGCCCGACCCGCGCCGAAGGCAACAGCTCGACCATGCCTTCCAGCAGGCCGTTGCCCGCGCGCAGGATCGACACGAAGCACAGCTTCTTGCCGGCCAGAACCGGCGCGTCCATTGCCTCGAGCGGGGTTTCGATGCGCTCGGTAGTCAACTCCAGATCGCGGGTGATCTCGTAGGTCAGCAGATGCGCGATCTCGCGCAAAAGCGACCGGAATTTCTGGGTCGAGGCGGTTGCACGCCGCATCAATGTGAGCTTGTGCTTGATCAGCGGATGATCGACGACGGTGACGCACTCGTCCATGGTTCTCCCCAAGAGCCGGTTCAGGATGTGCCGGCGGCCGCGGCGCCAGCGTCGATATGCTACTACGGCCGCCGGAAGACCCCCAGCCCGGGCGGTCACGCCGACCGCGCGAACGCCTCGGCTTCCAGTCGCAGCCACTCGCAAAACCGATGCGCCAGGGGCGGCGGCGAACCGGTAGCCGGCCGTACCAGCCAGTAATCGAACGGCGACGGCATGGCGTAGCGATCACCAAACGGGGCGACCAACACGCCGCTGGCCAGACGATCGGCCACCACCGTACGCGTGGCCAGCGCCACGCCGCGCCCGGCAATCGCTTGATCCGAAGCCAGACTGAACAGCGAGTAGCTCTGATGAACCGGCGCCGCGCGCTGGTTCCGGCCCGAAACGAATAGCGAGCCGGCTGCGACCGTTCTGCCAGGTCGGCTCGATCAGCGATTGGCTGGCCTCGATCGCCACTTCGGCGTCGCCGGCATCGAAGCTGGCCAGCCGCGGCATCAGCCAGTATTGAACGAACGACGGTGGCGCACTGACCGACAGCGCCTCGCCGTCATCGTGTCGGACCTGTGCCATAGCCGCTGCCAGCCCCTCAAGATGAACCTCGACCCGTTCGGCCAAGGCGCGCCCGGCGGCGCTCAGCTGCACCCCATGCGCCCGGCGCTGGAATATTAATCCGGCACCAAAACAGCTGACTTCATCAGCTGTTTTCACAGCCTTCAAAAATAAAAGCCGGCGCCTGTCCGTCTTTTATTTTTAAAGGCTTCGCGGCCAATGGCCGCGGCGAGCATGCGGTCGCATACTCGCGCTATTAACCCGAAAAATCATCTATTTTTGTGCCGGGTTAATAATGCACACCCCCGTTTGCCTTCCAGCCGCTTGACCTGCCGGCTAACCGCACCGGCGGTCACGCTCAGTTGTTCGGCCGCATGCTTGAAGCTCTCATGGCGCGCCGCTATCGCAAAGGCACGTAAGGCGTTCAAAGGCAGACGTTCGATCATGAAGTGAGTTTTTCTAAGCCTCGCACCTCATAATAATCGCTTGCCGCGGCTACCACCCGGTGCTTCACTGGCGCCCGACCCCACCGGAGCCCGTCATGAGCCATCAACCCGAGCGCGCAGCGACCGCGGCGAAGGCCCCGCAGGCGATCCGGCGACCGCTGGATGCGCGGGCCGTCGGGCTCATGATTGGGTTCTGCCTGGTCATCGGCCTACAGCAGGTCGCGATCAAATCTGTCGCGGACGTCATCAGCCCGCTGGCCCAGATCGGTATTCGATCGCTGATCGCCGTGCTCGTGATCGCGGCCATCGCGCGCTTTCGCGGCATTGCGCTCTGGGTGCCGGAGCAATTCGGCCCCGGGCTGGTGATCGGCGTGGGCTATACGCTGGAATTCGCGTTCGTGGCACTCGGCCTGAACTACACCTACGCGTCGCACATGTCGGTATTTCTGTATACCGCGCCGGTATTCGCCGCGATCGGGCTGCATCTGTTCGTCGCCGGCGAGCAGCTTGGGCCGCGCCATTGGGCGGGTGTCGTCATCGCCTTCGCCGGGCTCGTCATCGCGCTGGCACCCAGCGCGCACGTCTCGTCCCGCGTGTTGCTCGGCGACGGGCTGGGTGTGGCGGCCGGTGCCTCCTGGGCCGGCACCACCATCGCGCTGCGCAGCAGTTCTTTATCGGAGGCCCCGCCGCTGCGCACCATCGCCTACCAGCTCGTGGTGGCCAGCGTCTTGTTGCTGCCGACGGCCGCCGCGCTCGGCGATCTCGACTCGATCCACATGACTGCACTGGCCTGGGCCAGTCTGTCGTTCCAATCGGTGATCGTTTCGGTCGCAGCACTGCTGGTCTGGTTCTGGCTGCTGCGCCGCTACCTGGCCTCCCGGCTCGGGGTGTTCGCTTTTCTCTCGCCCATTTTCGGCGTCGGCTTCGGCGTGATACTGATGGGCGACCCGATTTCGCTGAACTTCGCCTTCGGCGGGCTGGCGATTCTGGCCGGACTGCTGCTGGTGAACTCCCGCGGGCGCCGCCGGATCATGCCGCGCAACCCCGCCTGAGCCGAGCCAACCACACCATGACCTGCACACTCGAAGGCCGCTGTTTCTGCGCACGGTGCGCTACCGTGTGACCGGTGCCGTGAACGGCGCGTCTTCGCCGCAGAACGGCCGGGCTGGGCCGGGCTCGACCACGAACTACCGGCCATTCCGGCTTTGCCGACTCGTTACCGGGGAGCGAATGAACGCGATTCGCGCCCCGGTAACCGGGCTCGTTTTTGATCTGCGTAACTCTGCGTTGATCTGCGGATAAATGCCTTGGGAAAACAGAAAAACGCGCTAGCGTTCGACCGCCAGCACCAGCTTGCCGAAGTTCTCGCCGGTGAACAGCTTGAGCAGCGTCTCGGGAAAGGTTTCGAAGCCTTCGACGATATCCTCGCGATGCTTGAGATCGCCAGCCGACAGCCAGCCCGCCATCTCGCGCGCCGCCTCCGGATAGCGATCGGCGAAATCAAACACGATGAATCCTTCCATACGCGCCCGGTTGACGAGCAGCGACAGATAATTCTTCGGCGCATAGGTGGTGTCGCCGGCCTCGCCAGTGACGTTGTATTGCGAGATCGCGCCGCAGATGGCGACCCGCGCCCGCCAGCGCAAATTGGCAAGGGCGGCATCCAGGATCTCGCCGCCGACGTTGTCGAAATACAGATCGATGCCGTCCGGGCATTCCCGCCGCACTGCGTCGTTGATTTCCTCGGCCTTGTAGTCGATGACGGCGTCGAAGCCGAGCTCGTCGACGACGTAGGCACACTTCTGCGGCCCGCCGGCAATACCCACGACCCGCGAAGCACCCTTCTTCTTCGCGATCTGGCCGACCAGGGCGCCCACCGCGCCGGAGGCGGCCGACACCAGCACGACATCGCTCGCGGCGAGCTGGCCGACCTCGAGCGTGCCGAAATAGGCGGTCATGCCCGGCATGCCAAGCGCGCCGAGATACACCGGCAGATCGGCCAGCGAGGTATCGACCTTACGCAGTTCGTCGCCCGGGAAGATCGCATGGGTCTGTACCCCCAGGTTGCCGATCACCTTGTCGCCGGCGACGAAGCCGGGATGCCTGGAATCGATCACCGTGCCGGCGGCCCCGGCGCGCATGACCTCGCCAATGCCCACCGGTTTGATATAGGACTTACCAGCGTTCATCCAGCCGCGCATGGCCGGATCGAGCGAGATATATTCGACCGCGATCCGAACCTCGCCGTCGCGGGCCTCGCGCAAGGTTTCGGTGGTCAGATCAAAATCAGCCCGCTCGGGCAGGCCCTTCGGGCGACGGGCCAGGCGGAATTGACGATTATCGATGGCGTCGGTCATGAAAACTCTTGAGGGGACTTCGATATGTCGACGTTAGGCGCTGTGCATCCGCCTGACAAGGGCCGTGAGCGGGCGACGCCGCCAAGCCCGCCCCGGCGCGCATGCGTCCGCACGGGAACCCGGCAAAATAGCGGCCAGCGCAAGGCAATGCCCTTATCCAGGCGCGAGCGAAGTATCCCGCCCGGATGTCGCCCCCGGCCGGATCAAGAACAACAGAACCGCGATCACCGCCCCGATTGCATCCGAAGTCCAGCCCGGGAAGATCAGCGCCAGCGCGCCGACCAGCGCGACCAGCCGGAACAGCGGATTGAGCGGCGCCCGCAGATAGCCCTCGACCGCCACCGCCAGCAACAGCACGCCAAGCGCGCCCGTGGCCGCGACCACGATGACATCCCACCAGGACGCATCGATCATGAGCATGCTGTGCGCGAACACGAACATATAGGGCACTACGAAGCCGGCGATGGCGAGCTTCATCGCCTGTACACCGGTCGCGTTTGGCGAGCCACCGGAAATACCGGCCCCCGCGTAGGCGGCGAGCGCGACCGGCGGCGTGAGATTGGCGAAGATCCCGAAATAGAATACGAACATGTGCGCGACGAAGATCGCCGTGTCGTTCGAACCGGCCAGCTCGCGGAACAATGGCAGGTTGAGCAGGATCGGGGCCGCCATGGTCGAAGTGATGATGTAGCAGGGAATGCTCGGCAGGCCCATGCCCAGCACGATGGACGCGCCCATGGTCAGCGCCAGCGTAACCAGAAGGCGCACCATCTCGGACGGGATCGCCTGCCCCATCGAGACCACCCAGTCGGCCGCATCCAGGGCGATGCCGGTGAGTGTGGCGATACCGACAATGATGCCGACCGCGCCGCAAGCAATCGCCACCGGGATGGCATTGCGTACGCCCTCGACCATCGCGTCACGGCAATCGGCGATATCCATCACTTCCGACTGCTCGACCGGCAGCCGCGAGCGAATGAGGTTGATCGCGATCGGCAAGCCAATCACGCCGAACAGCCAGAGCCGGCTCGACGCCAGTTCCGGCATGGCGCGACCGTCGACGAGCGCCAGCCACTGCGGCTGCAACACCAGCGCCACCAAAATCGCGGTGATGCCGATCACCAACCGCGGCGTGCCGCAGATCAGCACGGTCGCCGCGATCGACCAGAAGGCGGCGAAGAACGGCGCCCGGCCGTCGAAGATCATCCACAACAGGATCACCATCGGCAGCAGCAGATGCCCGCGCATGGCCAGCACCTGGCGCAGCGGCGTGAGCTCGGAGCGGGGAATGCCGGACAGCCCGTTGCGGGTCGCCCGCAGATGCACCTGGAACAGAATGCCGAGGTAATACAGCAGCGCGGGAATGATGCCGGCCAGCATCACCTGGGTGTAGGGCACCGACAGTACTTCGGCCATGATGAACGCCGCCGCGCCCATGATCGGCGGCAGGATCTGGCCGCCGACGCTGGCCGCGGCCTCGACCGCGCCGGCGAAATTGGCCTTGTAGCCAGTACGCTTCATCAGCGGAATAGTGAAGGCGCCAGTGGTGACAACGTTGGCAATGGCCGAGCCGTTGATCGAGCCCAGAAAACCGCTGGCCACCACCGCCACCTTCGCCGGCCCACCCCGGCTCGGCCCGGCGATGGCCAGCGCCAGGTCGTTGAACAGCTGGCCGAGCCCGGATTTGACCAGGAACGCACCGAACAGAATGAACAGGATGATGTAGCTGGCCGAGACCGCGATCGCGGTGCCAAGCAAGCCCTCGGTGATATAAACCAGATGCGAGACCACCTGCCGGCAGGTCGCCATCACGATCGGCTCGGAGAGCACCGAATACAGCGACAACTTGGCGTAGAAGCCGTAGAACAGAAAGATCGTGGCCAGGATCGGCAGGCCCCAGCCGGTCACGCGGCGAGCGGCGTCAATGACCAGACCGATCGCAACCAGCCCGACGACCATATCGACGTCGTTGATACGGCCGGCGGTCTCGATCACCCGATGCGAAACGCCGATCATGTAGATGCCGATCGCGAACGAGGCCAGTGCCAGAATCACATCGACCCACGGCACGCGGTCGCGTGCGCTGGACCGCATGAGCGGAAACAGGATGAAGGTCAGCCCGAGCAGGGTGTACAGATGGATCGAGCGCTGCACGACATCCACCAGCGGCCCGGCGAACGACGTGTACAGATGAAACAGGGCCAGGGCCACGCAGACAGTGGCGATGCCGATCATCCACGTCCGCGGCAGCCCGTCGCGCACGGTCGACTCGCGATCGTATTTTTCCAGCGTCTCGCGCGTGCCGTGGGGCTCGGTGGCCAGGGCGGCCGATTCGTTCGTACTCATATCAGGCTCGGGTTGTATCCGTGGCCGGGCCGCGCCAGATTGTGGCCAGGCGCGACCAGGCCACGGCGATCAGCGGCGCACGCATGATGGTGAATACCAGGATGGGCTCGGCGCCGTTGTACGACAGCCGGTGCCAGGCGCCGCCACCGTAGCGGAAACGATAGCGCTCGGCAGCGGCCGCCTGCACCGTGAGCGGATCGACATCGCGATCGATGCCCGACATCACCACCCAGCCGTGGTCGAGCCGCGTATGCCGCCCGGCGTGGGCCGGCACTCCGGCGCCAAACGTCTTGAAGCGGGTGGCCGCGATATCGATGGCGCCGTCGCCGGTCACGCGAAAACATTCGATCCAGTCTTCAAGCTCCACCGAATGCATCCAGCGCAGCGCGAACCGCGTGCCGGACGCGCCCGGATAGACCGCGATCACACGGCTACCGTGGCGAATCTCCAGCCAGGCGCGCGGCCAGCCGAGCCACAGACCCGCACCGATCGCGACCAACAGCCCGACACCGACGACCAGCAGCCGCCAGCGCCGCCCTGCCGGCGGCAACTAGGATTTACCGGCGTCGCTTGCGCCGCCGCTGCTGCTGCCGTCCGAGCCCGATCCGCCCTGATTCAGCGTGTCGTAGAACGCCTTGGCGCCCGGATGCACCGGCAACACCAGATTCTGGTTCATCTTGTTGCGATCGAACTGCTTGAGTGCCGCGACCGAAACGCTATCGGAGCCGAGATAGTCGTAGAAGCGCTGGGCCAGATCCCTGGCGACCGCCTTGTCCATCGACGCCGGCACGATCAGCAGATTGCGGATCGAGACCGTGTGCACGTCGTTGGCCAGATCGTATTCGTTCTTCTTGTGCGCCGGGATATCGTAGTTTTCGTAGTACGGATACTCCTGCAGCAGTTTCTTCGCAGTGGCGCCGTCGACGTTGACGAAATGCACCTTGGTGTTCTGCATCAGGCCGGTGATCGACGAATTCGGCACGCCCGAGGTGAAAAACGCCGCGTCCAGATTGCCGTTGCTCATGTCGGTGACCGAGTCGGCATAGCCAGTGTGCGAGACACGTGCCAGATCGTCGTATTTCAGCCCGGCGGATTCCAGCACCTTCTTGGCACTGGCCTCCACACCCGAGCCGACCTTGCCCACGCCGACCCGCTTGCCCTTCAGGTCGGCCACGCTGTGGATGTTCGAGCCGTCGAGCGCGACGATCTGCACGACATTCGGATACAGGCCCGCGAGCGCGTCGATCTTGGCCGGCCGTCCCTTGAACTGGTTATTGCCCTTGAGCGCGTCGTAGGCCACGTCGCTCATCACGATGGCGATCTGGTTGGTGCCATCCATGATGTTGTTGATGTTCTGCACCGAAGCGCCGGTGGAGACCACCTGTACGTTGCCGATCCGATCACTCTTCTCGAACACGCCCTTGAGCGCGCCGCCGATCGGGTAATACGTACCCGAGGTGCCGCCCGTGCCGAAGATCAGGTTCACCGATTGCCCGGCGTTATCGGATGCGCTTCCGCTGGCGGCCTGATCCTGATCGTTGCTCGACTGGCCGCAGCCGGCGAGCGCCATCACTGCCGCCAGTGCGCTGGCGACCCAGAAATTTCGGCTGGTCATGTATTTCCCCCAATATCGATTGTGTCACCGCGGCCCCCAACGGCCGCGAATTAGCGGCAGAGCGTTATGCCCCGGGCCGCCGCCGTCAATTGGGCATAAGTCGACCTCGCCAGTCGATGCCGCCTACGCCGGGCCCAGACGATGGACGCCGCTGTAACAGTTGAAGCGTTCGCCGCGCAGAAAACCAACCAGCGTGGTCGAAAACCGACGGGCCAGCTCCACCGCGAAGCTGCTCGGTGCCGAGATTGCGCAGACGACCGGAATACCGGCCGCGATCGCCTTCTGTAACAGTTCGAAGCTCGCCCGGCCGGACAGCATGAGCGCTTGCTGATCCAGCGGCAACTCGTCCTCGAGCAGCGCCCGACCGATCAGCTTGTCGAGGGCGTTGTGGCGGCCGACATCCTCGCGCAGCGCAATCAGATCGCCACCGGCGGCAAACAGCGCGGCTGCATGCAGGCCGCCGGTGGTTTCGAACACGCCCTGCTCGGCGCGCATCCGGTCGGGCAACCCCAACAACCAGCCGGGCTCGATGCGTAACGCAGCGCCCGTGGCCGGATCGCCCCGGCGCGGCTCCGGCGCGCGGAAACTCGGCTTGCCGCAGACGCCGCAGGCGCTGGTCGCCAGCGTATTGCGCTCGATGCGGTCGAGGCGCGCGCGGGCCGCCGGCTTGAGCATGGCGCGAATCACGTCGGGCTCATCCGGGCTGTGGCGCAGATAGACGATATCGTCGACCGTTTGCACCACGCCTTCGCCATGCAACAGGCCGGCGGCCAGTTCGCGATCGTGGCCGGGCGTGCGCATGGTGATGAGCGGCTCCGCACCGGCCACATGAATTTCCAGCGCGCGCTCGACCGCCAGTGTGTCGTCGATCGTGCGCCAGCCACCATCACGGTAACTGGCGATTTCCACCCGCTCGCGGGCCGAGGTGGCTGCCGCCCGGGGATCGGGCGAATCAGGGATGTTGGATCGGCGCATGGGCACTTGGTGTGGCCGATGTGAATGCTGCCATCATAAAGCCTGGGCTCACCTTCCGGTGCGCTCGGCGTGGCGCGCGGCTGTATCCGGGCCGGATCGAAATCTATACTGGCGCCCCGCCGGCCGCCCCACGGCCTTTCACTCCTGCGCCACCGGCTGTTGCCCATGAATATTGCGGCGATTTTCATCCATACACTGGACGTCACGCTGCCGGTATTCGCGCTGGTTTTCGTGGGCATCGGCATGCGCCGGGTCGGCTGGATCGACGATCGCTTCGTCTCGGCCGCGTCGAAGATCGTGTTCAAGGGCAGCATGCCGGCGCTGATCTTCGTCTCGATCGTGGGCGCAAATCTCGGCGACGCGATTCGCCCGGGGATGATCGCCTACTTCGGCCTGGCCACGGTCGCCAGCTTTGTACTGATCTGGCTGTGGGCAATCTGGCGCGTGCCCGAGATTCAGCGCGGCGTCTATGTACAGGGCGCCTTTCGCGGCAACTGCGGCATCGTGGGCCTGGCGCTGGCGCAAAACATGTACGGCGATTTCGGCCTGTCCGCGGGCAGCGTTCTCGTCGGCGAGGTGATTCTGATCTACAACATCCTCGCCGTGATCGTGCTGACCTGGTACCAGCCGAGCGAAAGCGCGGACTGGCGCTCGATCACGCGCGGCGTGGCCACCAACCCGCTCATTCTGGCAACCCTGGCCTCGGTGGCCGTCGCCACCAGCGGCATGCCGATGCCGAAGTGGGTGATGACCACCGGCGAATATTTCGCCCAACTCACGTTGCCGCTGGCCCTGATCTGCATCGGTGGCGCCCTGTCGGTTCGCGCGCTCTACGAGGCACGCGGCATCGCGTTCTCGGCCAGTGCGATCAAGATGACGATTCTGCCCGGGGCGGCTGTGCTTGGCGGCTGGCTGCTGGGTTATCCGCCGCGCGAACTGGGGCTGATGTTTGTCTACTTCGCCTGCCCGACCGCGGCCGCCAGCTTCATCATGGTCGAGGCCATGGGCGGCGATGCGCGCCTGGCCGCCAATATCGTGGCCCTGACCACGCTGGCCGCCAGCCTGACCATGACCGCCGGCGTGTTCGTGCTGCGGGTGGCCGGGATCATCTAGGGTCTGTTGCCGTTTCGTACGAGCGCCGCGTTGGAGACCGCAAATCGTGTCCGGCAAGGCGCGAGTCGCCGCATCGTGGCGTGCCACGATCAAGACTTGCAACGCCGCCGGGCGCGATTTGCGGCCCAACCCTTCGGGACAAGCGCTGTTTTGCGGCAATCCAGCGTTGTAGCTCTCTTGCGTAGAACGACTACGCCACGTTCGCTACGCCTCGTCTTGCCGCAAAACAGCGCTTGGCGCGGACTCGGACGAAACGGCAACAGACCCTAGAGCATTTTCCGCTTTTATCGATCCGCGGCGCGCCGGCAGCGATACGCCAACGTGATTATGTACGACACGCAGCTGGCTGAATCAGCAAAAGCATTTGTCTGCAAATGAGCGCAAATAAGAAGGAAGATCAAGGCACCGCTGGCGTCAGGCTCAGCTGCGCGAACAATCGCGTCGTCAAGCCTTTGACTGAACTTTACACATCATCAAGTACACCAATGAACGCGAATCGACGCCGGCAGAAAACGCATCGTATCTGCGCTCATCTGCGGACAAATGCTTTGGGAAAATAGAAAAGGGTCCAGGGCCTAACCCTTCGAATCGCTGCCGTCGCCGTTTTGCTGCTTGCCGGTATCGTTGCGTTGACGACGGCTTTCGGCCGAGAACGCCTTGGCGCCCTCGATCACCGGCGCCAGCGTGCGCCAGAGGTCCTCATCGCGTAGCAGTTTGAACACGCCGGTCACGCCCGGCGGGTCATAGGGCGATTGGTGCTCGCCCGTCGCGGTTTCATCGATCCGGTCCAGGCCGGCATGCATGGCATTGAACATGCGCTCCAGCTGGTCGGGGTCAACCTTACCCAACTGCTTGGCCAGCACCAGCAGATTACGCATGCCGGCCTGGCCGTGCTCAGTATTGAGGCCGTCGAGCGCGATCATCGAGACTTCTGGCATCGCGCCCACGAAATCCTTCAGCCAACGCATCAGGCCGGATTCATAGAGCTGATCCAGCAGGTCATTGATTTCGGCGATGCGGCCCTCGAATTTCTCAAGTTCGTCGGCCGTTTCCGGACGCAGCCGTTTGGCTTGTTCCGGGCGATAGTGAATCTGTTCTGCCATCGGGAAAATCCTGTCGAGTCACGGCCGCGATGCATCGCGGCCGTGGCGTGAATTCAAGGCCTGCTACAAACCGCTGCCGGTCGGGCGCATCTTGGGCGGGCGCTTGTAGTCGTCGCGCTCCCATTTCTGGTTGACCTGAACGCCGCTGGTGGGATGCCGCTTCTTGTTGCGCTGATTGTTCGGCTTGAGCGGCGCCCGCCCATGGTCCTCAAGCACCTGCATGTTCACCGCCAGCTCCTTATAGGCCGGGGTGTCGGTATCCTTGTCGGCCTCGAAGCTGGTGAGCACGTTGATCGCCTCGATATTCTTCTTGCCGTGCATGGGCATGTACATTTGCTTGCCCTGCACGCGGTCGGTCACCTCGACGGCGACCTTGATCGCCCCGCGCCGCGACTTGAGCCGGACCACGGCGCCACTTTCCAGCCCGCGCTCTTCGGCCAGTTCCGGCGAGACCTCGACGAAACCGTGCGGGATCTTGTAGATGATGCCGTCGGTCTCGTCGGTCATGTTGCCTTCGTGGAAATGCTCCAGCAGGCGTCCATTGTTCAAGTGCAGATCGTATTCGTCGTCGACCTGGTCGGTCGGTTCAGTCCAACTCACCGGATGGAATTTCGCCTGGCCGTTATCGAAATGGAATTTGAGTTCCGGATAAAGATCCGGCATATCGGTGCCGTCGGCGGCGACCGGCCACTGCAACGAGTTGAAGCCGGCCAGCCGATCGTAATGAACGCCGGCGAACATGGGCGCCAGACCGGCGGCCTCGTGCATGATCTGGCTCGGATGGGTGTAGCCCCAGTCGTGGCCGAGATACTTGGCCAGCTCGGTGAGAATCAGCCAGTCGGGTTTTGAATCGCCCAGCGGCGGAAAGACCTGGTAGATGCGCTGGATCCGCCGCTCGGTGTTGGTGAAGGTGCCCTCCTTTTCCACCGAGGGGCCGGCCGGCAGCACGACATCGGCAAACTCGCAGGTACGCGAGAAGAACATGTCCTGCACGACGAAGAATTCGAGCTTCTCGAAAGCGGCCTGCACATTGAGCGCGTCGGAATCGACGATGCTCATGTCCTCGCCCACGACGTACAGCGATTTCAGATCGCCGTCGTGGATGTTGTGCACCATCTCGTGGTTGTTCAGCCCCTTGTTCGTCGACAGCTCGACGCCCCAGGCTTTTTCGTAGCGCTGGCGTACGGCGTCGTCGGAGACGAACTCGTAGCCCGGGAAACGATCCGGCATGTTGCCGAAGTCGGAGGCGCCCTGGACGTTGTTGTGCCCGCGCATCGGATAGCCGCCCGAGCCGAAGCGGCCCATGTTACCGGTCACCAGCAACAGATTGCACAGTGCGGTCGCGGTATCCGAGCCCATGGAATGCTGGGTCACGCCCATCGCCCAGACGCCGCAGATGGTATCAGCCTCGACGATCATGTCGGCCGTCTTCTGCAGCGTCTCGCGGCTGATGCCGCAGCGCTCGATGGCGAACTCGAAGGTGAAATCTTCCAGCGAGGCCTTGAAGTCATCGAAGTGGTCGACGTGCTCTCGGATGTATGCCTCGGCGTGGTAGCCGTTGTCGATCAAGTACTTCGAGATCGCATTCATCCAGATCATGTCGGTGGCCGGCGCCGGCTCGAGATGCAGATCGGCGCGCTGGGCCAACTCGTTCTTGCGCAGATCGGCAACGATATGCTTCTGGCCGTGCAGCTTGGCCGCCCGCTTGAAGCGGGTCGCGATCACGGGGTGGCTCTCGGCCGTGTTCGCGCCGACGATCAGCAACAGGTCGGCCGCCTCCATGTCGGCGATGGAACCGGTATCGGCACCGTAGCCAACCGTGCGCCACAGCCCCTCCGTGGCCGGTGCCTGGCAATAGCGCGAGCAGTTATCGATGTTGTTCGTGCCCATGACGGCGCGCGCGAGCTTCTGCATCAGGTAGCCTTCCTCATTGGTGCACTTCGAGGAAGCGATATAGGCCAGCGCGTCCGGCCCGTGCGCATCGCGAATTTCATTGAAACGGCGCGCAATAAGCGCGTAAGCCTCGTCCCATTCCGCTTCACGGAAGGCGCCATTCTCGCGAATGAGCGGCTTGGTCAGGCGTTGCTCGCTGTTGATGTGGCCCCAGCCGAACTTGCCCTTGATGCAGGTGGATATCTGGTTGGCGGGTGCTTCGTGCACGGGCTGGACCTTGAGCAGCTCGCGCTCGCGCGTCCACATCTCGAACGAACAACCCACGCCGCAATAGGTGCAGACGGTCTTGGTGCGTTTGAGCTCGGTTTCACGCATGGCCGCATCGACCTCGGACACGGCGAAGATCGGGCCGAACCCGGTCGTATGTTCAGCCGTCTTGACGACGTCGATCGCGGCGCGGCCCAGCTTGCGATAGCCATCGCGATTCTGCGGCGACAGCGCGGTCATCGGCCCGACCTTGCCGATGGCCGTCTTTTCCATCAACGCATTGCAAGGGCATACCGTGACGCAATGACCACAGGACACGCAGGACGAGTCCTCGATCGCAACGTCCTCGTCCCAGATCACGCGGGGCCGTTCGCGCGACCAGTCGATCGACAGCGTCTCGTTGACCTGCAGGTTCTGGCAGGCCTCGACGCAACGGCCGCACAGGATGCACTGATCCGGATCGTAGATATAGAACGGGTTGGAGTAATCCTTGTCGTAGGGCTTGCCGCGGTATTCGTAGTGCTGGCCCGGCACGTGCATGTCGCGCACGGTGTTGTGCACCGCGCAATCGCCGTTATTGTTGTCGCAGACCGAGCAATACAGATCGTGATTGGAGGTCACCCGGTTGATGGCTTCCAGTCGCGCGGATTCGGCTTCGTCCACGTTCAGGCCGATCTCCATGCCCGGCTTGACCGTGACCGCGCAGCCGCGAACCAGGTTGCCGTCGACCTCGACCATGCAGGTATCGCAGGTCTGAATCGGCCCCAGGCTGGGGTGATAGCACAGATGGGGCATGTACACGCCCGCCGCATCGAGCGCTTCGGGCAGCGGCTGCCCGGAACGGACGGTCACGGATTGACCGTCCACGGTGATATCGAAGAATTGGCTTTGCTGGTCCAAGTCGGCTCCTGTTCGCGAACACGAGACGAAGCAGAGCCTTACGTATCCGGCATCGGTCACCCATCATGCGGCCTCTTGACCGATGCGCATGGGTTCCGTTTCCGAACTAACTCATCCGGTCAGGAGGGCGACCGCCTTGCTCAGGGTTTCGAAGAACCCCCAGGCGGCGGGAACGCCCACCAGCGCCCAGAGCGCCGCAATCTGCCAGACCGGTGTCGTGCTCTCCGCGTTCGCGATTGATGATGGTGACGACATCGAGTATCCCTCTTCAAAGCATAAACGTGCAATCGGCACTTATCCGTACTTTTGCGATCAACCCGGATCGGCCGCCATCTCAGGCCGGTAGTGGTGGCGCTGGGCTACCGGGCGCACGAGCAGGTTGCAGACCAGCCCGGCCAGCAGGAGAGCAACCATGATGTATAGCGTCGTGGTGTAGGCATCGGCCGGAGCAACGCCGGCTTCGATGCGGCCTTCACGCAGATAGTTGAGCAGAACCGGCCCGGCGATGCCGGCAGCGGCCCAGGCCGTAAGCAGTCGTCCGTGGATGGCACCGACGTGCATCGTGCCGAAAATATCCCGCAGATAGGCTGGCACGGTGGCAAACCCGCCGCCGTACATGCTCACGATGATGCAGCAGGCCAGGACGAACAGGATGATTCCCCCGCCGGCCGCGATCGATGGCACGAGCGCATACAGCGCCATGCCCAGCACGAAGAAGATGGCATAGGTGGCCTTGCGGCCGATCAGATCCGAAATCGAGGCCCAGATGAAACGTCCGCCCATGTTGAAGATCGACAGCACGCCCACGAAGCCGGCCGCCGCGGCCGCCGAGGTACCCACCATCTCCTGGGCCATCGGCGAGGCCTGCTCCAGCAGCGCGATGCCTGCGGTGACGTTGAGAAACAGCACCAGCCAGAGCAGGTAGAACTGCGGCGTCTTCATGGCCTGATTCACGTGCACGTGGGAGCGCGTAATCATCGCGGAATTGCGATGGCTCGTGTCCGGGTCATAGCCGGCAGGCTGCCAGTCTTCGGCGGGGGTGCGGACGATCAGCGCGCCGATTATCATGAACAGGAAATAGATCAGGCCCATGGCCACGAAGGTCGCGCCCACGCCGACCGAGGTTTCGTTGGAGAAATGCGCCATGAGCAGCGTGGCCAGCGGCGAACCGATCATCGCGCCACCGCCGAAGCCCATGATCGCCAGCCCGGTGGCCAACCCGGGCCGGTCGGGGAACCACTTGATCAGCGTGGAAACCGGCGAGATGTAACCGATCCCGAGGCCGATGCCGCCGATCACGCCGTAGCCGAGATAAACCAGCACGATCTGGTGCCACCAGACCCCGAAGGCACTGACGATGAAACCGCCACCGAAACAGGCCGCCGCCAGGGCCATGGCCTTACGCGGCCCGACCCGCTCGAGCCATTGTCCACCGAAGGCCGCGGCCAGACCGAGTGCCGCGATGGCCAGAGAGAATATCCAGGCCAGCGTGGGCTGGTTCCAGTCCCCCGGAGCGGATTCCGTGACGCCAATGACGCGGGTCAGCGGCAGCTTGAAGACCGAAAACGCATAGACCTGCCCGATGCACAGATGGATGCATAGCGCGGCGGGCGGCACCATCCAGCGATTGAAACCGGGCTTGGCGACCGTGCGCGACTTATCCAGAAAACCGGCCATTTGTTTCTCCCCCATGGTTCTTGGCCATTTCATGGTTCTTTGATGGCTTGGCTTCAAATTAGCAGGATTGGCCGGTGACGGCCCGCTTGTACGACAAAAGTCTAGAGGACCAATGGGTTGCACAAGCGCCGAATAGCGTAGCGCGGCCCCAAAAATCAACGATCAAGCGCCGGCACGACGGGACGGCCTGCCCCCACTCCTGCAGAGCCCGGACCGACAGCGCGCTCGAAACGATGGCGGCGCGATCATTTTCCGAAATCGATCATTCTCGACGTCGAGCACCGCGGTCCGGCGGATCGACCGCCGCACAATGAGCTCATCCGCTTTCCGCTACGCCGATTCGGGCACGTATTTTCAAATGACCGGCATTGCGGCGTGCTCTATGACCAGATCGTCTGCGCGAACGGCTCGACGGTCACGGCGGCTCCGGCCGGCACGTCGCCACACTCGGCAGGCAGCACGATGAAGGCATCGGCTCGGCTCATCGAGCGCATCACACCCGAGCCCTGATGGTCGATGGGCACGACCTGCGGCGGGTCGGTCTCGAAATCCATCCGGGCGCGCAGGAAATTCTCTCGGCCCGGCCGTTTGCTCAAATCGGCTGCCGTTTCCAGCGTGAACCGGATCGGCGCCGCCGGCCTGCCGCCGGCCAGACGCACCAGCGCCGGGCGGACGAGCTGAATGAAGGTGACGGCCGCGGATACGGGATTGCCCGGCAGGCCGAAAAAACAGGCGTTGCCAACGGTACCGAACGCGAGCGGCTTGCCCGGCTTGATCGCGACCCGCCAGAAATCGATGGCACCCTTGTCACGCAGCACATCGACCACGTGATCGGCGGTGCCGACGGACACGCCACCGCTGGTGATCAGCGCATCGCATCCAGCGGCTTCATCAAAGGCGGCGGCAAGCGCAGACGGCGAGTCTTCGATCGCGCCTAGATCCACGCCCTCGATACCTAGCGCTTCGAGCTGGGCGGCCAGGCCATAGCGGTTGCTGTCATAGATCTCGCCGGGTGCCAGCGGCCCATCGATTGGCCGCAGTTCATCACCGGTCGAGAAAAAGGCCACCTGCAAACGACGGAACACCTCAACCTCGGCGACCCCGACCGACGCCAGCAGGGCGATATCGACCGGTCGCAGGAAATGACCGGCAACCAGCACATCATCGCCCCGGGCGATGTCCTCGCCGGCCGGCCGGATGTTGTCACCGGCCTGGGCCGGTTTGTCGATCGTCACGATCCACGGGTCGTCTTCGGTGGTGTTCTCCTGCATCACCACCGTGTCGACACCTTCAGGCACGACCGCGCCGGTCATGATGCGTACGCATTCGCCCGCGCCGAGCCGGCCGGTGAACGGATGCCCCGCCAGCGACTGGCCCGCGACTCGCAGCCGGATACCGGCCTGCGCGACGTCGTCCGCCGCGTAGCCGTAACCGTCCATCGATGAATTGTGCGCGCTCGGCACGTTCACGTCCGAGGTCACCGTCCGGCCGAGCACGCGGTGCAGCGCCTGCGGCAGCGGCACCCGCTCAGTTGCGTCGATCGGCGTGATGCGCTCGTCGATACGCCACCGGGCCTCGGCCAGCGGCATGGCAGCCGTGGGCGGCGCTGCGGGCGGTATGAATTGTCCCGACGGTTCGGACATTGCGGCCCCGTTACTTGTCAATCAAAAATAATCGGCCGATGACGCTACCGGCAGTCGGCCTCATTGTAGAAGACTCCGGGCTCGCTCGGGGCCGGGCTCGCTCAGCTTGGCATATCGCGGCACACCGTCGATAACAGCCATACCGAAGGGCACGCGGCCCGACCGAACCGACGAATAAGACCGCTCCCTGCCGCAACCCTGCGACCATCAGGGCGACCATCGCGTTGCGTGGCGGCAGCGCCCGATCGCGGCGCTTGGTTCGACTGACAGAGACATGCCCGGCGCCAGCGGCATATCCGCCCTGCCGAATGCGCAGCGGACACGCCGCTACCATTGATGTGACGCTTGCTTCGGCTCCGGCGGAACGCTGGAATCCGCGCCCCGCGGCGGTTTCGGCGCGCGCGAAAACGTGCGCTTATGCCGGGCGTTGCACTTCGCTCCGGAGCCCAGCGACCGCCTCCCGTACCAGCGGATGCAGGTCGTCGCCTGCATAATTGATCAACTGGGCACGGATGCGGGGCTCCCAGAATTTGCGGATGTGGGTCTGTATCTCCTGTATCGCGCGCTCTTCCGGGTAGACCTCGAAGTAGGCCGCGATCTGGTTGGCGCGATGCACCATCTTTCGGTCTTCCATTGCCTTACCTCCAGCGACCGCGGCTATTTGCCGCCAATATCGACGCCTTCGGCGACGGTTTCGGACGATCGCACAGGCTTTTGTTCATCGTCGCCGATCCGCTGCTGACGTTCGCGGGTCTCGATATACCGCTTCTGCCACTCGGACATCGTATGCGACGGCGTGACTTCGACGGCCGTGACCTTGTATTCGGGGCATTCGGTGGCCCAGTCGGAATGCTCGGTGGTCACGACGTTAGCCGCCGTTTCCGGAAAGTGGAAGGTTGTATACACCACGCCCGGCGTCATGCGCTCGCTGACTTTCGCGCGCAGCGTCGTCTCGCCCATGCGCGAGGCCACTGCCACGAGCGTGCCGTCCTTGATGCCGCGAACTTCGGCATCGGCCGGATGGACCTCAAGCACGTCCTGGCCGTGCCAGCGACCGTTGGCGGTCCGACGGGTCTGGGCGCCGACGTTGTACTGCGACAGGATCCGACCGGTCGTCAGCAGCAGCGGGAACTTGCGGTTGGCCCGCTCGTCGGTCGGCACGAACGGGGTCAGCATGAACTTGCCCTTGCCCCGTACGAAGGTATCAACGTGCATGACCGGCGTGCCTTGCGGATGATCTTCGTTACAGGGCCACTGCACGCTGCCCAGCGCATCGATCTTGTCGAAGGATACGCCAGCGAAGGTGGGCGTGGTCCGGGCGATCTCGTCCATGATCTCGCTGGCGTGCGCGTAGTTCATGGGATAGCCCAGCGCCCGGGCGAGCATCTGGGTGATCTCCCAGTCGGCATAGCCGGCCGGCGCGGTCTGGATCTTGCGCACCCGGTTGATCCGCCGCTCGGCGTTGGTGAACGTCCCGTCCTTTTCCAGGAACGTCGAGCCCGGCAGGAAGACATGGGCGTAGCTGGCGGTCTCGTTCAGGAAAATGTCCTGCACGATCACGCACTCCATCGCCTCCAGGCCGGCCGCGATGTGCTTGATGTTGGGATCCGACTGGAGGATGTCCTCGCCCTGGATGTAGATCGCCTTGAAGGTGCCCTCGATGGCGGCGTCGATCATGTTGGGAATACGCAGCCCCGGCTCGGGGTCGAGATCGACGTTCCATTCCTTCTGATAGTTCTCGCGCACCTCGGTCATCGACAGATGGCGATAGCCCGGGTACTCGTGCGGGAACGAGCCCATGTCGCAGGCGCCCTGGACATTGTTCTGGCCGCGCATCGGATTCAGGCCCACGCCCGGACGGCCGATGTTGCCGGTGGCCATGCACAGGTTCGCCATGCCCATGACCATGGTCGAGCCCTGGCTGTGCTCGGTCACGCCCAAGCCGTAGTAGATCCCGGCATTACCGCCGGTAGCATACAGCCGCGCGGCAGCACGCACGGATGCGGCCGGCACGCCGGTGTACTGCTCGGTGGCCTCCGGGCTGTTCTCGGGCCGGAGAATGAACTCGCGCCAGCCTTCGTATTCATCGAGATCGCAGCGTTCCTCGACGAAGGGGCGGTTTTCCAGCCCCTCCTCGAGGATGGTGTGGGCCATGGCGTTGACCAGCGCGACGTTGGTGCCGGGCCGGAGCTGCAGGTGATAGTCGGCCTGGATGTGCGGCGAGCGCACCAGATCGATCGCCCGGGGATCGGCCACGATCAGCTTCGCGCCGGCGCGCAGCCGCCGTTTCATCTGCGAGGCGAAAACCGGATGGGCATCGGTCGGGTTGGAGCCGATCACCAGCACCACGTCGCAGTGCTCGATCGAGTCGAAATCCTGGGTGCCGGCTGAGGTGCCGAAAGTGGTGCTCATGCCGTAGCCGGTCGGCGAATGACAGACGCGCGCACAAGTATCGACGTTGTTGGTGCCGAACACCGCGCGTGCGGTCTTCTGCATCAGATAGGTTTCTTCATTGGTGCAGCGCGACGAGGTGATCGCGCCGAGCGCGGCCCGGCCGTACTGATCCCGGATGCCGTTGATGCGGTCGACCGCGAAGTCGATCGCCTCTTCCCAGCCGACTTCGCGCCAGGGATCCGTGATCTTGTCGCGAATCATGGGCGAGGTAATGCGGTCGGGATGGTGCGTATAGCCCCAGGCGAAACGTCCCTTCACGCAGGAGTGGCCGTGGTTGGCCTTGCCTTCCTTGGCCGGCACCATCCGGATGACGTCGTCGCCCTTCATCTCGGCATTGAACGAGCAGCCTACGCCACAATAGGCACAGGTGGTCTTCTCCACGCGATCGGGCATGCCCTGCTCGACCACGTCCTTTTCGATCAAGGCCTCGGTCGGACAGGCCTGAATACAGGCGCCGCAGGACACACACTCCGACGACAGAAAGTCATCGCTATCGGTGCCCGCGCTGATCATCGAGGCAAAACCACGGCCGTCCACGGTCAGCGCGAACGTGCCCTGAACTTCGTCGCAGGCACGCACACAGCGCGAGCAGACGATGCAGCGCGTGGCATCGAAATCGAAGTAGGGATTGGACGTGTCGATCACCGCATCCTGGTGATTGCGCGGGTCCTTCGCGTAGCGGTTTTCGGTCACGCCCAGATCGCGCGCCAGCTCAAGCAGTTCGTCGTCGCCGCTGCCGTCCTGCTCACCGGCCACCCGGCTGGCGCCGGGATGATCCGACATGTAAAGCTCGACCACGCCACGCCGCAGCTGATTCAGCTTGTCGGAGGTGGTACGGACCTGCATGCCTTCGGCCACCTGGGTCGTGCAGGAGGCCGGGTAGCCCTTGCGGCCCTCGATTTCGACCAGACACAGACGACACGAACCGTAAGGTTCGAGATTATCCGAAGCACAGAGCTTGGGCACGCCGATGCCGGATTCGAGCGCGGCGCGCATGACCGAGGTCCCCTCAGGCACGGTGATCGACTGACCGTCGATCTCGAGTGTGACCTGAGTGTCCGATTCTCGCTTCGGCGTGCCGAAATCGACGGGATTAAGCGATGCCATGACGACCTCCTGGTGTCCGGCTATTGAACTTCGGCGGGCTCGCGCGCGCCGAAGTCCTCGGGAAAGTGGTTGAGGGCAGACAACACCGGGTACGGCGCCATCCCGCCGTGGGCGCAGAGAGATCCGTTGATCATGGTGTCGCAGAGTTCGCGCAGCAGGTCGAGATTGGTCTCGCGCTCGTCATCGGCGATGATGCGGTCGATCACCTCCTGAGCCCGGACCGAGCCAACCCGGCAGGGCGTGCACTTGCCGCAGGACTCCAGATCGCAGAATTCCATCGCGAATCGGGCCTGCTGGGCCATGTCGACCGTATCGTCGAAAACCACCATGCCGCCGTGACCGATCATGCTGTTCTTTTCGGCCATCTCCTCGTAACCGAGCGATGTGTCGAAACCGGCCGATGGCAGATAGGCGCCCAGCGGGCCGCCCACCTGAACCGCACGAACCGGACGGCCGCTCGCCGAACCGCCCCCGAGCGTGTTGATCACGTGATCCACCGTGGCTCCGAACGGCAGTTCGTAGAGCCCCGGACGCGCGACGTTGCCGCACAGCTGGATCGTGAGGGTGCCGCGGGACTTGTTGATACCGAAACCGTGATAGCTCGGCGCACCGTGGGCCATGATCGCGGGCACGGTGGACAGCGTGATGACGTTGTTGATCACGGTCGGCTGGCCGAGAAATCCCTTGACCGCCGGCAGCGGTGGCTTGAAGCGCACCATGCCACGTTTGCCTTCCAGGGATTCGAGCAGCGAGGTTTCCTCGCCGCAGATATAGGCGCCGGCGCCCATGCGGAGCTCAACGTCGAAGGCCCGGCCGGAACCCAGCACATCCTCGCCGAGCATGCCGTTGTCACGGGCGACCTCGATCGCTCGTTTCAATGTTCGCTCGGCGTCCGGATACTCGGAACGCAGATAGATGTAACCGCGGGTGGCGCCGACTGCGGCTGCCGAAATCGCCATGCCTTCGAGCAGCGTCAGCGGATCGCCCTCCATGATCATGCGATCCGCAAAGGTCCCGGAATCTCCTTCGTCGGCGTTGCAGACGATATATTTCGGTGTTTCCGGCGTATCGTGGACGGTCTGCCACTTGATTCCGGTCGGAAAACCCGCGCCGCCGCGACCGCGCAACCCGGATTCCTTGACCGCATCCACGATCGCCTGCCCGGTGTTTTCGAGCGCGGCACGCAGCCCGGCCGAGCCGCCGTGGGCCACGAAGTCGTCCCAGTCGGTCGGATCGATCACGCCGCAGCGTGCAAAGGTCACGCGGCGCTGCCCCTGGCTACGGAGCAGCGTATCGATATCATCGACATAACGCGGGTGCTCGGTCATCCGGCCGTTTTCGACGGCCTCGACCACGGAGGCAACCTCGTTGGCTGCGATCGGCCCGAAACCCAGACGATGGCCGTTCTGCTCGACCTCGATCAACGGCTCGAGCCAATACAGCCCACGAGAGCCGGTGCGTACGATCGTGGCCTCCGGCGCGGCATGTTCGAGCGCCACGGCTGTTTCAGCGGCACCGATCGATACGGCAGCGCTGTCCTTGGAAATATAGTATTTCATGAAGGGGCTCCGCTGTCGGCGGCCACAAGTGCGCTGACACGCTCGGCATCCATCCGCCCGAGCGTGCGGCCATCGAGCTGAACGGACGGCGCGCAGGCACAGTTACCGAGGCAGTAGACGGCCTCGACCCCGACCTCCCCGCTGCCGTTCGCAGCAGCCTCGGTGGCCGCTGCCCAGACATCACGCCCGCCGACAGCCTGACAGGCTTCGGCCCGACAGACCTTGAGCGTATGCGTGGCATGCGGCGCTCGATGGAAGTCGTGATAAAAGGTGACCACGCCGAACACTTCGGCCCGCGACAGGTTGAGCTCGTCGGCCACGGTATCGATCGCGGTGTCAGATACATACCCGATGCTGGCCTGAATATCATGCAGAATGGGTATCAAAGGACCTTCATCGTCGCCATGCGCTGCACAAATCATTCGTACAGCGGCATCCGCGTCGTCCCGTTCCTTGGCCATCGCTAAAAATCCTAGTCTTAATAAAGACGACAATCGTGGGGCAACTTGATTGTGTGTATTAAAACTTTATCGCGCGACTGACGGTCGACCAAATACGCCCTTTGGATTAGGCACCACGCCACAGCACTTGATTCCCGGCTGCGCGCGCCACACGCAATGGCCTTTGCCCCCTGGGACGGCCAACTTCCCCGTTGGGAGGGCAAGTATCAATCGGGTATTTGTTGAAAGCGCGCAATCGCGAAGCTCACACCGGCCCACAAACGCATCGCCCGTGGGTCCTGCATCACAGCCGTTCGGCGAGCGTCCGGGCGTCTTCGTCACTGTTGATGTTGGCGAAACGTTCCTCCGAAGCCCAGTCGACGATGACGCGGTCGGTATTTTCCTGCCAGTCCGCCACCCGGCGTACGCCCGAGAACAGAGCCGCCTGGACATCGTCGAGCATAGAACGCCGCATCAGGGCGTGCAGTGGATGCAGGCGTTCCGGCGTACGCGCGATCGCAATATCGGTATCCGGCTTCATCGCGGCGGCCAGCCGTTCCGCCATGTCCAGCGGCATCATAGGCGTGTCGACCGGCACGATCAGCACATAGGGTGTCGCCGCCGCCTTGAGTACGGTTGCGATGCCGGCCAAGGGCCCGCGGTGATCGTCGCTGTCATCAGCGTGCACGGTATAACCGAGCTTCCGATACCGGGACAGTGACCGATTGGCACTGATCACGATCCGGGCCGCCTGCGGCCGGACACGCTGGATCGTGCGTTCGATCAGCGACTGACCGGCCAAGCTGTACCAACCCTTGTCGATGCCTCCCAGGCGACGGCCTTCGCCGCCGGCCAGGATGCCCGCGGTAATCTGTTCGGGAGCAATCTTCATGGCGTTATTCTGTCGATCCCGCCGGGTTCGGGCAATGCTCGTCTCCTGCGTTAGAACTTTTTCTAACGCGAGCGTTCCAAACGTCAGCAGGTCCCCGGCGGCGACAGCGAGGCTTCAGACGCGATGCGATGTTTTGCGATCGGACTTCTAGCCTCCAGTCTGCTCACCTTCGTCACCGGAGCCCAGGCCAGCGGTCTGGGCGCGCGGATGGAGCGGGCCATGGCCGCGCCGCCGCCCGAGAGCACCTCGCGCACCCGACGTGTCGGGCGCGACGACATGGCGAGCGGGTTGAAGTGCATTTTGACCGACGGCGCCAGCGCGGCGGCCCTCGAACTCGGCGCGCCGGGTGGCTTCGGCCCACATCGGCCCCTCGGTCGTTTGCCGGCCATGCACGGCCCGGCGGGTCAGGATATCCGTGTCGCCCACATCGCAAGCGCCGCCGAAAATACCGCGAGCCAGGCCGGCCCTGTTTTACGCGAAGCGATCAACGCACTCCACATCCCCGATCCTCAGGTACTGCTCGAGCATGGCGCCCCGGCCGCCACCACATTTCTCGCCGATCACGCCAGCCAGTACCTGCGCTGCGCATTGGCGCCTATCGCGGCCCGCGCCTATGCCATGGTGACACGCGCCCCTTGGCGCCAGATCGAGTCGAAGACAAGCGCGCCGAATTCCCTGCTGGCCGATCACATCGCGAGCCAAACGGTCGACGCGCTGCTCGATGCGATGGCACGGCAGGAATATCTTATCCGCCGCGGCCCGGCGGCCCATGCCGGCCCGCAACAGGCGCGCATTTTCGGCTAACCGACCTAGCGCGGATCTTGAGACGGGCCCTTGTGCCCTGCCGGCGCCGGCCGAGGCGCTGCCCGTCAGCGGCGCTAACTCGCCATCCGCACACGACGCGGCGCCAGGCGCTCGAGGAACGCCTGTTGATCGGCGAGGATGCGACGATTGGCCAGAATGAGCCATTCCGCCAGATTAGGCTCGTACGGCAACGCCAACAACTTCATGCCGGCCTGCTCCGGTGTTCGGTCGTCCTTGTAGCGGTTGCACGGCTCACAGGTGGAGACGACGTTGCACCATGCATGTTCGCCGCCTTTCGACCTCGGGACCACATGTTCGATCTGCATCTGGGCAAAGCTCAATTGCGTGCCGCAGTATAGGCACAGCCCGCCATCGCGGTGGAACAATTCACGGCGCGTCAGCGTCGGCACCAGGTTACGCGTGAACCGGTGCGAACGATCGCGTACCGCGATGATGGAATCGATGGCGATTTCGCTGCGCGCCCCCGTTTCGCGCGATCGCCCGCCCCGCAAAACAATCTTCTCGCTACCGGCTTCCCAGGCGATCTTGTCCGTGAAATACAGGCTTACGGCTTCGCGCCAATCCACCCACTCCACGGGTAGACCGCCGGCATCGAGTTTCAGAATGCGTGGTATCACCAACACGAAGTGCGACCTCCTTTCGCCGCAACCGGCCACTCCGGGCGGACATCGCTTGTCAACACTTCTTTCTTGTACCGGAAAGATCGTGACCCGCGCAATCATGCGCGCGGCACGCTCATGACCGGTGGGCGTAACAGCGGGCGCTGGGCAAGGAGACGAGAGATGGGCTGCGCGCAGGCCACCTGCATAAAAAAAGCCCCGACGCGTGAGCGACGGGGCTTTTTATTTGGAGCCTGGCGGTGACCTACTCTCACATGGGGAGACCCCACACTACCATCGGCGCTGAGCGGTTTCACTTCCGAGTTCGGAATGGGTTCGGGTGGTTCCCACTCGCTATGGCCGCCAGGCAAACTGGAACAATCGGGTTTGTAATCGAACACTGCTTTGGCTCGGCGCAAAAGCGCTTGAGCGTTATATGACCAAGCCTCACGGGCGATTAGTACCAGTAAGCTGAATACGTTGCCGCACTTACACACCTGGCCTATCAACGTCCTCGTCTCGGACGACCCTTAAGAGCTCTCAAGGAGCTAGCGAGATCTCATCTTGAGGTGGGCTTCGCGCTTAGATGCTTTCAGCGCTTATCCCTTCCGTACGTAGCTACCCGGCAATGCCACGGGCGTGACAACCGGAACACCAGAGGTACGTCCAACCCGGTCCTCTCGTACTAAGGTCAGATCCTCTCAAATCTCGAACGCCTACGGCAGATAGGGACCGAACTGTCTCACGACGTTCTAAACCCAGCTCGCGTACCACTTTAAATGGCGAACAGCCATACCCTTGGGACCTGCTTCAGCCCCAGGATGTGATGAGCCGACATCGAGGTGCCAAACTCCTCCGTCGATGTGGACTCTTGGGAGGAATCAGCCTGTTATCCCCGGCGTACCTTTTATCCGTTGAGCGATGGCCCTTCCATACAGAACCACCGGATCACTAAGACCTACTTTCGTACCTGCTCGACCCGTCGGTCTCACAGTCAAGCACCCTTTTGCCTTTACACTCGTTGCACGATTTCCGACCGTGCTGAGGGTACCTTTGCACTCCTCCGTTACTCTTTAGGAGGAGACCGCCCCAGTCAAACTACCTACCATACACTGTCCCTGATCCCGATAAGGGACCCAGGTTAGAACCTCGAACATTTCAGGGCGGTATTTCAAGGGTGGCTCCACGCCGGCTAGCGCCAACGCTTCATCGCCTCCCGCCTATCCTACACAAAAATATTCAAGATCCAGTGCAAAGCTGTAGTAAAGGTGCACGGGGTCTTTCCGTCTTGCCGCAGGAACACTGCATCTTCACAGCAATTTCGATTTCACTGAGTCTCGGGTGGAGACAGTGTGGCCATCGTTACGCCATTCGTGCAGGTCGGAACTTACCCGACAAGGAATTTCGCTACCTTAGGACCGTTATAGTTACGGCCGCCGTTTACCGGGGCTTCAATCAAGAGCTTCGCCGAAGCTAACCCCATCATTTAACCTTCCGGCACCGGGCAGGCGTCACACCCTATACATCCACTTACGTGTTAGCAGAGTGCTGTGTTTTTAGTAAACAGTCGCAGCCACCTGGTCTCTGCGGCCCCTTTCAGCTCAGACCGCAAGGGCCTTCACCTAACAGGGGCGTACCTTCTCCCGAAGTTACGGTACCATTTTGCCGAATTCCTTCACCCGAGTTGTCTCATACGCCTTAGGATTCTCACCTTATCCACCTGTGTCGGTTTGGGGTACGGTCTGCTTAACCTGAAGCTTAGAGGTTTTTCCTGGAAGCGTGGTATCAACTGCTTCGCGCCCTTGGGCACTCGTCATCGCTTCTCGACATTAGCCTTCCGGATTTGCCTGGAAGACCTGCCTACAAGCTTAAACCGGGATAACCATCACCCGGCCAGCCTAACCTTCTTCGTCACCCCATCGCAGTTAAGCGAGGTACGGGAATATTAACCCGTTTCCCATCGACTACGCCTTTCGGCCTCGCCTTAGGAGCCGACTCACCCTGCGCCGAATAGCGTTGCGCAGGAAACCTTGGATTTTCGGCGGGCAGGTTTTTCACCTGCCTTATCGTTACTCACGTCAGCATTCGCACTTCCGATACCTCCAGCAAACCTCACGGTTCACCTTCACGGCCTACGGAACGCTCCTCTACCACTTACAATAAATTGCAAGTCCGCAGCTTCGGTGCATGGCTTTAGCCCCGTTATATCTTCCGCGCGGGCCGACTAGATCAGTGAGCTATTACGCTTTCTTTAAAGGATGGCTGCTTCTAAGCCAACCTCCTGACTGTCTGTGCCTTCCCACATCGTTTGCCACTTAGCCATGACTTGGGGACCTTAGCTGGCGGTCTGGGTTGTTTCCCTTTCCACTACGGAAGTTAGCTCTCGCAGTGTGTCTCCCGTGCTTAAACTTGCCGGTATTCGGAGTTTGCCTCGGTTTGGTAATCTCTTATGAGACCCCTAGCCGAAACAGTGCTCTACCCCCGGCAGTCATACACGAGGCGCTACCTAAATAGCTTTCGAGGAGAACCAGCTATCTCCGGGCTTGATTAGCCTTTCACTCCTATCCACAGTTCATCCCCTAATTTTTCAACATTAGTGGGTTCGGGCCTTCAGTCGGTGTTACCCGACCTTCACCCTGACCATGGATAGATCGCCCGGTTTCGGGTCTACTCCCAGCAACTCGTCGCCCTATTAAGACTCGGTTTCCCTACGCTTCCCCTATCCGGTTAAGCTTGCTACTGAGAAGTAAGTCGCTGACCCATTATACAAAAGGTACGCCATCACCCGTCCGAAGACAGGCTCTGACTGCTTGTACGCACACGGTTTCAGGTTCTATTTCACTCCCCTCACCGGGGTTCTTTTCGCCTTTCCCTCACGGTACTGGTTCACTATCGGTCGACAGAGAGTATTTAGCCTTGGAGGATGGTCCCCCCATGTTCAAACAGAGTTTCTCGTGCTCCGTCCTACTCGATTTCACTTCGAACGCTCTTTCGTGTACGGGGCTTTCACCCTCTATGGCGTGCCTTTCCTGGACACTTCCACTAGAACAATCGAAGCTTAAGGGCTGGTCCCGTTTCGCTCGCCGCTACTCAGGGAATCTCAATTGATTTCTGTTCCTTCGGGTACTTAGATGTTTCAGTTCCCCGAGTTTGCCTCCCATGGCTATGTATTCACCATGGGATACTTGCCTCTCAGCAAGTGGGTTTCCCCATTCGGAAATCTCCGGGTCAAAGTCTGTTTGCCGACTCACCGAAGCTTATCGCAGGCTGCTACGTCCTTCATCGCCTTCTGTCGCCAAGGCATCCACCGTGTGCGCTTGGTCACTTGGTCATATAACCTCAAGCGCTTCCGCGCTTAAAGTCTATGAGCAACTCATATATTCTTCGCTAAAAGAATACAGTGTTCGATTACAATCCGATTGTTAAAGAGCGGTGATCGAAATCACAACAAACGATCCCTCGTTTGTTCTGATCTCGAATGGTGGAGCTGAGCGGGTTCGAACCGCTGACCCCCTGCTTGCAAAGCAGGTGCTCTCCCAGCTGAGCTACAGCCCCGAGGTCGACACGCCTGAAAACTGGTGGGTCTGGGAAGATTTGAACTTCCGACCTCACCCTTATCAGGGGTGCGCTCTGACCAACTGAGCTACAGACCCAAAGCTATCGCGGCAACGCCGCCATGACTGACCGCTAACGTGTAAGTGACTTGTGTGGGCACTCCCATGGGACAACGTAAAGCCGTTCTCTAAAGGAGGTGATCCAGCCGCAGGTTCCCCTACGGCTACCTTGTTACGACTTCACCCCAGTCATCGACCACACCGTGGTGACCGTCCTCTCCGAAGAGTTAGACTAGCCACTTCTGGTGCAGCCGACTTCCATGGTGTGACGGGCGGTGTGTACAAGGCCCGGGAACGTATTCACCGCAGCATTGCTGATCTGCGATTACTAGCGATTCCGACTTCATGTAGTCGAGTTGCAGACTACAATCCGGACTGGGACAAGCTTTATGGGATTGGCACCCCTTCGCAGGTTCGCAACCCTTTGTACTTGCCATTGTAGCACGTGTGTAGCCCTGCCCATAAGGGCCATGATGACTTGACGTCATCCCCACCTTCCTCCGGTTTGTCACCGGCAGTCTCCTTAGAGTGCCCAACTTAATGCTGGCAACTAAGGATAGGGGTTGCGCTCGTTGCGGGACTTAACCCAACATCTCACGACACGAGCTGACGACAGCCATGCAGCACCTGTCACTGCGCTCCCGAAGGCACCCCTTCGTCTCCAAAGGGTTCGCAGGATGTCAAGGGCAGGTAAGGTTCTTCGCGTTGCATCGAATTAAACCACATGCTCCACCGCTTGTGCGGGCCCCCGTCAATTCCTTTGAGTTTCAACCTTGCGGCCGTACTCCCCAGGCGGAGAACTTAACGCGTTAGCTGCGACACTGGTCGACTATGTCAACCAACGTCTAGTTCTCATCGTTTACGGCGTGGACTACCAGGGTATCTAATCCTGTTTGCTACCCACGCTTTCGAGCCTCAGCGTCAATATTGGCCCAGAAGACTGCCTTCGCCATTGGTGTTCCTCCACATATCTACGCATTTCACCGCTACACGTGGAATTCCGTCTTCCTCTACCATATTCTAGTCACGCAGTTTCGAGTGCAATTCCAAGGTTGAGCCCTGGGCTTTCACACCCGACACACGCGACCGCCTGCACTCGCTTTACGCCCAGTAATTCCGATTAACGCTCGCACCCTCCGTATTACCGCGGCTGCTGGCACGGAGTTAGCCGGTGCTTATTCTGCAGGTACCGTCAATACGCTCGGTGTATTAAACCGGCGCTTTTCTTTCCTGCTTAAAGTGCTTTACAACCCTAGGGCCTTCTTCACACACGCGGCATGGCTGGATCAGGCTTGCGCCCATTGTCCAATATTCCCCACTGCTGCCTCCCGTAGGAGTCCGGGCCGTGTCTCAGTCCCGGTGTGGCTGATCATCCTCTCAGACCAGCTACTGATCGTCGCCTTGGTAGGCCGTTACCCCACCAACTAGCTAATCAGACGTAGACTCATCTTTTAGCGCGAGGGTAGAAGAGCCCCGCTTTGCTCCGTAGAGATTATGCAGTATTAGCCTGAGTTTCCCCAGGTTGTCCTCCACTAAAAGGCAGATATCTACGCTTTACTCACCCGTCCGCCGCTCGTCAGCAAGGTGCAAGCACCTCCTGCTACCGCTCGACTTGCATGTGTTAGGCCTGCCGCCAGCGTTCAATCTGAGCCAGGATCAAACTCTCCAGTTTAATTACTTCTCAACTGGTGCACGATTGATCCAATCGTGCGAGTCATCCCAAGCTTTATGCTTTGGATGCTCTATAGGGCTTGGCTTAACGCCACCCCACAGGAGCACCCACACAAGTCACTTACAAGTTGTTAAAGATCTGCCATCTGCTCCGATCAAGCGATTCGCTTAATCGGTGCCTGAAGCGTTGCAAGAGCGCGTATTCTACGCCGTTCCAACACCCTGTCAACTCCTTTTTCGAATCATTCGAAATCGTCGTTGACCGACTTTCAGCACCGCCCCAAGGCGGCCTTCCAGTCTGCAACAAATCAACCGAATCAAGCAAATGCTTTTTTCTTCGATTCGCTGCCCCAGCCTGCCGATCCACCTTCTAAAAGACGTCCCGGAAAACTGGCCCGCTTCGCGTTCAACCCCGGCGCCGTGGCACCGTCCAAAAGGCTTGCTGCGTTGCGAGAGGGCGCATTCTAGACCTTCGTCGATAAGTGTCAACAAGTTTTCTGAAATAATTCTGCAACAGGCGCAAAACGCCCGTCATACCGAGCTCTTGCCGCGTGGCCTCAACAGGCCTCAAGGCGCACGCGCGCAATTCGACGCTTGCCGACCTGGAGCAGACAGGTCTGGCCGGCATGCAGCGTGTGCCGGGCATTCTTGACCGGTTCGCCGTCCAGCCGGACGGCGCCCTGCTTGATCAGGCGCATGCCCTCGCCGTTGCTCTGGGTCAGCCCCGCCGCGACCAACAGCGCCGCCATCTGCAGCCCGCCGCCGTCGACGCTCACCGGGGTCACCGGCAGGTCTTCGGGCACGACTCCTTGCTGAAAACGCGACACAAATGCCTCATGGGCATCTGCCGCCGCGGCATCGCCGTGGAAGCGGGCCACGATCTCGCCGGCAAGCTTGTACTTGTAATCGCGCGGATTCGCCCCGGCGTCGACCTCGCGCCGATAACGAGCGATGGTGTCGGCCGGCTCGAACGACAATAGCTCGAAGTAGCGCCACATCAGCTCGTCGGATATCGACATCAGCTTGCCGTACTGCTCGTTCGGCGCTTCGTCGATTGCCACATAGTTGCCGAGCGACTTGGACATCTTGTTCACGCCGTCCAACCCTTCGAGCAGCGGCATGGTCAGAACGGCCTGCGGCTTCTGGCCGTAGATCTGCTGTAGATGCCGCCCCATCAGCAGATTGAACTTCTGGTCCGTGCCACCGAGTTCGAGATCGGCCTCGAGCGCCACTGAATCGTACCCCTGCAACAGCGGATACAGGAATTCGTGAATGGCGATGGGCTGGTTGGACTGATAACGCTTGTGGAAATCGTCGCGCTCGAGCATTCGAGCCACGGTGTGCTTGGCGGCCAGCTTGATCATGTCCGCGCCGGAGAATGCGTTCAGCCAGCTCGAGTTGAACACGACGCGGGTGCGATCCGGGTCGAGAATTCGATAGATCTGGGCCTCGTAAGTGCGCGCGTTGGCCGCGACCTCGGCCTCGGTGAGCGGCTTGCGGGTGACATTCTTTCCCGTGGGATCGCCGATCATGCCGGTGAAGTCGCCGATCAGGAAGACCACGTCATGACCCATGTCCTGGAACCAGCGCAGCTTGTTGAGCAAAACCGTATGCCCGAGATGCAGATCCGGCGCTGTTGGATCGAAGCCGGCCTTGATCACCAGCCGCTCACCGCTGGCGCTCGCCTTCTCAAACCGCTCCCGGAATTCGGCTTCCGGAATGATCTCATCCGCCCCGCGCACGATCTCGGCCCAGTCTTGACTCGTCAACGCCTGCTCCATCTATCTGGTCTCGGTTGCGCGCCAAGTCTAGGGCCTGTCGCCATTTCATGCGAGACCGCACCGGCGCCCCTCGAACCGCACGCCGAGACGCCGCGGGCACGGTCGCACCCCGGCACGGGCAAACGGCAACGCGCGGTACGCTCGATTGTCGCTTCCCGGGCCCGTCGCCCCGCCGGCGCCGGCCCTGGATACGATCGCGGATCACACGCCGACGAGCGTGACATGCGCGGAGTTGCTAAGCCCCGGTGATTGTGCTCTTTTATGACCAATTCGGCGGTGTGACTGCGGGGCCGCAGCGCACGTCGGCAGCACGCTCGGATCAGCGCAACGACGGGAAGCCATGGGCAAGTTTGTCGATCGGGATTATCTGTGGCTGCGCGAAACACCGCAGAAATCGCCGCGTTGGCGGCCCTGGGCGCCGGTCGCCCTGGTGCCGGTGGCAGCCGCCCTGGCCTGGTATCTCACCACCCCGACAGACGCTCCGCCGGCTGACGAGGCCACGGCACCGACGGTGGCACGCGTCCACGTGCAGCCAGTCGAGCCGGCCCATGCGATGCCGGTCAATTTCAGCCGGGCCTTTGATACGGCCCGGGCGCGGCCGCCGGCACGGTCGGTCCAGCTGGCATTCGCGCCCGCCGCCTCGCTGACCCATGGCCCGAATCAGCCGAACGACGCCAAGCCCGACTGGCAACGCGTCACCATCGCCAGCGGCGACACCCTGTCGCTGGCCTTCGCCCGGCACGGGCTGTCGTACATGGATTCACTGCGCATCGCGCACATGCCGCATCTGGGGCACTACTTCACGCGCGGCCTGCAGGCCGGCGACGTGCTCGAGGTGAAGGCCGACGACACCGGCCGTGTCCAGGCAATCCGCTACACGGTCGATGCGTTGCACCATCTCAGCGTGCGTCGCAGCGATGACGGCTTCACCGCGACCCTGGCCGAGCGGTCGGCCGAACACCGACAAACATCGGTCAGCGGCGCGATTCGTCACAGCTTCTATCGGGATGCGCTCGCTGCGGGTCTGACCGACCGGCAGGCCGCCAGCCTGCATGACATCTTTGCACGGGATGTGGATTTCGCCCGCGATATTCAGCCGGGTGACCGCTTCATCGCTGTGTACGACACGCTTTACGACAAGCAAAAGCAGATCGGGACGGGACCCATCGCCGCCGCAGCCCTGATCAACAACGGGCAGGTCATCCGCGCCGTGCGCTACACCGACGACAACGGCCACAGCGAGTACTACCGCCCCAACGGGCGGCCCATGCGCCCGGCATTCGTAAGGGCACCCGTGCAGTACACCCGTATCAGCTCGCCGTTCAATCTCAACCGCATGCATCCGATCCTGCATCGCATCCGCCGCCACGAGGGCACCGATTACGCCGCCCCCGAAGGCGCGCCCATTCATGCCACCGGTGACGGTCGGATCATCTTCCGCGGCCGGCGCGGCGGTTACGGCAACGTGGTGATCATCCGCCACAACCGGCACATCACCATGCGATTCGCGCATATGTCGCGCTTTGCCCGCGGCCTGCACGTCGGCAGCCGGGTGCGGGAAGGCCAGACCATCGGCTATGTCGGCATGACCGGGCTCGCCACCGGCCCGCACGTACACTACGAATTCCGGGTCGACGGCAGACCGCGCAACCCACAAACCGTCCCCCTGCCCGGCGCGCCGCCGCTACAGGGCCATCAACTGGCCGCCTTCAAGGCCCGGGACGCCGCTCTCATCGCAAAACTCGACGACATGACCGATAACGCCCGGGTCCACATGGCCTCAGCCGCGGATTCGCCTTGATGAGCGGCCCTGACTGCTATGTCGGGCTGATGTCCGGCACCAGCGTGGACGCGGTCGACGCGGTCGTGGCCCGCTTCGCCGGCCCGTCCGATCGCCCGGAAATGCTGACCACACATAGCGAAGCGCCGCCGCAGGGCCTGCGCGAGCAACTGTTGACCCTGTCCGACGCCGATCGGCGCGTGAGCCTGCTCGAATTCGGGCGTCTCGATCAGGCGGTCGGACACTGGTTCGCCAGCGCCGCGAACGCGGCCATCGCCAAGGCCGGTTTAACAGCGTCGCAGATCGCCGCGATCGGCAGCCACGGCCAGACCATCTGGCACGCGCCGGACACCGAACCGGCCTTCAGCCTGCAGATCGGCGCTGCCCCGCGTATCGCTGCAGACACGGGCTGTGCCGTCGTTTCCGATTTCCGCAACGCCGATATCGCGCTCGGGGGCCAGGGCGCGCCGCTGGTCTGCGCGTTCCATCGCGCCCTGTTCGCCGCCCCCGATGCCAACCGGGTGGCGGTGAATATCGGCGGCATCGCCAACATCACCCTGCTGCCTAGCGACGCCCACGCCGATCCGACGGCGATCCGCGGCTTCGATACCGGTCCGGGCAATGGCCTCATGGACGCCTGGATCCAGCGTCACCGCGGCCACAGTCACGACGCCGACGGCGCCTGGGCGGCATCGGGGCGCGTCGACGACGAACTGCTGGCGCACCTGCTGGGCGATGACTATTTTCATCGTGAACCGCCCAAGAGCACCGGGCGCGAGTACTTCGGGCTCGACTGGCTGGATCGGCGTGTGGCCACGCTCGGGCGCACACCCACACCGGCGGATGTACAGGCCACCCTGTGCGAACTGACGGCCATCACCGTCGCAGACGCCGTGGACCGGTTCGGCCCGGGCAAGGAGACGCTGTACCTGTGCGGCGGCGGGGTGCACAACCGATATCTGGTGGCACGCATCGCCGCGCTGGCCGCCCCGCGCCCGGTCGAAACCACGGCACAACTGGGCCTTGATCCTGACTGGATCGAGGCCCTCGCATTCGCCTGGCTGGCGCGTCAGCGCCTGCTCGGCCGGCCCGGCAATGCTCCGGGCGTGACCGGAGCAAGCGGGCTGGCGGTGCTGGGCGGCTGGCACGCTGCACCGCCGGCCGCGCCACGGATATAGCCCGACCCTCGTGGCCGGGTCCGCGGCGAAGACGTTCCCGCAGCCGCGGGGCGTGATGGCATCGGGACTGGGATCACGAACTGCGCCGCGCATCCGCGCGGGGCTTGCTCGCGCAAGCCTGAGGGATTTTTATCTCCCCCCATTCGCCTGCGGCGAATCGCCCCCTCAAGGGGGCGAAGGCGCGCAGGTCGGGTTTATACCCCGAACGAGTTGCCGCAGCCGCAGGTGGTTGTAGCGTTCGGATTACGGATCACGAACTGCGCCGCGCATCCGCGCGGGGCTTGCTCGCGCAAGCCTGAGGGATTTTTATCTCCCCCATTCGCCTGCGGCGAATCGCCCCCTCAAGGGGGCGAAGGCGCGCAGGTCGGGTTTATACCCCGAACGAGTTGCCGCAGCCGCAGGTGGTTGTAGCGTTCGGATTACGGATCACGAACTGCGCCGCGCATCCGCGCGGGGCTTGCTCGCGCAAGCCTGAGGGATTTTTATCTCCCCCATTCGCCTGCGGCGAATCGCCCCCTCAAGGGGGCGAAGGCGCGCAGGTCGGGTTTATACCCCGAACGAGTTGCCGCAGCCGCAGGTGGTTGTAGCGTTCGGATTGCGGATCACGAACTGCGCGCCTTCGATCCCATCCGAAAAATCGATTTCGGCGCCCATCAGGTAGAGCACGCTCATCGGGTCGACCAGCAGCGTCACGCCCTGTTTCTCGATCAGCGTATCGCCTTCCTCGATGTTGTCGTCGAAGGTGAAACCATACTGGAAGCCCGAACAACCGCCGCCGGAGACGAACACCCGCAGCTTGAGGGCATCGTTGTCCTCGTCTTCCAGCAGCTCCTTCACCTTGAGGGCGGCCGCGTCAGTGAAGACCAGCGCCGCCTGGTCGGCATCCTGATCGATGGTTTCAGTGGCAGTACTCATAAGCGTTGTCCGTGTCGAACCCGCGATAACTATCATACGACATCAGTGCGATGCGCGGGTTTTCAAGAGATGGCAGAAAAATTTAAGGGACGGGCGCGGTCGCGGTGAGCCCCCGCGTTTCGGGCGCGCCGATCATGAGATTGAAGCACTGCACCGCCTGTCCGGCCGCGCCCTTGACCAGATTGTCGAGAGTCGAGAGCACCACCGCCTGATCGCCTTCGAGCGGGCGATGCACAGCGATGCGGCACATGTTGGTCGCGCGCACATGGCGTGTTTCGGGCGTGCCGCCAGCGGCCAGCACGTCGATGAACGGCTCGTCCGCGTAGGCCTGTTCATACAGCGCCTGCAAATCCACCTCACCGGCCAGGGTCGCATACAGTGTCGCATGGATGCCACGCACCATCGGCACCAGATGCGGAACGAAGGTCAACCCCACGTCGCGCTGCGCCAGCTCACCGAGAAACTGTCGAATCTCCGGCAGATGCCGGTGGCCCGACACGCCATAGGCCTTGAATGAATCGGTGGCCTCGGCAAACAGGAAACCCGGGGCGAGCTTCATGCCAGCGCCGGAGACACCGGTCTTGGCGTCTGCGATCAGCCGGTCGGGGTCCACGATGCCGGCATCCAGCAACGGCTTGAACCCCAGCAGGACCGCGGTCGGATAACAGCCCGGGCAGGCGACCAGATCGGCCGCGGCGATCGCCTCGCGCCGGCCGAGTTCGGGCAGGCCATAAACCGCGCGCTCGATCAGCTCAGGGGCAACATGCTCGGTGTGGTACCACTGCGCCCAGAGTGCGGCGTCGCGCAGGCGGAAATCGGCGGACAGATCGATAACGCGCACGCCGGCCGCGAGCAGCCGCGGAACGTCGTGCATGGCCGCGGCGTGTGGCGTGGCGAAGAACACGACATCGCATTCGTCGAGTGGGCCGGAATCCGGGGTCGCAAAGGCGAGGTCGACCACGCCGCGCAGCTGAGGGTAGGCCTCGGCTACCGGGGTGCCGGCCGCGCTGCGCGAGGTCACGGTCACGATCTCGGCGTCGGGATGGGCCGACAACAGCCGCAGCAGCTCGGCCCCGGCATAACCCGTGCCGCCCACCAGACCTATTTTCTGCCTGCCTGCCATGACGCGATCGCTGTCACCGTGAAAAGTGTAGCCGCATACTACACCCGCAATTCGACGAACCCCAGCCGGGGAGATCGCCAAACCCGTATGCCGCCCAGGTCCCGACTCTCGCATTGGCGCCGGCAAGCCCGGCAGGTCTGGTCCCGCCGCACCGAGCGCTGGCGCAGCCAGCTTGCCGACATCGAAAACACACCGGGACTGGGCTTGCTTTGCCTGATGGGCGCCGCGACCGGGGGCCTGGCGGGCTCGGCGATCCTCGTGCTCTACGGACTGATTCAGGTCCTGCAATGGCCACTGTTCGCGGCCTTCGGCGACCACCAGTCCACGTTCGTGGCATCCGGTCTCGCCTTCCGTCTGACGGCGCCGATTCTCGGCGCACTCGCGCTCGGCCTGCTGGTCGAATGGCGCCGCAAACCGCTCGAGAACGGCATCGTGCACGTGATTGAGCGGCTGATGTATTACCAGGGCCTGCTGCCGCTGCGCGCGGCGCTGGTCGATCTGGCCGCCTCGGCAATCTCCATCGCCACCGGCCAGTCGGTCGGCCGCGAAGGCACGGCGGTGCATGCAGGCGCGTTCACCGGCAGCTGGCTGGCCCGGCGGCTGTCGTTGCCCAATAACAGCGTGCGCACCCTGGTCGGCTGCGGCACGGCCGCCGGTATTGCCGCGTCGTTCAATACCCCGCTGGCGGCCGTAATCTTCGCCATGGAAGTGGTGATGATGGAATACACCATCGCCGGTTTCGCGCCGATCATCCTGGCGGCGGTAACAGGTTCCCTGGTGACATTGAACCTGCCTAACGTACACCCCGGCCTGATCAGCGCCGCCGAGCATTTCCATGCCGCCGAGCTGCCCGCCATGACGGCGATGGGGCTGGCGCTGGGTGCGCTGGGCGGCGGCTTCACCCGCCTGGTCGGTCAGATCGTGCCGCACCTCGCCAAGGTGCGCATCAGCCTGCGCATGGCATCGGCCGGCCTGGTCACGGGCATTCTCGCCACTGTCTTTCCACAGATCATGGGCCTGGGCTTCGACACCGTGAACCGCGCGCTGGACGGCGACTACGGCGCCACCCTATCGCTCGGCATTGGCCTGGCCAAGCTGGTGGCCACGCTGTTCGCCGTCGCCACGGCGATTCCGGGCGGCGTCATCCTGCCGATGTTCGTCTGCGGCGCCGCGCTCGGCAGCGCGTTTGGCACCGCCGCCGCCGGTGTGCTGCCGATCCCGATCAGCGGCCCCGGGCTGTACGCCCTGCTCGGCATCGGCGCGATGATGGCCGCGGTGCTGCAGGCGCCGCTGTCTGCGCTGGTGGCGGTGCTGGAACTGTCCGGGCAGACCGACATGGTGCTGCCGGGCATGCTGGTGATCATTGCCGCGCTGGTCGTCTCGCGCCGGATCGCGGTGTCGGACTCCATATTCCGACTGTTGCTGCGCCGCCGCGGACTGGACTATCGCAACGACCCGGTGTCGCAGTACCTGCGCCGTGCCAGTGTGCTGAATACCATGAACCGACGCTTCCGTGTGCTCGATGCGAAGACCACACGAGGCGCGGTCGCCGACGCGCTCGAGACCGGCATCGACTGGCTGCTGATCCGGCCGTCCGAGGGCCGCGCCCAGCTCATGCGCCCCGACGCGCTCCAACGCATGCTGGCCGAGGACGATGGCGACGCGGACCGCGAAATCGATCTCATGAATATCCCGGCCCGCCGCGCCGATGCCTATCCGATCGACGTCCGCGCGACGCTTCAAGAGGCCTACGATCAGTTCGAATCGACCGAAGCCGAGGCTCTGGTGGTGCAACGCGCGAGCGCGCTCAGCGACCGCCGGCCGACGCCCTACGGCATTCTCACGCCGGATGCGGTGGCCGCGACCTACCGCCGCTGACCGCGACGCGGGGTCGCGGCCGAACCATCGGCGACCAACGGCCGATACAATGGCCCGATCGCCCGAGCCACCCACACGCTGCAGGAGTTACCGCATGCTTTTTCTATGGATCAAGGCCTTCCACGTCACTTTCATGGTGGCCTGGCTCGCCGGGCTGCTCTGTCTGCCCTGGCTGTTCGCCGCGCACGCCGAGGCGCGGGGCACGGCCGACCGCGGTCGATTCAGCGCGCTGGAACGTCAGCTATCGATGCTGATGTCGATTGCCGCACTGGGAACGATTGCGTTCGGTGTCTGGATGCTGGCGATGCTGGGCGGCGGCTGGATCGCCGCCAATGGCTGGTTCCACGCCAAGCTCGCGCTGGTCGTGGTGTTGATCGGCTACCACGGCTGGTGTCAGGTCCAGGCCAAAAAGCTGCGTGAAGAGCGGGCCACCGGGACACCGGCGTTCTATCGCATGATGGGCGCGGTGCCGGCGGTCATTCTGCTGCTGATCATGCTGCTGATCTTCATCAAGCCGTTCTGAGCGCCGCTGCCGACATGAAAAAACCCGCCGCGAGCAACCCGCGGCGGGTTTTCTGCCGGGCCGGCAGAGCCATGCCGTCGCTTATTCGGCGTCCGGCGTCTGGTTGATGTTCGCACCGGTCTGAGACTGCAGGAAGTTCGCTTCACCCATGCTCTTGATCAGGTCGAGCTGAGTTTCGATATAGTCGATATGTTCCTCCTCATCGGAGAGAATCTCGACGAACAGATCGCGCGTGGCGTAATCGCCCGCTTCCTCGCAGACCTTGATGGCCTCCTTGTAGTGGGCGTGGCCCTCGTATTCGGCGGCGAGATCGCATTCGAGCATTTCCTGCGGCTTCTCGCCGATGCGCAGCTTGCCCAGGTCCTGCAGGTTGGGCAGGCCATTGAGGAAGAGGATGCGCTTGATGAAGCGATCCGCGTGCTGCATTTCCTCGATCGACTCGTTGTACTCGTGCTTGCCGAGCTCGAAGAAGCCCATGTCCTCGTACATGCGCGCATGCAGGAAATACTGGTTGATCGCGGTCAGCTCCAGCTTGAGCGCATCCTGCAAGTACTTGATTACGGTCGCATCGCCTTTCATTGCTCGTCCTGTGTCGGCCTGAACTCCAGTCAAGGTTAGCGGAGGTCAGGTTGGCATACAAACGAAGCACGTGTTCGCTGCCGGCCGCCGTGGCGTTGTTGCGATCCGTGCCGGGCAGCCGGCAGGCGTTCCGAAGACGATGAATCAGGCGGTCGCGGCCGCGGGCGCTTCGGCGGCGGCAATGGCCTCCGCGCGGTCGCGCTCCTGGCGACATTCGACGAGCAGGTCACGTGCGCAGGGCGCACAGCGGCCACAGCAACCGGCCACGCCGAGTTTCTGGCGCAGCAAGCGCATGCTGCAGGCGCCTTCGCAATAGGCTTGGCGAATCTGGCAGTCAGTGACCGCGTTGCACACACAAACGTACATGAGCGTTACCTCCGACGCGCAGTACAACGCTAATGAGAATTATTGTCAACTACGAATTTCGGCCCCGTCGCTGCCAGGCGATTTCCCGCCCGCGTGGGATTCGCTGTCGCCCCGGTCAGGAAGCTGCGCCCGTATTCAGATAGCTGGCCAGTTCGTCCAACGCGCGGCGGTAAACCTGGCGTTTGAAGAACACGACTTCATCGACCGGGTGCCAGTAATCGACCCAGCGATAACCGTCGAATTCCGGTTTTTCCGTGGCATCGAAGCGCACGCAGGACTCGGGCGCAAGCAGTTGCAGCATGAACCACTTCTGCTTCTGGCCGATACATAGTGGCTGTCGATGGCGCCGGATATAGCGCTTGGGCAGGCGGTAACGCAACCAACTGCGGGTCGCGCCGACGATCTCCACGTGCTCGGGCCGCAGCCCGACCTCTTCTTCCAGCTCCCGATACAGTGCCGCCCGCGGCGCTTCACCTTCGCGGATACCACCTTGAGGGAATTGCCACGACTGCTGGCCGATGCGCTTGGCCCAGAACACCTTGCCTTGCTGATTGCTCAAGATGATGCCGACGTTCGCTCGGAACCCTTGTGCATCAATCACGACGCCACCCTCGGTAAAACTACTGAATCAATTCTTTCATAAAATCGCAAGAAACGAAAAAACACAGGCTGAATCGACGGAAGCCATGCTTGGCCGGGCGCAATTCTATTGTGCTCTACTTCGGTCGCTTCCCACGGCTCCATGCAGGCGTCATCATTGGATGTCTGCCATTTCATTTCCAGCCGGGGCGCCGACGTGCGACTGACCTTTTTTGATCTCGACAATACGCTGCTCGCTGGCGACAGCGATTATGAATGGGGCCGTTTCCTGGTCGACGAGGACGTGGTCGACCAATCGACGTTCGCACGCGCGAACGACACTTTCAGGGCCCAGTACGAGGCCGGCGTACTGGATATCCATGCGTATCAGCGCTTCGTGCTGCAACCGCTGATCCAGGAGTCGGCGACGCGCATGGCCGCGCTGCGCGAGCGCTTCGTGGCCAGGCGAATCGCGCCGATCGTGGCTCGTCATGCGGCTTCGGCGATCGATTTTCACCGCCAGCGCGGGGATCTGATCGCGATCATTACCGCCACGAATCGATTCGTCACTGAACCGATCGCGCAATTGCTGGCGGTCGAACACCTGATCGCAACCGAGCCGGAGATCGTCGACGGCGCGTATACCGGCGCCATCGCCGGCACCCCGTCTTATCGCGAGGGCAAGATCACGCGCGCCCGCAGTTTCCTGGCGGCGCTGTCCATTCAACCCGAGCACGTGACCTTCTACTCCGATTCACACAACGACCTGCCGCTGATGCGGTGGGCCGACCGCGCGGTCGCGGTCGACCCTGACGAGCGGCTCGCGGCGGCGGCGCATGAAGCCGGCTGGCCGGTGATCAGTCTGCGCGGCGAGACCATGCCGACGCTCGCCTGAGCAGACCTGCCGGTGGACCGATCAACCGCCCGGCGCGTCGCGCTGTTCGTCCCACGCGGCCAGGTAGGGCACAAGCTGCGGCCGGAGCTGCCGATTGGTCGCCATGACAGTGCACGACTCCAGATCGATCGGGCCGCCGCCGAGTTCGGTGACATCGCCCCCCGCCTCGCGCACGATCACGGTGAGCGCGGCGATGTCGAGGATGTTGAGATCCGACTCGATGATCGCGTCGATCGCGCCACTGGCCAGCAAATGGTAGTGGTAGAAATCGCCGTAGCCCCGGATGCGATGGGCGTCGCCGGCCAACTCGCCAATCTTCGCCCAGGCCGGCGACGCGCCGAGCGCGGCGATGTTGCCCAGCGACAGGCTGGCTTCGGCGATCTCGTCGACGGCCGACACATGGATCGGCTCGCCGTTGAGGAACGCACCCTGCCCGCGCGCCGCCCAGGCCATATCGCCGTTACCGAAGGCCGGTGCATTGGATACGCCCACGATCAGTTCGCCCTGGTGCCGCAGCGCGATCTGGGTCGAGAAGAACGGATAACCACGCACGAAGCTCTTGGTGCCGTCAATCGGATCGATCAGCCAGACATAATCGGCGTCGATCGACTCGCGGCCGAGTTCCTCGCCATAAAAGCCATGATCCGGAAACGCGTCCGACAACACGCGCTTGATGGCGCGCTCGCACTCCACGTCGGCGATGGTGACCGGCGATGCATCGGCCTTGCGTTCGACCTCGAAATCGCCGTGATAGTACCGATTGATCACGGCCTCAGCGGCGCGCGCCGCCTCGATCGCGGTCTCCAGATAACGGCTCAGATCCTCAGCCACGGTCTCTCCTTGGTTGAATATAGGGGGCTTATGCTAGGGCTTGGTGCCGTTTCGTGCGACCGACCGACGCGCGCCAGCTGCCGCGCCCTAACGCAGGACGCCCGCCAGCGTGAACGCGGCAAATACGGCGAGCAGAATCAGCACTGCCCGCGAGATCAACGACAGCGCATCGATCAGGGCCTGGTTGAAGCGCTCAGCCGGCATGCCCGCGGCGTCGGTGCCGGTTTCGCCCAGGGCGCCACGCCCCACCGCAGCCAGCAGCCGCCAGCTGGCCACGCCACTGACATGCGTCGTCGCGCGCGCCGTCCGCCAGGCGGCGACCCCGTGCCGCGTCTGGCCGGCGATGGCATAGATCACGGCGACGATGCGCGCGGGGATCCAGGCGGCAATGCCGTGCACGTATTCAGCGACGCGGGCGGTGGCCCGGGTTGCTGGATCGCGCGCAGCCAGGGCCGGCAGCTCGCGCACCAGCCGATAGAACAGCGCCCCGGTCGGCCCGGCAACGAAGAACCACAGCAGCACACCAAGCACGCGTTCGTGCCCCTGCACCAGCACCGCGCCGAGAATGGTCGGCGCCGTGACATCGGCGGAACGGCGCCCGGTCGCCCGTCGGCACAGCGCGATCGCACGCGCCTCGGCTTCGTCGTGGGCCGCCTGGGTGCGCGCGTGGGCCAGCGCATACACGTCTTCCCACAGATCTCTCGGGCCCAGGCTGATCAACAGGCCGGCCAGTCCGAAAAGAAGCTGGGCGCCCAGCCAGAGATGGGTATCGACCGCCCATTGCGCTGCGCCGACGACGATCAGCGGCGGCAGAATGACCGCCACGCCAGCCGGCCGCGCCAGCCAGAGCCGCCCGATGCGGGTGCGCTCGATCAACCGCACGTAGGCCGCGAACGCATTGACCTGCCGCCAGCGCGTGAGCTGGCCCAGCGTGCGCTCGATGAGCAGCGCGACCACGATCACGATCAGATGCATGCGCGATCCAGTAAACGGTTGAAGGCGGCCCAGTCGAATGCCGGCCCGGGATCGGTCTTGCGACCCGGGGCGATATCACCGTGGCCGACGATGCGCGAACGATTCATGCCCGGATAATGAAGCAAAAGCGCGGCGGTGACAGCCGCCAGCCCGCGATACTGGGCGGGCGCGTAGGGGCAGGCGTCGGTCCCCTCCAGCTCGATACCAACGCTGAAATCGTTCACGCGCTCACGGCCATCGAATCGCGACAGGCCCGCATGCCAGGCCCGATCGTCGAAACCAACGTACTGAGTCAGCCGGCCGGTGCGCTCAACCAGCAGGTGCGCGGACACCTGCAGATGCGCAATCCCGGCGTAGAACGGGTGTGCAGCCGGATTCAACGTGTGGCTGAACAGTGCATCGACCTGGCCATGGCCGAAGCGCCCGGGCGGCAGGGTGATCCCGTGGACCACCAGCGTATCCACAGCGATGCCCGCCGGGCGTGCGTCGTGGTTGGGCGAGGCCACACGGCGTACGCCGCACAGCCAGCCGTGCTGGTCAATCCGCAGTCGGGTGCCGGGTTTGTCCATCAGAAATAAGCCTGAATGCCGAAATCCACGCGCAGACCATCACTTATCCGGGTGTTTTCATAGCCGACGGTGGAACGAAAAGCGAAATTATTCACGATCGGCACCTGTGCGCCGAGCGTCGCCCAGCCATAGTGCCCATCCGCGCCGGCGGCGTATTGCAGCCAGCCGGCCTCGGCCTTGAACTGGACAGCCGGCACGGGATAAGCCAGCAGTCCGGCGCTGCCGCCGGCGCCCAGCGCCCACGCCGGCTGCAATCCCGGATTGGCGTCGAAGGACATCAGGCCGAAGGTATAACCGATCAGATCGCGCCCGCCCCAGGCCAGCCCCGGCCCGCCCTGCAAGTAGTAACCGAGATCATTGCGCGCATCGGTGAACACATGGGCCGACGGCCGGCGCCGCAGGCCGGTATCGACCGTGAACGAGACCGGTTTGAACCAGGCATTGCGCGGTGACAACGAAGTAATCGACAGCAAACGCATGTCGTCGAGCCGGACGCGACCGTCGCTCGGATCCAGGCGCAGCCCGATGTCGGCGAAATCGATCGCCGCCCCGCGCGTGTAACCGCCCGGATTGTCGAGCAGATCGTGATAGGCGGGCCGGATACGAAAGCCGAGCGAAAAACGGCCGTCGGCATACACGCCCGAGGCATTCACGCGCAGCGAGCGATGCCCGTCCTCGGGCGAGATCTTCGGCGCCGGCACGCGTCCGAATGGCGAACGACGCGGAATCGAGGCGCGCACGGCGAGAATGTGATTGGCATAGTCGCGCCCGGACCGGCCGGGCACCGCCGCCTTCACTTCCTTGCTCGACAACTGGTAGTTCAACGCGTCGTAGGCGACTTCCAGCACCGCCGCCCGACGTTCCGGCTTCAGCGCCTGCACGGCCGGCGCATCCGGCGCGAGTTCGCGCCGCGAGATCCGGCGCGCCAACGCCTGCGCCGCCGGCGAGAGTTGCTCGGTCTCCCAGCGCAGCGTCGTTTCCATCGACGGCCGATAGGTCGCCGGCCCCATCAGACCGGGGACATCCGCCAGCGACCGGATCGTATCGGATGGAATCGCATACCAGTTGTACTGGCGCGTCAGATGCAGATGCGGCCGGGCGACATCGAGCAGGCTCAACAGCTGGTAAGCGCAGTTCTTGTTCAGGAAGTAGTAGACGAAATGGACGTGGTCCATCTCCCAGACATGGTCGACCAGACGCGACAGCTGCGCCCGGGTCAGGTTCAGCGGATACGACCAGACATCGCGATTCTCGATCCAGGCGTATTGCTTGACCTTCTTGTAATACGGAAACAGGCCGAACACACCGGGATAGCCACCGGTCAGCCCCTTCCAGACGAACCCGAGGCCACGCTTGCCCTGCGGCGCGGCCGCCGCGAAATTCACCGCGTACGACAACAACTCGGTCCCCGGGCCCTTGCGGGACGAATCGATGCGCAACAGCGTATGGCCGAACATCGACGAGGGACTGTTCGGAAACGCGGTGGGAAAAACCAGGCTCGCCGAAGACGGTGCGATCAAGGCGCGCCAGCGACGATAACCGGGGCAGTCGTGGACCGGCAGATGCGAAGTATCGATATCCAGCGCCTTGACCAGGAACTTGCGGCGCGCGACGAACAGGCAGTACGCCGGCAACTGACGCGGGCCGATCGGCCGCTTCGAGAACAACCCGGCCAGCGTGGCGCCGAGTTCCGCCGCCGGGTCGGTGCGGCCGTCGGCGGCCAGAAAGAACCAACTGGAGGCCACTTCGCTGTGGACGCCGCCGTGCAGCCAGTTCGGTTCGTAATGCAACAGCGCATGCCATTCGTCGGTCGCCGCCAGGTGCGCGCTCGCGGCGCGCGCCTGGAGCCGTTGCAGTTCGCCGCCCGGCACCTGCGCGGCGACGGTGCCGGCAACCAGTGACAGCACGGCAAACAGCGTCGCTGCCACGCCCTGCCGACACCGCCGCCCGAGGCGCACCGCAGTCGTCACTTTCAACCGACCGACCGCCGATCGATCGAGCGCTGAAGCCGGCGGACCACAGCGCACCATGCATCCGCTTGGCGCGTTCGCGGGGCGACGCGCGGCGGATCGCGACGAGTCGGGGGTGGCGCGCGATGCCGCGCCGGCAAGGCCGGCAACAGGCCCTAGTCGTTGCCCGGGGTCTGGGCGTCGAAATCGCCCAGCGGCCGGGTAAAGGTATACTTGGCCGGCTCAGCGACCAGACGTTCGCGTGCCTTGTCGGTGTTATGCCCGAGCAGCGAGAACGGCAGGGAGACGATGAACAACCCGGTGCCTGCCACCGTGGCCACCAGACTCAACGGGCGTACCACCGCAGCGTCGAAAGTCATGGCGGCGGCCGAGGGTGTGGCGGCATCATCGTTGCCCGCCGCCAACGCTGGGGTCGCGACCACCAGCGACAGGGCGACGACGCTTGCGACAAACGCGCGCCGGATCAGGAGAATAGACATGTGGCGACCCCCGGAGTGCTGCACAACTGGAAGATTAGGCGCTGGTGCCATTTCATACAAGCCCGTCAATTCGATCGAGCCTTGGGATCCCTCATGACCGCGCGCGAAGTCTATCTGGCCGCCGATCCAGTCAACGCCGAGATCGTCAAGGACATGCTCGTTGATCGGGGGATTCCCGCCCACGTTCGTCGCCAGCATCTCTGGGGCGGCATGGGCGAGCTGCCGGCCAACGTCTATCCCCAGGTCTGGATCGATAACCCGGCCGATTTCGAACGTGCGCGTGCGCTGGTGACCGCGTTCGAGCGGGGCCCGGTGGAGGGCGGTCGGGCATGGCACTGCCCTGGCTGCGGCGAAACCGTCGAGGGCCAGTTCAACGCCTGCTGGCACTGCCAGCATCCTCGCCCGCACCCATGCACCTGATCCTGCATCGACCCGAGATCCCGCCCAACACCGGCAACGTGATCCGGCTTGCCGTCAATATCGGCGCCGAGCTGCATCTGATCCATCCGCTGGGATTCTCGATCGACGACAAGCATCTGCGCCGCGCCGGGCTGGATTATCGTGAACGCGCCGTGATTCGCGAATGGCCGGACTACGACAGCTGGCGCACCGCCCATCCCGACAACCGCGTGTTCGCCGCCACCAAGCGCGGCAACATGCGCTACGACCGCCTGCGCTATCGCGCCGACGACGCGTTGTTGTTCGGCTGCGAAACCAAGGGGTTGCCCGCCGAGCGAGTGAACGCCGCGGATGCCGCGATCTATCTGCCCATGCAGCCCGGCAATCGCAGTCTGAACCTGTCGAACAGCGTCGCGGTGATCGCCTTCGAGGCCTGGCGCCAGCTCGGCTTCGCCTGAGCGGTCGCGCCTCAGGCCTTCGCGCCCGGGTCCAGCACTTCCCAGCCGGCGTTGTCCGCCTCGGCCGAGAGCTTGCGGTCGGGCGCGACCGCCACTGCCTGCCCCACCATGCGGAACAGATAGGCATCGTTGATCGAATCACCGAAGGCGACGGCGTCGGCCAGCGGCAACCCGGCCCGGCTCGCCAGGGTCTCCGCCGCGTCGATCTTGGTCGGCCCGTAGGGGTGGCGCCGCGGCGGCGCCGGGGTGAAGCGGCCATTCCGGGTACAGCAGGCCGCCCCGATGCAGAGTTCGATATCGAGCGCTTCGCCGAGTGCGTCGGCCAGAAACTGGGGCGTACCGGACAGCAGCACCACGGTGTCGCCGGCCGCCTGATGCGCCTTGAGGCGCTCGACCGCCGGCGCATGCAGCACCGGCACGAGCACGTCGGCCACGAACCGACGTGCGAGTTCGACAATATGCCCGTATTCGTGGCCCGAGAGATAGGCCTTGTTCTTCTGCATCACATGCTTGCCGAAGCGCGGCAGGTAACGCAGCGCGAACCCGGCGAAGGCCAGCAACTGGCGCGGCCCGAGTGCGCCCACCTGCCAAAGATAGCGCGCAAAGCGCATCTCCGAAGAGGCCCCCGGCACGAGCGTGCCATCGATGTCGAAGATGACCAGACGCATGTCAGCCTCTTTGTGCGGCAGGCCGCTCATTCACGCAGAACTCCACGATCACCGGCAGACCGCGGGCGACGCAGATCGCCGCCGAGGCCCAGGCCAGCACCAGACCGGTCGCCGACAGCGCACCGCCCCAGGCTGCCCAGAATTCGGGCGCAATCGCCGGGAACGGCTGCCAGAGCAGTATCCAGGCAAAGGTCACGGCCTTGAGCACGGCATAGAAGCCGCGCATGAAACGCCCGGCGACCAGGAAACGACCGATGGGCGACTGCATCATGTCGAACGCCGCCGTGCCGCTCGCCGCCCCCTTGCTGCGGATGGCGTCGACCAGGTTGCCGCGAATGATGAACAGCAGCGGCACCCAGACCCCGATGAAGCCCAGATGCGCAAGCACCACCCACAGCACCGTTTCCACGATGCGATCGATGGCGATATCGAAAGTGGCGCCGAACAGCGTTTCCTCGTTGAAACGCCGTGCGACCCAGCCATCCACGCCGTCGAGCGCGATGATCAGAATCGTGAGCGGCGCATTGACCAGCTGCAACGCGGGAACGCCCGAGTAGACGATGCCCAACAGCAGGAACAGCAACAGAAAACGCCCGAAAGTGACCCAGTTCGCCATATGCCCGTTTATGTCTCGCCGGGACTGGTCGATATATTGCACCGTGCCGTTGGGGCGAGGGCGCATCGACCGCCCCCGGGGCGGTGCTTCGTTTTCGATTCCTCGGCCATGCCCGCGCTGAACGCCGGCCGCACGATTTCACGATCCTGTCATACATATTCTACATGAGCGGCGCGTGCCAAGGGTTAGCACGGCTGCCTCCGAATCGGCGTGCGTACCGGCGTCAGCACCAGACGCGGGCGTCGAACGCGACCGAATCGCCGTGCCGACGCCCGCTGCCGGCCCATCGCTGTTCCGGGGCGTTCATCCCGGCAGATTGCGCCCGGGTCCGCTCCCGGAGCCCGGCGGCACCCGGCCATCTCGATCACCGGCAGCAACGCGGCAGCGGCACTGGCGCTGGCCCTCGACCGCCATATGGCGACGGCCGTGCGCCCCTATTCGGCCTCGGATCGAGACGGGCGATCGGTCAGCCGGCGCGCCGCGGCCTGCGGCGAATCGCCTTCGTGGAGCACGCGATACGCCTGCGCCGCGATCGGCATGTCGATGCCGTGCGCCTGGGCCATGCGGTGCACCTCGCGTGCCGCCCGCACGCCTTCGACCACCTGGCCGATCCGCGCCTCGGCCGTGGGCACGTCATCGCCGGCCGCCAGCGCCAGGCCCATGCGACGATTGCGCGACTGATCATCGCTGCAGGTCAGCAGCAGATCGCCCAGACCGGCCATGCCGGTCAGCGTATCGCGGCGGCCGCCGAGTTCCACGCCCAGGCGCATCATCTCCGACAGCCCGCGCGTGATCAGCAGTGCGCGGGCGTTGGCGCCGTAGCCCAGGCCATCCGACATGCCGACCGCGATCGCCAACACGTTCTTCACCGCGCCGCCCACGCCGACGCCGATCACGTCGCTCGAGGTATAGACCCGGAACACGCCGTCGTGGAACGCTCGCGCCATGTCGGCGGCCAATGCCGGGTCGGCCGAGGCGATGGTGACCGCGGTCGGCAGGCCCCGCCCCACCTCACCGGCGAAGCTCGGCCCCGACAGCACGCCGGTGGCGCGGGCAGCGCCCAGCACCGCGGTGGCGACCTCGTGCGGCAACAGGGCCGTATCGGGTTCCAGCCCCTTGGTCGCCCAGAGCACGCGCTGGTGCGGGGCCAGGCATGGCGCCAGCGCTTCCAGACCGGCCCGCAGCGCATGGCTGGGCAGCACGACCACGACATCGTCCGCGCCGTCGATCGCCGCGGCCAGATCGGCCACCGGCTCCAGCGTGGGCGGAAACGTCACATGGGGCAGGTAACGCGCGTTGATGCGCGTCCCGGCCATGGTCTCGATCGCCGCGGCGTCGCGGCCCCACAGGCGCACGGCATGGCCGCGCCGTGCCAGCTGGACCGCCAGCGCCGTGCCCCAGGAACCGGCGCCGACGACGGCGAAACAACGCGGCAGAGCCACCGACACGATCAGGCCTGCAGAAACGCCTAGTGCGTCGCCTGGCTGGCGTCGCTGGGCGTGCCGTCCTCGCTCGCCCGATGCTGGGCATACAGCAGGTCGAAGTTCACCGGCTGCAGCAGGAAGTGCGGAAAGCCCGCACGCTGCACCATGTCGCCCACCGACTCGCGGATATAGGGAAACAGGATCGACGGGCAGTAGGCGCCGAGCACATGATCGCGCTCATCGTCGGCCGAAAAGCCCTCGAGCTGGAACACGCCGGCCTGCTGCACCTCGACGATATAGGCCGTGCGCTCGCCCTGCTTGGCGGTGACCGTCACGGTCAGAACCACCTGATGCGTCTCCTCGGACAGAGACTGAATCTGCGTGTTCAGATCGACGTTGACCTCGGGGTTGTACTCCTCGGTGAACACGCGCGGGCCATCCGGCACCTCGATCGAGGCATCGCGGATGTATATCTTCTGCAGACCGACCTGGCGCTGGGCCTCGGTCTGTTCGGTCTGGCTGTCATTATCTTCGGCCATGATCCCTCCTGTGGGGCGCGAATGCGCGCCGCTTATTTACTGGTGACCGGCAGACCGTCGGCCCGCCAGCCGTTGATGCCACCCTTGAGCGCATAAACCCGGGTATAGCCCTTGGCCCGCAACTTGGCCGCAGCCGCCGGCGCCGCATTGCCGGCGCCGCAATAGACGATAATCGGCTTGTTCGGGTCGCGCGAGATTTCCTTGGCACGCTCGGCGATGCCGGCGGCGGGCACATGCTTGGCGTTGAGAATATGATGCTTCTTGTATTCCGACGACGAGCGCGTATCGACCACGACCGCGTCGTCACTGTTCATCAGCCGTACCGCCTCTCCTGACGAAATCGGCCCGCTGCCGGACAACGCCCGCCAGACCTCATTCGCGATGAAGGCGATGACGATGACGCCCAGCGCGGCCCAGAGAAACGGATGATGGACGACGAATTCCAGCAACTGATTCATAAACGATGTGCCGAGTCTCAATATATGCGTGCCCGAGGCGCGCGGACGGCGGGCCCGCGCGGGGTGAAGATCGCCCGGAACCCGGGCGTCGGCCGGGGATTATTGCATAGTCCGCCGCCCCCTGACCCGCACGCGGCCGCTTGTCTTACAATCGCCCGATGCGGTTGACCCACGTGCTCGGCGCACTATTGCTTGCGCTGTCCATTCTTGCCCCGGCGGCCGGCCTGGCCGACGGCGACTCGCGCGCCGCCCATGCCCGCGCCGAACTCTCGGCCTTGCGCGATCGCATCGCCAAGGTGCGCAAGCAGATCGCCTCCGACTCGAATCAGCGCAGCGACCTGTCGGACGCGCTGGCCAAGGCGCAATCGCGCATCAGCGCGACGCGCAAGCGGCTGGACACGCTCGACCACGCCATCGCCGAACACAAGAAACGCATCGCCCGCCTGAAAAAACAGCGCGACGCCGAACGCGACAATCTATCCGGCGAACTCGAGACGCTGCGCGCCCAGGTGCGCTCAGCCTACGAGACCGGCCGCATGAGCCGGATGCGCCTGCTGCTCTCGGGGGCGGCGCCCGATCGCATCGGCCGCATGCTGAATTACTACCAGTATTTTTCCGATGCGCAGAGCCGGCAGGTCGCGCACCTCAAGACCGTGCTCACGCGCCTCGCCTCGAAGCAGCAATCGCTGGAAAACGAACGCTCACAACTCGCCGACCAGCGCGCCGAGCGCGCCCGGACGCTGGATTCGCTGGAAGCCACCGAAAAGAAACAGAAGGCCACGCTGGCCGCGCTCGACCGACAGCTGTCATCGCACAAATCAACCCTGTCGGACATGCGCGACCAGGAACACCAACTCAAGAAACTGCTCGATTCGGTGCAGAACCAACTGTCGAACCTGCCACCGGTGCCCTCGGGCGTGCCCTTCTATAAACTCAAGGGCCGCATGCATCCGCCGGTGGCGGCCAAATCCGTGCTCGCGCGCTACGGCCAGACCAAGAACGGCGGCCCGCTGCACTGGCAGGGCGATTGGTTCGCCGCCGCGCAGGGGACGCCGGTGCACGCGGTCGCCGGGGGCCGGGTCGTCTACGTCGGTTACATGAAAGGCTATGGCCTGATCGTGATCATCGATCACGGCCACGGCTATTATTCGTTGTACGGGCATGCCGCGGCGAGTTATGTCGACGTCGGCGACGCGGTATCCACTGGCCAGCCGATCGCCACCGCCGGGCATAGTGGCGGCCACGACAAGAACGGCATCTACTTCGAGATCCGCCACGGCCAGGACCCGGTCAATCCGAGCCGCTGGCTGGCGGGCTGATTGGCGCGAGACCGCCGTATGCTATCGTCGACAGCCGTCGCCGCAGGCCGAGCCCGGCACCGGACCGAACCGACCGACCCGAGCCTGTCGAGCGCCTGACCGAACGCCTTCGGCAGCCGGAACCGACTGACACGACACTGGAAAAAGACATGGACCCCAAACTGCGCGGCGCATCCCTGATCGTGCTCGGCGTGATCGTCGGCACGGTCATCACGATCGGAGAGAACAGTTTCGCCGACAGCGCGCCCGGGGCGGCCGATGTCCAGAGCCTGCAAAAGGCCAGTGATGCCAGCCAGGCCAATCAGAAGCTGCCGTTGTCGGAACTGCGCAAGTTCGTCGCAATCATGCACCAGGTCAAACAGGGCTACGTCGAGAAGGTGTCGGACAAGACACTCCTGGACAACGCCCTGCACGGCATGGTCGACCGACTGGACCCGCACTCGGCCTATCTCGATCCGGACCAGTACAAGCAGCTCACGGTGTCCACCTCCGGCCAGTTCGGCGGGATCGGCGTGAAGGTGCAGATGGAAAACGGCTATCTGCAGGTGATCTCGCCGATCGACGACACCCCGGCTTCCCGGGCCGGCATCCAGCCCGGCGACATGATCATTCGCATCGACGACAAGCCGGTCAAGGGTATGTCGATGATCGACTCCGTGCACGCGATGCGCGGCAAGCCGGGCAGCAAGATCTCGCTGACCATTCTGCGTGATGGCCACGACAAACCGATCCATCTGCACCTGCAACGCGCCGATATCCAGGTCGCGAGCGTGAAGTCGCACATGCTGGCCCCGGGCTATGGCTACATCCGCATCAGCCAGTTCACCGACGGCACCGCCAAGGGCATGAACAAGGCGCTGGCCCATCTCAAGAAACAGGCCGACGGCCCGCTCAAGGGCGTCGTGCTCGACCTGCGCAACAACCCCGGCGGCGTGCTCAACGCCGCGGTCGACGTTTCCAACGACTTCGTCGGCAGCGGCACCATCGTCTCGATCCAGGGGCGCGCCGCCGATACCGAGCACAAGTTCAAGGCCACCGCGGGCGACAAACTCAACGGCGCGCCGATGGTGGTCCTGGTGAACCAGGGCACGGCCTCGGCCGCCGAGATCGTATCCGGCGCCCTGCAGGACGATCATCGCGCGGTCATCATGGGCACCCAGACCTTCGGCAAGGGCTCGGTGCAGACCGTCCTGCCGCTCAACGACGGCTCGGCGCTCAAACTCACCACCGCACGCTACTACACCCCGTCGGGCCGCTCGATCCAGGCCGAGGGCATCACGCCCGACATCAAGCTGGCACCGGTCAAGATCACGCCGGCCCAGGCCAGCGGCGGCTTCGGCTATACCGAGGCCGACCTGCCCGGCGCGCTCAAGAATACCGGCGCGGAAGCCGGCGCCGGCCCGGCGGCCAATAACGCCAACAACGACGCCGACAACAGCAGCGATACCGGCAAGGGCAAGGGCAACGACTCGAAACCCGAGTCGCAGAGCGACACGGGCGCCAAATCGTCCGATACCGGCGGGGACGCAGCCAGCACGCACGCTGCCGACTCCGGAAACCACGGCAACGCCGACCAGCCCCACTCCGGCAAGCCACTGGTGGAAAAGGACTACGGTGTCTATGAAGCCCTGAACCTGCTCAAGGGGCTCAACACGCTCAATCAGAACCAGACGCGGGGGGCGAAGCCGAGCCGGCCGATGGCCGGGCAGGCCCACAACAGCGCCCAGCACGATGGCAAGGCGACCGCGGCCGGCTCTTAGAACCGATGCCAACAGGGTAGCGCGCACGGCAGCGCTCGCCCGGGGTAACGCGGCCGCGTGGTCGCGCGGCGGCGTTGCCTTATCTCGACGGGCGCGGCTTACCGTGCCAGGCCTTGGCCCAGCTGATCATGCCGGCCAACCCGGTGATGATGGCCATCCACACCGGCAACGGCGGATAAGCCAGCTCCGCGGCCGAGACCACGACCAGACCGGTGCCCACCAGCGTCCAGCGCATGGCCCGCCGGGCAGTACGCAGTTCGTAGGTGATCTCGGTCAGCGCGGCTTCCAGCTGGTGTGCACCGGGCGCCTCGCCGGCACGGGTGCGGCGTACCAACGTGCTCACCAGATCGGGCAGGCCGTCCACGATCTGCGGCAACTGCTGCCGGATGCGTTCGGCCGCGATGCGCGGATCGGCCCGGCGACGCATCCATTCCTCCAGAATCGGCTTGGCCGTCGCCCACAGATCGAGCTGCGGATACAGATCGCGCCCCAAACCCTCGACATTGAGCACCGTCTTCTGCAGTAGCACGAGCTGCGGCTGGACCTGATAACGATAACGCCGGGCGATCTTGAACAGGCGCACCAGGAACAACCCGAAGGAGATCTCGGCCAGCGGCTTGTTCATGATCGGCTCGGAGACTGTGCGAATCGCGCCCTCGAAATCCTCGATGCGGGTATCCGCCGGCATCCAGCCGGATTCCACGTGCAGCTCGGCGATGCGCCGGTAATCCTGATTGAAGAAGGCCAGGAAATTCTCGGCCAGATAACGCTGGTCGTCGGCCGTTAGCGTGCCGACGATGCCGAAATCCAGGCCCACGTAACGCGGGCGCCCGGGATTGTCGGTCTGCACGAAGATGTTGCCGGGGTGCATGTCGGCATGAAAGAAATTATCGCGAAAGACTTGCTTGAAGAAGATCTCCACGCCGCGCTCGGCCAGCACCTTGAAATCCACGCCGGCCGCGACGAGCGTATCGACGTCGTCGATCGGCACGCCTTCCATGCGCTCCATCACCAGCACCGACTCGGTGCTGTAGTCGAAATAGATGGTCGGATGCACGATCAGGTCCGAGCCGTGCCAGTTGCGCCCGAGCTGGCTGGCGTTGGCACCTTCGCGCATCAGGTCCAGTTCGTCGTGGATGATGCGATCGTATTCGGCCACGATCTCCACCGGGCGCAGGCGCTCGGCTTCCGGATGGAAGCGCGCGGCCATCTTCGCCAGCGTGTAGAGCACCGCGATATCGCGCGCCACGCGCGCGTGAACCTCCGGGCGCAGCACCTTAACCACCACGGCCGCGCCGCGCGTCTCGCCCTCGGCCGGATGCAGGCGTGCGGCGTGCACCTGGGCGATCGAGGCTGCAGCCATCGGCTGTTCGTCGAACTCGGCGAAGAAGCGTCCCAGATCGTGGCCATAGGCCGCCTCGATCAACGCGCGCGCCTCGGCACCCGCGAACGGCGGCACATCGTCCTGCAGCTTCGAAAGCTCCTCGGCCATGCCGTCGGGCAGCAGGTCGCGGCGCGTCGACAGGGTCTGGCCGAACTTGATGAACACCGGCCCGAGCGCTTCCAGCGCCAGCCGCAGGCGCACCGCCACCGGCTGGTCGAAGTGCTTCGGCTTGCCGACCAGCCAGGTCGGCGCATTGTCGCCGAACAGTTCGCCCAGGCCATAGCGGCGCATCGTGCGCAGGATTTCCAGCACACGCCGGGATTGTCCGAGCATCAGCGTCGCCGCTCCAGTCTCTTGATTCGGGCGGCGGTGCGCTCCACCTCGTCGCGAAACGCCGCGACTTCGCCGGCCAGTTTCTCGTGCTCCCAGGCGCCGACGACGTCGCGGGTTTCCTCGCGCAGATACTCGGCCGTCTGCGCCGGCAGCTCGCGCCGCAGGCGCGAGAACAGCCCGGCCGCGCCCTTCGCGCCCTGCTCGAGAAAACGCCCGACCACCGGCCCGAAGCGCTGATCCAGCAGATCGCCGAGATCGAAATCCACGCCCGAGAACAGATCCGCGAACTGCTGGGCGATGCCGATATCGCCCTCGATGCGCAGACCGCCCCCGGTGAGCCCCTCGCGGCCGCCGGAAAAGAACACGCGGGCGAACACGGTGGAGCGCCCGGTCAGGCGCACGTCCGGCTCGCCTTCGGGCGAACCCGCGACCTGCAGGCCGTGCCGCTCGCCGATGAAGGTGACCGCCAGGCCCAGATCGGCGAAACACACGGTCAGCGAATGCCCGGACAGCGCCGCCGCGCGTTCGAGCGCGGTCGCGTCGGCGCCGATATAGCGATTGAGCGCCATTTCGGCGGCGGCCCGCGCCGGCCCCGGCAGGCCGCGAAACTCACCCGCCGGGCTCATGGCGCGTAACCGCGATGCACAGCGACGATGCCGCCGGTGAGATTGTGATAACCGCAGCGCACGAAACCCGCTTCCCCCATCATCGACTTCAGCGTGTCCTGATCGGGATGCATGCGGATCGATTCGGCCAGATAGCGATAAGCCGCCTCGTCGCGCGCCACGTTCTTGCCCAGCCACGGCAGCACCGAAAACGAATACACATCGTAGAGCCGCCCCAGACCCGGCACTGCCGGCTTGGAGAATTCGAGCACGATGGTGCGCCCGCCCGGTTTGGTCACGCGCGCCATCTCGTTGAGCGCGCCCTGCTTGTCGGTGACATTGCGTAGGCCAAAGCCGATGGTCACGCAGTCGAAGGCATCGTCGGCGAACGGCAATTTCTCCGCATTGGCCAGGCAATAATCGACGTTCGAGACCAGCCCACGCTCGATCATCCGGTCGCGGCCATTGGAGAGCATGGCGTGGTTGATGTCGGACATCAGCACCCGGCCGGAGGCGCCGACCTTGCGGGCGAAACCGGCCGCGAGATCGCCGGTCCCGCTGGCCAGATCGAGCACGCGCTCGCCCGGGCGGACCGCCGCCAGACTGATCGTGAACCGCTTCCATGCCCGATGGACGCCCATCGACATGAGATCGTTCATGATGTCGTAGTTGTCGGCCACCGAATCGAACACCGCGCCCACGCGCTGGGCCTTGGCGCCGCGCGGCACGCGTTCGTAGCCGAAATCGATGGTGTCGGAATCGTCCGACGGCGGCTGTCGGGAATCGACCATGGCCGGATGCGGTCAGTTGGGCGTGGCGGCAAGCTTACCGCACTGGCGGGCGTGGCGGCCAAGCATGCGCCGTTGGTACCGGCTTCGTTGTTCTGCGTCGGCGTGCGATAGCGTGAGCGGTTGGCAGGTGCCCGCACATCGCCCGGTGACGCATCCGGTTCGCAGAGAGGCGCCCGGGGCGCGTCGACACCAGCGAACGACCACCTCGTGCGACCGTTCCGCGTGAGGCAGCGGGCCGCACGCCCCGGCCGGCCCCGAGGCACAGGCTCGAGTGACGGCTTGCGTTCGTGCTCGCCAACTCGCGCCTCGGCTAGTACATTGCGTCCAGAGTCGCGCCCGGGCCGCCGCAATCACCGGGCCGAGCCGTTATTGTCATCACCGGAGCCCTGCATGACCATCGCCGTTTTCAAGCGCCTGGCCGCCGTGGCCGGCGCCGGACTGCTTGCCACCACCCTCGCCGCCAGCGCCCAGCCGACCCAGAAACCAGCGACAAGTGACCTGCCGCCGGTGCTCGCCAAGGCGGTCAAAAACGGCTCGCTCACGGTCGATCGGCAGTTCAAGACCGATGTCCCGGGCGTGACCGGCTATGTGCTGGAGAAAGACGGCCAGCATCAGATTGTCTATGGCGACCATGGTTATCTGTTCATGGGCCAGCTGGTCTCGCCCGAGGGCAAGAACATGTCGGCGCAGTACACCGACAAGTACGTGCCCAAGCCGGATGTGGGCAAGGTGGTCGATCAGCTCAAGAAAACCGGGCATCTGGTTCAGCAGGGCCCGGATGATGCGCCGGTGATCTATGTCTTCGCCGACCCCAACTGCATCTATTGTCATCGCTTCTACCAGCAGGCCGAATCGCTGGTCAAAGCCGGCAAGTTGCAGTTGCAGTGGGCCCTGGTCGGTTTTCTCAAGTCATCGAGCATGGGCCGCGCGGCCGCGATCCTGTCGGCCAAGGACCCGGTCAAGGCGCTGGTGGAAAATGAGAACGGGTTCAACGAGGATTCCGAAGAAGGCGGTATCAAGCCGGTCGCTTCGCCCTCGGCCAAACTCAAGCACGTGATCAACCGCCACTACAAGCAGATGTCGTCGGCCGGCGGCAACGGCACACCGACGCTGCTGTACAAGCAAGACGGCCACTGGGCGGCCAAGATCGGCGCACCGGGCAAGGCCTGGCTCAAGAATTACATCGACCACCAGAGCTGACCGCCTTAGGGCCTGTTGCCGTGGACGACCGGCCTGAATTGCCGGTTGCCACTCGACTCTCAGGATTGCCAGCGTGCCAGGACCGACCTTGCGCTCTCGTCCAGTGTCCGATAACGCAAGTTCACGGCATGGGTTTCGCGTGATTTTTCCTGCCGGACAAGGCGCGGTGATGAGCCGCATCGGGGAACACGGCGAATGGCCGCAACGCCGCGTGACGCGAAAAAGAGCCGAAACAGGGCGATGAACTTAGGTTACAGGACACTCGCTGCCGGCGGCTGGCCGGCGCTCGCCCTCGCCGCGATCATGGGCGCGATCTCGGTGACCGCGTTCGCCCCGTTCGGGGCATTCTGGGCCCTGCCCATCCTGTTGGCGGTGCTGTTTCGTCTCGCCGATGGGCTGGATATGCGGCGCGCCGGCGGCGTGGGGCTTGCCTTCGGCATCGGGCAGTTCGGCGCCGGCACGTACTGGATCCTGATCGCACTGTCGGGGGTGGGCGGCGCGCCCTTGCCGCTGGCCGTGGCCCTGCTGGTGGGGTTGATCGTCCTGCTGGCCGGCTTCATTGCCCTCACCCTCGGCGTTGCTGCGCGCGTCGCCCCGACCCCGGGCGCGCTGCGATACCTGGTCTGGCTGCCGCTGCTTTGGACGCTGGTGGAATGGCTGCGCAGTTGGGTCTTCTCCGGCTTTCCCTGGCTGTCGATCGGCTACTCGCAGATTGCCTCGCCGCTGGTCGGCATCGTGCCGATATTCGGCGTGTTCGGCGCCAGCTGGGCGGTCGCGCTTTCGGCCGGGCTGCTGGCCTGGCTGAGCGCGCGCCCCAAGCAGGCGCCGACGGCGATCGCGGCGCTGATCGTGCTCTGGGCGGGTGCGTTCGGGCTCGGCCGTATCGACTGGACGCATCCCAGCGGCAAGCCGCTCACCGTCACCCTGGTGCAGGGCAATATCGCTCAGCAGGCCAAGTGGTCGCCGCAGTCAGTCGACGATGCGATCCATCGTTATTCCCGACTCACCCACGGCCACTGGCACTCGGATCTGGTGATCTGGCCCGAAACCGCGATCCCGGACTACTACCGCGCGGTCAAACCGGCGCTCGACAATCTCGGCGCCCGCCTGGCCAAGCACCATACGACCCTGATCACCGGCCTGCTCAGCGCGAGCAAGAACGGACAACGCGTCTATAACAGCGTGGTGGCGGCCGGCGCCGGCAAGGGCCTGTACTCCAAGCGCCATCTGGTGCCCTTCGGTGAATACTTCCCGGTACCGGAATTCGTGCGCCGCTGGATGGCCGAGTTGGGCATGCCGTATTCGGACATCACGCCGGGCGCCATGCACCAAAAGCCGATCGTCGCCGGCCATGTCGCACTCGGCATCTCGGTCTGCTACGAGGACATATTCGGCGGACTGATCGCCCGGGATGTGCCGCCGGCCAATGTGCTGGTCAACGTATCGGACGATGCCTGGTTCGGGCGATCCATCGGGCCGAAACAGCATTTCGAGATGGCGCGCATGCGCGCGGTCGAAACCGGCCGCTATCTGCTGCGCGCCGACAACAGCGCGGTCACCGGCATCGTCGCCCCCGACGGCCGGGTGGTCGTGCGCGCGCCGGACTTCACCGCGACCGCCGTCACCGGCCACTTCCGGCCCTATGCCGGCATGACACCATTCGCGCGCTGGGGCAACGATGGCGTGGTGCTTGTCGCGCTGTGTGTCGCCGGCCTGGCCGGTATGGCACGCATTCTCGATCGTCGACGGCTCCGCCGACGGTAGGGTCAATCCCGGACTGTAGCTAAAGCGCAAATCCTGCTACAACGAGTCGAGTTGTATCTGCCGACCGCTTCGGAGGTTGTTGTTCATGTCATCGGTTTCCCCCACCCCCGTGGATCGTCGCGCGGACCGCGGCATCGCCGCCCCGCTGCCCCACGATATCCGCAAGACCGCCATCGACCCCGACTACTGGTATCCGCTGGCGCGCGCGCGCGATGTGCCGCGCGCCGGCACCAAGGGCGTGAGCTTTGCCGGCGAGCCGATCGTGCTCGCGCGCACCGAAACCGGGCATATCTTCGCGCTCGAGGATCGTTGCGCCCATCGCCAGGTGCCGCTGTCGCTGGGCGAAGTCCGCGGCGAGCGCCTGCTCTGCGGCTACCACTGCTGGGCCTACAACACCGCCGGCGCCTGTATCAACGTGCCCTATCTCGACCAGGACAAATCGCTGCCCAACGGGGTGAAAAGTTACCCCTGCGTGGAAGCCTACGGCCTGATCTTCGTCTATCCGGGTAACGTGAACGCCGCTGGCATCAATCGCTTTCCGGCCATCCCGACCTGGGGCGACCCCCACTACAAGACCCGCTACCTCGATCGGCGCATCGACTGCCACTACAGCTTCATGCACGAAAACCTGATGGATATGAATCATCAGTTCCTGCATCGCAGCCTGATGGGCAGTATCAACCCCACCGCGCTGGATATCCGTGAAGGCGACGGCTGGGTGGAAGTCGACTACACCTTTCATCGCGCCCGCGGCAAGCAGCCGATCGGCGAGAAATTCATGCTCGGCCGTCGCTCGAAGGCCCCCGATGCCAAGTCGGACGCGCGCGAGGACAAGGACATCATGACCATTCGCACGGGCTATCCGTACCAGACGCTGCAGTTCTGGACCGCGGGCTCGAGCGAACCGGCGCTGGATCTCTGGAACGCCTACGTGCCCATCGACGCCGAGCAGCGCAAGAACCACACCTTCGGTCTGATGATGGTGAGAAAACCCGGCATTCCGGGCGCCATCCATGTCCTGTGGCCGTTCATCATCGCCTTCACCAACGGCATCTTCGGCCAGGACGAGGATATCGTCGAAGCCGAGCAGCGCGCTTTCGACGCCCAGGGCGAGGACCGCAACAACGAGATCTTTCCCATCATCCAGAAGCTGCGCCATCTGCTGGTCGAACAGGGAAGGCCGCTGGGCGCCCGGACCTGACCATCGGCCGGCGCGGAGCGGCGGCCAAGATGACCGGGCCGGCCGGGGCGCATTGGCTTCGGCGCGTTCGCGTCAGCCAGCGTGGCCGCCGGGTTATCGGTGGCCTGGCTCGGACCGGCCCCTGTTCACCGCATGGCGGCCGCGTTCACCGCGCGTCGCTGCGATGCCCGCCAGCGCGATCAGCGCCATGCCGAGCACGGCCAGCCGGTCGGGAATCTGCCCGAACAACACCAGGCTCCAGAATCCGGAGAACGCGAGGTAGCTGTAATCGCCCGCTGCCACCATCGGCGCCGGCGCCATCTGGTAGGCCCGCGCCATGGCGATACTCGCCGTAACCGCGATCACGGCCAGCCCGACAATGAGCGGCGCCAACCGGACGAACACCTCGATATCCATGGCCTGCCAGCCATGCGCCAGGAAGGCCACGCCGGAGCCCAGGTCACCCGCGGGCGCGAGCATCGGCGCGATCACGAGCCCAATCCCGCCGACCACGAGAAACAGCAATTGCATGCCCAGCGCCAGACAAACGGGCGACTCCTCGCGGCACCGCGATGCCGTGATCACGGCCGCGAATGCATACAGCGCCGCCGCCACCAGCGGCAGCAGCAGCATCGGCGAGAACGCCGCCCCGCCGGGACGCAGCAGAATCAATACACCGGCGAAGCCGAGTGTCACGCCCACGGTTTCCCGCCTCGACAATGACCGGCCGGGGCGCACGGCCACCATCAGCGCGATGATAATCGGCGAACTATAGAGCCCGGCGGAGACGACCGGCAGCGGCAACCGGGTCAGCGCCAGATAGACCAACAGCCACATCAAAACCAGCAACAGGCTGCGCAGCGCCACCCATGACACACGTTTGGGCCAGACCCGGCCCCGGCTTGCGCCCGATGCCATCACGATGGCGATCAGCGGCAACGCCACCAACGCGCGCAGAAAGACCAGTTGCCATACACTGATCTCGGCCGAGGCGATCTTTACCAGACCGTCGCCCAGCGCCAGAATAACCGCGGCCAGGACAATACAGCCGACACCGCCGGCCGCGGGCGACGAACGCATTCCAGTCCACGACATGACATCACCTGCACGACACGGAGAGCCGATACTCGGTCAGTGCCGATGCGTCGTCACGCGATGAATACGCCGACTGCCATAATCTGCGGTAATGTGACGACATGAGCCGACTGCGCCACACCCTGCCGCCGCTGGCGACGCTGCTGCCCTTCGAAGCGGCCGCGCGGCTGGAAAGCTTCACCCGGGCCGCGCACGAACTGCACCTGACCCAGGCCGCGGTCAGTCGCCAGATTCGCGCGCTGGAAGACAACCTCGGGCTTGCCTTGTTCACGCGCGGGCATCGCTCGGTCGCGCTTACCGATGCCGGCGCCGAACTGGCCCGCGCCATCGGCCACGGCCTGGAAACGATCGCGACTACCGCCGAACGGCTGCGATCGCGACGCGACAGCGACGACATCGTGCTGCTGGCGGAAATGTACGTCGCGATGTACTGGCTCATTCCGCGCCTGCCGGCCTTTCAGGCCACGCACCCGGATATCCGCCTGCGGGTGAACGCCTCCACCCAGCCGCTCACCCATGCCGAGAAATCCTTCGATCTCGCCCTGCAGTGCAGTACCCGGCCCGCGGGCGCGCTGACGCCGCTGTTTTCCGTGCCCGACGAGGTCTTCCCGGTGTGCGCGCCGAGCGTGGCCGAGGCGGACTCGTTGACGGCGGCCGATCTGCGCGCGCATCGCATTCTGCATTGCCGGGACGACCCGCAAGACGGCTGGCTGAGCTGGGCGGACTGGCTGGCGGCGGTCGGGCTCAACGTCACTCTGCCCGAGGGGGTGATGTTCGACAGCTACCCGGTGGTCCTGCAGGCCGCCGTCATGGGCCAGGGTATCGGGCTGGGCTGGGGCCGCGGGCTCGAGCATCTGTTGGCGACCGCACAACTCGTGCGCCCGATGCGGGCGTCGCTGGCCCTGCCGCGCGGACTGTCGGTCTACGCCGCGGCCGGCCACGCCGACGAGGCACGCACCGCGACCGTGGTCGACTGGCTGTCCGAGGCGCTGACCGCGGCCACGGCCTGAGGCGACGGTTCAGCGCTCGACTGCGATCGCGATACCCTGGCCGCCGCCGATACACAGTGTGGCGATGCCCCGGCCGGCATCGCGGGCACGCATGGCATGCAGCAAGGTCACCAGCACGCGTGCGCCGGAGGCGCCGATCGGGTGGCCGAGCGCGATCGCGCCGCCGTTGACGTTCACGCGGCTGGCGTCCCAGCCAAGTTCACCGCCCACGGCCAGTGCCTGGGCAGCAAAGGCCTCGTTGGCCTCGATCAGATCGACGTCGGCCAGCTGCCAGCCGGCCCGATCCAGGCAGGCGCGCACGGCATGTACCGGCCCGATGCCCATATAGGCCGGATCGACGCCGGCACTGGCCAGCCCCGCGACCCGCGCCAGGATCGGGTGGCCTTGGGCGGCGGCGAAATCGGCGTTCATAAGCACCAGCGCGGCCGCGCCGTCGTTGAGCGCCGAGGCATTGCCGGCGGTCACGGTGCCGTCGCGATCGAAAGCGGGCTTGAGCCCGGCCAGCGATTCGACCGTGGTGTCGGCCCGCGGCTGTTCGTCGCGCGCGATCGTCACCGGGTCGCCGCGGCGCGGGCGCACGTCAATGGCGATCAGTTCGGCGTCGAAGGTACCGGCCTCGATCGCGGCCGTCGCCCGGCGGTGGGATTCAGCGGCGAAGGCGTCCTGAGCCGACCGCTCGATGGCATAACGCTTGGCCAGATTCTCGGCCGTCACACCCATGTGGTAGTCGTTAAAAGCATCCCAGAGGCCGTCGGAGATCATGCTGTCGACGAGCGACGCATGGCCCATGCGCAGCCCGGGCCGGGCTTTCGGCAAGACATACTAACCCGTTCAAAAGTAAAGCCACGTCACCTTGCGTATTGGCATTCGGGGTGACGGAAAAACGCAGCGACCTTGTCGGGCAGTTTTTGCAGGGAATGCAGGAGCGATCGCGCCTGCATCTTGAGTTCGTCCTTGCTCGCGATAGCACCGCGACCCAGCCGACTCTTCACATACCCCCACACCTGCTCATCCGGATTGAGCTCGGGCGAATAGCCCGGCAGGAAGAACAACTCGACGCGGCCGTCGAGGGCCTCCAGCGTCCGTCGGACGCGCTTGGCGCGATGCGTGGGATGGCCATCGACGATGAGAAAGACTTTTTCGTCCGCCGCCGTATCGGCGGCCAGGCGCTGGATGAATCCGGCAAAGACCTCGGCCGTGACCGTGCCCTCGACGAGCTGGAAACGCAGCGAGCCGCCGGGACTGATCGCCGACACGAGGTTGATCGAAAAGCGCGCTCCGGTGGCTTCAACAATCGGCGTTTCGCCTGTCGGCGCCCAGGTCGTGCCGGCGTGATAATCCGAGCGCACCCCGGATTCATCGGCAAAATAAATCCGCGCACGCTCGCGTTGGGCGCGCCGTCGAATCTCCGGATAGACCGTCTGCTTCCATTCGGCGACCGCCTCGGGTGATTGCTGCCAGGCCCGGCGTAGCGGGCGCTGCGGCGTAAAACCCAAGCGGCGGAGTACGCGGCCCACCGTCACGGCCGAAACCCGTACCCCACGCTCGCGACGCAGCAATTCCCGCACGATGTCGCGCGTCCACAAAGCAAACGCAAAGCGATACTGACGCGGGTCACTGTCCCGCAAGGCGCCGGACAGCCACTGTAGGTCGGCTGCAGTGAACTTGGTCGGCCGACCCGATTTCGCGCGATTGTAGAGCGCCTCTCGCCCCCCGTGATGGGCGCGTTCCAGCCACCGATACACGGTCCGGCGATTCACTCCCAACGCCTCGGCCATCGCCTCCGGACTTTCGCCTTGCGCGATTTGATCCACGGCCCGCAACCGAATCGCCTCTTTCGACTGCGCGTCCAGATGGCGGCCGTCATTGCTGCGCTTCGTGCTCATGATCACAGAACCTATCATATGAGGTTCTACTTATGAACGGATTAGTAAGCCGACTGACTCATGCTTTCCATGCCGCCGGCGACAATGGTGGTGGCATCGCCCGAGCGGATCGCCTGCACCGCGGCATGGACGCTCGCCAGCCCCGAACCGCAGACCTTGTCGATGGCCGTGGCCGGCACTGCCTCGGGCAGGCCGGCCACCATCGCGGCCTGGCGCGCGGTGTTCTGGCCACAGCCGGCGCGCAGGACATGGCCCATGAAAACCTCGTCGACCGCCGCCGCATCGAGACCGGCGCACGCCGCTCGAATGGCGGTCGCGCCGAGATCGACCGCCGTCAGCGACGACAGCGCCCCCTGAAATCGGCCGATCGGCGTGCGCCGCGCGGCCACAATGGCAACCTCAGGCATGGGCGGCCTCGCAATGGTCAAGCAACGGACAGCCGGTGGCCGCCTGGATTTCGCCGAAAGTCACGCCGGGCGCCATTTCGACCACGGCGACGCCGTCATCGGTGATATCCATCACACCCAGATCGGTGATGATGCGGTTCACCACGCCCACGCCGGTGAGCGGCAGCGTGCATTCGCGCAGGATCTTGGGCTCGCCCTTGGCGGTATGCGCCATAAGCACCACCACGCGCTTGACGCCGGCCACCAGATCCATCGCCCCGCCCATGCCCTTGACCATCTTGCCGGGAATCATCCAGTTGGCCAGATCGCCGGCGGCCGAGACCTGCATGGCACCGAGGATCGCCAGATCGATATGCCCGCCGCGGATCATGGCAAAGGATTCGGCATTGTCGAAGAAGCTGCTACCGGGCAGCGAAGTTACCGTCTGCTTGCCGGCATTGATCAGATCGGGATCGATCATCTTGTCGGTGGGAAACGGGCCGATGCCGAGCAGGCCATTCTCCGACTGCAGCCAGACATCAACGCCCTCGGGAATATGGTTGGCGACCAGCGTCGGCTGGCCGATACCGAGGTTGACGTAGAAGCCGTCCTCGAGCTCGCCGGCCGCGCGGGCGGCCATTTGTTCGCGTGTCCAGGGCATATCAGGCGGCCTCGCTCACGGTACGTTTCTCGATGCGTTTTTCGGGCGCGGCATTGACCACGATGCGGTCGACGTAGATGCCCGGCAGATGGATATCGTCCGGGCCGATCTCGCCGGCCGGTACCAGCCGCTCGACCTCGGCCACACAGACCCGGCCTGCGGTGGCCGCCAGCGGATTGAAATTGCGCGCGGTCTTGGCAAAGCGCAGGTTGCCGACGGTGTCGGCAACCTCGGCCTTGATCAGGGCGACGTCCACGGGAAGACCGCGTTCCATGACATAGTGATGGCCGTCGAACTCGCGGGTCTCCTTGCCCTCGGCGATCTTGGTGCCGTACGCGGTGCGGGTATAGAACGCCGCGATACCAGCGCCGCCGGCCCGCAGCCGCTCCGCCAGCGTGCCCTGCGGGGCGAATTCCAGTTCCAGCTCGCCGGACAGATACTGGCGCTCGAATTCCTTGTTCTCGCCGACGTAGGACGAGATCATCTTGCGGATCTGGCGCGACGCCAACAGCAGCCCCAGGCCGAAGCCATCGACGCCCGCATTGTTGCTGGCCACGGTCAATTCGCGCTTGCCGGTATCGCGCAGGGCCGCGATCAGGGCCTCGGGAATCCCGCACAGCCCGAAGCCGCCCACCGCCAGCGTCATGCCGTCGGCGATCAGCCCGTCGAGCGCGGCCGCCGCCGAGGCGTATTGCTTGTTCATGTCTCCTCCGATGGTTTTGTTTGCGTGCACGCGCGGGCCTAGAACTTGACCTTGTCGCCGCCCTTGAGCGCGAGCATCTCGCGGGCCTCGTCGGGCGTGGCCACGCGCAGACCGAGCGCCTCGACAATGGTGCGGATACGCTTGACCTGATCGGCGTTCGAGGCCGCCAGCCGGCCCGGCCCGTCCCAGAGCGAATCCTCCAGCCCGACGCGGACATTCGAGCCCATGGCCACCGACATGGCGCCCAGATTCATCTGATTGCGCCCGGCGCCCAATACCGACCAGCGATAGCCATCGCCGAACAGACGGTCGGCGGTGCGCTTCATGTGCATGAAGTCCTCCGGGTGGCCGGCGATGCCGCCGCGCAGCCCGAACACCGACTGGATGAACAACGGCGTCTTGAGCAGGCCGCGCTCGAGGAAATGCGCCGCAGTGTACAGATGGTTGATGTCGTAACACTCCAGCTCGAAGCGGGTGTCGTTGGCGCCGCAGGCATCCAGGATGTGGGCGATGTCGCGGAAGGTGTTCTTGAAGATCCGATCGTCGCTCTCGGCCAGATACGGATATTCCCAATCGTGCTCGAACTCCTTGAAACGCTTGAGCATTTCATAGAGGCCGAAATTCATGGAACCCATATTCAGCGACGCCAGCTCGGGGGCGAAATGATGTGCTGGGCCCATCCGCTCCGCGACCGGCATGGTCGGCGCGCCCCCCGTGGTGAGGTTGATCACCACGTCGCTTTGCGCCTTGATCTGCGGCAGGAATTGATTGAACAGGGCGGTATCCTGGCTGGGCTTGCCGGTGTCCGGATCGCGGGCATGCAGGTGCACGATCGCCGCGCCCGCCTCGGCCGCGCCCAGCGCCGCATCGCGGATCTCGGCCGGCGTAACCGGCAGGTGCGGCGACATCGACGGCGTATGGATCGCGCCGGTGACGGCACAGGTGATGATGACGGGGTTGGTCTTGGCCATTGTCTTGCTTCCTCAACGATCGGGGTCGGTGTTGTCCATGTCGCGTTTGTGCGCGGCAAGCGCCATCAGCCGGCGGTCGCGCCATGCCTGCCGGGCGGCGAGGTCGTCCTCGGCCAGAAGTTCGCGGCGTGCGCGTTCCAGTTCAGCCATCGCGGCCGGGCCCCAGTCGGGCGCGCTCGATTGTGTTTCCGCCATGCCGGCATACAGCGGCCCGTAGCGAGCACCGTAGTCGGCGATCCCGCCCGGCGCGTTCAGATCGATGGTTTCCAGCGGGCCCATGAACGACCAGCGCAGACCGAGGCCATGCTTGACCGTGTTATCGAGATCTTCGGCGCTCACATACCCGCCGCCCACCAGCCGCAGGGCTTCGTTGAGCAAAGCCCCCTGTAGACGATTGAGCACGAAACCGGTGATCTCCTGCCGCACGGTGATCGGCACCTGGCCGGCATCGACCATCAGCGCATGCACGCGTTCGGTCACATCGGCACGGGTAACTGCCGATGGCACGAGTTCGACTAGCGGGATCAGGTAGGGCGGATTGACCGGATGGGCGACCAGACAGCGTTCCGGATGGGCCAGCTTCGCAGCGAAATCGGAGGCGAGAATTCCTGACGTCGAGCTCCCCAGAATGGTGTCCGGCGTACAGGCGGCTTCCAGTTCGCCGAACAGCGCCTGCTTGGCGTCCAGATTTTCCGGCCCGCATTCTTGGACATAGTCCACGCCGGCCAAGGCGGCGGCCAGATCGGGTTCACGACGGATGCGTGCGGTGAATACGGTATCGGGCAACAGTCCGGCCGCGACCAGATCGGCGGCCGATGCCTCGATCGATTCGGCCGCCTTTTCCAGCGCCTCGGCCGAGATATCGTGCAGCACGACATCGAAGCCGGCCCGGGCGAATACGATCGCCCAGGCCCGCCCAATGAGCCCGGCGCCGACGACGGCCACATGATGACTCATGGCTGCCACCTCAGAGGGTTTCGACGTTGCCGCAGACGCTCAGCGCCTGCCCGGAAATGTTGCGGCCGGCCTCGCTGCACAGAAACACCACCATGTACGCCACATCCTCGGGGCCGACCATGCGCCGCAGCGAGATCCGTTCCAGATATTCGGCTTCCATCTGTTGGTACGACAGGCCGAGCGCCTCGGCGCGCGCGGCGATCACACCCTCCATGCGCGGCCCGCGCACGATGCCCGGCAGGATGGCGTTGACCCGCACCCCGGCCGGGCCGAGTTCCTTGGCCAGGCTCTGGGTCAGCCCGATCACCGCCCACTTGGTCGCCGAATACGGTGTGCGGTGGGCATAACCCAAGCGCCCGGCGACCGACGACATGTTGATCAGCACGCCCTGCGATTCACGCAGCAGCGGTGCCGTGTGGTGGGCGCAATAGAACTGGCCGTTGAGATTCACGTCGATGGTGTTGCACCAGCTCTCCGGCGCGATCTCCTCGACCCGGGCGGTGTCGCCGGCAATGCCGGCGTTGTTCAACACCACGTCCACACCGCCCCACTCGCGATGCACCTCGTCGACGAACGCGGCGACTTCTTTTTCGTAGCGTACATCGGCGATCGTGGCCCGTGCCTGGGGGTAGGTCTCGCTGAACTCGGTGATCGCCGCCTCCGATACATCGCAGATCCAGACCCGGGCATCGCGCGCGATCAGAGCATCGGCGATCGCCCGGCCGATGCCGCTGGCGCCGGCGGTGATCAGCACGCGCAGACCGGCACGCGGCTTGAATACATCGTCGTTCATCATTCGCTCCTCACGAATACGTTCTTGTTCGAAAGCAAAGGGCTCAAGAGGCGCGCTCGCGCAGGGCCATGACGGCGGCAAGAACCACACAGCCGTAGACATCACGCATCCGACGCGCCGGCGCCTGCAGTTACCAGTATTCACAGCCCTCCGAGCGGGCGTTTTCTCTCAACCTCCAGTGCTTGAGTTCAATCCCTTCTCCGGCCTTACGCTTTGTTTTAATGCAAGCGCTTACCCTAAACGAGCATTGCCCTCGGCCGCTACCTGTCTACGCCGAATGGCGTATCTGTAGATCGTACGGCAAGAGATACTGACGCGGCCTTGCTTGGCCGGTTAAAAGAAGCTCTGCAATCTGTTGGCCCATTGCAGTGCACGGTACCGCAACCGTGCTAAGCCAGGGCGCTAGCCATCTGTTGTACGGATTGTCATCAAATCCGAAAAGTGCGACATCTTCCGGCGACGCAAGCCCGAGCTCTTGGCAGCGATGGTATGCACCATAGGCCACTGCATCGTTCGCGCAGAAGATGGCACGGGGCTTCTCGCACCGATTCAGCACACGTGTCGCAGCACTATATCCAGACTCCATTGATAGGCCGCCGGCAATTGTGAATTCGTCACTCAAGGGCCGGCCGGCGACCTCCATCGCGTCGCGAAACCCCTCGTACCGTTCCAAGCTGGCGGATGAGTTCAGCGGGCCATGGATTACAGCTACAGGACTGTAATCACAGGCCACGAAATGACGCGCAACATCATGTCCGGCGCTGTAATTGTCGATTCCTACGAAGGTGTAGCCCACTCCATAGGGGCACTTACGGTTCACAAACACCAGAGGCACACCGCTTTCAACGGCCTTGGCGAGGCCGGGACTAGGTACTGCGCCGAGCAGCGCGATTCCAGCCACACCGTGCGACTGCATCTGTCGGAGATGGCGGTCCTGAAGGGCGGGGTCTTCACGTGTATGGCAGAGCACCATTGCTTTATTGCTGGCGCTGATAGCCAATTCGAGGCCGTCGGCGATACTGGCATAGAAGGCATTCCGCGTGTCTGGTGTAAGCAAAGCGACGATGTCGGACTCCATGCGACTCAAGGCTCGGCCGATCCGTATCGGCTCGTACTCAAGCTCTTCGATCAACTTGCTAATTCGTTCACGTGTCGTTTTCGAAACTTTGCGAGGCGAGCCGTTCACCACGCGCGAAACGGTGGCCGTCGACACGCCTGCAGCATGCGCCACATCGGCGAGCGTTGGTTTTTTGCGTGCATTCATTCTTATCTCAACTCTAATTTTTCAGGCAAAACAAGAACGCGCGACCGAAGTCACTGGAGTCTAGAACAAAGGCGATCATTCGTACGACATTAGGTTAATACGCGATGAGTTGTTGCGCGCACGCTGAGCCGACTTTGGACAGACTTCGCCCGAGCACGCTTGGCATAACGCAATGAAATAAAATGACTTATTTGAAATTAATTGGATCGATCTCCTTCGTTCCACCTGCAGCGCTTTGCTGGTGCAAAGGTTTGCATATTGTTGCTCTATAGATAACCCTCTGGTAACACCATCTCAAAGCTGTTTACACGGCTTTTTAGGAAATTAAAAAAACAAGCAGATAGCCATAAGGCTTTCCGGCGGAGGAGAAAACCATGACGAACACTATCCATAAACCGAAGCGCCGAGGGGCGCGCAGCCGCCGTGCGTTACTGGCGATGACTGTCTGCGGCTCGCTTCTGGGGGCTTTAACGGCCCATGCCGCAAATCCAATCCGTATCGGGCTATTGCTGCCCAAATCCGGGACCTACGCCGTGCAAGGTGCCCAGGGTCATCAGGGCGCGATGATCGCATTACAGGATTTCGGCGGAAAGATCAATGGCCGCCCGATCAAGATCGTCTGGTACGACGAGAACGGTCCGCAGACGACCCAGCAGAACATGCACAAGCTGATCGAGCAGGACCATGTGGTCGGCGTGACCGGCGGTATTTCCAGCGGCGACATACTGGCCGTGATGCCGATAGCCGAGCGAAGCAAAACGCCGCTCATCGCGACCGGCCCCAATGCGACAGAGATCACCGGCGCAAAGTGTAATCATTACACCTTCCGGGTCGATCTTCCCAACTATACGACCACGCGCACCATTTATCCGTCGTTGGCAAAAAACGGCAAGAACTGGTACTTCATCTCGGCTTCCTATGCGTGGGGCATCGACGGCTACAAGCAGATGAAAGGCCTGCTCGATGCGCACGGCGGCAAGGTGGTGGGGGCCGACGAAACCCCGCTCGGCACGTCGGATTTCAGCTCGTACATTCTCAAGGTGGTATCCAAGAACCCCGATGCGTTGTTTCTCGGCATCGGTGGCAGCGACCTGACGAACTTCCTGAAGCAGTTCCACCAGATGGGTTTGACCGGCAAGATCCCGGTGTCCTCGCTGGTGGCCAACGATACCGACCTGTGGGCGGCCGGCAAGGATGCGGCGACCGGCGTGTATCCCAAGATCTGGAATTACACCGGCGACCAGAACACTGAGAAAAGCAAGCAGTTCGCCAAGGCGTTCGAGGATAAATACGGCAAGCCGCCCGAGTCGGAAGCCTGGCAGGACTACTTCGGCATGAGCGCCCTGCTCACCGCAATCAAGCAGACCGGCTCGACCGATCCGGGCAAGCTCATCAGCTTCCTGGAAAGCCATAAATTCGAGGGCTACAAGCAGCGTCCGATCTATTTCCGCAAGTGGGATCACCAGCTCATCCAGCCGACGCTGGTCGCCGAGGTGCGCAAGACCATCCCCGATCAATATAACTACTTCGAGATCGACAGCGTCCAGCCCGCTGCGGGCAAGCCTCTGGAATCGATCTATCCGAACAAATCGGAAAGCAACTGCCATATGGACTCGAACTAGAGGGGCTCGGCATGGATGCGATGCTGCTGACTTCGCAGCTCGTCAATGGACTGGTCCTCGGCTTTCTGTTCGTACTAATTGCGGTCGGCCTGTCCATCATCTTCGGCATGCTAGGTCTGGTAAACTTTGCCCACGGCGCGTTCTTCGCGCTGGGGGCTTATTTCGCATGGACCCTCAGGCCGTATGTGGGCGACGTTGGGGTGCTGTTTCTGGCGCCGGTCTGTGTTTTTGCAGTGGGCGTGGTGGCCGAGCGATTGCTTTTGCGCCCGCTGTACGACAAGGAACCCTTGCTCAGTCTATTGCTGACGTTCGGGCTGGCGCTGTTCATCGAAGAAGCGATCCGCACCATCTGGGGCTCGATCGGCCATCCGTATGACGCACCGGACTTCCTATCGGGATTCGTGCACTACGGGCCGGTGTTCGTGACCCAGTATCGGCTCGCTGTTCTGGGGATCACCGTATTGTTGCTGATCGGCATTTGGCTGCTGCTGGAGAAGACCCGCTTCGGGCGGATCATCCGGGCCGGTAGCCGCGACGGTGAAATGGTCAACATGCTCGGCGTGAACCTGAAGCGGGTTTTTACGCTGGTGTTCGGCCTGGGCACGGCCCTTGCGGGTATCGCCGGCGTGCTGGCAGCTCCGCTCTGGAGCGTGGTGCCGTCGATCAGCGAACAGGCGATCATGCCGGCGTTCGTGGTGGTGACGATCGGCGGTCTCGGCAGTCTACGGGGCGCGATCGTGAGTGGGCTGCTGGTCGGTATCTCGGTAGCCCTGGCGATCCAGTTCTGGCCGGCGGCATCGAGTGCGGTGATGTATCTACTGATGGTGGCGATCCTGCTGGTCCGCCCGCGTGGCCTGTTCGGTGAAACGTGGGAGCGCTTCGAATGAATGCACTGCGTTCCTATGCCACCCATCCGCTGACCGTCATGGCCGTGGCCCTGGCGCTGCTGCCGATCATCATGCCCATGCTCGGCTCGACCCTGAGCCTGGCGACCCAGGTCGCGCTGTATGCGTTGTATGCCCTGGGCTTCAATCTGCTGCTCGGCTATGTCGGTCTGGTCTCGTTCGGCTCCTCGCTCTTCTTCGGGTTCGCCAGCTATGTCGCCGGTCTGACGGCTTTGCATGTCTGGGCGAACCCCATTTTCAGCATCGTTGCCGCCGTTCTTGCGACGGCTGTAATGAGCGTGTTTGTCGGGCTGCTCATCCTGCGCCGCCGCGGCATCTACTTCGCGCTGCTCACACTGGCCTTCACCCAGCTGTTCTACGAGATCGCTTTTCATTGGACGAACGTGACTGGTGGCGAGAATGGGCTGCAGGGCGTGACCCGACCGGGATTCGCCGATCCGCTGGCCTACTACATATTGACGGCGGTGATCGTGTGGCTGGCAGCGGCCGCGATGCTGCGGGTCGTGCATTCGCCGTTCGGGCGTGTCCTGCAGGTGATCCGCGACGACGAACAGCGCGCGCTGTCGATGGGCTACAACCCGCAGCGTTACAAGCTCGGCGCCTTCGTGCTGTCGTCAGCCCTGGTGGGCCTGGCCGGAGCGCTGCTGACGTTCCTGATTCGAGGCGCCTATGCCGAGAACATGAACTGGCAGCATGCCGGCGACCCGGTGATGATGACGGTCCTGGGCGGCATGCATCATTTCCTCGGCCCGCTCTGGGGTGCGATTCTCTACATCAACCTCGAAGATCAGCTCAGCGTGGTCACCGAGCACTGGTGGCTGATCTTCGGCGCGTTGATGATCGCGGTGGTGCTGCTCTCGCCGGAAGGGCTTTCGGGGCTCGTCAGCCGGCTCGCCGGTCATAACCGTTGGGCGCTGACGCGGGACCGGCTGCCGCCGCGGCCGACCTCTGCGGCGGCCGGCAGGGACACCGCGCCGCCGTTGTCCGGCACCATCCTCGAGGTACAGGGGCTGTCCAAACGGTTCGGGAAGATCGTCACCGCCGATCGCATCGATCTCAGCGTGGAAGCCGGATCCATCCACGGTGTTCTCGGGCCCAACGGCGCCGGCAAGACCACGTTCTTCAACATGCTCAGCGGCCTGCTGGCGCCCGATGAAGGCCGTATTTTGTTTGCCGGCCGCGACATCACGCGCCTGCCCACGAACAAGCGTGCCATGCAAGGGCTGGTGCGTTCGTTTCAGGTGGTTTCCGTGCCCGACAACCTCACGGTGTTCGAGGCGGTTCGGGTCGCTGCGCAGGCCAAGCATGGACGGCGGGCTTCGCTCTGGGCCCGAGCCTACGGGCTGGACGAAGTGAATGCGCTGGCCTGGCAGGCGCTCGATGAAGTCGGGCTCGATGCCAAGGCCGGCGATATCGTGATGAACCTGCCGCACGGCGAAAAAAGGTTGCTGGACATCGCGATCGCGCTCGCCGGCCAGCCCAGCATGCTCCTGCTCGACGAGCCGCTGGCCGGCTTGGCGGATGCCGAGCGCGAGACGGTCAGCCAGCTGATCCGTCGTCTGGCTGCGCAGCACACCATTCTGTTGATCGAACACGACATCGACCGCGTGGTGGCGCTGTCCAACCGTTTGAGCGTTTTCCATCAAGGCAAGCTCATCGCCGATGGCCCGCCTGACGAAGTAGTCAACCACCCGGACGTTGTTCATGCCTATCTTGGCGAGGGGCATGCAGACGATCGCGAGCGCACGGCCTTGCCAGAGGCCACCGAGCGCGGCGAGACGCTGATCAGCCTCGACAACGTGGCGTCGGGCTACCATGGCAGCCGGGTGCTCAGCGGGCTGTCCATGGAAGTCGACGTCGGCGAAACCGTGGCCCTTCTGGGTCGAAACGGGGTGGGCAAGACCACGACGTTGTCGACCCTGATCGGCATTCTGCCCGTGGACGATGGGCAGATCCGCTTCGACGGTCTGGACATCACCAAACTGCCGGCCCATGCCGTCAATCGGCTGGGGATTTCCATCGTGCCGCAGGGGCGGCGAATATTTCCCAACCTGACGGTGGCCGACAATCTACGAGTGGCCCAACGCAGTGGCGGATGGTCGCTGGAGGAGGCTTACGAGCTGTTTCCCAAGCTACGCACCCTGGCTTCGTCGGCGGGTGGGAATCTGAGCGGGGGCGAGCAACAGATGCTCGCGATCGCGCGCGCTCTGATGGCGCCGACCCGGCTGTTGCTGCTCGACGAACCATTCGAAGGGCTCGCCCCGTCGATTGTCGCTGAAGTGATGCGGGCAGTCGAGCGGCTACGCGGACAGGTCGCGATCCTGCTGATCGAGCAACGGGTGGATCTGGCGCTGCAGATCGCAAGCCGTGCCTATGTCATGGTCAACGGTTCGATTGCGTTAACGGCCCCGACCCGGGAGCTGAGCCTCGGTGACGAGCGGCTCGGCAAGTTGCTCGGCGTATGAGGGCATACCCGAGCAGGCATCACCGTTCGAGGTGGCCATGAGCATTTCGTCGCTGTTCGATGTATCGACACGCAGCGCGCTCGTGACCGGCTCGACGCGGGGGCTCGGCTTCGCCATGGCCCGGGGCCTGGCTGAAGCCGGCGTCCGGGTGACCGTGCACGGTCGCACCCGCGCCTCGGCCGAACAGGCAGCCGAAAGACTGGCCCGGGCCACGGGAACGGAAGTCGAGGCCTGTGCCTTCGATGTGTCGCAGGCCGACGCGATCGAGGCCGCGCTGAGCGAACGGGTCGACCGAGCCGGTGCGCCCGATATCCTCATCAACAACGCCGGGTTCCAAAAGCGCGGCGAACTGGCCGATTACCCGGCCGCCGACTGGCAGACGCTGATCGATACCAACCTGTCCGGCGTTTTCCATGTCTGCCGCGCGCTGGCGCCGGCCATGCGGGCCCGTGGCTCCGGTAAGATCGTGCTGGTCGGCTCGAGCCACAGCGCGCTGCCGCGTAAGACGGTCGGACCCTATGCGGCCAGCAAGGCAGCCGTGGCAATGCTGGCGAAATCGCTGTCCTGCGAGCTGGCCGGCGACGGCATTCAGGTCAACTGTCTGTCGCCGGGCTTCTATCGCACCGACATCACGCGTGGGCTCTGGGAAGACCCGGAGTTCGATAGCTGGCTGCGCGAACGAACCCCGGCCAGGCGCTGGGGCGAGCCGGACGATCTGATCGGCACGCTGCTTTATCTCTGTGCGCCGGCTTCGGATTTCGTCAGCGGCCAGAATCTTTTCGTCGACGGCGGCCTGACCACCTCGATGTAACCATCAAATGCTGCAAGGAACGATCACCGATGGCGCGAATTCCCTACGCCGATATCGAGGCCGATGCAACGAAACCGCTGGTCGAGCGAATGACGGCGCAGCGCGGCAGCGTGCTGCATCTGTACCGGATGCTGCTGCACAGCCCGCCGGTGGCCGAAGGGTGGCTGGGATTTCTCACGGCCATTCGCCAGCATGCCGATCTGGACGATCGCACGCGCGAGCTCGTGATCATGCGCATCGCCGTACTCAATCAGGCGAGCTACGAAGCCGATCAGCACCGCCCGATCGCGCTGGCTGCCGGCCTGACCGAAGCCCAGCTCGATCAGCTTGCGCAGCCGGACCCGTCCTCGTTTTTCGACGCCAGACAAAGCGCGGTCCTTGCGTTGACCGATGCCATGACCCGAGAGGTCCGGGTCGCGGAAGCGACCCTGTCGCGCGTGCGTGAATATTTCGACGAGCGCGGCGTGGTCGAGCTGGTGGCCACGATCGGCGCCTACAACATGGTCTCGCGGTTTCTGGTCGCTCTCGATGTCCAGAGCAGCGACCAGCCCGACGACCCATGCTGAGTCTGGAAGACAAGGTCGCCTTCGTCACCGGCGTCGGCAACGCCGGCGGTGGCTGGGGCAACGGCCAGGCCATCGCCACGCTGTTTGCGCGCCAGGGCGCATGTGTGTTCGGGCTCGACCGCGATGCGCAGGCACTCGAACGCACGGCCGCGATCGTGCGCCAGGAAGGCGGCACGATCGTGCCCTACGTCTGCGATGTCACCGATGAGGCCCAGGTCGGCGAAGCCGTTTCCAAGTGCATGGCGGCATTCGGGCGGCTGGATATCCTCGTCAATAACGTTGGGCGCTCGGAGCCCGGCGGCCCGGCCGAGCTATCACCCGCGGTCTGGCATGAACAGATCGCGACCAATCTCGACAGCGCCTATCACTGCTGTCATCACGTGTTGCCGATCATGGAAGCGGCCGGCAGCGGCAGTATCGTCAGCGTATCGTCGGTGGCAGGTCTGCGCTATATCGGCAAGGATCAGGTCGGCTACGCTTCGGCCAAGGCCGCGCTCATGCAGATGACGAGCACGACGGCCGTGATCTATTCCGGACGCGGCGTACGTCTGAACTGCGTGGTGCCCGGGCTGATCGATACGCCGCTGGTACGACGGCTGGCCGACAAATACGCCGCCGGCGAATACGATCATTTCGTTGCGCAGCGCCGCGCCCAGGTGCCCATGGGCCGCATGGGCGATGCCTGGGATGTCGCCCATGCCGCGCTTTATCTGGCCAGCGATGAAGCGCGCTATATCACCGGGCAGTCCCTCGTCGTCGACGGCGGGCTGACCTGTCGAACCCCCTGACGCACAGTGGCCGCCACTGTTCGCGTACGCCAAGTAAGGACAACATCATGGCAAAAATTCTGAAATCCGGATTCGATCAGGGCCAGATCAAGGCGGCCGACCAAAAGGTCCGACAGACGGTTACCGACATACTGGCGGATGTGGAAGCGCGCGGCGACGAGGCGGCACGCGAGTTGTCCGAGCATTTCGACAACTGGTCGCCGGACAGCTTCCGGATGACCGAGGACGAAATCGCCGATGCGATCGCAAAGGTCGATGAACGCGATCTGGAAGACATTCGCTACGCCCAGTCCCAGATCCGCTATTTCGCGGAACAGCAGAAAGCTTGCCTCAAGGATCTGGAGGTCGAGACCCAGCCCGGCGTGATTCTGGGGCATCGCAATATCCCGGTCAGCGCGGTCGGCTGTTACATCCCGGGCGGCAAATACCCGATGATTGCTTCGGCCCATATGAGCGTGCTTACGGCGAAGGTGGCCGGGGTCAAGCGAGTGGTGGCTGCAGCCCCGCCGTTCGAGGGTCTGCCGCATCCGGCGATCGTGGCGGCCATGCATTATGCCGGAGCCGACGAAATACTCGTGCTCGGCGGCGTCCAGGCGATGGCGGCCATGGCGCTGGGCACTGAATCGATCGAGCCCGTGGACATGCTGGTTGGGCCGGGCAATATGTTTGTGGCCGAAGCCAAGCGCCAGCTGTTCGGTCAGGTGGGCATCGATCTGCTTGCCGGGCCGACAGAAACCATGGTCATCGCCGACGACAGCGTGGACGCCGAGCTCTGCGCGATCGATCTGCTGGGCCAGGCCGAGCACGGCCCGACGTCGCCGGCGGTGCTGATCACCGACTCGGAGACTCTGGCCAACGAGGTGCTCGCGGCTGTCGAAGAACAGCTCAAGGTGCTGCCGACCGCCGAGGTAGCAGCCCAGGCGTGGCGCGATTACGGCCAGGTGATCGTCTGTCGCGATCGCGACGAGATGCTCGAACAGGCCGAGGAACTGGCCTTCGAGCATGTCCAGGTCATGACCCGCGAGCCGGATTTCTTTGCCGACAACCTGAACTCTTACGGCGCGCTGTTCGTGGGGCCGCGCACCAACGTGGCGTTTGGGGACAAGGTCATCGGCACCAACCACACCCTGCCGACCCGGCGTGCCGGGCGCTATACCGGCGGTCTGTGGGTTGGCAAGTTCATCAAGACCCATACCTATCAACGGATCACAACGGACGAAGCCTCGGCGCGGGTTGGTGCGGTCGCCTCCCGACTCTGTATGCTCGAAGGATTCCGGGGACATGCAGAACAGGCGAATGCAAGAGTGCGCCGCTATGGCAATCGCGATGTCGAACCCTATACGGCCGCGCCGCGTGACACGGACTGAGACTGAGCCACAGCTGCGTGGCCTGCAGGCGAACCGAAGGCTTGCCGCGTGAGTGTCGATCACGGCTCGTCGGCAAGCGTGGTCGCACGCCAGGTTGCCGAGGCGCTTGGCGTGTCGATTTCGACCGTGTCCCGGGCCTTCACGCCCAATTCGGTGATCGCTGATTCAACCCGGCGCCGGGTACTGCGCAAGGCGGCGCAACTGGGTTATCAACCGAATCCGCATGCGCGTTCGCTGAAAACGAACCGCAGCCGCATCGTGGCCATCGTTGTCTCCGATCTGGCGAACCCTTTTTACCCCGAGGTATTGACTGGGCTGAGCGAGGCTCTTGAGTACAATGGCTTCAGCGTCATGTTGTTTTGCCGACATCGTGCGAAGACCCTCGACGATACTTTCCACAGCGCGTTTCGATATCAGCCGGACGTACTGGTTGCTCTCGCCGCCACCATGTCCTCGGCTGCGATCGATTCCGCAGTTGCCGCCGGAATCGCAGTAGTCCTGTTCAATCGGTATGTTCCCGGCAACTCATCGATTGCCGTTACCTGCGATAACGAAGCGGGCGGTGAGGCAGTAGCGAACTATCTCGTCGACCGTCAGCTAACCCGGCTAGCTTATGTAGCCGGTGATCTCGATGCAACAACCAATCGCGATCGCGAAATCGGGTTCATCCGGGCTTGTCGGCGACGCGGCCTATCAAAACCCAAGTCCATACAGGCGCAGCGTTTCACTCATGATGCCGGGCTCGCTGCGGGCCGCCTGCTCATTGACAGGCACCGTGGCGACATCGATGGCGTATTCTGCGCTAATGACGTCCTGGCACTGGGTGTACTCGACGCCATGCGAGAGCAAGGAATCGGCGTACCCGACGAGCTTTCGGTGATCGGGTTCGACGACATCGCGATGGCTGGGTGGGCTTCTTACCAATTGACGACGTATCGACAACCCGTCGAAGAAATGATCGCTGCGACCGCCGATGTTATAAGCGAAATGTCTCGGGCCGGTTTTTCGGCCGGCACGCGAATCAATATTCCTGGGCACATCGTTAGCCGACACACGGTTAGCGAGGTGATGTGAAGGGCGAGAAAAGCGCGCTGATAGTGCGGCGCCAACCGTAAACGCTATGGGGGAAGGCAGCCTCATCATGACCTATCGATCGAATTCCGAACCCCGAATAGTCCTCATTACGGGCGGGCTGAGCGGCATTGGTCTCGCCTGCGCACATCGGTTTGCGGATGAGGGCGACCAGGTATTCGTGACGACGCGTAGCGAGAAACGCGCGGTGGAGTTCGCGGCCAAACCTGGTTCATTTCCAGGTTCAATCGATCCCATTGTTGCCAACCTTGATACGCCCTCGTCCATTGCAGCGTTATTAAAAGAGGTTGGAAGTATCGACGTGCTCGTAAATAACGCAGGCTTGAATCGCCCTCGACCATTTCTCGAGTTCGAGATCGAGGATTTCGATGCGATTATGAGCGTGAACCTCAGATCGGTTTTCATGGTCACACAAGCGGTGGCGAAAACGATGATTGAGGCAGGATGTACCGGAAAAATCGTGGTGATATCCTCACAGGCTGGCTTCGTCGGCCTCCCGGAGCGCACTGCCTATTGCGCTAGCAAGCACGCCGTCGAAGGACTGATCAAAGCTGTGGCTGTCGATCTGGCCGGCACGGGAGTACAGATCAATAGCGTGGCTCCGACTTTCGTGGAGACAGAAATGACCCGTGAGACGCTTGCCCGCGACGAGTTTCGAGAACTTATCAACCGCAAGCTTTTGACCGAGGCGTTACCGAAATTGAGCGATGTGGCTAATGCTGTGCATTTCCTCGCATCGGACCGGCTGGGAAGTATCACGGGGACTACTCTGCGTGTCGATGGTGGCTGGACAGCACACTAGACACCATGGATTGCATCTCAATCCATGGTGTACTTGGGATAGGCCAAAATCAGCGCCCAAAAAGTCTTTTTGGCACAGATGCTTACGATGCAATCCATATCAGGAGTCTGTCGGACTGAGCCCGGCGGTGTGACTGGTTGTCGCGTGTCGGACGTTGCGCCCCGTTTTTTTCGCGATAACGCGGATCAGATCGTTGGGGTTAAAAGCGACAGGGGGGATCGCTCCTTACGCGCTCAGGGTATACAGTTTCAGCTCTTCTGCACTGATATGCGCTAAAAAGGGATGAATGCGAAGCCGCATTGATTAGTCGCGCTGGCCGCGCTGCTTTGCCTATCTGGCGGTCGCTGTAATTTGCACATCACATTCGAACGGGCCGGAGCGCCCACTGGCAGTGCCCTCGCTGTCGGCATCAGACGACGGCAACGGCCGGCACAATCTTCGCGTCCACCAAAATTGCCGCTTACGATATGGTTTCTGGCTATGCATCGGCTAACCCAGGCCCAGAACAACGTCTCGGTACTGAAACTCATTCTTCATCTGGGCGTGGGCTATCGTGCGGCGTGGCGGGTCAAGCATAAGCTGCTGCATACCATGGACGAGCGTGAATCGCGCCGTCAGCTGGCCGGTGGGGTCGAGATCGACGGTGCCTATCTGGGTGGGGAGCGTACCGGCAAATACCGGCGTGGCTCGCCCAACAAGGCACCGTTTGTCATCGGCGTCTCTACCATGGGCGACAACCCGCCGCACCAGTTCGCCATTCACCTCAGGCCATTTACCAAAGACGCGATCAGCGCATGGGCGGCGCTGCACGCCAACACGTAGGCGTGGTCGGACGGCCTGTCAGCGCCCGGTGCACTAGCCGTGGAATTGACCGCACATCATCCTGTGATTACCGGTTCCGTACAGGCAGCGGCGGAGCACGCCGAATTCCGTTGTGTGAATAGCGTCCTCGGGAATCTCAAGACCACCATTGTCGGCACCAACTACATCTTCAAGGGTTGACCGATCCAGAGTCTGGCTTCTGATCAACGCGCCACCACTGCCAGAGTCACGGCCCATACGCTAGGATTCTTGGGTTTTCATAGACTCAGAGGGCCGACGCCGTGAACACACACCTCGAACAACTCGAACCGACGCTGCTGTGGCAGCATTTCCGTACCTTCTGCGACACCCCGCGCCCGTCCTGGCACGAGGACGCGATCCTGTCGAAGATCGAAGCCTGGGCGGATGATCGCGGCTTCGCGCATGAACGCGACGAAGCCAATAACCTGCGTATCGTCAAACCCGCCACGCCGGGCCACGAAAACGCGCCGGGCGTGGTGCTGCAAGGCCATGTCGACATGGTCGCCGAAACCGATGCCGGCGTGGACCACGATTTCCAAAGGGATCCGATCGAAACCTTCGTCGAGGACGGCTGGCTGAAGGCGCGCGGCACCACGCTCGGCGCCGACAATGGCATCGGCGCCGCCGCCGCGCTGGCAATCCTGGACGACGACACACTCGAACATGGCCCCATCGAGGTGTTGCTGACCGTGGCCGAGGAAGTCTCGCTGGTGGGCGCGGCCAACCTCGCGTCCCAATGGCTGGACGGTCGCCTGCTGCTCAACCTGGACACGGAGGAGGAAGGCGAGGTCTGCATCGGCTGTGCCGGCGGCGCCAACGTCACCACCGAAACCGAGCTGGCCGAGCACCCGCTCGAAGGTAACCTCACCGTGTTCAAGGTCGGTGTGCGCGGCCTGACTGGGGGCCATTCGGGCATGGACATCCACACCGGGCGCGCCAGTGCCAACCGTCTGTTAGCGCGTGCGCTGCATCAACTGCTCCCGCTCGGCCTGCGCCTGGTCGACTACGACGGCGGGCGCATGGACAACGCCATCACCCGGGCGGCCTGGGCGACCGTGGCGCTGCCGGATGCCGCCTTCGACGAAGCCACCGCGGAACTGGTGGAGCTGGAAGCGATATTCAAGAAAGAGTTGGCCGGCGTGGATGGCCATGTCAGCGTCGACCAGGATCGCGCCGACGCCGACAAAGCCTTGTCAACCAGCGACACCAAGCGCCTGGTGCGCCTGCTCTATGCCCTGCCCTACGGCGTGGAACGCATGAGCCTGGCCGCGCCCGGCGTGGTCGAAACCTCCAACAATATCGGCGTGGTGCAGGTCGCCGACGGCTTGTTCACTGCCGCGCTCATGGTGCGCTCGCTGATGGATTCCGCGCGCGACTCGCTGGCCGACCGGATTGCCACGATGTTCGAGCTGGCCGGCTTTCCGGTGACGCGCGAACGCGGCTACCCCGGCTGGGCGCCGAACCCGAAGTCCTCACTGCTGGCGCGCTTCGTGGCCGTGCATGAGCGCGTGACCGGGCAAAAACCTCAGGTCAAGGTCATCCACGCCGGGCTGGAATGCGGGCTGATCGGAGCGCGTTACCCGAAGATGGACATGATCTCGTTCGGGCCGACCATTCGTGGCGCGCACTCGCCCGCGGAGCGGGTGGATATCGCCGCGGTCGGCAATTTCTACGAGATCCTGCGCGCAACCCTCACCGAACTGGCCCAAGCCTGAAACAACGGTTCGGGGCGCCCGGTTCTTACGCCGGGGCGCCCCGGGCCATTGTGCGCAGCGCCAGGGCGTGCCGCTCGACCGCGGACAGGCGCCGCCGGGCCCGGGCGAGCAGCTCCGTTTCCTCGTGCTGCATCGATTCCGCGCCGTCGCGCAGGGCCGCCGTGAGTTGATGGCGCAGATCCAACCGGGCCGCGCCCCCGGTGGCCGACACCAGCCATTCGCGGATCGTGGCCCAGTCATGGGCCGGCTCGCCGGACCCGGGCGGCACCTCGGCCCCGTCGCGCGCGGCGAGATAGGCACGCAGCCAGGCCTCGCGCGGCTCGTGCACGCGCTGTTCATACTCGACATAGCCGGCCACCAGCGTGCGAAGCCGTGCCGCCGAATGCGGGCGGGCACGTACATAGCGCGGCAGCTCATCCACGATCCGGCGCGCCAGACTCGTGAGATAGCCATGATCGGCACTCAAGGTGTCGACAATATCCATCGCCTTACTCTCCATCGTGTCCGGGAGGACTTCCAGCACAGCCTGTCCGATCGCCGGCCGGGGGTATTTGATGCAGATCAACGGCATTCCGCCGATGGCTGCGCAGGCCTCGTCAGCCCAGGCCGCGCAACACAACGGATGGCACCCGGGCCCGACCCAGGTTGTATGATCGAGCGATCGAGAAACCCGTGAACCCGAGCCGTGCAATGAGTCAGAACGTCGCAGAAATCATGGTCGCCACCCTGCTTGAAGCGGGCGCCAAGCGCTGCTACGGCGTGGTCGGCGACACCATCAACCACCTCACCGATGCCATCCGCCGCTCGGAAATGGACTGGGTCCACGTCCGCCACGAGGAAGTCGGTGGCTTCGCGGCCGGCGGCGAGGCCTATCTGACCGGCGAGCTGGCCTGCTGTGCGGGCACCTGCGGGCCGGGCAGCACCCATTTCATCAACGGCTTGCTGGAATCGCACCGCAACGGCGCGCCGGTGGTGTTCATCGCCTCGCAGGTGGCAACCGCCGAGATGGGCGTCGGCTTTCCGCAGGACGTGGACCAGCGTCCACTGTATTCGCAGTACAGCGTGTTCTGCGAATACGTCGCCAGCCCCGAGAATGCCAGGCGTCTGACCGCCATCGCCGCGCAGAAGGCGCTCAACGAAGGCGGCGTCGCCGTGTTGATCGTGCCGGGCGATATCTTCACCGCCAGGCCCGAGAATCCGCTGCCCTGGCGCACGATGCGCTTCGATCCGGTCATCCGCCCGTCCGAGTCCGAACTGGACGCCGTGGTCGCCGCGCTCGACGCGGGCAGGAAAGTCTCCATCTATGCCGGCTACGGCTGCGCCGACGCCCACGACGAAGTGATCGCGCTGGCCGACAAGCTCGGCGCGCCGATCGCCTGGACTTCGCGCGCCAAGGACTTCATCGAATACGACAACGAACTGGAAGTGGGCATGACCGGCGTGTTCGGGCTGGCCGGCGGTTATCGTGCGGTCTCCGAATGCGACACCCTGCTGCTGCTCGGCTGCAGTTTCGCCTGGGCCCAGTTCTATCCCGAGGACGCGACCCTCATCCAGGTCGATATCGCCGCCGGCCAGATCGGCCTGCGCCACCCGGTGGATATCGGCGTGATCGGCTCGGTGCGCGATACCTGTGCAGCGCTCCTCGAACGTATCCAGCCCCACGACGACCGCGACTGGGTCAACGCCTGCCGCCAGACCTATCTCGAATCACTCGATGACGCGGCGGTCGAATCGGAGGACGACGGCCTGATTCATCCCCAGGAACTCACGCTCGCGCTCGATCGGCACGGGGCCGACGATGCCGTGTTCACCGCCGACGGCGGCAGCCCGATGGTGTGGTGTCTGCGTCATATCAAGGCCAACGGCAAGCGCCGGACCCTGCCGAGCCTGGTCCACGGCACCATGGCGAATGCCTATCCACAGGCGCTCGGCATCAGCCGGGCCTATCCGGGCCGCCAGGTGATCGCCATGTGCGGCGACGGCGGACTGTCCATGCTCATGGGCGATCTGCTCACGCTGGCCCAGTTCGAAATCCCGCTCAAGATCGTGATCTTCAACAACAGCTCGCTCGGGTTCGTGGAACTGGAACAGAAGGTCGACGGCCTGCTGGATGCGTATACCGAATTGAAGAACCCGGATTTCGGCGCGCTGGCGCATGCCATCGGCCTGTGGGGCCGCAAGATCGAGGCCAAGCACGAACTCGACGGCGCCGTGGCCGAACTGCTCGCCCACGACGGCCCCGGCATTCTCGATGTGAAGGTCAATCGCATGGAACTGGTGATGCCGCCGCATATCGAATTCGGCCAGGTGGCCTCCACCGCACTGTATTCGACCAAGGCCGTGCTATCCGGGCGCATGGGCGAAGTGGTCGACCTGGTACGCAATAACTTCTGGACGCGATGACCCCGACCGTCGACGCCCGGTTTGCGCTGCGCAAGCCCGAACCCGGCGACTATGCGCAACTGACCCGCTGGATCTCGGATGCCCATGCCGCGCAGCGTTGGGCCGGTCCGAATACGCCCTGGCCGCTGGACGGTCCGGGCTTGGCGCTCGCGTTGCATCGCGAACAAGCCCGCCCCCATGCGCTGGTGGACGCAACCGGCAGCTTGATCGCCTTCGGCGAATACTATTTCAAGCCGCCCGCCATCGTGCGCTTCGCCCGCCTGATCGTGAACCCGGCCCGGCGAGGCCAGCGCATCATAGATACACTGATTCTCCGGCTTGCCGCAGAGGCCGACCGGCATGGCGCGGCGAACACGCTCGAACTGGCCGTATTTGCCGACAATGCCCAGGCCGTTCGCGCATACAAGCGGCTCGGTTTTGGCGTCTGCAAGGGGATACTTGGCGACGACATCATGACCTTGCAGCGCGCCGCGTTCCACTGACGCTTCGAGCTGCTAATCTCGCTCCGACAACGGAACCGACGCACAAGGATCACCACGAAATGCCCGGCACCGCACACGGCAACGCCCGCGATCTGCAATCCTTCGACACCGCCGAGGCCGCCCTTGCCCGGATCGAATCGCTGTATGCGGCCGCGCATGCGCAGATGGCCGACCGGCATCGTCGGTTCGTGGCCGGTGAGCACGCGCCGGAACCCCTGCCGGCGGCCTACTACCCCTACGTCGGCATCGAAACCACGCCGGATCGACTGGTCAGCCCGGTGCGGCCGACCTACGGCTCGCTGCGCAAGGGCGGTGTGCACGGCACCACGGTCACCCGGCCGGATCTGTTCCACGATTACCTGCTGGAACAACTGTCGTTGCTGATCGAAAACCACGGCGCGCCGATCCAGGTCGGCCTGTCGGATCAGCCGATCCCGCTGCCGTTCATGATTGAACAGGCCACGGCCAATCTCACGCCGGCGGAGGTACGGGCGATGGAACAGGCCTTCGATCTGCCGGATCTGGCCAACATGAACGACGCGATTCCCAACAGCACGCATCGCACCCAGCCCGGCCAACCGTTCCCGTTGGCGCTGTTCGATGCCCAGCGCACCGATCTGGCCCTGCAACGCCTGGCGCACTACACCGGCACCGACCCATCGTATTTCCAGGGCTTCGTACTGCTGACCAACTACCAGCGCTATGTCGACGATTTCGCCACTTATGCCCATGAACAGATCGCCCACCACGACGAGTACACCGGCTTCATCTCGCCGGGCGACGTGGTCGAGCCCAACCCCCGCTTCGATCATCTGAGTGCCGGCGGCGAGACGCCGAAGCATCTGCCGCCGATGCCGGCCTATCACCTGACCCGCGAGGACGGCCTCGGCGTCACGCTGATCAACATCGGCATGGGCCCGGCGAATGCCAAGACCATCACCGATCATGTGGCCGTACTGCGCCCGCACTGCTGGCTGATGATCGGCCACTGCGGCGGCCTGCGCCGCTCCCAGCAACTGGGCGACTACGTGCTCGCCCACGCCTACGTGCGCGAGGATCATGTCCTCGATCAGGACCTGCCGCCGTGGGTGCCGATCCCGCCGATCGCCGAAATGCAGATCGCGCTCGAACAGGCCGTGTCCGGCGTGACCGGGCTGTCCAAACGCAACCTTAAAAATCGCCTGCGCACCGGCACCGTCGCCAGCACCGACAACCGGAACTGGGAATTCCGCTACGACGAACTCTACGAACGCTTCTCCCAGTCGCGCGCCATCGCCATCGACATGGAAAGCGCGACCATCGCCGCCAACGGCTTTCGCCTGCGCGTGCCCTACGGCACCCTGCTGTGCGTATCCGACAAGCCCATGCACGGCGAACTCAAGCTGCGCAGCATGGCCAACGCCTTCTACCAGAGCCAGGTCCAGCAGCATCTGGCCATCGGCCTGGAAACACTCAAGCTGATCCGCGAATCGGGCGTCGAAGCCCTGCATTCACGCAAGCTGCGCTCGTTCGACGAGCCGGCGTTTCGCTGACACCGGCACCCTCGGAAAACGTCTTACCCGCCAGCGGTCCGGTTGCATTTCGAGCGCGGGCCCCCGCTGTTCCGACTCGCGCACGCCATCACCGAAGGCCACGAACTCTTTCGTTCCGTCGGGCAGCACGCCAATGATGACCAGCCTACAGGCGCGCGTATCGTCGCCTGGTAGGTTGAACTGCATGCCATCCGCCCAACCATACAGATGACGATGAGCGCTCAGCTCCCGGGGGACCGAGGCGTCGTGTTCGGTGCGCCCCTACTGTTTCAATCGGGATAGCGTCGCCGCCGATACGCTCGCCGCGCCGTCACGCAGCACGACCGTCAGCGCTTAGCTGAAGTCGCCAGTCGAAAAAATGCCTTTGAGATACAGCCACGGCAACCGCGCTTCGATCCAGGGCGTGCGGCGCCGCAGGATGGTCCGTGGATCGTCGGTCTCGGTTGCTGGTCTCGTCGTCGAATCATCGGTATCGATTCTTACTTCGTATTCTTCAGGACTGGTTAGTTGGTGGCGCTTCCACTCCAGCGGGATACGCCGTCTTTTTCAATCCTGCCTACACACCGCGTTCAAGCATGGTTCTGGAGTGGCGTCTGGCCCCATAAATCCTGGATGAAGCCGATGGCGACGTGGCGGCGACCTTGGTCTCCGGCGATTGGGCTTACGAAAGGCAACGGTGTTATATTAATTGTGCAAAGCTAAACGTGCTGTCACGATCCCGTCCCCAACGCGGCACCGGATCGCGCAGTGAGACGACATTTGCGCTGCGCTGCGCTGGACAGAACCCGACGAAAATCTGCGGTTTACCGGCCGGCACTGGTCGGGGGGCAGGGAAGCATGCCTGCAGTGACCGGCGGCGGAGCTTTGCGGAGACAGTGGTGTTCCGGATGGAAACGAGGTTCGGCGATCGCATCAGAGCACGGCGCGTCGACGCCCAAAGCCGCGAACGGTTCATCTGCTGCGCGACAGTCAACCGGATGACACAACTGGAGATGCCTGACCGCTACGCCGTCCGAGCTTATCGGGTCGCCGGTGGGTCTGTCCGGTCCGACTTTATGCACCAAAGACCAGTCCATTCCCGCGCCTTGGCCCGCCGTTGATGGTTGGCGAGGCTATGCCACGCGACCGAAAGCGTTTACCGGTTGCCCCGGGTGGCTGCATAGCCGTTAGTGCCTTGTATCTTGTGCTTGTGTGCGGCTGTGCTCAGGCCTCGGCGAATTCGGGCCTGGGTGGTTTTGGATCGGACGGTTTTCCGTTGCCCGGCGCGCCCGCGTCGGCCTACGGATCCAAAGTCAGGCCCGGATCGGGGCACCCGAATCTGGCGGATATGGCCGGCATTTCAGCGCGCCTGCGCGATCAGGGCCACCCAGCCGAGGCACTGCATCTGGCCAATCGGGTGCTGGGCTATGCACCGAGTAACCAGCAGGCGTTGCAAACCCAGCTTTCCTCGCTTTCGGACCTGGGCGCGGCTGACTATGCGTTCGAGCTGAGCCAGAACAAGGCAGAGGGCTTGCCCGTCGCGGTGCGCCGGCGGCTGCGCGCCGACCGCGCTGCAGCGGCGATCCGGCGTGCCATCACCAAACGCCAACGGCTGGATAGTCAGCATCGCTATGCCAGACGCAACGAGGCGCTGAAACACGCGCTTGGGCTGGTCAATGTCGATCTGGCACTGTTGCCCGCGGGGAGTCCGGCGTATCAACGCAGCCGCTACGATCGCATTTATGTTCTGCGTCAACTGGGGCGCGCCAAGGCAGCGGTGCATGCCTTTCACGCTTTGGGCCCCAAGCGCCATGACACGCCGGCCTATGTTCGCCATGCGGCGGCGGATGCATTGCTGGATATTCATGAATGCGCGCCGGCCGGACGGATATATGCTCGGTTGATCGCCAATAAAAAACATCCGGATACCGGCTTGTTGATGGCGCGTTATTACACGCTCGTCGACTGCGAGCACTACGGGCACGCCCGGCAAATCCTGGCCCGTCTGGTGAAGAACACGCCGGTGTGGCGCTATGTCCGCGGGCAAAAGCGCAAACGCAAGCCCAACTGGCAACGTCTCGACGTTGACCGGCTGCGTGTTCTGGATGCGTATTTCCGGCGGCATCACAAAACCGCCCAATCGCGGGCCTTTGCGCTGTATAACGCGGCGCCGCGTAACGTCGGGCTGATCAATCTGGCGGCCAAGTCGCTGCGCTGGCGCGGGTTGCCCAACCACGCGCATCGCGTGGCCCGGCGCGCGGCAGCCTATGCCCCGCTTGATTCCGGGCTTCGTTTTAACGAGGCGAAGATCGCCCACGATCGCGGCCATTACCGATATTGGCGCCGACACGTCAAGCACTTGGCGAGGCTGTTTCCGCAAGATGATCACATCCAGCTTGCTCGGGCAGGAGTGCGTGATCGGCGGCGGCCGTCGGTCAGTGCCACAAGCCAGTATGGAAGCAGCAGCGGCAGCACCGGGAGTGCCGGCTCGAAGGATTTCCAACTCAAGGCCCGTGCTAATTCGCCGTGGACGAAAAACGGCTTTCGTGCCTTCGCCGAGCAGTATTATCAATACGCGAACTACGGCAGTTACAGCGCGCGCACATGGCGCCCCGGCCTGGGCGTGGAATGGGCCTGGGGCCGCAAACACGCCAGCGCACTGATCAGCGACGGGGTTTATAAAAGCCCGGCCGGTGTGCGCTTGAACTGGTCGCAGTGGGTGAGCGACCGCTGGCAATACGGGTTCACGGTGGCTACCGCCGCCCGCGAAACGCCGCTACGAGCCACGCGCGCCGGGCTTACCGGGCAACTGTACGGCGCCCATCTGACCTGGCGACAGAACGAGTCGCGCAGCGCCAGTTTCAACCTCAGCGAGCTCCATACCAGCGACGGCAATCTGCGCAGCTCGGTGTCGGGACAGTTTTCGCAGCGTTTGTTCGCCAGTGCGCATCACCTCACTGGGCTTGGTCTGTACGCCGGATTCGAGAACAACACGGTCAACAACACGCCGTACTACAACCCGAGACGCTCCGGCTCGGTCGAGGCAACCATTCGCCACGACTGGATAACCTGGCGCCACTATCGGCAGACGTTTCATCAGATATTCAAGGCAAGCGCGGGCAGCGATTTCGAGGCCGGCTACGGGGCTTCGCCTGCCTATTCGATCCAGTACGGCCACGAATGGGATCTGTCGCGAACCTGGTCGCTGCATTACGCCGTGGGCTACGGTAGCCACGTTTATAACGGCAGCCGCGAAGGGCGCGTCTTCGGCATTTTCGGTTTTTCGGGGACATTCTGATGAACTTGTCACGGCGCGGTGCCAGTTTTTTTCCACTACTGTTTTTGCTGGCCTTTCTGGTGGCCCGTGCGGCCAACGCGTCTGATCCTATTCATTTCACGATTCCGCCGGGGCATTTCGTCACGTTGAATTTTCACGACGTCCGTAAAAACGTGGTGCCGGTTGCCGACCATGACCCTTACGCCATAAGCACCCAGCGTCTGGCGAAGTTTTTCGACTGGATGAAAACGCACGACTGGCATCCGGTCTCGCTGGGCCAGATTATCGCCGCGCACAAGGGGAGGAAAAGCCTGCCGCCCAACGCCGTCTTGCTGAGTTTCGACGATGGGCTGGAGAGCGTCTACAGCAAGCTTTTCCCGTTATTGCAAGCGTTTGACTATCCCGCTCTAGTCGCGGTAGAGACACGCTGGATCGAGCACGTCCACGGTTCTTCCAAACACAAAACCAGCCGGATGGAAAAAGCTTATATCCGGGGCGCGCCGACCACCGCATTGAAAAAAGAACTCAAACGTGAAAACAAATCGCCCAATATCCGCAAGCCGGGCAAGGTGTTTTACGAAGGTCAGGAACTGGGGGGCGGCTCGTTCCTGACGTGGGCGCAGATTCGGGCCATGCAGCGCTCAGGACTGGTTGCGATTGCCGTGCATACGCAGAACCTGCACCACGGCGTACTGGCGAATCCCCAGGGCAATAAAGAGCCGGCAGCCATCACGCGCATATACAACCCGGCGACCCGAACCTACGAGTCGAACACGCTGTTTCGCCAGCGTATTCGCTATGACCTGAAGTTCAGCAAACACATAATCACAGAGCGCACCGGCCGCGTTCCGCGCGCGGTGGTATGGCCTTACGGCGCGTTGACGCCGGAAGTGACGCGCATCGCCCATTCGGTTGGGTTGGCCCTGTCGTTTGGACTGGGCGACCGGCATATATCCTCGGTCAAGCATATCGGGAGTCTCGGGCGTTTCTTGATCAGCGAAGATCCGAAGCCGGAGGCGATCGAAGCCCAGGTGCGCCGCGCACTTCATCCGCCAAAGCGAGTCAAGCGCGCGGTACAAGTCGATATGGACGATATCTATTCGCCCGATCCAAAGCAAGTCAACAAGAATCTCGGTGCGTTGCTGGATCGTATCAAAGCCATGCATATCAATACGGTCTATCTCCAAGCCTTCGCCGATCCCGACGGCGACGGCACGGCCAATGCGCTGTATTTTCCGAACTCGTACCTGCCCATGCGGGCGGATCTGTTCAACCGGGTCGCGTGGCAGCTAAGTACCCGGGCCGGCGTCAAAATCTATGCTTGGCTGCCGTTGCTGGCTTTCAAGCTGCCGAACGCAGCGCAGGAGCGCGCGCTTTCCGTGGCGCGCCGAAACAAAAACGGCACCATTACGCCGGTCAAAACCCAAGTACGGCGGCTGAGTCCATTCCGCCCGAAAGCGCAACACATCATCCGCGGCATCTATGCTGATCTGGCCCGGAACTACTCGGCGCTGCATGGCGTTTTGATTGGCGACGATGCCACCCTGCACGCACACGAAGGCGCCCGCGCGTGTACCCCCGGCGCGCGCTGGCCGGGCCCGCGCCAGCAATCACTGAACTGCCCGCTCCAACCACGAACCAAGACCAACGCCCTGATTGCGCTCGACCATGCGGCGACTGGGGCCATGCACCCCTATCTCAACAGCAGCAATCATTTCGGTGTGACACGCAATCTGTTCGCACGCGTCGTCACGCACCCCATGGCTGAAGGACGTTTCGCGCAGGCGCTGGGGCCGTTTCTGAAAAACTACGGCCACGTCGCTCTGATGGCCATGCCCTATCTGGATGACACGCAACAGGCGCCTAAAGCGTGGTTGCGCCAACTCGTCAAGGATGTCGCCGCGAAGCCGCAGGGCCTGAAAAAGACCGTGTTCGAACTCCAGACGCGGAACTGGGCGCGAAATCGCTGGATACCGGCATCGACACTCACCGGCTGGATGCACGAATTGATTGGCCTGGGCGCCGTCAATCTAGCTTATTACCCTGATGATTTTCTCAGTAACCGCCCGCCGTTCAAGCCCATTTTCCAGGCCTTCAGCCTGAACCAGTTTCCGCACCTCCAATCTGAACCGTAATGGGGCTGATCCACCAGATCATCAGGAACTTCGACTTGTCTGGACTGGTATTTGGTCTGGCTTTTAATTATCCGCTGTTCATGGCCTGGATCTGGATAATTGGCGGAGTCTTTTATTACGCTCGCCGCGAACGCGGCCGGCGGCATTGTCACCATGAACCGCCGGAAGTCCCCGGTTATCCGCTGGCCAGCGTCTTGATTCCGTGCATGAACGAAGAAGACCGGATCGAGGAAACGGTTCGCTACGCGCTGGCCTCGCGCTATCCGACGCTCGAGGTGATTGTGGTCAACGATGGCAGCACCGATCGCACCGGTGAGCTACTCGACGCCTATGCCGATCGCGAACCGCGCGTGCGGGTGATTCATCTGGCGAGCAATCAGGGCAAGGCCATCGGACTGCGCGCGGCGGCGCTGGCCGCACGCTCGGATTATCTCGTGTGTATCGACGGCGATGCGTATCTGCACCCTCATGCGGTGCAGTGGCTTGTCTATCACCTGGTGACCGGTACCCGCGTCGGGGCGGTGACGGGCAACCCTCGGATCATCAACCGATCCACGCTGCTGGGCAAGATTCAGGTGGGTGAGTTTTCGTCGATCATCGGGCTGGTCAAGCGGGCACAGCGGGTTTACGGGCGCCTCTTTACGGTTTCCGGCGTAATCGCTGCCTTCAACCGGGCCGCGCTTCACCGCATCGGATTCTGGGATGAACGCATGGCGACCGACGATATCGATGTTTCGTGGCGCTTGCAGATCGATCATTCGGAGGTGCGTTTTGAAGCCAACGCGCTCTGTTACATCTTCATGCCCGAGACACTGCGCGGCCTCTGGAAACAACGCCTGCGCTGGGCGCAGGGCGGGGTCGAGGTGTTGATTGAACAAGGCTTGCGGCTATTTCGCTGGAGACAGCGACGGTTTTGGGGGGTGGCGATCGAGTATCTGGTCAGCGTTTTCTGGTCTTATGCCATGTTGACCGTTTTCATATTGTTCTTCATCGGCCTGGTCATCGACCTGCCGGCGCGTTGGCAGGTTCAAACGCTGATGCCGCAATGGCACGGCGCCGTACTCGGCATGACCTTCCTGATTCAGTCGCTCGTCAGTTTGTGGATGGATCGTCGCTACGAGCGTGAATCTTTCCTCGGAATTTATTATTGGATTATCTGGTATCCGCTGGTGTACTGGATGCTGTCGATGTTTACGATAATCGTGGCGGTGCCCAAGACACTACTCGCCCACGGGCGCAATCGACGAGCGACGTGGGTTAGCCCCGACCGTGGCGTCGGATGAATAGGAGCGGCCGTGGCAAATAGAAAAGAGTGCAACAGCGACCAACTCGAACTGCCGATCATCATCAACAAACCGCAGTTGCAGCCGCGCTGGCAACGGGGTTTGCTTGCTGTCGCTGCGACCTTTGCGTGGTTGTTATGGTTTTATCTGCTCATGCCAGTGCTCACGATGGTTGGCTGGTTTTTCAATCTCAATCTTTTCGGCCAGACCATGGCGGGCGAGCTCGTCAAGCGCTCAACAACTTTATTCGACTATAGCTTGATTATCGGGGCGCTTGGTTCGATCTTGATAATTTGGGCTTTTTACAACTATTTTCGTTTCAAGGGGCGAGATCAGCGCTCGTCTCCGCCGCCTCTCCGGGTCGAAAACTTGTCCCGGTCGTTCCACTTGCTGCCTGAGCAGGTACGACTCATACAAAAAGCGCAGGTGGTTCGTGTCTGGCACGACGAAAACGGTGACATTGCACACGTTGAAAGGCTTTGTTGCATAAACGTCCACAGAGGCCGGTTGGGTTGTTAAGGCCTGTCAGACTCAAGGCCAGTCTAGTGCGCCAGTGGGATAATGGCTCAAATCGCCTGCTTTTTTCGTTAAATAGAACCTGAACTGCCCCGAGTTTACCGGAGACTCGTGGGTTTGAGTCACGCCACTCTGGCAGACTCGGCGATTGTGTCATAGAAGTTCGCTTCAGCCTCGGCCGACGGCATATCGCCGATCGGCTCGAACAGCCGTTGATGATTGAACCCGTCGACCCAGTCCAGCACCGCGAACTCGACGGCGACAAGATGAGGCCACGGCCCGTCGTGCTGACGGATGACTTCCGTCTTGGACAGGCCGATCTCGGTCTCGGCCAGCGCGTTATCATATGAACTGAAGTCACGCTGGGCGCAATCGGCCGGGCTCGGTTGATCGGGGTCGGCAGCGGTCATTTTCGGCCTGCACCCGCGCACAGCGCCTTGCAAGCCCATCTGACGCATCAGACGCTCGACCGGGCACAGAAGAGCCACCGGCCCATCCTCACGCCACAACTGCCGCCAGACTTTGCGGGCGCCATAGACGCAACGATTGGCCGCCCAGACCTGCTGGATCGCGTCGCGCAAAGCGCTCGCGCGTTGATCGCGGTTCGAACGGCGAGCCGGGTCGGTTTGCCGGGCCTCGGCGGCATCGTAGGTCGACGGTGCGATCGGCAGCACACGGCAGATCGGCCCAACAACGTAGACCCCGCGATAATCGTCGATGAACGGCACCATCACTTGTGCAGGCGGTCGAGGCCCTATTGGGCAAAATACGCCGAGGCCTTTTGCCGGATCTCATTGGCCCGTTTCAACTGACGGTTCTCACGCTCAAGCGCCTTGATGCGCTCGCGCTCCTCCGTGGTCTGGCCATCGCGCATCCCGCGGTCCCGCTCGGCCTCGCGAACCCAACTGCGCAGCGTCTCGGGCGTACAGCCGATCTTGCCGGCGATCGAACCGATCGCCGCCCACTGCGAGCTGTAGCCCGCCTGATGCTCAAAGACCATGGGAACCGCGTGTTCACGGGCTTCCGGGGAATAAAGTTGCCGCTGTTTCATGGTTTCATTGTCTCAAGAGTTGGAGCCTCCGGCATTCTCAGGACAGTTCAACGCCGCCTGCCGGCTTGCGTGCCCTGCACGCACTCAGGTTAACGTTGTGTCAACAAAGGAGGCGCTATGACATCATCCAAGCAGCCCTATACGAAGCAAACAGTCGAAGTGCTAGGCCGGGAAATGGCTTACGTGGAGGCCGGCAGTGGCGATCCCATCGTGTTTTTGCATGGCAATCCGACGTCTTCTTATCTGTGGCGCAACGTGATGCCACACTTGGAGAAACTGGGCCGTTGCATCGCGCCGGATCTGATCGGTATGGGGGATTCCGACAAGCTGCCCGACAGCGGCCCCGCCTCATACCGTTTCGTCGAGCACCGTAAATATCTGGATGCGCTGCTAGAAAAGCTCGATGTAAAAGAAAACGTGACCCTGGTCATCCACGACTGGGGCTCGGGCCTGGGTTTCGATTGGGCCAATCGACACCGTGATGCGGTGCAGGGTATCGCCTACATGGAGGCCATCGTCTGTCCGGTAACCTGGGACGACTGGCCGGAGCAGGCGCGAGGAATTTTCCAGGCTTTTCGCTCCGAGTCTGGCGAGGAAATTTGCCTGAAGAAAAACGTGTTCGTCGAGCGGGTATTGCCAACGTCCATTCTCCGAGAGTTGAGCGATGAGGAAATGGACGAATACCGCCGCCCCTTCCGTGAGCAGGGCGAGGGCCGCCGGCCCACGCTCACATGGCCGCGTGAGATCCCGATAGAGGGCGAACCCGAGGACGTGCACAAGATCGTGACCGAGTATGGACAGTGGCTGTCCCGCTCCGAGTTGCCCAAGCTGTTTATCAACGCTGACCCCGGCATTATCCTGATCGGCAAGCAGCGTGAATTCTGCCGCACCTGGCCCAACCAGACGGAAGTTACTGTCAGGGGCCTGCATTTCGTTCAGGAGGACTCGCCACATGAAATCGGCGAGGCGGTAGCCGCTTTTGTAAGCGGCATTCGCGGGACGAGAAACGCGTAAGGTCCGAGAGGGGCGCCAGCAATGTCGCGCGGGACAGGCCAAGTTTTTACTGCACTCTGTGGCGGTGAATACTTGCCAGCCTGGCCGCCGGATTCATCCATACCGCCGGCACCTCGGCCGGCGGTCACTTATTCGCCCATAACCGGCTTGCACTCCGCGATGCGCGGCGGCAAGCACTACGCCGAGCCCGATGAAGATCGCGCCCAAACCACCCTCGGCCCATACGGTCCAACGAGGCCGGCCTTTAGGCATGTCCGATCTGTATCTCAGCGGGCCCTGCGTAGTCGGGCCCGTCGGGATCGAGCGGGTGATCGAAATAGCGTTCCACGGCCCCGAACCCGCCGCCTTGACGCATTCGGCGAGCGCACCGCGCGAGCCGTCGAGGGCATCACGCGCGGCGCGCTCAGCACGTCATGTTGATTTCTGCTGAGACCAAGCACTCAACGACGCAACGAGCCGAGCGCGGGGTTAGAAGATCTTGTGCCGCGCAAGGTACACAACCGGATTCCATGTGCTTGCGCCGCCCTGGCCTGCTTTAATCTACCTCGCGCGACCGTTGCCCGCCACGCCTTGCGAATGTGCAGCCCGGACAACAAAGCGAATATCTGTAGTCCGGGTTCAGCGCTTCATGCTGATGCACGTCTGCTTGCCCCACCCACTGGAATATGTTTTTTTACGATAAAACGACAGCGCAAATGGCGTTCTGACAACCTCCTACATACTCTTACCGATCTACTTCGCCGGGATCGCGTTTGGCAGCGCCTGGCTTTCGCGTGGATTGCATCGCTTGGGCACCGGTCTTGCGCTGCTGCCTGGCCTGCTTGGCCTCATTACGGCGCTTGCGGCCGACTCGCCGGAGATTACGTCCGCAATTACTGCTTTGTCCGGCGGCGACCATGAAGTCGGAGTCGGGGTTGTGCTCGGCTCGAACCTGTTCAACCTCGCCGCGCTCATGGGGTTCAGTGCCATCCTGGCCGGAAACATCACCATGCAGCGCAACGTCTTGGCGTTTAACGCCGCCGTATCTCTGCTGGAGACCGGTTTCGTCGCCTTGATGATGCTGCATGTGCTCACTCCAGTCGCCGGCATGGCGGCGCTGGCCGCGACTTTTTCGGTCTACGTACTGGCGGTATCGCTGCCCGGCAGCGTGGTTAAGCGCTCGCCGCTACCCAGAGAGATCCGCCGCATGATCGCGGCGTTTCTCGACGATGTGCACACGCATCATCACAAGGATGTCAGCCACGGGAAACAGCAACGGCCGGGTTGGCGCAGCCTTGTCGGTATCGTCTGCGGCCTTGTATTGGTTGTCGCCGGTAGCATGGGCACAGTACACACTGCCATTGCCATTGGGGATGCCTGGAACGTGCCGCATGGGCTGATCGGCGCCCTACTACTGGCGGCGCTGACCGGATTTCCGAACGCCTACACCTCGATCCGGCTGGCGCTGCGTAACCAGGGAACCGCCGTGGTCAGCGAAACCGTCAACAGCAACACCATCAATATGGTCATCGGTGTCGGTGTTCCTGCCCTGGTCTTCGGTATGGCACACAAGCCCGTGGCCCTGACGGAAATATGGTGGCTGCTCGGATTCACCGCATTCGTTTCTGCTCTGACATGGGTCGGGAATGGGCTGTCGCGAACCCACGGCATGATCATCGTCACCGTGTATCTTGCATTTGTGGCGGCACGCGTCATCTGGGGCTGAACGACAAGTTCGCGGCGAACGGTAAGCCGAATATCAGGGCCTGTCGCCGTTTCGGCCGAGTCCGCGCCATGCGGCGTTGCGGCAATTCGCCGTATTCCCTGATACGACTCGTCACCGCACTTTGTTTTTTCGACCGAACTGCTTTTTTCTCGAATAGTTAAAAACGAACACGACAAAATGTGTCCATTATCATCCCCAAGGGCGCGCACGACGATGATTCGATCCTGGCACCGATCCACCGCCACGGGCTCTCGTTTTATATGCGCAAGGCAAGACTTAACCCCGTGCCTTCGTGCCATGGGTGGACTCATGCTCGACCTTTCGCCCAACTTCCGTGGCGTGGCCCTCGTAGCCCATCGTTTATAGCGCTCGGCCCGGCAACCGGCCCCGTGGAAGCCCCCGGCGCCTGCGCGCCACGAATGTCCGGGGCCCTTCAGCCCCGCGGTTCAAACCCCGGATAACGCGGCGCGCCATCGTCCAACCGATAATAGTCACCCGCTTCGGCACAGAAGATATGGGCCGTGGTTGTCTCGCCGGTGGGTTCGTCGAAGGCGCCGGGGCTGATTTCAATCCACGGGCTGTTCGTCTCGTCGAACAACAGACTCGAGCCGCAACGGCTGCAAAAGCCACGCGCCGCCGCTGCTGAGGATCGCCACCAGACCAATGCGCCCGCCACGGTCAGTTTGAATCGCCGGCGCGGGATTTCCATTGCGGCCCAGTAATAGCCCGACCAGCGCCGACAGCTTTCACAATGGCAGGCGCCGACCGGCGCCAGATCGCCGTACACCACAAAACGCACGCCGCCACAGGCACAGCCGCCCCTGTGGATCACGAGCCCGTGTCCGGACCGGGAAACCGCGGCGTGTTCGGATCGATCGCATAATAATCGCCGGCCTCGGCGACACAGATATGCGCCGTGGTGGCGAGATGCGTCGGCGCGTCGAGCGCGCCTGGCGCCACCGACACACGATCGGCGTCGTGCCGCCGATAGAACAGGCTCGACCCGCAGTGGCTGCAGAAACCGCGTTCGGCGAATTCCGATGAGGCCCACCAGGCGAGCTCGGCCTCGGCATCGATGATCAATGCGTCGCGCGGCACATGGGTCGCTGCCCAGTAATAGCCCGACCAGCGCCGGCAGGTCTGGCAGTGGCAGGCGATGACGTCGGTCGGCTGGCCGACCAGGCGGAAACGTACGGCGCCACAGGCGCAGCGGCCGGCGTGTTCATGTTCGCTCATGGCGCCCGCCTCAGCGATGCGCGGCGGCCAGGCGCGCGCCGAGCCCGATGAAAATCACGCCCACGCCGCGCTCGGCCCAGGCAGCCAGACGACGCCGCCCTTTGAGGAATCGAATCAGCCGATCACCGACCACGATCAGGGCTGGTTCTATGACGCCCGCCACCACGAACAGCAACAGCCCGTGCAAGGCCAGCTGTGCCGTCACCGGTCCGGCGCCCTCGACCACGAACTGCGGGATGAAGGCCAGGAAGAACAACGCGACCTTGGGATTGAGCAGATCGACCAGAATCCCCTGTCGATAGGCGGCCCAGCGGCTGGGCGCGGCCAGCGCCGCGGGCGTGTCGGCGGCGTCGGCGCCACGCCCGGACGAGACCAGCGACTGGAGCCCCAGCCAGACCAGATAGGCTGCGCCGACATACTTGATGATCGAGAACGCCATCGCCGAGCGCGCGAGGATCGCGGCCAAGCCGAGCACCGTGGCAACAACATGCACGAGCGCGCCCGTCCATACCCCGAACATGGCCGCAAAGCCATGGCCACGCCCGTGACGCCCGGTCTGGGCGGCAATGAACAGCAGGTCCGGCCCCGGCGCGATCTCGAGCGCGAACGCCGCGCCGAAGAACGTCAGCCAGTGGGCCAGCGAGTAATCGAACATGGCTTTTCAATCCTGAAAGCGATCGATGTCGCTGGTGAGTTTAACCCGAACCAGGGCGGCGACCAGCCGCGGGAAATCATCCCGCCCGATCAGCCGCGCGAGCTTCGCCGCGTCGGCCGGCAGACCGAGCCTGTCGGCGGTGGTCAGGCTCGCCTTGTCGGCGAACGGATAGAACTCGCCCCAGACCGCCTGCACCTCACGCAAAAAGATCGCCGCGCCGGTATCGCCGATGCCCTTGAAGCGCTTCAATGCACGCTTGGCAGCATCGATATCGCCGTCGGCCTCTGCACGCAGCCGGCGCAGATCGCCGCCATAGGCCTCGCGCAGGTGATCGTTGAAATCCATGATCTGGGTCGCGGTCTTCTCATCCACTCGGGCATAGCCGGCGCCGTTGAATACGTCAACGCGCTGGCGCCACGTGCTGGCCGCCAGCTTGTCCGGCGTGGTCCAGCCGGCCGCGGCCATCGCCTGTGCCGCACGCATTGCAATGTCAGCCTGCACCGGCGCGCTGGTCAACAGTGCCAGACACAGCAGCCGAAACAGCGGCGACGGTGTGTTCTTCGCAATCGGCGCGCCCAGTTCGGCGGCGAAGGTACGACCATGCTCGGCCAACAGCGCGTCGATCAATTCGCTTTGTTTCATGGTCACGCCACATCAACGCAGGGACTGATGCCCAGCCTAACGCCTGTACGGTGACGTGTATTGGCGCGCGGCTTTCATCGGCCGGCCGCTCGGCCGGCATACCCGCGCACCGCCCAGGCGCGACAACAGCCCGCCGCGGACCGCGCCGCCGACACGCATCAGACCGCGTGCGCAATGGCTCGGGCGCGGCGGCTGAGCACGTAGAGCAGCGCCGTGACCGCGAACGAAGGCAAGGTCGCGCCGATCGGCGTATCCAGCGCCAGAAAACCGTAGTAGCTCGCTACCCCGACAGCCCATACACCCAAGGCCGGCCAGGCCAGCACGCCGGGCTCGTCGACGCGCTCGCCGAGCGCGAAATAGCGCGCCAGCACCACGGCATACAGCGGGGAGAACAGCGCGCCGATGGTATAGAGAAATCCTTCGTAGGCCGAGATCGGCGCCATCAACGCGATCACGGTGCCGATCGCCGTCATCGCGAGCGCCATTACGCGCGGCGAGGCCACGGGCGCGACATGGCGCAGGCTCACGCCCGCCGAATAAGTGTCCATGAAGGTCGTGGTGACGGTCGAGAGCACGATCACCGCCAGGGCCGCCACGAGCGCCGGGGCGCCCGATACCAGTGCGCCGAGATCCAGCCCGCCGAAATGCAGCGCCATGAGCAGGCCGATCGCATACATCCACGCGCTGCCGATCGCGTACCCCAGCCAGGTGAACACGGCCGCGGTGCCGCCGCTTGTCGCGTGGCGGTTATAGTCGGCCACCAGCGGCAGCCAGGACAACGGCATGACCACCACCAGTTCCAGCGCCGCACCGAAGCGCATCGGCGTCGCCATCGGCGCCGGGGCGGCGCCGGCCACGAAGAACAGGCGCACGAACACGGCCAGTAGCAGCCCGATCAACAACACCACGGCCAGCGTGTTGAGCCGACCGATACCGGCCCGGGCGAAAGCCGCCCAGCCCGCGACCAGCAGTCCCAGCACGCCGATCCACAGATCGATCGGCCCGACCGCCCCGAGGTGCCCGGCCAGGCTCGCGAACTGGCGCGCGCCGGTGGCCAGCATGATTGCCGTCCAGCCGACCAGTTGCAGCACATTGAGGGCCGCGAACAGGCGCCGCCCGGCCGAGCCGAAGGCCGCGCCCGCCGTACCCATCGCGCTTTGGTTCTCGCGGCTGCCGATCAGCCCGGCGGCCACCAGCAGCGTAGTGCCGATGACATGGCCGAGCACGATCGCGGCCAGCGCACGGCCCAGCCCCAGCGGGGCGAGCAGCGTGCCGGCGAGCATCTCCGACAACGACACGGCGGCGCCGAACCAGAGGAAAAAGAACGGAATGTCGCGAAACCCGCGCATGGGCATGCTCTCCAGACAGTTTCAAGCCGGGCCGGCCAGTCGGCCCGCCGACTCAATAGACGACGTTGCGCACGAAACGCAACAGCATATCGCCCTCGTTGGCATAACGATGCGGCCGATCGCTGGGAAAGACCCGGAAATCCCCCGCCGCGATCACGAAACGATCGTCGCCCAGCGTGACCGTCAGTTCGCCGGCCAGCACCACGATCATGTTGGCCCAGCCCGCCGGATCGGCATCCGAGGCATAAACCTCGCCGGGCGCCATCGACCAGGACCACAGCTCCACTTGTTCGCGCGCCGTCTTGCTGGCGAGCAGCCGGGCCTGGCTGTCGGTGCTCGCGCCCGCCCAGGCGACCTCGTCGATTCGGGCCGCGTCGGGGGTCTCCGGCGGTGCCACCAGCGCATAGAACGCCACGCCCAACGCCTCCGCCAGCCGATCGAGGGTATTGAGGCTGACGTTGACGTCACCTTTTTCGATGTTGACCAGCATGCGCCGGCTCACCCCGGCGGCTTCGGCAAGGGCCGCCTGGCTCAAACCGGCCGCCGCGCGCAGGCGACGCACGTTGGTCGCGACATGCACGAGCACATCGGGCCGCCCATCGGGGCTGTGCAATATATTGCTCATCGCATTATTTTGCGCCATCATGCGCGACCGGCCAAGCCGGATCGAGGTTCCGGCGCCAGCGCGCGCCGGCGATACGACGTGGTGTGGAAACGCTCATGCAAGCCCATCATCGTGCCCTCATTGCCCGGAGCTGGCCCGTCGCCCTGCTTCTGATCGCCATGAGCGCGATCCAGAGTGGCGCCTCGCTGGCGAAGATGCTGTTCCCGGTCGCCGGCGCGGCTGGTACCACATCGGTACGCCTGATCATCGCGTCGCTACTGCTACTGGCCGTGCTGCGCCCGTGGCGCAGGACCATCTCCGCTGAGGCCTGGAAGGCGATCGCGGTCTACGGCGTCGCGCTCGGCGCCATGAACTTCCTGTTTTACCAGGCGCTGGACCGGATTCCACTCGGCATCGCCGTGGCCTTCGAGTTTACCGGCCCGCTCACCGTGGCCGTGGCCTCCTCGCGCCGGGTAATCGATCTGCTCTGGGTCATGCTGGCCATCGCCGGGCTCGCCGTGCTGCTGTGGCCGGGCTCCGACACCACCGGCGCGGTCAACTGGCCCGGGGCCGCCTGCGCGCTCGGCGCCGGCGCCTGCTGGGCGCTGTATATCCTGTTCGGGCAGAAGGCCGGCGCGGTTCACGGCATGCACAGCGCGGTGCTCGGCGTGACCATCGCGGCGATCGTGGTCGCGCCGATCGGCATCTGGCAGGCCGGCGCGACCCTGCTCACGCCGCACGTACTGGCGATGGGCGCCGGGGTGGCGATTCTGTCGACCGCGCTACCCTATACGCTCGAGATGATCGCGCTGCCACGGCTGCCCACCGCCATGTTCGGCACCTTGATGAGCCTGGAGCCCGCGGTTGGCGCCCTGTCCGGCTTGTTGTTTCTCGGCCAGGAACTGGATCTATGGCAATGGCTGGCGATCGGCGCGGTGATGTGTGCTTCCATCGGCACCACGCTCACGCCGGGCGCCGAAACCGAGCCGCATGTCGAGGAACCGCCGCGGCCGGACTGACCGGGTCGCCCGCCGCGACGGACGGTCGCGGTGACGGCGCGGGGGCTTGCCAGGGCCTGTTGCCGCTTCACACGGCAACGCGGCGTCGCGTGAAACGGCAACAGGCCCTAGACTCTTCGGCTCATTTTCGCGTCATGATCCGGGTTCATGACGCTGCGCCCGGCCGATCATGAAACTGAGCTATCTTGCGAACGCGTTGTATGTGCTAGCGGTCCTGTTTCTGGCTTTCGCGGCCGGCATCGCCGTCAGTCTGACCCAAGTCTGGCCCTTTCCGCTGTTTCACGATGCCTACAAGGCCGGGATGGCCGAATGGTCGCAGTCGCAGACCGCGGTCAATCCGCTGGCCACCGATCTATGGCGTCGTGCGCGCACCAATGCCCGCGGCGTCACCGTGCACGACGCCGCGAAGATGCAGCCGGGCTATACGCTGTTCACCTCGGGTGACGGCAACGTCGCGCGCCTGATCGATGCCGACGGCCGCGTCGTCCATGAATGGAAGATGCCGTTTTCCAGGGTATGGACGAAAAACGCCGCCGTTCAGCATCCGCAGAAGGACGACCTGATCTACATGCGCCGGGCCAAACTGCTGCCCAACGGCCATCTGCTGGCGATCTATATCTCGGGCAACGATACGCCCTGGGGTTATGGCCTGGTCGAGCTCGACGCTGATTCACACATCGTCTGGCGCTATCTGGCACACGTGCATCACGATCTGGATGTCACCAACGACGGCTGTATCGTCACGCTGACCCACGACTTCACCGATCAACCGTTGTCGGGCTATGGCTTCGTGCCCACGCCTTATCTTGAAGATTTCCTGGTCACCCTGTCACCGAACGGCAAACAGCTGTCAAAGCTGTCGCTCACCCGCATGCTGGCACGCTCGCCCTACGGCATATCGCTGCGTCGCGGCGAGCCCTGGTTCGCCGACTTCGACCCGCTGCACGTGAATACGGTTGATTGGCTCGGCCCAAACGACATCAAAGCGCTCGGCTTCGGCAAACCCGGCGACGTGCTCGTCATGTTCCGCCAGATCAATCTGCTGGCGCTGGTGGACCCGAAAGCCCAGCGTATCGTCTGGGCCATGCACGGCAACTGGCTGGCGCCACACGACCCGCACGTGCTGGCCAACGGCAATATCTTGATGTTCGACAACCGCGGTAACATGAAGCCGCACAACCCCTCGCGCGTGATCGAATTCAATCCGCGCAACGACAAGATCGTGTGGTCCTACGACGGTAGCGCGGCTCAGCCGCTGGACAGCCGCATCCGTTCCACCGCCCAACGCCTGGCCGACGGCAACACGCTGATCACTGAATCCGACGGCGGTCGAATGCTCGAAGTCACAAAGGCCGGGCAGATCGTGTGGGAATACGTCAGCCCGATCCGCGCCGGCGATCATCACCAGTTCATCCCGGTGCTCTCCGGCGGGTATCGCATCGACCCGGCCTCGCTCGACCCGGCGTTCCGCCAACGGCTGGCAGCCCGGGAAAAACAGATCCAGGCTCATGCCAAATAACGCGACGGCACTGCTGCTGGTGGATTTTCAGCGGGCGTTCGACGCGCCCGGGCTGGGACCGCGCAGCAATCCGCGGGCCGAAGACAACGCGCTCGCATTGCTCGCTGGCGCGCCGGTAGTACATATCCAGCACAGCTCAACCGAAGCCGGCTCGGCGCTGGCCCCGAACCGGCCGGGGCATGCGTTCAAAGCCGGTTTCGACCCGGCGCCGGGCGAGTTGTGGCTCAGCAAGGGCGTCAACAGTGCGTTCATCGGCACCGGCCTCGAAGCCGAACTCGAGCATTTAGGCAGCCGATCCCTGGTCGTTGCCGGCCTGACCACCGACCATTGTGTCTCGACCACCGTTCGCATGGCGGGCAATCTCGGCTTCGAGGTGGTGCTGGCCGGGGATGCGAGCGCGACCTTCCAACGCCGGGCGGCCGACCCCACCCGGATCGATGCCGACACGGTGCAGCGCGTCCATCTGGCCAGCCTCGATGGCGAGTTCTGTTGCGTACGCAGTACGGCGGCGATCCGCGACTCGATGATCGGCCGGGCCTGGTGACAACCGGTCAGGCGCCGCTGGCGAACGCCTTCAAGCGCTCGCCTTCCAGCCGGTAACCGATCCACTCGCTCTGCGGGGTGGCGCCAATCGACTCATAGAAAGCGATCGCCGGCGCGTTCCAGTCGAGCACGTTCCACTCGAAGCGGCCATAGCCGTGCTCAACCGCCATGCGCGCGAGATGGCGCAATAGCCGGGTGGCATGACCCTGCCCGCGTGCCGAAGGCGTGATATAGAGATCTTCCAGAAAGATGCCGTGGCGCCCGAGCCAGGTCGAAAAGTTGAGAAAATACACCGCGAAGCCAACCGGCTCGTCTTGGACCTCGGCCATCAGGGCATGCACGGTGGCGCCCGCACCGAACAGACGCTCGCGGATAGCGTCGACCGTGGCCACGACTTCATGCTCGGCTTTTTCGTAGATCGCCAGTTCCCGTATGAAGCCGAGAATACGCTCGGCGTCGGCAGGTTCGGCGGGACGAATCACAAGTTCAGACATGGTTGCGGGACTCGGAAACAGACAATCAGGCGCCCATTATCCCGAAACCGGACAAAAGCGCGAGCCGGAGGCCTTGCGTCCCATGCGCCACGGAAGGTGACATTGATCATCACTGCAGACGCGCGGCCGGTCTCTTCGCTCCCGGCCGCGCGGTTAGATCAGCCGTAAAGCGCCGGATCCGGTACCCGCGGCAAACGCGCGGGATGCGCATCGAGGTAGGCATTGGCCGCGCGCAGTACGCGAACGTCATCGAACATGCCGCCGGCGAGCTGAAAGCCCACGGGCAGCCCCGAATCCGTGAACCCACAGGGGACCGACGCCGCCGGCTGCTGGCTGATGTTGAATGGATAGGAGAATGGCGCCCATTCTTCCCAGTCCGTCATGTCGCTGCCCGGCGGCACTTCGTGATTGATCTCGAACGGCGCGATTGGCACCGACGGCGTCATCAGCAGATGATAGTCCTGGTTGAAATGTTCCAACTGCTGGGTGAGCTTGGCGCGTTCGTCGAACGCTTGGAACAGATCGAGCGCGCTCCAACGCTCGGCCTTCCGGGCATTGCGGACCAGGCCCGGATCCATCAACTGCTTGGTCGCTTCGTCGCATTGCGTCCAGACCGCGAGCGAGGCGGTGAACCAGAGGCGGCGGAACACCTCGATCGGCGAGGAAAACCCGGGGTGAACTTCGACGATCTCGGCGCCGAGATCCTCCAGTTTTTCGGCTGCTTCCTTGACCCGCGCGGCGATCTGCGGGTCGACCTGGGCATAGCCCAGATCCTTCGAATAGGCGATACGCAGACCGCGCAGATCACATTCCAGATCCTCGCCCCAATCATCGGGCTGGCCACGCTTGGCATAGGGGTCGCGAAAATCGTAGCGGCCGATCACGTTGAGCATGCGGGCCGCGTCGCGGGGATGCCGGGTTATCGGGCCGATGTGTGACAGGGTGGCCATCTTCGACGGCGGCCACTGGGGAACCCAGCCGAAGCTCGGCTTGAGGCCGAACACACCGGTGAACGCCGCCGGGATACGGATCGAACCACCGGAATCGCCGCCTTGATGCAGCACCCCCATATTGAGCGCGGCAGCCGCAGCAGCCCCGCCGGAGGATCCGCCGGGCGTGAGACGCGTGTCCCACGGATTGCAGGTGGCGCCGAACACACGATTGTCGGTCACCGCCTTCCAGCCGAACTCGGGTGTATTGGTCTTGCCCAGCAATATGGCGCCGGCCTCGCGCAGGCGCGCAGCCGGCGGGGCATCGGTCTCGCACAGCGCCGTACTGGTCGTCGCCGAGCCTTCCCGAGCCGGCATGCCGGCGACCTCGGTCAGATCCTTGAGGGAAACCGGCACACCGTCGATTTCCGAGCGTTGCGTGCCCTGCCCCCAACGCCGCGCCGACTCGGCGGCAGCTTGTTCCGCGCCTTCGCGGTCGACGTAGACATAGGCGTTGACCTCATCGTTGAAGCGATCGATACGATCGAGCGCAGCGCGGGTGGCCTCCAGGGGGGAAGCCTCGCCGGAGGCAAACAGTTCGGACAACTGGCCGGCGTCCATCAGGCCGAGATCGGTATCGTGATCGCTCATGGTGTCGTGCTCGACGGGTCGAATGATCAATCCTGACCGTAACGCCCGGATGTCAACCCGGCTATCCGTATTGGTACGCAACCCTTTGACAACACAGGCGCCAGTGGTCCGCTGACGCGGCGCCGCTAGCGTTCATTCGGCCCATGCCGAGCCGGCCGGGCGACTGACCGCCGGGAACGCGCAGCACCTGTTCCAATGGGTGATTAGTCGAAGACGAGCGCCTCGCGACCGGCGCCGCAGCGCCGCGCCGAACGCATGGCCACGCCTTCGCTCATGGCAGCCCGGATCAGTGGCGCAACCCGCCCGAGCGCGGCAGCCGCGGCCCGGTCGAGCACCCGCTCGCGCCGTGTCCGCCCCATGTGGACACGCGCCCATTCCGGCAACAAGGCGCCTCCCGCGCCGAGAAAGGTCCGGCGCGATACGCCGGCCACCGGCACCGGCAGCTCCATCGCCTCGAGCACCGCCAATGTGGCGCGCGAACGTTCATCGAAGCGCAGCTGGGGCTGGACGGCCGCGAAATAGTCGGTCATTTCGGTTTTCGACGCCGGTACGTTACGCGCCCCGAGACGTTCGGCGATGCAGCGCGTCTCGTCGAAATAACGGTCCTCCGCACCGGCCGGCAGATCGGCGCGGCGATAGCGCTTGTAGCCTTCGATGAACATCGCCATCTCGGTGCAGTGCACCCAGGTCAGCAATTCCGGATCGCGCGCGTCGTAGGGCTCGCCTTCCGGCGTCTCGCCCACCACACGGGCATGCATGCGATCCACGATGTCGATCAGGCGTTCGGCGTCGGCCGTCGGCGCGTAGCTGGTCGCGGCCACGAAGGTCGTGGTGTTGCGCAGCCGGCCGAGCGGGTCCTCGCGAAAACGCGAATGATCCCACACACCGGCCAGCGCGCGGGGGTGCAGCGTCTGCAGCATGAGCGCGGCGATACCGCCGGCCATCATGCCCGGGAAGTCGGCATGAATCTTCCACGTCACCGAATCCGGGCCGAACAGCCCGCGGTCACCGACCGGCGCATCGTAGTCGATGCCGAACTTGTCGTGCGTGGCCACGGTATCGATGATCCAGCCACGAACGCGCTCGTGTACGGGGTCGAGCCAGCCACGAGGTAGCCAAGGCACTTCGGAGCGCAAGCCTGTTTCTCCGCACTGAAAGAACAATCTGGCAATGACTATAACGCACCGCCCCTTTCGTCGGGGCGGCCCTACCCGCTTTGGGGCCTGTGGTGGATGCTCACCCGAGCGAGCACCGCTGGACGGGCCGCTAATCAGTCAGCTTCGGCAAGACACAAGGGCCTGTTGCCGCGTAAGCCGACGGCCAAGCCGCAACCCCGGGCATTGCGCGCCGGATTACGCGCTGAGCGCCAGGGCATTGTTTTAACGTCGGTGGACGGAACAAGCGTGGGTCGACACCCGCGAGGAAAACGCGCTAAAACGTCGCCCACTCGTCCGCTTCGGCGGCCGGCTCGTCGGCCGCCGGTGTCTCCGCCGACTCGCGCGTTCGAGTCGGCGCCCGCCGGGCCTTGGGCTGCTCGGACGCCTCGGACGCCGCCGAAGGCTCGGAAGACGCCGCAGGCGGGACCTCAGCCTGCTTGTCCTCGCGCACCGGGGCTGCATCGGCCGACTCATCCGATGGCTGCTCCTGGCGGGCCGGCGGCGCATGCTGCCCCAGGTGGAAGACTGACATTTTGGTGAACAGTTCCTGCGCACGGCTTTGGAGGTCGTGGCTTGCCGCGGCGGATTCCTCGACCAGCGCCGCGTTCTCCTGCGTGCTCGAATCCATGTCGGCGATCGCCAGATTGACCTGTTCGATGCCGCCGGCCTGTTCGCGACTGGCCGAGGCGATCTCGGCGATCAGCGCGCTCACCTTGTGGATACGCGTATTGATGGTCTCCAGCGCTTCGCCGCACAGGCTGACCTGCTTGGAGCCATCGGCGACTTTCGAGGCACTGTCGGCCACCAGAGCCTTGATATCGTCGACCGCGCTGGCACTGCGATTAGCCAGGTTGCGCACTTCGCTGGCGACCACGGCAAAGCCCCGCCCCTGCTCGCCGGCCCGCGCCGCCTCGACCGACGCATTGAGGGCCAACAGATTGGTCTGAAAGGCGATATCTTCGATCAGGCTCACGATGTCGGTGATCTGGCGGCTAGAGGCATCAATCTCGCCCATGGCCGCCACGGCGCTGCGCGCCACCGAACTGCCGTCGTCGGACCGGGTCTGCACATCACGCGCCAGCGTTTCCGCCTCGACCGCGTTATCGGCGTTCTGCTTCACGGTGGCCGTCATCTGCTCCATGGACGCCGCAGTCTCCTCGAGACTGGCCGCCTGGCGCTGGGTCCGGGCATTGAGTTCCTCACTGCCACTGGCAATCTGGGACGCGCTGGCGCCGACCGACTCCGAACTGCTCCGGACGTCGCTCACGGTATCGACCAGGCGCTGCTGCATCCCGCCGAGGGCGGTCAGCATGGCGCCGAACTCGTCGCGGCGCGAATGGGCGATCTCGTTATCCAGGTGGCCATCGCCGATCGACTCAGCCAGCTGCCGCGCCTGGGCCAGCGGCCGCGTCACCAGACGCACCAGGATCACGGCCACGATCACGCCCGCCAGGAGCGCCGCCGCGCACGTACCCGCGATCAGCAGCGACAGCCATTTCGCAATCTGCCCGCTTTTGGCGTGAACACGCTTGGCGGCCGACATTTCACTATCGCGCAAATCGTAGAGCTTACGCGCGGCCATGGTCAGCGGCAGCGACAGCTGGGCATTGTAATAGGCGTTGGCGAGAAAGGTCTTGCCCTGGCGCAGCACTTTCGCGAACTTGTCGAGCTTGGGATTGAGCTTGTCGAATGTCTTCTGCAGCTTGTCGGCCTGCTTGCGCTCGGCAGGCGACGAAACACGCGCCGGGTAATAATCGCTCCAATGGGCCTGCAGCGACTGGCGCGCGTCCTTCAATTCATCGGCCAGGGCCTTGATGTCGCCGGGCTGGCCGGCATGCAGACGGCCACGGATATTCTGCAGCATGGTCGCGTAGGTCTGGCTGGTCTCGGCCAGCGCACTCACGCCCCGCAGATTGGTGGAATACAATGCATCGTTTTTCGCATTGAGCTGTGCCACTGCGTAGAGCGACAGCGCGCAGAGCACCACCCACGCCAGAATGGTGCTCCCGAAGGCCCAGGTGATTTTCGCTTTGACACTCGACAAGAATTGCACAGCTCCTCCCTTCGTGTTCAGAACAGGCACAACCTGGTCCGGGTGGCCTGCCCGATATGTCGCGTATCGGCGGGCCGGCTTTTTTCTTGAGCGCCTCGACCGCCCGGCCGAACGTCAGCGATCGGTGCTACAGCCGTCCGGCTCGCGTGAATTCGCGGGCAGGCGTCGTATGCTGATCTGTGGATCCGGGCGGTGCACCTCGGGCCGCGCGGGTCGCGGCGGCCACCGCTCCGCCCGAACCCGTCCGACACCTGGCTACGTCGTGATATGAGTTCGTGTCAGGCAAGGCAACGGGATGTGCCGTATTTGGCGGAGGCAATACGGCGAATAGCCACAACGCGCACCGGCGCGATTGCTCGTGCACCTGAAGCGGCAGCGCCTTGATCTTCCTTATTGTTCGCGCGCATTCGCGTGCATTGGTCGACCCAATGCCCTGGCTTATTCAGCCCGCCGCGTGTCGGACAGCATCAAGACCGACGCTGAAGAACAGAGCGCGCCGCCCCCGATGCCGGGCGCAGGCGGCCCGAGACCATCGGGAGTCGCGCATCGTGGCGATTTCGCGTCCGATCCGGACCGCTTCTTCGCGGCTCGGCGCGGCGCCTTGCGCTCCGGGGCTTCGGCGACGTGCCGTTATCGAAGCGGACTTCGACTTCCCAGCCGCTGTGGCCTTCACGGCCCCTGATTTCGTCGCCGCGCTCGGCATCGCGCTCGAGCGATTGCCAGTCGGTCAGATTCGGCTTCGTGACGTCTGCAAGCGATTCGGGATAACGACCCCGCGCCTTCGGATCAGTAAAGACCCGGGCCGGGCGCGGCACACACCGGGCGCATCAGGCATTGCTGGACGCCGCCCAGAGGTTGATGTCCTCGTCGGTGGCATAGTTGTCGATCTCGTCCAGCTCGGCCTCGGTAAACGACAGATTGCCGGCGGCCCGGGCGCAGTCCTCGACCTGCTCGGGCCGCGAGGCGCCAATCAACGCCGAGGTGATCCGCTCGTCGCGCAGCACCCAGGCAATCGCCATCTGGGCCAGCGTCTGCCCGCGTCGTCCGGCGATATCGTTGAGCTTGTTGAGATGCGACACCGCCCGCTCCGAGAGCATGTCCGGATCCAGCGACTTGCCTTGCGTGGCACGCGAGCCTTTCGGGATACCGCCGAGATATTTCGAGGTGAGCATCCCCTGGGCCAGCGGCGTGAACGCGATCGCGCCCATGCCGATCTCGGCCAGGGTATCGGCCAGCCCGTCGCGCTCCACCCAGCGATTGAGCATGTTGTAGCTCGGCTGGTGGATCAGGCACGGCGTACCCATCTCGGCGAGTAGCGCCGCGGCCTCGCGCGTGCGCTCCGCGTTGTAGGACGAAATACCCACGTACAGCGCCTTGCCCTGTTTGACCAGACTGTCGAGCGCGCCCATCGTCTCTTCCAGCGGCGTTTCCGGGTCGACCCGGTGCGAATAGAAGATGTCGACATAATCCACACCCAGGCGCTGGAGCGATTGATCGCAGGAGGCGATCAGGTACTTGCGGCTGCCCCAGTTGCCGTAGGGACCGGGCCACATGTCATAGCCAGCCTTGGACGAGATGATCAATTCGTCGCGATAGCCGGCGAAGTCGGTCTTCAGGATCTGGCCGAAGGCGCGCTCGGCCGAGCCCGGCGGCGGACCGTAGTTGTTGGCCAGATCGAAATGCGTGATGCCGTGGTCGAAGGCCGTACGGCAGATCGCCCGCTTGGTTTCGTGCGGCGTGTCTTCACCAAAGTTGTGCCACAGTCCGAGCGATACCGCGGGGAGCTTCAGCCCCGAGCGCCCACAGCGGCGATAGACCATGGACTCGTAGCGGCTCTCCGACGGGGTATAGGACATCGCGTGCTCTCCTGTTCGCGACACAGGCACCGTGCGACCCGATCGATCTTCGCCTAACCTTGCGGCTGCCGATCGCACGCTGCATGCAGAATTGGTCGGGTGACTCTATCACCGACGATTCTCCAGCGCGGCGCAGGCGAACCGAAGGCGATCGCATCGGCGGCCGAGGCAGGCCATAAGCTTAAAACAAATCGGCCGGTGCCCGAGGAGGCACCGGCCGATTCGCAGCCTGCGCGACAGAACTACTCGGACAACGAACGACGCCGATAGGCCGCAAAACCGAGCAGGCCCAATGCGAGGCCGAACAGTGCGAAGTTGCCAGGCTCCGGCACATCGGCGGGGCTCGGGTCAGAGACATACTTCAGCGTCGCCTTGACGGTGGCGCCGTCACAGGGGCCGCCGTAGAGACTCAGAAAGCCTTGGTTGAAGGTCTCGTCCGACAGGCTGACCTGGATCAGGCCGTCGCCATTGGGGCCGAAGGCGAAGTTCAGCGGGTTATCCCAATGCACCACGCCCTCCTCGTTGAGGAAGCCGGTGAAGATGCCGTAGGTTTGGCCGTTGATCGTACCTTGGCCGCTCGTGGGCGACGTGAAGCCGAATTGCACGCTGATCGGCTCAGACGTGAACCCCTGCAAAAGGCTGTATTCATTTGTCCAGATATCGAACAGACCGAATGTTTTCGACTGTCCGACGTTCAAGTCATAGGTGAAAGGGTTCGCGGCATGATCCTGCGTATGGACTACCAGACCGGGACTGGAGGAATTGGCGGTAACGCTATAGGACGACGAGATCATCGTCGCATTCGCGCTGACCGACACCAGAACTAACAAAGCAAGCGCGCCCCACTTCAACATTTTCATGCTTAACCCTCGTGAATTTTCGGCGCTGAAGCGGCAGCATACCGCGCGCCATTCCCGGGCGTAGAGCAAGCAATGTGCCAAAGACCGATTATTTAATGTACTGAATCGACATCGACACGCCACAAAATCAAAAAAACGAAAAATATTTAATTAGTACAATATGATAAAAGTACGCGAGGTAAGTGGATATCTTGTTTCTCTGAGCGGGCGAGCCGCGGATAGGGGAGAAACGGGCGCCGCCACAGCACGACGCTGTAAGATGAACCGACGCCCGGGGCATCACCCGAATCGGCCCGGCCGGGTCGTACTGATCGGATTACGGCCTTCAGTCGGGCGAGCGGGCGGGCCAACCCTCGAAGCCAAAACGAATTATTGGCCGCCCAACAATCCGGCACCGGCCTGGTCTGACGTATTGCGCTGACGGACCGCATGACAACCGAGCCGACACCACAGGCATGGCGCGGCGTCCACCGCAGGGGATGCCATTGGATCGGGCCGCAATGCGCTGCCGACCCAGCGCCCGGCGGCTTGTTACAGAACCCTGCCGGGCGCGGTCCGGCCCGCGGCCGGGGGCGACCGGTCGTGCCGCGGCGCCGAGCCGGGCGTGGCCGCCAACTGCCTGATCGCGGCTTCCAGCCGTGCCTGGTGGCTTTGCAGATCGGCAACCTGGGCGCGCAAACGCCCGACCTCGGCCGAATTGGCCGGCGGCTTGTTCAGGGCGAACAGCGATACGACCACGGCCAGCGTGGAGATACCGATATACGTCCAGTTGCGGATCCTCTCCTCGGACTCGGCGCGCGACTTCTTGCGAACATACGGCCCGAGTCCGCCCGTGCGCATCACCCGCCTGGCCTCCACGCCCAGGCGAAAGTAGCGGATGTTATCCTCCGCGTGGCCGCAGTCCTCCAAAAGCCCCGGATCAACCCGGGCCAGCCAGGCGATCATGCGCTTGACCTCTTCGCCGTTATTACCCATGCCGCAACGGTCGGCAATGTGGGCCCAGTAGAAGTACGGCTCGTGCTGATCGGTAAAATCGATACAGGCCTGGAGCACGCGATCGAGCTCACTTATCGGGAACGGCGCTTTCATCGGTTGGGCCTCGCTCAACGCAATCGTTCAACACCCCGCCTCGGTCGATAACAAGGAATACGCCGCATTGAGCGCGGTGGCAATATTCGGGCGGCGTGGCATGCCATGCGCCACTGACCGCGCCCCGCTCGCGAGGGCAGGCGCCGCCGTCGCCCCCTGTGCCGAGCGCGCACCGGCATGCCGAATACGGCAGAATAACCGTGACAAGACACTGTGGCCGGTTGCCGTGCTCGGCATTATCGTGATCAATATCGTCGTGGTCACCCTCGCTGTGGGTATCCACTACGAATTACTCTATCGCATGACGACCATCTTGCCGCGGCTGCCGGTCCGGCATCGCTTCCGTATCGTGCTCGGCGTATTCGGCGCGCTTTGCGCCCACGCGGTCGAAGTCTGGATATTCGCGATCGCCTACTACGGCATGCTGCACTGGGCGCATATCGGCTATTTCTCGGGCCATTTCAACGGCACAGTGCTCGACTGCGCCTATTTTTCGTTCACCACCTTCACCACGCTCGGCTTCGGCGATATCGAGCCCATGGCGGGCGTCCGCTATCTCACCGGTATCGAATCCCTCACCGGGCTTTTGCTCATCACCTGGTCGGCTTCGTTTCTTTTCCTCGAGATGCAACGCTACTGGACCCGCCGGGATGTGGGCGACCGTTGAGACGGCGACCCGCCGCAGGGCGCCCCTCGATCTGCGGCTCGCGCGAGCCGGCCACAGACCCAGGCACGCGACCGTGGCCCGCGCCACGCCGGGGCGCGACTGGAATTTTCCCGCCCATGCCCATAGCGTTGTTTCCAATGCATCGCAGACCAACGCCCGAGCCGCAAAAGACCCATGAGTGAAAACGACCTCGTCGAAGCCAGCCCCTGCAAACTGCGCAATGGCAACTGGGGCTGCAAGACCCAGCAGCCGGTGCAGGTGGGCGACACCGTGCGCATCGTCACGCGCGCCAACAAGCAGTGGCGCGCCGAGATCACGCAGGTCGTGTGGACCGACGACCAGACCTGCATCTGCGAAACGGCCAGCGAGAACAGCAAGCCCTCCGCGGCATCGCAGCCCGGGATGACCCAGCCTGCGGCCCAAACCGGCCCGTCCCGAGCGGGCGCCCGCGGAACGTCGCCAGCCCGCGACGACGACGCGCCGGCGCCGCCCCGTACCGAAAATATCCCGACCGACGATCTCGATGCCATGGCCGATTCAGCGGCCGAACACGACGGCGAGTTCGACGACCTGATGAGTGCACTGCAGGAATTCGAGCGGGAGCCGCGCCAATAAGGCGCCCAGCTGCAGCCCCACGACACGCCCGGCAACCGGCGCCGCACCGACATGCGGCTCACGCCGGCCGATCATTCGCGCCCGGCAGCGTGGCGGCCGATCTGCCCCGGCCCGTGGCTACGGATCATGCGCGCTCTCAAGCACGGAAGCCCAGTCGGCGCGTTTTCGCAAATAGCGCCGGTATCCGATTGTCCAGAGCACCAACAAACCCATGGTGCCGTAACCGATGAATGGCTGGACGATGAGGTATTCGTGGATGCTGACCGAGAAAACCAGCACGCATGCCGCGGCGGTCGACAACAGCAGGCCCACGCCCCAGGTGAGTGTCATGACCGTCATCGCACGATGAAAATGCGGCTGGTGGCGAAGCGCTTCGAACACGGCGGCCTGATCCGGAGCGCTGCGCTCGATGCCGGCCCGGGCGAGATAATAGATCAGCGGCCTCCGGACCAGCACCGAGCCGAGAAAAACCATACCGATCAGCGCGGTCACGAGATTCTCGCGCAGCTGAAGAAACCGCGCCGACCCCGAGCCGATCATCGCAAGCAGCGACAGCGCGATACCCCCGAGCACCATGACGGAAACGGCATCCAGCCGTCGTCGCCGCACGAACTCGATGATGGCCCACAGCATCGGCGGCACCGATGACGCCATCAGCGCCCGCACATCCCCCATGGTCGGCGCCAGCTGATCGTAGATCAAAAGCGGCAGCACACAATTGACGCCGAGCTCCGCGGCGAGGCGCGCACCGTGATGCCAAAATGGATGGATAAAACGGCTCATGAGCATTGGCCCCGCGTCGGCCGCGTCGGCAATGGCTAGTCCCCGACCGATGGTACGCCCAACCCACGCTGCCATACAGACCCGGCCGGGTGAAGCGCGTCGACCGCCGCCGGCCGCCCTTTAGCGGGCCGACCGCGCCTGGCCGTGGATTGGCCCGGAATATCCCGCGCACCCCGAGCAAGCGGCGCCTCGCGTGTCGCCACGTCCGAGTGGGCCACATGCGCTGGCGCGGGTTGCTCAATGCCGCGCCGGCCATACGACGGGCCGCGGCTGCCCCGACGCCGGTACCGCTACGCCGCTTTCGGCACTACTGCAGATCGGTCATCAACTCCGGCTGCCCCCAACCCGCGAGTCGGGCATGCGAGCGCTGGAAATAAGCCCGCCAGAAATCTTCGAGGCTTTTAAGCGTGTCTTCGCCGCGATAGCCCCTGTCAGCCGCGAACCCAGCCCCGATCACATAGACCCTCGCGTTACCCCAGTTGGAAATAAATCCCGCACCGGCGATCTTTTTCAACGCATCGCCCGCGTCGATCGACTTCACGTGGCCATGACGATAGAAGCTGGTGACGTCGGAGTTTTCCAGCATGTCGGATACGATCAGCACATCCACATGACCGGCTTTCGACTTGCCGATCAGGGTTCGGCCAAATTGTGCCAGCGAGCCGGCGAGCTCTGTTTTGGGCAGGTTCGTACTCGCGTGATCCAACGCCGCCTTGAGCTTTTCGCCAACCTGATGGTCGACATAATGTCGCTGCTCTTGCATGCAGTGGTCGAATTTCTTCAGCGCTGGAATGCTGGTCCGGTAGCGAACGTCTTTGGCCAGCGGGTAATCCAACTTGCCCGTCAGCGACATCGCGGCATAGCGGTCCTTGGCGAACGCGCTGAAAGTGAGGAGGGTCAGGCGATCGCCGGCCTTCAGGAAGCGATGCACCTTGCGATAAACGCTGCGCTTGAGCGATCGATTCAGGGGCACCGTTTGATCCACGATCACGAACAATTCACGGCGCGCCGGCCTGGCGGCCAGATCCGGGCGATTGAGTATCGCGTAACAGCTCGGAAAATCGTCGCGCCGGGCGGCCTGCGCACTCGAGCTCAACACGCCGGCCATAATCAATGCGCTGACCAGGCCAGTGAATAGAGCGACGCGCATCAGTTACGGCCGAACTGCTCGGCGATCAGGCGCGCCGCTTCCTCTTCGGACACGGGCGCTCTTTCCGCGCTGCGCGCCTGCTTTTCATGCCTGGCCTGCAGCAACCGCTCGACCGTCCGTTCGCGATCCCAGCCCAGGCGTTCCATCCAGGCTTGAATCTCCTGTTCGTCGAGTACGGCCTGCTCCACCTGATCCGCTGGCGCGACATCCTGCGGCACGCGCGGGGCCGGGCCAGCATCCCGGGCCTCCGGGGCGGGTGACGCGAACGCACTCGCCTCTGTCGTACCGGCTGTCGCGCGGCCCTGCATATAAGCCAGGAAGTGACGGCCGCCCGGATTATCAAGATGGCGCTTTTTATCGCGATCGATGCCCGGCCGCGCCGCCATCTTGCTTTGCACCTGGCCCAGGTTCTTGTCGGCCAGACGCACAATGCGGTCACGTTTACGCTGGTAGTAATTGGCGAATTCCTCGCGCGTCTTGAACCGGCCGATGAATCTGCGGGCCGCTTTCGACTCATACCCGGCGAATCCGGTCTTGTACCCCACGACGATGCCAATGAACTGCAGGAACGTGAAGATCACGGCCAATACCGCGAACGTCATCCAGCCGCCCTTGCGTTCCGCGGAGTCGACAGCGTTGTCGACCTGCGTATCGACCTTCCGCTGCGCATTCTTGAGTTCCTGCGGCGCGGCATTGGCGTAAGGATCGCCGCTATCGCCATAGCTGGAACCGGCGTTGTCCAAACGGTGTTGTGCGGCAAGCTGCTGCTCGAGCACCTGACCACGCACGTATGTCGCACCGGTACCGATAAGTACGATCGCGATCACCGTGGCAATCGTCAGCTTGTACGACGGGGTGACGTTGGCATTGTGCGGAATACGGCTGAGCAGATGCCGCCAGGATTCATCGTCATCGTCTACGGAGTCATGCTCGAGCGAGACATGGGTGTTGGGTTGCTTATGACGCCCGTCGACGCTTTCCCACCAGGCATTTACTTTTTTTATCAACGAGTTGTGATGCAGCTCATGGCCGGTGGAGTGGGTCAGGAATACGAGAATCGTGGAAATCAGCAGCGCGATCCCGACCGCCCCCTGCTGCTTGAGTTGCTCACTGGCCCCCGGAATCGTCCATCCCGCGAGTACATAGGAAAAACCCATCGCTTCCAGGAAGACCATAACCGCCAGCCCAGCCCAGCCCGCCAGCGGCAACGTATTGCGGCCGATTTCCCTGGCCTTGCGCAGATAACTCTTGCAGTGATCGAAGAATTCCGGGCTCAGATCCGACTTGCTGTAATGCGGCGCATAGGCTTCGCAAAGATTCTTTTCGCCGTGAAACCACTGGGTCTGGCTGTCGAATCCACTGCGTCGGGCATAAACAGCGTTCTTGCCGATCAGGGGCAGACTGCAGGTGACCTGAAGCCACCACAGAGACACTGTTTCCCACCAGCGGTGGATCGCCACAATCGTCAGCAGGGCCACGAGGATCGCGCCGATGATGATTCGGTAATCGTTGATGAGCGAAAGAATGCTGTCCATGTTAGTCGCTGGCCCCGAGACGGTGGAGTCGAATATCGTTTTCGTAGAGTTGCCGCCCGCGGTCGTAATACAGCACGCCGGCCTTGGCTACACGCTGTGACGTATTGGCCATCACCACGTCCATGCACTGCATCGGGTTGCCACGGCCGAAGTAACTTCGGATGATCACGCCGTCCTGCCCCTTATAGCTGCGCGTATGCGCCGCCATGCGATAGTCGGGGTGCTTCGCGGCGCCGTGATAGTGGCGATAGACCAGAACCTGCGGCTGCCCGGCAACGGTGCCCGAACCCGCCATCACCCGTAGATTCTTGACCGCCACAAGATTGCTGTGCACGGTCGCCAACCACACATTCCCGTTGAGTCCGGGCCAGTAGGAGGATTCGGAAATCGCCGAAGAATCCAGCGCCTTCCCGCTGGCGAGATTGTGCACTGCCGCCGTTTGGCGCGGACTGTTCATATAGCAGGGCGAAATCGCTGCCGGCTCGGCCGCCCGAGCCGTACCGATGAATGACAGCCCGCCACCCCCGCCAGCCCGAGGGCCCGCTGCGGCTACGATCTTGCTGATGTCCGAGGTGGCCGGATGCCCCCCGAAGTCGACTTCGCTGGCGGACGATGACGCGCTCGACGCCGTGCGAGTCCGGCCGGCGTGTGGCGACTGTGGGCCCGCCTCCGCAGCGCTGGCTTTGGCCTGGTTCGCGGCAACCCGGGGTGACGACGGGCCAGCCGGCGCCGGTTTGGGTGCCGATATCTGTCGCTGTTCCGCGGCGGTCTTGTTCGAGTAGGCCAGAAACCGGGGATCGGACTCTTGTTCCAGGCTGTATGCAGCGATCGAACGCTCGCTGTCGGTCTCAACGATTTCCACCCGGCGATTGGCCAATCGGCCGGCGGCGGTATCGTTGCTCGCGATCGGCTGGGACTCGCCAACCCCCTGAAAATATATGCGCGACCTATCGATGCCTTGATCCGCGAGCAGCGAAGCCACTGTGTAGGCTCGCTTTTGCGACAACGTCAGGTTGAAACGGTCGCTACCCGTCGAATCGGTATGCCCGATCACCAGCAGACTTTGCGGGTTGTCCTTGTATACGGCCGCCAGGGCGCGCATCTTGCGTGCCGCCGCCGGCTTAAGCCGGGCCGAACCGCTGGCAAACATGCCGCCATCATTGATTGCGGTCGCAACGCCGTTATCCTTCGCGGCGTTGAATGTCTTGATCTTCGAGGTCGTGATCGGCAGATCTTGCTGCTTTGCGATGCGGCGAAGACGCGCTTGGCGCTTGTCCCAGAGATAACCGAGCGCCGCGCCGGCGGCGCCGCCCACCACCGCGCACTTCACCCGATCGTTGTTATCGCACAGCAACGCCCCGGCAGCAGCGCCCGCGGCCACCCCCACCAGCGTACCGCCGTGATTGCGAACGGCATCGCCGGCACGGGCCATCGTTTGCTGCATACCCGCGCAACCGGTCATGACGACGATTACGGCGAATACAGCCCCGGTGGCGAGACAACGCCCACTGCGCAACCACAACTTCATCGCACCCCCAATTCCCCAGGAACCTCGCCGCCGGCAGCTCGAAATACCGGCGGCACCCTATACGGTTCGAAGAACGGCGGATCACGACTTATCTTGAGGGATGAATTCGGCGGAAAGTCCTTGAAGGGAAAAAACTACGGGCATGTCTCTGCGGCAAAGACCCGAGCGTTGGTGCCTTCAGGGCCACCTGCCCCGCCACTCGAGGCTCGGCACACGCGACGGGCGGTCGGCACGACACTGGACGCCACACCCGGGCACGCTGCGATGCGCCGGGGCAGTTACCGGGGCACAGCCCGACTATTAATCCGGCGTCAAAACAGCTGACTTCATCAGCTGTTTTCAACGCCTTCAAAAATAAAAGCCGGCGCCTGTCCGTCTTTTATTTTCAAAGGCTTAGCGGCCAATGGCCGCAGCGAGCATGCGGCCGCATACTCGCGCTATTAACCCGAAAAATCATCTATTTTTGTGCCGGGTTAATAAGCGGCGATTATCGCGTCAGTGGCGACCACCCGGGCGAAGATGTCCGACAACATCGCCAGTTCGGCGCGCTGCAGCTCGGCGGCCGGCAAGATCCCGTCGCCGTCAGCACACGGCAGGTCACGGGTCGCCACCGCATCTTCCGCGATCGTGACCGGATAGCCCAACTCGTTTGCCATCCGAGCCGTGGTCGACACGCAAACATGCGTCATGAACCCGGCCAGTACCACCTGCCCGACGCCTCGCTCTTGCAGGCGTGCCTGAAGATCGGTCCCGCCGAAGGCATTGGGTACGTGTTTGACGACAACCGGCTCCTCGCCGCGCGGCGCGACTTCCGGCATGGTCGAAACGTACGGCCCGTCCGGATCGAACATGGGGCCGCCGGCCTCCCCATGATGCGCGATATGGATCAGCGTACCGCCATGAGCCCGCCAATGCGCGATCAGACCTGCCATGTGTTCGAGCGCCGGGGCGAGACCGGATAGCGGCAATGCACCTTTGCGGTATTCCTCCTGTGCATCGATCACGATCAACGCGGCGGTTGCCGGTGTCCCGACGGGCAGGCTTGCGCCGGCAATCTCAAACATTGTGTGTGTAGCCATGTCTCGTCTCCTTGATTGGGAAAACAGATTATGATCCGGCCAATTTGCAATTCAAATCCGTTCGTTTGCAGGCATGCTCTGCGTATACGCAGACGCTAGAGGAGACGAACCGCGATGAGCACATTGGATTGGGAAGGGCTGAAAACCCTGGCCCTGGTTTGCCGCGGCGGCACCATGAGCGCCGCCGCCCGTGAGCTCGGCGTCAACCAGACCACCGTGGCACGCCGCCTCCAGCGGCTCGAGGCACAGCTGGGGTATTCCCTGCTACGCCGCGACGGTCAGCGCTTGCGCGCCACCCTGCGCGCCGACCCCCTACTGCAGACCGCCCGGGCAATGGAAGATCAACTTGCCGCCACTCTGATTCATACACAGGCAGAACCGCGGCGCGAACGGATCACCGGCGTGGTCCGCGTGACCGGGGTGGACGGCGTACTCGAGTACGCGGTTGGGCCGAGGGTCGACAGCCTGCTGTCGGCCCATCCGCGTCTACGGCTCGACTTGATCGGCGGAAATCGCAATTTCCGTGTCGCGCAGCGCGAGGCCGATATTGCCCTGCGCCTGGCTCGCCCGACAAGCGGCGCCTTTCATGCCCGGCGACTGGGCGATCTCGCCTACGGCGTCTATGCCACCGCCACGGAAACAGACCCCGACAGCGCACCCTGGGTGGATTTGAATGAACAATTCATCGACAAGCCCGAGCAACAATGGCTGGTGGCGCATTTTCCGGATCGGCGAACCATCGCACGCGGCAACCGCGGCGGCATCATGGTGCAACTGGCCCTGGCGACCGGCGCCTGTTGTTTGATGCCGCGCTGTATTGGCGACCATGTCGCAGGTTTGCATCGGCTCGACATGACACCGGCCGGACGCGAACTCTGGCTACTGACCCATCAGGACATGGCCCATCTGCCCCGTGTCCGCGTGGTGGCCGATTGGCTGGCCGCCACGTTGTGCGACGGCGTGACCGTGACGCCTGCTTGATGATGCCTTCATGCCCGGACCGCTTTACTGCTCGCACGATCACAAGCCGAACATCAAACTCCGATGCGCCAACAAGCCCGCCGCCGCACCATCCGCTACCGCAAAGATAACCGAGCCCGTCGCACGCGTGCGTATGTAACAAGGCCTTACTTGGTTATGGGTGACACGCAGCGGCTGAAAAAGCCAGGGCATTTGTCCGCAAATGCACGCGAACGAAAAAAAAGACGCAAAATCAATGCATTACTGCGCCAGGTGCGCGAGCAAGCGCGTCGTCAAGACTTTGACTGAACTTTATACATAATAAAGCGACCTTATCTTGGCATACGCGTGTAAAGAGGCATCCTGCACTAAACAGATCGGCCCACCTTGGCTGCCAGCAAGCGGGCCATGTCGTCTGCCGGCAACGGTCGGCTGAACCAATACCCCTGGCCGTATTCACAGCCCCATTCCCTGAGGAAATGGCATTGTTGCTCTGTCTCGATACCTTCGCCGACCGTGCGTAGGGAGAGGTTGCGTGCCAGCTGGATGATGCTACGGGTTATCGCTTCGCCCTTGCCTGAATGCTCAGAGCCACTAACAAAGCTTCGGTCAATCTTCAGCGTTTGGAACGGCAGATCCTTGATCCGACTGAGCGAGGAATAGCCGGTACCGAAATCATCGATCGCGAAGCGAAAACCCCAGGCGTGCAACGCGGCCAGATTGGCCTCGGTGGTCGACGGATCCGGCATCAGCGCGCTCTCGGTCACCTCGAATTCGATTGCCGACGGATCCACATGCGGGCGCACAAGATCGGCCAGGCCGCTGATCTCGCCGGCGGCATGCAATTGACGCACACTCAGATTCACCATCATCTGCAACGAATGACCCGCAGCCCGCCACGCGCACAACTGGCGGGCCGCCGTGGCCACCACCCACTCGCCGAGCGGCACGATCATGCCGGTCTCCTCGGCCAGCGGCAGAAACGCCGCCGGCGACAGCAGACTGCCGTCCGGCTGCGGCCAACGGACCAGGGCCTCGACACCGGTGATCTCAAGCGTGTCCAGGCGGAAAATCGGCTGATAGTGCAGGGTCAGCTGATCGCTCTTGATCGCCTGATAGAGCCGACCTTCCAGCGTGAGACGCTGCTGGCGCCGCTCCAGAATTTCGCCGTGGAACTGGCAGATATGCCCGCAAGCTCCATTCTTGGCCTCGTACATAGCGGTATCGGCGCGCTCCAGCAGCGTGTCCGCGTCGTCGCCATGGTCCGGAAACAGACTGATACCGATGCTGGCGCCCTGGCGATGCTCATGTTCGCCCAGGCGGATCGGCTCACGCAGATGTTGAAGGATACGCTCCGCAATGCGCTGAACCTTGATCTGAAACGCCTGCTTCGTAGCCACGCTATCCGACTCGCGTACACGCCCCCGCGAAACATCCGATAACGCCACCACGAACTCGTCGCCTCCGTGGCGCGCCACGACATCGCTGCCGCGGACCAATCGGCGTAGACGCTGGCCAACCCAGCGCAGCACCTGGTCGCCGGCCTGGTGGCCCAGGGCATCGTTCACCACCTTGAACGAGTCCAGATCGATGAAAAGCACCGCCCCCGCGATGCCGGCCTCCTGCCACCGCGTGACCCGATCGCGCAGGTGATTCAAGAAACTCAGCCGATTGGGCAATTCGGTCAGACTGTCGGCGTAGGCGAGGGTTCTAATTTCTGCGGCCTGTCGCTTGCTCTCCTGATAGACATGCAGTGCGCGCAAACCGAAACACAGATTGCGCGCCAGTCGCTCCAGCAGTTGCTGTGGCTCGCGATCGAAGTGGCCGACGTGTTCCGAGTAGATGACCAGGCAGCCGAGCGTGCCACCGTGCAGGGGCAGCGGCAGCACGATCACAGACCGCAGATTGAATTCCCGGGCACGAACGCTCGACAACATCCGCTCCGGATCCTCAGTAATATCAGTAACCACTTGTGTCTGGCGGCTTTGTAGCGCGCTGGCCAAAACCCCGCTGCGCCAGTGCACCCGTACCCCGTCGAGATAACCGCGGGCCGGCCCCGCACTGGCCTGGATCGCGAGTTGTCGATCCGGGCCATCCAACGCGAAACCGATCCAGGCCAGACGGTAACCCTCGGTCGCCACGATGGCCTGGCAGATCCGGGCGAGCAGGCCCTCTTCTTCGCGGGCGCGTACCAGGATCTCGTCGCAGGTGTTGAGAGTGCGCAATGCCCGCACGACGTTATCGCGCTCGCGTCCGGTCGCCGACTGCAAAAGCGATAGCGAGCGCAGACGCAGCATGTTCTCAACCCGGGCGGTCAACTCGATTTCGGTCGCCGGGATGCGCAGCACATCATCGACCGTATGCCCGAGTTCCTGCCGTATCCAGGATGCGGGCGTCTGGCTGCCGGTGACCAGCAGCAGCACCGGCAACACCACAGGCGAGCAGCGCTCCCGGTATCGACGCAATCGATCGCGCAGATACTCCAGAGAGAGGGGGTCGACAAGTACGATATCGAAGCGGCTGTGGTCATCATCCTGCAGGCGTTCATCGAACGCCTCAGTGAGCTGATATCGCCCCGTCAGCAACCGGCGTAGCAACTTGGCGTTGCCCGGACTGGACAGCGCACAGGCGATGCGCGCCTGCGGCGCGTCCGAGGATTCAACGTGATCGAGCCACATCGTGCGCACGTTTTTCCTCCAGAATCTCGGGGATGCCACTCAAGATCCCGCGCAATCCCGATAGCGGCCGCCCGACCTGTACACCGTGGTCGGTAATGGCCAGCTCGCGCAGGGTTTTCTCGAAATCGCCGGTGCGTTTCTTGAGCATGCCCACCGTCTTGCGCAGTTCGCCGGCCAACTCCATATAACGCAGGAGCACGATGGCGTCGGCAAGATAGCTGATGCCGTGTTGGGACACCTGCAATTCCGGGCTGGCGATCGTATTCACCTCGTTGATCAGCAGCACGGTCACGCCCATGTTGACCAGATAACGACACAGGGCGTGTACCCGCTCTTGCAGGTCCTCCCCGCGCATCGACTGCTGGTAACCCGACAGGCTGTCGAGCATCACGACGCGGGTGCCCAGCGTCTCGACCTCATGGCGCACCTTGAGCGCGAACCGATCCGGGTCATAGGCCAGAGGCTCGACGGCCTCGAACATCAAATGACCACTCTCAAGCATCTCCCGAATCGGCAGGCCGACCTGGGTGCTGCGGCGGACAAATGTGTGTCGATGCTCGTCGAAGCTATAAATCACCGAGCGCTCGCCGCGCCCTGCGGCCTCTTTCATGTAATGCGCGCCCAGCGTGGTCTTGCCGACGCCGGTGGGCCCGGACAGCAAAGTGACGGTCCCCCGCTCGATGCCGCCGCCAGTGAGTGCATCCAGCTCAGGCACGCCACTGCCGAGCGACTCCGGTTCGAACGAGCGCTGGTGATGGCCTGGCAGCAGGCGTGGATAAACCGCCATACCGTTGGCGCCGAGGTCGTAGTAATGCCAGCCGCCAGCGAAGTCCGAGCCCCTGAGTTTGCTCACCGCGCACATGCGGCCGCTGGGCACCTGCGCAAGCTCGACCACGCCATCACTGAGGAACTGCAGGTCATCGTCCGAGGCGCTGCCCGCTTCCGCGGTGCAGACCACGGTCGCGCCCAGAGCTGTCAGCTGACGCAACAGCGAAAGCACCTGCTTGCGGAACTGAAAGGCGTCGGGCGACATGTGACGCAATTCACTGAGCGCATCGATGAACACGCGTTGGGGGCGGTGCTTGCGCACATATTCGAGAATCGAGTCGTGGATCGAGCCCGCCTCGACTTCCCAGGTTTCCAGGAGATTGAAGGTTTCGTCGGCACCGGACAGGTTGATCGACGGCGACACATCCAGTACCGGTACGCCGTCCAGCGCCAGCCCCCTGAGCTGTGCATTGCGACGCAGTTGCCCCTCGGTCTCGCCGAGCGATACGAGCACCCCGTCCCCGCCCCGGCCGGCGGTCAGAAAATGCATCCCGAGGGTCGTCTTGCCGGTCCCCGGGCCGCCGCGTACCAGGCAGGAATAGGTTTCCAATAAACCGCCGTGCAGGATCTCGTCGAGTCCGGGCACTCCGGTTGTCATGCGTCCTGGGTTAAGCATCGCGCGTCTGCATCTGGTTTCGATCCGCTTGGCTGATGGGATGGATTGCGCTTGACGGATGCCGTCGCGGCATTCCAAAAAGCAGGACAGGCTGTGGCAGGCGCTGTCGCCGTCTCATACGCGGCGAGGGGTGGTCCGAACTCGACCCGACAAGAAGCCAGCCGCCGGCAGTGGCTTGTGTAGCGCAAAGGCTGTGCGCTCGCTACGCTTCTTTTTGCGGCTCGTGGACCGTTGTTGCGGACTCATGTGAAACGGCCACAGACTTCTGTATACGCGCCTGCCGTGTGCGTATGAGTGCGTATGCTCGCACGGGGTATCGGGCCATCAATACCGTATTTACACGGCAAACGGCCGCTTCGTTGTCGGCTAATTGCCGGATTTATGGTGCCGAACCGCGGTCACCAGTGTGACCAACTCGGCCGAGGTTCTGGCGCCCATCTTGCGTTTGAGGGAAGCCCGGTAATCCTCGATCGTGCGCGGACTTAGCTCCAGATGATGGGCGATTTCCTTGTTCAGGAAACCACGGAGAAGCAGGTCCAGAACCTGCTGCTCGCGGGGTGAAAGCGAATCGAACGCCTCGATCAGTTCCTCTCGACTACGCGCGGCACGTCGGCGTAGTCCATTGTGTGCGCGTTTGTCTGCCATCTCTTTGTAATACCAAGCCGTTCCGCCTCGTGCACACCCTATGGTGGGATAACAATACAAGTTCTAGTTTCATCCAAGGTGCTCCGGCAATTAAAACGCTTCGAATTCATAACGTTAAGTATGATTCCAATAAACTGAACGTCAGTGCGAAAAATGCTCCCGGGAAAGTACGACCGTGGAAAAGAATGACCCCGAAACAAGTTCGAGACGCGGCATCCGCAATCCACCTGAATCACGGATATTGCCGCCACAGCGACACAAGGCGATTTAAACATTCGATAATCGGTCACATTGCCCGAGAGACCAACACCGTATTTATACGGTGAATCGAGCCAAGTTAACCGCCGCTTTCTAGCGCGTCTGGTCTCAGGCGTTACGCCAACCGCCGTGGCGCCCCTTTTCGGCATCAACATAGCCGGCCTTGCGCAGACCGGCCATCGTACGCCGCACCACGACCGCGTTCGTGCCCAGCATGGCGCCGATCTGCACCGACGTCATCGGCTCGGTCGCACGCGCCATATGCAGAAGAACGTGCAGCATTCGGGACAAACGGCTATCGGTGCGCATCGCGTCGCTCGCGTTTACGAAAACGGGCGGATACGAAGAGAGGATACGCGAAGGGCAAGCAGATCGAGCCGTTGCCGACCGGGCGGCATTTCGTATCGCGCTGCCGTTCCAGGTTATCCACCCCGGTGGGCGAGGGGCTTGCACATCGCCAAACCTGACCTCAAATGCTCACCCATATGCCTGTAACACCGGGCGCATGAATGATCGCTCATAACTCAAATAGCACTGTGTTTTTTCGTAATGGCGCATGGCGTCCTGGCAGTCCGGGTCATCCGCGGCTTTCTCTCGATAGGCTTCGTAAGCCGCCAGCGTCGGAAAGGAAAAAAGTGCGACCGCTATATTGTTCGGGCCTTCGTGAGGCAGGAAGTAGCCGTGATGCGCGCCGCCAAAGCGTTCGACCAGCGGGATCCAGAGCCGGGCGTAATGTTCGAAATCGTCCAGCTTCAGCGGGTCGATCACATAACGTAGATAGCAGGTCACCATGGGATATCCTCGATTGATTGCCATTCGTTGAGACATCAGCACCGTGCGGCGGCGAAAGTATTCGAACGAGCTACTCGAGCCACAACCCGACGACGGACGCGGCCAGCAGAACGCCAAGCGCCCTATTGACTGTTTGCCATTGTCGGTCGCTGTGCAGCAACTGGCCGAGCGCCTTACCGATCACGCACCATGACGTGAGCGATATGACGGCGGCTATGCCGAACGCGGCGCCAAGCTTCACGGCGAGCCCCACGGGGGTGTCCGCGAGCGCACTGAATGTAACGGCGGCGCTCAGTGTCATGGCCCAGCCCTTGGGATTCATCCAGAGCAGCACCGCCCCGCCCGCAAACGAAATGGGCCGGCGCATATTCTTCGAGTCCGGATCGGGCCGGCCAGGCGAGGCGACTTGCCAAGCGAGATACAGGAGATAGCCGGATCCGGCGATTCGCAACACGAGAGCGAGTGCCGGAAAGGCGTGTAAGAGACGGCCAAGTCCCAGCGAACTGGCCGCAGCCAGGCTAGCCAGGCCGGTCGCGATACCGGCAATCAGCGGCAGGCTGCGTCGCAGGCCGTGCTGGGTACCGGATGCCGTAGCCAATGTCGTGGCCCCACCCGGGGTAATGGTCGCCACAAAGACAAAGACCAATAACGACGGCCACATCCTGCGTCCTTGAGTGAGCCCATGAATCAGGTGGATTCTGTAAGACCCGGAAGCACGCGAAAAACGAATGTTTATAATGGGCGCCATTAGGCTTGCTTAAGCCTGGACGATAGACCGATGCCTCAAAATCTCGAGATTCGCCTTCTACGCACCTATGCCGCGGTCGTGCGCTACGGCAGCATGGTCAGGGCAGCCCACGCGCTGTATCTGACGCAGAGTGCCGTCAGCCAGCAGCTCAAACGCCTCGAGACGTTCCTGGGGCACCGTTTGCTGCAGCGTGATAACGACGGTTTAAAACTCACGGCCGATGGCGCCCGATTGCTGCGTCATGCGGAGGCGATGGTCGAACTCAATGATCGTTTTCTAGTCGAGACGACGAGCCGCCAGAAAATCGAACGCGTAAGACTGGGCATGCCTTGCGATCTTGTCGGTCGCTACATGCCGGCGATTCTTAAATCCCTATCGACAGCAGATCCGGACATCGAGCTATCAGTGCATAGCGGCACATCGGCCGAGCTTGAGGCCCTGTTGCTTTCCGGCAAAATTGATTTGTCGGTGCTGGAAGCGCCTGGGGATCACGCTGGGGCGACTCAACTGGTCTCCGAGCAGCTGGTCTGGGTCGGCAGCCCCGCGGGCCAGGCCCATGCAAGGCGGCCGCTCCCGCTTTCGCTGGTCAGCGAACGATGCGTGTTTCGTGACTCGGTCTTCGGCGTATTGCGGGAACACAATATCTCGTGGGTGCACCGGTTCGAGGATGGCAATCTCGATGCGGCCATGGCCGCCGTAGCGGGCGACTTGGCGATCACCGCGTGCCTTGAGTCGGCCGTGCCATCCCATTTGCAGACGCTCCCGCCTGACTCGGAATTGCCGGCGTTACCGCGATTTTCGATCAGCCTGCATCATGCGCCTGGAACAGGCTCCGCTTCGATCAATCAGACCACCGATTCCATACGCGGCGCCATACGAGCGGCCTAGACCGTTCGCTTTTACGCCTGCGTCAAATGCTCGCAAGACGCATGCGATAGCGGCAGACTTTGTCCATGCGCGCAGGTCAAAGCCTGTCCCTTTCTCCGAGATACCGACGCCAGCACATCGGGTTGCTTCCTGTGGTCCGAGCGAATGCAAAACCGCATGTTGCGATATTTAGTGCCCTGTCGCATCGTCACTCGCCAGGCCGGCAGACGGGGGCAGGTTACGATGCCAGACATCCAGCTGCGGGAAAGCGACGGTGACATTGTGGGCACGGAAGGCGGCATCGATCGCGCAGTTGATCTCCGAAATCACGATGAAGCGTCGCGTGATGTCGCGGATGAAGCAGCGCAATTCGAAGTTCAGGGCCGAGTCGCCGAAAGCCAGGAACAGCGCCTGCGGCTCGGGCATGCTCTTCAGCCCTTCGCTGAACACTTCGCGATGGGCGTGGGCGACCTCCAGCAGCAGGCGCTGCACCAACTGCACGTCGCTGCCGTACGCCACGCCGACCGGGCAGCGAAGGCGGCCATAACGGTCACGCAGATTCCAGTTCTTCACGTGCTGCGTTAGCAATTCGGAATTCGGCACGACCACTGTAATCCGGTCCAGCGTCTCGATCTCGGTGGCGCGGATGCGGATGCGCCGCACGAAGCCCTCGGTTTCGCCTACGGTGATGTAGTTGCCGCTGCGTACCGGTTGTTCGAACAACAGGATCAGGCCGGAGACGAAGTTGTTGACGATCGTCTGCAACCCGAAGCCGATACCGACCGATAACGCACCGGCGATGAAAGCCAGCTTGGTGAGATCGAGCCCGATATAGCTGAGCACCAGGAGCGCAGCGACCACGAACAACGCGTAGCCCGTGAGGGTGGCCACCGACTCACGGGTGTGTATCTCCATCGGCGTGCGCGCCAGCCAGCGGTTTTCCATCACGCCGGTCAGCCAGCGGATCAGCGTGGCCAGCATCACCAGCAGGATCGCCCCCATGAGCAGCTGCGCCGGTACGAGCTGCATCTTGCCGATGGGAAAGCCTGTCCAGGCCATATGGCGCAGCAGGTCCAGGCTGGCGCGCGACAATCCCCAGAAGTGCAGCACAACCAGGGGCAGCGGCAGCCATACCGCCAGATGCAGCAGCGCCGCCAGCAGGTCGGCTTCACGAAAACGCTGGTCTGGCTCGACGCGGAGCGCGTGGCGGATACGCCGCTGCCAGGCATGGCGACCGATGTTCAGGCCGGTGGCCAATCGTTCGATGCCGCGGCTGGCCAGCCAGGCCACGAACACGGCTGCAAGGCTGGCAGCCACCGGCACGATGGGCAGATGCGCCAGCGAGCCCGGCCGGAAATACTGCAACAGCGAGGCCGCCGCGGCCGCGACGGTCAGAATCAGAAGCAGGCCCGTGACCAGCGGCGCGCGACGCATCTAGGGCGCAGTCGCGCGCCTTGTGCTGCGCGCACACAGGCGTTCTGAATACGGCAAAATACCCGTGACAGGACACCTGTGTCCTGTCACGGCGCGTGTCGGCGGCTGCTCGGTGATATCGCCTATAGGCCGACGTTGCCGGCCACCAGCCTCGCGGCTCGCAATACCGGCCGGGCGAAGGTTCAGATCCGCTGCGATGCTTTCGATCGCCGAACGGGGTACCGTCTTGCGCACGACCGCATCGACCGTTGCAGCACAGGCCGGCCAGTCTTTGACGGCCACCGCCGCTGTCCACAGCCCCGGATTGTTGGTCACCACTGCTACCCCCGCTGCGCGTCGGGTCGACGCCTTGCCTCGTTAGCGTACGCGTGCCAGCCCGGCGCTGCGCCGCATCCGGCTACTCGATCACACGCCGCCGCAGATGCTCCCACACCACGGCCGATGCCTACTTAGCGATCGTATCACGCGGTATCGCGGTTACCGCTTTTCAACGCAACGCCGCCTGCAAGGGGCTCTGCCCGGGCATTCCAGGGACAATCGTCAAAACCGTGCCTGCGACGAGGGCGCCAGCTCAAGCCCCACCGGATCGACGGCGCGCCAACGCAGCGCGCTACGCGCACGGCGCGAAAAAGCGCCGAAATCGGACGACGAATGGGCGGCTAGGCTTCAGTGTGCGATACGTCCCGTGTGCGCAAGACGATGATATTCCACGACGCGGGCTGCAATGTGGCCTGTACGATCGCCCCGCTCAAACGTGCGCTCGCGAGTCGACGGGGCACGACGCGATCGGGCTCGTCGGCCGTGTTGGTGGCCTTGGTGTCCTGTTCGTGGAGTTCCGTGGCGCTCACCAGCTCTTCAAGACCATAGCCGCGTAGCTCGGCATTCAATTCCAGCGGCTCGCTCTGGTGTCGATTCATGGCCATCAGCGTCACCGTGCCATCCGCGCGGTTGTCGATGGCGGTGGCGTAAAGATAAGGCACCTCGATGCCCGCCTGTGTCGTGTAGCCCGGGCTGGCGGTATGCAACTGCAAGACGCGGCCATGGCCGTGGCGGGCGGCGAGTGCGAATGGCCAGAAGATGGTCTGGCGCCAGGCGGGCCCGCCGGGTTCGGTCATGATCGGCGCAATGACGTTGACGAGTTGCGCCAGGCAGGCAATTTTCACGCGATCGGCATTGTTGATGAGTGTGATCAGGGCACCACCGACAATCAGCGCGTCCTCGAAATCGTAGACTTCCTCGATCAGGCGCGGCGCGGTCGGCCAGCCCGGCTTGTGCATGTACGGTTCGCTGTGGGTGCGGTACCACACGTTCCATTCGTCGAACGACAACATCACGCGTTTGGGCGAGCGCCGCTTGGCGGCCACGGCGTCGCAGATCGATACCACCTCGCGGATGAACATATCCATCAGTTCGATCTCGGCGAAATATTCGCCGAGATCGTCGTGGTCGTTGCGAAAGTAGGTATGCAGGGAAATAAGGTCGACCTGATCGAAGCAGTGATCGAGCACTTCCTGCTCCCAGTGACCGAAGGTCTGCATGCCGCGGTTTGACGAGCCACAGGCCGCAAGCTGTACATCCGGGTCCACCCAGCGCATGACCTTGGCGCTTTCCTGGGCCCGGCGGCCATACTCGGCGGCGGTCAGACTGCCAATCTGCCAGGGCCCGTCCATCTCGTTGCCGAGACACCAGTATTTGATGCCGTGCGGCTGGCGGTAGCCGTGCTCAACGCGCCAATCCGCCAGCGCGGAACCGGGCGCGCCGTTGCAGTATTCGATGAAGCGCCGTGCCTCATCGATGCCGCGCGTGCCCAGGTTGACCCCGAACATCGGCTCGATGCCGGTAACGCGGCACCAGTCGATGAACTCGTTGGTGCCGAATTGATTGCTTTCCGTGGAAAACCAAGCCAGATCGCGACGTTTCGGGCGTTCGGCCTGCGGGCCGACGCCGTCCTCCCAGTTGTAGCCGGACAGGAAATTGCCGCCGGGATAGCGCACCAGCGTCACACCCAGCTCTGCTACCAGCGCGAGCACATCGCCGCGGAAGCCGTGGGCATCAGCGGTGGGATGATCCGGCTCGTAGATGCCGGAGTACACGCTGCGCCCCATGTGTTCGACGAAGGAACCGAAAAGCATTCGATCCAGTTCGGAAACGACGAAGTCCCGGTCAGCAATCAGTTGCGCGTTCGGCATGTGAAACCCGTGTCGTCAGTTGCATCAGTCGCGTCGTGCGTCGTGGAACGGTCTCACTTGAGCGTGGTGGTCGACATCACGCCCTCGGTGATCCGCTTCTGGAAGAATAGATAGGCGATCACCACGGGCACTGCGGCCAATACGGCCGTGGCCATCTGGTTGGCGTAGGTCACGCCATAGGCCGACTGCACCTGGGTGATGCCTACCGGGATCGTCATCTTGTCGGTCGACGTGATGATCACGAATGGCCAGAAGAAATTGTTCCAGGCCACGATGAACACGATGATCGCGATGGCCCAGGTGATACCCCAGTTGATGGGCAGGTAGATACTGAACAGGATGCGAAACTCACCGGCGCCGTCCAGACGGGCCGCGTCGCGAAAATCCTGGGGCACATCGTCGAAAAAACGCTTGTAGATGATCACCGCAGCCGGAAAGGCGAGCTGCGGCAGAATGATGCCGGCGTAGCTGTTTACCAGGCCGAACCGGTTGAGCAGCATGTAAAGTGGAATGGCGTTGGCCTCGAGCGGGATCATGAAGCCCGCCAGGACCAGCCAGAACAGCATCGTCCGTCCCTTGAAGCGGAGCTGCGATAGCGCATAGGCACACATCGCTGACAGCAGCAGGGTCGCCACGGTAATGATCACGCCAGTAATGACGCTGTTGATGTACCAGACCACGATCGGGCTGTTTTCCAGCACGTTGCGAAACGCAGCGAAGGTGATATGCGTCGGGAACCAGGTCGGCGGGCGGGCAATGGTCTGGGATTCGCTGATCAGCGACGTCTTGACCGCCCAGTACAACGGAAACAGCCAGAACAGAGCCAGCACACTCGTGACCATGAACAGGGCGGCGGTCGCCAGATGGCGGCGTATCGTCATGCGTCACTCCCCTTGCGGCTGCTCAACAACCGATATTGAATGAAGGAAGTGACCAGGATGAGGACAAACACGCTCACCGAAATCGTGGCGGCATAACCGCCGTTGTGCTGGTTGAACGCCTGGCGGTACATATACTGCAAGAGCACGATGGTGGAGTTGTACGGCCCGCCGTGGGTCAGCAGATAGACCTGATTGAAAATCTTGAACTGCAAGATCAATTGCAAGGTGAATACCAGCACCGTCACCGGGTACAGCATCGGCCACGTAATCGACGTGAACAGCCGGACGGGACCACAGCCGTCCAGGCGTGCCGCCTCATAGATCTCGTTCGGAATGTTCTGTAGTCCGGAAATGAACAACACCGTGTTGAAGCCGACCATCCACCAGATCGTGACGAAAGCGACCATCGGCATGGCCCAGCTGGCGTTGTCCAGCCAGGCAATATTGGTGCCGAAAAGATAGTTCGCCACGCCGAAATTGGGGTCGAGGATCCATGCCCAGATCATCGTGACCACGCTCACCGGCAGGATATAGGGCAGGAAAAAAGCGGCGAGAAAAAACGGCCGCAATCGGTTCCATCGCAGAACGAGAATGGCGAGCAGCAACCCCACGGCAGTGCTGGGTGCGGCCGTCAGCAGCACAAAGTAAACGGTGTGCCAGACGGAAGCCCAGAACAGCGGATCGAAGATGAGTCGGGTGTAATTATCCAGACCGACGAATGCGCCGCCGTTGCCCGTCAGATCGGCGCTCGTGAAGGTCAGCCAGAATACGCGGATGGCGGGATAGATCAGGAATACGCCGTAAACGACCAGAAACGGCGCGATCATCAGCAACGCAGACCGCGCGTTTTTGCGACGGATGGCACGCCGCGACCACGCCTTGGCCCTCACCCCCGCCGATTCGGCTCGTTTCGTGCTCGACGATTTCTCGGCCATGATTCCCGACTCCGCGCCTTGTCCCGGGTCTGCGGTTGCGTCCAGCTAGTGCTGGCTGGCGCTCACAAGACTCTTGCGGAAGTGCGCCATGGCGGCCTTGGGCGTCATCTGTCCGGCCATCGCCGGCACGAAGAAGTTGTCTACCGCGTTGTAAGCCGGGCTGGCGACGCCGAAGACCGGCAGGCTGGGCGCGAATACGACGTCCTGGGCCGCCTGTGGCGTGTACTCGTCGTTCGGCACCATCTGCTTGAACTGGGCGCTGTCGAGCACCGGCTTATAGGCGGGAATATGCCCGCCCGCGGCCCAGATCGTCGCGTGTTTTTCAACGTAGTCGATAAACGTGTATACCGCCTTGCGCTTGGCCGGCGACATCGGCTGGCCTTTATGCGCCGGAATGGCGAGGTTGTGCGAGTCCGCCCAAGTGTCTCGATTGGCATACATTTTCGGGAACGCCATGATGCCGTAATCAAATCCAAGGGTGCCCTTCTTCTTGCCGTCGACCAGCGTGGGCACCTCCCAGTCGCCGTTGATCATGAACGCCGCCCGGCCGCTGCTGAATAAAGCCACCATGGCCGGATACGAGGTGTGATGACTGGTGTAGCCCCGCTTCGACCAGTTAGCGATAACGCGCAGGCTCTTCAGGCCAGTCGAATCAAGATCCTTCAGATAGAGCTTGTTGTTCTTTTCGAGCGTGCCGTGCTGCTGCTTGAACAGCGTGTACCAGGTGCGCCATACGGTGGGCGCATCATTCGACGCGAAAGCGATCGGCAACGCGTTGGTCTGGGTCTTGATCTTCTTGAGCATCTTGTCGAACTGCTTGATGCCCTGGATCTTGAGCTGCCCCGACTGACCGAGCACGCCGGCCTTGCGCAGCACGTCTTTGTTGTAGTAGAGCACCAGCGTGTGCGTATCCAGCGGCACCCCGTAGAGCCGACCGGGTTGGCCATATGCCTTGCTATCGGCCAGCGACTTATCGATCAGGGTTTTCAGAAACTGATCCTTGTGCAGGCCGACCTTGTTCAGTTCTGCGGTGGTGTTCGGGCGTAGATCGCCCTGTTTGATCCCGATCGGAAAATGCGACAGGTGATAACTGACGACATCCGGCGCGTTGCCCGATGCGACGGCGCTGTGCAGCTTGGTGTAGAACGGCGTACCCCACTTGAGCGTGGCCGAGTCAACCTGAATGCCGTTGTGGCTTTTATTGAAATCCTGAACCAGCTGCTTCATGCGAATGCCGTCGCCGCCGGTGAAGAAATTCCAATAGCTAATGGTCACCGATGCCGCGAAAACACAGGGCGAGCAAATCAGTAGCACGATGGCAGCAACGGCATATTTCATCATCGACTCTCCTCCGCTACCGCCGGAAAACGACGGTGAGCGTTCGCGATGCAGATCGCCCTGCCCAAACGCAAATCGGCCAGCCCGGGCGACAGTTGTCTTTATATGATCGACCCTACCGCCGCGCCATCGCCATGTACATCAAAAGTCCGACATTTCATACCTATGTATTACTCGGCCGCTCGATAGGCGCACATTCTCCGTCAATTATTCGACTTTTGTATAAATTCGCTGATCTTTGCATGATCGTGTTTTCAATGACGCAACAAAAAGCGACTGCTTTATCTACGGCTTCGATCCCCGAAACTCGTAAAGCAATCACTCGGCTCTTAAATCATGCCAATTCGGGCGTGACAATGCCTAGTGCGGTCGCAACCGCCGAACCGGCGCAATGCCATTGATGACTCAATGGAAATAAAACTGTAAAGCCAAAAACGGCCCCTTGCGCACCTAACGCCTTATCTATTTGCGCGATATTTTGCCCCCATCATTTTCACGCCCGATTCTTGGATAAAAAAAGAGAGCATTCGGGATTGGGGCTTGCATCGGCCCGCTCGATAGCCTGCGCTAACGTTTGTGGCGTTCACACTGACCGCTCGATGAAAACCCGCAGGCGACGATTCCGACAGCGACATCATGGCCGATCCGAACCTGACCACACAGACCATCCACGGCCCGGTATCGGCCGGCGACAGTTGACACCCAAAACGATGAAATAGGCCGGGCGCAGGTCACTGCGTCGAGCCTTGTTTTCGGCGCTGTGCGGGCGACTTGCCCGCACCAGTCGGCATCCGCCTCACGGGCGCCGGCCGAAGGCCTTACTCCAAGCAATCGCGGTATTCACAACAAGATCCGACCCGGGGCTCCTTCGATATCAAAACCGGGGGCTGCGCCCCTGAGGGTTGGGCCACAGTGGCGAACTTGCGCCAGCCTTGATGGATGACCTCTGGGCTAGGGGGAAACGGCTTTCGACTGTGCTCCGTAAAAAAAGAGCGATGGCGACCGCCCTGTGTATTGGACGGTTGCCACCTGTCATACGGCCTTCTCTTTTGAAATCGGAGCCGCGCTATTGCTGGAGCGCCGCTTCCTCCAGGTGCACTCAATCCGCGCCGGCCACTTCCAGGACGAACTCGGCGTAGCTGCGCAGCGGACGTCCCAGAATGCCCTGAAGCTGTTCCGCCGCCCCCTTCGCCCCGTGCATGCCGTGCTGCTGGATGCCTTCCATCATCAGCCGCATGTCGTAGGCCAGCCAGGTGGGTCCGAATGAGGCCATCTGCTGTTCGAAGGCAGCGACGTCGTTGCCACCGTAGGCCACCTCACGACCGAGTGCCTTACTCCAAGCTTCCGCTGCCGACACTCCGGTGAGTGCCTCGGGGCCTATCAGGTCCAGCGTTAGCCGCGGCAGTGCAGCAGGAGCCCGGTCGCGACGGAGCAGCTCGGCCGCCGCGACGTCGGCGATGTCGCGCACGTCGATCATTTCGACGCCGGCCGTACCGATTGGCATCGGGTAGATACCGTAGTCCTGAATAACCTGCTGGACCATGTGCTCGTTCTGCATGAAGTAGGCCGGACGCAGGATGGAGGCTGGAATGTCCAGGCTCTCGACCATGCGTTCCACTGTGTGCTTGCTGGTGAAATGCGGCACATTGGTGAACCTGTCCGCATGGATCACCGACAGGTAGACGATGCGCTCAACGCCTGCCTCGCGAGCGAGGTTGAGCGCGACGAGCGCCTGTGTCAGCTCGTCGGCAGCAACAGGGTTGAGCAGAAACAGCGTGCGTACGGATGAGAAGGCTGCTCGCAACGAAGGGACGTCCGAAAAGTCGCCCACTACTTCGGTAACGCCGTCGGGAAAGCTCCGTTTGCCCGATTGACGCACGAGTGCCTTGACGTCTGCACCCGCAGCAGCGAGGCGCTCGACCACGAGAGAACCCACGGTGCCCGTGGCGCCGGTAACCAAAATGCTCATGTGAATCTCCTGGATAGAAGGAATAGAAAGATCAGAGGGAAAAGTTCGCCACGACCTTGCCGGCGTGCGAGTCGGTCCGATTGCGCTCGATGGCCGCAGGAATCTCCGCGAAACCGACCACCTCGCTGATCTTGGACTCCAGGGCGCCGGTGGCGATGTCCATTGCCAGCTTCTGCAGCAGCCCGGCATCCGGCTGATTGATGAACCACAGGCCACGACGCCCGGCGGGCGTGCGGACCAGAATGTCCGGCGAGGAAGTGCCGACGATGGCGCCCGTGCTTTTCAGCACCTGCCACGAGCGGTCGAGCACCTCGCCGCCGACATAGTCGAGCACCAGGTCGATGTCGTTCGCGACGTCTTCGAACCGCTGGACCTGATAGTCGATGACATGGTCGGCACCGAGCGAGCGGACGTAGTCGACATGCGCTGTCGCCGCCGTCGCGAACACCTCGGCACCGGCCGCTTTCGCGTACTGCACGGCATAACCGCCCAACCCGCCAGCGGCCCCATGGATCAGGATCCGCTGCCCCGGCCGGATCGGCCCGGCGTGATGGAGGCTTTGCCAGGCAGCGACGGCGGCCACCGGGATGCCGGCCGCACTGACATCGTCCAGCGCGTCTGGAATAGGGGCCAGGTTCGCTTCGTCGACCGCCACGAACTCGGCATAGGCGCCAAGACCGCCCGAAGGTCCCATGACGCGGTCGCCGACGCGGAACCGCGAGGCACCTGGGCCCACGCCCACCACCACGCCCGCCAGCTCGATGCCCAGCACGGCCGGCAGTTGCAGCGGAAACGCATCCCGCACATAGCCCTCGCGAACCTTCCAGTCAATGCCGTTGATGCCGGCGGCCCGGACCTGGACCCGCACCTGGCCCGGCCCGGCCTCGGGTTTGGCGATCTTCGCCACCTCGGCGGCGTCGGCGCCGCCGTAGGCGCGGATCAGTACAGCGTGTTGCGTCTTGTTCATTGCCTTGTCCTCGTTGCAAGTTGGGGTGACGAGAACAATAGGCTGTTGCACGAACAAAACTAAGACTCGAAACTCAAGACATCTCGTCTCAAATGTGAAACACATGGATCTGAACGCATTGACCGACTTCGCGCTGGTGGCGGGGCACGGTGGGTTGGGGAAGGCGAGCCGGGCCAGCGGCAAGTCGAAGGCCACCTTGTCCCGGCGCATTGCCGGGCTGGAGGAGGAACTTGGCGTGCGCCTCATCGAGCGCAGCGCCCGCGGCCTGAAGCTCACCGAAGCCGGCGAAATGCTGATGGAACGAATCGACGGCCCGATGCATGAGGTTGCAGAGGCCATGACATCGACGCGCGAGGGGCTATCGACGCCTCGCGGGCGCCTGCGCATCGCGTCCCCGATCTTGTTCGCCCAACTGGCGATGGGACGGCTCTGCGCCGACTTCTGCGCCCGCTATCCCGACGTCACGGTCGAGGTGATTGCCGAAGACCGCATGGTCGATCTGGTCGAAGAGCGATTCGACGTCGCCATCCGCATCAACCCGCGCCCGGACAGCAGCCTGGTCGGTCGCTGCTTCGCGAAAGATCGGCAGGTGGTCGTCGCGGCACCCTCGGTGCCCATGCCGGCGCCAGGCGACGTCCGCGAGGTGCCTGCCATCGTGTATTCCACCTTCCAGCCAACCCGCTGGAACCTCGATGACGGGCGCCTGGTGCTGGAACCGGTGCCGCGGCTGAAGCTGTCCTCGTTCCTGATGATCCGCGACGCAGCCGTCGCCGGTACCGGTGCTGCGCTCATCCCTCAGTCAATCGCCTGGAGCCAGCTGAGCAGTGGCGAGCTGGTGCAGTGGGGCACGGTCAGCGGCGCAGAAGCCGCGCTCTGGGTATTACACACATCGCGACGACTGCCTGCACCCAAGGTGCGCGCGTTTGTCGAATTCATCAGCGAGCAATACCCGCAGATGTCGCTTGTTCTGAGGGGATGAGCGGCGACGAGGGAGTGCGGTTTGGTGGCGGAGCGGCAGCTCCTCCGAAAAGCCAATTACACTTAACCGTGGTTTGCCCCTGGGGGTTCTGCGTTTGCTCGCGCCCCTGGCGCAGAAAAGCTCGAAATGTGTGATGCATAAAACAAGAACCGACGCCGGGTTTTCACGAGCTTTTCGGTTGGCCTATTTGATGGTGTGATCTAGGTGTGATACCGCAACACAATGAATGACCATACGGACCGCGGGGTGGCCATGGAAACGTACACGACGATTGCGTATCGACGTTATCGTCCGGTAACGGATACCCACAGGCACGACTTTGCTCAGGCGATCATTCCGCTGCGTGGCCTGATGGAGATCGAAGTCGACGGCTCCCTTAAGCGCTTGACCCATGAAACGGCTGGCATTGTCACAGCCGAGAGTCAACACGATTTCGCGACATCACGTGACAGCGAATTCTTGGTCCTGGACCTTTCCGCGCAGCTCATAAGAGCTCGATTCGATGGTCTGCCCCGTCTGTTTACAGTGCATACCAGCAATGTCCTTCGCCAGTATGCACGGTTTCTGGCAGCAGCCACGACCTCTAATCCAGGCGGAATTCTTCCGCAATCCATATCTGCTGCAACGACGGCCCTGGAATTACTGGAAGAGGCCACAACGGCTGTTGATCAACCAGTGATTCCGGCCTATTTAAGCTTTGCTAAGCGGCAGCTAGAAACCGATATCACCACGCCGAATCTGGTTAGCGTGCTCTTGACACAACTGAACATGTCCTCTTCTTTTTTTCATCGCCAGTTTCGAGCCGCTTTTCAGAAAACTCCGAAGCAAGTCCAACTGGAAGCGCGGCTACAGGCAGCAATCGAACGTCTTCAGAATTCAAATGATACGGTAACCGAAATCGCTCGACAGCTCGGTTACGAGAATACCTCGTCGTTAACCTATCTTTTCAAAAAGCATCTCGGCGCCACACCATCCTTTTACAGAAACTAAACTGCGGTTCACCTTTGCCTAATGACATCGTGACTCGATTATTGCAGCGTCTGCTGAGTGGTTGGCGACGCTGCGAGACATGGACATACGATATCCGGAACCGTGGTATGAAGCATACGAGCGCGGTAACAAGTCCGATAATCTCGTCAAGGCGCTAGAATTTGGCGCTTTTCGTGAACTTCCAGATTCGATAGACGCGGGCCGAAGTCTGGATATCGGTACCGCGACCGGACGGTATGTCAGGGCGTTGTCGAAGTTAGGGTTTGATGCCTACGGCGTCGATCATTCACAGCATGCGGTCAACGCCGCCGCACGATTACTCGCTCAGGTCGACCTCGACACCGATCGTATCAAGCGCGCAGATGCGCGGGCTCTTCCCTTCGAAGACGGGTGTTTCGATCTGGTGACCTGCATGATGGGCACCATCGTGCACTCACACGATACGCGCAGCATGCTGCGCGAAATCAGGCGCGTTCTTCGAAGTGACGGCGCCTTTATCTTCTCGATCTGGCGTCCCGAAGCCGTCGAATGCGGTTTCCTGTCGGTGAATACACCGGAGATCAATCGTTGGCTGACGCATATATGCACTGAAGTGCATCCGATTGAGTCATTGCTCGGCGAGCCAGGTTTTTCCTTGGTCGAAATCAAAGAATGCGTACTAGCTAAGCGCAATATCTATTTGAGCACGAGTTCGGAATGTGCAGTCTGGCAGGATTTCGAGGTGCATCTCAGAGCGCGTCATCATGGGCTGCAGGGCGAGCTTGGCTTGTACCTCTGCAAGAAGCCGCGATGAGATATACCGACACAGTATACGTCGCTGCCGCTGCGGCAATCTGGGGCACGCTCGGCGTCATTGCGTCGCTTCTCGCCGCGCGGGGCTATTCGCCTGCAGAAATATCCGCTTTTCGGGTCGTGATCTCGGCTGCGGCCATCGCGGCAGCCTCGTTCGTATTCCTCCGAATCGATATTCGCGGCTTGATTGGTTGCCTACCGATAGCAATCGCTCAATCGGTTTTTGGCGTGCTGCTTTACAACCTCGCGTACTTTCAATCTGTCAAGGCTTCCGGCGTGACCTATGCCGTTTGTCTGCTCTACACAGCGCCGGTATGGGCGCTGTTTTTCAGCATTTGGATTCTAAAAGAAAGTTTCGAGTGGCGGAAGATGCTTCTGGCAATCGCCGCGTTGCTCGGCGTTGTACTGGTGGTTTACAGCGGCGAAGGCACGCAACGTATCGGCGCCTTCGGCCTGAGCATGGGACTCGCGTCAGGCGCGAGCTACGCCCTATACCCAACGCTAGGCCAGCTCCTATTGCGGCGAATCGATTCGAGCACGCTGCTGGCCAGTTCGTTCGGCATCAGTGCACTAGTATTCCTCATCACGCCGTTTTTCTGGCATGGCGTACACCGACTCTGGCTGTACTCCGCCGCCTCATCGTGGGCTTTGGTCCTGGCGATTAGCCTGTTCGGCACGCTTTTTTCGTATTTTTTGTTTACACGCGGATTAAGAACCGTTCGCTCCTCTGCCGTAGCGGTAATCACGACCATCGAACCTCTGACAGCGATGCTGCTGATGGCGGTGTTTTTCGGCCAGACGCTCGGTTTTACCCAATACGTGGGCGTCGCACTCATCCTGGCTGCGAGTATCCGTAGCGGACAGGTTGGGAGCCGGGCTACCGTGCGCCGCGCCAACAGTCCGCGCCAGATTCACGACGGTCGAAGCTAAGTCGAATCGAGCGGAGAGAGGACAAAATATAGAGATAGGCGAAGAAGTTTTGGCTGGGTTTGAGAGCCGTGGCCTAACCGAACTGGATCCGGCTGAGCGTTGCGATTATGGCGATGGGCCGCATCAACAACTAATCTTACGTGGCGCGACTCTTATCGACGGCACCGGCGCACCCCTTGGCGGTGTGTCGATATCGTTATCGAGCGTGATCGTATCAAAGAAATTGTCAGCGTCGGCGTGCCCAGCCTACCAATCGACGCGTCGAGACAGCCTCGAACCGAAGGCGTAGAGATCGATCGTGAGGGTCGATTTGTGACGCCGGGACTAATCGACTACCACGCTCATATCGGCGCGCCCTTCCACGCCGCGCGCCATCGGCCAGGTTGAATGCGGCGACCAGGCGACACAGTGGGAAACCCAGGCCGGGCTGTTGTGAGCGCGGCTGTGGATAACGCGCCTGATTGGCCGGCGTATCGGCCATCGAGAGGGTCGTGCCGTCGACGACGCGGACTCGCCGACCGGTCGGGTGCCAGTCTTGCGGCGTTCGGGCGTCTATCGACTCGGCGGTCATGCGCGTCAACTGCTGGATCAGCGCCGTCGGCAACCGGGCCCGCGCCCGACAATAACCTCCCGTGGCTGTGCTGCAGCCGGGCAAGCCGGATAAGAGTCGGAACGTCGCCGCCTGATCGACAGCCCATCGACAGGAGCCATCCGCACTGAGCGCCTGCCTGCGCCACAAACATCGACAATGTTTCAGTCGGCGGGAATACACGCGCGCGATGAGCCGGTAAGTGCGCTTCGAGATAGTCAAACAACTCCGGTGCGGTCAACGTGCTGAAGAAGTCGGCTGCCGAGCAATGCGCGGCGTGGTATTGAACGCGACCGAGCAGCGGCCTACGCTTGGACATGGCGAGTCTCCAGATGCCAAGCAGGGTTTGTGTGGTTACAACCAGCTTAGCGTTGAGACTCGCCTTTTTATTATATAGTTCAGAATGTTAGCGCTTAAGTAAGTGCCATTCTGGTCTGTCCTTTATTTTCCTATTACACGCGCGAAAAGTATCACTCGACATCCATAACTTGAACTTGCGTTACGGAATACTAGCCGCTCTGGGCCGCCGCCGGCCTCGCATGCAAAGCCGACGAACCGGCCAGAGGCACCCCCGCCGTTTCGCGGATCGTCAACACCGTCGCAACACCGATCGCTCCCGCAAGCATCAGATAAAACGCAGGCATATATTGGTTGCCGGTAGCCCCCATTAATGCGGTCACGACATACGGCGCCGTACCGCCAAATGCCGATGTGGAGAAGTTATAGGAAATGGCAAACCCACCGTTGCGGATACGGGTCGGGAAGATCGAGGGGAGCGTCGACGGCATGGTGCCCGACAGCAATACCGTGAGAAAAGCAAGAACACCCAAACCCACGAAGGTATATACCATGTTACCCGTCGAAAACAGCCAGAATACGGGATACGACAACAGAATAAACCCGATTCCGGACGTGATGATGATGGGTTTCCGCCCGATACGATCAGAAATACGCCCGACAAATCCGATGACGATCATCATCCCGATATATACGGCGATAAGCATCTCGAGCGACTCTGCGGTCGAGAAATGCAGATGTTTCTCAAAATAGCTCGGCAGGTACGTGAGCACGATGTAATAGGCTATATTCAGCAATATCACCAGACCAACGCACCGAAGCATGCGTTGCCAGTGCTCGGTGATCAGCTCACGCAAGGGGGCGCGGGACTGCTCGCCTTTACTCGATAGCTGAGTGAATGCCGCGCTATCTTCCAGCCGGAGCCGCAGAAACAAGCCGAACAGCCCAAGCGGCGCCGCACACAGAAACGGGATGCGCCAACCCCAGTTGTGCATCGCTTGGTCGGGCAGCAGCACCGTCATGATGGTGACCAGGCCGGCACCCACCGAATAACCACTCAGCGTGCCGAATTCCAGGAAACTGGTAAAAAAACCGCGGCTTTCGTCAGGCGAGGACTCCACCATGAAGGTCGCCGCTCCGCCATACTCGCCACCGGTCGAGAAGCCCTGCACCAAACGGGTAATGATTAACAAAATGGGGGCCCAGATCCCGATTGTCTGATAAGTCGGTAAGACCCCCACGCCCGTCGTGCCTGCCGCCATCATGGTAATGGTTATGATCAGCACGCGACTACGCCCGATCTTGTCGCCTAACGGCCCGAAGAAAAGACTGCCGAACGGCCGGGCGAGGAATGCGATCGCAAACACGCCGAAAGCAGCCAGGAGGGAATGACCGCCATGGCCTGCCTTGGAAGGAAAAAACAACTGGCCGACCGTTGTCGCCAAGTAACCATAGACGCCAAAGTCGAACCACTCCATGGCATTACCGATGGCCGCAGCACCCACCGCGCGGCGGATTTGCGTTTTACTCAGCGTGTCATCGTTCTGCCCTCCGGCGGCTTCCACTTGTGCCGACGTATTCATGCTTATGCCCCATGGCGACCGATTTTTTTCAAGCTATCAAGCGGCTGCGAAACGCTGCAATAAGCAGTATTACGGAATATATTTGTCGGATATGGCGCGTTATATTGAGACGGATCTTGAATGTCCGGCGCAGCAGTTGCGCTGCGCTTTTAATACCGTGCCGTTAACGCTCGTGCTTGGTTTGTGGAACGGCTCCGGCCGGGTCGATTCGCCGCCATGTCATGTAACGGAAGATGCGATGCCTGATCGCGAGACGCCTACATTTACCGCGACGCCGGTAGGCCTGATTCGCCTTCAGCAGTTCTCGCGCGCAGGTTCACTCGTATTCGTCGTCGTCTGCGCCGTGGCGCAGGTCCGCCAGCCGAACCGGCCACTGGCCACGCCCGTCAGCGCCTATCTGGCCGGTCCGTTCGCGCTCTGGCTGCATCTCGTTTTCGCCATGTTCGCAGTGGCCGTGATCCTTTTCGGCCTGTCTATTAAGGCCCTGATCCCGCGCCGACGGGCCACGCTGGCCGCCGGGCTGTTCCACTTCTGCGCGCTATGTATTTTCGTGACCGCCTTCTCGGCAGGACCACCACTGCTCAAGTCGCCATCGGTACCCCAGTTGGTGCATACCGTGCATGTGTTCAGCGCCATCTTCGCCTTCGTATTCGGCCTGCTCGGTATGTCGACACTCACGCGCGCGCTGTGGCACGACAGAATCTTGAACCACGCTCGCGGGCTCGTGAGCGCGCTCATTCTCGGCTGCTTCATGGCGCTGGCGCTGGATCCCTGGCTACCCGCTGTTCACGGGGCGCTCGAAAAACTGGCGATTGTCTGCATGATTACCTGGCAGTTACTCATCACGCCACGATTGATTGCGGCCTGCGATGTCGGCACCCACGCCTCGGATGAAACGTCACGCCCGAGTCCCTGATATGGATTGCATCGTAACCATCTGTGGCAAAATGAATCCTTGGAGCTAATCTTCGCCAACTCAAAGGGCATCATGGATTGCAATGCAATCCAAAGAGGAATTCGGCGACAGACCACGGTTCCCGCCACTCTATCCTACTTCTTTTCTTTCCTCGGCCTACCCGGCGCCCCGCGGCTCACGCGTCGTCCCAGCATCGCCGCGACTTGCTGCTCGAATCGCTCGGTGCCGAGAACATAGTTGCCGTTGGTCGCCTTGCGGATTTCATCCACTAAACCGGGGTCCAGTTTGTATCGGAATAGTTCGCGATACGCGGCCTGGCGAGCGCCCGGGCTGTCGCCCAAGGCGTCATAGAGGGCGTGCGAGGTGATCAGGCGGCTTTGTTCGCCCTGCCCGTTCACACGGTAACTGGACCACCGGTATTCGGCCGGGTGCTCGACCATCTCAGCTCGGACGGGGTTGAGTTCGATATAGCGGTAGCATCCCATCACGTAGTGCTCTCCCTGTGCCAGGCAAGAGCGGAACCGTCCCTCCCAGAGCGTGCCGCTGCGTCGATAGGTGCGGTTCACATATTGAACATAGCGCTGGCCGAGTCGTTTCATGAGCCGACCGGCGCCGGCGGCCGTCTGCGCACTCAAAAGCAGGTGCACGTGGTTCGTCATCAACACGTAGGCATGTATGGCCACGCGCTCAATGGCTGCATAGTCTTGCAGCCATTCCAGATAGAAGCGGTAATCGTCGTCAGCGAAAAAACAGGCTTGACGGTTGTTGCCCCGCTGGATGATGTGGACCGGTATGCTGGGAAGCAGGACGCGCGGACGTCTATTGTTTGAGGACGACGAGCCGCTCGCGCCACCGAAGCAAGTAGCGACGTCACGAGCGGCCCAGCGCGGTCATTGAGTGTTCCGCTCTTCGGCTAGAAAGCCGGTGATCGCGTCAAACGCCTGCTCGCGTTGCCGTTCGAGTAGAATACGATGCGTGCCGCCGCCGATTTCTAGCCAGCGGCGATAACGTGCGTGCTCCAGCTGGCTGAACAGATTCTGCATCATGTCGATACGCACGTCGCGATCCCATTCCGCATGCACGATCAGGGTCGGGCTCGTGATGTCGCCCGGATCGTAGAGGGGTTTTCCGGCGTGCCAATGGTTTCGAATATCGGCGATCGCACCTCCCGGTGCGCGAACGGTGGCCGCCGAGTTGACGTCGGTATCGCTGGCACGCGTCACCTCGAGCCACTGCTCGAATCCGTCGTCGGGCAGTAGATCGTGGCGTGCGGCCTTGGGCGCATCGGCCAGCCAGGCATCGCGTGCCCCGTGCAGCGAGACGTCGCGCCAGGCAAGCAGCGGGCCGCCTTGATCGATACGCAGCGGCTGCTCGGAAAGCCAGAGCGGGGCGACCAGCACGAGCTTCTCAACCCGCTCCGGATGCCGACTCGCATATCGTCCGGCCACCGAGCCGCCCCAGGACATGCCCAGCAGATTGAGGCCGCCGATGGCTTGGCGTGCGCACACTGCATCGATCGCCGCGGCCAGATCTTGCTCGGCCACAATGGCCGGCGTCTGCGGGGGATTCGCGTCGGCGGCTTCGCGGAATGCGGCCGGCCGGCTCGAGCTGCCATAGCCGCGCACATCCACCGCCCAAACATCGAAACCGGCGCGTGCCAACACGTCCATGAAGGATTGGCCTTCGAGCGGAACATCGAACAGGCTGGCGGAGGAAAACGTCGCGCCGTGCATCAACATGATCGTGCGAGGCGACGACGCGATGCCAGCATCGCGCCGGGATCTATGCAGTAACTGCAATGTCGTGCCGGTACCCGGGCCGGGAACGCGTACGACTTCCCGGAGTAGATCATCGCTGTTGAAGAGCTCGTTCATGCCGCATCCCCCTCGCTGAAGCACCAGTCGAAACCATCGCCATCGCGGACGACATGGCCGACGGACCCGCCACCGAAATGAGTGGTGAATACCGTTGCCTCGTGATCGGCGGCATAGCCGAGCGCCCAGAGGCGCGCCTCGACCGCTGCCTCGGGGAACTCGCAGAACATGGAATTAACGCCGGTATGGCGAACCTGCAGCGGGTGATGACATACGTCGCCCCAAAACAACGCGGTTTCGCCGTTAGACGTGAAGGAAATGGCGGCCTGGTCGATGCTATGGCCAGGAACGCGATGAAAGACAAAGCCTTCGAATGCGGTCTCGTTGATATCAATCGGATGCGCAAGGCCGGCGTCGGCGACCGGCTGTACGCTGTCTCCGAAAAAACCTCGCGAAGGTAGCCGGGCGCGAGGCCCGAGATCAGCCTTTTTTCGGATGCGCTCGGCCAGAGCCGTGTCCTCCGCCAGCGCGGCGTTGTAGTCGTATTCACGTTTCGAGAATACGTGCAAGGCGTTGGTGAACGTGGGCTGCCATCGGCCGTCATGCCAGGTCGTGTTCCAGCCGACGTGGTCGGAATGCAGATGCGTGAACAACACGTGATCGATGTCGGCCGCACTCGCGCCGGCGGCTTCAAGCCGCGCCAGGAAAGGCTCGTCCAGCCGATGAAGCGCCGGCGCCTCCGGCCGCTCCTTGTCGTTTCCGGCGCCGGTATCGATCAGAAGGGTATGCGCCGGCGTTTTAACCAGCCAGGCGTGCACGCTCTGGCGCAGCTTGCCGGTGCGGGCATCGAAATGGCGTGGTCCCCAGCGTTTGGCATCCGGAGCAAGGCTGTCCGGCGCGCTATCGGGAAAAAGGGTGGCGATATCGGCGTCTTCGAACGCGATCTCGGGAACACGGGTGATCTCGGCATTGCCGATGCGATAGGTCGGGTTCGCGGGCATTACGTACTCCACAATTGACGAATGTGCCGAGCGAACGTATTGCTATATCTCGATCAAACAAATCGATTTGAAGAATGCAGTCCATCGACCATTTCGATCTGCGGAGTTTCGACCTCAATCTGCTCATCGCATTCGACGCGATGATGCATGAGCGCAGCGTGACCCGTGCCGCCGAGCGGCTGAAGATCCGCCAGCCGGCCATGAGCCATAGTTTGTCCGTGCTGCGCACGATGCTGGACGACAAGCTGTTCGTACGCGTCGGCACGCAGATGCAGCCAACGGCTCGGGCACAGGCGCTGGCGGAGCCGATCGGCCAAACGCTGCGCATGATGCAGGACATCATCCACACCACCGCCAGCTTCGATCCAGCGACTGATGAACGCCTGTTTCGGCTGGGGTTTTCCAGCGAGGTCGAACTGCTGCTCATGCCCGAGCTTGCCACTGTATTGCGCGAGCGCGCACCGGGCGTACGGCTGCACGGGCGCCCGGTGAAGCCGGACGAAGCCTACCGGATGCTCGACGATCGCGTGCTGGATGTTGCCGTCGGCTGTTTCGACAGCCAGGCGAAGCGCTATCGGCAGCAGCCGCTTTACGAACAATCTCTGAGCTGCGTATTCCATCCGGATCGGGTTGGCCTCGGCGACGCCATCTCGCTGCAAGACTATCTGACCCATCCACACGCGTTGGTCAGCCTCAGTGACAGCCTGCACGGCTGTCTCGAGTCCGCTTTGGATCGCGTTGGTGGGCGGCTCAACGTGGCCGCCACCTCATCCGAGTTCCTCGGCGTGCTCGGCATGATCGCCTGTGCGCCTCTGATCGCCACACTGCCCACGCGGATGGCGATGCGCTACGGCTCTGCCTTCGGCCTCCGGGTGGTGCCGGTACCGATGACCTTCGACGTGCCCGACGTCTCTCTCGTCTGGACTGCCCAGACCGACAACGACCCCGGATCGGAATGGTTGCGTGGCTGGATCGGGGGCATTCTGGGTTCGACCCGGCCGGAAACGGGCGCGAGCCGCGGTGGAGGCAATACTAGCCGGGCGCCGGCGCCGGCGAAGGCGCCTGAAGAATAGTCTCTCAGCATTGGGGACAGACCAGAATGGCGCTAAGTTAAGGCTGTTTAGCGCGGTATCGGCTGCGGTGCGTTATCTCCTCCATTTCGCGTGAGACGTGGGTAGAGTAGAGAGCGGGGTAGAACCCAGCGGGACGCTCGGATCGTTGTTGCCCATGACGGTTACATCCCGCCGCCGGGGATCAATCAGCCTGACGGCAGGTTTTCCTCAGAAAACGCACGGGCTACGGACGGTCGCAGCTTCATCCGGTCGTAGTAGCTTTGAAGGCGCTCCGTCAGTTCAAGGCCGCTTCTGGCAGACGCCATCAGAACCCAGAAAAGGTAGCAGTCGGCGATCGTGAGATTCTCGCCCACAAGATGCTTTTTGTCGCCCATCTGGTCATCTAGGAGAGAAAAGGCTTTTGCGAGCTTTTTTCGAGCCCGTTCCTTCTCCATCTCTGGAAAATCCATGAAGAATGGCGCGTAGTTTCCATGAATTTCAGACGCCATGAAGGCAAGTGCTTCCAAGGAGCGCCATCTTGCGATGCCTTTTTCGGGAAGAAGCTTGCCGCTCTTTTCGGCAATGTAGTTAAGGATAACCGGATTCTCCGTGAGCACTTCTCCATCGTCGAGTTCGAGCGCCGGGACGTAGCCCTTGGGATTGATCGACAGGAAGTCACGACGATCTTCGGTTTTTTTCTCATGGGTGATGCCAATGAGCGTGTAGGGAAGACCTGCTTCGATCAGCGCGATGTGATCGGCGAGGCTGCAAGCTCCCGGATAGTAGTAGAGGACCATAGTAGTCTCCATATGATGGACCTCCCCTCACCAATTCCTTGCATTGAGGAAGTCTCGTTTGTTGGCAGCCACAACGTATGTAATCTAAAAAATTCCGTCAAAGCATATCTTTAGGAGCAGGTCAAATGAATGTGAGCACCCCAGATGCCCGAAGCGAATGCAGCAGCGTAAGAGAAATTCTCAGCCGGGTCGGCGAGAAATGGACAATCCAAGTTGTAGTCGCGCTTCGACTCGGCCCACGGCGCTTCAACGAGATCGCACGGCAAGTGAGTGGTATCTCGCAACAGATGTTAACGAGGACACTCAAGACCTTGGAGCGTGACGGAATGGTGGAGCGAACGGTCCACACAAGTACGCCGCCGCGGGTCGAATATTCCCTGACGCCGCTCGGGCAGTCCTTAGCGGAAAACGTGCGACGATTGGCTGAGTGGGCGGCGACACAACGGGAGATAATCGAGGGGAACCGTCTTCAGTACGACACCCGCGGACGGCCATAAAACGGTAACCGCCCGCGTCGAAGTACAGACATTTCAGCTGGGTACGGCGGCGATTGATGAACACAAAGCCGTGACCGCTGAGTGGGTTCCCGCCGAGTTGGCGTCGCACCATCGCCGCCAGCCCGTCATACGACCGCCGCATGTCGGTGGGCTGGGTAACAGCCCTAGAACCGCTGGTGTTCTCACTCCCGGGACATTCAGGGGGTGGACTCAACTTCCAAGCGCACCACAGCCGATGGAATGAAGGACTTCAAGTGGCGAGCGATAAGCGAGGCACTTTCTTAGTCGATTGTTTAGCTTCTAGACTGCGGGGCATTCAGGGACAGACCCAATGCTGTTCACTTAACAAGGACATTCAGGGACAGACCACGGTTCCCGCCACTCTGGTCTACTTCGTTTCTTTCCTCGGCCTACCCGGCGCCCCGCGGCTCACACGTCGCCCCAGCATTGCCGCGACTTGCTGCTCGGGGCATTCAGGGACAGACCACGGTTCCCGCCACCTATAGTTTGTGGGCATTCAGGGACAGACCACGGTTCCCGCCACCTATAGTTTGCACCGGGCACGATCAGGTCGGGCACGGCCGAGGTTTCGCTGCACAGGACAAAGCCGGCCGCCATGACGACCGGCCGAACCGATGTCCGACGGTCGCGACGGACGATGATTTTTGTTTCGTAGGCCATATAACGCGCCAGGCTTGGATGGTGGACGGGGGCATCCGAGCGTACCCCGCCCACGAGTGTCACACCTGCGCCATGCCGCCATCCGCAAAGACTTCGCCTCCGGCCAGCGCCGAGCTTTCATCCGAGGCAAGAAAAAGCACCACGGCTGCAACCTCCGCGGGATCGGCGATCCGGCCCGCCGGCGTCTGGGCGATCAGGCTTTCATACAAGGCATCACCACCGCCGGCCTCGGCAACGCCGTGCAAACCGGGGGTTGCCGTCGCGCCCGGCGACAGCACGTTCACGCGAATGCCGGTGCCTTTCAGATCCAGCGTCCAGCTGCGCGCCAGGTTGCGGATAGCCGCCTTGGTGGCGCTGTAGATGCTGAACGCCGGCGTGCCCATCGTGCCGGTCGTCGAGCCGGTGAGAATGATGGAGCCGCCCGGGCCCATGAGTGGCAAAGCCTTCTGCACGGTAAAGACCGTGCCCTTCACGTTCACATCGAACATCAGACCGAAGGACGCCTCGGTGATCTGCCCCAGCGGCTCCAGCTCGCCGAGGCCCGCGTTGGCGAACAGCACATCGAGGCGCCCATGTTCGACACGCACGGTCTCGAACAGCCGGTCCAGATCCGCCAGCCGCGAGACATCACCCTGCACCGGCGTCACACGCTCGCCGATCTCGCGGGCCGCCTGGTCCAGCGCCTCCTGGCGACGGCCCGTGATATAGACATGCGCGCCCTCGGCCACGAAGCGCTTGGCAGCCGCCAGACCGATCCCGCTATTGGCCCCGGTAACGACCGCGACCTTCCCGTCCAACTGACCCATGACTCACTCCTGTTGTGGTGACGGAGTTGAGTTAGGGGTGCGCATCCCCAATTTCTAGTATGCACCTTTTGGTAAGTACCCAAAAAACCGGAGCTGGCGGTATGACGACGAGTCCGTTCAAGTGCGGCCTGGAGGCCGCCCTGTTCGTGTTGGGCGGCAAATGGAAGCCGCTGATCCTGTTTCACCTCATGCAGAGCACGCGCCGCTATGGCGAATTGCGCCGTGCCATCGGGAAGGTCAGCGACAAGGTCCTGATTCAGCAGCTGAAGGAATTGCAGGCGGACGGCGTCGTCAGTCGCGTCGATTACGGCGAAATCCCGCCCAAGGTGGAATATTCCCTCACTCCATTTGGCAGCAAACTCGCCCAGGCGCTCTTGCCGCTCTGCGAGTGGGGCACGGCGCATGCCGACGAATTAGCGGCCTTGGCGGCACGCCGGGGGTTGCTGGATGAAAATGCAACGGGCGAGGCGACTAAACCGACATGAGCTGCCGGCTTTAGGTCGGGTTGATTGAGTCCACCGCAGGCGTCGATTCGACGCCTGCGGCCGGTCGAACGAGGCTTACCAGTTCACGCAGGTTTCCGCCACGAAGTCCGCATAGCGGCGCGGTGTCTTTCCGAGCAGGCTCGTCATGATATCGACGTCCGCCGCCGATGCGCGCAAGCCGTCCTTCTGAAACCGGTCCAGCATGAGGCGCAGGTCCATGGCGTTCCAGTCAGGCACGTGCTTCGCAACCTGGCGCTCAAAGGCGAGGGTATCGTCGCCGCCGTAGGTGATCGGCCGCTTTAGGGCATTCGACCAGATCGCGGCGCTCGCTTTGCCCGTGAGCACGTCTGGGCCGACGAGGTTTATGATCTCCGTCGGCAGCGGCCCGGCGGATCGCTCGCGGCGCAGGATGGCCGTGGCGGCAACCTCCGCGATATCGCGTACGTCGATGCTCGAAACGCCCTTCGACCCAATTGGAAACGCATACAGGCCGGCCCGCTGGATAGCGCCCCTGATCATGAGGTCATTCTGCATGAAACTGTTGGGGCGCAGGATCGTGGCAGGGATTCCAAGCTGCTCGATCATCAACTCGGCCGCATGTTTCGCAGCGCAATGTGGCACGTTGGTGTATTCGCGTACACCGTACACAGACAAATACACCACACGCTCAATGCCGGCTTCCTTTGCCAGATTAAGCATCAGCAGCGTTTGCGTGAGTTCGTGCGGGGTAACCGGAACCAAGAGAAATAACGTACTGACAGGTTGAAGCGCGCGCCGCATCGCTTCAATGTTCAGCAGGTCCCCGGCTACGGCTGTCACACCCTCCGGAAGCTCAGCGTCGTCGGGTTTGCGGGTGAGCACATGAATATCGACGCCTTGGCCCGACAGGTGCCTGACCAGCGGCGTGCCCACCTTTCCAGTTCCGCCTGTAACGAGAATAGCCATACCGTACTCCTTGTTCGCGTGGGGGCGGACACGGATCGGCGGCATACATACAACAGCCACAACCGACCACACACAAGGTCAGCCCTTGTGGTGTCCGGCCATGGCCAAGAGCGGGCGCGCCCGCTCAAGCGTGACTGTCTCGAAAGAGACCGCAGGTTATCACCATACCTGCATCGCTGTCTTTTTAGGCAATTTCAATCCTAGTGGCGCCTGGCAGCAGCGTCAAGGTGCAATGGCGCGGGTCTCTCGCAGCCAGAAATATCGGCAGGTATCGAGAGCCCGATAAGAGACAGACATCGACCGCGCATTTTAAGGGACAGGGGGCATTAAGGGACAGACCCCGGCTTCTGTCACGGACCGGTTGCTGCCCGCCACACAACCGTGGTCTGTCCCCAAACTATGCGGTAGCGGATAGTGCTCGAGGACGTGTAGCAGCCTGGCCCTCCGTTTTTCTACTCGACGGTCAAGACGATCTTGCCCTGGATATGGCCTATGGCGGCTCGTTCGTGTGCCTTGCGGGCCTCGGCCAATGGGTAGGCGCTGTCCACGACGACGCGGATCGTCCCGTCGTCGAGCAAGCGCCCGACTTCTGACAGCTGTGCCCCGCTCGAACGGACCTGGGTTGCCGAGACCGTGACGCCCAGCTTCGCGGCTTCCTCGGCACCGTCGAAGCCCAGTGGGTAGATCGGGAACAGGGCGCCGCCGCGCTTCAGCGTACGCAAAAAACGACCGGTGGTCGCACCGCCGACAGCATCGACGACCAGGTCGATGTCGTGGGCAACGTCCTCGGGAGGCCTTTGGGTGTAATCGATGAATTCATCGGCGCCGAGTTCGCGCAGTAGTGACTCATGCCTGCCCGAAGCGACGGCGACGACGTGCGCGCCTTTCAGTTTCGCGAGCTGTACCGCGAAGTGACCTACCCCGCCCGCGGCGCCATTGATGAGTACGGTCTTGCCCTCGAGCGGCACCGGCGCGTGCCGGTTCGGCTGAAGCGGGTTCGGTTCATCGTGCCCCAGCGCGATCATGAACTGCCACGCGGTGAGCAACGACATCGACGCTCCGGCGGCATGCGCGTGGTCGATGCCGACCGGTTTGAGGTCGACTTCCGATGCCGGAACGCCGACGTACTCGGCGTAGGCCTGGCTGCCACCGAACATGCCGCCGGGGAAGCGGACCATCGAATACACGGCGTCGCCGACGGAGAAGTCTTCGACATCGTCGGCGACCGTCACAACGACACCCGAGATGTCCGTTCCCAGAATGAGCGGGAAATCCATCGGCGGCTGCCATTCGGGATGCAGGGACTTATAGCCCTCGCGCAGGTACCAGTCCGGCGGGTTGAGACCGACCGCGTGAACGCGAACGAGCACTTCCCCCGCCTGCAGGATCGGCATGGGCGCATCCTCGTATCGCAGCACATCGGGACCGCCGAATTCGTACTGTCGAATCGCTTTCATCGTCTGGGTCGGCATCGCTTTTTCCGTAGCCACAAATGGGCTATCGTCACCGGAACAGTGCTCCACATAATTGGAGCGCTGTTCCACTTTGTCAAGGTGAACCATGAGAGTTGATGCCAAGAAAAATTACGACCGCCTGCTAGCGGTTGCGGGCGAGGCCTTCGCCGACCAGGGTGCCGACGCCTCGCTGCGTGATATAGCGCGCAGAGCAGGTGTCGGCCTGGGCACGCTGTACCGACACTTCCCGACGCGAGAGGCTTTGCTCGAAGCGTTGCTGCGCGCCAGCTTCGAGGCACTGGTGGTGCGGGCAGGAGAACTTGAAACCTCGGATTCCGCCGACAACGCACTCGTGGTATGGATGAAGGAAACGACTGAATTCACCCACAGCCAGCATGGCATCATCGCGTTGATGATGGATGCCATCGAGGATCCAAACTCCGCACTTCATGCTTCGTGCGTCATGCTGCGAGCAGCGGGCACAGCACTCCTCACCCGTGCTCAAGCCGAGGGGAAGGCACGGGACGATCTCAATGGTGCGGAGCTATTCGATATAATCGCGGCGCTTGCCTGGCTTCGTGAGCAGCCTTCGCATGCGCCGCGCGCGGACCATCTCTTTGACGTCGTCGCCGGCTCGATCCTGACAGACCCATCCAACGCCTCCATGCCCCCGCGAGCGAACGATTCGCTTCACAAAGAGACCGAACAATGACGGTTACCAAACAGGCGGAACTGGATGGCCTCAAGGAGATCGGCCGCATCGTCGCCAACACCCTGCGCGCCATGGCGCAATCATGGCATTAAGCGACAGACCACGGTTCTGTCCCAACCCGCGGTGTACCACTTAATCGTGGTCTGTCCCCAATGTCCCCAATGTCCCTGATGTAAGGCCTAACGCCTAAGCTCAGTTGCCGCCGGAGTAGCCGCAGGCAGCGCAGGGAACCCAAAGCGCGGAAGCGCTTTGGGCGGTCAACTGCAGCGATTTGTTAGCTGCGGCCATGGTGACGCTCCTCTTTATCTTTGCTCACCGCGAACACGACAGCACGACCCGCCTCTAACGTTGACCGGATCAATACTTCCAATTGTTCAGACTGAGGAATAGTGGTGCCAACCCATGCGTCGGATGCGAGCGTCAGGAAGGCTGTATTGTCGAAATAACGCCGAACATTCGAATAAGCAATGCGCTTTCCTCCCTTAGGGCCATTCATGGACTCATGGTTCGAGATCGAATCCCAGTAATCCAGTGGCAGGTACATGCCCTTGATCAAGCCAACATCATCGGGGTTGAACATAATTCGCGGACAGAGCTTTAAGAAAAACGGGTTATCTGAGAACCGAAAACTATCTGCATCCGTACTTTGAGGGCACTTCCGAAGCTCGGCCAAGATACTTTTCATTCGGGCGACTTCGGCATCCAGCTGCTGATTCGGAAAGCGATAGACAGCCTCCAGCGCTTCCTGCTCCATGGCCTTGTACTGGATCATTAGAAACGATTTGAAAGTTTCGTTGTAAGGCTCTTCTGCACTGACATGCGCTAGAGAGGGATGACTGCCGCCGACAAATCCGTTTCAATACAAGCTCCTACACAAATACAGAAGGGGTTTGTAGATGGCGGCAACCATCCCAAGTTGGATTGTTGGTCTGCGCGGGCAGTGCGTCAAGGGCGTGGCGTGGGACGAAGCTCGTGGCACGCTGGTGTTTCACTGCGACCGCGATCGCCGCTTCGTGCCGGTGGATCACCGGAGCGGCGCACGAGGCACCGTCAATCGACGGCTGCGTCGCGAGGTTCAGGATCTGCCGATCTGGGGCCGCTCAGTGACGCTCTCGATCGCGTACTGTCAGCTCAAGATCGGGGCGACGGATCGCCGTATGGAACGGCTGTCGTTCGTCGAGCCCGGCCATGGCTTCACACGCCGCTATGCGCGGTTTGTCAGCCAACTGGCTCGGCATATCAGCATCGCCGCCGTCGCGGCTTACACCGGCCTGGCGTGGCGTACGGTCAAGGCTATGGACGAACGGGCGTTGACGCGTGATCTGCCGGCTCTGGATCCTGGCGCACTGACCGGCCTGCGGCATCTGGGCGTCGACGAGGTCGCCCGCGCCAAGGGCCATGATTATCTGACCATCGTCTACGACCTCGAGTCCGGCGATCTGGTATGGGTCACCGAGGGCCGTCGCAAGGCCGGCCTGACGGCGTTTTTCGATCAGCTCGATGAGCCCGTTGCCCAGGGCATCGAGGCCGTAGCCATGGATATGTGGAAGCCCTTTGAACAGGCGGTGGCCGAGGCGTTGCCGAACGCCGCCATCGTCTTCGATCGCTTCCATGTCATGCAGCAGTATTCGAAGGTGATCGATACCGTCCGCCGAACCGAGTTCAAGCGGGCAACCCACGCCGACAAGCAGGTCTTGGTTGGCAGCCGTTATCTGCTGCTCAAAAACGCCGAACGCTTGAGCGATAGCCAGGCCGCGCGACTCGATCGGTTGCTCGCCGTCAATGGCCCGCTCAACGCAGTCTATGCCTTGAAAGAACAGCTCCAGCAACTGTGGCACGCCCCAGCGAGCTTCACCGTCATGGGCCAGCGCCTGGATGCCTGGTGTGCCTTGGCCGAGGCCACCGGGCTGGCCCCCATGAAACGCTTCGTGGCGATGCTACAGCGGCATCGCACCGGGATCTGCAACTACGCGGCCCACCCCATCACCACCGCCCGACTCGAAGGCGGCCACGTCGCGATCGGGTTGATCCGTAAACGCGCTCGCGGACTGCTCGATACCGAATACTTCAAACTCAAAATCCGGCAAAGCGCAACGCCCGAACCACCCCTTGGCCTGTACGCTCTGACCGGATGATTGGCTCAAACCATGTCACAAGAGCCCGTTGTAATAGATCAGATCAACTCCAAGCTGCTCCTCAAGCGGCTGGCGGTTCGTGATCAAAACCGTGAGTTTCCTACGTTCATTCTCAAAGATGACAGAGCTGAATCGAGTGGTACGGATAGCATCAAACCCGGGCACAACTTGAGAGTCAGATATAACCATGGGGTCTTCTCTCTGCCGCACCTGACTCAGCCCGTCTAAGAACGAGCTTGGCTTTTCCGACTCATCAATATCCCAGTTCAACAGCTCCTTGCGATCTATCCCGGCGATATTCATTGCCGTTGCAACAGCTTCCTTCTGTTCCGCCAAGCTTTCTCTGACTTTTACACCAAGCCCTCTAATTCTTCGGCTCCGCGCCTCACTGAACCCCGCAAGAGTACTCCCGGCCTGGGGCGCGTATTCTGATAGCACCCTAAGGAACTCTTGAAAAGTTTTCGGCGGTAATAAGCCACCGCTGCTAAATCTTTCGGATAGTTTTGCTTTGAACCGCTTGGCGCTGCGCTCAATTAGCGCATTGATGTGAACGTTCTCGGTGAGGGTGTAAAAATCCTCAAGATTCAAGCGCCGCAGGTCGGTTCCTGCTCTCACGCCGCGCCTGCCTCGAGCTATCCAACGAAGAATTCCATTATCTGAAACAACGAAGCAGATAAGAGGAACGTTCCGGCTATGCTGAAATTCAGGCACCGGCTCGGCGAAACTCTCGTAGATCGAGGACGCAAGTAATTCCTCCCGTTCGTGAGAAAGGCGGACGATGTAGCCGGAGACTGAGGTCATTGCACTAAGAAGCTAACGTCTAAGCTCAGTTGCCGACCGAAGCGCGGCAGCGCTTTGGGCGGTCAACTGCAGCGATTCCTTAGCTTTCCGGAAACTCATCTTCACTATCGTGCAGCCGCTTGTGGCAAGAGTTACAAACCGCGACTAGCTGGAATAGCAACTCATCGCCAACATTTCGGTAGGTCAAATGATGAACCTCCGACGCTGCCGTTTCTCGACAGCCTTCACAAACCCCTTGGGCGCGTAGTAATACTTTTTCTCTTTTCTCTTTCCATTTCGACGATTTCAAGTACTTGTCGTACCAACGGAAGAACTCGGCGCGCTCGTAAGCAGACCGGGTTTTATAGCGTCCTATTATTTGCTGCGTTTCGGCGTTGTAACGCTCTTTCCAATTTCGAAGGAGGGCGTCGTCAAATGCTGGAGGCTCATTACCGCCATTCATCTCCTGCGCTTCTTGCTTCGAGAAGGCTCTAGACGTCGCTTCCCCGCAGGTCACGCACTGGAGGACTCGCTGAGTAGCGCCTCCGCGCACGGTTCGCAATCGAAGCTTCGTGGTCGGGTGCTCGCACCTATATTTTTCGTAAAGAGCTGTTAGTGCCTTAGTTTTTTGATCAACAGCTGATTCCATCCTACATTCTCTAGCTAACGCCCGGCTCACACGCCGGTTTGAAGCTGCAACGCGGCGGAAAATCGGTCGCTGTGCAGCCGATTGTTAAACATCATTCTCTAGTTCATCCAACATTTCATGTTGAAATTCAATATACTCTTTCCATGCATTCTTACTCAATAAATCAACATCAATTTCAATATACTCAGCTCTTATCACATCCAGAAGCTCATAAAATTTGGCTGCCATCAGCGATCTCGCATTGTTTATCTCATCCCAATCGAGCTCTTGCTCATTGTCTAACGCTGCATCTCCAGGATTAGCAAAAATATGGACCTTACCGCCTGGGGCCGAATGATATCTTCCAGGAAAAGAAAGACAGGTTTCCCATGCTTCACAGAGCGATACAAGTAATTCTTCGACTCGTTTGTCATAAACATGGAATAGCGGGTTTCTTACAATACCCTTAAAGCTTTCCCAGAAGTGGAAAATCCTGTCAGGCAGATAGCGCGGAAGGCCTTCAATTAATTCAGTCAACGACGGTATATGCAGGGAAGCAATAGCCCAGCTTATATTTTTCACATCCCTCTCTTTCTTGATTTCTTGCGGGGACTTAGCTTTAAGGTCTGACAGTTTTGGTGGGTTATTAGAAATAACCGAGCTCACTGCGTCAGAGATCAGGGTTTCCAATTTTTTAATATTGGCCTTATCTTTTGGATTTTCTGAATTTATCTCGTAAGGAGACGCTCTATGTCTGTCGATATCAAAAGGAAGGTCGCTTGGAAATTTACCAAATTCTTGGTTAAACAACATGACAACTCTAGACCACCCAACTTGACTAACAGCATAGCCAAGCTCGAAAAGAACATTAGGGTTAGGTGTACGCCTTAAGCTTTCATCACCACCTGAGTTAATCGTGGTCAAATCGCAAATAAACAAATCACATGCTTCAATCTTTGCAATTATTGATGCGGGAATATTAGGGCTACCGCTTAAATCCCGGGTAGCTTCGTCCATAACTACTCTAACATCTGATGTTTCCTCAGCCTTAGAGCTGGCGGCTCTAATAGCTGACCTTATTGCTCTTCGATTTGTCGAGTCTGGCAAGTCACTTTGCCACGAATAAAATATGACGAAATCTATATCTGTCTGTTCTTGGACCATCTATCTTTCCTAGATTGGACGCTTAACGCCAAGTAGACGAAATATATCTAGCATTAGATATATAGCCATCCATATCTATATATATCCGGCAATTATCGCTCGTTGCTGCAAACACCATCCCCAACTCGGAATCCTCCGCTCCGACAAAACAACCTTCCGCCCCGCCGCGTCATACCGGACATACTCCTGCCACCCACGCCGGCACCGCAGATACGCCCGGTTCAACGCCTGATGCGTCAGCGCCAGACATTCCGTCTTGGATCGCGGCGCCACGGTCACCCACTACGGCTGTGAATCGGCAATCGGCCGCATGGCGGCCTGGCCAACGCCGGCACCGAAACCGCCAACGACGCGACCGAGGTAATGACTAACGGATTCCGCATGAGCGGAGACGGCGGCCGTGCTCAGAACGAGCGCGGCGGCCAGGATGCGGGCACGCATGACATGATTCCCCCGGTTTCCATGAAACGCGGCCGGCCACTCATTTGGCCAGCCACGATCCCCCTTCGTGCTGATTGCATAGCACAACGGAAATGGGAGGCTCAATAAACCTTTCGCGCAGGTTGGCGTGGGGCTTTTCGTTTCAGTGAGTTAGACGAGGACTCACGCCGTCCGGATGACGGGCTATCACCGGATATGGGTGGTAAGTGCGTTTAACACACGTCTTTTCGGATTTCAGTGCCAGAGCTTTTCGCGGGTCGCCCCCGCCTCTTCGAGCCGCTTGATGTAGTCGGCCCAGTTGGCTTCGTAGTTCTCGCCCAGCTCGCGCAGGGTGTCCCAGGAGAAGATGCCGGTGTTGTGGCCGTCGTCGAAGTGCAGCTGGATGGCGTAGTTGCCCACCGGCTCGATCTGTTCGACGCCGACATCCTTCTTGCCGGTGACGAGTTGCATGGGGCCGCCGTGGCCCCGGACTTCGGCCGAGGGCGAATAGACGCGCAGGTATTCCAGCGGCAGGTTGTAGGTGGCGCCGTCTTCGAAGACGACTTCGAGCACCTTGGATTTCTGGTGGAGGGTGATGTCGGTGGGCGCTTCGGCCATGGTGGGCAGTCCGTTCGGTCGTGGGGCGATCATGATCCGCGTGTGGGGGTGTTGGAAGCAACCACGCTTTGCGATGTTTGCTGGGGTTTGCGTGCAGGGTTGGATGGGCTCGGTGCCGAGCCACGACTCTGGTGGTTCTCGGTGCTTGGGGTTTCGCACTGATGTGCGACTCCCTTTCGTTTGCTTGTCCAAACGAAAGGAAGCAAAGGAAAAGACACCCTACCTTGCGCCGATGCTACGCATCGGTGCCCTGCGCGGCTCCGGCCCGCAAGAGGGACAGCCGCGAAACTCGCGCTGCTACGCAGCATTCAGACACACGGCTGTCTTTTTCCTCTTGCGGCCTCCACTGCTCGGCGCTGCGCTCAAGGGACCCCGAATACAGACACGGCGCGCGAGGTAACGGAGTTGGTGTTTGTATTACGCCCCGTCTGAGGCGACGGAGACGCGCAGCGGCGACGGGTGTCCGGCGCACTGCGCCGGTGCGGCAAGCTGTCTGAGGACGGCCAAAGCCGCCCAAGTTTTTGCCGCATCCCGTCGACGCGAGCATCGGAGTGCACCGGCGCAGCCGGCGCCGATGCGGATGCTCTTTTCTTGATTCCTTCTTTTGAGCAAGCAAAAGAAGGGACTCGCACATCAGTGCGAAACCAAACTTCGACCAGCCTCGTGGCTCGAAGCATCCCGCCGGGCGTCGGACAAAACTGCTCGGGAAGATTCGTGCATCAGCGCGAAACGCCAAGCCGGTCGTACGACTGGCCCGCCCACGTATCGTGAGCCACAAAAAAGCCGGAGCAGGCATCCTGCTCCGGCTGGTTCGAGCCGCAAAGCGCCCGACCGCCGACCTGTCGACTACAGAATATAGCGCGACAGGTCTTCGTCTGCAGCAAGATCCTTCAACTTGCTGTCGACATAGGCGGCGTCGACGGTGAGTGTCTCGCCGGACTTGTCCGGCCCTTCGAAGGAGATTTCCTCCATCAGGCGTTCCATGATGGTGTGCAGACGCCGGGCGCCGATGTTCTCGGTGCCTTCGTTGACATTGAACGCCATCTCGGCGATGCGCTTCACGCCGTCGTCGGTGAAGGCGATGGTGACACCCTCGGTATTCATGAGCGCGATGTACTGCTCGGTGAGCGAGCAATGCGGCTCGGTGAGGATGCGCACGAAATCCTCGGCCTTGAGCGCATCGAGCTCGACGCGGATCGGCAGACGCCCCTGCAGCTCGGGGATCAGGTCCGACGGCTTGGCCACGTGGAACGCGCCCGAGGCGATGAACAGGATGTGATCGGTGCGGACCATGCCGTACTTGGTCGACACGGTGGAGCCTTCCACCAGCGGGAGCAGGTCGCGCTGTACGCCTTCGCGGGAGACATCGCCGCCCGAGCCGCCGCCGGCGTCCGAGCGCTTGCAGACCTTGTCGATCTCGTCGAGGAAGACGATGCCGTTGTTCTCGACTTCGTGGATGGCCTGGGTCTTGATCTGCTCTTCGTCGACCAGTTTGGCGGCTTCTTCGTCGACCAGCTGACGGTACGCATCCTTGATCCTGATCTTGGAGCGCTTGGTCTTGTTCTGCCCGCCCATGTTCTGGAACATCGACTGCAGCTGGCTGGTCATCTCTTCCATGCCGGGCGGCGCCATGATCTCGACGCTGGGCTGGCTCTGGCGCAATTCCAGCTCGATCTCCTTGTCGTCGATCTTGCCTTCGCGCAGACGCTTGCGGAACACCTCGCGGGTGGCCGTGGATTCGGTGGCCTTGGAGGAGTCGTCCCACTCGTTGTGCTTGGGCTGGGGCAGCAGTGCGTCGAGAATGCGCTCCTCGGCCGCGAGTTCGGCGTCGTTATGCACGCGCTTCTTGGCTTCCTCGCGCGACATTTTCATGCCGACTTCGACCAGATCCTTGATGATCGAATCGACTTCCTTGCCGACATAGCCCACCTCGGTGAACTTGGTGGCCTCGACCTTGGTGAACGGCGCCTTGGCCAACTTGGCCAGACGACGCGCGATCTCGGTCTTGCCGACGCCGGTCGGCCCGATCATGAGGATGTTCTTGGGCGTAATTTCGCCGCGGATGGCGTCGTCGAGCTGCATGCGCCGCCAGCGGTTGCGCAGGGCGATGGCGACCGAGCGCTTGGCATCGGCCTGGCCGATGATGTGCCGATCGAGTTCGGCGACGATCTCGCGCGGCGTCATCTGCGAACGCGGCAGTGCGCGCTGCGAGTCTTCGGCTTCGATGGCTTGGGGGGCGGTATCACTCATAGTCGAGCACCTCGACGGTGATGTGGTGGTTGGTATAAATGCAGGTATCCGCGGCGATATGCATCGCCTTTTCGGCAATCTCGGACGCGGGCATGTCGGTATTCTCGATCAGGGCGCGGGCCGCGGCCTGGGCATAGGAGCCGCCGGAGCCGATCGCCATGCAGCCGTATTCCGGCTCCATCACGTCGCCATTGCCGGAGAGCATGAGCGTGGCGGTCTTGTCGGCCACCAGCAGCAACGCCTCCAGCCGGCGCAGGGCACGGTCGGTGCGCCAGTCCTTGGCCATGTCGACGGCGGATTTCACGAGCTGGCCGTTGTGCTGCGACAGCTTGCCCTCGAAGCGCTCGAACAGCGTGAACGCATCGGCGGTACCGCCGGCGAAACCCGCCAGAACCTGCTCGTCGTAGAGGCGGCGCACCTTGCGGGCGTTGCCCTTGAACATGGTGTCGCCCATCGAGACCTGCCCATCGCCGGCGACGGCCACCTGGCCCTCGCGGCGCACGGAAAGAATCGTTGTGCCGTCGAATTGCTTCACCGGGTCACCCCGCATTGTGTCACGTGATCAACGTTGTGGGGCCAGGCGCGACCCGATTCAAGCACGGGCAGCAGCGCGCCGGTTCGGAAACGGTTCAGCCAGCAGCGAAACCGCGTTTATCGGCAATGAATGGCCAACCTACGCGGCGCGGTCGTGCTGGCTGTTGTCGATGCCGATGAGCGCGGTGCCGGATTCCGGGTCGAACAGGTACAGTTTGTCGGCCGCGCAGGTCAGCGTGACCTCGTCGCCCATGGCCACCTGCTGGTGCGGTTCGATCTGGGCGGTGAGCGTGCTCTCGCCCACCTTCACCTGGATCATGGTGAGCGAGCCCAGCGGCTCGACCACTTCCACGGCGCCGAACAGCCGGCAGGCACGATCGTCGCCGGTCGCCAGATGCAGATGCTCGGGCCGGATGCCGACGCGGACGCGGCCCCGCCCTTCCACGAGCCGGCGGCGTTCCTCGTCCAGCGCCAGACCGTAATCCTGGCCGCTGACGCGGTTGTCGCTGATGTTGGCATCGAGGAAATTCATCGACGGCGTGCCGATGAAGCCGGCCACGAACTCGTTCGACGGGTGCTGGTAGAGATTGTTGGGGCTATCGATCTGCTGGACGATGCCGTCCTTCATCACCGCGATCCGTTGACCCATGGTCATGGCTTCGGTTTGGTCGTGGGTGACATAGAAGGTGGTCACGCCGAGCTTGCGGTGCAGTTTGACGATCTCGGCGCGCATGTCGACGCGCAGCTTGGCGTCGAGATTGGACAACGGCTCGTCCATCAGGAACACCTGCGGCTGGCGCACGATGGCCCGGCCGAGGGCGACACGCTGGCGCTGGCCGCCGGACAGGGCCCGAGGTTTGCGATCCAGCAGGCTGGTGATGCCCAGTACCTCGGCCGCGTCGTCGACGCGTTTCTTGATGTCGGCCTTGTCGTATTTCTTGAGCTTGAGGGAGAATGCCATGTTGTCGCGCACGGTCATGTGCGGATACAGGGCATAGCTCTGGAACACCATGGCGATGTCGCGATCCTTGGGCGCCACGCCGGTGACATCGCGATCGCCGATCTTGATTTCGCCTTCGGTGTGCTCTTCCAGCCCGGCGATCATGCGCATGGTCGTGGTCTTGCCACAGCCCGACGGGCCCACAAGGACGACGAATTCGCCGTCTTCGGTGACGAGGTTGAAGTCCTTCACCGCCAGGTCGTCCGAGCCCGGGTAACGCTTGCCGACTTGGTTGAGTTCTACGACTGCCATGGGTCTTTCCTCTGAAACTATTTCTATCCGCAGATCAGCACAGACCGGCGAATGAATACAGACGTTTTATCCGCAGATTTCACAGATATACGCAGATTAAGCGCGGAAGGCGCTGCAGAACCAGAGGCATCGCTGCCGTCGCGATCACCGCAAGCCCTATCCGCAAACCAAAATCGAACCCTTCCAATCTTTTTGTCTTCAATCTGTGTCATCTGCGTAATCTGCGGATGAATGCCTTTCTATCTGTATTCGATCTGCGTGAATCTGCGTCGATCTGCGGACAAGCCTTCTTCTTCGCTCGCCCCGTGTCCTCGGTTTGGCGGCCTACCAAAGCGTATAGCCCCCATCGATCTTGAGGATCGAGCCGGTCATGAAGCTGGAGGCCTCGCTGGCGAGATACACGATGGATGGTCCCAGTTCTTCCGGCGTGGCGGCGCGCTGCATGGGCGCATCGTCGATCCAGTAGGGCTTGAACTTCGGATTGTCGACCTCGGCCATCTCGGTACGGACATAACCCGGCGCGATGGCATTCACACGGATGCCGCTCGGCGCCCATTCGGCCGCCAAAGACTTGGTGAGCTGGTGCACGGCGGCCTTGGAGGCGTTGTAGGCCGGCTGCATCTGCGGGCGGTTGACGATCTCGGCCGAGATCGAACCCACGTTGATGATGTTGCCCGAGCCACGCTCGGCCATGCGCCGGCCCACCGCCTGGCAACAGTTCCACAACCCGTGCACGTTCACATCGAAGATCTGGCGCCAGCCTTCGGGCGTGACCTCCAGCGCCGGCTTGTGCTCACAGGTGCCCGCGTTGTTGACGAAGATATCGATCGGGCCGAACGCGGACTCGATCGAATCGAGCATCGGCTCGATGGCGTCCACGTCGGTCACGTCGGCGCCCACGGACATGGCCTTGCCGCCGGCCTCGCGGATGGCCGCGGCCACATTCTCGGCCTTGTCCACCCGCCGGGCGACGATGGCCACCGCCGCCCCCGCCTCGGCCAGCGCATGGGCGAGCGCTTCGCCAATCCCGCCGTTGCCGCCGGTGACGACGGCAACCTTGCCGGTCAGATCGAATTTCGACATCACTGTCATGAATTGCTCCTCGTGCGGGCTTTTCCGCTTCTATTTTTCCAGTCCGCAAATAAACGCGCATGGGCGCAAATTAAAGCGAAGACCTTGTCCGCAGATCGACGCAGATGCAAGCAGATTGGCGCGGAAAGGACTGCTGCATGCGAGTCGTTGCCCCCAATCGCGGCCAGGATTGTTTTCAATGGCACATCCGAAATCCAAATAACAAAACTATCTGTCTTGAATCTGCGAAATCTGTGCAATCTGCGGATAGATGCCTTCTGTCTGTATTTACTGTCCTCATTTGCGTTAATTCGCGTTCATTTGCGGACTCTCGAACGAACACTACACAACAACCTACTTCACCGCGCCGAGCGTCAGCCCGGTAACGAGCCAGCGTTTGACCAGCAGGCCGAATACGGCCATTGGGCAGACAACGACGGTGCCGATGGCCAGCAGCTTGCCCCAGTCGATGCCGGTCTGCGTGAGCAGCTGGGCGGCGGCGATGGGAATGGTCTGCGTGCCCGGGCCGGCGAAGGTGGCGGCGAACGCATAATCGTTCCAGGCAAAGATGAAACACAGGATGGTGGTAGTGGCGATGCCGGGTTTCATCAGCGGCAGGGCGACGTGCCAGAACACCTGCCATTTGGTGGCGCCGTCGATGCGGGCGGCCTCTTCCAGGTCGCGCGGCAGGTCGTCGAAGAAGGCCGTCATCAACCAGATTGCGAACGGCAGGTTGAAGCTGAGATACGCCACGATCAGGCCGCTGTAGCTATCCAGCATGTGCAGATAACGGAACATCAGATACAACGGCACGATCACCGCCGCGATCGGCGCCATGCGTGTGCTGATGATCCAGAACGCCAGATGATCCTTGCCGCGAATCTGGATGCGCGACAGGCCATAGCCCGCGGTCGCGCCCAGCACCACCGCGATGAACGTGGACACGCCGGTGGCGATCAGGCTGTTGACGACGTTGTGCCAGAGATTGTTGCCGCCCGAGAACAGCGCCCCGTAGTGCGCCAGCGTGGGCGCAAAGAACAGCTCCGGCGGATAGGCCGTGATCGCGTTGTTGGGTTTGAACGACGACAGCACCATCCAGGCGATGGGCACCAGCGTCCAGACCAGCATGAGCGCAATCAATACCCAGCGGAAGAGCGTGCTGAGCGGATGGCCCCGGGTATTCATGCCACAGCCTCGTTGCGTTTGAGCACGCGCACGAACACGGTCGCGATGACGATCGAGAACACGAGCATGGTCAGGCCCACGGCCGAGGCATAGCCCAGATCGAAGAAACGAAAGGCGATGTCGTACAGCCGGATGGGGATGATCTTGGTCGAATCCGCCGGCCCGCCGTTGGTGGTGATGAAGATGATCGCGAAGAAACGGATCGCGTCCATCGCGCGGATCAGCAGGGCCACCAGCAGAATCGGCAGGATCGACGGCAGGATGATCGACACCAGCTTGTGCCGATAACTGGCGCCATCGACCTCAGCCGCCTCGATAATATCCGTCGGCACGGCCGTGAGCCCGGCCAGCACGATGAGCGCGACCAGCGGCGACCATTCCCAGATATCCAGCGCAATCACCGCCGCCAGAGCGGGCCCGACCGAGCCCAGGATATTGCCGTCGTACAGCCCGGTGGCGGACAGAAACCACGAGTACAGTCCGAAGCTCGGATCCAGCAGAAAACGCCCGAGCAGGCCGACGATGATCGGCGCGATGAACATCGGAATCAGCACCAGCGACAGCACGATGTTGCGGGCCTTGATCAGGCTGTGGATAAGCAGTGCCATCACCGTGCCGACGATCATCTCCGCGCCCACCGTAGCCGCGAAATAGATCACGCTCAGGATCCAGCTCGAGCCGATGTCCGGATCGCTGAACAGATGCTTCCAGTTGGCCAGCCCGATGAAGTCGAACGACAGCCCGCCGATGAGCCCGACCTTGCTCAGGCTCATCCAGATCATGGTGAACAACGGAATGAACGAGATCGCCGCGAGCAGGAGCAGAGCTGGCGACATCATCGCCAGCTCGAAGCCCTGCCCGCCGCGGCGCGCCTTAGCTGCCATGGTCGTTACGCGCCCGTCGCCGAGTCGACCTTGTGCTTGGCCGACTTCATGGTCTGCTCGGGCGACTGCTGACCAGCCAGCATCTTGGACAACTCGGTGAACACGGCCGTATCCGCCTGGTTCCACGACGGAATCTTGGGCCGCAGGCCAATATGGTCGCTGTCCCAGGCCACCTGCATGGTATCGGCCGTGAGCATGTTGGGCATGTCGGTCGGCGGATGGCTGGCCTTTTTCACCTCGGGCATGTTGTAGACCGAAGTGCGGGTCGGCGTGCCGCCGCCTTGCTTGCTCTTGAGGCCGGCCAGCTGGGTCTGCGGCGAGGTGGCCCAGACCACGAACAGCCAGGCCGCGGTCTTCTGCTTGCCGGTGGCGTTGCCGTTGATACCGATACCGGTGCCGCCATACAGGTTGGCGCTGCGCGCGGGGCCCGTGGGCAGCGGCGCATAACCGACCTTGCCCTTGAGCTTGCCGGATTCCAGCGAGCCGGCGAACTCGTGCCATTCCGGCATCATCGCGAAGCGATCGTTCTCGAAGGCATTGGCTACGCCGGTCCAGTCCCAGCTCGTGCTGCCCGGATCGGCGATCTTGAGCAACTTCTGGTAGAACTGGGCGGCCTGGATCGCGGCCGGCTGATCCAGCGTGCACGGGCCCGGCTTGGCCGTACCGAGCAGGCCGACCTGGTCACCATTGTGGAAATACTCGCCGCCGTAGGCCATCAGCACGTTGGAGAAATCGCACATCAGCGAGTCGTACTGCTTGGCCTGGTGGCCGGTGCCGTACTTCACTTCCTTGACGTGATCGCCATTGAACCACTTCGCGATCTGGTAGTACTGCTCCCAGGTGATCTTGTCGGACGGCGTCGGGTCGAAGCCGAGATCCTGTTGCATCTGGTCGTGGTACTTGTCGAACAAGTCCTTGCGATAGATCCAGATCATGGTCGGGCAATCGTAGGGCAGCGCATACAGCGCCTTGCGATTGCCGAAATAGCCCGCCGCGCCAAGCTGGGTCGGGATGAAGTCGCCGAGCCCCTTGGGCACGGCCGGCAGCCCATGCTTGCCGTTGAGCGTGTTCAGATCCATCAGGCCCTGGTGATAGGGCGCAACCACCTGATACGGGTCGGCATAGATCACGTCGTAGGCGCTGCGGCCGGAGCCGAAGTCCAGTGCCACCTTCTTGACCAGATCGCCAAGCTCAAGCTGGGTGATCTTGACGTCTATGCCAGTCAGTTTCTTGAACGGCTCCAGGTTGGCCGCGATCGCGGTGGTCGGCGGCGTGTTCTCGGAGATGAACTGAATGGTCGTGCCGCTGGCCTGTTTCCAGGTCTTGTCGTCGGCCATGGTCTGGGCCAGCGCAGTACGCAACGACCCCGCGCCCAGCGTGGTCAGGGCGGCCGCGCCGCCCAGGCCCTTGAGAATGTCGCGGCGTGAGTGATGAGTGGTCATGGTCCGGCCTCCTTGTGTGTTCTATTTATCCAGCAGGATCTGCAGCTTCACGTCGCTCGGCTCGCCGCGGGCGGCGCGCTCGAAGGCGGCGACGCTGTCGGCGAAGTCGAACGTTTCCGAAATCAATGGCTTAAGATCGATCTTGCCCGAGGCGATCAGGGCGATCGTGCGGTCGTAGACGTTGGCGTAGCGAAACACCGTCTCGATCGAGATTTCCTTGGCCTGGGCGGCGACGATGTCGAAGGTCACCGGCTCTACCGGCATGCCCACCAGTACCAGCGTGCCCGCCGGGCGCACTGATGCCAGCGCATCATCGTAGACCTTCGGGCTGCCGCTGGCCTCGAACACGACGTCGGCACCCCAGTCGGCGCCGCAGCGCGCGGCGACCTTGTCGGTCAGCGACTCGCGCGCGACGTTCACAGTCGTGATGCCGTCATAGCCGGCCGCGATCTCGAGCTTTTCGTCGACCAGATCGGAGACGATCACTTCACTGGCCCCGCCGGCCAACGCCGACAACGCGACCATCAGCCCGATCGGCCCGGCGCCGGTGACGACACAGACATCGCCCGGCGTCATGCGCGCCTTGACGGTGGCCTGCATACCGATCGCCAACGGCTCGACCATCGCGCCCTCGGCGAACGACACGTTGTCCGGCAACTTGTAGGTGAAGGCCGCAGGATGCACCACTTCCGGCGTCAGGCAGCCATGGATCGGCGGCGTGGCCCAGAAACGCACCGCCGGATCGACGTTGTAGACCCCGAGCTTGGCGGCGCGGGAGGTCATGTCCGGAATACCCGGCTCCATGCACACCCGGTCGCCCACCGCCAGGTCGGTGACCGCCGAGCCCACTTCGGTGATGGTGCCGGAGGCCTCGTGGCCCAGCACCATCGGCTCGTTGACCACGAACGGACCGATGCGGCCGTGGGTGTAATAGTGGACATCGCTGCCGCAGATACCGACGGTATGCACGTGCACGCGCACGTCATGCGCGCCGAGCTCCGCCGGCAGGTCAATCTCTCGCAGGGACAATTCGTGCTGTCGTTCCAGCACCAGCGCCTGGGCTTGCATTGCGCCTCCTCAATTCCTGGCCGCGTACGGCTTAAGTTACCGTCGACGCTACGGCTGCACCCGGCGAGCGGACTAGACCGGATTTTTCGCCCGATCTGTACTTTTTTTCACGACCTGAACCCCTGCTCGCTGATAATCCTGCAAGAATGCATAGTTACCGACATCGTCCGGGTTTGGAAAAATGCTTGATACAGCAATCAGTACGACTAAAGCAGGACGCGAAATCAGGCTCTGGTCGGCCGCACCGCCGGCCGCGGATCGACCAGCCGGCTTATTGCGCGGCGTAACAGGCGCGATATGAGCGGCCCCTACCCCCGGCCCGGCGAACTGGGCGAGCCGGTCTACGAGAACATTGCCCACGATCCGCGCCACAGCTTTTACTGGCATACCCACGGGTTTCCCTCGCCGCTGGCGAAATGGAATTTCCACCCCGAGTACGAGCTGCACCTGATCCGGCATTCCTACGGCCACTACATGGTGGGGGACTACGCCGGCCGGTTCGGGCCGGGCAACCTGGTGCTGGTGGGGCCCAACCTGCCGCACGCCTGGTTCAGCGACCTGCTGCAAGACGACGACGTCATCGAGCAGCGCGACGTGGTGTTGCAGTTTCGCGGCGAATGGTTGGAATCGTTGATGCGCCTGTGCCCGGAACTACGCCGGGTGGAACGGCTGATACAGGACACTGGCCGCGGCGTGCTGTTCACCGGCGCCGATGCCCAGGACGCCGCGAGCCGACTGGAAGCCATGGGCCACCAGGACGATGTGGCACGTGTCTCCACGCTGATCGAGCTGCTGGGCCGGCTGGCGCGCAACGACTATCGGCTGCTGACCAGCCCGGATTATCACCTGCGGCATGCCGGCGTGCGCTCGGAGCAGGTGGACGCAATCCTTCAGCACATCCATCGCCACTTCAATCGCCATATCAGCATGACAGCGGTGGCGCGCTGGCAGGGCATGACGCCCTCGACCTTCTCGCGCTTCTTCAAGCAGGCCACGGGCGATACGTTCGTTGCCTTCGTGCGCCGGCTCCGGATCGACCACGCCTGCCGATTGCTGCTGGATTCGCGCTATTCGGTGGCCGATGTCTGCTTCATGGCCGGCTACAGCAATCTGTCGAACTTCAATCGCCACTTCCGGCGCCTGACCGGCACCACGCCGCGTGAATACCGGCAATCGCTGGCCGAGGACGCCGCCGCCCATGCGGCCGAACCCGGGCGGCGCGCCGCCACGCGTCGAGCCGCGTCACACGGTCTGTAAACGGATTCTCCGCAGATGGACGCAGATCTACGCAGATGCGATGAACGCAGACTTTGTTGGAGAACGTGGCCCATAAGCAGGCTGCATCCAAAAGACACTGCGCGAGAGCGTGTCGTCAGGCAATACGCCTTCGCATCACGCCCTAATCCTCTGCTTCGCCATGCGCCCGCGGATGGGCGGCATCGTAGATGCGCGCCAGATGCGAGAAATCCAGATGGGTGTAGATCTGTGTGGTGGAGATATTGGCGTGGCCGAGCAGTTCCTGCACTGCGCGCAGATCGGCCGAGGATTCCAGCATGTGGGTGGCAAAGGAATGACGCAGTTTGTGCGGATGCAGATGCACCGGCAGGCCGTGGCTGATCGCCCAGCGCTCCATCCGCGCCGCCACGCTGGAACGCGACAGCCGGCTGCCGCGACGCGAGACGAACAACGCCGTTTCGCCGGGCGCGGCCAGATTGGCGCGCTCGCTGAGCCAGTGTTTCAGTGCCGCCGCAGCCCGTGAGCCGACCGGTACCGTGCGCTGGCGATTGCCCTTGCCGATCACGCGCGCCTCACCGGCCGCGAGATCGAGATCGGTCACGTCCAGCCCCACGGCCTCGGCCAAGCGAATGCCGGCGGTATAGAACAATTCCAGTAGAGCGTGATCGCGCACTTCGAGCGTATCGCCCGGCGTGGCATCGAGCATGGCCGCGAGATCGTCGACATCGATGGTTTCCGGCAGGCGCGCCGGTTTTTTCGGCGCCCGCACATCGGCCGCCGGGTTGGTCTCGGACAGTCCCTGGCGCATGCGCCAGACATAGAAGCTGCGCACGGCCGAGGCCAGCCGCGCCAGGCTGGTGGGCTTGGCGCCGCCACGATGGCGCGCGGCCAGCAGGTCGCGCATGTCGGCCGGCGTGACCCGGCGCCAGTCGTCGATGCCGCGGCCGGACAGAAAATCCCCGGCCGCCGCCAGATCGCGGGCATAACCGGCCACCGTATGCGCCGAGGCCCGGCGGATGTGTCGCAGGTGATCGAGATAATCCGCGATCGCGCGCTCCAACGCCTCGCGTTTCGATGTGCTCGTGTCGCCACTAGCGGCCATGGCGCGACGACCGATCAGGGCAACACGTCGGTGCCGAGCAGACGACGCAGCGTGGCCGTGAGCAGGTCGCCGAACAATTCCACGAACAGCGTGCCCATATCGGCGGTGAAGCGTTTCGGATCGGCACTGGCGAGCACGATCGCGCCGTGTATGCCGTGCTGGCCCAGCGGGATCATCGCAGCGCTGGTCATCAGCGCATCGTCGTCGCTGGCGAACAACGCCTTGGATTGAGTCGCGCTCAATTCGCCGCAGATCGGCTTGCCCCGACGAAATACATTGGTCAGCGCCCGGCTGGCGTCGGCGTCATCCTCCAGCGGCTGGATACTGTCGACGGTCGTCGGCAGCGTGCCCTGAATGCCGACATAAACGCGGTCCACGGCCAGATGATCGCCCAGGCAACGCGTGAGCGACTCGATCATGGGATCGACCTCGACCGCACCGGCCATGATCCGGGCCACGCGATTGAGCTGGACCACGCGCTCCTCGTTGCTCTGGGCGGCGGCCAGCAGCTCCTCGAAGCGCGACTGGATCCTGGCGTTGGTATCGCGCAGTACGCGCACCTGGCGCTCGATCAGCGAGACGGCGCTACCCGAGGCATGCGGCACATCCATGGCCTCGAAGGCCTCGGGATGCCGGCGCAGAAAATCCGGGTGCGCGGCGAGATAGGCCGCCACCTCGGATTCGTCGAGATCAATCGATACAGGCTGTTTTTCGGCTTCGTTCATGGCAGGCGATCTTTTCGGTGGCTGTCACCGGCGAGGCAACAAACGCGCCATGGACGGCGACAGCGGTTCAGGGCTCATCGCCCCTGATCAGACGATACCAGTTTCCCCTCGAAAACGCGTTCCGCCGGCCCGATGAGAACCGCCGGCGCATCGGCGCTTTCCCAGCGTATACGCGCACTGCCGCCCGGCAGATCCACTCGCACGTCGGCGTCAAGGTCGCCGGCGGCAATGCCCGTGACCACCGCCGCGGCCGCCCCGCTGCCACAGGCGAGCGTCTCACCGGCGCCGCGCTCGAATACGCGCAGACGGATGTGATCGCGCGCCACGATTTCACAGAAACCCACATTCACACGCTCGGGGAACGCGGGGTGGCGCTCCAGCGCCGGACCGATGCGCTCGACCTCGGCGCTCGCCACGTCGGGCACACGAAGAACCGCGTGCGGATTGCCCAGCGATACCGCGGCAAACGTCACCGATTGCCCGGCCACGTCGTCCAGCCGGTAACTCGGCGCGCGATCGAAACCGGTCAGTGGAATACGCGCGGGCTCGAACTCGGGCACACCGAGCGCGACCGCGAACAGGTCGTCGTCCAGTGCTTCCAGCGTCATCCGGCCGTCGCGGATATCGACCACGATGCGGCGCTTGTCGGTCAGCCCGGCCTCGCGCACGTAGCGCACGAAACAGCGCGCGCCGTTGCCGCACTGGCCGGATTCGCTGCCGTCCGAATTGAGAATGCGGTAGGCGAAATCCGCTTCCGCGCTGCGCGGCGGCTCGACGATCAGGATCTGATCGCAACCGATGCCGAAGCGGCGGTCGGCGATACGCCGGGCGGTCGCCTGGTCGAGCGCGATCGGCGCGGTCGTGGCGTCGAGCACCACGAAGTCGTTACCGAGCCCGTGCATCTTGGTGAAGGCCAATGCCATGGCTTGCATCCGTCGCGATCAGTTCGCAGTCTTGGAGTCGTCAGTCGCCCCGGCGCCGCCGCCGTCGCGCCCGTCCTTAATCACCTGCTGGCGATCGGCGGCATCCTCACTATCGCCCGCGGCCGGCAGATTGCCGTGCCGGTCGCGCACCGTCGCCGTGGTGGTCAGCTTGGCATGCTGGCTGCCGCATATCACGCTCAGCTTGATGTGGTCGCCCGCGCTATAGGCCCGGCTCGGCGAGTAGAGTGCGACCTCGCGCTCGCCCGGCCTGAATGCCATCTCGGCGCCGCCTTGCACCGTGAACGGCGCCAGCGGCTGGGCGCCGCCATTGGCATTGTTCGCGGACTGCGCGGCCGCCGCCTTGTTCTGGAAAATCGCCCGATCGAAGGCATTGCTGGCCGCGCCGTTCACGGTGACGGGCGCCGACCCGTCGTTACGCAGGGTGAAATAGCCGAGCATCTCGCGCGAACCGGCATGCGCGGGTGTGACCCAGGCATCGTGAATAGCGAGCTGGCCACAGTCCGACGCCGCGCCGGACTGCCCGCAGCCGGCCAGAGCGCCGGCCAGTCCGGCCGCCGCCAGCAGAGAAAGAATCGACGAATACCGCATGCGCTGCGCTCCCGTGTGGTGCTCGCGGTGCCGATGGCGCCAATCGACCCATGCTCTTGTCAAACGCGTATTTTACCGCCAAATATCTAGGGCCTGTTGCCGTTTCGTGCGAGCACCGCGTTGGAGACCGCAAATCGTGTCCGGCAAGGCGCGAGTCGCCGCGTCGTGGCGTGCCACGACCCAGACTCGCAACGCCGCAGGGCGCGATTTGCGGCCCAACCCTTCGGGACAAGCGCTGTTTTGCGGCAATCCAGCGTTGTAGCTCTCTCGCGTAGAACGACTACGCCACATTCGCTACGCCTCGTCTTGCCGCAAAACAGCGCTTGGCGCGGACTCGGACGAAACGGCAACAGGCCCTAGACGACGCAGAGTCGCTGTATCGGGCCGACGGACACCGCCGGGCCGCGCGGCGCTCGCCAGGGTCGCATGTTCGCGCGACAATGCTTGCCAACAATCTCGGTCGGATCATCCATGACCCAGACGGCACCAAACATAGCGTTCGGCCACCGCGGCCACGATCACGAAGCCTGCATCGCCGACGCCCTGAACCGGGCCGAGGCGGTCTGCGCCGAACGCGGGCTGCGCCTGACCGCGATCCGGCGCCGCGTGCTGGAACTGATCTGGGTCAATCACCAGCCGACCAAGGCCTACGACGTACTCGCCCAGATCAACACAGAACGCGGCAATGCCGCGCCGCCGACCGTGTATCGCGCCCTGGATTTCCTGCTCGACGCCGGCCTGATCCACAAGATCGAATCGCAGAACGCGTTCATCGGCTGTGGCATCGATCACGACCGCCATCCGCCGAAGTTCTTCATCTGCCGCGAATGCGGGCGCGCGGCCGAGATCCAGAGCACCGACATCGACGACGCCATTGCCAACGAGGCGAAGCGGAGCGGGTTCATCGTCGATCATCAGACCATCGAAGTCGATGGTCTCTGCGCGAACTGCGCGGGCCGCTAAAACTCGCTTGGGAGGCCCGGCAAGCACACCGGCCCATGGTTTCTCTCGGCACCCGACTTACGCTGCTGACGATCGACGCCGCGCGCCCATTCGTTATGGCGCACCCGGGCCATGACGCAGCCTCAGGGCTCCGAAAAGGAGCCGTCACCGGTCGATGGGGCGGTAGGGTAATCGCGCCCCGGCCGGCCGAATTTCCAGAGCGACAGAGACGCCAGCCAGGCCAGCATGAACAGGCCGACAATCACGAAGCCGGCATCGCCGAAATTCAGATCGGCAATCGTGCTGAAGATCCCACCCTTCAGACCCAGCGTGCCGACCAGCACCTGCGATAGCTCGATGGTGCCGATGACCAACGCCACGACCACCGACAGCAACGTGGTCGTCGCGTTGTAGAACACCTTGCGAACCGGGTTGATGAAAGCCCAGCGATAGGCCTTCGTCATCAGCACGCTGTCGGTGGTATCCAGCAGCGTCATGCCGGCCGCGAACAGGATCGGCAGCGAAAGCACCGCCGGCCAGGGTAACGAGCCGCTGGCAGCGCCAGCCGTCATGGCCAGCAAACTGACTTCGGTCGCGGTATCCAATCCCAGGCCGAACAGGAAACCGAGCGGATACATTTGCCAGCCGTACTTGATGCCCTGCAGATACCGCTGCCCAAGCAGTCGGTTGATCAGGCCTCGCCGGGCGAGCATGGCCTCGAGGTCGTCGTGGCTGTGGTTGCCATGCCGGGCCCGGCCCCAGATCTGGAGCAGTTCCAGCAGCACGAGCAGGTTGAGTATGCCGATGACCCAGAGAAAGATACCGGACACCGAGGCCCCGAATACCCCGCCGATATGCTCGATCCGCGGATACTGCGTGAACGCGGAGGCCGTGCAGGCCAGCAGGACAGCGACTCCGAAGACCACGGTCGAATGCCCGAGCGAAAAGAAGAACCCGATGCTGAGCGGGCTTCGTCGCCTGGCCAGCACCGAACGCACGGTATTGTCGATTGCTGCAATGTGGTCGGCATCGAAGGCATGGCGCAAGCCGAACAGATAGGCCGTCAGCCCAAGCCCGACCAGCGCCGGATATTGCCGCACATAGCCGAGATAGAGCCCCCATCCGACGACATGAAGCAGCCCGATGAAGCCGTACAGGCCGGATAGCCGCACCCACTCGGACGTCGTGAACGGCTGCGCGGCGGTCGAAGCGAATGATCGGCGGTCACTTGCAGTCGGCATGACCCAACACGTGCTCCCCGCTCGCCCTGGCCCGGCGAACGCTCAATCTAATTAATGGCTGTGCGGCAGTTGTAGTTTCTGCCCCGCCTGAAGCGTCTTCGAATGCAGATGGTTGATATCCATGATCGCGTTTTCGGACACGCCCTGGCGCGAGGCGATCTCGGACAGGGTATCCCCCGGCTTGACGGTGTACGTCGAGCCGCCGGTTGCCCGCATTTTCTCGGGCGGATGGTCGTGGAAATACTTCACGATGCCCTTGTACATGGCATCGGCCAGCTCGTTGCGGAAATGGCGGGTTGCCATGAGTTTGGCCTGATGCGGATTGGACAGGAACGCGGTTTCACACAGCACCGAAGGCACCATCGGGTCGCGCAACACCGCGAAATTGGCCCGCGGCGGCTTATGCCGATAGATCGGCTCGATCTGGGCAAACTGGTGAATGATATTCTGCGCCACATCGTCGGCATCCTCGATCGAGGCATTCTGGAACAGATCGGTCAGGACCGCATTGAGCGTCGGGTCCCCGGAAAAATGCACGCCCGCCAGACTGCGATCGCGCGTGTTTTCGAAATGCGCCAGCTGGGCCGTCTTGGCGTCGGTCGCGCCGTGCTCGGACAGCATGTAGCAAGTCCCGCCCTTGACCGATCGATCATTGGGATACGCATTGGCATGGATGGACACGAACAAGTTGGCGTGATGTTCCTGCGCGATGCGCACCCGTTGGCGGAGGGTGACGAACGTGTCGTTGTGGCGCGTGAGTATCGGATGTATGCGTTGCGTCTGCTTGAGCCGCTCATACAGCCGCTTGGCGATGGCCAGATTGACCGTCTTTTCCTTCAGACCGTTGCCGGCTCGCGTGCCCGGATCATGACCACCGTGGCCCGGATCGATCACGACCACGATGCTGTCGTTGCTGGCCTCGGCACGATAGACGGCGTTCGGGCGGCGCGACGCGGCATGGCTACGGTCGGGTTTCGATGTCGAGGATGCCGAGCCGTCCTGATCCGACGAAGACGAGGCGCCACGGGCGGCTGAAGCACCGCCGTGTATCGAGGCGATCACATCGTCGCCGCGCACATGGACGTTATCAAGCTGCGCCTTGCCGCCCAGATCGAGCACGGCGCGCAGGGTCCCGTCCGCATGGCGCGCCAGGCGCAGGCGGTGCACGGCACCGCCGGAAACGCTGTTGATGTCGCCGGCCCGTGTATCGTCGAAATCGATGACCGCACGTGCGGGATTCGCGAGCGAAAACCAGTGATATTTCGGCACGCTGTCGAAGTGGAAATGCACGCTGACGCCGCTGGCCTGCGAGTCGAGGCGCACCGATTCGAGCGTGGTACTGGCCGCGTATGCCGCGGCACTCGTGAGCATCAGGCCCAACGCCAATCCCCAACTGCACCATCGTGCCGCCATCAACCTGCCTTCATCCTGCGCTTTCAAGCCAAAGCACAGAGCTTAAACCAATCAACCGAGTGCACGACTAACTCCCCGGCGACCGAAGCCGTACCGAAACCCGCGCGCTGCCCGAGGCGCCATGCCACGGCGACCGGCATGCGATCTTTGCAACAACCCCAGGCGCTTCAGAAGCCCGCCTCGAGCGCGGCCAACACGGCATAGCACATGAAACAGCCGACCAATACGATCAAGCCGGCACTCAACACCGGCAAGATTCGCAGGAACCGGCCCTGACGCGATGATCGCCGGTCCAGAAACCGACGCGCGTAGAGAAACAGCAGCCCTACGGCCGTGAGCATCGCCGCCAGCCCGACGCTGAAGGCGAGCACGAGAACCATGCCATAGGCCGTGCGATGCACGGCGATGGCGGCCAGCAGTAACACCAGCGCCGACGGGCAGGGCACGAGTCCGCCGGAGATGCCGAGCGCCAGCAGGCTCTTCCAGGTGACCCGTTCGCCGTCGGCGCCGGGCGGCCGGTGCGAATGCCAGCCACCGCCGTGGCGATGCCAGAGTACGCCGCTCGCATCCACATGGTCGTGGCTGTGGCTGTGGCTGTGGCTGTGGCTGTGGTCGTGGTCGTGGTCGTGGTCGTGACGATGCGCCAGGCTCGTTGCGCCTGTCGGCTGGAAGCGATAGACCGCGCCCGGCGGGACGGCGTCCGGGACTTCGACGTTCCGGGCCTGTCGGCGCCAGTCGCGAATCCGTGCGATCAACAGCACGACGCCAATGATCACCACCATGAGGGCCGAGACGAGGCTCAGAACCGGAAAAAGCCGCTCCGGCACAATGTACTGCGATGCCACAAGCGTGGCCGCGCCCAACATGAACACGCCGGCCGTGTGGGTGACGGTCACCGTCAATCCGAGGAACGCGGCATGCCGCGGCGTACCGCGGGTCCCCACCAGATACGCACCGACCACCGTCTTGCCGTGGCCCGGCGACAGGGCATGTGCCGCCCCCAGCAGCGCCGCGAACAACAGCGCCAGCAAGGCCAGTCCGGGCCCGGCCTGACCCGCGGGCGAGATCAGGTGCGTCAGCTGGCGCGTCGCACGCTGAAACCAGCCCCCCGATGATCCGGCCGTGACGTCGGTCGAGGGCGACCAGGCGCCGAACATGACATGACGACCGAGCCAGCCCCACCAGCTCGCCCCATCGCCATGACGGGCCGACGGGTTCGCGTGATGTGCGTGATTGGGGCCGAGCGGCACCGAGCCGGCCGGCGGCGGGCCCTGGGTGAAGGCCAGATGTACGCTTCGCTGGTCCAGCGGGCCGCCGGGCGGCAAATGGCCCGGGTTTTCCCGCAGTGCATGGGTAAGCGATCGGCTGGCGGCATTGGTATCGAATATCGACACGCCGGCGCCGGATCGAACGACGATTTCCTTCCAGCCGTTGCGGCCGCCGTAATTGGTGTTGGCACAGCGCAGATGATGAATCCCCTGGCCCGTCGCCGCCGGCAGGGACGCCGTGTAATAGGCGTCGAAGCGCAGCGAGAATCCGCTGTCGTCGGACGGCAGGCCGGTGTGCCACGACACCAGATGCCACGGCAGCCGCCGGCCATCGACCTGCAGCCGCAGGTGGCGGGCGAACCGGGGCGACATTTTCTTCAGGTACGCGCTGCGCTCGCTCTCGGACGTCACCCCGTCGTGATTGGTATCGGCCCCGTGCAGCGCCTTGAGCGCCGGAATCTGGCCCATCACCACCACGTAATGCGCGGTCACCCGATGCTTGTCCACATGCAGCGCCACGAACTGATTGATCGTGTAATTCCCCAACAAACTCACGACCGTATCGGCGCGCGCCCGGTGCGCCGGACACAGTACCGCCAGCAGCACGAGGGGCAGACACACGGCGCACCGCGCCAACCGGCGCCACGTCATTCCGGCCCTCCCGACCCGGCCGGCAGATGCAGGCGGACCCGCTTGTTGGCGGCGGACAGAAGCGCGGTGTCGGTGCGGCCCCGGTCGTGGAACACCAACAGGCCGGTATGGCTCGGGTCCGAAGCGACAAACAACCGGTATTCCACCGACAGGATGTCCGGTTTTGCGGCACGACAGACCACCCGGAACAGCAGCACCATGTATTCCTCGGCGCCGCTTCGGTTGGCCTCCTCGACCTGCTCCGGCCGGATGGCGCAAGCGTTGTGCCCATCACTGAAGCGCAGGTGGGCATAAGCGTATTGCGCCAGCTTCGGAAAATGCGGTTTCAATTCGTCGAACGTGACGTCGCCGTCGCCATTGGCGTCCAAGTGGAACACGGAGTTCAGATCGCGCACGGAAATATCCCACTCGCCATGAAAGACATGCGCATCGCCGGGATCGGCGCGGATGCTGAGATAACTGGTGTCGAAATGGGGCGCACGCGCCGCCGTCAGCCAACGGATGCCGATCACGGCCAGGGGGCACAGGAACAAGGCAGCGAGCGCGATCCACAGCGCGAGTCGTGTTGTGCGGCGGAGCCGCCTCATCGCGGCGCGACCTCGGGGCAAAGTTCGCACCGGCCGGATAATCCGTACTTACCGGCGGCGCGCAGCCACGGGTCGCGCTCACGCCGGGGCGGCGCCTGGATCAGTGAAGCCAAAGTTGCCGGCACCCCATGAACGGCGGAACCCCTGCCACAGCATAACGGGCCGTGCACGATCGACGATTCGCGACGGCGGTTCGAGCCCACAGCGTATCGCAAACCCGCCCGCCCGATCGCAACGCGACGGCAGACGCCAGCGGCGTGCGGACGCGTCACGCCCACACGTCCTCAAAGCATGGCGAAGTGCTTGTTGCGATCATTTGATTGTTATAATATAACGTACTTATCATTATCCGGCGATAATCATGACTCACCCTGCAACCGCCCGGCCCGCATTGCGATGGCTCATCCTGCTCGCCTGCGCCCTGTCGGCGCCGGCCGCGTTCGCAGCCCCCGTCAACGTCGTGGCCGCGGAAAGCAGTTACGGCAGTATCGCCAAGACAGTCGGCGGCTCGCACGTGAAGGTGACCTCGCTGCTCGACAGCCCCAGCGTCAATCCGCACCAGTTCGAGGCGAATCCGCGCATCGGGCGTCAACTGAGCCAGGCCGATCTCGTGGTCATGAATGGTCTGGGTTTCGACGGCTGGATGGAGCCGCTGCTGTCCGGCACATCGAACCCGAAGCGTCAGGTCGTGCGCGCGGCCGATGCCGCCAGCGGCATTGTGAGCCCGGACAAGAACGAGCATCTGTTCTATTCGCCGCAGGCGGTGCTGGCCACCGCCAGCCAGGTCGCGGCGACGCTGGCGCGAATCGACCCGGATCACGCGGCGGATTATCGCCAGGGCCTCGATCGGTTCCAGGCGCAGATGCTGCCGGTCTACGACGCCGTCCAGACGCTGATCGCCGCGCACCCGAACCTCACCGTGACCGCGACTGTGCCGGTTTACAACTACATGCTGGCGTTGCTCGGTTATCACGAACTCTATCGCAAGATTCAGTACGCCTCGGAGGAAAACAGCCAGCCCAGCGCCCGGCAGGTCAAGACCTTCATCCAGGCGCTGCAGCAACACAAGGTCGATCTGCTGATCTATAACGAGCAAGTGCACAACCGGCTGACCGATCAGGAAGTCAAGACGGCTCGCGCCAGCGGTGTGCCCACCGTGGGCGTGAGCGCCATTCCGCTGCACGGCGAGGATTACGCCCGGTGGCAAATCGAACAGCTCAAGGCGATCAAGCAGGCGCTCGACCAGGCAGCGGCCCGATCCTCATGACCGACACGAGCCCCATCAATACCGCGGACAGCGTGGTTTCCGTGCAGGATCTGGCCGCCGGCAAGGCCGGCGAGCCGGCTTTTTCGGGCCTCGACTTCGATCTTGCCCCGGCCAGCTTCACGGCACTGGCCGGCCCCAACGGCTGTGGCAAGACCACGCTGTTCGAAACCCTGTTGGGGCTGGTGCCGCCGATCGCCGGCCATGTTCGGGTGCTGGGCCGCGCACCGCGGGAGGCACGGCGCGGCGTGGCCTATGTGCCACAAAGCACGCGCCTGACACACGACGGCCAGTTCAGTGGCCGGGAATTCGTGGCCGCGGCCTACGCCAGTCATCGCTGGGGCCCGACCTGGCGCTGGCGCGACGCCGCGCGCGCGGTCAATGCGGCGCTTGCGCTGGTCGACGGCCAGGCATTGGCCGATCGCCGCCTGAACAGCCTGTCCGGCGGACAGCGCCAGCGATTGATGATCGCGCAGGCTCTGGTCAATTCGCCGCGCCTGCTATTCATGGATGAGCCGCTGGCGCAACTCGATCCGGGCGCCCAGGCGCAGGTGGTGGCCCTGGCCGAGCGGCTGCGCCAGGAGCTGGGACTGGCCGTGCTGTTTTCGACCCACGACGTCAATCCGATTGCCGATGTGGCCGACCGGGTGCTCTATCTGGCCGGGGGCCGGGGCCATATCGGCGCCATCGACGAAGTCGTCACCGAGGCCGGGCTTAGCCGGCTCTACGGCGTGCCCATGCACGTCGTGCGCGATCGCGGCCGGTTGTTCGTGATGCGCGACGAAGCCCCGGGCGCCAACTGCGCAAGCCTCGACTGCGACTGCGCGCCGGTCGACGAGCGACAGCGCAAACAAGCATGAACTGGCCGGTTTTTCTCGACATGGCGTTCATGCGTCACGCGTTTGCCGCCGGCACCTGCGTGGCGATCGCGGGCTCGGCGATCGGTTACTTCGTGGTCCTGCGCCGGCAGGCATTCGCCGCCCATGCGCTGGCCAACGTCGGCTTCGCCGGCGCCGCAGGCGCCTCGTTGATCGGCGCCGATCCGATGCTGGGGCTGTTCGTGTTCGTCTTCGGTGCCGCCGCGGTCATGCATCTGGGCGGCACCGAACTGGGCGAGCGCGACGTGTCCGTCGGCATGATTCTCATGTTCTCGCTCGGGCTCGGCATTCTGTTCGTCAATCTATACAGCGCGAACGCGAACGCGGCGATCGGTATTCTCTTCGGCAGCCTGTACGGCGTAAACGCAACCCAGCTGGCGATCACCGCCGGCGTGTCGCTGGCCGTCGTGGGCGCGCTGGCGGTGCTGTTCCGCCCGTTGCGCTTTGCCAGCCTCAACCCCGACTCGGCGCGCGCCCGCGGCATCCCGGTCGCCCTGATCGGTCTGCTGTTTCTCCTGCTGCTGGCTGCCATGGCCGCCGTCACCGTGCCGGTGATCGGCGCGCTGCTCAGTTTTGCCATCTTCGTTGGCCCGGCCGCGGCGGCCCAGGCGTGGACGAAACGCGTGGCCAGCGGCCTCGCCCTGACCGTGGTGCTGTCCCTGGCCGAAACCTGGAGCGGTATCGTTGCGTCCTATTACATCAACCTGCCGGCCTCGTCGGCGATTGCAGGCAGCAGCTTCGCCGTTTACGCCCTGGCCTGGTTGACCACGCGCTCACCCCGGTTAGCGCGCGTCGCAGGCGGGCGAACCATAGGCGCAGCACGCTCCGCGGTTCCCGATCGGCATTAGGTCAGGTCGCCGCGATGGCGCCGGCGGCTGTGCGGCAGCACTCTGGAACCGATATTGTCCTGTTGCAGCCCAGCGATTCAGTCCTGGGGCGCGGTCAGTCCGGCCCAGAAGATCGGCCAGATCGAGGCGACGCGGCGGTCGTACTCATCCACGGAGTACATGAAGCGTTCGCTGAACAGGCCGTCCATCAGGCAATAGAACGCATCGAGGAAGCCTCGCTCGCTGAGTTCCGGCCACACGCCGTCGCGCACACCCTGGGCATAGATATCGTGCAGCGCGGCGTTGATACGCGCCTCGCCCCGCCCGGTCACGGCCCGCACCTCGGCGGCCAGCGGCTCGGGCGGGAACAGCAGATAGCGCTTGTAGAACACGCCCTGTGCCTCGACCAGGATGAAGCGCGACAGATCGCACACCAGTTCGAACAACCGCGTATGCACGTCGGCGCCGGCATGCCGGGTCAGGCTGTGGTCGAGCGCCGCGAACAGCGCCGCCTCGACCCGCTCGACCAGCGCCATGAACAACGCCTGCTTACTCTCGATGTGGTTGTACAGCGACGGCTTCTGGATACCGACTTCGCTGGCGAGCTGCGACAGACTCATGCCGTCGTAGCCGTGGCGGGCGAACAACGACAACGCAATGTCGTGGACGCGATCAACAGTAGCTCGGGAGGCAGACGAAGTGCTCATGGCAGGGCCTTGCGGGTTTTGGATGTCATGCGACGCCGCGACCACCGCACGCTGTGAACGGAACGAATGATTATTGATCGTCTCATTTTAGGGTCTGTTGCCGTTTCGTACACGTGCCGCGTTGGAGACCGCAAATCCGTCGAGACAAGGCGCGGGTCGCCGTATCGGCGCCCTGACTGGTTTTATGAGCGGCCCGAAATCCTGTCGGCCGAGGCGCGGCGCACGGTCATTCGGCGTTCAAGCCCTGCCGCCAGATAGCGCGATTTCAGGCTGCACTCGGCATGCCAACCACTGTGTTACCGATCCGGTCGCATGCCACTCGGAACACTGGCCACGGCGAATCATGGATTGTTAAACTACCGACCGTTCGTTAGCGGAGTAAGCAATGAGAGCCTGGTTCTGGCTGGCGCTGGGCGCTGGTACCGAAATCGGCTGGGTTGCCGGCCTGAAGCTGGCCGCATCGCCCCTGGCATGGGCCGCCACGGTGATTTGCGCCGTGGCCAGTGTGGCGCTGGCGCTGGGCGCGACGCGCGATCTGCCGGCGACTACCGTGTATGTATTGTTCGTCGGCCTTGGCGCCGTCGGCACGGTGCTCTTCGAAGCCGTGGTATTCGATACGCCACTGCATCCGGCGACTTACGGCTTCCTCGTGTTGTTGCTGGTCTGCATCGTCGGGCTGAAAAAGACCGGCGATCGCCGGCCGGAGGCATGACATGGCCTGGCTCTGGCTTATGGCCGCCGGCGCCTGCGAGATCGTGGGCGTGGTCGGTTTCGCCCGCATCAGTCATGGGCGCCGCGTCTCGGGCGCGCTCATCGCCGGCGTGGCTTTTTCCTGCGGGTTGGCGTGTCTGCATGTTGCGATGAACGATCTGCCGATGGCGGTGGCCTACGGCGTATTCACCGGCCTCGGCGCGCTCGGCAGCACGCTCATCGGCATCGTGTTCTGGGGCGAATCGGCGCGTCCGGCACGGCTGGCATGGGTCGCCGGGCTGGTGGTCGCCGTGATCGGCCTCAAGCTCAGCATGTAGCCAAACGCCGACGCCGGCCCGGTGTCGCGTGAAACGGCCACAGGCCCTAAACTAGGCACAAGTCTAGCCACGCCGGCCCTACCCATGGACAAGCAACTGCTCGAGATTCTGGTTTGCCCGGTGACAGGACTCTCGCTGTCGCTGGCGGAATCGGCCGAAATCGACGCGCTCAACGCCGCCATCGACAACGGCTCGGCGGTATACGCCGACGGCAGCGCGGTAAATGAACGCGTCGCCGCCCTGCTGGTCACCCGCGACCGTGCCACCGGTTATCGTATCGACGACGGCATCCCGATCATGCTGCCCGAGCGCGGCATTGCCCTGCCCGAGGTGTCGTGAACCCGAACGATCACTCGTTGCAACTGTTCGTCGAACACGTCACGCATATCGACTGCGGCGTGCTCGACGCCGAGGCCGGCCTGCGCGGCGCCACCTGGCTGGTCGATGCCACGCTCACCGGGCGGCGCGGCGAAGACGGCATGCTGTTCGACTTCGGCCCGGCCAAGCGGCTGCTCAAAGCCGAGATCGATGCCCTGGTCGATCATCGTCTGCTGGTGCCCGCGCGCGTACCGGGCGCCACGATAGACGGCTATCGCATCGATTTCACCACCAGGTCGGGGGATCGTTACCGCTATGTCGGGCCGGCGAGCGCGACCACTGTGTTCGACACGGCCGCGATCGAACCCCGGGCGCTGGCCCGCTGGCTGGAGGAACGCGTCGGCCCGAAACTGCCCGCCAACGTCGAAGCGCTGAAGATCGACCTGCGCGCCGAATCCATTAGCGACGCGGCCTACGACTACACGCACGGCCTGGCGGCCCACGATGGCAACTGCCAGCGGCTGGCGCACGGCCATCGCTGCCGGCTGGCGGTGACCATCGACGGCGTGGCCCGCGCCGACATCGCCCAGGCCTGGGCCAAAGCCTGGCAGGGCGTGTTCATCGGCCATCGGGCCGACCTGACCACGCCGGCCGATGCGGAACGCCTGGGCTTCGGCTATAGGGCGCCGCAGGGCGAATTCGCGCTGGACATCGCGGCCGCGCGCTGCGTGCTGCTGGAGGGGCCGCCCACCGTGGAGAACATCGCCGACCATATCGCCAGCGAGCTCGCGGCACGCCATCCCGGCCACCTGGTGGCGGTGCGCGCCTACGAGGGCGTGGGCAAGGGCGCGATCGCGACGCGCAGCCACGCGGCCCGTCCCTGATACGCTCAACCGACTCATCGTAACGGTGCGACCATGACCGACACCCTGATCACCAACGCGACCCTCGTTAACGAGGGCGAACGCTTCATCGCCGACCTGCTGATCTCCGACGGTCGCATCGCGCGCATCGACGGCGAGATCGCCGCGCCGCCGCATGCCCGGGTGATCGACGGCGCGGGCTGCTATCTGCTGCCCGGCATGATCGACGATCAGGTGCATTTCCGCGAGCCCGGCCTGACCGAAAAGGCCGACCTGGCCAGCGAATCGCGCGCGGCGGTTGCCGGCGGCATCACCAGTTTCATGGACATGCCGAACGTCCAGCCGCCGACGATCGACAACGAAGCCCTGCTGGCCAAGCTGGAAATGGCCCGGGGCCGCTGCGCGGCCAACTACGGTTTCTATCTCGGCGCGACCAACGACAACATCGAGGCGATCAAGTCGGTCGACGTGACCCGCGCGGCGGGCATCAAGATATTCATGGGGGCCTCCACCGGCAAGATGCTGGTCGACGACGAGGCCGCGCTGGAGGCGATATTCGAACACTCGCCGCTGACCATCCTCACGCACTGTGAGGACACGCCCATGATCGAGGCGAACGCGGAAAAAGCCCGTGCGCGCTTCGGCGAGGACGTACCGATGAGCCAGCATCCGGTCATCCGCTCCAGGGCCGCCTGCATGGCCTCGTCGAAAAAAGCCATCGACCTGGCCACGCGGCACGACGCCCGGCTGCATATCCTGCACATCACCACGGCCGAGGAACTGGACCTGTTCACGCCCGGCCCGATGACGGGGAAACAGATCACGGCCGAAGCCTGCGTGCACCACCTGTTCTTCAGCGACGCGGATTACGAACGCCTCGGCACGCTGATCAAGTGCAACCCGGCGATCAAGACCGCCGCAGACCGCGCCGCCCTGTTGAAAGCCGTTGCCAACGACACCATCGATATCTTGGCCACGGATCATGCGCCGCATGTGCGCGCCGACAAGGACAACCCCTATTTCTCGGCCCCGGCCGGGCTGCCGCTGGTTCAGCATGCGCTGATCTCGCTGGTGGATCAGGTCTCGGCCGGTCATTTCAGCATGGAGCAACTGGTCCAGAAGATGGCCCATAACGTGGCGGAGCGATTCGATATCGCCGAACGCGGTTATCTGCGCGAGGGCTACTGGGCCGACGTGGTCCTGGTCGACCCGAGCGCGCGCACCGTGGTCGACGACGAACCCGTGCTGGCCAAGTGCGGCTGGACGCCTTTCAACGGGCACACCTTCGATGCCCGGGTCATGGCGACTTTCGTATCTGGTCAAGCCGCGTATCATGACGGTAAACTTAGCCAAGGCTGTATCGGCGAGGCGTTGAGCTACGATCGGCGCTGACAGCCACCCGCGCCGCTGAATCGTCAGCCGCCGGCGCGGCCCTGCGCCACGCCACGTGAGCGTTTTCGAGGTGTCGAGTATGGAAACCAGCGATCTGCGCAAGGCGGGCCTCAAGGCTACGCTGCCGCGCCTGAAAATTCTGGAGGTTCTGCAACAGAACCGACAGGATCATCTGTCGGCCGAGGACGTCTACCGCAAGCTGCTCGACAACGAGGAAGACATCGGCCTGGCCACGATCTATCGCGTGCTGTCCCAGTTCGAGGACGCGGGGCTCGTCATCCGTCATCATTTCGAGGATGGCCATGCCCTGTTCGAGCTGGAGCAGGGCCCGCACGATCATCTGATCTGCGTGAAGTGCGGCAAGATCGAGGAATTCTTCGACGACGAAATGCAGCAGCGCCAGCGCGATCTCGCGCAGAAATCCGGCTTCGACCTGTCCAAGCACACGCTCGTGCTCTACGGCGAATGCCAGGCCGCCAACTGCGAGAACGACACCAGCGGGCGCAAGAAGGACTCGTAACCCGGCGCCGCCCAGCGCGCCTCCAAACCTTTCGGCATGACGTTAGACCCGACTTCCGGGTTGCCGCGCCTTTCGGCACGTCGTTAGACTCCTTTGCTTTAACACGAATCGCGGCCATAACGCACCGGCATAAAAAGCCGACGCGGGCGATCGGTCTTCGGCCGCGAAACACCCACGCGGAATGCTCATGATCAAACCCCACGGTTCGGAAACGCTCAATCCGCTGTTCGTGGCCAACGAGACAGCGCGCAACCAGCTCGTCCAGGAAGCGCGCGAGCTGCCGCAGCTTACGGTCAGTTCAGCCGCCGCGGCCAATGCGGTGATGCTGGGCGCGGGCTATTTCAATCCGCTGACCGGCTATATGGACAAAGCCAACGCGATGTCGGTGGCGCGGGATATGCGCACCGCCGACGGCCTGTTCTGGCCGATTCCGATCGTGAATATCGTGGCCGACCCGGAACCGATCCGGGGGGCGGCGCGCATCGCGCTGAACGACCCGAACGTCGAAGGCACCCCGGCGATCGCAGTGCAGGATGTCGACGGCATCGAGGAAATCTCGGACGCCGAGATGACCGAGATGGTCACGCACATCTTCGGCACCGATGACGACGCGCATCCCGGCGTGGCCACCTTCAAGGGCCTGGGCCGCTATATCGTGCACGGCCCGATCCAGGTGCTGAATTTCTCCTACTTCGAGCACGACTTCCCGGATACCTTCCGCACCGCACCCTCGATCCGCGACGAATTCGCCGAGCGCGGCTGGGACAAGGTCGTGGCCTTCCAGACCCGCAACCCGATGCACCGCGCGCACGAAGAACTGTGCAAGATGGCGCTGGAGGCCACCGGCGCCGACGGCGTGCTGGTGCATATGCTGCTCGGCAAGCTCAAACCCGGCGATGTGCCGGCGCGCGTGCGCGATGCCGCCATCCGCAAGATGGTCGAGCATTATTTCCCGGAAAACTCGGTGATGATCGCCGGCTACGGCTTCGACATGATGTATGCCGGGCCCCGCGAAGCCGTGCTGCATGCCGTGTTCCGCCAGAACGCCGGCTGCTCTTATCTCATCGTCGGCCGCGACCATGCCGGCGTGGGCGACTTTTACGGCGCCTTCGACGCCCAGGCTATCTTCGACGAGAAAGTGCCGGACGACGCGCTGGAAATCGAGATCTTCAAGGCCGATCACACGGCGTTCTCGAAGAAACTCGGCCGCGTTGTGATGATGTCCGACGCGCCCGACCACAGCAAGGAAGACTTCGTGATCCTGTCGGGCACAAAGGTGCGCGAGATGCTCGGTCAGGGCATCGCCCCGCCGCCGGAATTCTCGCGCCCGGAGGTGGCCGAAATTCTGATGGACTACTATCAGAGCAAGACCGCCTGATCCGTCAGCGGGCGATCACGCACGAAGCCCGGCCCCGGCCGGGCTTTTTCGTGGTTCATCGTAGATTTTCGGACGATGACGCCCGCGGATTCTGACGGCTCAGGCACGGCGCTGGACGAATGGACGGCTTACTGGTTCGGAAATGCCGAACGAGTCCTGATAAAAGTCTCGAGCCACCCGTCTTCGCCGACCTCCGGTTTCGCGCTGCAGCGCGAGTCACTTCTCTTGCTTGCTCAAGAGAAGCAACCAAGAGAAGAGCACCCGGCGCGGCGCCGGCGGGACGAAAATACAGACACGACACTTCAGGATTTAGCGTATTCCGGCACGCACGGCGCTGCATTCAAGACGCCAGCGACTCGCGAGCAACAAAGAGCCCGCGTTGGTTGATATGCATCAAGGCCCATCGGGCGCCATGGTTTAGTCTGCGGACACGATTCAACGCCCGCGAATTCCCATGACCGTTTCCCGCACACCCCGCATCGTCATCATCGGCGCCGGCGCGGTGGGCGCCGATACGGCGTATACGCTGTATCTGCGCGAACGGGCGCCCGATATCGTGCTGGTCGATATCGACGAACAACGCGCCCGCGGCGAAGCGCTCGACATGCAACATGGCCAGGCCCTGGCCGGCGGCGCCCGAGTGCGCGCCGGTGACTACGCCGACTGCGCCGGTGCCGCCATCGTGATCATTACCGCCGGCGCCGCCCAGAAACCCGGCCAGTCGCGCGAGGCGCTGCTCGAGCGCAACGGACAAATCATGGCCTCCATCGTTGCGGCCGCCGAGCAGCACATGGGCCCGGACACCGTGCTGCTGATCGCCACCAATCCGGTCGATACACTGGCCCAGATCGCGGCGCGCCACGCCTGCCGCCCGAATAGCCGGGTGATCGGCTCGGGCACCGTACTCGACAGCGCCCGCCTGCGCTGGGGGCTGGGCGAGGTGCTCGGCGTCGATGCCCGGCACGTCCATGCCCACGTCATCGGCGAGCACGGCGACAGCGAGCTCGTGGTCTGGAGCCATGCGCATGTAGCGGGCGCACCGTTGGCGCTGCCTGCCGCGCAACGCGAAGACATCGCCCGCGCCACGCGAGACGGGGCCTACGAGGTGATCCGTGCGAAGGGCCATACCAGCTATGCGATCGCGTTATCGCTGGATCGCATCTGCGCGGCCATCCTGAACGACGACCACGCCGTGCTCACGGTCTCCACCGCTCTCGACGGCGCCTACGGCGTGTCGGACCTCTATCTCAGCGTGCCCTGCGTGGTCGGGCGCGCCGGTGTCGAACGGGTGATCGAAATGGCGCTCGACGGCCCCGAACGCGCTGCCCTCGCGCAGTCAGCGGCGCTTCTCCGCGATCGGGTCGCGCCATTCGTCTGACCGCCCCGCGAAGCGGCCACAAGCCAGACAAACAGGAACTGTTTCATCCGGGCGCTTAACGCGTCTACGGTAACCGAGCGCGACCGTTACGGGCTTGTGCCATTCAACCCAGGAGGCGTTTATGCACACCGCGTTGACCCGCCAGTTCGATATTGAACATCCGATCCTGCTTGCCCCCATGGGCGGCGTTTCCGGCGGGGCGCTTGCCCGCGCGGTCAGCCTCGCGGGCGGACTTGGGTTGATCGGCGCCGGTTACGGCGATGCCGATTGGCTGGCGCAAGAAATGGCCTACTGCCGGCATTGTCGTTTCGGCGTCGGCTTCATCACCTGGGCTTTGCACGAGCAGCCGGCCCTGCTCGATCAGGCGCTTGCACAAGGCCCCGCGGCCATCATGTTCTCCTTTGGCGACTGCGCGAAATACGTCCCACGCGTACCAGGGCCTGTTGCCGTTTCGTACGAGTCCGCGCCAAGCGCTGTTTTGCGGCAAGACGAGGCGTAGCGAACGTAGCGTAATCATTCTACGTGAGAGAGCTACAACGCTGGATTGCCGCAAAACAGCGCTTGTCCCTAAGGGTTGGGCCGCAAATCGCGCCCGGCGGCGTTGCAAGCCTGGGTCGTGGCACGCCACGACGCGGCGGCTCGCGCCTTGCCGGACACGATTTGCGGACGCCAACGCGGCGCTCGCACGAAACGGCAACAGGCCCTAGGCCGGAGCTCTGGTGATATGCCAGATCCAGAACCTTGCCGATGCCCGACACGCCGCCGAAATCGGCGCCGATCTGATCGTCGCACAGGGCACTGAAGGCGGCGGCCACGGCGCAACGCGCAACACCTTCAGCCTGGTACCGGCGGTGGCCGACGCCGTGGCCCCGGTGCCCGTCGTCGCGGCCGGCGGGGTCGCCGACGGCCGCGGGCTGGCCGCCGCACTCATGCTCGGCGCGTGCGGCGTGCTCATGGGCACCCGGTTCTATGCCAGCACCGAAGCCCTGGGTCTGGAGGCCGCGAAACAGGCGATCACGCGCTCCGGCGGAGACCAGACCCTGCGCACGCGCGTATTCGATATCGTGCGCGGCTATGACTGGGGCGATTATACCGGCCGCGTGATCGACAATCGCTTCACCCAGGACTGGCACCACCGTGAATCGGCTCTGGCCGATCAGGTCACACGCGAACGCGAGCGCTACCGGAAGGCCGTAGCCGAAGGCGATGCCGACACCGCCGTGCTGTTCGCCGGCGAAGCCATCGACCTGATCGAACAGATCGCGCCGGCCGGCGAGATCATCGCTCGGCTTGTGGCGGAGGCAGAAGCTGCTCTAAGCCGGAATTTCAATTATTAATCCGGCATCAAAACAGCTGACTTCATCAGCTGTTTTCAACGCCTTCAAAAATAAAAGCCGGCGCCTGTCCGTCTTTTATTTTTGAAGGCTTCGCGGCCGATGGCCGCAGCGAGCATGCGGTCGCATACGCGCGCTATTAACCCGAAAAATCATCTATTTTTGTGCCGGGTTAATAAGCCGCGCACTTCAGCATTCCTTGTCTTGCGCGGTGTGCGGTGCCGGCAACAGTTCGCGCAGATCGAGCTTTTCAATCGCGCCGATCGCTGCCTCCAATGCACCCTCGCCGCACAGGCCCGACATCGCGGCATCTTCATAACCCAGCCGCGCCGCCTCGACGCACGCCGATCGGACGCGCTCGGCCAACACGAGATCGCCTTCGTCACCCATCAACGGCTCTCCAGATAATCCGCCAGCACCACCGCATTGTTGCACTCGGTATCGCGGGCGGCGAATAACAGGGTCAAGCCTTCGGTGTCGGCGCGGCGACGCAGCTCATCGATCGCCTGTGGATCGCATTCATCCAGTTCCGCCCGATAGGCCCGGCAAAACGCCTCCCAGCGCTCGCGATCATGGCCGAACCATCGCCGCAGCTCGTTCGACGGCGCCAGTTCCTTGGACCACGCATCGAGCCTGGCGTTTTTCTTGGCGACGCCGCGCGGCCATATCCGATCGACGAGAACCCGATAGCCGTCGTCATCGGCCACATCGTCGTATATCCGCTTCAGTCTGATGCGCATGCCCTGCTCCGGCAGAATCCTGCCTGGATCACGCCATTTCGCTGCACGCCGTGTCAATCAGCGGCGACGCGATCAGCAGAGTCCGGGCGCACCGCGGGCACCGCGCACTTGCATGGCCTGAACGCACAAGCCGGGCACGCCAATCGTCGCGTGACGGCCCCGGCTCTTGTGACGTGGACCGCCAGGCGGCGAGGTCGATGGCGCGCCGCAAGCTTGCCACTACTCCCGGCGCCAGACCCGGCCCCACGCCAAAAGCGCGATACAGCGAAAGATACCCGGATACCACGAGGCAGCGGAACTTCAGATCCTGACAACAGCGTCGAGGCCTACTTGATCTTCGTCAATTTCAAGTTCTCGCCAGCGAGGTAGCCTCTGATCCGAAACTACTGAATCCCATTCCTACACATATTCGGGCCATCAGAGCGGCCTGCGTATGGCTTCAGGATCCTGACTATGGCCATAGGCGATCAACTTTCCACTCGTGCGCAGTCGATCGCCGGCAGCCCGTCGAAGGCACTGTTCGGTGCCACCCTCGGGTTCTTCATCGGGTTCGGGGCCGTCTCGTTGTTCGGGCCGACGGCCCAGAATTTCATCGAAGTCATGAAGCTCAGCCCCGGCCAGGTCGGCTTCCTCGTCGCCATTCCGATGCTCACCGGTTCGCTGCTACGCATCCCGTTCGGTGCCTGGGTCGACAACAACGGGGGCAAGCTACCTTTCCTGATTCTGCTGGTGATGTCGGTGCTCGGCATCGCCGGCCTGTGGTGGATGTTGATCAGCCTGTATCCGGCCCATCTGACTCAATCGTATTACCCATTGCTGCTGTTCTTCGGCGCGCTGGGGGGCTGTGGGATTGCCACGTTCTCGGTAGGTATCGGGCAGGTCTCCTACTGGTTTCCCAAGCAGCGGCAAGGCTGGGCGCTGGGTACCTATGCCGGGCTCGGCAATACATCACCCGGGCTGGTGGCGCTGATACTGCCGCTGATCATTGCATTCTGGGGCTTGTGGGCGGCCTACATGCTGTCGATCGCCATCGTGGTCATCGGCGTCGCGCTTTACTTCGGGCTAAGCCACAACGCCGGCTATTTCCAGCTCCGCAAGCAGGGATTGTCGCGAGAGGACGCGCGTCAAGCCGCCACCGAGGCAGGTCAGGAACTATTCCCGCAGGACAATGCCTTCCGCACGCTCGTGGAAGCGGCCCGGCAATGGCGGACGTGGCCGCTGGTATTGCTTTATTTCACGACGTTCGGCGGCTTTCTGGCGCTCACGGCCTGGCTGGCGACCTACTGGCAGACGTATTTTCATACCACCCACTGGACCGCCGTGGAGCTGACCGCGGGCTTTTCCTTGCTGTCGTCGCTTATTCGCGTTCCCGGCGGCAGCTGGGCCGACCGACTGGGCGGGGAAAAAGTCGCGGTGGCATCGCTGACGCTGCTGCTCTTCGGCGCCCTGCTGATGACATTCTCGGGCACGTTCGTGTTATCGATCGCCGGCGAAATCTGCATCGCCATCGGGATGGGCGTCAACAATGCCGCGGTGTTCTGCATGCTGCCGCGCTACGTACCCGATGCCGTCGGCGGCGCCTCCGGCTGGGTCGGTGGGCTCGGCGCCCTGGGCGGCTTCGCCGTACCGCCGCTACTCGGGCAATTCGTGGAATGGTTCGGGCCAAGCGGTTATGCCTGGGGCTTTTCCGTCTACATCGGTCTGGCGCTCGCCAGCATCGCGCTGACCGGCGTGCTGATGGCCGCCATGAAACGCCAGCAGCGCAGGCAACCGGCTGCCACACCCAGCAAGGCGTCGGCATGAGGGCGAAACAGGCCCCAGCGCACGACACCGCTACCTGCGCGATCGCATCAGGAGCCCGTCCATGAGTCATTTCCTCGATCGACTGACCTATTTCCGGCGCCAGGGCGATGCATTCGCCGACGGCCACGGCGAGGTCAATCACGACGACCGGTCCTGGGAAGAAAGCTATCGCCAGCGTTGGCAGCACGACAAGATCGTGCGCTCGACCCACGGCGTGAACTGCACCGGCTCCTGCTCGTGGAAGATCTACGTCAAGGACGGGCTGGTGACCTGGGAGACCCAGCAGACCGATTACCCCCGTACCCGGCCCGATCTGCCCAACCACGAGCCCCGCGGCTGCCCGCGTGGCGCCAGTTATTCCTGGTATATCTACAGCGCCAATCGACTCAAGTATCCCTTGGTACGTGCGACCCTGATCAAGCTGTGGCGCGAGGCACGCGCCGCACACGCCGACCCGGTGGATGCCTGGGCGTCGATTGTCGACGACGAAGCCAAACGGCGCAGCTATCAGAAGCGCCGCGGACTTGGCGGCATGGTTCGGTCGAGCTGGGACGAGGTCAACGAGATCATCGCCGCTGCCAACGTGCACACCATCGAACGCTGGGGGCCGGACCGGGTGGTCGGTTTCTCGCCCATCCCGGCCATGTCGATGCTCTCTTACGCGGCCGGGGCGCGCTATCTGTCCTTGATCGGCGGGGTTTGCCTGTCGTTCTACGACTGGTACTGCGATCTACCGCCGTCCTCCCCCATGACCTGGGGCGAACAAACCGACGTGCCGGAGTCCGCCGACTGGTACAACAGCAAGTTCATCATGATGTGGGGCTCCAACGTGCCGCAGACGCGCACGCCCGACGCCCATTTCGTGACCGAGGCCCGCTACAACGGCACCGAGATCGTGGTCTGCTCCCCGGACTATGCCGAGGCCACCAAATTCGCGGATCTGTGGTTGTCGCCCAAGCAAGGCACCGATGCCGCGCTGGCGATGGCGCTCGGCCACGTGATCCTCAAGGAATTCCACGTCGACAATCCCGACCCGTATTTCCAGGATTATGCGCGGCGCTACACCGATATGCCGATGCTGGTCCGGCTCGACGCCCACGAAGACGGCCTGGTGCCGGGCCGATTCGTCCGCGCCAGCGATCTGAGCGGCGCGGCTCCTGTGCACGGTGACTGGAAGACCGTGATCTGGGATGAGACCACCGATGCCCCCGCCGTGCCGCAGGGCGCGGCCGGCTTTCGCTGGGATGGCAGCGGCCGCTGGAATCTCGAGGAGAAGACGGCCGACGACGCCGATATCCACCCGTGGCTGACGCTGCTCGATCATGCCGATGAGGTCGCCGCGGTCGCCTTCCCGTATTTCGGTGGCGTCGAGCACGAACAGTTCACGTCCAATACCCAGCGCGACATCCTGTGGCGACGGGTTCCCGTCAAGCGACTTGCTCAGGCCGACGGCACACACGTGCGGGTCGCCACGGTATTCGATCTGATGGTCGCCCACTACGGCGTCGGCCGCGGTTTCGACGACGATACGGCGGCTCGTACCTTCGCGGATGATGTCGCCTATACACCGGCCTGGCAGGAAACGATTACCAGCGTGCCCGCGGCGCACGTGATTCGGACCGCACGCCGCTTTGCCGAAACCGCCGCCAAGACCCGCGGCAAATCGATGGTGATTCTGGGCGCCGGCCTGAATCACTGGTATCACAATGACATGAGCTATCGCGGCATCATCAACATGTTGATGATGTGCGGTTGTGTGGGCGTATCCGGCGGGGGTTGGGCGCACTATGTCGGCCAGGAGAAACTCCGCCCGCAGACCGGCTGGCTGCCGGTTGCCTTTGCCTTGGACTGGATGCGTCCGCCGCGCCAAATGGCCGGCACGTCATTCTTCTATTCCCACTCCGATCAGTGGCGCTACGAACAGGTCGACGTTGGCGAGATCCTGTCGCCACTGGCCGATCCCGAGCAATGGCGCGGCAGCCTGATCGATTACAACGTTCGCGCCGAACGCATGGGCTGGCTGCCCTCGGCGCCGCAATTGAACCGCAACCCGCTCGAAATCGCGCGCGAAGCCGCGGCGGCCGGCCGCGATCCGGCCGAATACGTGGTCGAGCAGCTGCGCACCAAGAAACTCCGTATGGCCTGCGAGGACCCGGACGCGCCGGAAAACTGGCCGCGCAATATGTTCATCTGGCGCTCGAACCTGCTGGGCGCCTCGGGCAAGGGCCACGAGTATTTCCTCAAGCACCTGCTGGGTGCCGACGACAGCGTGCAGGGGCCGGACCTGGGCACCCAGGGCAGCCAGCGCGTCGAGGAAGTCGTGTGGCACGACGAAGCGCCCCGGGGCAAGCTCGATCTGCTGGTCACGCTGGACTTTCGCATGTCCTCGACCTGCCTGTACTCGGATATCGTGCTGCCCACCGCGACCTGGTACGAAAAGGACGATCTGAATACCTCGGACATGCATCCGTTCATCCATCCATTGTCCGAGGCGGTCGATCCGGCCTGGGAATCGCGTTCGGACTGGGACATCTTCAAAGGCATCGCCGGCGCGTTCTCGCAGGTCGTCCAGGGCCGGCTTGGCGTCGAACAGGATCTGGTCACGCTGCCGCTGCTGCACGACACGCCGGGCGAGCTGGGCCAGCCGTTCGACGCCGCCGAATGGTACCGCGGCGAATGCGACCCGCTACCGGGCAAGACCATGCCCGCGATCAAGCAGGTCGAGCGCGACTACCCGGCTACTTATGCACGATTCACCAGCGTGGGCCCGCTGCTGGAAGAACTCGGCAACGGCAGCAAGGGGATCAACTGGGACACGGCTGAGGAAGTCGCCGAGCTCGGCGCCCAGCACCGCCCGCAATTCGGCGACGACCGGCCGCGTCTGGACACCGCGATCCAGGCCTGCGACACGGTGATGTCGCTGGCGCCGGAAACCCACGGCAGCGTGGCCATCAAAGCCTGGGCGGCGCTAGAGAAAATCACCGGGCGCGAGCATCGCCACCTGGCAGCGGCCAAGGCGGGGGAACATATCCAGTTTCGCGACCTCGTCGCCCAGCCGCGCAAGATCATCAGCTCACCGACCTGGTCGGGGATCGAATCCGAGCATGTGTCGTATAACGCCGGCTGGACCAATGTGAACGAACTGATCCCCTGGCGCACGCTCACCGGACGCCAGCAGTTCTACCAGGATCATCAGTGGATGCGCGCCTTCGGCGAGGGCTTTGCGAGCTACCGGCCACCGGTCAATACCAAGACCTGGAAGGCGATGCTCGACGCCCGGCCCAACGGCAACAAGGAGCTGGTACTCAGCTGGATCACGCCGCACCAGAAATGGGGTATCCACAGCACCTATACCGACAACCTGATCATGCTCACGCTCTCGCGCGGCGGGCCGATCATCTGGATTTCGGAAATCGATGCCCAGCGCGCCGGCATCGAGGACAACGACTGGATCGAGGGCTACAACGTCAACGGCGCCGTCGTGGCCCGGGCGGTCGTCTCGCAGCGTGTGCGCGAAGGCATGGCGATGATGTACCACGCCCAGGATCGCACCGTGAACACGCCCGGCTCCGAGATCACGGGCAATCGCGGCGGTATCCACAACTCGGTGACGCGCACATTGGTCAAGCCCACACACATGATCGGTGGCTATGCCCAGCAGAGCTACGGCTTCAACTACTACGGCCCGGTGGGCGCCAATCGGGACGAATTCGTGATTATTCGCAAGATGGACCGGGTCGACTGGCTCGAGGGCGACGACGAGAGCATCGAGCAGCAGGACTACGTGCGATGAGTGCGCTTGTTGCCAGTAGGCTTACGGCCCCGGCGCGCACGAGGACTCGTGTTCATTTGGAGGTCTCGACATGAAGATCCGCGCCCAGATCGGCAAAGTTCTGAACCTCGACAAGTGCATCGGCTGTCATACCTGTTCGGTCACCTGCAAGAACGTGTGGACCTCGCGCGAGGGCATGGAATACGCGTGGTTCAACAATGTCGAGACCAAACCCGGCGTCGGCTACCCCAAGGACTGGGAGAATCAGGATCGCTGGAAAGGTGGCTGGGTACGCCGCGACGACGGCGACATCACGCCCCGACAGGGTGGCAAGTGGCGGCTGCTGGCCAAGATCTTTGCCAACCCGCATCTGCCCGAGATCGACGACTACTACGAGCCGTTCAACTTCGACTATCAGCGGCTGCAGAATGCCCCGGCGTCCAAGGCCCAGCCCACCGCCAAGCCCTACTCGGCGATCACCGGCAAGCCGATGGACAAGATCGAATGGGGGCCGAACTGGGAAGAGATCCTCGGCGGCGAATTCGCCAAGCGCAAGCGCGACTACAACTTCGCCAACATCCAGACCGAGATCTACGGGCAGTTCGAACACACCTTCATGATGTACCTGCCCCGGCTGTGCGAGCACTGCCTGAATCCTTCCTGCGTGGCCTCCTGTCCCAGCGGCGCCATCTACAAGCGTGAGGAAGACGGCATCGTGCTCATCGACCAGGACCGCTGCCGCGGCTGGCGCATGTGTATTTCCGGCTGTCCGTACAAGAAGATCTACTACAACTGGCAGTCCGGCAAATCCGAGAAATGCATCTTCTGCTACCCACGCATCGAGGCCGGCGAACCCACCGTGTGCTCGGAGACCTGTGTCGGGCGGATTCGTTATCTCGGCGTCATGCTCTACGACGCCGACCGGATCAAGGACGCGGCCAGCGTGCCGAACGAAGCCGACCTCTACGAAGCCCAGATGGATGTTTTCCTGGATCCGCACGATCCGGAAATACAGGCCCAGGCGCGGGCCGACGGCGTACCCGATAACTGGCTGGAAGCCGCCAAACGCTCTCCGGTCTGGAAGATGGCCAAGGAATGGCGGGTCGCCTTCCCGCTGCACCCGGAATACCGCACCTTGCCCATGGTCTGGTACGTGCCGCCGCTATCGCCGATACAGGCGGCGGCCGATGCCGGCAATATCGCCCGCGACGGCGAGATTCCGGACGTCGAATCGCTCAAGATTCCGGTCAAGTATCTGGCCAACCTGCTCACGGCCGGCGAGGAGGAACCGATCATCCATGCGCTGCGGCGACTGCTGGCGATGCGCGTGTTCCGCCGCTCGCTAACGGTCGACGGCACGCCCGACGAAACCGTGCTGGCGCAGGTGGGGCTGACGCGCGCGCGGGTCGACGACATGTATCAAACCATGGCCATCGCCAACTACGAGGATCGCTTCGTGATCCCGACCGGCCATCGCGAGCAGGCGACCGCCGATCCATGGGGCGAGCGCGCCGGCTGTGGTTTTTCCTTCGGCGACGGCTGCCATACCCAGGGCGTCACCCGCGGCAACCTGTTCGGCTCCAAAAGCCCGGAACAGCGCGAGCACGCGCCGTCGGCCCCCGAGCCCGCGTCCAGGCCAGCGCCGGCCGATTCGGAGACGAGTAAATGAGCGCCGTCGCCCCGAGTTGCGAACTCGCCCGCCCGCTGCAGGCACTCGCGCGGCTGCTCGACTATCCGAACGCCACACTCCAGCAGCATGCCGCCGAGTTAGTCGATATTCTGCAAGCGTCAGCAGGATTGAGCGCCTCCGAGCGCGCGGCCATTGCCGAGTTCGTCACGGAACTGGGCGAGCGGGATCTGCTCGACGCCCAGTCGGACTACCTCGAGACCTTCGATCGCGGTCGCAAGGTGTCGCTGTATGTATTCGAACACATCTACGGCGAATCGCGCGATCGCGGCCCGGCGATGATCGAGCTCAAGCGCGCCTACCATGAACATGGCCTGGCCATCGACAGCCGGGAATTACCGGATTTCCTGCCGGTCTTTCTCGAATTCTGCGCCCAGCTGCCGGACGCGGCCGCGCACGACTGGCTGGCCGAAACCACGCATATTCTGCAGCGCATACGCGTGCGCCTGGTCGAGCGTGGCAGCGGCTATGCCAGTGCGTTCACCGTATTGCTGCGCCTGATCGGCGCCGACCCGACCCCCGTCGACCTCACCCGGATGGCCAGCCGGGAAAGCCGCGACGACACCCCGGCCGCGATCGACGCCGTGTGGATGGAGGCCCCGGTGAGCTTTGGCGGTACGCAACCGCAAACCCGCTGTGGCGCCACCCGTCAGGGGGCGCCGGATTCCGACACGGCGGCTCCATCATCGCAACACGCCCCGGGAGGTTGAGGTCATGCACACGACCGATTTCATTCTGTTCCAGATCTACCCGTATCTGGCCGGCACCGTGTTCCTGTTCGGCAGCCTCGTGCGCTACGACATGAGTCAGTACACCTGGAAGACGAATTCCAGTCAGCTGCTGAATAATTCGATGCTGTTCCAGGTCGGCAGCGTCCTGTTTCATCTGGGGATCATCTTCCTGTTCTTCGGCCATCTGATCGGGCTGCTCATGCCGCATGCGCTGTACCCGTATTTCGGATTGACTCCCCACAGCAAGCAGTTGCTGGCGATGATCTCCGGCGGCGTGGCGGGAGCCGCGGCGTTGATCGGCGCGAGCATATTGCTCTATCGGCGGCTGTTTCATCGACTGGTCCGCGCGCAGTCGCTTCGCGGCGATATCTTCATCCTGGTGCTGCTGTACGTGCAGCTCGTGTTCGGCCTGGCCACGATCCCGATCTCGGCCCAGCACCTGGATGGGAGCGAAATGATCGCACTGGCCGAGTGGGCCCAGCATATCGTCACCTTCCGTCCCGGTGCTTCGGCTTATCTGGCCGGCGTGTACTGGGTGTTCAAGGTGCATCTGTTCCTGGGACTGACCGTGTTTCTGGCATTTCCATTTACCCGGCTGGTGCATATCTGGAGCGTGCCCTATCGCTATGTCGCCCGGCGCTATCAGGTCGTGCGCGGACACAAGGTTTAGGAGTTCTTCATGCTGGCATTGGTCAACCACGTACTGCTGCCCGAACATCAGATCAATGCCGAGTCCGGCCTGGTCGAATCCGGCACGATCGATGAAAAACGCGCCGAGGCCGCTCGCCGGCTGGCGATCCGCGAGCTGCTGCGTCAACGCGCCCGGGCCTTGAGCATCGCCACCGATGGGCGGCTGGACGCGGCCATCGATGAATTGCTGGCGGCCGAAATCGTCGTGCCCGAAGCGAGCGACGCCGATTGCCGGCGCTATTTCGACGCGAACCGCAAGCGCTTCGGTACGCCAGTGCACGTGCGGATGTCGCATATTCTGCTTGCAGCCGCGCCGGACGACGCCGCGGCCCGTATCGAAGCCCGCAAGCAGGCCGATGAACTGATCGCGATATTACAACGCGATCCCGACCGTCTTGCCGAACTGGCACGAACACATTCGCGATGCCCCTCGGCCGACAACGGGGGCGACCTCGGCTGGGTCGGGCGGGGGCAGACGGTCCCCGAGCTGGAAGACGTCGTGCTGCGACTGCCCCTGGGGCTGGCCCAGCGCGCGGTGGAAAGCCGCTATGGTTTTCATGTCGTCGTCGTGGCCGAGCGGCAGGGCGGCGTGCCGTTACCATATGATCATGTCCGCACCCTGATCGCCGATTATCTACGCGAGCGATCCTGGCGCCGGGCGGTGAGCCAGTATCTGAGAATTCTGATTGCCGAGGCCGATATCCAGGGTGTGGATATCGAAGCCGTCGACAGCCCGTTGCTGCAATGAATCGCACGGCTTGTTCCGCCCCACTGCCAACGCTTGAATCGTTCGACCAGCTGATCGCGCTGGCACGGACCGAACCCGATCCCGCCCGGCTTCTGACAGTACTGCTCAAGGCCGAAGTCGCTTATCGGCGCCATCGCGATACCGCGAAACCGATGGTCGACGAAGGTTGTCTGGTGCCCGTAATGGTGCGCGACTGGCCCGTGACCGCTTCGCTGTCGTTGGCAGAAATCACGAAAACCGCCGACGCGATCGAATCGAGTTGGCAATTCCTGATGACCGCCGTGATGCCGGGACGATTCGGCCAACCGCCGTCATCGTCAGCCTGCGAGCCGCACCTTGAGCGCATGGCCCGGGCGTTGATGATCGGTGAAGGCCTGCAGGATTTCGTATTCTTTGACCGCAGCGGTGAACCGGTCAGTATCCACAAGGCCAGCTCTTGAGGACTGGCGTGGCCCGCTCAGCCGGGCGCGCCGTCCACTCGCGGCCGACAATAGATGGCGCCGAAATGCAGCCCCCAGGGGATGAACGCCGCCAGCCAGAGCAGCGCCGCCGCCAGAACCAGGCCGAGATAGGCATAGCCATGGCCCGGCAACGGGAATTCGGCCAGCACGCGCACGAGGGCCGTGAGCTGGACCACGGCGAAGGCCCATAGCGTGGTCCGGTCGGCCGTCAACGGCCGGCCGGAGTGCCCCAGGCTGACCCGAGATGCCATCGCCACGAGCATGCTGGTGACGAAACCGATTGCCAGTGCATGCAACGGCGCCAGGCCCAGATCCAGCGGCATGCGGGTCCATTGCAACAGGCTCTGCATGACATACAGACCCATCGCCACGGTCAGCCAGGCGAAGCTGATATGGAGCATACCGAGCAACGGCACCCGCAGACTGCGCCACAGCCCCCAGCGATAGCTGTGCCAGGCGCCAATGAAAGCCAGCGGCAGATCGCACAGAAAAAGCCACTCGGACTGATCGAAAACGGTCAGCCCAAAGTGCGTGAGTACGCAAATCAGTGTGGCGGGCAGAGTCCATCGGGGTTTGATGGCAGCGTAGTCTGCCAGCGCACGAGCACTGAAGAACGGAATCATCCGATAGCTGATGGCGATGACCAAGGGAACGAGATAGAGCCAGAGCCCCACGGCCCCCGCAATCACCAGCAGTTCACCCTGCGATGTCCAGAGCCACAGCGCATGGCTGGCAGCCCCCATACCGCCCATGGCGACGCATCCGAGTGGAAACAGCGCAAAGCGCTTATCCTCACGGCTGGAGCGTTGCCATATGCTGAGCAGCGTCCAGAGGCCCAGCCCCCAACCGCCGACAAACAGCCCATTGCCGATGAGGGCCACATCGCGGCTGGTCAGCAGGCCGAGATAGTAAGTAACCATGCCGACGGTCAACAGCGCGGCTATTCCGGTATAGCGGGGCCGATCGATCTCCGCGGTGCCCAGCCAACGGGGAAACACGGTGAGCAGGAAACCGAACACAAAGAAGATAAACAACCCATAGAGCATGAGAAACAGATGCGCCGACGTGGCATTGACGGTGAGCGGCAATACAGGCAGCGCCGGCAGATAAAGGCCGGTCAAGACAACGAACCAGAACAGGATGCTCAGAATGAGTTGCCACGCGCCGATCAGAAAGAACAGCCGATGGGGTCTGGCGAAAAGAACGCGATTCAGGGGGTGACACGCCAAGGGCGACATCTGTGCCTCATGCCTTGTATTGGGTCCGTTCAACATCGTTTCGCCCACGCCCGCCCGGTTGAATAGACTCTCGTCGGCTTTCTTGGCAGCGTATGCGCTTCGGCCCGATGTCAGCCTTGATCCCGATCAAGCCGTTCTTTAATGAACTCTGGACCCGTTCCCGTGTCACGTGACGTCGCGTTATGGCCCAAATCGTATCAACCCGGGGACTGGGCGCGCCCGTCGCCGTCATTCTGCAGCCAGGCCCGGTAAAGCCGGATGGCGCGCGTGGGCTATCGATCGAGACGCCCGCGCCGAATGCGCACGGCGATTGACGCATGGAACGCCGAAAGCGGAATCAACCGACAGGTGCGTTGCGAGCCTCGTCTGACAGGAGTGTTGTTCGATGAAAGACACAGAGAGCGCAATCATCGAGTCGCTACGAACACATGACCTTTTCTCCGGCCTGAGCGACGCACAGCACGCGTGGTTACTGCCTGCGCTTCGCATCCGCGAGTTCTCGAGCGGCCAGATGCTGTTTCAGCAGGGCGATCAGGCGTCGGCTTTCTTCCTCTTGTATTCCGGCACCGTGAAGCTCTACCGCGTATCCCATAACGGCCATGAAAAGATCATGCGGCTGATCGAGCCGGGACAGAGTTTTGCCGAGAGCGTGATGTTCATGAACGCGCCGCGGTATTTGGTCAATGCCCAGGGCCTGAAGGCCGGTGTATGGGTGGCGATCGACACTGCAGCCTATCTGGAAATCCTCCAGGCCTCCTTTGCCACCTGCCGGACCGTGTTGGCCAACCTGACCCAACGGATCGAGACCCACTGGGACGAAATCGAGGCGCTGTCACTGCAAAACAGCCGTTATCGCGTGGTCCACTACCTGCTCAGCCTGGCATGCGGCCGGGACATGGGGCCGGCAACGGTCAGATTACCGGCCGCCAAGTCACTGATCGCCGCCAAACTCGCGGTGACACCGGAAACACTGTCGCGCATATTGCGTCTGCTGCAGGATGAGGATCTGATCGAAATGCAGGGCCATTGTCTTCATATCCCGAACATGGCCTCGCTGCGCGGGCAACTCATGGCGTGATGATCGACGCGTACTACGACGCAATCAAAACCGTCCATGTGACCTGTGTCGCACTCAGCGGCAGCCTGTTCGCGTCGCGCGCGCTATGGGTGTTGCTGTCGAAACGCGCGCTGTGGCGCTGGTTGCGCGTACTACCCCACCTGATCGATACGCTGCTGTTGGCCAGCGGACTGACACTCGCATTCTTGATTCACCAGTATCCATTTCTCAACAGCGACTGGCTGACCGCCAAGGTGATCGGCCTGATCGTCTATATTGCGCTCGGCGTCGCCGTCTTCCGCGGGCGGCAGACCGGCACGCGCGCAGTGACCGGGCTCATGGCGCTGATCGTCTTTGCCTATATCGTAAGCGTCGCATTCAGCAAGCAGCCTGCCGGGTTTCTTGCCCCATATCTGTAGGCGTCGCGTACGGGCCCGCGCCCGCCATGCCACATCCACAGCCAAGGCGCCGTGGCCGCGATGCATTCTTGCAGGTATGGCTTGTGCGCATGGAGTTTGCTCGGTTGTGCCGCACGTGCCGTATAGCGACCGATCTCGCCACCGCGAAGATATTTGCGCACCGTGTTCCGCGACACGCGAGCGCTCTTTCGCAGAGATCAAATCACCGGGCCCTACACCGGCCACCGCTTGCGTCGCTATAAATCCTTTGGCGCGCCCTGGTCGCATTTGACGCAATTCAACTCGAAACCGAGCATCGAGGCCCGGCCGGCCGCGGTCGTCACCCACAGCCGCTCTACCCACGGCGGGTCATGGCGTACGTGCTGACAATGGCCGCAGGCGAGTTCGGCCACCCAGTGTTGCTCTTCGTCGAGGTGGTAGCCGGTAATCGGGCGTCGCATGGGCAGATCACCAGGACAGGTTGCTGACACTCAGGATCAAGGGAACCACGACCGCATCTTGCAGCGCTCTGATTGACACAAATCAAGGCAAATCCGTCACCGCCTCGATAACGTCTTCGGCGCAAACCGCATGGAGTCGCAATCGTGACCCACGTCGTAACCGACAACTGTATCAAGTGTAAATACACCGATTGCGTCGAAGTATGCCCGGTTGACTGTTTTCACGAAGGGCCGAACTTCCTCGCCATTGACCCGGTGGAATGCATCGACTGCACGCTGTGCGTCGAGGAATGCCCGGCGCGCGCGATCTTCGAGGAAGATGAGTTACCCGCGGACCAGGGGCATTTCCTGGCCATCAACGCCGATCTGGCGGCGCGCTGGCCCGTCATAGACCGTATGATCGATGCGCCACCGGATGCGGATCACTGGAACGGCATACCCGACAAGCTCGAGTATCTGGATCGGGGCGAACCGGCGAACACAGAACGGACCGATACACAGACCACGCCCCAGCCCTGAGGTAGTGGGTGTTCAGGATCGCGGCCCGCCGCGATGGGCGAGTGGGCCGGCACAGGCGTCGCGTTTGGCCCGACTGCGCGGCCACAAACGATCATGGATACACGTGCAACGAATGCCCATAGCGGTTCCCGGCAGCAGGAGCGCGACACTCGCCCGCGCCGCTTTGCCGCGGGCGACCGCCGACGGGTGACTTTACGTGGCCACGCCGCAATCGATGTCCACGGCGCATGCGCGTGCCGTGTTGCGATCTTCGGGCTGCAACGTGGTGTGGGTGATCGAATAACGCTCGGCCAGCAATTGCTGCAGCCGCGGCAGAACCGCGTTCCAATCCGTCAGCCGGGCGATCTCGACGTGGGCGGCGAGCGCGCGCTGGCTGGAGGACAAGCTCCAGATATGCAGGTCGTGGACCGATCGCACGCCGTCCACGTCGGCCAGGGCACGACTCACGCCTGCGGCGTCCACGCCCTTGGGCACGCCTTCCATGAGTACGCGCACGACTTCGCGCAGCAGCGGAATCGCCGATAGACAGATCAGCACGCAGACGAAGAGCGACAACAACGGATCGATCGGCGTCCAGCCGGTGAACAGGATCACGAAACCCGCAACCAGCGCGGCGACCGAGCCCATTAGATCGCCCAGCACATGCAGCAAGGCCCCGCGCACATTCATGGTCTGCTCGCCGCGCAGCAGAATGTAGCCGATGAGAATGTTTACCAGCAGGCCGATGCCGGCGATGATCATCACCATGCCACCGGCGACGGGCTCCGGCTGGAACAGGCGATGAATCGCGGAGATCGCGATCGCGGCGACCACCCCGATCATCATCACGGCGTTGACCAGCGCGCCCAGCACTTCCGCGCGTTGCAAACCGAAGGAATGCGAATTGGATGCCGGTCGCCGCGACAGCCAGGCCGCGAAAGCACCGATCGCCAGCGAGGACGTATCGGTGAACATGTGACCGGCGTCGGACAGCAGAGCCAGCGAACCGGACAGCCAGCCACCAGCGACCTCCACGAGCGCAAAGGCGAACGTGAAGCAGAGCGAGAAAATCAACGTCTTGCCGCTGCCGTGATGGTGATGACCGCCGAGGCCATGCTCATGATCGTGGTCATGCCCGTGATCATGATGCGCGTGCTCGTGATCGTGCGTATGCGCGCTGCTCATCGCCCGCCCTCATTCATGGCTGTGTTCGATCATGTCGCGCAGCACGCGCTGAACATGATCGTCGGCGGCCACATAGAACACCTGCTTGCCACGCCGCTCGGCCGCCAGCAGCCGGGCCGAGCGCAACAGTCGCAGATGATGGCTGGCCAGCGACATCGAGATATCGATCTGCGCGGCCAGACTGGCCACGCTCTGCGGGCGCTCCAGGCAGGCATAGACCAACGACAGACGATTCGGCTCGCCCAGCAGGCGAAACATTTCGGCCATGCGCGTGGCGCGACCGTCGCCGAGAACCGTGATGTCGATGGTTGTGGCCATGTCGACCTCTACAATTGAATAAGTATTGTATCGATATGACCAACGTTATGGTATTGCGCGATCGAATAGCAAACCGCTATCGATTACACGGGTCATACCCGCCGGCGATACAGAACCGGCGGCAGCGCCTGTCGCCGGCCAACGGATCGGCTACCCGGCCTTCAGGGTCCGGAACGCGTCCACCGCCTGATCGAGCCGGGCCAGCGTGGCCTCGCGGCCGAGCAGCACCAGCGTGTCGTCGATCGACGGCGATACGGGCCCGCCGGTGAGCGCGATGCGGATGGGCTGGGCGACCTTGCCCATGCCGACTTCGTTGCCCTCGGCCACGCCCTTGACCGCGGCCGCCAGATCCTCGGCGTGCCAGCTTTCAAGGCGCGCGAGCGTATCCCGGACCTGGGCGAGCAGATCGGGCGTGGCGGTCTTGATGTGTTTCTTGACCGCCTTCGGCTCGTATTCGGCGACCTCGCGGAACAGAAACAGGCTCTGCTCGGCCATCTCCGCCATCGTCTTGCAACGCGCCTGCTGTACGCCGGCGATGGCGATCAGATCGTCCTGATCAACGCCCTCGATGCCGTGCCGAGCCAGATGCCAGGCCAGTTCGTCGATCAATGCCGCCGGTGCCGCTGCCTTGATGTGCTCCTGGTTCACCCACAGCAGCTTCTCGGGGTCGAAGGTCGAAGCCCCGCCCTGCACGTTGGCGATGTCGAAGTGTTCAATCATCTGTTCGCGGGTAAAGATTTCCTGATCGCCGTGCGCCCAGCCGAGACGCACGAGGTAATTAAGCAACGCGCTGGGCAGAAACCCCTGTTCGCGATAGCGCATCACGCCGACCGCACCGTGACGCTTGGACAGCCGCTTGCCATCCGGGCCGAGAATCATCGGCACATGCGCGTAATACGGCAGCTCGCTGTTGCCGCCGATCTGGCTGTCCACCAGTGCCTTGAAGATATTGATCTGGCGCGGGGTGTTGTTGACGTGGTCGTCGCCGCGGATGACATGGGTGATGCCCATGTCCATGTCGTCCACCACCACACAGAAGTTGTAGGTCGGCGTGCCGTCGGCGCGGGCGATGATGAGATCGTCGAGCTCGCTGTTGGCGATGGTGATGTCGCCCTTCACCAGATCGGGGATGACCGTCACGCCGTCCAGCGGCGTGGCGAAGCGGATCACCGGGTCGACACCCGCCGGCGGCTCCGGCAGCGTCTTGCCCGGCATCGGCCGCCAGGTGCCGTCGTATTTGGGCTTGTCGCCACGCGCACGCGCGGCCTCGCGCATGGCCTCGACCTTCTCGGCAGTCGAATAGCAGCGATAGGCCTTGCCCTCGGCCAGCAACTGCGCGATCACCTCGGCGTAGCGATCGAAACGCTTCGTCTGATAGTAGATCTCGCCGTCGTGCTCGAGATCGAGCCAGGCCATGGCATCGAGAATCGCGGCCACGGCATCGTCGGTGGAGCGTTCGCGATCGGTATCCTCGATGCGCAGCACGAAGCGACCATTGTTCTGGCGCGCGTGTAGCCAGGAATACAGCGCCGTGCGCGCACCGCCGATATGCAGATAACCGGTCGGGCTGGGGGCGAAGCGAGTGACGACGGACATAGGACTTGCAACCGATACGAGCGCGTAATCCGCCATTTTAGGGCCTGTTACCGTTTCATACGAGCCCGTGCCGGCATCGCGAAAACCCCATACAGGGCGCAAACCGGCAACCGGCGTGGCCCGCGCTGCCCGGACCGGATCGCGCCTCAGCTTTCCTGATGGCTTCCGCCGGCGGGCACGCGCAGCACCTGGCCTACGCGCAGGGTCGAGGAATCGAGCGAATTCGCAGCCTTCAGAGCCGCCACGCTCTCGTTGTGCGCGGTCGCGATCGAATACAGCGTGTCGCCCGATTGCACGCGATAATGCGCCGGGTGGGCCTTCGACGCCGTCTGGAGACCCGGCACGATCAGTCGCTGACCCGGCTCGATGTCGCGACTGGTCAAGTCGTTGATCGTCATCAGCAGCGCGCTCGTGACCCCGGCGCGTTCTGCCAGACCCGACAGGGTATCGCCGTTGCGCACGATATAAACCTCGGGCGACTGGGTCGACGGGTGCATGGGCGGGTTGTGTTTCAGGTAACCCACGATGCCGTGATAGATGGCGTCGGCCAGCTTGGCCCGGAACGCGTGCCCGTGCAGCTTCCGGGCCTGGGTCGGATTGGTGAGAAACGCGGTCTCGCACAGCACCGATGCCACCATCGGATCGCGCAGCACCTCGAAGTTCGCCCGCTGCGGTTTGCCGTGGTAGAGCGGCTCGATCTTGCCGAACTGGTGAATGATGCGCTGCGCCAGGCGATCGGCGGCATCGATCGACTGGCTCTGGAACATCTGTGTCAGCACCGTGTTCAGTGTCATGTCGTCGCTGGAAAACCGCACACCGGCCACTTCCCGGTCATGACCGTTCTCGAAACGCGCCAGTTGCGCGGCCTCGGCGTTACTCGCGCCGTGCTCCGACAACTCGTAGCAGGTGCCGCCAGCGACATTCGGATGCCCCGGCGAGGCATTGGCATGGATCGAGACGAATACGTCCGCATGCTTGCGCTGGGCAATGGCGACACGATCGGCCAGCGTCACGAAATGATCGCCGTGGCGCGTGAGCACCGGTTTGATGCCGGGCGTGGCGGCCAGCTTGGCATAGACCATGCGCCCGATCGCCAGCGTGACGGTTTTTTCATGCAGTCCGTGCGGGCCGGACGTGCCCGGATCCTTGCCGCCGTGGCCCGGGTCGATCACGACGACCAGCGGCTTTTTCCGGGGCGCCACGCTCGCCGGCCGGGCATGCGCCGCGCGGGTGTTGTCGAAACGCGCGATCAACTGGTGTCCGTGGCGCTCGACACCCGCGAAATGCGTGCCGGGTTTCAGGCCGAACACCGCGCGAAGCGTGCCGTGCTTGCGACGGCCCCAGCGGATATTGCGAATCGCGCCCGCGCTGTTGGCACTCGCCGCATGCGCCCGATGCGTGGCCTTCAGATCGATGACGGCGCGCACCGGCGAACTGAGCACGAAATCGTGGAACGACGGCACCCGGGAAAACGTGAGGACGACGCGGGTATGCCGGCCGGCGTGATGTACGCGCACCTGCTGCAACGTCGCTAGCGGAGCCGCGGATGCGGCGGCCGCCCAGCACAGCACCAGCCCGAGTAACGCATAGCGATAAAACAGAAACCGATTCACGATGCCCTTTGCCGCCCAGCGGGCCATCTGTTGACCGGGCCCGCCGGATCACGCCCTCCATGATCCCGTCTGCATTGCCGAGCCTTCGTCGGGCGCCCGGCGATCCCGGACGCTGACGCCGCGTCGACACCATACAACATCAGACTAGTTGACAACGTCAACCAAGACATAGAGCATTAGTTGACATCCTCAACTACCCATCATGGCCGAATATTCCCCCACCGGCGAAACACTGCACCGTCTGCTCCATGCCTATAAGCGCGCCATGCGCGACGGCTATGCCGCGGCCGATATCGATCTCACCGTCGGCGAGATACGCGTGCTCAAGGGCATCGCCCGCAGCCGGCACGGTACCGCCCAACACATCGCCGAGCGCATGCGCCAGGACAAGGGCCGCATCGCCCGGGTGATCAAGGGTCTTGTGACCGCAGGCCTGGTCGTACGCCAACCGCATCCCGACGACAACCGCAGTCAACAGCTCGAACTCACCGATGCCGGACGCGAACTCGCGGCCCGGATCGCAACCGTCGAGGCCCGTGCCGGCGCGCGCATGGCCGGCGGGTTGTCGGATGCCGATCTCGCCCGTTTCACCGATCTCGCCGAAGCCATGATCACCAATCTCGAACACGCCCAGGATCGCTCTTCATGAATCGCAGACCGTCACCCCGAACCTTCACCGTACTCGACAAGACTGAAATCACGCCGAACATGCTGCGCGTGACCCTCGGCGGCGAAGGCATGGCCGATTTCCCGGCCGACCAGCCCAGCGCCTACGTCAAACTGCGCTTTCCCCAAGCTCACAGCGAGCGCCCGCTGCTGCGTACCTACACCATCCGCTCCCAGCGCGACGATTCGGTCGACATCGATTTCGTACGCCACGGCGACGGCGGCCCGGCCGCGCGCTGGGCCGAGGACGTCCAGCCCGGCGAGACCATCGACATCGGCGGCCCGGGCCCGAAGAAGCGCGTCGACCCGGCCGCCGACTGGGTGCTGCTGATCGGCGACATGACCGCCCTGCCGGCGATTTCCGCCAACCTGGAAACACTGCCACGCACCACGTCCGGGCACGCCATCATTGAAGTACTGCACGAGAGCGACATCCAGAACCTGGACGCCCCCGACGGCGTTACCCTCCAGTGGGTGATCAACCCGCACCCCGGCCAGGACAGCGCGCCGCTCTACGACGCCGTGGCCGCACTCGACTGGCCGGCCGGCCAGCCGTCGGTGTGGTGTGCCTGCGAATTCGCGACCATGCGCCGCCTGCGCGAGCACCTGCGCGGCGATCGCGGCGTGCCACGCGCCGCACTCTATATCTCAAGCTACTGGCAAAACGGCCGCAACGAAGAAGCACACAAGGCCAACAAGCGCGCCGATAGCGAAGCCGATCAGGACGGATCGGACATTCCTGCGAAACGAGCCTGAATCGCCGGGCTGGCGAGCGCCTCGCTGATTGCCTCCCGCACCGCCCGGATACGCGCCACGCGACGCAGGTCCGGGTGCACCAGCAGCCACAGATCGGTGGCGAGTTCCGGCACGATCTCGCCCACGCGCACCAGCGCCGGATCGGCGGCGGCCAGATAACAGGGCAACAGCGCCACACCCGCCCCGCGACGCACCGCCGCGGCCAGCCCCAGCAGCGTATCGATGCGCCAGCCGGAGTCGTCCACATCGTGGCGACGCATCCAGGCCGCCAGCGCCGGAAAGAACACGCTGTCGTCCAGACCGAGCCAGCGTGAACGCGCCGCCGGGCTTGCCCCGCGTGCGACGTATGGCGCCATCGCAACGTGGCCCACGCGCTGGGCGACCAGGGCTTCCGGCGGAGAGGCCATCGGCCGTAGCGCCAGATCGGCCTGGCGCCGCGACAGGCTGTAGGTTTCGTTCGAGATCGCGACTTCCAGCGCGATCTGCGGATAACGCTCGCGTACATCCACCAGGATCGAGGCCAGCAGCCCGTCGAACAGCGTATCGGTGGTCGTGAACCGGACGCGACCGGCCGGCGCCGCCGCACCGTCGCCCAGCGCAAGCATGGCCGCCTGTACCCGATCTTCCATCGCAGCCGCTTCGACGATGAGCCGCTCACCTAGCGCCGTCGGGACGTAGCCGGCGCGCTGGCGCACGAATACCGGCTGGCCGAGATCACGCTCCACGGCACCCAGACGCCGGAAGATCGTGGCATGGCTCACCCCGAGCTGGCGCGCCGCGCCGGCCAGCGTGCCCGCCCGTGCGATCGCCAGAATCCAGCGTAGTGCGTTCCAGTCGAGCGAATCTTGCATTGTTGCAAATCTGCCTTTCGATTAATGCCGATTCTATTGCAGAAAGGAAAGACCCAGGGTAGCAATCCGGCTCATTCACGAGGCACGTTATGCCTACCCTCATCGTCCACGCCCATCCCGAAGCCCGCTCGTTCAACGCCGCGCTGACCGCCACGGCGCGTAATACGCTGGAAGCCCGCGGCCATACGGTCGAAATATCCGATCTTTATGCCGAAGGTTTCGACCCCGTCGAAGGGCCGCGGCACTATGCCGAGCGCGCCGATAGCGAGCGTTTCGCGCCGCTGACCGAACAGCGCCACGCCAGCGAGCGTGGGCAACTGCCGGCCGATGTGGCGCGCGAGATCGACCGACTGGAGCGCGCCGACCTCGTGATCCTGCAGTTTCCGCTTTGGTGGCATGCCCAGCCGGCGATCGTGAAAGGCTGGTTCGACCGGGTGTTCGTCTACGGCGGGCTGTACACCGGCAGTCGCCGCTACGACGCCGGCCATTTCCGCGGCAAGCGCGCCATGCTCTCGGTGACCACTGGCGGGCCGCGACGCTCTTTTCTGCCCTATGGACGTGGCGGCCCGATCGAGCGTCTGCTCTGGCCAATCAACTATTCTCTCTACTACATGGGTTTCGACGTGCTCGCGCCGCAACTCACCCACGGCGTACAAGGCGCCGGCATCTGGCCGAGGCCAAACACGCCTGGGCCGAACGCCTGCGCCATATCGATCGCGACCGGCCCATCCCGTTCACGGGCTGGGATGACTGGGACGACGGCGTGCTGGCGCCCAATCATCCGCAGCGTTGGCTGGGCTGATCGCCAGTTGGACACAAAAATGCCGCCCCGGCAGGCCGGGGCGGCCAAGGACGAGGCTTGCGCCCCGCCGGATGGATCACGAATCAGGCCGCGCGAGCCTGACGCATCCGCTTTGCGGCCTCGACCATGTTCTCCAACGCCGGCTTGACCTCGGCCCAGCCGCGGGTCTTGAGTCCGCAGTCCGGGTTCACCCAGAGTTTTTCGGCCGGCAACACGGCCACGGCCTTGTCGAGCAGGGCGACCATCTCGTCAGCACTCGGCACACGCGGGCTGTGGATATCGTAGACACCCGGGCCGATCTCGTTCGGATACTGGAACTTCACGAAGGCATCCAGCAGCTCCATCTGGGAGCGCGAGGTTTCGATGGAGATGCAGTCGGCATCCATGGCCGCGATCGACTCGATGATGTCGTTGAACTCCGAGTAGCACATGTGGGTGTGCACCTGGGTATCGTCGCGCACGCCGCCCGCTGCCAGCCGGAAGGCGGCCGCGGCCCAGTCCAGGTATTCATTCCAATCGGCACGGCGCAGTGGCAGGCCTTCGCGAAAGGCCGCCTCGTCGCACTGGATCGCGGCCAGGCCGGCCGCTTCCAGATCGACGATCTCGTCGCGGATGGCGAGTGCAACCTGCTTCACGGTTTCGGACCGGGGCTGGTCATCGCGCACGAAGGCCCACTGCACCATGGTCACCGGGCCGGTGAGCATGCCCTTCATCGGCTTTTTTGTCTGCGACTGGGCGTATTTCGACCATTTCACCGTCATCGGCTTCGGCCGCGAGACATCGCCGTAGATGATCGGTGGCTTCACATAGCGCGAGCCATAGCTCTGCACCCAGCCAAGCTTGGTGAAGGCATAGCCGGCCAGTTGCTCGCCGAAATACTCGACCATGTCGTTACGCTCGAATTCGCCGTGCACGAGCATGTCGAAGCCCATGTCTTCCTGCATGGCGATGGCGTCATCAGTCTGCTGCTTCAGGAATGCGTCGTAGTCGGCGTCGGACAGATCGCCCTTCTTGTGCGCGGCACGTGCGCGGCGCACGTCTTGCGTCTGCGGAAAGGAGCCGATAGTGGTGGTCGGGAACATCGGCAGCTTCAACTTGGCCTGTTGCTGACGCGCACGTTCAGGATAATCCGAGGTACGCCGGTAGTCCGCGGGCGTAAGCCCTGCCACGCGCTTGGCCACGAAGTCGTCGTGGATGAGTGTGGAGTTGCGGCGATCCGCCATTGCCCGGGCGTTGGCCTCGAACAGGGCCTCGTCGACATCGCCGTCGAGCGCACGGGCCAGTGCCACGATCTCGGCCAGCCTCTCTTCGGCAAAGGCCAGCCAGTCGGCCAGCCGCGAATCGAGTTGGGTTTCGTTGCGCAGCGCCACCGGGCTGTGCAGCAGCGAGCAGGCCGGGCCGATCATCAGGCGATCGCCACCCACGATCTCCCGCACCTGCGCCAGCGCCGCCCTGGCCTGGGCCAGATCGGTCTTCCAGACGTTGCGCCCGTCCACGATGCCGACGGAAAGACGCACGCCCGCCGGTAACCGCGCGGCCACGGTCTCGAGTTCGCCGGCGCCGCGTACGGCGTCAATATGCAAAGCTTCGACCGGCAGGCTCGTGAACAGGTCGAGGTTGTCACGCAGCTCACCAAAATAATTCGTGACCATGATCCTGAGATCGCCGACGCGCGACAGCGCGGCATAGGTCTGCTCGATGACCGCGCGCTGGGCCGCGCTCAGATCGAGCGAGAGGATCGGTTCGTCGATCTGGACCCACTCGGCGCCGGCCGCCGCCAGCCGGTCCAGAATCTCGACGTAGACCGGGATCAGCTGGTCGGCGAGCGCGAACTTGTCCAGCTCCGAGCCGTCGGTGACCTTGCCGAGGGTGAGATAGGTCGCCGGGCCGATGAGCACGGGCTTGGTGGTCATGCCCTGCCCCTTCGCCTCGACAAATTCGTCGAAGACCTTGGTGCCAGCCAGCTTGAAGGTCGTGTCCGCGGTGAACTCGGGCACCAGGTAGTGGTAGTTGGTATCGAACCACTTGGTCATCTCGCAGGCGATGGCGCTGTCCGTGCCACGGGCCATGTCGAAGGCCAGATCGAGATTGGCGTTCGCCCCGTCCCAGTCGAACCGCGCCGGCACGTTGCCGACCAGACAGGCCATGTCCAGAACCTGGTCGTAGAAGGAGAAATCGTTGGACGGAATCAGGTCGATACCGGCCTCGCGTTGTTTTTCCCAGTTCGCGCGCCGGATGGCGGCACCCGCCGCTTCCAGGCCGGCACGATCGAGATCGCCCGCCCAGTAGGCCTCGGTGGCTTTCTTCAACTCACGGCGTTCGCCGATGCGTGGGAAACCGAGATTATGGGATGTGGTCATGGATCGTCGCTCCTGTTCTGCGTTATCCGAGCCAGCACCGCTGGCGATCGGTCGAGATGTTAGAGCGACTCGATCATGACTAATATTGGTATATTTGCATCAATACATGACTGAAGCTCATACAACGAATGATCGAGCGCATCCACCTGCGCATCCTGCGCCAGATCGAACGCGACGGTTCGTTGACCGCCGCGGCCAAATCACTGCATCTGACCCAGTCGGCGTTGAGCCATGCCATCCGCAAACTGGAAGATCAGGCCGGCACGGCGATCTGGCGCCGGGAGGGGCGGCGCATCCGCCTGACGCCGGCCGGCGATTATCTGCTCGCCGCGGCCGAGCGCCTGCTGCCGCAGTTGGAGCGGCTGGATACGGTGCTGGCCGATTATGCCGCCGGGCAGTACGGCACGCTGCGCATCGGCATGGAATGCCACCCCTGCTATCGCTGGCTGCTCAAGATTGTGGCGCCCTATCTGGCGACCTGGCCGGGCGTGGACATCGACGTGATCCAGGCGTTTCGCTTCGGCGGCATGGCGGCATTGTTCAACCACGATATCGATATTCTGGTCACGCCCGATCCGCTGGCCAAGCGCGGTGTGGTCTTCGAGCCGGTGTTCGATTACGAGCAGGTACTGGTGGTGGCGACCGGCCATCGCCTGGCCGGGCGCGAATACGTCACCGCCGAGGCGCTGGCCGATGAGGTGCTGTTGTCCTACCCGGTGGACCCGGCCCGGCTGGATATCTTCACCGAGCTGCTCGGGCCGGCGCATGTCACACCACGGCGCCACAAGACGCTCGAATCCACCGATATCATGCTGCAGTTGGTGGCCGCCGGACGCGGCGTGTCGGCCCTGCCACGCTGGCTGGTCGATGAATACGCGGCCGAGCTGGCGATTACGCCAGTGCGGCTCGGTCCGGCCGGCATCGCGAAGCAGATCCATCTGGGCGCACGGCGCGCCAGCCTTGAGGAGCCGCCCATCGCCGGTTTCCTGGAGGCCGCTCGCGCCGGGCCGTCCAATACGGCGTAACGCGCCGGGCCGTATCGTCAGACGCAAACGTCAGACACACGAAGGCACCGGCCGCCGGTGCGGCCGATGCCTCGAACACGAAACGATCCGCATGCCGGCATGACCGGCACGAGAAAAAGCCGGTTTAGGCTTTTTTCTTCTTCATCATGCCGAACCGACGGTTGAAGCGTTCAACCTTGCCGGTGGTATCCATGATGTTCTGTTTGCCGGTGTAGAACGGATGCGTATCGCTGGTGACTTCCAGCTTGACCAGCGGATAGGTGTTGCCGTCTTCCCACTCGATGGTCTCGTTCGAGTCGATGGTCGAACGGGTCAGGAAAGCGAACTCGCTGCCCATGTCCTTGAAGACGACCGGGCGGTACTGGGGATGGATATCCTGTTTCATGATCTTTAGACCGTCGCGTTTGCGATTGGTGGAAGTTGTTCGTGTATCTCGTGACTAGCGTTCGCGCGTCAGCGCCATTGCCAGCTCGCTGTCGCCGACCTCGAAATCGGCCTGGACATCGCCGGCCGGCGTCTCGGCCATTGCCATCGTACGCGCCAGCGTTTCGCGCGCGATCCAGTCGCCGTGCGCGGCGATGGCCGCCGCCAATGCATCGTTTCCGGCGCGGTACTCCACCCGGATGCGATCGGCGACGTGAAATTCCGCCTGCTTGCGCAGCCGCTGGATACGGTTGACGACTTCGCGCGCCAGCCCACGCTGGATCAGCGAATCGGTAAGTGTACTATCAAGTGCCACCGTAACGCCATCCTCGCGGCCGACCAGCCAGCCTTCGACGCCTTCGGCGGAAACCAGCAGATCGCCCTCGCCCAGTTCCACGGCCTCGCCGTCGGCGGTCACGGTCAGCGCGTTGTCGCGCAGATAGGCTGCAATCGCGTCGTCGTCCAGCTCGGCCACGGCAGCGGCCACCGCCTTCATCTTCTTGCCCAGGCGCTTGCCGAGCTGCTTGAAGTTGGGCTTGGCCTGGCGCTTGACCAGATCGCCCTCGCCGGCGACATATTCGATGGCATCGACGTTGACCTCGTCGCGCACGATGGCAGCCACGGCTTCCACGTCGGCCCGTGCCACGCCGGGTTCCTCAACCACGAGAATCCGCGCCACCGGCTGGCGCACGTTCAGCCCGGCCTCGTTGCGCAGGGCCAGCGTATTGGCCACGATCGCCCGCGCCAGCGCCATGCGTCGTTCGAGATCGGTGTCGGTCATGGCCGGATCGGGGGTCGGGAAATCGGCCAGATGCACCGAGGCCCGCGCGTCTTCCTGCGCGGCCAGCTGGCTGTACAGCCAGTCGGCAAAGAACGGCGCGATCGGCGCCATCATCGCGGCCGTATCGCGCAGGCAGGTGAGCGTGGTGTGGTAGGCCGCGCGCTTGTCGGCCACGGCCTCGTCGCTGGCGTTGTCGTTCGCATCCGCGCGCGCGCCAGCCCAGAAACGGGCCCGGGAGCGGCGGATGTACCAGTTCGACAGCGCATCGATGAAACGCTCGACCGCACGCGCGGCCCGCGTCGGGTTGTAGTCGTCGAGTGCCGCCGCGGCTTCGGCGGCCGTGGACTGCAACCGCGACAGGATCCAGCGATCCAGCTCGGGACGCTCCGCCACGGCCGGGGCCGGCGTGCCCGCGGTGAAGCCGTCGATGTTGGCGTAGGTGGCGAAGAACGAATACACGTTCTCCAGCGTGCCGAACACCTTGGTGCGCGTCTCGCGCAGGCCGCGGTCGGCGTACTTGGTGTTGTCCCAGGGCGGGCTGTTGGACAGCATGTACCAGCGGATGACGTCCGCGCCGTGCGTCTCCAGGGCCTCGAACGGGTCGACCGTGTTGCCCTTGGACTTGGACATCTTCTCGCCGTTGGCGTCCAGCAGCAGGCCGTTGACGATGACGTTCTTGTAGGCGGGCGAGTCCTGGATCAGCGTGCCGATGGCGTGCAACGAGTAGAACCAGCCGCGGGTCTGGTCCACGCCCTCACAGATGAAGTCGGCCGGGAAGTTCGCCTCGAAGATTTCCTTGTTTTCGAACGGGTAGTGCCACTGCGCGAACGGCATGGCGCCCGAATCGAACCAGACGTCGATGATTTCAGGCACGCGCCGCATAGTGCCGCCATCGGCGGCCGACCAGGTGATGGCATCGACCTGCGGCTTGTGCAGATCGAGATCGGCATCATCAGCCACCTGGTCGCCAGCGTACTCGCGCAACTCGGCGATGGAGCCGATGACGACGATATCGTCCGGGTTCTGGTCGTTGACCCAGATCGGCAGCGGCGTGCCCCAGTAGCGATGCCGCGACAGCGCCCAGTCCACGTTGTTGGCCAGCCAGTCGCCGAAGCGGCCGGTGCCGACATGCGGCGGATGCCAGTGAATCCGGTTGTTGTATTCGACCAGCCGGTCCTTGTGCGCTTGCGTCGCCACGAACCAGGACTCGACCGGGTAGTTCATCAAGGGCGTGCCCTTGCGCCAGTCGTGCGGGTAGTTGTGGACCGTAACCTGTTGGCTGAACAGCAGGCCGCGTTCCTTCAGATCGCGTGCGATCGGCTTGTCGGCGTCCTTGAACCACAGCCCGCCAACCAGCGGAAAATCCTCGCGGAAACGCCCGTCGCGCTCGATCGGGTTGAACACCGGCATGCCGGCGGCCGCGGTAACCGTGAAGTCGTCCGCACCAAAGGCCGGCGCCTCGTGCGCGATGCCGGTGCCATCGTCGGTGGTGATGAAGTCGGCCGCGATCACGTGCCAGGCGTTGTGTGCCTCGGGGTGATCGGCGAAACAATCGTAGGGTGGGGTGTAGCGGCGGCCGATCAGCGCCTCGGCGCCGAAGGTCTCGAGGATTTCGGCGTTTTCGCCGAGCGTTGCGGCCACGCATTCCTTCGCCAGGATATAGACCGAGCCGTCCTCGGCACGCGCCCTCGCGTACTCGATGTCGGGGCCGACGGCCAGTGCCACATTGGACGGCATGGTCCAGGGCGTGGTGGTCCAGGCCAGGATCGCCACATCCGGCTCGTCCTCAAGGAAGAACTTCACCGTGATCGACGGATCCTGCACTTCCTTGTAGCCGAGGCTGACCTCGTGCGAGGACAGCACCGTGCCGGAGCCCGGCGAGTACCAGTGGATCTTGTGGCCCTTGTACAGCAGGCCCTTGTCGTGCAGCTGCTTGAGCAGCCACCAGACCGACTCGATGTATTCATTGGAGAAGGTGACATACGGCGCATCGAGATCCACCCAGTAGCCGATCCGGCGCGTGAGTTCGTCCCACTGGTTCTTGTAGCGCAGCACCGACTCGCGACAGGCCGCGTTGTACTTGTCGATGCCGTAGGCCTCGATGTCCTCGCGCGATTTCAGGCCCAGTTCCTTCTCGACCTCGATCTCCACCGGCAGGCCGTGCGTATCCCAGCCGGCCTTTCGATCCACGCGATAGCCGCGCATGGTCTTGTAGCGGCAGAACGCGTCCTTGATCGTGCGCCCGAGCACATGATGAATGCCGGGCCGGCCGTTGGCCGTGGGCGGGCCTTCGTAAAAGGTGAAGGTCGGGCCGTCGGCGCGCGCGGCCGTACTGGCCTCGAATACGCCGGCGTCCTCCCACCAGCGCCGGATCTCGGTCTCGACCGCCGGCAGGTTCAGGGGCTTGTGCTCGGAAAAACCGCTCATGGCTCAACGTACTGGTAGAAAACGAGAACAAAGACGGGCGCGGCGCACGAAGGCCCGCCCGCTTGATTTCAAATCGGACGCGCCGCTGGCCGTGCCGGCCAACATCGCTCGCCAAAACCTACAGAGCGCGACACTATAAACCCTGCCGCTCGCGCATGCATCGCCGGACGTCTTGCCGAGCCTCAACCGTCGCCGTGGTGATGCTCGTGGCCCGCGTGCCCGGCGCGCGGCGGAACCGGATCGAAACCGCCTTCGTTGAGCGGATGGCAACGCGTGATACGGCGGATCGCCAGCCAACTGCCGCGAATCGGGCCGTGGCGCGACAGCGCCGTCAGCGCGTATTCCGAGCAGGTCGGCGCAAACCGGCAGCGCGGGCCGAGCAACGGCGAAATCGCATAGCGATAGAACAGGATCGGCGCCCGCAGCAGGACCACCGTCAGCCGGGCGATCGCGGCCCTGAGTTGTCTAGCAATGCGGCGCGCGTACATGGCTCTTGCTTGACTGCACGATTTTCCGACCCAACCTTAAGCCGATAGTTCTCGTTAACGACACTACGCCATGGATGACCGCGTCGAACAGCTCAAGACCACTTTCGAGATGCTGCCGGACTGGGAAGAGCGTTACCGCTACATCATCGATCTGGGGCGCAAGCTCGAGCCGCTCGAGGACGCCGAACGCAACGAAGCGACCCGGGTGCGTGGCTGCATGAGCCAGGTCTGGCTGGTGGCCGACGAGGCCGATGACGACAAACTGCATTTCCGCGGTGACTCGGACGCCCATATCGTACGCGGCCTGATCGGCGTGCTGTTGATGATCTATTCCGACAAGACGCCGCGCGAGATCGCCGAAACCGATATCAACCAGATCTTCGCCGATCTCAACCTTGAGCAGCACATCACCATGAATCGCCGCAACGGCCTGTATTCCATGGTGGAGACGATCCAGCGTTCGGCCGCCCATCGGCTCTCGTCCTGAGGCCAGCCGATGGCGCCCAGCCGCGATCGATGCGCCATCGCGACGCCTGACCCGGCCGGACTCGCGTAGCCGCCCGGCCGTTTCGAGCCCGGCTATTTGCGCTTGTTCGCGCTGCCGATGGGCACATGCCGGGCCTGGCCCGACTTGGACTCGGCGGACGCGGAGGCCTGCCCTGCATTCGCCGGCGCGGGCCGAGCGCCGGCCCCACCGGTTTGGCTGGCCGAGGTCTTGCTATCGGCCGCGCTGGCGGCCGGCTTCTGCTCGCCGCCAGCAGCAGCGCTCGCGCCATTGGACTTTTTCGTGGCATTGCCGCCCGCGCCGCCCGACCGGGAGGGCGATGTAGCGGCCGGGTTGCTCGCCCCCGCGCCCGGTCTGGCGGCTGCCGTATTCTCCGCCGGCTTCGACTCGTTGGCGTGAGCGGCCGGCTTGTCGCCGCCGCGCGCCGGGGCGCTCGTGCTCTTTTCATCCGCGCCGGCCTGCGTGATCTGTTCCGGCGACGGCGGCGGTGCGACCATCTTCTCGTCGCTCAAATCCGCCAGTTTCTGCGCGCCCTCCGACATGTGCCGATACATGTCGCGGTAGTCATCAACCATGCGCGACATGATCGCCGAGGTCTGCTGGAAATGCTCGCGCACGTCGGCCTTGAGATCGTCGTGCTTCTGTTTTTCCTTGTCCGCGACCTCGTTGTAGTCATTGCCGGCGCGACTGCCGATGAAATAACCAATGACCAGCGCGATGACCACGCAGACGGCGAGAATGATGATCATGACTACCGGGCTCAGATTCGCCATGTTGCGCGTCTCCTGGGATTTCTAATTCGGACTATCCACACCATAGTGGTCGGTACGCTGAACGCCGACAAGGCGACAAGGCGATAACAGCCGCAAACCGGGCTCAGCCCGCCGCACCGCCACGGCATCCATCGACGCAAGATTCGTGCAACAAACCGCGAGGCCGGGCGAAAAAGCGCCGGCGGCCGGCCATCATGCCCTCACCCCTCGATTCCGCGCCCTCGTTGCAACCGAGGGCCTGGATTGCGCGTGATTTCCGGGCGGGCAAGGCGCATGGACCGTATCAGGAAATACGGCGCAGGGCCGCAACGCGGCGCTCGCACGAAACGGCAACAGGCCCTAGCCGAGCAGCCGGTTGAATTCCTTGTACATACACCGGTCCATGATCACGTGGATGCCGTGTGCCGCCGCTTCGCGCGCCGCCTCGTGATGCACCACGCCTTCCTGCAACCACAGGTTGGGTACGCCTTTTTCGATGCACAGCTCCACGATCGACGGCACATGCCGCGGATCGCGAAACACCGTGACCATATTGATGGTATCGGTGACGTACTTGAGATCGGCAAACGCTTTCAGCCCGAGAATGCGGTCAGCGTTCGGATTGACCGGGATGATCTCGTAACCGGCTTCCATCATGCCCTTGGCCACGGCGTACGAAGGACGGCTCGGATCGGGCGAGAGTCCGACGACGGCGATACGACGAGCCTGGGCCAAAATTTCTCGGATACTGACGTCGTCTGTGATTATCGGCACTTATAGATCCTTTGTCTTTGAAGCCTCCGGAATACTCCGGCCCGCCGCTTCGAGCGTCTTTCCGATACACTGCACGAGCGTCGCGTTGACCCAAACCATAGCGGATCGGTGCTGGAGAGCGGCGTAGCGCTCAAGCGTATCGGTGCCCACAGCGCGATAGACGTAGAGCAGCATCAGCGGCAGCTGCTGCTCCAACTTGCGGCGGAGCCCTTTCCTCGTATTCGATAGGATACGCTGAATTTGTGTTTCGTCGACCCGCCCAGACGGGCCGAGCGCGAGATTGCGCGCCCTGATCATGGCGCCCAGCAGGGTCACGTTAAAGCGCGTCTGAAGATCCGCCAGCCGCATGTCGCGAGCGAGTTGGTCGACGGTGCGCAACCGCCGCTTTCGCTGATGGCCGGCCGGCTTGTCCGTGAATTGCTTGAAACCCCGGGCGAATCCCGGCTGGCCTACCTCGCGCTGGAGCGCGATCATCCTTCGCGCCAGCGGTTTGTCCAGCCATCCGGCCGCCCGCGCCAGATCGCGCGCACGGCCCTGGTCGCGTGCCGACTTCGCCAGGCGGCGGATGGTCTGTTCGACCAATGGCGAGGGTGCAAAGGCCCGATTCACCCGACGATCCACTTGCTGGCGCCGGTCCAGCGCGACCGTCTGCGGCAGATTGCGATTGAGCGACCCCGACACCGCAGGCGCGGCCTGAGCCAGCAGGCCCGAGACCCGATACACCGATACCAGATGCCGCGCGGCCGCCCGATCCGTCCGCCCGGAATGCAACGCGCACCCTGCGACAACAAACGTCAACGCAAGCAATGGCACGATGAGATAGCATCGGCGCGCCCCTTTCATTTGCGACTCGTGCCGTGAACAATCCCGAGACTGTACGCGAAAGCCCGGCGCCGACCGCCCACATCACCCGTGTCGACGCGATCGGGACCGCCACGCTGCGCCAGCTGTTGGCCGATTTTCAGCTCAGCGTCACCGAGATCTCGCTCGACGCTCCAATCCCGGGCAGCTTCTGGGGCGAGGTCGAGGCCGGATTACAGGGCGATACGCTGCTGGTGCGTCCCGACACCCCGCTGCATTCGGCGTTGCACGAGGCCGGCCACTACGTCTGCATGGACCCGGCACGTCGGGCCGTACTGGATACCGATGCCGGCGGCGACTACGACGAAGAAAACGCCGTGTGCTACTGGCAGATCATGATCTGCGACCGTATCGACGGCATCGACCGGGCCACGATGTGCGCCGACATGGACGCCTGGGGCTATACCTTCCGGCTCGGCAGCGCGGCCGCCTGGTTTGCCGACGACGCCGAGGACGCGCGAGCCTGGCTGATCGCACAGGGCTTGCTGGATGATGCCGCCGATCGACTGCGCTCGGGCCGGCGCGAGACCTGAGCGCGACTCGGCGCTGGCACCTTAGCCTGGAAAACCGTCCGCCAATGCACGCAATCGCCGCAACAAGCGGCGAACGCAAATAATACACAAAAAACCAGTGATCCCGGCCGCAATGACGCGGCTATTGATCCGCGCTCTAGCCGCCATTTATTTGCGTCCATTCGCGTTCATTGGCGGACGATTTACGTCTTTCCGTGCAGCCTGTGGCTACTTTCCCCTTCCCTTGACCTAATCGGCCAAAGTTACGTAAGTCGAATTAGGTGCTTGCACCGTAATCCGACAGCCGAGCCTCAGAACCTGCGGACTGAACGTCGGATTGCGCGCTGCGCGCTAATCCGACCGACCGCCGGAAATCACCGTCCGCAAATAGTACAGACGGCAAAGCCAATGATCCCGGCCGCAATGGCACGGCTAGTGATGCGCGTTCTAGCCGTCGTTTATTTGCGTTAATTCGCGTTCATTTGCGGACGATTTACGTCCTGTCACACGATCCAGGGCTACTTGCCCTTGGCCTGATCGGCCACGGCCTTGGCGGCTTTCTCGGCCGCGTCGGCATCGCCGAGATAGCCCGATTCGATGACGTTCAGCTCGTCGTCGAGCTGGTAGCGCAGCGGGATGCCGGTGGGGATGTTCAAGCCGGTGATCTCATCGTCGGCAATGCCGTCGAGATACTTCACCAGCGCCCGCAGGCTGTTGCCGTGGGCGGCGACCAGCACGTTGTCGCCGGCCTTAAGGCGCGGCGCGATGGCGTCATGCCAGTACGGCAGCACGCGCTCAAGCGTCAGCTTGAGGGATTCGGTACCCGGCAGCACGCGGGCGTCGAGCCTGGCATAGCGCGGGTCGTTGCGCGGGTGTCCCGGATCGTCGGCGTCCATTTCGGGCGGCGGCGTGTCGTAGCTGCGACGCCAGATGTGCACCTGATCGTCGCCGTGCTTTTCAGCCGTCTCCGACTTGTCCAGACCCTGCAGGCCGCCGTAATGGCGCTCATTGAGCCGCCAGTGGCGCTCGACGTCCAACCAGGGCTGTTCCATTTCGCTGAGGGCGATCCACAGCGTCTTGATCGCACGGGTCAGCACGGAGGTGAAGGCGATGTCGAAGCGGATGTTTTCGTCCGCCAGCAGCCTGCCCGCCCGCCTTGCCTCGTCGCGCCCCGTCTCGGTCAGGTCGACATCGACCCATCCGGTGAAGCGATTTTCCAGATTCCACTGACTCTGTCCGTGGCGCAGGAGTACCAGCTGGCCGGCCATGACCTCTCCTTGGTTTGTCTTGTCATCGGAGAGCGCAGATTAACTTAACTGGCGCGATCACGGGTAATGCCGCACCCGAGCCGGCGCTCGCGACGCCGACACAACCGGGCCGAGTCAGCTGTTGTCGTTCTCGGCGTAGAGAATGTGAATATCGTGCTGAACACCCCAGTTGCGCGCCTTGGAGACGTTGTGCCCCATGTAGATATCGATCTTGTTGGTCCAGCGCGCAGCCATCTTGTCGCGCACGACGTAGATGCCCGGCAGCCCCTGGATTTTCACCTTGGTGCCATGGGTGAGACCTTTCTTGATCAGATCACGCGAGACCGCGATCGCGTGCATCCCCGGCTTGAGCACATCACCCCACGCCGCGACCGACGGGTCGTGACGGGTGGTCTGGGAGGGCACCGAGTTGTAGGCCGATGCCGCCACGCTCAACGTTTTCCACTCAACGGATTCTGCACTGGCCGCGCCACAACTCGTCAGCAGCAGCAAGCCCGCACAGGCAGCGGCGCATACCTTTCGGCGCATATCCGGCCCCTCGGCTGTTCGCGAGCGCAGGAGTCTACCCAGTCAAGCTGAACAGGGCCTGTCCGCGGCATGAAGATTGACGAAATCCGCGATGCGATCGAGCTCGTCACCCTTGAAGCGAAGCACCGATGCAAGGGGCGCGATCAGCATCACGTGGTTCACACCCGGATAAATTTTTACTTCGGCCGATCCGCCCGCTTGCTTGACTCGGGCGGCCATATTCGTCGTGTTTTTCGGCAACACCGTGGTGTCCGCTCCGCCGTGCAGCAACAGCATCGGCGGCTCGTCGCCATTGACGAAATGGATCGGCTGCGTATTCGGCCCATTATGTTTCGGCGCAAATATCTTCTGCAGAACAGGGTCGGTGATGGGCAGAAAATCGTACGGCCCGGACAGGCCGATGAAGCCCGATAGGTCGTGGATCGAGGCGCCGGCATCGGCCAGGTATCGTGCGTTCGTGGCCAGCATCGCCGCGATCTGCGCGCCGGCGGAATGGCCGGCCACGAACAGATGGCAGGCGTTGCCGCCATAAGCGCCGATGTGCCGTTTCGTCCAGGCTACGGCGGCGGCGCCGTCATCGATGAAGGCCGGAAATCTGACGTTCGGGTATAACCGATAATCGGGCAGGACAGCCGTAATGCCGCGCGAGGCCAGCGCCTCGCCGACGAAGCGGTAACCGTTCTTGTTGCCGGTCTGCCAGCTGCCACCGTAAAAAAACACCACTACGGGGCGGCCGGCGGCGGGCTGGTGCGGCGCGTAGACATCGAGCTTCTGGCGCGGCTGATCGCCATAGGCGATGTCCGAATGCCGGGCGTAGCCCCAGCGCGGCACCAGGGCATTGATCCAGAACTGGCCGGAACAGGCGGCGAGCAGCCCGGTCAGCAGGCCCATGGCCGCCAGGCGCTCGAACAGGGCAGCGCCGGGCCGACTCACGTCATGGTCACGAATTCTTCCGCACTGGTCGGATGAATGGCGACGGTATCGTCGAAATCGCGCTTGGTGGCGCCCATCTTCACGGCTACCGCAAAGCCCTGGGTCATTTCGTCGGCGCCATCACCGATGACATGCGCCCCCACGACTTTTTCGTCTTCGCCCACGCAGACCAGCTTCATGTCGGAAGGTGTCTTGTCGTCGAGCACGCCATGGTACAGCGCCACGTAGTGACTGGTATAGATCTTCACCGCGTCGTCGCCGTAGGCCGCGCGCGCCTCGGCTTCCGACAGGCCGACGGTGCCGATCGGCGGATGGGTGAACACCACGCTCGGAATGTTGTGATAGTCCAGCCGCCGCTCCGGCATGCCGCCAAACAGACGATCGGCGAGGCGCCGCCCGGCCGCGATGGCCACCGGCGTGAGTTCGACGGCGCCAGTCACGTCGCCCAGGGCATGTATGCCAGCGACCGGCGTATCCTGCCATCCGTCGACCGGCACCGTGCCGTCGGCGTGCAATTCCAGCCCGGTGTTTTCCAGCCCGAGGCCTTCGGTGTTAGGCACGCGCCCAATGGCCCAGATGAGTTCGTCGAAGCCGCTGATCGTGCTGCCGTCCTCGAAACGCGCGACGATACCGTCGTCGCCTTCGGCGAGCTCGGCCACCTGGCGCTTCATGTGGATCGCGATACCGGCCGCGCGCATGCGCTCGATCAGCGTCTCGCCTAGCATGGCGTCGAAGCCCGCCAGCACATGACCCTTGCGCAGCAACAGCGTGACCCGACTGCCGAGCGCGTTCAGCACGCCAGCCAGTTCGCAGGCGATATAACCGCTGCCGACGATGGCGACGCGCTCGGGGCGCTGCGTCCAGGTGAAGAATCCGTCGGAATCGGTGCCGAGCGCGGCGCCCGGAATCTCCGGCCAACGCGGCTTACCGCCGGTGGCGATCAGCACGTGCGTCGCGCTGATCCGCCGACCGTCGACCTCGACCGTGCGGGTATCGACGAAATGGGCCTCGCCGGCGACATATTCCACGCCGCTCTTGTCGAGATTGCGGTCGTAGATGCCGTTCAGGCGTTTGATGTAGGTTTCGCGGTTGGCCACCAGTGTCGACCAGTCGTGATCCTGCGGCACCGCGTTGAAGCCGTAGTCGTGGGCATGGGCCGCGTGGATGGCGAATTCAGCGGCATGCCACATTACTTTCTTGGGCACGCAGCCGACGTTGACGCAGGTGCCGCCCAGACGCCCACGCTCGACGAGCACGACTTTCGCACCGTGGGCAGCGGCGCGCCGCGCCGTGGCAATACCGCCGGAGCCGCCGCCGATAACGAGCAGGTCACAAGTCTCGAACATGATCCTTGATCCATCAATCAACCGAATATCGGCATTGTAGGCACGCCGCCGCGGCCCCGGCCAGCCGCGACCGCGCCCTTGATTGCAGCGGGTTGCACCGCATCATCATGCAACTACCGACAATGGCCCGCGAGGCGATAAATGAGTGCAGTGACCGAACCCGCCGACAACCCGCTTCTCGACATGCTGGCCACCGGCGAGCTGCCGGACTTCGAGCAACTGTCGCCAGAACACGCGGAGCCGGCGATCGATACCCTGATCGCCGAGGCGCAGGCGGCGATCGAGCGCTGCACGACCGATGCCACGGCCAGCGGCTGGGCCGGCCTCATCGCTCCGGTCGAGGACGCCGAAGACCGCCTCGAACGCGCCTTCTCCCCGGTCGCACACATGCACGCGGTGATGGACTCGCCGGAATGGCGCGAGGCCTACCAGACCTGTTTGCCCAAACTGACCGCCTTCTCCTCGGAGGTGGGCCAGAACACGGCGCTTTATGAAGCTATCAAGGCGCTTCGCGATGGCGACGAGTTCGCCAGGCTGGATGCGACCCGACAGCGCGTAATCACCGATCGCCTGCGCGACTTCGAACTGGCCGGCGTGGCCCTGTCCGAAGACGCCAAGGCGCGCTACAAGGAGATCGCGCAGCGCCTGTCGGCGCTCTCCACCACCTTTGAACAGAATGTGCTGGATGCCACCCAGATCTGGCAGCGGCACATCACCGACCATGCCGCGCTGGAGGGCCTGCCCCAATCCGCGCTCGATCTGCTGGCACAGAACGCGGCCCACAAGGACATGGACGGCTGGCTGATCACCCTCGACGCGCCCAGCTTCCTCGCCGTGCTCACCTATGCCGAGGATCGGGCGCTGCGGCATGCCGTGTACGAAGCCTTCGCCACCCGCGCTTCGGATGCCGGCCCGCATGCCGGCGAATACGACAACTCGCCGGTCATGGACGAGATGCTCGCGCTACGGCACGAAGCCGCCGGCCTGCTCGGATTCGACAACTACGCCGAGCGCTCACTGGCCCGCAAGATGGCCGAATCGCCAGCCCAGATCGAAGCCTTCCTGCTCGATCTGGCCGAGCGCAGCTTCGCGCCCGCCCGCGAGGAACTGGCCGCGCTGCGGGCCCTGGCCGCCGAGGACGGCATCGACGAACTGGCCGCCTGGGACATTGCCTACTATGCCGAAAAACTCAAGGAGGCCCGCTACGACTTCTCCGACGAGGATCTACGGCCCTACTTCCCCGCCCCGGCCGTGATCGACGGCCTGTTCAAGGTCACCCAGCGCCTGTACGACGTGAATATCCACGCCCGTGACGACGTGCCCGTCTATCACCCCGACGTGACCGTCTACGAGATCACCGATGCCGACGACACCTCGCGGGGGGTGTTCTATCTCGACCCGTATGCCCGCGAAGGCAAGCGCGGCGGCGCCTGGATGCATCCATTCCAGAACCGGTGCGTCATGGACGACGGCGGCGTGCAGAAACCGCTGGCGTTTCTCACCTGCAACTTCTCGCCGCCGGTCGGCGACAAGCCGGCGCTGCTCACCCACGACGAAGTCACCACCCTCTTCCACGAGTTCGGCCACGGCCTGCATCACATGCTCACGCGCGTGGCGCGGCCGTCGCTGGCCGGCATTTCCGGCGTGGAATGGGACGCGGTCGAACTGCCCAGCCAGTTCATGGAGAACTGGTGCTGGTACCGCGAATCACTCGACCTGTTCGCGGCTCACTACGAGACCGGCGAGCCCGTCCCGCAGGCGCTGTTCGACAAGCTCGCAGCGGCCCGCAACCACATGGCCGGCTGGCAGATGCTGCGCCAGGTGGAGATCTCGCTGTTCGACCTGCGCCTGCATCGCGATTTCGATCCCGAGCACGGCGCTGCCGTGATGGACACGCTCAACCAGGTGCGCAGTGAAGTCTCCCTGCTGCCCGCGCCCGAGTTCAACCGCTTCCCGCACAGCTTCATGCACATCTTCGCGGGCGGCTACGCAGCCGGCTACTACAGCTACAAATGGGCCGAAGTGCTGTCGGCCGACGCCTTCTCGGCGTTCGAGGAAACCGAGCTGTTCGATACCGAAACCGGCCGACGTTTTCTCACCGAAGTGCTGGAACGGGGCGCCACCCGCGACGCCATGGACAGCTTCGTCGCCTTCCGCGGCCGGGAGCCCTCGATCGACGCGCTGCTGCGCCACAGCGGGCTGAGCGGGCCGAAAGCGGCCTGATCGCAAGCACGCGGGCGCCAGACCGGTGGCGCCCGCTTTCACGTCACCGCACCGACACGCCGCTCGAATGCCCTGCGAGTCCGGGCCACCCGATCGCGGTTCACCCCGAAATCGTAATAGCCGATGCGCGAGGATGATTTGACGTCTATGATCGATTCGGTGGGCTGAACGATGAACGTGACATCGTCCACAAAGCCGAGCGTGGTAGTGAAGGTCGCATGGATGAAGCGGCTCTCAGCCGAGACGATCCTGGCGTTGTCCTGGCTGGCGAGCACCGCGAGCAGGGCCTGCCTTGCCCGCCCGGCCGACCCCCTGTAGGCAAGCGGCATGACGTAGTGCGAATCATCCGGCGCGGCCTGGGACGATACGCAATGCGGCGCGCGGGCACAGGGGGTGAAATGGCTGTTGTCCACCCTGAACCGCTTCGGCGGGCCGGTGGCACAGCCCGTCAGGCCCGCGGCCATTACAATGGCGACAACGGTCGGACTGTGGATCAGCTTGTCGAATACACCGGACATGGCGCTCGCTCGTCGCGTTCGGGAGTTTTGATGCTACACCCGCCGCCTTCATTCATCGCCATTCACTGCTGCCGACACGGACGCCCATGCAAATCGCCACCTGGAACGTGAACTCGCTCAACGTGCGCTTGCCGCATGTCACCGCCTGGCTGGAGAAAAATCCGGTCGATGCGCTCGCCCTGCAGGAAACCAAGCTCACCGACGACAAGTTTCCGGCCGAGGCGCTCGCCGAGGCCGGTTACCACAGCGTGTTCGCCGGCCAGAAGACGTACAACGGCGTGGCCCTGCTGTCGAAAACCCCGGCCACCGACGTCATCACGGCTTTGCCGGACTTCGAGGATGACCACAAGCGTGTGATCGCGGGCACCGTGGACGGCGTACGCGTGATCGGGGTGTACTGCCCGAACGGCAAGGATCTGGACAACCCGAGCTACGACTACAAGCTGGCCTGGTTCGAAGCCCTGCGCCTGTGGCTCGCGCGCGAACTCGAAAGCCACGACCAACTCGTGCTCACCGGCGACTTCAACGTCGCGCCCCGCCCCGAGGACACCTACGACGCCGACAAGTGGGAAGGCCGTATCCTGTGCTCACCGCCCGAGCGTGCGGCGTTGCAGGCCTTGCTCGACACCGGGCTCACTGATTGCTGGATGGCCTTCGAAGCCGACAAGGAAGGCCGGCATCGCTTTACCTGGTGGGATTATCGCAACGGCGGCTGGGCCCGCAACGCGGGGCTGCGTATCGATCACATTCTGGCTTCGCGGGCGTTGGCGCAAGCCTGTACCGATTGCCGCGCCCACGTCGGCGAGAGGGGGCGCAAGCGCCCGTCGGATCACGTGCCGGTCGTGGGCACTTTCGCTACCGTTTAAGCGCCTATTCCAACGGGCTCCAAGCCACGCTGCTCCAGGCCCGGCGGCCCGCGCCCTGTGCCGCCGGGTACAGCGCATAGGCTTGAACGGCGCGCTTGGAACCTATTCCAATAGGCTCTTAGTAACGACTCGATTGGGCGACCGCCGCGTTGATGCGCTCCAGTGTTTCGATCACCGTGACCGCGCTCGCACCATCCGACCGCGGACGCTGGCGCGTTTTCACGCAATCCAGGAAGTGCGCCAGTTCCAGCCGCAGCGGCTGTGCGTCGCCACGGTGCACGACTTCGCTGCCTTCGTCGTGGTTCTGCAGATCGGCGTCGATCCACTTGCGGTGATGCGTCACGGTCTGGGCCACTTCGTCGTAGACGAGCATGCCGCGTGAACCGCGCAGCAGGGTCCGCCGCGTAGTCTCGGGCCACAGCCACGAAGTATGGATATTGCCGCGCATACCACTGGGGAATTCCAGATGCACGTGGACCTCGTCCTCGACCGCCAGCCCGAGCATGCGATGGCCGGTGCCGCGCACGCGCTCGGGCGCCTCGCCGGTGAGATAGAGCATGATCGCCATATCGTGCACGCCGATATCCCAGATCACGTTCTCCGCGCTGCGGGCGCGTCCGAGATTGAGTCGCTCGTGCCGGATCGAAAACAACGTGCCCAGTTCTCCGCCCTCGACATAGGCCTTGATCCAGGCAATGGCCGGCTGGTACATCAACAGATGGCCGACCATGAGGACGCGCCCACCGGCCTCGGCCGCCTGGGCCAGTTCGCGCGCATCGTCCGAGCTATGGGTCATCGGCTTTTCGACGAACACATCCTTGCCGGCCCGGACCGCGGCGAGCGCGATCTCGTGATGCGTCGGCGTGGGCGTGGCGATTGCCACCGCGTCGCAGTCCGAGGCCAGGGCCGCCTGCCAGTCGGCATACAGGGCAAGCTCGGGATCCGCAGCGGCATAGGCATTGAGGCGCCGGTTATTGCCCTCGACGATACCCGACAACACACCCAGCGCCTCGAGGTTGTTGATGATGTTCTTGCCCCAGGCGCCGGCCCCGATCGCTACGATTTTCATACATGCCCTGACAAACGCGAAGGCCCTAGTGTAACGACAGCGTTCGCGATCGGCAGGCCGCCCCGCGCGCCAGGGCGCGGCCGGAATCGTCCGGCGCGCTTGCGCCGCCAGACGAGCCGCACCGTATGCCGTTGCCGCCGGCGACACGAAACTGCCATATTCGAGCCGTAGCTTGGATCGATGGTGCCGCTTACGGCCGGATTGGCGAAGATTAATCTTTTTTGACTTTTCGTGTATTGCCCTCTTTTTTGCCGCCAGGTGGCCGATAAGAAAGACCGTGAGCCCATGAACCAAGGATATCCGTGTGACCGTATTCCCCATGGCCTCTGAACTTAAGAACACGGCGCGCGCAGAGTCCAATCCGCCGAGCCCGGCCAACTTTATCGACCGGCTCACGCGTCACATCGATTACGCCTTCCAGCCGATCGTCAGCATCAACAGCGGACGCTGCTACGGCGTCGAAGCCCTCATGCGGGGCTGGCAGGACACCGGACTCAACAGCATCGACGCGGTGCTCGATTTCGCGCATGAACACGACCTGCTGATCGAGACCGACGCCCTGCTCAAGCGCGCCGCGTTCGAAAAATTCAGCAGACTGTCTTTCGGGCGCGATCTGCGCCTTTTCTTCAACATCGACAATCGGCTGTTCAGCAGCACGGCCTACAATCCCAAGCGAACGGTCTGGGCGCTCGAGCGCTACAAGCTCCAGCCCTCGTCTGTGGTACTGGAGGTGTCAGAACGCAATCACCTCAATCGCGAGGCCGGCTCCTACCAGGTTCTCGAAAAGTACCGAGACAGCACGGTGCAAATGGCGCTCGACGATTTCGGCACCGGTTTTTCGGGCCTGTCGCTGCTCTACGACACCAACCCCGAATATGTGAAAATCGACCGCTATTTCATTTCCAACATCGATAACGACCGCCGCAAGAAACTATTCGTCTCGCATGTGGTGAGCCTCGCCAAGACGCTCGGGATCCGCGTGGTCGCCGAGGGGGTGGAGACCGCGGCCGAGCTCTATACCTGTCGCGAGATCGGGTGCGACCTGGTTCAGGGTTATCTCATCCAGCGGCCCACCCGGCAATTGTCGGAGCTCAGGCCCGACTATCCGAGCGTACTCGACATGCACGCGGCCGACCGGCGCAAGAAACACGAAACCGCGACATCGGTGCACCAGCAGCTCGACCATGCGCCCGCGCTGGATGTGAGCATGGGCATGGTCGATATCCTGGATGCTTTCCGCCGCCACCCGGAACGCTCGTTCTTTCCGTTTCTCGGCGAGAACCGGCATCCCATCGGCATCATCCGGGAAACCGAACTCAAGGAATACATCTATTCGCCCTACGGTCGCGACCTGCTGGCGCGAAAACGGCGCGAGGAATATCTTGAACTGTTCGTGCGTCGCTGCCCGGTTGCCGACGTTCACACCGCCATCGACCTCATTCTCGAGCAATATTCGGTGGCCCCGAGCCGTGACGGCGTGGTGATTACCGACGACGGCGCCTATCTGGGGGTGCTCAGCGCCGAGGCGCTGGTCCTGGCGGTACAGGAACGCAATCTGGAACTGGCGCGCGACCAGAATCCGCTGACCAAGCTGCCCGGCAACCCCTCGATCGAGCGCTTCATCAACGAGCTCAAGATCAGCGACTGTCGCACCGCACTGCTGTATTTCGATCTCGATAATTTCAAGGTCTTCAACGACGCCTACGGCTTTCGCCTGGGCGATCGGGTGCTGCGCATGTTCGCCGAGATCCTGCAGAAGAATTTCGCGATGCTCGGCGCCTTCATCGGGCATATCGGCGGGGACGATTTCTTCGTGGCGGTACAGGACGAACCCTATCCGGCGATCGCCCAGACCGCGCGCCGCGTACTCGACGATTTCCGCTCCAGTGCCGAATCCCTGTATAGCGAAGGGGATCGCCAGGCCGGGTACCTGGTCGGGCTGGACCGGCGCGGCCGCCGAACCGAGTTCCCGTTGCTCTCGGCCAGCAGCGCGCTGCTGACTGTGGACCAACATACGCGCGACCGCTCGGAATACGCGTTTCTGTCCATCATCACGCTGCTCAAGGAGCAAGCCAAGCATTACGGCAACACCGTCAGCGCCGCCTCCGCACTCTGAGTCGGACGGGCGCGGCGCTGTCCGCACAACCCGAGACGTATCGAGGCGCGGCCGGGCCCAAGGCGTGGCGAAATACGACGATTCGGCCGGCATCCGACGAGACGCGGGCGGCCGGCCCCAAGGCCCTCACGCCGCCGGCGTGACAACCGCCCGGCACGGTTTGCGCCGCTCCGGCGGTTCGCACCAGTCGATGCGCACGACCGAAAAGCCTGCGCTTACCCCGATCCGGGCGCAGCGCACACGCAACACGGCGACTGGCCGCGAACGACGGCCGCGCACGAGACCGCAGCAAACGTCGACAGGCCGCAGGCGCGGCCCTGCCGCCGTTTCACGCGCGGCGCCGGGCTTTCCGGTACTGCACCATGCGCTTGCGGAAGGCGCGCTGTTTTTCGGCGAACAGACAACGACCGAGCGGTTCGCACGCGCGCTGGAGATCGCTTCGTCGGCGGTCGATGAGCGTCAGCACGGCCTGCTGGCTGCGGTTGTCGGGGTTCGCCTGTCGGCCCGCCTCGACTCGGGCGGCAAGAATCGCGAGGTCGTGCTCGTCGCCAAGCCAATCGGCCAGCCGCTGCAATTCGGATGCCCGAGCCTTCATCGGCCGGGTCCACAAATCACGTAGCAGATCGCAATGATGGCGATGGTATTTAACCTGTTTGCGCCAGTCGTGATACGCCTCCGCCGTGGGGTTGGCGCAGGCCTGCTTCATGGCGGTACGCGCCCGATCGTAGGTCCGGGCCAGGCCGTCGGCGATTACCTCGAAACCGTCGGCGGAAAACCGATATTCGGCCAACGCCGCCCTGGCTTGCGCCAATTCCGCGTCCAGTTCGTCGAATACAGCCTGCTCGGGGCGCGCTGGCGGCCCGGACTCGCCGCCGGCGGCAGACAGCCGCGGGCGCGCCGGCACATAGTGGCGACGATCGATTTCGTCGTCGTAGGCATCGAGCAGGCGGTCAAACGTCTCGCCCAGCACCTGGGCATCGCGGGCAGCTGCGACGCGGCGCGCCATGTCGCGGAATCGATCGTTCTCGACCCGGAACTGCTTGCCCAGGGCCGGACGCACCAGGCGGAGTAGAGCGCGTATCTTCTTGCAGCGCTTGCGGAACTGATGCACTGCCTCGACCGCGTCGTCCGCCGTCAAATCGCGGCGGGCCCGGTCGATCTGCTGCCCGAGTATGCGGCGCACATTCGCCGCTACCGGGGCATCGAGCTGCATCCGGTATGACATGATCACCTCAGGCCACGGGGCGATAGACGGTCAGGAAGCGGCCGATACGCCGGTTTCGGGCGCCGACTGAGGGTTGGCCCGGGCCGGCCGCCGGGCGTTGGCGTCGTAGCCGTCCTGCCATAATGCAACACGCTGGCTTTCTATCGCTTTCGACAGGTCGCAACCACAGGCCGGGCAGGCGCTCTGGCTGTCGCTTTGCAAAAGCCACCATGCCGAGCGTTCCATGGTGTGCCCGCAATTGCGATTCGGACAAGACACGGTGTATATATCGGTCAATCGGCGCATCACGGCCTCCGAAAATTTCGAAACACCCAACGCCCGCGACCGCGTGCGGCCCGAGCCCGGACCTGAAGACGTACAACGCATGTACGGATCAGTGATATTACGGAGGCTATTCCGTCGTGTCCACGATCTCTTGCGCACGGACCATCCGACCGGCGGCGCACCGAGGATGATTGGTCTACGCTTGAAGCGGCAAGCACCCTCCCCGGCCGCATCGTCTGACGGCACCGCTACGCAACGACGAATTGCCCCATCATGCCGTTGTCCTCGTGCTCGAGGATATGACAGTGATACATGTACGCATGTGCGGCATCGGCCGGGTGATCGAATGACGCGATCAGCGCTACCGTCTCGCCGCCGCGCACCAGCACCACATCCTTCCAGCTACGCTCGTGCGGCGCCGGCGAGCGGCCGTCGCGCGAGCGGATGAGAAACGACGTACCGTGCATGTGGAACGGATGCGCCATGAGGCTCACGTTGGTGACCTGCCAGACTTCGGTGGTGCCAAGCTTCACGCGGACATTGATCTTGTGCATGTCCATGGTTTCACCGTTGATGGCGAACAGGTCGCGGCCACCCACGCCCGCGCTCATGCCGCCCGGCCCGTTGGCCGCACGCGGGATATAGCCGTGGCCGGCCTGCATGCGCGCGAATGCGTCCGAGACGATCATGCCGTTCATGACGAAGCGCCGCGTGGGCCCGTCGGGTTCGAGGCGCGGTGGGTCGACGAGCTGCGCCGGCAGACGCGTGCCGAGTGCCAGCGACGGGCCGACCCGCAGCTCGAGCAGATCAAAGCCCCGGCGATCATGGGCGTCGACCGCCATTGGTGTGCGATACAAATCGGGCACGACCGCGCCGGAGTCGCTTGTGAGTACCACGTGCCGGCCGTCGTCGCCGCGCAGATCGACCAGAATCTGGGCCCGTTCGGCCGGCGCCAGCAGCAGTTGATCCATCGGCGCCGGCTCCGCCAACAGCCCCGCATCCCCGGCGATGACATGAAAACGCCGGCCATCGCGGAAGGCCAGATTGACGATGCGTGCATTCGAGGCGTTCAGCACCCGTAAGCGCAGCCACCCCGCGGCCACTTCGGCGTAGGGCTGCTCCACGCCGTTGACCAGGAACCGATCGCCCTTCATGCCCATGACGTCGCCTGCGGCGCTCATGTAGGCAAGCCGGCCGTCGGCGTCGATGCGCCGGTCCTGGATCGCGACCGGCAGATCGTCGATGCCGTAGGTGCGCGGCAACGCCAGCCGCGCGTCCGTATCGTCGTCGATCCAGAGCATGCCGGCCATGCCGGCATACACCTGCGGCCCGGTGTAGGCGTGCGGATGCGGGTGATACCAGAGGGTGGCGGCCGGCTGGGTGAGCGTGTAGGCAGCCGTCCAGGTCTGGCCCGGCGCGATCACGCTGTGCGGGCCGCCATCCATGCGCCCGGGCACTTGCGCCCCGTGCCAGTGCAAGGTCGTGGGCTGATCGAGCCCGTTGTGCACGTGCAACTTGACTGGGTGGTGGCGCGGAATACGCAGCGTCGGCCCCAGCCAAGAGCCGTTGTAGCTCCAGGTCCGCGTCTGCACACCGGCGACCAGTTCGCTCGCACCGGGTCGGGCGGCGAGTTGATAATGGCGGACACCGGCGGCATCGAGCTCGCCCGTGGCCTGCTTCGGCACCGGCAGCGGGCGTTGGAAAACCCCCGCGCCCGGCGGCGCCCCCCATGGCGCGCGCCAGCCGAGCGCACCCGCGCGGGCGGCGCCGGGCCACAGCCGGGCGCCGACCAAACCGGCCGCGAGGCCCTTGAGTATTCGGCGTCGGCCGTGGCGGTCAGTGTGCGTCATGATCCATCGATGCGTTGCGCTCAAGCGAGATCGCGCAATCACCTACGTCGATCGCGCTCATGCGGAGGCAGTACACCATGGATCATGGCGACGGCCAGCCACGAGGGCAAGACACGCATCCCGCGCATGGATGACTCGAAAGCCCTGGCCCCGAAGCCGTGGGGCCGGGCCGCGTCCGCGGTCATGGCGACGAACGCCGCTCAGCGCGCCAGAACGCGCAACTTGGACTCGACCATGTCGTAATCGAGATAGCAGCCCTGCAAATGACGCTTGCCGGTGTTGGGATTGAACTCGCCGCGGCCGTGCAGCACGCGCCGGTTGTCGAAGGCGACCATCTGGCCGGGGGCCAACTCGAAGTCGGCGCGATAGCGCGGTGCCCGCAGGCGGGCCCAGAAGTCGCAGTAGGCAGCGTACCAGGCCTCGATCCGGTCGGGGGCGATGTCGACGGCGTCGCGAATCCAGTTGTTGAAGCGGATCTCGCGCAGTTCACCATGGTCGTCGACGCGGATGATCGGCTCACGCACGGCGATGTCGTGCGCGTCGTCCTGGAAACGCAGATCGATGGGCGTCTCGGCCAGCATCGCGAAATGCCGCGGCGCTTCCTGGCGCATGGCCTCGGCCACCGCGAAGCCATCCGCAAAGGTCGAGGCACCGCCTTGCGCATCATTTTCCAGGCAATACAGCAACTGGATATCCGGCGGATGGCGCCAGTTCGGCAGATCGGTATGCAGTTCCAGCTCGATCGCAGTGTAGGCGGCATTGTTCGGGTTCGGCTTGGACTGCACGTCGAAGCGGGCGCCGAAGTTGGTCGCCCGCATCGGGCCGATGGATTCGGCGATGCGCACGACTTCGTCGAGCTCGGTCGGGCCATTGTCGAGCAGCACGAGCCCGTCGCGAATCAGCGCTTCGAGCCAGCGCCGTTGGCCCTCGCTGCCGGCGGTGAAATCGCCGTGCGCCACGCGCGCCGGCAGGAAGCCCTCACGCCAGGCGCGGGCCGCGGGGACGGCCGGCTGAAAGCGATGCTGGCCCGGCCGGCGCTGATGCAGCCAGACGCTGTCGAAACGGCTTTCGTGGCCGTCCGGCCAGTCGAGAACCAACACGCCGTGGTCGAGCGAGACGTTCGGCACGCCGACTTCGGCATCGATGATCTTGAACAAGCGCTCGCGCGAGGTGGCATGGCGGCAGGCGTCGCAGGGACAGTGATCGCGCAGCCAGATCGGCGGCAACGCGGTCTCGGCGCCGTCGTCCCAGGCCAGCGCGACACGCGGCGAGCCAGAGCCTTCGGTGAGCGCGGCCGAAACCAGCGCAGGGCCGTCGCTGTAATCGGCCAGCTCCTTCATGTCGACGCGTTCTCGATCGATCACGGACGCCATATCCATCCTCGTCTTGATTCGAGCGAGCACCGGGCTCGCGAAATGCTGGCACCCAGAATGAACCGGCGCCATGATCCCGACAAACGATGAATCCCGCCCCGAAGCCTTAGCTGAGCTAAGGCTTTTACGGCATCATGGCCGTATGAATCAGGGTAATCAATCGATGACGCCCGCACCGACGTGGCGACGAGGCGTGCGCTGATGGCCCGCCTGCCCCCGGTGGCCTGGCTGCAGGCCTTCGAGGCCGCTGGGCGTACGCTCAGCTTCACGCGGGCCGGCGAGGAACTGGCTGTCACCCAGTCGGCCATCAGCCAGCGCATCCGCATGCTGGAAGCGCGGCTCGGCCAGGACTTGTTCATCCGCCATGCTCGCTCGCTCACGCTGACCGAGGCCGGGCGGGCGTGGCTGCCGAGCGTGCAGGATGCGTTCGACCGACTCGCCCACGGCACGGCCGAGGTTTTCGGGCCCGAACCGGACGCGCCGGTCACTATCCGCGCCACACCGGCGATCCAGCAGTTCTGGTTGGCGCCGCGTCTGCAAAGCTTTCATCGCCAGCAACCCGAAACGCCGCTGCGCGTGGTCACCGGCGTGTGGGCAGACGATTTCATCGGCGAGGACGTGGATCTGGAAATCCGCTACGGTGCCGGCGACTGGCCGCATCTCGTACAACAATCGTTGGGCACCGATGCCTTGACGCCCGTGTGTGCGCCAGCACTCGCGGCGACGCTCACCGCCCCATCGGCACTGACCGGTCATACCCTGCTGCATACGGCGGGATTCACCGTCGGCTGGCCGGACTGGCTGGATGCCGCGGGCCTGTCGGAGATGCCGGCCCGGCATCTATGGTGCGACACGCAGAGCATGACCCTGCGACTCGCGGCCCAGGGCTGCGGTATTGCACTGGCCCACCGCGGCCTGGTCGGCGACCCGCAGATACTGGTGGCGCCTTTCGAGCTGGCCTGCCCAGCCCGTCAGCAATTCGTGTTGACCCGGCCCGAGCGGCGATCGCTGCGTCCCCCGGCCGAGCGGTTCTGGAATCATCTGTTGGCAACGATCGATTAGCGCCGGCCGACACGTGCTCCCGTGGCCGGGTGGAGCTCGACCGCGGCGCTTGTCGCTGTAACTGGAGACTGTGATCGCGGTATTGCTGCCGGCGCATACCGCTTCGCGGGCTGTCTCGTCGTCATGTTCCGAATGACTCATGCTCGCCGGGGCCGCTTACGCTAACCGTCCTTTGCGCCATGGCCCATGTAGCGTTGCCGAATCCGGATGGGTCGGGCCGGCCTTATCTCATCATCGGAAGCGTCTCTCGGCGAGATGCCGTCTGTTATAGCCTCGGCAAAGCCGCAATCAGAAAACGCCCATCGATGGTGAGTAGGCCGACTCCAATCAATGCCATCCCTGCGTAATCCGCTGCACCAAGCGCCTCGCCGAGCACAGCCACCCCCAGCCCCGTCGCTACGACCGGGATCAGCAAGGTCACGAGCAGGAGATTGGTCGCGCCAGCGCTTTCCAGCAGCCGGAAATACAGGATGTAAGCAACGGCCGTAGAAAAGAGACCCAGGCCGAGGAGCGCCAGCCAGACCGTCCATCCAATATTCGGCGATGGCAGGGCCACACCGAAAACGAGCACCAATAACGCAAGTACGAGGCTCGACATCGTGACCTGCCCGGTCGCAACCGCGATCGGGTTGATCCGCATTTGCTTGAATCGTCGGCCGTATACGCCAGCGCAGGCATAAGAAAGGGCTGCGCCAATGATCGCCAATTGCGCCATCAGATCTTGGCCAAGATCAATCACTCTATTGCCGCCGACAACCAGTGCCACGCCGAAAAAACCGACCATGACGCCGATCACCTTGTTCGGCGCCATCCGCTCGTCCGGCAGGCAGACGCCGGCCACTAATACGGTCAGGAACGGCGTGGTCGCGTTCAGGATAGAAGCCAATGCAGCGCCTACGTCTCGCTGCCCCCAGACGATCAGCGAGAAGGGGATCACGTTGTTCAGCACGGCCATGACCGCGAACGCCGACCAGATGGGGCGCTCGCGTGGGATAGACACGCCGGCACATGCCGAGAAGCACCAGAGTGCTATCGCCGCCAGCACCACCCGTAGAAATACGATCGCAAGCGGCGAAACCGAACCGATGGCGATTTCAACAAAGAAGAACGACCCGCCCCAGAGAAGCGCGAGCGCCAGAAGCATGGCCCACTCACGGCCCCCCATCTGTTGCTTGATTGACCCCATGGCCGAAAACCTCGCGCGATGCCGAACATGCAATCATTGTTAACGGCAGGGGCAGGCCGGCACAGTCTAATTCTTGCGTTTCCTTTCGACTGATTGGGCGGCGGCCCATTCGGGCCGCCTCGCACTGTGAATAAGACAGAACGATGCCACCTCAAGCGTACTGAGCGAGGCCGAGACCAAGAGACCAGTTTTCACTCGGTACCTCGATCAGGTTGATGAAGACATCTTCCGGTCTAACGCCTGGGTTTTCTCCCAGTAACGCCGTGATGCGCTCATACAACCGCTTCTTTTGCTGCAAAGACCGCGTATTGTTCGCGACAATCTGGATCACCACGAGCTCATCGCTTCGCTCGACACCGAGATAATCGGCGCTGTAATGAAAGTTCCCGGCCTCGTGCTCGTGGACCAGGACGAACTTATTGTTCTCTGGCACATCGAAGGTCGCCGATAATGCATCGCCCAAGCTGTCGCAGATCGCCTGACGATAAGCCCTGGACTTTCCTGCACTCAGTGAAATATGGGACAGCGGCATCGTTTCTCACCTTGTCGATTGCGGGGGGATTCAATACTAATTACCGCTAGCCCATATTGATATGATATGGCTAAATATATCTGCGATGATAATTTGAAATGACTAATCGACCGCTTGATCTGACTACCGTTCAAGCATTCGTGCGCATCGCCGAACTCGGGAGCTTTACGCGCGCGGCACAAGCCACGGGGACAACCCAGTCTGCGGTCAGCTTAAAGCTCAAGCGCCTTGAGACGCGGCTGGGCTACCGTCTTATCGAGCGCACCCCGAGATGGGTGACGCTGACGGCGCATGGCGCCGCTTTTTTGCAGCGCGCGCAGGAACTACTGGAGGCACACGATCGAGCCCGTGCTGCCATCACAAAGGCTCGGCAACGTCTCACGATCGGCATCAGCGACCATGTCGCGGGCCCCGGGCTCGCCGCACTGATTGCTCGCATGAACACACGAGACCCGGGATTGTTGATGGAGGTCCGGATCGGATCGTCGGCCGACCTGCTTCAAAAATTCGAACGCCGCGAACTCGATACGGTGCTCGTTCGCATGGATACCGGACGCAATGACGGCGAATTTCTGGGCGAGGAGACGTTCGGCTGGTTTGCCGCCCCCGATTGGCGACATCGGGCTGATGAACCCTTGCCGGTGGCCACCCTTGCAGAGCCCTGCAACGTCCGCATCATGGCCGGCCGGCTTCTGGACGAAGCGGGCATTGCCTGGAGGGAAGCCTTCGTCGGCGGCGGCGTCGCCGCCGTATCGGCGGCCGTCATGGCGAACATCGGAGTTGCCGCTCTGGCGCCGCGCATGCTGCCGCTTGGCGCAATCGATATTGGTCGCCAACTCGGGCTACCGGAGCTGCCGTCGTTACCTATCATGCTTCATTCAAATGTGAAGCTCGGGAGGCCGAGCGCTGCCGTCGACGAGCTCGCGGCGGCCTTTCGCAGCAGGCTGTGAACTGCGCCGTGCGTTTGGCATAGCGCCACACGTTTTCGTCGAAATTCAGGCCCGGAACGTAACCGGGCAGGAAAGCCCCAGACGACGAAGCGACCGCAACAACGCCTCCAAATGAGTAGTTACTGAGTTACCGCTCACGCGAGACCAAGCCGAACTGAGGAACGAGTGTACGCAGCCCTTGGAGTCCGAACCGTTCGGCCCACAAATAGCGCCAGCGCATGATTTGTTCCCAGCTCATGCCCTCTTCATATTGCGTCCACGGCCAGTCACTCCCCCACACCAGCGCATGCTCGCCTAACGAAGCGGCATAACCCTCTGCCAATTCCGCCGCGTGGCTTGCCGCTTCATCGCGGGGCAGGTGGGGGAAAACACGATAAGGCGCAGAGATCTTGACCCAAAGACGTTCCGATTGGTCACTGATGAGCGCTTTATATCCCGGGCATCGGGTCGGATTATCCGCAGCCGGCCTACCGAAGTGGTCCACGACCACGCGCCTACAAGCAGCGGTTAAGTGCGATAGAACCTGTGGCAATCGCTCACCTTCGATCTGAACCTCGACATGCCAGTTCAAATTGTCGATGCGTTCCAATAACGAACGCCATGCCCCCTCCTGGAACGGGGGCAGACTCTTTTGAAAAAGATTGAACCGCGCTCCCACCACCCCGGCAGTATCCAGCCGCTGCAGTTCGGCATGGCTGGTACCGGGAGACACACTCGCCACGCCTTTAAAGCACGAACCCGGAGCCTCATGGACCAACTTCTCCAAAGTCGCGAGTAGGAACGAATTATCATTACCCAGGAAGCTGGGTTGTACGAGGAGCCCCCCGGCAAGCCCGAACGCGCGCTGATATGCCAGATAATCTTCGACGGTAGCGTCGTACTGCGGGCGATGTCGCGGGTTTTTCACGAGGTCAAGAGACTGTAGAAAAATGTGAAAGTGGCCATCCAAAAGCGGGTCGCGATCTGTCGTGGAGCCGACGTCAACCATCGAAACGATGTCCTTTCGTTAGACGAAAACAACGATAGGAGCGGGTCAAGTCGGCTCCAATCAATCTCTTACCCGAGCGGCACGCTAGTGTTTAAACCACACGGTAACCTCAGGCACGTAAGTCACGACCAGCAGCACACAAAACATCGCAAGTAGAAACCACTTGGTGTAACGAAGTACGTTTTGGAGCTTGACTTCGTTGATCGAACACACGGTCAGAAGAACCGATGCCACCGGCGGGGTTTGCTGGCCGATGCCCAGATTAAGACATACCATGATGCCGAAATGGACCGGGTCCATGCCGATCTGCTGTGCCAGTGGTAGCAGCATCGGCACCACAATGATGATGGCCGCCGACGCGTGCAGCACCATGCCCAGAAACAGCAGAAAAATATTAATCAGCAGCAGAATCAGGATCGGATTCTGCGTGACCGCGGCCATCTGGGTCGCGATCTGTTGAGGCAGCTGCTCGTTGGCCAGCACCTGACCCAGCACCGCCGATCCCCCCACGAGCATCATCACGACCGAGGCCTGCCGTGCAGCGTTGGCGAATACCCGGCCGATCAGCCGCGGCGTCAGATCACGAGAAATGACCAGGCCGAAGAAAAACGCCAATGCCACACCGATACCCGACGCCTCGGTCGGCGTGAATATCCCAAACACCAGCCCACCGACGACGAGAATCGGAATCAGCAAAGGCACGAGCGCGCGCCGGAACGCAACACCAAGCCTAACAACGTCGAACCGGTGATCGACCGGATAGTCGTTTCGCCTGGCGAACAGATAGTTGGTGATCATGAACGCGAAGGCGAGGAGCAACCCAGGCACAATGCCGGCAATGAATAGATCCCGAATGGAGGTGTTGGTGGTCACGCCATACAACACGGCCGGAATCGACGGCGGAATAATGATGCCCAGCGTCGCAGCGGCCGAGGTGAGCGCTGCGGAGAAGTCTCGCGGGTAGCCAGCCTTCTCCATCTCCGGCACGAACACGCGGCTTAGCGCCGCCGCATCCGCCACGCCGGACCCGCTCATCTCGGCCATGAACATGTTGGTCAACACGTTGATTTGACTCAGGCCACCCCGCAGCCAACCGACCAATGCCCCGGCAAACTGGACCAGTCGCTCACTGATGCTCGTGGCGCTCATCAACTCGCCCATCAAAATGAACAGCGGGATCGCGAGCAGCGGAAAACTGTTCATGCCCGAGAACATCTGCACCGGCAGGGTAATGAGACTCATGCCGACCGCATACATGGACACGGCCGCCGTGATCATCAGCGCGAACGCGATGGGCACGCCCACCGCGATGAGCGCAAGGAGCACACCAAGGATGAACCACGCCATGGCTAGTGCTTCCAGCGGTCGATGATGTTGCCAACCAGCCCGAGAACCATGGCTACCGATCCGATCGGGATCGCGGCCATGAACAAGCCTCGCGGCAACGGCACCGTCTCTAACGGCGTGCCGCCGACCACGGCGATCATGTGGTACGCGAGATACGCAAGCATGAGCAGAAATCCCCCCACCCCAACATCGACGATCGTAAGCATCGTCTTGCGAACCGTTGCCGGTAGCGACTGGGCAAGCATGTCGAAGGCAATATGCCCCTGCCCACGCAGGGCCAGATAGGCGCCAGCGAAGCTGATGGGGATCAGCAGGTAGCCGGAGACCTCGACTGGCCACGACAGCGACGCGTTCAGCACCGATCGGAAAAAGACCGACAAGCAAGTGACGATCGCCGTTGTGGCGACGAGCGCCCCAGCGACCACCGCCATCAACAGATCAAGCGCGCGGAGCATGACCTTGCATCAATTCGTGGATTGGATCATGTCGACCCACTTCGAGCCGTACTTCTTCTCGTACTCCTGGTAAACGGGCTTGACCTTGGCCTGGAACGCCGACGAATCGACCTCGTTGACCTTCACGTCGTCTTTCATCTTCTTGAGATAACGCTGGTCTAGCGACTGCGCGTCCGCGTACGCCTTGTCGGTGATGTCCGCGGCAGCTTCCCGAAATGCCTTCTTCTGCTGGTCGCTCAGACTCGCCCAGAACGTCGGCGAAGCAATCAGGAACGACGGCGTATAGCTGTGTCGGGTCAGGCTGATGTACTTGTTGATCTCATAGAGCTTGGCGCCGTAAAACGCGTAGATCGATGCTTCCGCGCCATCGACGACGCCCTGCTGAATGGCGGTAAATGTCTCGGTCCAGGCGATCGGCTGCGGGTCTGCACCCAACTGCGAAAAGCCCTCCCGACGATATTTGCTACCCGTCACGCGGATTTTGAGCCCTTTCATATCCGCCGGATGAACAATGGGCCGCCTATTGTTGATCACTTGGCGGAAACCGCTGGCATACATCCCCAGCACGACGAGGTTCTGCTTATCCTCAATGCGTTTCTTGACCGCCTGCCCGAAACTGCCTTTCGACAGCTTCTCGACCTGATCGTAGTTCTTGAACAACCACGGCAGATCGAAGATACCCAGCTTACCGTCGAGTTTCAGGACGCCCGACGCAACGACGATCATTTCGATCGAGCCCAGTTTGGCGTTATTGATCAGGGCATCTTCCTTGCCAAGCTGACCGTTCGGGTAGATCTTGAAGTCGAATTCGCCAGGCAGCTTCTTGGATATTTCGTCGGCAAAAAGCTGCGCCTGGTCATACAACGGTGAGACTTTCGAAACATGCGTTGCAATGCGTATGGTTCTCGGCGCCGCCCAGGCGCTCGTGCAGCACATCAAGACCGCGGCCGCTGCGATGACTTTTGTAAGTATGTTCATATTTCTCTCCTCCTGATTATTATTAACTTGTTCAGCGAATTTCCGTTCGATAACGGAATTTTTCGGCACGGCCCAGCGTTCGCCGCCACTCCAGGGGTGTGCCGTCGTAGCCACCGGCGAGACGCTCAATGCTGATTGCGGGCGTTTTCGGTGCGACATTCAGCAGATCAGCGGTTTCCGGGTCACACCAACCGAAGGTCAGCGTTTCTTCGGCATGGGCGATGACCTGCCCGCACAGCTCTTGATAGAGCGGGTACAGCAACGGCCCCCAACCATCCGGCGCTACTTTCAACAGCGGTTTGAACAGGCTGTATGGCAACCAGATCGACTCGGCAAGAACGGGCGCCTCGCCGATTAAACGCAAGCGCGACAGATGGATCGCGCTCGCACGGCCAGAGATGCCAAGTTGCTCCGCGACAGCGGGGGGCGGCGGCACGCGAACGCAACTGAGGATGCGCGCCGACGGATACAGCGCTTCCCCACCAGCACTTTCGAAGCGGAAAAAGCGGAACATGGCCGAAGTAAAGTTCGGCTGTCGGACAAAAGTGCCTCGGCCTTGCCGTCGCTCCAGCACACCATCATGGACCAGATTCGAAATGGCTTGGCGCACCGTGCCTGGCGCGACGCCGTACTGCTCCGCCAAGCTTTGCTCGGATGGCAATCGGTCGCCCGGTTGCCAGCATCCTGCGACCACAGAGTCGAGCAGCGCATCGAAAACCCGACGATAGCGCGGTAACCGGTCGTCCCCCGGCAGCGTGTCGCTCATTCTCCCTCCTTATATTCTTATAGTCATATATAAGACCATAACTAACGTAGCTGTCAACAACGCTTGAGTACTCTTGGTTGGAGCCGCGATAGCCGGTACATTGGCCGCCCACCACCGTACTTGCCAGCACTACACACAGCTCCGATGATGCGCCCGGTCCAGTCTCTTGGGCATCTGTTGGCCCCGTAACCGCGCCAGCTACCCGACAAGACAGCGTTATTCGGCCCACTCAAGAAACATGCGTATACCGACCAGCGTTACGGGGGGCGGGATGAGGCACGAAACGCTCGTGCCGGGCCGGTACGGCTAGCCCGCGCGAAGTACGGGCGGTTGCGGACTGGACCACCTGGAACAGCGATATGTCGATCCCCCGGGTTCGCGCGAGACCAGAGCATAAAGTGCGATACGGCATGTGCCCTTTAGGGCCAGACCTAGAACTGCCACATGACGCACAAGACAAGACCTGCCCCGCAACGTGGACACAAGACATAGGCTATTAATGAGTCGCCACCGTCGACCAGCCATTGATGATCACCACACCGGCCAGGATCAGAAATATGCCGATACCGGCCGCCGCATCGATCGGTTGCTTGAGCACCATGCTTCCCATGAGCGTGGTCAGCACGATCCCGAGCCCACCCGAGAGCGCATGCGAGCGGATACAGCGAGGCGGCTGCACCGAACCTACCATGCAGCCGGCCTTGGCCCGACGCTACCCGATGCTCGCGAGCCGATCACAAGCGGGCTCGGGCGCCGGCTAAGTCTGTTCTAAGTCTGGAACCCTAGGCTTTGTCCCGGCGCCAATACCGGCGTCGCCACGACGGAGCAAGATCATGCCAAGAGTCCACACCCTGACCGCTCTGGCGGTCGCGCTTGCCACCACCGCCGCAACGGCGGCCTATGCCTCGACCGGCAACGAAAACGATGCCACGGCGATTGCCAACGCCAGGGTCTCGCTGTCCCAGGCCGTCCAGACCGCCGAGCAACACGTCCACGGCCGGGCATCGAAGGCGGAATACGAACATACGCGCGAGGGCTGGGCCTACGACGTGGAAGTCGTCAATGGCCAGAAAGTATTCGACGTGAAGGTCGATGCCCGGGATGGCTCGGTGCTCGCCTCGACCGCCGATCGCACGGATCGCGATGACCAGGGCGATGAAACCGACTGACGTTCGCAGCCTTTCGGAAACAGGGCCCGGACGGACGGGACCGGCGTCCGGGCCCGCCCATGATCGTCCTGCACAGGGGACGTCAAGCCGGGCCGGCCCGCTCGTCGGTCGGTTCGTGTGCACTCGACCACACAAGGAGGTTGGATCGTGAACGATTGGACAGCCACAACAAGCCGCGGTGCTGACATTGCCAGCAAAGTCGCCGAGGTCACCCTGCTGTTCTGGGTCCTGAAGATCATTGCGACCACCCTGGGCGAGACCGCCGGCGATGCCCTTTCAATGACCCTCGGGCTGGGATATGTCACGGCGTTGATGGTCACCGGCATATTCCTGATGGCCGTGCTGTCCGCCCAGATCAGCGCCCAACGCTATCGCGTTGCGCTGTTCTGGCTCGCCATCGTGGCCACCACGACCATGGGCACTGAAGTCTCGGACATGATGGACCGCACGCTCGGCCTGGGCTATGTGTGGGGCTCGATCCTTCTGATCGCGGCTCTTCTGGCCACGCTGGCGGTCTGGTACTACCGTAAACGCGATTTGAGTATTCACGGCATTGTCCGTACCGACACCGAAATCATGTTCTGGATCGCGGTCATCTTCTCCAACAGCCTGGGTACCGCGTTCGGCGATGCCTTGGTCGATGTCGTCGGCCTGAGCTATATTCAGGGGGCGCTGGTGACCGCTGGCGTGATCGGCGTGGTCCTGGCCTTGCACTACGCGACGCGGGTCAACGCGATCGTTCTGTTCTGGATCGCATTCATCTTTACACGTCCGTTTGGCGCCACGTTCGGCGACTTTCTCACCAAATCGGTCTCCCAGGGCGGGCTGGAACTGGGCCGGCTCCAGGCATCGGCGGTGGCCCTGGTGCTGATGTCGGCGCTGATGCTCGTAGCCAGCCGCCTATGGCGCCCAAGACGCCTGGCTTGACGCCGGCCGTGTCGGCACGGTGGGCATGGGTTGGGTCGAAGTCCTTATGCGCGTACTGCTGATTGAAGACGATGCCATGATCGGGGCGGCCGTCGAGGAGGCACTCAAGACGGCCGCCTACGCGGTGGACTGGGTCCGGGATGGTCACTGGGCCACCCTCGCCGCTGAATCCGAGCCCTACGCCCTGATCCTGCTCGATCTGGGGCTGCCGCGCCGCGACGGCCTGAAGGTGCTGGCCGATATTCGTCGCGCGGGCAACGCGACACCTGTCCTGATCCTGACGGCGCGGGATGACGTGGATGATCGCATCCGCGGTCTCGACCGGGGCGCCGATGACTATCTGACCAAACCGTTTGCCATGAGCGAACTGCTGGCGCGCATGCGCGCGGTGCTGCGCCGCCGGACCCCGCAGGCCGACCCCGTGCTGCGCAGTGCAACGCTGGCGCTGGACCCGACCACGCGCATTGCGAACGTGGCCGATGGGCCGGAGGTGCGGCTGTCGCGGCGGGAGTTTGCACTGCTGGAGGCGCTCATGGCGCATCCGGGCGCGATTCTGTCGCGCGCCCAGTTGGAAGAACGCATCTACGGCTGGGGCGAAGAAGTCGAAAGCAACGCGGTCGAGTTCCTTCTGCACGCGCTGCGCAAGAAACTCGGTGGTGGTCATATCAAGAACGTCCGAGGCGTGGGATGGATGGTTTCCAAACCCGATTGAAACACTCCCTGCGCCTGCGGCTATCGTTCTGGCTTTTACTCGCGATTATCGCGGTTGCCCTGGCCGGCAGCGCCGTATCGTTCGCGCTGATCTTCACGGAAGCGAACGAAATGCAGGACACCATGCTGCGTCAGACCGCCGCGCTGTTCGATACCGAGCACCCGCCGGCGCCGAACTCACGAGTCGCGTCTCGCCCCGATATCGACCCCGAGGCGCGATTGAGAGTCGCCGTGCTGCCCCCGCGCAATGAGCGCGGCCACCCTGGCGCCCGGTCGGCGGGTTTTCCGCCGGATCTGGTGGACGGGCTGCAGACGCGTACCATCCACGGCCAGACCTACCGCATATTCGTGACCGGACTGGGTTCTTCCAAACGGATTGCGGTCGCCCAACCGACGGCCATTCGCGACGAAACCGCCGGCTATAGCGCGCTGCTCGGACTGTTGCCCTTCCTGATTCTGGTGCCGGTGCTTTTGCTGGTCGTGGCCGGGCTGGTACGACGGATCTTCGCCCCGGTCATGGCCGCCGCCGCCGAAGTCGACCAGCGGCGCGAACGCGATCTGCAGCCACTGGCCACCACAGGCTTGCCGGAGGAAATCCGCCCGTTCGTGACCGCCATCAACCGGCTGCTGACACGCGTCGCCGATTCGATGGCGATGCAGCAACGATTCATCGCCGCGGCCGCCCACGAACTGCGCTCGCCGTTGACTGCATTGTCGCTGCAGGCCGAGCACCTCGACAGCGCCGGGATGGACGAAAACGCCCGGCAGCGCGTACGAACCCTGCGCCACGGCATCGACCGCAATCGCGCGCTGCTCGACCAACTGCTGACCTATGCACGCGCACAAAGCGCGCCGCCCATGCCGGAAAGCGTGGTCTCCGCACACGACCTGTTCCGTCGCCTACTCGCCGACCTGATGCCGCTCGCCGAAACCAAGGGCATCGATATCGGCGTCAATGGCGCCGATATCCAGGTGGTGACTGCCGAGATCGAACTGACCACCGCCTTGCGGAACCTCGTGGCGAACGCCATCCACTACACGCCGCCCCACGGGATCATCGATCTTCAGGCAGCGCCAACCCCGGACGGGGTGACGATTACGGTCGAGGACAGCGGCCCCGGCCTCGACCCCACCGAACGCGAGCGCGTATTCGAACCGTTTTATCGCGGCCTGGGTACCGATGTGGTGGGCTCGGGGCTCGGCCTCTCCATCGTCAAGACATTGATCGAACGGATCGGCGGTCGCATCGAGCTGAGCGAGGCCACACGTTTTGCCACCGGCCTGCGCGCCACGATCACATTGCGGCACAGGCCCGCACGGCAATAAGCGCACAAATCGGATGCGGCTGCGATGCAAGAATGGTAGATACCAAGGGGATGACGAAAAACAGCGTATCCCAAGCATCAGCAACAATCGTGGGATCAGTATCAGCAGGCGCTTTGCCTTGGATCGTGTCGATCGCCGCGCCCAGCGAAAATCGCATTCGATTGCGCTCATGCGACAGAAATGCGCGATGAAGACGTCGCACCTCGAAAAACGCCTGCGCACGCGCTTTGCGCCACGTCGGGTCAGACCAGTGGGCCGACAACTCTCGCTCGGTGGCATCTTCGAGCGCCATCCAGCGCTTGAAATCGGGAACACAGTCACCCCAGCGTTACCAGGCCTCAGCAATGGTTCGGCCAATAGTCGCGAGCTTACCCTCGGCTAATTTGACCCGAGCCGCAGGCGATCCTTCTGACGGACTGCGTCACCGTGCTTTCCGTCCCACTCTCGCCAGTAGCCTTTGGCTATTTTTTCGTCGGATAGGGCTGCGGTGTTGTTATCACTCAGAAGCTTGGCCTGCTCGCGCCATTCCCGAGTCCGGCGACGTAAAAATAGACGCTTGAAAAAGCTGGGTCTGGTCGCTTGATGTTGCGCCATCGCATCTCTGGCAGCTTTCGTAGCCTTCTGTCGCGCCTCGACTCTACCCGCGTGTTTGTCGACCTGAGCCGCTGCATGTTTTAGCTGAGCGTCAGCGTCTTTCAAGGCGTTGTTGGCGTCTTGCACACGGGCCACTTGCGCCGGCTCTTCGTGCAGCGCATTAGCCACGCGGACGCGTTCATCGCGTAGCCTTTGCTCGTGATCTACGGCAGCCTGGAATCGCTTGACCGAGTCCAACCAGGGTTCGGTGGGACGCACCTCGTATAGGTGCTGCCGGAAACTCGCCGGCGCTTCCGACGCAGTGCGATCACCCTGACTGGTCGCCCTCCACCAGAACCGGGTCGCGAACTCATCATTGTTGCTCTTGTTTCCGAGGCGCGCTGCGAGCAACCCCCAGCCCCTAAGTTGATCCTCGGGTGCCCTATGGGAGTCACGTAAGAGTTCCGTTGCCAGATCCGAGAAGTAGTCGAGGCCTTCGATGGCCTGAGCGTTGATACTAGACGCTTCCGGCAGCTCGAGAGAAATATTCTCTACGGCGCCGTTGTTGGCCGATGTGGCAACTAGGCCATGGCCACGTAGCGGGGCAATCCAACGCTGGATGAAAACGGTCTTGTCGCCAAAGCGCCATTCCGAGGAGGCGGCGAAAGCGTCGCCCGGCTTTTGACACTTGGCTAGGGCCTGAGCTCGTTCGACAACGACAGCCGCCACAAGGTCTCGCAACAACGTGGTCTTGCCGGTGCCCGGTGGGCCGTTGACCGATCGCAGACCAGGGGTTTGTCGAAGCTCTGACCAAATATCGTTGACTGCGACCTGCTGACTGAACGCAAGAGGATGGCCATTGGCTTCCGGCCATCGGCCGACCGGAAACTGGCTCGGATGAAGCCGTGCAACCTGTGCCCGTGAATCGCGAGCGATGTTGACAGTCTCCCGCGCGTCATAGGCTGCCGGGTCGCCCAGGTAGTCATCCAGGGCGTCGCCGGTAGGCGTGCGCGTCTGAGCCTCAGTCGCCATGCGCTTCAAGTCCCCGGCGAAGAAACTGTTCAGCAAACCGCCGGGTGGCATCTCGTTCGTGCGTCTGGCTGAAACTTGATACGACTGGATCCGCATCTCAACGCGATCGGCCAACGTCTTGTTGAAGAAAAACCGGCCCATGGCCTCAAGGCAGTCGTGGTCGATCGGTACTTGGGTGTAGGCCCGCTCGATGAAACTGGCATCGCTTTCGCCATCAAGGCGCGGCACACCCGCGAACTCTCGAGCGAACTTCACCTGCCATTCCGCTGCCCAAGCACCGAAATCCCCTGCCAGCCAGCGTGAATCATCCGGCCCCAGCTTCTGGGTCTGGCCCAGCGCCCAGATCGCCGCACTGACATCCAAACTTTGCAAATTCGGGTGTCCTTCCTGATCGACCACAAAGCAAAAGTGGCAACCCTCGGTCTCGCGTCTATCGAAGGCCTGCTCGTCACGCCCGATAATCTCTTCGATGTTCTGGCGGTATTTTTGGGTGCTGTAGATACCCGCGTAGACCCTATGCTGCCACTTTCTACCGTTTGGCAATGAGTCGCGGGCGAGTGCGTGGCCCGACTGCCAGGGCAAAGGGTCGTCTCGGCGATAGACGAAGACGGGCTTTCTTTGCTTTCGCGTGTAGCGTTGCTCTTTTGGCGGCGCATGCGGCTGAAATAACTCAAGCGTCCGCCAGTACGCCAAGACACGGTCTTGCATATCACCCCCAAGCGCTGGACAAGGCACGGTACCTGTAGTGGGCAGGAAGAATCCAGATGAGAACGCAAAGACCGGCGGCCGAGGCCCCCTGATTTGCACGCAACGCGATGATCGCTATGCTCCCGTGAACGCGGGCAAGACATGGCGTGCAGCGCGGTGCATCTTTTTGCGGTTGCTCAGATACGTTTGACGTAGGTGCTGCCAGACATTTTCGGTCGGATTCCGCTCCGGCGTTGCCGGGGGAATACAAATAATCAACAGGTTGCTCGGTATCTTGAGCTTGGCGGTCGTGTGCCCGCCTGTCTGGTCCATGAGCAAGCTGGCTTGGGCGCCCGGGGTGACGGTTGCGCTGATTTCGGCAAGATGGTGTTGCATGGCTTGGGTGTTGACGACGGGCAACACCAGCGGGGCCCCGGTATCCCGGGCCGGGCACAATGCGCCGAACAGATAGGCGTTTTGATAACGCTGATCGGCCGGCTGGCGCGGGCGCGTGCCCCGACGCGCCCACTGATAGACCGCGCGGTTCTTCTGGGCGACCCGCCTTTCGTCATCCTGGAGCTACAAAGCAATCGGTGTGCTGGGCGACCGGGTATCGGCGATCGCGGCGACTTGTTCCGGTAGCGTTTGATTTTTTGAAAACGTCGATCGCTTCACGGTCCTGGCGCGGGTGCCGCGCTCGGGCGCTGACATGGGCAAAGCCCAGTTCCTTGAGAAGACGGCCGGCTGAATTTTCGGCGAGATCAACGCCCTAGCGTCCCGAATGATCGGTTTGAGATCGACACAACGCCAGCGCACCACGCCGTCCTGTTCCGGATCCGGCCCGGCATCGACGAGCTGCGCAATCTCTTGTTTCTGCGCCGGACTGAGCTTGGACGGCCGGCCCGGCGGCGGGGTGTTGATCAAGCCGTCGGGGCCCTCGGCGTTGAATGCGATGGCCCAGCGGCGCAGGGCCTGGGCATCCATGGCGCGCAAACATGCGGCCTCGTTCCGGCGCCAGCCCTCGCGCGAGCCGGCCAACGCTAGCAAGCGCCGCGCTTGTTTGGCATCGTGCGTCCGACGGGCACGTTCGCGGAGCTCATCGGCACTGTAATCGTCTTGCAAAGGCACGGCCTTGGGCTTGGCGGCACCGGTCATCATCGTTGATTTGCGAGTGATCTCTTATTCTAACTTCTTGTTTTTGGGTGTTGGCATCATGGTCAACGGTTTTCGTCGATTGAGCATGTTTGACAAACCTCGAAGTGGCTTTTGAAAGGAGCGCGCCACGTTCACGGCGACCAGTAGCCGGTGATACGAAAGCCCAGGCGATAGTTGTCCTGACTGGGGGTGACGGTTTTTAGCGGATAGCCCGCGCTGAAGTCGATGCTCACCCAGTGGCGATACGTGGCCGACAACCCGACACCGGTGCTGTCGAGATATTGTGTCTGGGGAAACGACTGATAGACGCCACCACCGTCGACAAACACAAACGCACCGAGCCAACTCAACAGGCGCCGGTGGAATTCGAGCTGGCCGTAGAACCCACTGCTGCCCGCAATCACACCCTGTTCATAGCCGCGTACGCTGTTAATGCCGCCGATCTGGAACAGGTTCTGGCTGGGCAATTGCTTAGCCGGGGCATACTGACCGTCCACGTTCAGCGACAGCGAATAGGGGCTGGCACCGAACGTCTGCAGGTAGCTGGCCTGCATATCGTAAACAAAGAAGAGGTGTTGATTGTCGAGGGTTTCCTTGGAGTGTAGGCCGCCCACGGTCTGGGTCAGCGACCAGCGATGATGGCCGGTGGTCTGCTGCAGAGTGAGGCCGGTAGATAACTGCTCGGTAGTGCTGTCGGCAATCTTTTGATGGGCCGCATCGGTTTGGGACGTGGCAAAGGAGCCAGCGCTGGCCCAGGTGAGCAGCCAGCGCTGGGTGGCAATCAACGGCTGGGTGAAGTTGAGGGAGACGGTCGACGAATGCCCGGTGATGTCGAGTTGCTGGAACGGCCCGTGGACGATATTGATCGCGTTGCGAGAATAGCTGACGCCGAGTCGGCCGTTGGCATGATTGACCGGCAGCGAATAGGACGCAAAACCGGACAGGTCGCCCCGGGAGCCGACAAAGTAGCCATCGAAGCGATCGTCCATGCCGAGCGGGTCGAACCATCGGAACGACAGGCCGCCCCGATAGCGACCGGTGCTGTCGGCGCCGGCATTGTCGATAAACGGGTCGATGCTGATGCGATTGGGCTCCTCGCTCAACAGCAGGATCCGGGTCAGACCGGTCTCGGCCCCCGGTTGGAGCAGGGCGTGAAGCTGGATGTCACTGGTGCGATTGAAGAATATCAGGTTGCGTTTGAGCTGTGCGCCGTTGACCACCTGGCCGGGCGTCTGTCCCAGCCGGGATGTAATGAAGCCGGCGCGGGTATAGGTGTTGTGCTTGATCTCCAGTGCGCCGAGCTTGCCTTCGATGAGCTGGATATGCACCACGCCGTTGCGGATCTTCTGCGGCGGTAGCACAGCGCGTGCGGTATAGATGTCGCGCTGGATATAGCGCTTGTTGACGTCCGCCACGATCTTGCGCAAAGCGCCGACATGTACGCTGTGGCCGACGTAAGGGGCAACGATCGACTGTAGCGTCTTTGGGCTCAGAAAATGCGAGGCGCTGAACTTGACCGCCTTCAGTTCAAAGCGGGGGCCGGCGTTGACGTTCGCTTTTTTCGATCCGGCCTCCGGCGCGTTGATGATCGGGTTTTTCGCTGCCTGTGGCTGTTGCGTATTTTCCTGGCGCTGATAATACGCCTGTGTCTGCTCGGTCCGATTCTGCGCCGCGCCGGCGCCGAGGTTGGCCGGTGGAATGGTCGCGGACAGCGCCGGTCCGGCGAGCAGGCCGAGTAGCGAGGCGAGCGCGATTCGCTTGAGCATGGTCCCCCCAAGAGCCCGATCAAACCGGCTCGATGATTATTTTTGTGTGGACGGTTGGCCGAGGTTCAGGGCGACGCCGGATGTCGGGGCACCGAGCAGCATGCTGTCCGCCCAGATTCTCTGGTCGGCCAACGGCTCGTTGCTGTTGATGACTCCGCTAACGCCACTGCCCGGATAGTTGAGACTGCTCCGCAGCGTTCGGAACGTGTGCCGTACCGCGCTTTCGCCGCCGTAGGGCGTGCGCCCGTATCGATGTGGCGAGGTGTAGTTCGAGACCTGGTTCGTCTGGTAACCACGCCGATAATGGGTCACGAAGGCGTTGGTCATGATCTGCCGATGATCCTCGCGGAGATAAAAATTGTAGGTTGGCTGGGTCAGCTGGAAATCGACGTTGGACAGCTTCGGCGTGACGTTGTCCAGCAGCAGGCTTGTGCTCGGCGTATTCAGGCTCAGAATCTGCGATATGTTGCCGGCCTGGATGTTGACCTTGTTGGCAGTGGTGTCGACCTGCGCCCGCGCGGCGACCAGACGATTGAAGATCAGCCCGATCGGGGCGTCGATCGACAGACGCAGCTTCTGCGCCCGGCCGTTCTTGTAGCCGGTGACGATCATGGCAAACGGATCGGCCGGCGGGGTCGCGGTCTGCGTGACGTGGGCATCGATGTCGGCGGCAGCCAGATTCAGCCGGCTTGCAATTTCGGCGTCCTGCACCGTAATCGCCTTGTCGGCACTCAAGTTCGCATGCGGGGCGGTCAGACGGGTGCCGGTCACAGACCCGCCGGTGGACTGGACGGTAATGCCGTCGCCGGCAGCTAGGTCAATGAACTTGATGTCGCTGACGCCGATCAGACCGAGGTCCTTGCCGACGGTCACGGTGCCCAGGGTCAGGCTCGACCCGGCCTTCAGATCGACGGAACCGCCGGCGGTGATCTTCTGGATGGCGAGATCGGTACCGGCTGTGGCATTGATGTTGCCCTGGGTGGCCGTTAGCTTGGCGCCCGTCAAGGATGTGCCCGCCAATAGGTTGGCGTTCTGACCGGCCGTGATCGTATCGAAGACGATCTCCTTGAAGGCGTTCAACGTGACGTTGCCGGCCGCGTCGATGGAACCGCCGCGGATACCCCCGGCGGTCGATGTGCCGGTCACGTCGGCGCCGCTGGTGAGTTGCTTGAACTTTAGATCATTCACTGCGTCGAGCGTCTGATCGCCGCCCGAATCGGTGGTACCCAGGGTCATGGCGCTACCGGACACCAGGCCCAGGGTCGCTGCCGAGGTCACCTGTTTGAGCTGCATTGCGCCACCGGACTTCGCGTCAACACTGCCGCTTGTGGCGGTAAGCGTCGCCCCAGTTAGCGTCGCGCCGGCTGTAACGTCGGCGTCCTGTCCGGCAGTGACGCTGTCGAAACCCGTATCCGTGGCAGCTTTCAGCGTGGCGGTGCCCGCGGCATCGCTGGAGCCACCATGGATAGCCCCGGCCGTCGATGTGCCGGTAAGGTCGGCCCCGCTAGTCAGTTAGTTAAACGTGAGGTCTTTGACCGAGGTCAGGATCTGGTCGGCGCCGGAATCGGCCGTACCCAGGGTCATGGCGCCGCCGGCGTTCAGGTTCAGGCGCGTGCCGGTGCTAGCCGTGGTGAGATCCATGTTGTCGCCGGAGGTGAGCCGCGCAGAACCCTCGCTGGCGGTCAGTGTCGCGCCGTTTATGGCGCCGTCTGCCTCTCCTGTCACATTCTGGCCGGCCAGCAGATGGGTAAAGTTGAAATCGCCGTGAATGACGACGTTGTCTGAGCCCGTGTGGGCGTTGAAATCGGACGACTCCAGCCCTCTCAGGTCGATGATGTTGATATCGCCGCTGTCGCTCTGGGCCGTCATGTTGGCCGTATCCACGGTCAGCGGATCACCGATGCTGGTACCCGCGGCCAGATTGATCCCGGCCCCCACGCCAGTAGCGGTAATGTTGGCGGCATTGTTGCCGAGGCCATTGGCCAGAATGGATCCGCCCGCCTGAACATCCACTGCCAGGCCATTGGCGAGATCGCTTGTGGCCGACGTCAGCAGGAGGTCGCCAACGGCCGTCAGGGTGCTTTCGTCCGCGCTGTATAGCGTATCCAGCATCGCCTTGCCGCCGCTGGAGGCGTTCAGTGTGCCGTGATTCGCGTTCAGCGTTCCCGCGGTGAGGTCGCCCTGGGAGACGATATCCAGCGTATCGCCGTCCGCCGCGAAATGCCCGACCTGCAGGGAATGCGCTGAATCCGGGCTCTCAAGTCGCGCGGAGCCGCCGGCCGTGCCATCCAGCTCGCCGTCGGAGCCGAGCTGGACTTGCAGGTACTTGCTGTCGTCGTTGCGGAAGCCGACGCCGTCCCGCGCGGTCAGTTCGATGTTCTGACCATTCACCGAAAGCCCGTCCAGGAAACCGTAAATACCGCCGTCCGGGGCGTCCAGGAAAATATTGTTGCCTGCGCCTACACGCCCCAGAACCAGATCGTGGCCGATAGCCTTGAGCACCACATCCTGGCCGGCATCGGCGGCCTGGAGCGTGCCGTCGATACTATAGGTCAGCGGCGCGGCCTCAACCGGGGGCGAGCCCGCGGACTGGGCCGGCGTGCCAATGCTGCCGGCGCTACCGGCCAGCAGGGTGAGATCGCCACCCGCGGTGATTACCGGCTGAGTGAGATCAGGCAGGCCATTGATGATGCTGTCCACAGAGATCAAGCGCACATCCTTGCCCGCAGCGATACTCGCCAGCGTCAGGCCGCTGTTGTCCTGAAGGAATATGGAACCGTTGCCGGATGGTGCCGTGGCGTTCACGGTGCCCGAGGTGGTAAGGAATAGCGGCTCGGTTTGCTGCACGTCTATTTCCGTGACATCACCGTTGGCATCCCTGATCAGCGTGACGTCGCCCGGTGCTGAAGCGGCTGCCAGCGCAGCCGCCTTGTCGTCGCTGAGGGTGCCGTTTTTGAGATCCGTGGCATCAATAGCTGTCGTTTGTCCCAGCGCGCCAATACTTGCTTGGGTGGTCAAAGTCACGCTGCGACCGACTACATTGGGCGTTGCTGTGCCCACCGGGGTATTACCAGCGCTGTCCAGTGCCTGCTTGTTGATTGCCTGCACCAGCTGCCCGGGGGTATAGACGGCTCCGTTGGTGAGGCTATCGATCTGGCTGCTCGTCGCCTGATAGGCGAAATCGGGATCGTATGTATTAAAATTCGGCTGGGTCGTCGCGTTCGAATCTATGTTGTTCTGAAAGAACGTCAGTAGTGAGTGATACTGATCATTAACATAGCTTTGCACCTGCGCGGTCGTCGCTTCGTTCAAACCCAGCGCAGCGCTGACCAACGGCTTGTATAAAGCCACCTTGCTCGCGCCGAGCTGATACTCCCCGCTGTTGCTGACGCTGCCATTTTGCAACAACTGCCAGTACTGATTGTATTTGGCGTCGACTGTGTTCTCGAAAGGTGTCTTGGAGTTGCTCTCGGCAATCTGTGCGCCGTTTTCATCGCTGGTCAGGTGCAAATCCTGGCGCACCTTGGTTAACTGCGCCTGGGACAGGGCCTGTCCGGAGGTGGTGCCGCTGGCATCCACCATGGAGCCTCGAGTGGCGGCGAGGCTCACGTTTCCGGCAGTCGACTGGATCAGGCCGATACGTAGGTTGCCGTAATCCTCGACCAGGTTGATGTCCTGCAGGCCGGTCAGGTTGACCACCCCGCCGTCCGGGCTGCCGTTCGCATTGATTGCGGGATGGGCCGAAAGAGTCAGCGGCATGGAATCAGTGCCAATACCACCCGACGTGCTGACGAGCGCGATGTTATCGGCGGTTATGTTGTCACCGGCATCACCCGCGGTGATGGACTGGGCCGCCTGCAGCACGAGATCGCCATAGCCCTGGGCGGCATTGCCGATGCTGATATGTCCTACGTTAACGCTAGAGGCAAACTTCTGATAAACACCCTGGTTACCGGCGGTTACGTTGAGCAGGCCGCCAGTCAGCGACCCCAGAAGGGGCCGGTCGGCGGCGGCTATACCGTCATTCGCATTCAGGGTCAGACCGTTGGAGATGATATTGCCCTGCAATCCTTCATTGATCGCGCCGCCGGCGTCAATTTCGGTCGGACCGCTGGGATTATAGATCTTACCGGCGATCAATACCGTGCTGGGGCTGGCGATATTTACCTGCCCCTGGGCATTGCCAGTGAACGATATTCCGATCGGATAATCCGCTTTCACCGAAGAAGTCAGATTCAACTGTGCCTGGGTGGGGTAGATGTACTCGAAGGCTCCACCCATCTTCCGCCCACTGCCGGTGTCGTAATAGCCGGTTTCCGGAAATCCGTAATTGCAGGTGCCCTTGTCGCAGCCGTGATAAATCACGTGCTCCACGGACGCTATATTATGACCATTGCCTAAGCCGGAAAATACGCCGTAGCTCGCAGTGCCGGTGATGCTTTCCTCGAATTCCGGCGCGTCAGCCGAGTTTCCGGGGGTGATGGTCACGCCGGTGAGCTTGTACTGCGGCGTATTGGTCGCGTTGTTGTTCGCGTCCTGATAGTGCCAGGGGGAAAAGGTTGTGAGCGTGGACAGATCCCGCGCCAGTTTGACCTGTTGCGTCCATTGATAGCGCAGGCCTGTTTCCGGCATGTACTCCAGATTGGCGGGTGCGCTGTTGTAGGAGGCGTCAAGATGCGCATTATCCACGGAGGCGGCGCCGTTGGAGTTGTCATATACATTGAGGCCTACTCCCTGCTGATCGATATACCAGTGGGTCTGGGCTATATCCTTCCCGTTCACTGAAAAAGTCTTTTCCGTGTCGGTGATCTTGATCTGACCCAACGTATTGCTGCCCGTGTTGATGTCACGCACCTCCACCGGCAGCGTGCTTTTACTGTCCACGGTGACGTGGCCGTAGCCGTCATTTATATTGATATTCCCAATTGTGGTGGTATTGACGATGCCACCGTTCAGCACCACGACACCCCCACCCGAGGCATTGATATTGTTCACCACGACGCGCTTGTTGGCCACGTCGTACTGCACTTGTGCCGGCAGGCCGGGTATGGAGGCCTGATTGACCGACCAGAGTTGTTGTCTGGTGCCATCCATCATGTAGTTCTGCGGCACATCCACGATGCCGCTGGACGCCGGCTGATCGCTTAGGTACTGATCGATATAATCCTGAAAATATGGGCTAACAGAGACCTGATAGTCTGTCGGACGCCCCGCGTCCAGTTCACCGGAAATATTGATGTCCTTACCGGTAATGGAAATAATTGCCGCAGAAATCAGTGAACCGCTGTCGCCACCGTTGCTGGGCGGTGCATTGTTGTTACTGGCGTTAAGGGCAAGTTGTTCCAGCTCGGGGAAGTAGGCGTCACCGGCATAGCCCTGCGGCAGGCCGCTATAGGCGCCGCCCACGGGACTCAAAGCCTTGGCAGTACCCTCGCTGCAGTCGGCCCCGGAAACAGCGGATGCGCACTGGCCCAGAAAGACGTAGGCCGACCCTGACGGTGTGTAGGTTGTACCGCTGCCGTCGGGGTCTTTGTCCCAAAACAGAATATTGTTGTCGTTCAGGGCCCTCCTGGTGAGCATGTTGTTGTACGAGCCGCCGAACATGGCATTGGCCACATAGTCCACCGCCTTGTTGGCGTTACCTAAATCTATCTGCCAGCTTGCAAAGACCCCGAGTGGGTCACTGCCGGCGTTGAGGACGCTGTTTGGCTTGTAGATGGCCACGGCGCCGTTGGGCGCAATCTCGGTGACCTGCAGGGCGGAGATGAGTGCGAACTGACCAATGGAACCGCTGGCGTTGGTGATGTTCACCTGGCCGGAATCGTTGGTCACGTTGCCGCCTATGAAAATGGCCGCGCCCTGATTCAATGTACTGGGATCGCCCGGCACTTTCACGACATTGTCACTGGTGTTGTTGATATTAATGACCGGCTTGGCGCTATCGGAAGTTGGCGTCAATTGCAGGGCTGTATCGCTGCTCTGCGAAGCCGCCCCGGTGAAGACAACCTGCCCGCCATCCGAACCCGGAATCTTGATACCGCCCAGAACCAGATAGTCGTCACTGGCGTTTTCGACGTTGATCTGTGGGCCGCCTTGGGCCGTGATATGGCCGCTACCGGAGAGCTGGTCGGCATGGACCGTTACGTTACCGCCAGCCGCGTAAAGAGAGCCCAGGGTGGTTGCTGAGGTCGGCCCCTGAGTCGTCGTCATGGCCAGGGAATCCAGCGGCGAGAGCTTATCGGCGGAGGGCTCGGTGGGGTTACTGCCGCTCGAGGATGTGTCGCCGCTGCCCCCAGTGCTTACCGCCTCGCCAGCCGTGCCTGCAGGCGAGACGCCTGTCGGCGGCTGAAGCGGGCCGGACTCGGTAGAGGTCGGGTCCGTATTGCCCCCCTGCGGATTGTTGGCATCAAAGCCGCTGGAATGAGCTTGAATGTAGTCCTGCGGTTGAAAATCATTCTGTTGGTAGTAATACAGCGGAGCTCCGTGATCGTGGGTCAGTCTTCCGTTGGCGCCGATGTTGACTTCGTCGTCGGCATAAATGCCGGCAGTGACCGATCCGTCGAGGGCCACGTCTCCGGAGTGCGCAGAGGTGGCATGACTATCGTGGTTAGTGACCGGGACGAAGCCCGCCTCGAACCCTTGGCCCGTGCCATCGGCATTCACGGCCGGCTGGCTCTCGTAGGCGCCCAGCGTGACATCGCCACCGCCGAGCAACTGGCTGCCGTTGCCCACATTGACGTGCGCATTGCTGGTTCCCTGTGTGGTCGCGCTGGCGGCCGGAATGGCGATGATGCCGCGCACGTAGGAGGCGGCCAGGGAATCAATGCTTAAGAGGGTCGGAATATTGCCAGCCGGGTCAAAACCGGCTGTCACGTTGATGGCGCCGAAGGCCAGCAGTTCGTCATTGCCGGCCAGGTTCACCGTCTGATCGGTACCGACGATGGTGCTGGCGTTGGCATCGCCCACGGCGCCGCCGCCGTAGGTATGATCCTCTGCATTCTCTGTGACCTCGCCCTGGGTGAAGGTGCCAAGCCCGACGTTGCCGCTGGCTACGAGCTTATCCGAATCGCCCAGCTGTACTTTGTTGTTTAAGGTCGCGCTGAGGCTGGACGCAGTACCGCTGCCACCCAACACGCCGCCTACATCCATAGTCACCGTGTCGTCGGCGTGCAGTATGCTGCTGGCCGTGATGATCACGTTGCCAACTCGGGCGAACGGATCGTTGCCGCTGGTATAGGAATAGCCGTCATACTGGGTCAGTAGTGCCTCGGCGACAGCCTGATCCAGTCCGGCATCCAACGTCACGCCATCAGCAACCAAGACATCGGCGTTGCCGGTCAGAACGGTTTTACTGGCCGCTGCAGCACCCGCTAGCACGCCCCCGCTGCCGCCGGTCACGGCAGCATCCGGATTATTATCCATGAAATGATTTTCGGCAGTGATCAGAATATTGCCGGTGGCGTAGAACTTGTTGCCCGCATCGATCTGCGTCAGCACCGTGCTGCTGGCGTCATTTTCTGCAAACGCCCCGCTGGCGCTGGCCGCACCCGCACTGCTTGAGTTGGCCGTGGCTGCATACTGGTCGGTATGCGCCGCATCCACTCCGATATTGCCGGCCGCCAACTCATTGCCCTGTGCAATGGTGGCCGTCACCGTAGAGTTATCAGCGGTGTTCGACGTGGCGGCATTGCCGGCGACCACCCCGCCACTGCCGGCAGTGGCATCGGAGACGTCCGTATCCGTTCCCACAGCCATTACATTCAGGTGGCCGCTGCGTGGCCCGGCCGAAGCGGTTTCTTGGCCGATGTTGGAAGCGCCCAGAGTCGCCGCAGTCGTGGTCTTTGCGTTGGCATGGGATACTGTGGCCCCCGATTCCGATGAAGCCCACGCCGACGCCGGTGGCCGAAGCCGACTGGTCGGTGGTGTTTATTGCGCTGATTGCCACCGCGCCCAGTGGCAGCCCCACGCCGTTGCCGGTTTGGGCGACTACCGTTGCATCTGATGAGGCCGCGGCCACGCTCGCATCGGCACCGAACAGCACCCCGCCGGCACCGCCCACGGCATGGGCATAGGCGCCGTGCTCATCAGTCAGCGGCGCATTCGTGGCCGCGACTTTAAGGGCAGTAGCGCCGGCGCCCTCGATCGTGGCTTCGTCCCCGATCATCGCAGTCACGGTGGGCGAATCCGCTGCTGTGGCGACCGACGCTCCCAGGCCCACATAGCCGCCAATACTCAGCCCGAATGCGTCGGCTTCGGTCTGTGGATGATCGGTAGCTTCCACATCCACACCACTGCTCCCGGCCGAAACAGAAGCGCTATGCCCCACACCCGCGGTCACTTTGGCCACATCGGAACTGTTGGCGTCCGCTGCGTTGGCCGCAGCCGTCAGCCCTGCCGCTACACCCGCCGCCCTGGCGACGGATGCACCGCCGTCACTGGCGTGCAGCGTAATGCCGTACAGCTGATCCGCGGTGGTATTCGAGCCGTCCAGGCTGATGCCTGTATCCGACTGGCTGTCTGCCGTAACGGTGCCGATTGCCGCGACGACGCTGCTGCTCTTTTTGGCCTGTGCCACGACAACGCCGGCGGCCAGACCGCCCACACTGGCGCCGCCACCGGTCGCGGTGACGCCGCTCTTGTCGTTGGCGTCTATCTCCAGCGTATTGGTGTCATTGCCATGAATCGTGCCCGCCACGTTGGCCTGTACCGTATTGTCGATCTCGGAGATTGCGACCGCGGCGCCGAGACCGACGCCGCCGGCAGCCCCCTGCACGGCGATGGTCTGCACCGCATAACGGTTGCCGTCATTGATCACCGGCAGGCCGGATATGCCGCCTTGCCCCTGACTGCTGTCGAGCCCGTTGAGCGCATCGGCAATGGTGCCGTTGTCCACCTCGGCGTCGATGAGTACGGTGCCGGTGGCATTGAGCACCGAATCGCTGTCCACCGTGGCGCCCACGGTATCGTAGACCAGTGTGAACCCCACCGCGCCGCCCGCCCCCAGGAAACCGCCGGCGGCCAGATTGCCGACGATGTTGGACACGGCATTGGTGTCCGTCGCCTGCACGGTGAGCCCAGCGCTGTCGACGTGACTGTGGGTGATATTCGCTGTCGTGCCGTCGGTGCCCTGATTCAGGTTGCCGTTACCGTCCAGCAGGGAAACCTGGCTGGCAGAGTTGACCTGAGTGAGCTCGCTGGAGGACAGCGTATTGCCAGTTTCATCACCGCTCACCGGCGAACTGGTGCCGAAGCTGCCCAGCTTGGACAACGTGCCGTCGCCGCCCTTGTTGAGTTCGTCGTTGGGGTCGTCGCCCTGGTCGTTGTTGGCCAGACTGCCCTGGCCGAAGACGATCACACCAGCGGCACCGCTGATGCCCAGATCTGCTCCAAGCGCCCCCGAAATAGTGGTCATGTTGATGGTCTTATCGCTTTCGGCAGTCACTGCAACCGCACCGCCCTTAGCGTTGACCTGACTGTTTTCGATGGCTGCGCTCACCTGGCTGTCGAGCACGATGACGTTGGCCGACGCGCCGGCTGCGTGCCCACCCCCACCCACCGCCACCGAGCCGGCCGTGGGCGAGAGATCCAGCGTTTCCTGGGCCGCCACCGTCACCGAGTGGGCCGCGTCGTCATTTGTATCCTGATCCAGCTGAACGCCGTTGAGATACGCGTTGGTATGGTTGCCGACCACGGTGACTGCGGCCATGCCTGCGATCGCGTCGCTGCCAGCCGAGGCGGTCAGGGTGGTGCTGCTCAGATTGGTGACGGAATCTGCCCGGACCGTCACGCTGCCCGGCACGTGCAGCGTCGTATCCGCGTTTTCGTCCCCGATATAGGCATCGGTGGTGTTGTTGCTGATGCCGAGCAGAAAAGTGCCCGCCAGTCCGGCAGCGCCGAAAGCGCCGGAGCCGCCGTCCAGGTTGGCGTCGTTTTCGCTCTTCGCCTTCACCGACAGACTGCCGGCGTTAATGGTGCTGGCGACCCAGGCCAGATCCGGGGGCGGGGTGGCGTTATCGACGGAGTCACCGACAACGTAGGCTTCGGTGTCGGCGTTGAACAGGTTGAGAATGCCGGTACCGGCGCCGCCCGTGATCGCAGCGGCCAGGCCCGCCGCGATGCCCACGGCGCGCTGGCTGGCCTCGGCGTCTATGCCGGTTTCACCTTTGCTGGTTAGGGTGACCCCGCTCAGATAGGCCTGGGTGGACTGGTCGAAAGCATTGACGTCGACCGCGCCGGCGGCGGCAACATCGCCTGTGCCGCCGGCGAAGCCGGCCACGAAGTTGGCAGCGTAGGTATGGCTGCTGCCGATGACGCTGACTCGCTGATCGGTGCCGGCGCGGTTCTGATCATCGCCCTGATTGATCTGGGCGTCCTGAATATAGGCCTGGGTCGTGCCGCCCAGCACGTTGGCGCCAATCATGGCCGACAGTGCCGCCGACCCCTCGGGATCGAACGACACGGCCAGGCTCAAGCCCAGTGTCGCCACGCTTTGCTGGCTGGCGGCGTTCACGGCCAGACCCGTGACGTTGACCGCGGCTTCGCTCAAATCCGGCGCGGCGTAGTCGCCACGGCTGTGGACCTGGGTGACATCCAGGCTGTCGGGGTGGGAGAGCTGGCCGCTGGCAACATTGAGCTGATCGCTGCTGTGCTTGGCCAGCGCGTTCACGTGGGTGTCTGTCCCGTCGATATAGGCCGACGTGGTGCCCTGCAGGTCGTTCACCACCAGGCCGAAGCCCAGTCCGGCCGTCACCCCGATCCCCAGACTGCCGGCGAAAACATCAATGCCCTGGCGGTTGTGCGCCGTGACGGCGACGTTGTCCTCGGCGGTCACGTCCGCGCCGCCGGTGATGTCCGCGGTGACCGAGCCGGTTTCTACATTCACCGCCACCGAGGCAGCACCGCCCACTTCGCCGCCACCCCCCACACCGGCAGCCAGGGTCTGGATATTGGCGCTGTTGGCGCTGTTCGGATTGCTGCTGTCCGCCGCTACTGTCACGTTCCTGGCGTGGTATGTACCCCCCGAAAGCTCGGCGGTCACGCCGTTGCCGATATGGTTGACCGCAACCGCGGCGCCGCCGCCGCCATCGGCCCCGACCCCGGCCGAATCCGCCGACGAGGTAATGGAGGAATCGTCACTGGCGCTGATCGTGGTGTCATTGCTGGTATCGTTAACAGCGACGTTGCTAACCTTGGCGCTAATAGTGTTACCGATGGTATTGGTCGTCGCTGCGCCGGCCAGCGCGACGCCGCCCGAACCCGCAGCGGCGACCGCCAGGGTCTGAATATCGCCGGAGGAATCCGCTCTGACGTCGGTGGTGCCCGCCACGTCCAGGGCCGACTTCTCCAGCGTCGCGCTGGTGGTATCAGTGATCGCGTTGAAGCCCGCGGCACCGCCCACGGCGCCATCGCCCGCGGCGAGGGCAACCGCGCCGGCAAGCGACTGGATGGTCGCGCTGTCCGTGGCCTTGACCGTCAGCGACTGCATGGATGCCTTGGTGGACAGCGCGATACCAGCCATCCCGCTAGCATCGGCGGTCGTGGTGTTGCCGATGAGGTTATCCGTCAACGAGCCTGCTGCGGCGAAGCCGTCGGAGACCGAGCCGCCCACGGAAATACCTTTGATTTTGCCGCTGCTGTCGGCAGTCACCTGCACGGCATCATTTATGTCCAGCTCGCTGTCCGCAAGGCTGGCCGCGGTATTGGCGGCAATGTTGTCGATGGAGAAGGCCGCGCCGACGCTACCCTCGCCCGCCGATGCGGCGATGCCGCCCGACAGTGTCTGGATGGTGGCGCTGTTGGTCGCATCCACGCCCAGGCTATGGGCAGTGACAGTGCTATTGCCCACCGTGGCGTGGGTATAAGTCTCGCGCAGATCAGCCAAAGGCGTGGCATCTTCCGTGCCGATGTCGTTGATGCTGAAAGAGCCCGCCAGGGCAATGCCGTCACCCACGGCGCCGGCCACCGCCGCCGACTCGATATCGCCGCTGGAACAGCCCTGAACCAGGACATTGGCGCTGACGGCGCTGTCGCAGCCGGTCGCGGTGTCGGAGCCGGTGGTAGTCACCTGGGAGTGGGTGATGCTGGCTTTCGTCTGGTTGCCGATTTCATTGAACGAGATCGCCACACCTGCCGCTGCACCGTTGGTGGCAATCGCTACGCTGCCGGCCAGTGTGTCGATCTGCGCGCTGTTGTCGGCGACCACTTTCAGGCTGGCGGCATTTATAGTGGTGGTGTTCGTGACCGCGGCCGAATCACCCACGGTGGCGGTGACGTTGTCATTGACCAGATTGGCGGTGGCCGAGCCCAGGCCGGCGAAATCGCCGTCGGACAGACTCAGCCCCACCCCCAGCCCGATTATGCGGGTGTCGTCGGTCGCCTCCACTGCCACCGCACCGCTGGTGGAGATATCCGCGTGCTCGATGCCGGCCGAGAAGGTATCGCCAATATCGTTGTAGGCGAAAGAGACGCCCACGTTGTTGGAGGACGCGCCGACCGCCCCGGCCACGGCAAAGATGGCCGTACCCTTGGCGTCATCGCCGCCAATCGCCGCGCCGGTGAAATCCACGAGTGAGACGATCGGATCGGCGGTGCCGCCGTCTATAATGTTGTCCAAATCGTCATCGGGGGCTTCACCGGCCCCGCGCACCGTCACGTCGCCGCCGATGTCGGTCAACGTCGCCGCACCACTGCTATCACCCTGAATCAGGCCTTTCGTAGTGTTGGTAATTTGGTTGACGACGAAGGCGCCTTCCAGACCGGTGCTCTTGCTTTGCGAACTGGCTTGAATCGTGGCCGCACCATCGGCGATGCGGCTGGCGGACAGGCCCTTTACCGAAACGTCGTTGTAGCCGTCCAGGCTGCCGCCCTGAAGCAGGGAGGAGGCGACATTTTTAATGTCGCTGTAGGTCACTGCGACACCCACGCCCCCCTTGCCGCCCACCGCCAGACTGCCGCCCCCGGCGCCGATGTCGGTGTGATCGTAGCCCGTGATAGTGACGTCGCCGCCGCCCGTGAGGCTGGAATCCGCCACTGTGGCGGCAGTCGTGTTCGTGACCTGGCTGATCGAAGCCGAACCCGCCACGGCGGCGCTGCTGTTGCCGCCGGAGGTATTAACCGACAGGCCCAGGCCCAGGTCCAGTTCGCTGCCACCGCTGAGCGCCTGTACCGTCACGTCCCCCGTATTGGAAAGGGTCGAGCCGCGAATCAGTGCGCGGGTGGGATTTTCGATGAGGCTATAGGCCACGGCCCCGGCGATACCGGCGCTGAAGTTGCTGCTGGAGTTCTTGGCCGAGGCTAGGGCGCCGGCGCCGCTGGCGCTGATCAGTTGGGTATTGTTGATGGCATTGACGGTGACTTCGCTGGCCGTGCCGGAGGCTGACTGGTGGACCGTCGCGCCGTCCAGGTCGGCGGTGGTGCCCAGTTTGGCCAGGTTCACCGTGGCGCTGCCGGAAACGGCCAACCCGAACTTGGGTTTTTTCTCGCTCCCACCGCCGCCGCTATCGCTCTGGCCTTCTTCCTTATTGGCGGAGCTGAACAGCTGGGTCAGCAGCGGCAAGCTGGAAAGGACGTTCTCCGGCGTGAAACCGCTGGTCTCGGAATCGGGATTGAAGAGGAAGTTCTGCGTCAGGTCGAGAAACACAGGACCTTTCTCACCCACGAGTTTGCCGGCACTTCCTCCGGAGCCGGAACCACCTCCGCCACTGCCGCCTTGACTGCCACCCTCCTTGTTGCTGCTGGAAGCCGCCGCGCCCGAGACCGCGATGGCGCCGCTACGCCCGTCCGTCCTGGCCTTGACCGTAAGTTTGGCAGTATTAACCGAGCCGCTGCCGACCGTGCCGGCGGTCAGGACAGCATCGGCGATATTGGGCGGTGTCGTCGCGGTGTCGCCCACAAACTGGGCATCCGCGCTGTTGTCGGCGATGTAGGCCGCGGTATCGGTCTTGAGGTTGTTGACGGCGATACCGACACCAACGCCCGCCGAGGAGCCCTGTGAAATAGCGCCGGCGATCGACCATGCGCCCAGCCCCTGATGCGCGCTGACATCCACGGCGTCGGCGTTGACATTGGCGGACGAATCGATGGAAGCATGGGTGTGATCGTCCACGTTTGCCATGGCGAAAATCACGTTGGCAGAGATACCCGACCCGCGCCCCGCGCTCGGTGTAATGGTGATGAGCTGATCCGTGGCGTCGGCGTCTACGGCCAGCGTAGAGGCCGTCACCGTTGCACCACTGCCGATACCGGCCAGCGTTGTGTTGTCGAAATTCACCAGGTCGACGCCGCCGCCCACCGAGGTGGCGCTGCCTTCGCCGCCGGTGCCGTTCAGGCTAAGCAGCTTGAAATTGCCGGCGTCGGTGATGACCTGCGCCAGGCTCTCAGCGGCGATGTCGACCGCAGCTTTCCATTTGAACTCGTCCTGGATTTCTTTGCTCGGATCGCTCTCGTCGGGGCCGATGTCCACCGTGGTGCTCCAGGTTGCGTGGTCGGCTGCGTTGCTGATGAGCTGGGCGCCAGTGCCCACCCAGGCGGTGGCGTCGTCGTTGACAGCGAGGAAGTTGACGGCACCGGAGACGCCCACATCGCCGGTGTCCGACTCGGCGTCGGCATAGCCGGTGGTAAGCGGGGCGCCGCTTTGCTTGAGATCATCGTAGATCGTGGACAGGGTCTCGGGCACATTGCTGAAATCGGAGACGCTGGCGAGGTCCCAGGGCAATTCCACATGGCTGCCCACACCAATGTGATCCGCCGTGATGTCGGCATCGTTGCCGATCAAGGCCTGGGCGTTGTTGTGGTACAGCCCCACGGCGACGGCCAGACTGATGGACAGATCAGCCGAATTGCCATCCCCGGAGGTGGTTTCCGAACCCGCCGAATTATGTACGTCCTCGCTGGTCGTGGCGGCGAGCACGGCCACCTGACCCGAGGCGTTCACGGTGGTATCGTCGCCGATTTTGGCGGTGGCTTTTTGAGTACTGTCCGTCAAGGCCACGGCAGAGCCCAGGCGCAAGCTGCTGGAATCCTCCGAGCCGCTGGTCTGACCGGTCTCACCGGCCGTGGACGTATCGGCCTTGGTGAAATAGTCGCTCAGCTTGCCTTCCAGAAACCCGGGCAGGTCACCTCCGCCGGAGCCCACGACATCGATGGGGCTCGAGCCGTCGGATTCGTTGCCGGCGGCGGTTTCCGTGCCTACTTCGGTCTTTGCTGTGCTGGAACTGGCATCCACGACGAGAGAGCCGATGGTATTGTCGGACGTGCCGAGATTGGCATTCTCCTCGGCGTCGGCGGCTGTATTAATAAAGGCCAGGGCCGCGGCCAGCCCCGCCGTGCTGCCGTCGGCGACGTCCACCTTGGCTTCCACCCCGAAACTGTTGCTGTTGTGGGCAAGCACGGTGACATTGCCGGCGCTGATGTCGGCGCCGGAGTCGATGGTGGCAGTGGCGTTGATATCGGCGGCGCCGATGGCGGCGGTGAGGCCCACGGTGCTCTGGCTGCCGCTGGCCTCGGCGGAAATTTCCAGTTCGTCGTTATTGATGGCCTTGAGGCTGAAATCCTGTCCGGCCTGCACGTTGGCGCTGGAGGCGACGGTGGCAGTGGCATGGCCGGTCACTTCGCCGAAGACGCCGGCGGCCAATACGCTGTTCTGGGTCAGTTCCAGGCTGTTCAGCGCGGACGTGGCTGCCTTGGTGTTGGTCTCGGCCTCAATGTCCACATGACCGTCGGCTTCTATATCGGCGGTTGCGCCAATACTGATTTTCGCATTGGCATTGGCTATTTCCACGCCTAACGGAGGTGGCGGCACGCCATTGCCGACGACCTTGGAGATGAGATCCGTCACGGCGGTCGGGATGCCCGTGACGCTGGCCACCTGATCCAGGGTATCGCTGATCGACTGTTTCAGGTCGCTGTAGTCCGCCGTGGCTTCGGAGCTGGCGGCGATATCGATATTGCCGCCCTTGAGCGTGCCGTTGACGGTGATGGCCGTCTCGGCATCGGCGAGCCCGAATGGCTGGTTGTCAGTGGCCTCGGCGGTGAGGCTGATATCCCCCGCGGTATACCCACCGCTGGCGAACGCGAGCAGTTGGGCGCCCGAGTTCAGGGTAATGATGGGCGCTTCGAGCGATATATTGCCGGAATCACCCTTCGACAGATCGGACACATCGTTGGGTGCCGCCTTGGCTGCCGACGAACCCGAATCGCTCGTCATGCGAGTGTTGATCACGCCGCCATTCTCGACAGTAATAGTGCCGGCCTTTATCTGTGTATAGACAGCCCCGTTGGTATTCACTTGTCCGCTGATGGTCAGATCATCAGGGTCGAACGACAGCAAACCACCCGTGCCTTTGGGCGCCGAGAGGTCGAAGCTGGCACCGGACAGCATTTCGCTGTGGATGGCGCTGACTTCCACGGTACCGCCATGCCCGCCTTGATCTCCACCACGGGCGCTGACCTGAAGATTATCGACCGTTGCGTCATGGCCAGCCAGAACGGTGATCGTGCCACCATCGCCGGTTGTACCCGCGTTGGCACTGATATCGGTGTTTTTCAGTCCCAAATCATGGCCGACCGTGACGGTTACGGCCCCACCATCGGCGTCGCTGCCCCAACGATCGGCCTGGATTGTGGCACCGTTGAGGGTCGCATCGCCGTCCGCCGCGACGAGCACGCTGCTACCGCCCGTGGTCTGAGCGCCGTCGGCTCGCAGGGTTCCGGATAAATGCACATCACTGGCGGCAATGATCTGGATGCCGCCGTCATTGCTGCGTGCCAGCATCGGCTGAGCCGCGGTCTGGCCGATATTAACCGCCGCGCCAGCGCTCAACGTGTCGGCGCCGGGTTGCTGCTGGATCAAGATGACGCCGGAGGCATCGACGGTACGCGCGTGAATCCGCACGCCGTGCGGGGCATTGACCTGACCCTTGATATCCACAGTCGCATCAGCCGCCTGCGGTGCCGTGCCGGCTTTAAGTGCGCTGACCGAGGCCGCGTTGATGATGCCGCTCGGGCCGATGACCCCGTCCACGAACTGCTGGGTCGGCGTACTCACCGACAGCGTGCCCACGTTCAGTACGCCCTCCGTGCCCACTAGCATACCGTGCGGGTCGGCAAAGAAGACGTGGCCGCCGAGCTCGCCGTTCTTGAGACTGTTGAGCGTACCGTTGATTAAAATCTTTCGGTCGTGAACCAGATTAATGAGGTTGTCAGTGCCGCCCGGTAGGTGCAGGTTGACGGTGCTGCCGTCGGCTTCTTCGAAGCGATGGAAGGAGTTGAAGCCGTCCTTGCCGCTGACGGTTTGCGTGTTGATGTCGGTGATCTGGCCGTGGACGTCCAGCCGGGTTTGGGTTCTACCGTCCGGGGTAATGACGTTCGGGCCGGCCCAAGCGGGAGCACTCACACCGAAGGAGGCCAGTATCGCGGCGGTCAGCGGCGCCAAGCGAAACGACGGCACACTGGTGACGACCGGCTGCGCCATATGGCGCGCGTGTCCACTGCGCGATTTTTTCTGCGCGGTTCGACAGATGCGGGCGATCTTGTTACTACGTTTCATCGTTATACCCCCCCCAGCCTAGACGTTCCACTGTCTCGGTCGGTTTTTGCTAATCAGTCACCGGGCAAATTAATTCTCTATTCAAATCAGGGTCTAAAGTTCTGGCGCTTAGGGTTGGAACGACGTGTCGCCCTCGGCCTTCAGCCGTTGAGACAACGCATCGACATTGGCCAGCGAAATCAGGTGGGCATAGATCCAGGCGAGCTCGCCGTTGACCAGCAATTGGCGCAGCGCGGCGTCCGTGAGCTCTTGCAGCTTGTTTTCGTTGATCACATGAAAACCACGCAGGGTGACCGGCTCACTGCCTTCGCCCATCCGGCTCTGGATGACTTTCGCTTCCAGCAGGCCGAGTTCGTTCAACCGCGCGACAAACGACTGCGTCCGTTTCATCTGCCCCTGGAAGTGACGCAAAAATGCGATGGCCCGGGTGAGGAACGCACCCTCGCTGCCATCGTCCTCGAACAGCAGCTCCCCTTCCTGCTCATTCAGGCCCGGATAGTGTTCATCCACGCAGACGGTGAAGTCTTCGCCGTTATCCTGTTCGGCAAGCACGAACGGATAGCGCCGCACAAATGCGGGGATATAGCCGCGGGGCCAGTCGCCGTCGGTGTCGACAAACAGGTTCTCGTCCGCCCGCAGCCCTAGCAGTACCGCGGGAACGCTATTTTCCGGCGCGTCGCCGGCAAACACGATCGGATAGTGGCGCGCCGCTTCGCTGAATTCAGCTGCGGCGATAGGAATGGAATTGGTCGCGCGCGCAAACTTATAACTGGCCGTCCCGGATTGCAGGCGCAGCCTAAGGTGCCTGTCGCGGTTCAAGGGTACCGGCTTTTCGTAAAACAGCAGTGCCTTGACCGGCGCTTGACGGCCCTCTTCAATTACCGGGTCAGATTCATTTGCGGTATTGCTCATAAACTCGCGTCCTATTCCAGCGACAACCCGGCCTCACCTGAGGGCTACGCGTACGCGCCGCCGATTGCCTGCATTGCATCAGTAATATCACGGTCCGGCACCAAGATAGCGGAAAATTCGGTTAAATTATTTCCGCCACGGCAAGCTGCGACCAAAAAATAGTCTTGGGAGCTTCTGGATCAAGACATAAGGGCACAAAGCCGCCCATGGCGCTCGATAGCACAAGCCTCCATAAACAATCTGTCTGCAATGAATGTCCAGACGCTGCGCAACAGCGGCGGCGTACTCAAGGCTGAAGCCCAACGGCTTGATGAACACCCCGCCACCGAGCCAGCACCTCAAGCTTGGTCCTAAGCAGAAACCAGAAGCGGCCCGACTGGTCGATGCCGACGCAGCCGGGACCCAAAGGCGTCGAATGGATCTCAAGCAGGTCATTCCGGGCCGCTACGGTGTCGATCTCGATGAGACCACAGAGACACTTACACAAGGAACTGGGCTTTGCCCACGTCAGCGTCCGATCGTCAGCTCGCACACCGCGAACCCAGCGCACCACGATCTCGTTTCGTCAGTCCCGAAAGTTTCCCGAGGAGCCTTAACATCAAGGTCTCGGGCTGAGGATGCACACTACAAATATTTCGCGGCCCGTCCGCCCACCGAACCATCACCACCGTGGCACACCCGCCACGCTCAACCGCACGTCCACCGCGCAATGTGCCTTGTTATCGATAATCTGTGGGACCCGGAGTCTGTCAACGTAGTTGACGCCTCGTTGCGCTGACGACGTGCTTTGCGTTTTCAGCGAACAGCCCTTGCAGGCGGAGCTCCAGTAACAGTGCAGCGTCTGGCCTTTTCCCACCGTGCTGAAACGCCAGATCAGTGTCGGACCGGCCGGGCAGCGATAGGTGTCGCTATCGGGTTCGTAGATGAAGTCGCGTGTGCCGAACCGGCATCGGGCCTGGCGGTTGGAAGTCTGCGGCTTGGGCACATGAACCTGGATGCCGGCCGTCTCGCAGGCCACGATCTGCTCGCCGTTGAAGTCACCGCGGTCGGCGACTACGGCAAGTTCATCGGTTTGCATCGCCGAACGGGCTCGATCCGCCATCGGCTGCAGTTGCGTGCGATCGTGGCCGACGTGGGTGACCTCATGATCGACGATCAGGTGATGTTCGGCATCGACGCCGATTGGACGTTGTAGCCCACCATCCCGGAGCCTTTACCACGCGTCGACATGGAGCGCGCATCCGGATCGGTCAATGAGATCTGCTGGTCGGGCGCCTCATCCATCGCCTTCGCCATGGCCTGCATGCGCTGCATTTCCGATCGCAGCGTGTCGATCTTGTTCCGAAGCCTTGTCGTTCGGACCTCAGTGGTATCGCTTTGGCGCTGGCGATCGGCACCGTCGAGTTCTGACAGGTAGCGGGCGACGCTGGCTTCGATCTGCTCGATGCGCCGCTTGACCTTGGTGCGGGTGCAGTTGCGCTCGAAGCCAAGATCGGCGAGGTCGAGGCTATCGACAGAATATTGACCACTCAGACCCGGTTATCTTCGGTAACGTAGTCATCAAGAGACGCTGGACGCAGCGTGCTCTGGGAACGATCCTTACCTACGACAAAACGACTATCCAGCGCTCCGCGCGCTCCTTGAGCAGGTTAGCCGGCGAAAGACGTTTTCACACAGCCTGGCCCCGGACCCCGAAGCGGCCCTTACAGACTTCGGCTCGCTCAGCCACCGTGCGGCTCGTGCTGCGGGCTTTACTGGCCAACCGCGCCAGCCGCGGCCGGAGGTGTGTTGCCCGCATTGCGCTACGCCGATGGCCATCATCGGGATCGCCTATCGACTGCGGCCCGATCCATAGATTGGGAAACGCGGACTCCTCGCCTACCGCAAGATCCGCCGGCCCCGTGCATCCACCGGCCACGAGCGATACCGGAGGACTCGATCTCCGATGAACGTCGCTGTTCTTCTGAGACGTCCTCCGGCGCTCGGCCGCGCTCGTCCCGCGATCGGTTTACAACACGCCAGCCTGTTTCGCTTTGTGCGTCGAAATCAAATCCATCAATTCGGGCGATAGGGTGTCGTAGGGTGGCAATCCCAGCTCGTTCAGGCGAGCGCGCACCGCATCCATCTGGTCGGGGTCGGCACCGGACTCGATGATTGAAGACACGAAGGCGGCAAACTGCGGGGGTTGCCAACCGTCGGCCTCGGAGAGTTCGGTGTGAATGAAATCCAATCCATGGAACGGGTGATTGGCATCTTCAATGTGGCCATACATATGCACGCCACAATCGCGACAGGCGTGCCGCTTGATCACCGCATCGGGATCAACCACCTGCAGTTTTTCAGCGTTGCGCGTCACTTCAACCGCGTCGCTGGGCACAACCGCCACCTGCGCAAACAATGCACCGTCCGGTTTCCAGCACTGCGTACAGCCACACACGTGGTTGTGGGCGCACTGGGAACTGACGGTGACTTCGACCGGATCGCTGCAGTGACACCTTAGCGTGCCGCCGGTAAACGATTCGTCCGCCGGGGTCATGCCCCGATCGACTTCGGGGTGGATCGATACACTCATAATGAGCCTCCGTTAGCTTCCATTAATTCAGAGTGCGCGCGCCCCCGATCGAACCAAGAGACGGCGATCCGGTCGAGTTCGCGCCGCAAAAACGTCAGTTGCTCGTCGATGAAACTTCCGATGAACCAACACCTGTGGTCATAGCTGGCCCGACGATTGATCCGGACGTCGGCGCCAATTGCGCGGGCCGCCTCTTCGGCCCGATGTGGTCCAAGCTACTCCTCAAGGAAATTGTCGTCGAGACTCTGCTCTACTCGGATCGACGGAAGCAGGGCCACATCCGATGTGGCACGAATCATCTCGCGCTGGCACTTGGCGCAAGAGGGCGCGTGCCGCAGCTGTCAGCCGTCAACATATCCGGCGCAGCCGCAGACAGACGCCGTCGCCCAGATCGAGCTCGATCGTCCAGCCGCTGGCGGACTCGGAAGCCACCAGTGACTCGGCCAGCGGCATGAACAACGCCTCGACCGGCGATGCCGGCGGCTCCAGCGCTGGAATGTCTTCAGCGCCAGTCCGTGCTCAGCACAGAATTCGGGCCGCTCTCCGCCTGCTGCGCGATCAGACACTGCCATTGTTCGAGTGAACGACGCCGCCGCACTGGACTCGTCATGAAATACTCCCCTTCGGTTGGAACGGGTCTCAGATTAGACACCCCGACAACCCGCGAGAAGCACGTCTCCGTTTGAGCGGTTGCAGTGCTGATGATGTCATGCACAACCTGGAATCGTTCAGGGAGACCTTGGCCACTCGAAAATAGCGAAACGCCGGCGCCGATCAGATGATCGTCGAGTGATCGCTGCATGGAGCCGGAAGACAACCAGCACGTTAGGGCGTATTCCAGCAGGCGAGGGTAACTCGGCGGCGTCTGTCAACGACCCGAAGCAGCCATCAGCCAAGTGTCCGTTGAACCATCCAAGACAGCGACCGGCTGCTCTGTATTTATGCGGGTTTGCGGGCGGGTGTTTCCGTAGGGTTTGCTGAACCCCCGATAGCTGCCTTGCGGTAGGTCTCAGACAGCCCCACAGGCGCGGGAGAACCACCCGCCCGCAACCCTTCATCTAATCAACCCGACCAGCCACGGCGGCCAGCGAACGGGCGCGGGCTTGGGTCACGCCGACAGCTGAAAAGTCGGCCGTCGACTCCCGGCCATCGACGGCAGCGCAAAGCTACGCCGATCCCGACCACCGATAGTCAGCAACGAATCAGCGCGACCGACCGCAATTTGACCACGGACAAACAGCCGGGGCCACGGGGGGATTACTCGCGGCGCATTTTTATCAATGAGGGCTCGTAAATTTGCGGCAGAAACAAACCGGGTCGAGCCGCCGTAGTGCAGTCGCCCCAGTGCGAAGGGTCAAGCGTGCATAAGTCGGCCTTCACGTCTTCGAGTCGGGCTTGTTCAACACGGGATCAGGTCGCGGCTACGGGCGACATATGCTTCCGTTAGCTGTGGCCTTACTGTCTGCTAATCCTCAAAACATAACTATCAATTCTTGTTTTTTTGATATTGAAAGCGATTCTGGCCTTCCCGGAGGTAATGATGAAGGGGCTGCCCTTCCGAATTTTCGCAAGCATTGAGTTCGATAAATGGAAGGCAGTGTTTCCAGCCAGTGTCTTCGCATAGGTTGCCATCATCTTTAAGCTCTTAGATCGATAGCCCGTGTTATTCACGTTGTAGCGCAGTTCAACCTCTTTTGCCATTTCATAGACGTCTCCGCTAACCATATACTGGTATGTCGATGGAAGGCTTGTGCTTGAATTTCGTGGCCCATATTCCTTCAGATCGGAAATACAGCCCCAGCCCATAAAATCATGGTGCCATCCATGCGTTGGCAGATACACAATAGCATCGCACAATCCATGTGGGTCATCGAATGAAGGTCCATTTGCTCCTTTCGAGTCGGCGAATGCCGAGTTACTCATTATTCCGATTCCCAAACAAACGACCAATGCAGCGGACGGAATGCATTTTGATACTCGATCTATTTTCATGGTTCCCCCTTCGATGGTGTAGACAAACCCTTATTCCGCCTACCGAATTTAAAAACAATGCCTTGACGGTAGGTCGGATTAGCGCGCAGCGCGTAATCCGACGCTCAATCGGCGAGTTCCGAGGCTCGGCTGTCGGATTACGGTGCAAGCACCTAATCCGACCTACATAACTGTCTGATATTGCGTTTATCACCGGCAGTTAATTTGTCTACACCCTCTTTTGAATCTCAAGCTAACGCCGAAGCTCTGTCACCGCCGGGGGCGGTCGCAGGCTGCGGAGGAAATTCGAGGCGCGGCAGGACTCTGGACAAACAACTGCAGCACCCTGTTAGCTGTTAGCAAGATTACTAAGTTCGATACCAAGCTGCTTCCAAATCTGCTGCACTTCCGTTTGCATCTCCTGACATTTCCGAAGTGCGTTAGTTGAATCAAGTACGTACCAGTCCCATTGAGATTGATAACCCACATCTGCCACATGCGACAATCTAACAAGCAAGTCGAATTTTTCTGGTTACTCAGGCTTGTATTGAGATAACATCCATTTGGAATACGCCTCAAATTGGATGTGTCCTCAGCTAAATGAGGAGGGTTACTACACATATTCTCCCGGCGACCGTCCAAAGTAATTCCTGCCATTACCAAGGGCAATTCTGGCTATCCTTTGGTCTGGGTTTGAAAAGACGTCTGGTATTGGTCGGATGAAATGCTCTACGAACCAGATGAACCCTCCCTTAGCCGTTGCAAAATCCTTAGTTTCTCCTTGAACCGCGGCACGGTTATAGCTTGCCCCACCGGACCTGTTCTTCTTAGGCTTGTCCCAAGTCGGGTACGTGGAATCAAGTTTCTGAAGCACCAAAAATCTTCGAATTCCTCGTGGCCTTTCTTTCTTACATTATTGAGTAGCGTAAGCAACCCCGATTTATCTTGTCGGTTTAGAATCTCTGCGAACTTCTCTTTATCCATGTCTATAAGTTACGAGTGCCAGCTAACGCCGAAGATCCATTCGCGCCACGCCGACGGGCCGAGCAGGAAAGCCAAAGCGAGACAGCGCTTTGAGCGGTCGACTGCAGCGAGTCGTTGGAGCCCAGACTACTTCACTCTCGTGACCATCCCGTTTTTGATTTCGATTACTCCGTCCATGGAATCTCCGTTTCCACTGCAGATCACTCGAATTTTGATCGTGCCGTCTGCTAAGGCGTAAGCATAGCTTCTGGAGCATGCCGATGGTATGGAAGCGAGAAACTTGTTCGCTTGAGCAACATCAGACTGGTTTGCGTTGGACGCATTTCGAACGCCTGCGGATGCAGCACCTTCACAAAGCAAAGCAACAGAAATAAAGGCTAGCTTGATCTTCAATTTTGTCTCCAATGGACAAGTCTGAGGTCGAGGTACTCTTAACGCATCTTGCCATGGATCGACGCATTGCGACATCGACGCGGAATGCGCCGCTGTTCCTTTACACAGCTAGGCACTGAGTTGCTGTCGATGGGTAACGTGCGCAATTGGCGCCCGGCGCGCATAACGGAGGCGTTGAGTGCTTCAAGAGGTCGCGCGCGGCCCCATTGCGGCTCTAACCGACGCGCAGCCGAAGGCGGCCGGGCTGGGTACCGGCTACCGATTCCGACGACCACAGACGGCCAATGAGTGGCGCTATGCGCGGATCTTGGTTCTGGAGGGCGGGCCGCTGGCCGGACTCCGGCGCGACGATTCGCAAGGCTGGGTCGGCAGCTACCTGAAACCGCCGATGCTATCGCGCAAGCGCAAGCGCAAGACGGGCGGCGCTGTTGAGCAAGAGTTTTTCGAAGCGCCCCCCTCTACGGTAGATGCGACGCGCATCAATTCAGCCGGGTACAGATCTGCGCGCGGGGACGTGCACCGACCTTTCAGCGTGTGGGGGAAACGTGTGGGGAACTGTCTAAACGCGTTCGGCTAACGCCCGGATTCAAACGACAAATCAGGGCTTCTGACCAATTGGCGTCCCCAGGGGATTCGACTCGATATAGCGTTTTCTTAATAGTCATCTGCATTTGCTATCGGCGAGTAACGGCGAAAACCGACCCAGAGCTGACATCTGCAACCTTGATTGAAACCGTTATTTCGCGGCCGAGTCGCCTAGGACATCTGACGACATACTGATACGTTACCGATTTGTTCAAACAAACAGCACCTTGAGTAGATTGTCGTCATGCTGACTTGGAAGCCGAAGACGAATAACGCTGAACAAAATGCACGCTATATCGTGTCCGCTGCGATGTGGCTGCATACCACCTTCTCGGAGGAGGTTTGGTTGTGGCGTGGTCAAGCACAGAAGAAGTACGGGATCGAACCCGGGGTGCATACTCGTGTTTTGAATACGAAGAAGTTCCCGCACACAGAAAATACTGTCGAGCACGCAACGGCTGGATTGCTCAATATTTCCAGGCGCATTGGACTTGACCGTCAGGGCGATACGAAGCTTCCCGATCTAGCAATGCTCGCCCATTTGCAACACCACGGTGCCGCTACGCCTCTCCTGGATGTGACTACAGATCCATTGATAGCTTTATGGATGATTGCATTCGCAAACGCAAAGGAACCAGGAAGTCTTGATGGAGTGTCGGGAATATTGTACGGAATTCGCAAACCACTGCCGGAGCTTTGGATTTCTCCACTTGATGCTCGTCCTTATAGCAGTAAGAACAGACCTTCGATCAGCGGGTCATTAGGTAATGCGGTTTGGTGGTATCAAGCTCCAGACGTCACTGAGCGGTTGAGGATTCAACGTGGCTCATTCTTACTGGGCCAGCTGCCCGATACGGTAGACCGAAAAATCACGACTATCCCACTAGACTCGGGAGAAACGTTGGAAAACCATTGGCTTAAGGAGCGAATGAAAAGGCGTGGTCAGCCATCCAATACTACTCGTGCCCGCAGTGATGTATTTGGAATAGTAGTCACAGGCTCAACAAAAAGACATCTGCGCAAGCTTTTAGAAGATAGGTCGGGCCTCTCGGTGGAAACCGTCTATCCGACGCCGTGGCATCGTCCCTTTATTGGCCAATTTGCAGAAGCCTATGGAAGGAACCGCCCGTTAGAACTAGACATTTAAGTCTTGCTCCCATGCAACCAAGCCCACAAATCCCCGCGAGCCAATCGGTCGAAGTATTAGCCTACAAAATGTCCGCTTCTGGCCGATATCTGGCGCTGCAGACGGTCTTCTCATCCGCGCTTAGCCGTTATCGCCGGGCGACTGCACTGCCACGTCTCGGCCGGCTCACTGTGCGACTACTTACTCAGGTGGTAACCAAGCAATCATTGCAGGGTCCGTGCAGAAAAATTTCCGCAACGGACCACCATAAATTTGTCGACATTTTCGACCCCTTTTAAAATCATATTGTTAGAGACGACATTGCGACGGTCTTTATTTTTTGTTTTCAACAAAGGATTCGAGCGGCAGCTCACTACTCCACGGTTACGCTTTTTGCCAAATTCCGGGGCTGATCCACATCCGTGCCCTTGGCGACGGCGACGTGGTAGGCGAGTAGCTGCAGCGGGATGGTGTAGGCGATCGGCGCGAGGATGTGCGGTACGTGGGGCATGTCGAGCACGGTGATGCCGGGCTCGGTATCGAGGCCGGAATTCTCATCGGCGAAGACATACAGCTTGCCGCCGCGGGCCCGGACTTCCTGCAGGTTGGATTTGACCTTCTCCAGCCATTCGTTGTTCGGTGCCACGGCCACGACCGGCATGTCTTCGTCGACCAGGGCCAGCGGGCCGTGCTTGAGTTCGCCCGCAGCGTAGGCTTCCGCGTGGAGATAGGAGATTTCCTTGAGCTTGAGCGCACCTTCCATGGCGATCGGGTACATCGGGCCGCGGCCGAGGAACAAGGCGTGCTGCTTGTCGACGAACTGTTCGGCTAGGTGGCTGATCGCGGTATCGAGTTCGAGCACACGGGTGACGGCGGCTTCTACGCCGCGAATATCATCGACCATGGCCTTCGCCCGCTCCGGGCCGCGCCCGAGCAGGCCGGTGAGCATGCGCAGGCACATGAGCTGGGTGGTGAAGGCTTTGGTGGAGGCCACCCCGATCTCGGGCCCGGCCCGCGTCATCATGACCAGGTCGGACTCGCGTGTCATCGAGGTTTCGGGCTTGTTGCAGATCGCCAGCGTGGCGAGATAGCCGGCGCCGGCGCCGAGGCTCTTGGCGTAGCGCAGCGCGGCGAGGGTATCGGCCGTTTCGCCCGACTGGCTGAGGGTGATGAACAGGCAGTTCCTGGGCACCACCGGGTCGCGGTAGCGATATTCACTGGCCAGTTCGACGCTGCAGGGAATACGCGCCTCCGCCTCGATCCAGTAGCGGGCGACCATGCCGGCATGGCTGCTGGTGCCGCAGGCCACGATATGGACGGCCTCGACGCGGGCGAACAGGCTTGCGGCCTCGGGGCCGATACTGGAGGCCAGCACGCCGTCGTCGGAAAGCCGGCCCTGCCAGGTTTCGGCCAGGGCGCGCGGCTGCTCGTGGATCTCCTTGAGCATGAAGTGCCGGTAGCCGCCCTTTTCGGTGGATTCGACCGAGAGCCCGGATTCCTGCACCGGCCGATCGAGTCTCTGGCCCTGGGCATCGGTGACTTCGAAATCGGCGGGCGTCAGCATCACGACATCGCCTTCCTCGAGGTAGACGAAGCGGCGCGTGACCGGCAACAAGGCGGCCACATCCGAAGCCACAAAATGCTCGCCGATCCCCACGCCGAGCACGAGCGGCGAGCCGCGGCGGGTCGCCACGAGCGTGTCCGGATCGCCGATGGCGACCACGGCGAGGGCGTAGGCGCCGTGCAGCTCGGCCACGGCGCGCCGCACCGCCTCGGTCAGCGTGGCGGAGGTCTGGCGATAGCTGTCGATGAGATGGGCGACGACTTCGGTGTCGGTTTCCGACTCGAAGCGATAGCCGGCGTCGCGCAGACGCGCGCGCAGCGCCTCGTGGTTCTCGATGATGCCGTTGTGCACCACCGCGATCCGATCGTTGGACACATGCGGGTGGGCGTTGATCTCGTTGACGCCGCCGTGGGTCGCCCAGCGCGTGTGGGCGATACCGAGCATGCCGGGGTTGTGCTGGCCCAGCCGCTGGGCCAACGCGGCCACCTTGCCAACCGCGCGGGTGCGCTCGATGCGGCCGTTGTCGACCAGCGCCATGCCGGCCGAGTCGTAGCCGCGATATTCGAGCCGGCGAAGCCCTTCGAGCAGGATGGGCGCGACGTCGCGCTGCGCACTGGCTCCCACGATTCCGCACATAGCTGTCTCCTGATACGCCTCTGGGCTACTGATGGCCTGGCGTGTGTTTCTTCGGCCGCTGCCAGCCGTCGAGCGTGGTCTGGCGGGCGCGTCCGACCGTGAGCTTGTCGGCCGGGGCGTTACGGGTCAGCGTGGTGCCGGCGCCGATGGTCGCGCCGCGCTCCACCGTGACCGGGGCGATCAGCTGGCAGTCGGAGCCGATGAAGGCGCCGTCGCCGATTCGGGTGACGTGCTTGTTCGCGCCGTCGTAGTTGCAGGTGATCACCCCGGCGCCGATGTTGACGTCGCGCCCCACCCGGGTGTCGCCGACATAGCTCAGGTGGTTGATCTTGCTGCCTTCGCCGATGTCGCTCTTTTTCGTCTCGACGAAATTGCCGATCTTCGCGCGGTCGGCCACACGGGTGTCCGGCCGCAGCCGGGCGAACGGGCCGATCTGGCAGCGAGCACCGATCTCGGCATGTTCGATCACGGTATGCGAAGCGATCTGGGTATGATCCTCGATCGTGCAGTGCCGCAGCACGCAGTTGGGGCCGATGGTCACCCCTTCGCCGAGCACCACGTCGCCTTCGATTACGACATTGACGTCGATCGCCGCATCGCGCCCGGCCCGCAGACTGCCGCGCAGGTCGAACCGGTCGGGATCGCGCAGCGTGAGCCCCTGGGCCATCAGGGTCTCGGCCTGGCGCCGTTGATACAGGCGCTCGGCCCGCGCGAGATCGAGCTTATTGTTGATGCCTTGCGTCTCGGCCGCGGTGCCGGCTTGGCCGGCCACCACGGGCACGCTATCCACGGCCGCCAGGCCGATGCAGTCGGTCAGATAGTATTCGCCCTGGGCATTGCGGTTGGTCAGCCGCGCCAGCCAGTCGCGCAGGTGGCGCGCCTGGGCACAAAGCAGGCCGGTGTTGGTCTCGTGAATATGCTTCTGCTCGCGAGTGGCGTCCTTGTCCTCGACGATACCAATCACGCGGTTGTCGTCGTTGCGCAGCACGCGCCCGTAGCCGGCGGGGTTGTCGAGCACCACGGTCAACAACGCCAGCTTGTTCTCACCCGCGGCCGAGACCAGATGCGACAGGGTTGCGGCCCGTACCAGCGGCACGTCGCCATAGAGTACGAGCACGCGCGCGTCGTCCGGGATGGCGTCCATCGCCTGGGCCACGGCATGACCGGTGCCGAGCTGCTCGGCCTGATGTACCCAATTGACGTCGAGATAGCCCAGTGCGGACTGCACGGCCTGGCCGCCGTGGCCATAGACGACGTGAATCCGCGCCGGCTCGAGTGTCTGGGCCGCCTCAACCACATGCTTGAGCAACGGCCGGTCGCCCAGCGGCTGCAGCACCTTGGGCAGGGCCGAATTCATGCGCTTACCCTGGCCGGCCGCCAGAATGACGATATGCAGACTCATGATGTGGTGCTCCCCCGAAGCGGCTCGCTGGCGCGACTATACCGCTGAAGCGGTGACCGACGTAAGCGCGGGCTGGCGCTGCAACCGCCCGACCACCCAGTCGGGCAGGATCTCGGCCGTCCACAGCGCGCGATGCAGCCAGTCCAGCCGCTGCGGGTCCGCGAGCAGATCCCGTTGCTCGCGCGCGTTCAGGCCGCCCGGCCCGTCGTCCAGCGCGCGCTGGGCCAGTTCGTCGCGATAGCGCGCCACCTCCGGATCCAGCCGCCGCGGGCTGCCCTGCAACCCGACATGCAACGCCGCCAGACTCGGATCGACGAGGACATCGGCGAAGTCCGCTGCCACGGTCTCGGCCTCGATCTCGATGACCCGGCGCAACTCGGCCGGGGGGTTCCATTCCTCGGGGATGAGCTGCAGTCCGTTGTTACGCATCCACACGCCGATATCCACGCGGGACGTGATCACGGTCACTACAGGGGCGCAGAACAGCGGCAACAGAATCGGCAGCAACCAGGGGAAAAAGCCCGGCGTGTAGATATACAGCACCGCCCCCCAGGCCGCCGCCAGCAGCATGCCCGGCAGATGAAACCGAAGGGCCGCCAGCCATGGCACCTGGGCGTCCGCGCGCTGCTGGCTGTTCCATTTCACCTGTTTGCCGATCAGCGTCGTGAATACGAACAGCGTATGCGACAGCATGCGCACCGGGGCCAGCAGCGATGTGAGCACGATTTCAATCAGCGTGGAACCGATCAGATTGCCGACGCCGCCGAAATCCTTCTGCTGCCCGCGCGCAATGATCATGGCCATGCCCAGAATCTTGGGCAGAAACAACACCACCATCGTGGCGCAGAACAGGCTGACCGCCCAGATCGGCTGCCAGACCGGCCACGACGGGAACAAGGCACCGGGCGAGGGAAAGTAATCCGGCGTCGTGATCGCTTCGAGCACGGCCTCGGTCGAGGACAGCACCAGAAACACGAACCAGATCGCCGCCGAGGTATAGGCCATCACCCCGTTGGCAAACAAGGCCCGGTGCGCCGGCGCGAGGTTGTCCGAAAACAGCAGGCGCAGATGCTGGATATTGCCCTGGCACCAGCGCCGGTCACGGCCCAGCTCGTCGATGAGCGTCGGCGGCACTTCCTCGTAGCTGCCTGGCAGATCGTAGGCGATGTACACGCCCCAGCCGGCACGCCGCATGAGCGCGGCCTCGACGAAGTCGTGCGACAGGATCTCGCCGGACAGCGCCCCTCGGCCCGGCAAGCGCGGCAACGCGCAGTGCGCCATGAACGGTGCGATGCGGATGATCGCGTTGTGGCCCCAGTAGTGGGCGTTGTCCAGATGCCAGTAGTGCAGCCCGGCGGCGAACATCCGACCGTACACGCGCGTGGCGAACTGCTGCACACGCGATAGGAAACTCGAGCGATTGACCGCGGTGGGCGGCGTCTGGATCAGACCCACGCTGGGGTTGGCCTGCATCCGGTCGACCAGGGCCGTGAGCGTGGAGCCCACCATGAGCGAATCCGCGTCGAGCACGATCATATAGCGGTAACGCCCGCCCCAGCGCCGGCAGAAATCGGCCAGGTTGCCGCTCTTGCGCTTCACACGGGCCCGGCGCCGGCGATAGAACAGACGATCGAATGCATCGAGCGCACGACAGGTTTGGGCCCAGGTGCGCTCCTCGGCAGCGATCGTGTCCGGCTTGACCGAGTCGCTCAGCACGAAGAAATCGAACTCGCCCAACCGGTCGGTCGCCTTCAACGACTCGTAGATGGCAGCCAGCCCGGCGAACGTCCGCGCGACATCCTCTTCGTAGATCGGCATCACGATCGCGGTTCGCGCATGGTCTGCGGCCGGCGCGGCGTCATCGGCCGAAATGAGATACTTGTCGCCCCGCCAGAGCACCAGAAAACCGGCCATGGCGGTCCAGAAACCGACCAGGATCCAGGCGAACAACAGTGCGGCCAGTGCCAGGATGACCGCTTCCAGCGGCGACCGGCCCTGATGTGGCAGCGTCGTGAGCATGTAGAAGGTGGCCCCGGCGGCCGGCAGTGCCACCAGGAAGAACAAAAAGACCTGCCGCAGGCGAACGATGTTGCGCAGCCGGCTGGGTACCGCCTTGGGCAGGCGCCGTCGGCGCTCCATGCTCGGCATGATGCGGCCGAGAAAGCGCCATGGGCGGCGATCCATGCTGGCCGGCGACATCGACCAACGACTCAGGCGCGGCATGGACGCACCGCGATAGCCGCCACCCCCGACCGCATGGCGCCGCTGCGCCAGCTGCGGGTAAGCCGCCTCAATGCGGGCGGCCAATTCGGCCTCCGCACCTTCGTCGCCATCACCGGCCAGCGCCTCGTAGAGTCGCGCGATCGCATCGGCCGTTGAGGCAGGGGCCGCCGCGGCGACGGCGGCGCGTAATTCGCGCTTGCGCGCCGACGCCAGATTCAACCCGGATAGATAGGCATCGACCCGGCCGAGCGGCGTATCGAAAGCTTCGTTCGTACAACTCACGGCGTGGCCAGCAGGTAGCTCCAGGTCTCGGTCAGGCCGCCGCCGTTGGCGTCGGCCAGATAGGCCCGCAGTTCCAGCGGCTTATCGAGGGCGCTGGTCGGCACCAGGAACGTCAGTCGCCAACCGCCGGTATGCGGATTACGCACAGCCTTGATGTTGTTGAGGGTGACGTCCCGCGAGGCATTGACCTTAGGCTGCACCGAGTTCGCGTCGGTGAGCTTGGAAAGTTCGCCGCCGACGAAATCGATCGCGACCCGCACCTGATTCTTCTGCTGGCCCGGCTTGACCGCAGCCACGCCCACGCGCGTGGCTACCGTATGGCCCAGCGAGTTGGGTACGGCCAGATCGCTCGACCACTTGATGTCATAGGCGAAGTGCAGCCGCTGGCCGGCCTTCACCGGGGCGGCCGGCACCCAGTACAACGAGATATTGTCGTTGACTTCGCTGTCCGACGGGATCTCCACCAGTTCGAGATGGCCCTTGCCCCAGTCGCCGTCGGGCGTCACCCAGGCGTTGGGCCGCTTCTGGTAGTCGTAGTTCAAATCCTGGTAATGATCGAACTTGCGATCCCGTTGCATGAGACCGAAGCCGCGCACATCGTTGGCATCGAACTGATTCATCCACAGCTTCTGCGGATTGACCAGCGGACGCCACAGCCACTCGCCGTTGGCCGACGAAATGACCATGCCATCGGAATCATGGGCCTCGGGACGGTAGTCCTTGAGGCGCGCGAGGCTATTCTCGCCCCAGGTGAACATGCTGGTCAGGGGGGCGATGCCGAGCTTGGCGATGTCCTTGCGGGTGAACAGCGTTTCCTCGACATGCGTGTGCGTGGCCTTGCCCGGCGTGATGACGAACTTGTAGGCGCCGGTCGCGCTCGGCGAATCCAGCAGCGCATACAGTGTCATCTGCTTGGATTTGTCGCCCGGATCGACCAGCCAGAACTGGGTGAAGTTCGGAAATTCCTCGCCCTTGTTGGTATTGCCGGTATCGATTGCCAGGCCGCGCGCGGACAGGCCGTAATGCTCGTCAGCGCCGAGCGCGCGGAAGTAAGAGGCGCCAAGAAAGGACACCACTTCGTCCATCTTGTGGGGATCGCCCAGTGTATGCAGCAGCTTGAAACCGGCGTATCCCAGATCGTCGGGCACTTTTTTCTTCAGGGCGTCGCTGGGATAGTTGAAGTCGTTCTTGTCGAACTTGACCGTCCGAGTTTTGCCATCCTTGATCACATGGATGGTGACCGCGTGATCGTAGTACGAACCCGGGTGATAAAACATGACCTGGAACGGCAGTTTCTGCTCGTGCCAGAGCGCATCGTCACGCTTGAAGGTGATCTCGGAGAGCTGGTCCGCGCTCAGGCTGGTAAGAAACTGCGGGACCTTGGCCGGCGCCTGGTAGGCCTTCTTCGACAACGCCTTGGCACGCTCGATCAGCTGGTCGTAGGAGAACGGGGCGCTGTTGCCGCTCTGATCCGTCGATTTGCTCTGGCCGTTGTTCTGGCCGTTGTTGTTGGCGCTCTGGCCCGCGTTCTTTTTCTTGTGGTCGCTCGTGGCGCCGGCCTTGTCGGCATCGGAGTGGACAGCGGTGCCGTTTTTTTGCGCGGACGCGCCGGCCGACTTGCCCTGATCCGAGCCGGCGGATTGACCCGTGTGATCGGCCGACGCATCGGCCGCGACCGCCAGCCCCGGCAACACGAGTCCCACACCCAGCAGCAGCACGCTGACACAGCGTGCGATACGCCGAGTTTGGATCGAAAAAATGCGCATGAAGACGAAATCCTTTGCTATGACGCAACGCCTGCTTGCCCAGGAGCGCAGCGCGGCCAATCGAGTGTCGTGCAGAGGCCGGAGCCAGCGATGGGCGGCCTATGACACGCGAAACCCGATGACCGGAAAATGAACGTGCCCCCATGGCCGCTGACTGTCATCGTTGCAACCCCAGAATAACCCGTGCCGCGACGCGCGCTGAACCGGGCCAGCGCGACGGTTGTCCTGAGCGGCGCAATCCAGCGCAAAAAGGCGGCATCTCGGTCCGGTCAGTCGCGCCCGAACCAATGGCCACGCAGCCGATCGACCATTGAGCCGAGCCGCGGCACCACCGCGCCAGCATTCTGGCGAATGCTCAGCGTCATCTGCATATCCGGGCGATCGTTGCTCGGGCCCCAGCCGGGCGACAAGTAGTCCACGCTGAATGCCACATTGTCCAACAAACCCGGAAAGCCCATGGCAAGCCCGGTGCGACTACCAAGTAAGCGGTCGTCATACTGACTGCCGCCGATGGAAAAGCTGGGCTGAAGCCGCGTCTGTAGGCCGGCTAGATTCAGGTTGCGGCTTGCCGAGACCTCCCAGAGACCGCCGTTGACCGGCATCGCATGGGGGGCGGCCACATCGCCCTGATACCAACCGAGCGCCGAGTCGACGTGCCAATCCCGCCAGCGACGCGTGCGTGACGCCAACTCAATCCACAGCGGCGTCCGGTGTTCGGTGTCGGAAACGCCGGCCTTGCCGAACTGCGCAATCAGCCGCCAGGGCCGGCCGAGGGCGGTCGGCGACGTCACGCCGCTCACGCGCCACTTATCCACCACCCCATACGGCGTCCCGGTGGCGATATCGCCCCGGTGCACCCTCAAGCTATTGCTGAGACGCCAACGGCGCCCCAGATCGTAGGTTCCGGACATTTCCATCCCGCGATCGCCGGCGGCAAGCGCACTGCCCCACGGGCTGTAGTCGTTGTCGGCCTGAAAGTAAGCGATACGATATCGACTTCGGCCGAAATCATGCGCGAATCCGACATGGGTTGCGCGCCCACCCAATGCCGAGCCGGCAGCGCCACTACTCGACAACTGATCGGTCTCCAGGGTCAGATCAGGCAGATACCAGCGATCACCCAGCGCGAGGCGGGTCTCGGCACGCATCAAGGTCTGGCTGCCGACATTGGCGCCGCGCGCCACCGTATGCATGGCGCCCACAGTCAAAAGCGGCGTGCCGTGGCGCGTACTACGCCATTGCAGGCCGCTGGTCAGATAGTGGTTGGCATCGTCGCTAAGCGAGTCGACGCCAAAAAACGCCGACGCGTCGCCGAGGCGCATGGGGCCGGCGGCCAGGTCGACGTCGCTTTCGCGGCCGTGGATCTGACGATTGAGACCGGGAGAGTCGAACACCGAAAATGTATCGACGCTGGCCGCGTGCGCGCTACCGAATACACAGAAAAACGCCACTGCCACAGCGGCAGAACCAGGACGAGCGGCCAGATCGGCGGAATACTTCATGGCGGGCACGGTACGCACCGCATATCAACACGCCGCCACAATATAATCCGGCCCGGCACCGTTCTCAACATGCCGGGTCGACCCAAGCGACTGATTCGCCGAGTTTAAGCGATTGCTCGGCGCTATCGTCCGCTACGTATCCGGCGCGCCATCTCAAGACGAGCAGCCGCTTCGGTAAGCTCGTTCCGGGCCCGCTCCATATCCACCTCGTCGGAGGCCTCCGACATCGCTTGCTCGGCGCGTTCCTTGGCTTTCTCCGCCTCGGCCTCGTCGATATCCTGGGCACGCTCGGCAGTATCGGCCATGACCGTGATCAGATGCGGCTGGACTTCGAGCAGGCCACCCGACACGAACACCTGCTCTTCGTCGTCGTTCTCGTCACGAATACGGAGATTGCCAGGCTTGAGGCGGGTCAGTAACGGCGCATGGCTCGGCATGATGCCGATCTCGCCCATTTCGGCGGGCGCGAACACGATGCTGGCCGAACCGGAGAAGATCTCGCCTTCCACGCTGACGACATCGACGTGAATTTTCATAACGCTTGCCTATGCCACGATTCAGGCAGCGGCCGCAGGTCGCGGCCGCCGTGCGACGAAGACGCCTGGATCAGGCCGCCTTCTCCTTCTTGGCCATGTCCTCGCCCTTGGCGACCGCTTCGTCGATGGTCCCGACCATGTAGAACGCCTGCTCGGGCAGATGATCGTACTCGCCGTCGACAATGCCCCGGAAACCGCGAATGGTCTCCGACAACGGCACATACTTGCCGGGCGCGCCGGTGAATACCTCGGCCACGAAGAACGGCTGCGACAGAAACCGCTCGATCTTGCGGGCACGCGATACGGCGAGTTTATCGTCTTCGGACAACTCGTCCATGCCCAGAATCGCGATGATGTCCTTCAATTCGCGATAACGCTGCAGCGTCTGCTGCACACCGCGCGCACAGTTGTAATGCTCGTTGCCGATGATGTTCGGATCAAGCTGACGCGAGGTCGAGTCCAGCGGATCAACCGCCGGGTAGATGCCGCGCTCGGCAATGGAGCGGGCCAGCACGACGGTGGCGTCCAGATGCGCGAACGTGGTCGCCGGAGACGGATCGGTCAGATCGTCCGCGGGCACATAGACGGCCTGCACGGAGGTGATCGAACCGGTCTTGGTCGAGGTGATGCGCTCCTGCAGCAGACCCATTTCCTCGGCCAGCGTTGGCTGGTAACCCACGGCCGACGGCATGCGGCCCAGCAGGGCCGAGACTTCGGTCCCGGCCAGCGTGTAACGATAGATGTTGTCGATGAACATCAGCACGTCGCGGCCTTCATCACGGAAGAACTCGGCCATGGTGAGGCCAGTCAGCGCGACGCGCAGGCGGTTCCCCGGCGGCTCGTTCATCTGGCCGTAGACCAGCGCCACCTTGTCCAGGACGTTCGACTCCTGCATCTCGAAATAGAAGTCGTTGCCCTCACGGGTGCGCTCGCCCACACCGGCAAACACCGAGTAGCCCGAGTGCTCCGCGGCGATGTTGCGGATGAGCTCCATCATGTTGACGGTCTTGCCCACGCCGGCGCCGCCGAACAGGCCGACCTTGCCACCCTTGGCGAACGGGCACAGCAAGTCGATGACCTTGATACCGGTCTCCAGCAACTCCTGGCTCCCGGCCTGTTCCTCGAACGTCGGCGGATCGCGGTGAATCGGCGCCGTGTCCTCGGCGCCGATGTCACCCTTGTTGTCGATCGGCTGGCCGAGCACATCCATGATGCGGCCCAGCGTCTTCTGGCCGACCGGCACCGAAATCGGATGCCCGGTGTTCTCGACTTCGCCGCCGCGGGTCAGGCCCTCGGTCACGCCCATCGCGATGCAGCGCACCACGCCATCGCCGATCTGTTGCTCGACCTCGAGCACCAGACCCGTCTCCCTGTGCTTGAGCGCATCGAAGATATTCGGCAGCGATTCGTGATCGAACTCGACGTCCACCACCGGGCCGATGATCTGTACGACTTTTCCAAGACTCATAGCGTTTCCTCAGACTGGGCAGCGTCGGCTGCCGCGTATCTTGTTCTTTCGTTGCGATGGCCCGCGTGGGCCGCTGCAGTCAGGAGACCGCGGCCGCGCCGGCCACGATTTCCGACAGTTCCTGGGTAATCGCCGCCTGGCGCTGTTTGTTGTACTCCAACTGCAGGTCGTCGATGATATCGCCGGCATTATCCGAGGCCGACTTCATCGCCACCATCCGCGCCGCCATTTCGCAGGCCACGTTCTCGACCGCCCCCTGGTAGACCTGCGACTCGACGAAGCGCACCAGAAGGTCATCCACAAGTCCATTGTCTTCGGGCTCGTAGATATAGTCCCAGCGATCCGGCAGTTCGTTGTCGTCGCTTTCCGCGACCGGCAGCAACTGCTGGCGATACGGGCGCTGGGTCATCGTGTTCACGAACTCGTTTCCCATGACGAACACACGATCGAGATTGCCTTCCCGGTAATCGTCGAGCATGACCTTGACCGTCCCGATCAGATCCTGCAGGTGCGGCCGGTCACCGAGATCCACCACATCGGCTCTGACCTTGGCAAAGCGCTTGAAAAAACTCAGCCCCTTACGCCCGATGACGACCAGGTCCACCTCGACGTTCTCGGCGTTCCAGTCGCGAATCTCGCCCAGAACACGGCGGAACAGGTTGATGTTCAGGCCGCCGCACAGACCGCGGTCGGTCGAAATCACGACGATCCCGACCCGCTTGGCTTCACGTTCGATCAGAAACTCGTGCCGGCCACCGATACTGGCCTTGGCGACATGCCCCACCGTACGCCGGATCTTCGCCGCGTACGGGCGCGCCGCCTCGACACGCTCCTGAGCCTTGCGCATCTTGGAGGCCGCGACCATCTCCATGGCCTTGGTGATCTTTTGCGTATTCTGAACGCTCTTGATCTTGGTCTTGACTTCCTTGGCACCGGCCATTTAGCGAACTCCGTTGAACGGCATCACGCGGCAGCGTTTCACCACGTGTGCGAATCCTTGAAGGACTTGAGCGCCGAATGCAGGCCGTCCTTGATCTCGTCCGAGTAGTCGCCCGTTTCGTTGATCTGGTCGACCAGCGCCTTCTGCTCAGAGGTCATGTACTGATGCAGCGCGGCTTCGAAATCCTGCACCTTGTCGGCATCGACATCGTCCAGATAGCCCTGCTCGGCGGCAAACAGCGATGACGCCATCAGCGCCACTGACAACGGCGAATACTGGTTCTGCACCATAAGCTGCGTGACGCGCTCACCATGCTCGAGCTGCTTGCGGGTTGTCTCATCGAGATCGGAGGCAAACTGCGCAAACGCGGCCAGCTCGCGGTACTGGGCCAGCGCCAGACGGATACCGCCGCCCAGCTTCTTGATGATCTTGGTCTGGGCCGAGCCGCCGACGCGCGAGACCGACAGACCGGCGTCCACCGCCGGGCGGGAGCCCGAGTTGAACTTGTCGGTATCCAGATAAATCTGGCCGTCGGTGATCGAGATCACGTTGGTCGGCACGAACGCGGACACGTCGCCGGCCTGGGTCTCGATGATCGGCAGCGCCGTGAGCGAGCCGGTCTTGCCCTTGACCTCGCCGTTCGTCAGCTGTTCGACGTAATCGGCATTGATCCGCGCGGCCCGCTCGAGCAAGCGGGAATGCAGATAGAACACGTCGCCCGGATAGGCTTCACGGCCCGGCGGGCGCCGCAGCAGCAGCGAGATCTGGCGATAGGCCACCGCCTGCTTGGACAGGTCGTCATAGACGATCAGGGCATCTTCGCCCTTGTCGCGGAAGTATTCGCCCATCGAGCAGCCGGCGTAAGGGGCCATGTACTGCAGCGCCGGCGAGATCGCCGCCCCCGCGGCCACCACGATGGTGTGCTCCATCGCGCCATGTTCCTCGAGCTTGCGCACGACGTTGGCAACCGAGCTGTTCTTCTGCCCGATGGCCACGTAAATGCACTTGATGCCCGTGCCCTTCTGGTTGATGATCGCGTCGATCGCAATCGCGCTCTTGCCGATCTGGCGGTCGCCGATGATCAGTTCGCGCTGGCCGCGACCGATCGGCACCATGGCGTCGATCGCCTTGAGCCCGGTCTGCACCGGCTGGTCGACCGACTGGCGTGCGATAACACCGGGCGCCACCTTCTCGATCGGCGACGTGCGGGTCGTGCCCAGCTCGCCCTTGCCATCGATCGGGTTGCCCAGCGGGTCGACCACGCGGCCGAGCAGTTCCTCGCCGACCGGCACTTCCAGCACCTTGCCGGTCGTCTTGACCTCGCAGCCTTCCGAGATGTGGCGGTAGTCGCCCATCAGCACGGCGCCGACCGAGTCACGTTCGAGGTTGAGCGCCAGCCCGTAGGTGCCGCCGGGGAATTCGAGCATCTCGCCCTGCATCGCGTTCGCCAGCCCGTGGATACGGGCGATGCCGTCGGCCAGGCTTACCAGCGTGCCGACATTGCGCGATTCGGTGACGGTCTCGAAGTTCTCGATCCGTTGCTTGATCAGATCCGAAATTTCCGCCGGATTGAGTTGCATTGATGTCTTCCTCTTTATCCTTCTCGCCGCGTGCGCCACGCGACGGCGTCCACCTTAATGGGCGAGAGACTGGCGCATTCGCGCGAGCTGGGCTGTCAACGAACCGTCGATCACGAGGTCACCGGCGCGAATCACCGCACCACCGATGACCGAATCGTCCTCGGCGAACGTCATCGAGATACGGCGGTTGAAATGCTTCTCGAGCGCCTGACCGAATGCCGTGCGCTGGCCCTCGGACAATGCCACGGCCGAGGTGATCTCCACGTCGAGCCGATCCTCGGCCGCCGCGCGCTCGGTCTCGAACAGCTCCGCAATCTCCGGCGCCAACGACAATCGATTGTTGTCGATCAACAGCCGCACGAAATTACGCGCCTGATCACCGAAGTCGGCCGCGCCGGTTTCGATGATGGCCTCGGCGAGTACCGTGTCGGAGACACGCGGATTGTTCATCAGCGCAGCGACCGACTCGTTGGCGACGATGGCGGACAACGCGGCCAGCGCATCCGACCATTGCGACAAGCCGTCGCCGCCGGATGCCTGAGCCAATTCGTAGACCGCCTCGGCGTAGGGCCGGGCCAGGGTGTAGCGCTCAGCCATGACTATCGGATCTCCGCCACGAGGTCGTCGATGATGTCGTTGTGCGCCTGGGCGTCGATCTCGCGCTTGAGGATGCGCTCGGCACCCGTGACCGCGAGTTCGCCGACTTCGCGACGCAGCTCTTCCTTGGCGGAAGCCACGGCCTGATCGATCTCTTCACGGGCGGCCGCAACGATGCGATCGCCTTCGGCGCGCGCATCGTTGCGCGCCTTGTCGAGCGTCTCGTTGGCCTGACGCTGCGCATTGGCGAGCAGCTCGCGGGCTTCTTCCTGCGCCTTGGCCAGACGCGACTCGGCCTCCTTGACGGCCTCGTCGAGTTCGAGCCGACCGCGTTCCGCCGCGGCCAGACCTTCGCTGATCTTCTGGCGACGCTCGTCGATCGTCTTCGTCACCGGCCCCCATAGCACCTTCTTGACAAAGAAGACGAGGGCCAGAAAGACCAGTATCTGGACGAACAGTGTTCCGGTAATAGCGACCATGACGCGCTCCGGGCTTAACCGCCGGCCAGGCTAGACAGCGTACCCACAAACGGGTTGGCGAACAGGAACCACATGGCCACACCGAACAGGATGAACGGGAAGGATTCCATGAGGCCGGCGAAGATGAACATGTTGACCATCAGCTGCGGACGCATCTCCGGCTGCCGGGCGATGCCTTCCAGCGCCTTCGAGGTGATCAGGCCCCAGCCGATCGCCGAGCCGAGACCGGCGGCGGCCAGCATGAGACCCACGGCGACGGCCGTCGCGGCGACGATCTCAGCAATTTGTTGTGGATCCGAATGCACGATTGCTACTCCTTATCGACGTTTCTTGGCTTAACGATGGACGAGATCGGCTTCCCTGTGCGACCCCGTCCCAGCGATGTTCGGATCTCGCGACCCGTTTCCTCTTGCCGGCACGGCGGCCGGCGCGACACCCGATGCCGACAACTCGTGGAGATCTGCCGGCGTGACTGTGGCTCTCCGGCCGCGTGCTCCGGCGGCCGGCGGTAACGACGCCGGGGAACGCCCGACGGGTGAAACCTTGTCAGTGATCCGTCTGCTGCGCCATCCCCAAATAGACGATTGACAGCACCGCAAAGATAAAGGCTTGCAGAACGCAGATCAGCAGATCGAACACACTCCAGACGAAACCGCCCACAAAGTGTAGCGGCGCCCACACCGCCACCATCGCGCTCGGCGGCGACAGGGCGGAAAGCGTGAGCATCGCCAGCAAGGCAAAGATCAGTTCACCGGCGAACATGTTACCGAACAGTCGCAGCGCCAGGCTGACCGGCTTGGACAAGTCATCGATCAACGTTGTGAGGATGTTCGCAGGGGCCGCGTATTTACCATATGGATGCGTCAGGAACCGCTTCACATAGCCCTTCATGCCGTTGGCACGCAGCTGGTAGTACACCATGATCACGAACACGACTATCGCCATCGCAAACGGTGTATCCAGCGCAGCGGTAGGCAGAATACGGAAATATACATGCTCGAAGCCGAGCAGATGACCGATGGCACCCAGTACACTCGGCACGAGATCAACCGGGATGAGGTCATTCAGATTCATCACGGTGACCCACAGAAAGATGGTCAGTGCCATCGCGCCAACAAAATCGTTGCGCTTGTGGAAGACCTGACCCACCTGGTCGCTGACGTATTCCACGCCAGCTTCCATGGCCATCTGAATGCCGCTCGGATCCTCGACGGTCAACCGCTTGCGCACGAACAGCGCGAGCAACGCCACCAGACCGGCGCAGATCAGCCCGACAATGATCAGATCAATCGTGAAGGCGCCGAAATCAAGCAGCCCGGACGGCTGGTGATCGGCCCCGCAGCCAACACACCAGTCGGTGAGATGATGCCTGATGTATTCAGCCGAACCGCTGCCGCTATTGGCCATCGTATCGTCTTCCCATCAATTCGAGCATGTATCGACGTAACGGCCCGGCCGCCAGGTAGTAGGCCAGCTGAGCCCCGCCGAACCCGATCAGCATCGGCACCGGCACAAAGCCGATCGCACCGATTCCGACCGCGAACGCGATACATACCATGATCATACGCTCAGCCGCACCCAGCACCAGCCATCGCATGGCGGTGTCCGAGCGCGACGCCTGACCGATTCGCCAGGCCAGCATCAACGTCATGATCAAAGCGACAAGCCCACCGTAGATCGCGGCTACGGCAGCGCTACTCCCATAAATCACGCTGACCAGGATCGCCACACATACAGCGGCGACCGACTGCATGAGCAGCAATCGAGTCACAACATTTCGCATCGATTGTCGCTCGCTGAGGCTGCGTTCCTGGACGCGCTATTCCCTTTGTTTGAGCCGCGAGGCTACCTTGTTTCACTCACGCATTTCAACAATTTTTCGGACCGCATTGAAGAAATTGCAAGTTCGCTCCAGTTGGCGCGCAGTTACGCGCACACTCCATGTGCATGACAGCCACATCGCTACCAGAACGGCCCCGATGTCACGCCGGGATGGTGTCAGTCGAAGCGCCCCACGAGCGCATCGAGCTCCTCGGCCGATTTATAGCGGATGACGACGCGGCCACCGCCGCGGCGATCGGGCTCGATGCGCACCCCGGCCTCCAGCCGTCTCGCCAGGCTCGACTCGAGCCGTTCCACGGTCGCGTCGCGTTCGGGTTGCGGCGCGGCAGGGGTTTCGCCGGAGAGCAGGGTTCGCACCAGCGACTCGGTCTGACGCACCGTCAGCCGCCGCGCGACGACGCGCTCGGCCGCCCGGGACTGGTCGTCGCCGGTCAGGGCGAGCAGCGCCCGGGCGTGCCCCATCTCGATCTCGCCGGCACGCAGACGATCGGCTACATCGACATTGAGATCCGCCAGCCGTAACAGATTGGACACCGACGCCCGCGACCGCCCGACCGCTTCGGCGCAGGCGGCATGGGTCATGCCGTATTCCTCGATCAGGCGCTTGAGCGCTGCCGAAATTTCCAGGGGATTGAGGTCCTCGCGCTGGATATTCTCGATCAGCGCGATCGCCATGGCCGCATCGTCGGCGAGCTCGCGCACCACCGCCGGCACCGTGGCCAGCCCGGCCATGCGCGACGCCCGCCAGCGCCGCTCGCCGGCGATGATCTCGTAGCGCTGCGGGTCGTCGTCGCGCCGGCGCACGACCAGCGGCTGCACCACGCCCTGGGCCCGGATCGAGGCCGCCAGCGCTTCCAGCGCGTCGGCGTCCATGTCGCGGCGCGGCTGATAGCGGCCGGGCGACAAATCGTCCAGCGCGACCTCGGTCAGGGCGCCGGACGCCGCCGCCTGTTCGTAGTCGTTCGCAAGCAGGGATTCCAGGCCCCGGCCGAGGCCCCGCTTCTTCTGTGCCATAAGCATCGCCCTGGTGGTCCGGCCCCGCCGCGCCTCATACGGCACGGCGATGGCCCGATCGGCTGTTGCAATCCATTGTAATAAACACGCCCCGGCCGTGATCCGGCCGATCCCCGCAGCCATGCCTGCCGCGGTTCGCGCGCCCGGCGCTAGCTCCTGCGCCGGCGCCCGAACAACGAGGATACCGCACGCCGGGCGCCGCCGGTCGGCGCGTCGACCACTTCGTTGTCGTCGCGACCCAGCAATTCGGCAGCCAACGCCCGGTAAGCGGTCGAGCCGGTGGCGCTGCTGTCGTATTCGAGCACCGACAAACCATGACTCGGCGCCTCGGCCAGGCGGACGTTGCGCGGGATCACGGTCTTGTAGACGGAATCGCCGAAATAATTGACCAACTGGGCCGAGACATCGCCGGTCAGGCGGTTGCGCCCGTCATACATGGTACGCAACACGCCCTCGACGGCCAGCTCGGGATTGATCCGCTGGCGCACGCTGTCGATCGTCTCGAGCAGCGCCGAGAGCCCTTCCAGTGCGTAATATTCACACTGCATGGGGATGATTACCCCGCGCGCGGCGACCAGCGCATTGACCGTGAGCATGGACAGCGCCGGCGGACAGTCAATGACGACATAATCGAAGCTGTCGGCGATCGAGGACAGCGCGTCCTTCAACGCGGACCGTCCGCCGCCGCGCTCGCGCAGCCCCACTTCGGCCGCCGTCATGTCGCCGTTGGCGCCCAACAGGTAAAACTTGCCATCGGCGACGACTTCCAGCGCCTCCGCCACGCCCTTGTCGCCGAGCAGGAAATCGCACACCGTTGCCTCGAGCGCGTTCTTGTCCACGCCCACGCCCATGGTGGCGTTGCCCTGGGCATCCATGTCGACCAGCAGCACGCGTTGCTCGGCCTCGGCCAGCGCGGCGGCCAGATTGATGGCGGTGGTGGTCTTGCCCACACCGCCCTTCTGGTTGGCTATGGCGATGATGTTGCTCATAAAAACAGCCTGGCGGTTGGCGCCGGGTTAAATGGCCCCGAGTCGTGTGCGAAACGAGTTTATCGTATGCGGGAACAGGCCGGGGCCGCCCCGCGCGCACCGCCTAGATCAGCCCGGGCTCGAGAATCGCGACATGTCGCTCCGCACCGAGCCCCGGCACGGTCACGCGCACGGTTTCGACATGCCGAAAGTCCAGCGGCAGGTCATCCATTTCGGCAGCCGGGTCGCGCCCCTTCATGAGCACGAAACGCCCGCCCGGCGCGATCAGATGGCCGGCGCCGCGCACCGTGTCGCCGGCGGTGGCGAACGCTCGCGTGACCACGCAGTCGAAACGCTGCGGCGGCCGGAAGTCCTCGACCCGCGACTGGACCACATCGACGCGCTCCAATCCGAGCTGGCGGCGCACATGGCGCAGAAACGTGGCCTTCTTGCGGTTCGATTCCACCAGCGTGACCGCGAGCCGCGGCCGGGCGATCGCCAGCACCAGCCCCGGCAACCCCGGCCCGGCGCCGACATCGGCGAGGTTCGCCCCCACCACGAAATCGGCAATGGCCAGACAATCCAGCAGATGCCGCGTGACCATCGCCTCCGGGTCACGCACGGCAGTGAGGTTATAGGTGGCGTTCCAGGTGTTCAGTTCGCGCAGATAAGCGACCAGACGATCGCGGACATCGCCGGCGCCCGCCATACCCAGGGCCTCCATGCCGGCGCCCAGCCGCTGTCCGCATGCGTCCCAGTCGGTCATGGCCATGGCGATCGATCCCCCGATGTGATCCGGCAAAGCCCGGCAGGATACCGGTTTTCAGACGGGCGCGGGACCGGCCTTGATCGCGCATGATCGCCGCCCGCTCGATCCGGCGATCCGGCCACGGACACACCGGCCAAGTCCGCGCGTCACCGCCGATCCGTGCCGCCCGCCGGGCTCACGATTCGCCGCGTGCTTCGATCTTGGCCCAGGTGTCGCGCAGGGCGACCACGCGATTGAACACCGGCGCCCCCGGCGAGTGGTCGTAGCGATCGGCGACGAAATAGCCGGTGCGCTCGAACTGCAGCCGGGTTTCCGGCGCGACCTCGGCCGCACCCGGCTCGATCCAGCAGCCGGGATGCACGCTCAGGGACAACGGATTCAGCCCGTCGAGCAGATCGTCCTCGCGGCCCGGGTTCTCGACCGAGAACAGGCGGTCATAGACCCGCACCAGCGCCTGCTTGCCGTGGCTGGCCGAAACCCAGTGGATGACGCCCTTGGGCTTGCTGCCATCCGCGGGATTGGCGCCGAGGGTATCGGGGTCGTAGGTGCAGTGCACCTCGACGATCTCACCGGCATCGTTCCTGACCACGTCGTGCGCCTCGATGACATAGGCATTGCGCAGCCGCACTTTCTTGCCGAGCACCAGCCGCTTGTACTTCTTGTTCGCCTGCTCGCGGAAATCCTCTTGCTCGATATAGATCTCGCGCGTCAACGGCAAGGCGCGCTCGCCCATGTCGTCGCGGTTGGGATGGCCCGACGCGGCCAGCGTCTCGACGCGGCCCTGCTCCCAATTGGTGATCACCACCTTCAACGGCTCGATCACGCACATCGCTCGCGCCGCGTTGGTGTTCAGGTCATCGCGGATCGCGTGTTCGAGCATGGCCGCGTCTACGGTGCCGCCGCTGCGCGACACCCCCACCATCTCGCAGAAACGCCGAATGGATTCCGGGCTATAGCCGCGCCGCCGAATACCGGCAATGGTCGGCATGCGCGGGTCGTCCCAGCCGTCGACGATGCCCTCGTCGACCAGCCGACGCAGCTTGCGCTTGCTGGTGATGGTGTAGTTGAGATTGACCCGGGCAAACTCGTACTGCACTGGCCGGCTCGGCACCGGCAGGTGCTCGATCAGCCAGTTGTACAGCGGGCGGTGATCCTCGAATTCCAGCGTGCAGATGGAATGCGTCACGCCCTCGATCGCATCGGACTGGCCGTGGGCGAAATCGTAGGAGGGATAGACGCACCACTTGTTGCCGGTCTGGTGATGGGCCTTGTTGCGGATGCGGTAGATCACCGGATCGCGCAGGTTGATGTTACCGGACGCCATGTCGATCTTCGCGCGCAGGCTGGCGGCACCTTCCGCGTAGTCGCCGTTCGCCATCGCTGCGAACATGGCCCGGCTCTCGGCCGGTTCGCGATCGCGGTAGGGGCTGTTGCGACCGGGCTCGGTGAGCGTGCCGCGGTACTCGCGGATCTGCTCGGGGGTGAGCTCGTCGACATAGGCCAGCCCGGCATCGATCAGGGTCAGGGCATAGTCGTAGAGCGTGTCGAAATAATCGGAGGTATAGCGCACCTCGCCGTCCCATTCGAAGCCCAGCCAGTGGATGTCGGCCTGAATGGAATCGATGTATTCCTGGTCCTCGGCGTCGGGATTGGTGTCATCGAAGCGCAATCGGCAGCGGCCATCGAAATATTCGGCCAGCCCGAAGTTGAGGCAGATCGAGGCGGCATGGCCGATGTGCAGATAACCGTTCGGCTCCGGCGGAAACCGGGTCACCACCTCGCCCTGATGCTCGCCCGAGGCGATCTGCTCGGCGATCAGCGTGCGCAGAAAATTGGTGCCGCCAGTCTTTTCGGCGGCGGCGTCGTGGGCGTTGTTGTTGCTCATAGCGACCGGCTCATCGTTACGCAGCGCGAAGATCGACGGGCATGGCGTCCCGTCACGAAACAGCGCCGAATTATAACGGGTTGTGCCTGATCCCTGGCGACACGGACACGCCCTACGCGCGCGGCGACACCGGTCGATGTCCATCGCCGACCGTACGTTCAATTGTTAATGAACGATTCATACAAACAGTATAAAGTCGATCTGAAATCACGAAACGGGCCGTAAGCGCGCCCAGGAGATCCCCATGAACAACCCCACCTCAACCCGCCGTTCGCGCGGGTTCGTGCGGCTGGCCGCGCCGCTGGCCGGCCTGGCGCTGCTCGGCGCCGGCATCGGCGCCGCCCAGGCGCATGATTTCGACCACCACGATCGGGCCAACGCGGACCTCCACCGTGATCGGACCGTTCATCGTGACCACGATCGCTATCGGGATTATGACCACCGCGACCATGGCGACCACCGCTATCATCACGAGGATCGCTACGGATGGCGCGGCGAGCGGCGCGATCACGATCACTACCGCCACGATTACCGGCGCTACCCGGATCATCGCTACGCCCGCGATGGCTGGTACGACCATGATCGCGACCGTGGCGTGTTCGGCCGCTGGTAAGTCGCGGAAAACGGCCGGCGGCCAATCCGGATCATCAGGATCGGGCGCCGGCCGCCCCCCGGAAAATAAGCGTGTTCCACGAAATCCGCCACCCTTGCGTAGCGGTCGTGCTCTAGTGTCCTTTCGTACACTTGCCGCGTTGGAGACCGCAAATCCGTCGAGACAAGGCGCGCGTCGCCGTATCGGCGCTCTGATTGATTTTATGGGCGGCCCAACCCGAAGGGCCAAGCGCCCCATGGTTGACAACACGACCGCAATTCAGCGTTGCAACTCGCTCGCTTAGACTCACTACGCCGCACTCGTGGCGCTGTCTTGCGGCAAAACAGCGCTTGGCGCCGACGAAACGGCAACAGGCCCTAGACCACGAACAAGTCGGTGAAATCGGGCACCGGCGTGGCCTCGGTCGTCGCCTGATCGGCCACGATTTCGTGGATGCGGGCCGCATTCTTGGGCGCGATCTTCAACGCAAGATTGGCTTCGAACTTCTTCTTCAATTCCGGAATGCCCTCGGCGCGACGTCGGCGATGGCCGATGGGGTAGTCCACCGACACCTTCTCGGTCGCCGAGCCATCGCTGAAAAACACCTGCACCGCGTTGCCGATGGCGCGCTTTTCAGCCTCGAGATATTCGCGGGTGAAGCGCGCGTTCTCGGTCACGGTCATCCTGTCGCGCAGGGCATCGATACGCGGATCGGCCGCGACTGCGTCCTCGTAATCGGCGGCGGTCAGACGGCCGAAGATCAGCGGCACGGCCACCATGTACTGCAGGCAATGGTCGCGATCGGCCGGATTGTCCAACGGGCCGGTCTTGTCGATGATGCGCACGCCGGATTCCTGGGTCTCGATCACGATCTTTTCGATATCGTCGAGCCGATCAGCCACCTCGGGATGCAGGGTGAGTGCCGCCTCGACCGCGGTCTGGGCATGGAATTCCGCCGGGAAGCTGATCTTGAACAGCACTTGTTCCATGACATAGCTGCCGAATTCCTGGCCGAGGGTGAGCGCCTCACCCCGGAACAGCGCGTCCTGGAAGCCCCAGGTCGGCGCGGTCAGCGCCGAGGGATAACCGATCTCGCCGCGCAGCACGCGCAGGGCCAGCAGGACACCCCTGGAAGTGGCATCGCCCGCGGCCCAGGACTTGCGCGGGCCGGTATTCGGGGCATGCCGATAGGTGCGCAGCGCGCCACCGTCGATAAAGGCATGCGACACCGCGTTGGTCACTTCTTGCTTGTTACCGCCGAGCATCCGCGTGACAACCGCGCAGGTGGCAATGCGCACGAGCAGCACGTGGTCGAGCCCGACGCGGTTGAAGCTGTTTTCCAGCGCCAGCACACCCTGGATCTCGTGTGCCTTGACCATGGCCACAAGCACGTCGCGCAGCGTCAGCGGTGCGTCACCCTTGGCGATATTGCGGCGCGAGACATAGTCGGCGACCGCGAGAATACCGCCGAGGTTGTCGGAGGGATGGCCCCATTCGGCGGCCAGCCAGGTGTCGTTGAAGTCCAGCCAGCGGATCATGCAGCCGATGTTGAAGGCGGCGGTAACCGGATCCAGCGCATAGGACGTACCCGGCACCCGGGCGCCGTGTTCGAGTGTGGCCCCTTCGACCACCGGCCCCATGAGTTTGGTGCAGGCCGGATAGGACAACGCCTGCAGGCCGCAGCCCAGGGTGTCGATCAGGCAGTAACGCGCAGTTTCCAGGGCTTCAGCGCTGTCGATCTCGACATCGCAGACATAATCCGCGATTTTTGTGAGAACGGTATCGAAGGGGACGCGTGAGGCGGAACGGATATCGTGACTCATAACACCTGCAGTTCGTTGTCGCCGGTTGGGCGGCTAGGATTCATCGGCACGGCCGGACGAGCGCTTCTTGGCTGTCGTGCCCCGGGGCTTGTTCTTCGCCGCATCGCCGCCGCGCCCGGTCTCGCTATTTCCGGCGGTCTTGCTGGGCGGGCTCTGGCGTTTCGACTGCGCCGGGCTCCCCGTCCGCCGGGGTTTCGCCGTCGTCTTGCCGCCCGATGTCCGCCGGGCTGCCGGCTTGTTGCCGACGGTTGCCGCCGGGCTCGCGGATGCGACGGCGGCCGGCGCCGCCTTCTCCGGGCCGTAGAGCTGGCGCAATTCGTCGAGCGCCTCGCCGGCATACACGGCGATATGCTGCAGCGAGGGCAGGCTGTCGCGGCAACCGATGAACCCGAAGCCAAGCGTGTCGGCATAGCCGTGCACGGTGATATTGAGCGCCTGCCCGTGGGTGACGAGCGATGTCGGATAGAAGGCTTCCATCTCGGCACCGTTGATGAACAACGGCTTGCGCGGCCCCGGCAGGTTGGACACCGTGACGTTGAACAGCGGACGCGTGCGCCCGGCCATACCCGAGACCAGGGACAGAATATACGGCGACATCAGGGCGATGGTGTACTGGGTGATCGCCGAGGCCGACAGTTTCTCCAGGCTCGTTTTCGCTGAACGTGTCGAGGCAGCGATCGTTTCGAAGCGTTTGCGGGTGTCGGGCTCGTCCGTAGCCAGGGTCGAGATGATGAAGGTGATCGCGTTGCCGTGTTCGTCTTCCTTATTGCTGTCGGCGGTGCGCACGGAGACCGGGATACCGGCGGTGAGCGACTTCTTCGGCAAGGCGTCGATCTCGATCAGATAACGCCGCAGCGCAGTGCCGCAGATCGTGAGCACGATGTCGTTGACCGTACCGCCGGCGCCCCGCGCCAAGCCCTTGAGCTCGGTCAGCGAATACAGCTGGGTGGCATAGCGACGGGGCGCGGTGATGCGGCCGTTGAGCACCGAACTGGGCGCAGCAAACGGCAGCCCCATCGCATTCTTGCCGGAACGCGCGGCGCGCAGCATATCGCGGACCACGCTGGCGAAACCCGACAGCGATGTGACCTGTTCGCTCGCGCCGGCGACGATCTGGGCCGCGGCCCGATACAGGCCGGGTTGATGTTCTTCCGGCGATTTTCGCCGGCGTTTTTTCGGCTCGATGGCCCAGAACGGCGGCCGCCCGCGGGTTTCGGCGGTGCCGTCGAGCGCGCGCGCCAGCAGCCGCATGCCGGCCACGCCATCGATCAACGAATGGTGGATCTTGAGATACAACGCAAAGCGCCGGTTTTCCAGCCCTTCGATCAGGTGACATTCCCAGGGCGGATAATCGAAATCGATCGGGTGGCTATGCAAGCGCGAGGTCAAGGTACCGAGTTCGACCTCGCCTCCCGGCGACGGCAATGCCGAATGCCGAAAATGATAGTCGACATCGATCTCGTCGAGCAGCTCCCACTCGGGCACTACCGTGCGCAGGCGGCCCGAGCGCAGGCGCTGATTCCACGGGCGATACGCGACCGAATAACGACGCCAGTGCGCGACCAGCCGCTCACAGAAATCCGCCGGTGCGTCGTCGGGCAGCCTGAACGTCAGCAGGCCGCCGACCTGCATCGGTGCGTTGGGGGTTTCCACATTGAGCCAAGCGGTATCCACCAGATTGAGTCGTTTCGTCTGCATCGCGCACCTCACGCACGCCACTGTTTTCTCGACCCCGGTTCCGATACGAACCGGTACTCAGATTCGAGCATACGCCGATCCCCGGTCGCGATATCGGGCCTTCGCCCGATAACGTGACCGCGTCGGCCGGCCCGGCTCAGCCCACCGCGGCCGTAATGAACAGGCCCACCGTGCAGGCCGTGGCGGCGAACCAGACCAGGCTGCGCAGGCTGGCGCGATCAGTGATATAGCACCAGCCGTAACCCAGCCGCAGCACGATGAACAATACCGCCAGGGTGTTGATCGCACTGATCGCGCCGCCGGCGATCGCGGCGATGATTACACCGGCGGCGAATGGCGGGAAAGCCTCGAAGCTATTGAGCTGGGCCCAGTAGGCACGTTTTTTCGCGCCCTGGGTGGCCTCCAGCCATTCACGCGGGTTGTGGTTTTCGCGCGGGCCCATCTTGCTTTCGCCGGCGAATTTCGCATAGCCGATGAAGGCCAGCGGCATGAAGGCGGCGATCAGAACACACCAGTAAGCCAGAATCATGGCATTCCCCCTTGTGGTTGTCGTTTTGCGGCGGGCCGCTCAGCCACGCGACTCGATCGGCACGAACTCGCGTGTCTCCGGCCCGACGTATTCCGCGCTCGGGCGGATCAGGCGATTGTCGGCGCGCTGCTCGAAAATATGCGCGCCCCAGCCGGTCAGACGCGAGATCACGAAGATCGGGGTGAACAGCTCGGTCGGAATGCCGAGGAAATGATAGGCCGTGGCGTGATAGAAGTCGGCGTTGGGGAACATGCCCTTTTCGTCCTGCATGACCTGCTCGAGCCGCTCCGAGATCGCGTACAGATTGCGCCGGCCGTCGTCGTCGCCGGCCAATTGCTCCGACCAGGCCTTGATGATGGGATTGCGCGGGTCGCCGGTCTTGTAGACGCGGTGGCCGAAGCCCATGATTTTTTCCTTGTTCGCCAGCATGCGGCGCAGGCCGGCCTCGGCGTCATCGGGATCGGAAAACGACTCGATCAGCGCCATGGCCTTTTCATTCGCACCGCCGTGCAGCGGCCCGCGCAAGGCGCCGATCGCGCCGACCACGGCCGAGTAGAAATCGGACAACGTCGCCGTGATCACCCGAGCGGTGAAGGTCGAGGCATTGAATTCGTGCTCGGCGTACAGAATCAGCGAGGTCGACATCGCCTTGACGGCTTCTTCGTCCGGGCGCACCCCGTGCAGCAGGTGCAGGAAGTGGGCGCCGATCTTGTCGTCGTCGGTCTCGACCTCGATGCGCTCGCCGGAATGCGTGAAGTGGTACCAGTACAACAGGATCGACGGGAAAGCCGCGAGCAGGCGATCGGCCACATCGTGCTGCTGGCCCTCGGGGTCGTTTTCCTGTTCGATGGTGCCGAGCACCGAGGCGCCGGTACGCATCACATCCATGGGATGGGTGTCGGCCGGCAACACTTCCAGCGCAATCTTCACCCCGTCGGGCAGGCCGCGCCGTGCCGCCAGACGCCGCTTGTAGTCGGCCAGCTGCGACCGCGTCGGCAGCGCCCCGTACAGCAGCAGATACGCCACTTCCTCGAACTCGGCACGGCGGGCCAGATCATCGATGGCATAGCCGCGATAGGTGAGTCCGACGCCGGCCTTGCCGACCGTACAGATCGCCGTCTTGCCGGCGGTTACGCCTGCCAGCCCCGCAGTATTCTGGCTCTCGGCCATGACAAATCTCCTCGTGTTTCGTGTATGCCGTGAATCAGCGTGTGACGTCGACCACGGTGCGACCGCTATGCTCTCCCGCGATGATCGCATCGCAGACGGCATGGACATCCTCCAGCCCGATCGTCTCATGGGCGATGCGATCGAGCTGTGCCGGCTTGAGCGCACCGGCCAGTTCGCCCCAGACGGCATCGCGGCGCGATGCCGGGCATTCCACGGAATTGATGCCGAGCAACGACACGCCGCGCAGAATGAAAGGCAGGACCGTCGTCTCCAGCCCGGGGCCGGCGGCCAGACCGATCGCCGCCACGTTACCGAACTGGACGATCTGGCCGAGCATGTCGGCGAGCACCCGGCCGCCCAGCGCATCGATCGCGCCGCCATAGCGCTCCTTGCCCAGCGGTTTGCCGCCGAGGTCCAGATCGGCCGGCGCGATCACGTCGTGGGCCCCCAGGTCGCGCAGCGCCCCGCCCTGGGCTTCGACCCGGCGCGTCACGGCGACCGGCGAGAATCCGGCCTGGGCCAGCATCTGGATGGCGAACATGCCGACACCGCCGGAAGCGCCGGTGACCAGGATCGGGCCGGCCGCCGGCGTCTGGAAATTATCCTGCAGCCGCGCGATCGCAAGGCCCGCAGTGAACCCGGCCGTGCCCAGCGCCATCGCCTGCCACAGCGTCAGGCCGTCCGGCAGCGCGGTCACGCAGTCCCCCGGTACGCGCACGGTCTCGGCCAGCCCGCCATCGCGCGTTTCGGACAACTGCCAGCCGGTCACCAGCACCGCGTCCCCGGGCGCGAAGCGCTCGTCCTCGCTCGCGTGGACCACGCCGGCCACGTCGATACCGGCATTGAGCGGCCGCTTGCGTGCGATCCGGCCCGCGCCGGTGATCGCCAGCGCATCCTTGTAGTTCAAACTCGAATAACGGGCCTCGATCACCACCGTCCCGGCGGTCAGCTCGGCCGGGTCCATCTCGGTGATCCGGCCGCGTGGGCCGTCGTCGGTGTCAATGATCCGCAGCGCTCTCACGGCGGGCTCCCGATGTGCAAGTAAAAACACTACTTTTTTAACACAGCAAGCCGGCGATCTGTTGCGCCGCTGCCCCGGACGAGCTCCGATGCGGCGGGACAAGGCCGCACGCCGCGCATTCACACGCCGTGCGGGCTCGATACCGCACGGGCCCGCGCGGGCAGGCTTGAGCGCGAATCAGGCTCGGCGTAGGCTTGCGGCATCATCCAACCACCGCTGATCTGCGATGAGCGACAACGTTTACAAATCCATCGAACTGACGGGCTCCTCCGAGACCAGCCAGGAAGATGCCGTGCGCAAGGCCGTCGCCGAAGCCGCCAAGACCATCAAGCACATGCGCTGGTTCCAGGTGGTGGATACCCGCGGCCACATCGACGGCGACGAAATCGCGCACTGGCAGGTGACCGTGAAGATCGGATTCACCCTCGATCACTGATCGAGCCATGTTGCCGAGGCGATGCCGATGAGCGACCAGCCCAGTCCCTGGCAGGGTGATCTTGACCGTGCCGATCTGATCGAGGCCAATGCGCCGCCCGATCCGCTCGCGCTTTTTGCCGACTGGTACGAGGCAGCGGCCGGATGCGGCCTGCGCGAGCCCACCGCGATGACCCTGGCCACGGTCGACCCGGATGGCACGCCGTCGGCGCGGATCGTGCTTCTGAAAGGCTTCGACGACACCGGCTTTCGGTTTTATACCAATTACGAGAGCCGCAAGGGCGCTGCGCTGGCCGCAAACCCGCAGGCCGCCCTGGTGTTCTGGTGGGAACCGATCGAGCGTCAGGTTCGGGTGACCGGCCCGGTCACCCGGCTCGATCCCGCCGTATCCGATGCCTATTTCGAGCGCCGCTCGCGTGGCAGCCGGCTCGGCGCGCATGCCTCCCCGCAGAGCCGGCCGCTGGCCGGGCGCGCCGAGCTGGAACAACGTCTGGCCGAGGCCGAAGCCCAGTTCCATGATCGCGAGGTGCCGCGCCCCAGCCACTGGGGCGGCTATCTCGTGGTGCCCGAAGCGATCGAGTTCTGGCAGGCCCGGCGCAGCCGTCTGCACGATCGACTACGCTATGTCCGGGACGCACAGGCCGGCTGGCACCTCGAACGCCTCGCGCCCTGATCGCGCACCCCCGATGCGTCCCGCCGCGCGGCCCACCCGGGCCGCCGTTGCCGTTTGGAGATGAAATGAGTCCGTTGCGTTTGGTTGCCCGGCTGGCTTGCCTGTTGTTCGTATTCATCACGGCACCGGCGCTGGCAGCGATGTACGACATGCCGCCGCCCGGATCGGATGTGATCGGCCACATTCAGCACATCAAGACCGAGAAATCCGACACGTTCGTGAAGCTGGCGCGCAAATACGACGTCGGCTACCGCGATCTGCGCGAGGCCAACCCGAACGTCGACCCCTGGCTGCCGGGCGACGGCACGCCGCTGGTGATCCCCACCGAGTACGTGCTGCCCAATGTGCCGCGCCGCGGCATCGTCATCAACCTGCCCGAGATGCGGATCTACTACTTCCCGCCCAAGGGCAGCCGGTATGCCGGCAAGGTGTTCACCTTCCCGGTCGGCATCGGTCGCCAGGGATGGGCCACGCCGGTAACCCATACCCACGTGGCGCAAAAAATCCCGCATCCGACCTGGACGCCACCGCCGTCGATCAAGGCCGAACACGCCAAGAAAGGCGACCCGCTCCCCGACGTCGTGCCCGCCGGCCCGAACAACCCGCTGGGCCAGTACGCGCTGCGCCTGGGCCTGCCCTCGTATCTGATTCACGGCACCAACAAGCCGGCCGGTATCGGCATGCACGTGTCGCACGGCTGCATCCGGCTGTTTCCGGAAGATATTGCCGCGCTGTTTTCGATGGTGTCGAAGGGCACACCGGTGAACATCGTCAGCGAGCCGTACAAAGTCGGCTGGAAGGGCCATACGCTGATGATGGAAGTGCACCCACCGAACCCGGAAGGCGGCAAGCCAGTGCAATCCTATACGCCCTGGGTTCAGGCGCTCATCGCGGCGACCAAAGATGAACCCAATGCGCCCGTGAACTGGAACAAGGCCGAGAAGGTCGTGCACGACGCCGATGGCATGCCGGAGGCGATCGGTACCGATCCGCACAAGCACGACCCGAATACCACCGCCCATGCCGATGCCGCCTCGCGTTGATCGCGCCTGGACACGGGCTTCGGCCCGCCGCGATAGCCACAAAAAAAGCCCCGCCAAAAGGCAGGGCTTTTCTCAAGCGGGTGGAACCCGCTGACGCGCGTGCTTACTTCTGCTGAGAAGTCTTGAACATACGCTCCATGCGCTGCGAGTTCGACTGCGCCATCGACTTCGCCTGGTTGGCCGTCTGCAGGGCCTGGTTGGCCGTCTGCTGAGCCTCATTGGCGGTCGACTGAGCCGATTCGGCCTTGCGCGTGGCCTGATCTACCTGCGATTTCAGCGCGCCATTCTGGCTGGCACAACCCGCGGCGGCCGCGACGATGCCGACAGCAAAGGCAGTCTTCAAAACCGTCTTGATCATAATAGCAACTCCTAATTATTGCTTTGCCCCGACCGGAAACCCCCGACCGTGCTGATTAAATCTAGCATAACTTCGTATCGTTGTTGATACGATCAGGCCTTCCGGCCCATGTCTTTTTAACCGAGGAGCACACGCATGAGCGACCGTCGGGTACACGAAACTGAAATTAAACTGAACAATGGCACCCGGCTCGGCCACCTCACACTGGATAACCCGTCGGCACTCAATGCCTTGCGTCTGGACATGGTCGAGGCCATCCAGGCTGCAGTCAAACGCTGGGAGGCTCGCGAGGATGTGGTTGCGATTCTGATCGATGCCGATTCGGACAAGGCTTTCTGCGCCGGCGGCGACGTCGTGAACCTGTACCGCTCGGCCATCGGCGACGCCGATCCGGACTATCCGCGCCACTTCTTCACGCATGAATACCAGCTCTGCCACGATCTGCACCGCCTGAAAACGCCGTGCATCGCGTGGGGGCACGGTATCGTCATGGGCGGCGGCATGGGCGTGTTCTCCGGCGCGAGCCACCGGGTGGTCACCGAAACCACGCGCCTGGCGATGCCCGAGATCAAGATCGGTTTGTTCCCAGACTGCGCGGCGACCTGGTTCTTCAATCGCCTGCCGCGTTATCTCGCCCGTTTCATTGCGCTGACCGGCGCCACGCTCAACGCCGCCGACAGCCTGTTCGCGGGGCTGGCGGATCACGCGATCGCGCATGCGGCCAAGCGCGACGTGATCGATGCGCTGACCGCGGTCGAGGACTGGTCGGATCCGCAGGCGGCGGTGGCCGATGTGCTCGGCCGCGCCGAAGGAAATCGGCCGGCCGCGACCGCCGGCGACGCCCGTCTGGTCACGCATCTGGACACCCTGCGCACGGCCGCCAACGGCCCCGATCTCGTCACGATCGTGGATCGCCTGTCGGCACTGGCCGAAGCCGAGGACCCCTGGCTGGCAGAAGCCGGGGCCAACATCGCCGCCGGCTGCCCGGTCACAGCCCATCTCGTGCATCGCCAGCTCGAGAGCGGCTGCTTCCTCTCGCTGGCCGAAGTCGCGCGCACGGAACTGGCCATGGCGCTGCAATGCTGCGCGCGTCCCGATTTACCGGAAGGCGTCCGCGCGCTGCTGGTCGACAAGGACCGTCAGCCCCGCTGGCGGTATGCGAGCGTGGCCGACGTGCCGCCCGATTACGTCGACGCGCATTTCCAGCCAGCCTGGAGCGGGGCTCACCCGTTGGCGGCGCTCTGAATGATGTCGAGCGCCGCGACTACGACGAACAGCTCAACACCAGACCGCGCGCCCAGTCCGGCGGCAGGCGCGCGTAGTCGGCGTGCTCGGGCTGTTCATCGAAGGGGCGGCGCAGAATCGCGTGCAAACGCTCGATTTCACCGTAGTCGCCCTGCTGAGCACGCTCGATGGCGTCCTGCGCCAGATAGTTGCGCAACACATACTTCGGATTGACCAGCCGCATGCGCTCGGCCCGTGGTGCGTCGTCGGCGTCGGTGGCGCCGAGCCGCGCCCGCCAGTCGGCCAGCCAGGACAGTGCCGCGTCGCGCTCGACGAATTCATCGACGAACGGGGCGCCCGTGGCCTTCGGGTCGGCCGAGACATGGCCGAGCGCACGAAATGTGCGCGTAAAGTCCGCACCGTCGGCCGCCATGATCCTGAGCAGCTGTTCGATCAAATCGGCATCGCCCTCGGCGCTATCGAACAGCCCCAGCTTGGCGCGCATGCGTGCTTGATACGCCTGGTCGTAAAGTCCGCGATAATCCGCGAGCAGTTGCTGGCCGATTTCCACCGCGGCTTCCGGCTCGTCGGCCAGCAGCGGCAGTATGGCCTGCACGAACCGGCCGAGATTCCACAGCCCCACCGCCGGCTGCTGGTTGTAGGCATAGCGGCCGGCTTCGTCGGTATGGTTGCAGATCCACTGCGGATCGAAGCTGTCCATGAAGCCGAACGGGCCGTAGTCCAGAGTCAGGCCGAGCACCGACATGTTGTCGGTGTTGAGCACGCCATGGCAGAAACCCACGGCCTGCCAGTCGGCCACCAGCTCCGCGGTCACGCCGATCACCTCCGCCACCCAGGCCCGGTAACGCTCGGCATTGCCGTCGATGGCGGCGATCCGGGGGTGGTGACTGGCGATGACGTGATCGGCCAACGGCGCGAGTTGGTCGAACTGACGGTTGTAGAACAGCATCTCGAAGCTGCCGAAGCGCACCAGCGAGGGCGCGACCCGGGTAAGTATCGCCGAGGTCTCGACCGTTTCCCGATAGACCGGCGCATCGCTGCCGACGATGGCCAGCGCGCGCGTGGTGGGAATGCCCAGCCCGGCCAGCGCCTCGCTGGCCAGATACTCCCGCACAGTCGAACGCAGCACGGCACGGCCATCGGCGAAGCGGGAATACGGCGTCCTGCCGGCGCCCTTGAGCTGAATGTCGTAACGCTGGCCGCGGGCGTTGACGACATCGCCCAGCGTGATCGCCCGACCATCGCCGAGCTGGCCCGCCCAGACGCCGAACTGGTGGCCGCCGTAGCGATGCGACACGGGCGACGCGCCGGCCGGCACGCGGTTGCCCGACAGTACCTCGGCATAGCCTTCCCGGCGCGCGCACTGGCCATCGATATCGAGCAGCGCCGCCACATCGTCGTTGAACACCACCGGGTACGGCGCGTCGATCGCGGTGGGCTGCTGGCGCGTGTACCACGGCTCACCCATCGCCGCGCCGTGATTACGCCAATCCAGCGCCCAGATGTCGGTTGTATCGCTGACTGTGCTCATGTTTCGACCCTTGCGGCGACGCCGCCATCACACAAGTCGTGGCCGCCGACATCGCCACGGCGCATCATTGGCTCTTACCGTCGCTGCCAGAACCAGCGCCGGCCGGCGGCATCTGGCAATACACGGCATCGGGATCGCCAGTGCCGTCATGGATGCGTACCAGTTTGGCGTTGGGCTGTTTGCGGCACTTTTCCTGCTGGTCGCGCAGCCGCGCCGCCTGAATGGTCTGGCTGTGTTCGTAGGCCTCCCGCGCGTCGCGCAGATGCGCGATGTCGTCCGACAACGGCTGACCGGCGCCCTTCGGCGCGCTCGGATCATACGGCGCGTTGGTGGCATCGAAGGCATCCACCGGGTTCTTGTACGGCCCCGGATGGCGCGGTGGCGGCGGATGGTTCATACAGGCCGTCAACATCAACGCCAGCATGGCCGCGGTCAATATGGTTATGGCGCCCCGGTTCATGGTCTTTCCCCGCGGAGTTGGGTTCTGTGTCAAGTCTAGGGCCTGTGGCCGTTTCGTACACGTGCAGCGTGGCCGCCCCAATCCTATCGGCCAAGGCGCAGGGCACCGGCCGCAGTCATTCTGCGGTCAAGCGCTGTAACGCCGAATGGCGCGATCTGGGCCTCCGGTCACGCCGAGTGACGACAGCCCGGGCCCAAACGCGCTAGGATGCGCCTCTTTTAACGCGAATCGAACCATGCATACGCTACACGTCTGCCGTGATTTCGACGCCGATGCGGCCACGATCTTCGACGTCGTCGCCGATCATGCCGGCTATGCCAACCTGCCCGGAGTGCGCGCCGCCTGGCTGCGCACGCCCGGCGAGACCGAGCGTGGCGGCGTCGGCGCGGAACGAGTGATCCAACTCCCCGGCATGCGCTTTATCGAACGCATCACCGAATACGAACCGGGCGAGTCGCTGGGCTACCGCATCATCGAATGCCCGCTGCCGATCGACCATATCGGCGCGCGCATCATGCTGCAGTCGCTGGGTACCGACGGCAACCGGACCCGCGTGCACTGGACGTCCCGCCTGCGCGGCACCACGCCCCTGGCCGCCGACCTTACCGCCGCAGTGTTCGCCACCCAGATGCGTCTGGCTTATCGCGGCGCGCTGGAAGTCTGGGCGCGCCGGCTGCGCGGCTGAGACCTATTCCAATAGGCTCCGCCCGACCGGTGGCTAATCTGCCGGGCCGCCCCCGTTGCGCTCTCGCAGGGCGTCGCGGATTTCGGTCAGCAACACTTCCTCGCGCGAGGGCGCGGGCGGCAGGCTCGGCGCATCAGCTTCCTTGCGCTTGAGCTTGTTGAGCAGGCGCACCACGACGAAGATGGCGAAGGCGATGATCACGAAATTGATCATCGTCTGGATGAAGCTGCCGTAATTGATCGTCACCGCGGGGTTGTGGCCCACAGCCTGTCGCAGCGTGACCTTGAGGTTGGCGAAGTCCACGCCGCCGATCACGATGCCCAGCGGCGGCGTGACGATATCGTTGACCAGCGACGTCACGATCTTGCCGAAGGCTCCGCCGACGACCACGCCGACCGCCAGGTCGATCACGTTGCCGCGCACCGCGAAACTCTTGAACTCGCTCCAGAAGCTCATGCTGGCTGTCCTGCCGGGATAACCGGCCGAGTGTAGCGCCGTTCGCGCGCCCGCGGGGTCAGTGCCAGCCGACCGGCTGGTAACCGCGCTCCCGCAGACAACGATCGACGTAGGCGCGATAGGCAGGCGCCGGGCCGCCGTCGTGATGGAATATGTCGCGTACCAGCCCGGCGGCGACGCCACCGGCTGCGCCGGCCGCCGCCCCGCGCGCCGCGTTGCCGTAGATCGCACCGGCGGCCGCGCCCCCGGCCCCGCCTACGGCGCCGTTTTCGACAGCACTGCGCCCGATGTGGCCCTTGGAATAATCCAGGCCGGCGTTGTGCGCCTGTTGCGTACAGGCCGCCACGGCCCGCTCGCCGCCCGGCGGCATGCCCCCGCCGTGGGCGTAGAGGACCGGCTTGTGGCTGGCGCAGCCGGACAGGCCGAGTACGGCCGTTGTCGTCATGATCAGTGCACAACGATTCCACATAGCAACAATCTCCAGCAACGACAGCGTCCGGACGACGCGATCAGGCGTAATGCGTTTTCAGATGCTCGGCGATGGCGGCCGGCTTGAACAGGGCATGTTCGGTATTCGGATCGATCATTGACGGCACCGGCGGGTGCGCGCCGTCGACACAATCGGGCGCGGCGCGGCGGATCCACGCCGCCGGCGCCGGCGCGTCGGCCAGCGCCTCGGGGCTGCGCAGTACATATGGCAACTCCAGGGCCGCCAGCAGACCGCGGACGGCCCCGGCATGCCTATCGCGTTCATCGCTGAACAACTCGAACAGCCATGCCGGCGGCAGGCGGCCGCGGTCGTCGGCCACCTGCATGCCGTACAGGTCGCGAACCCACGCACCGGCCGCCATGCCCAGCGCACCCGCGGCTGCGGGCGGCGCGCGGCGTGTATCCCGCCGATCGAGATGTCGGATGATGTCGCCGGATTCGTACAACACCGTGTCGGTATCGTCATCGACCAGCAGGGGAAACTGCTGGCGCCCGCCCACCGCTTCCGCCTGCGGCCGAAACCGTCGCCCGCCGCGCGGACACGGGAACACCACGGCATCGAGCACGCGATCCATCAGCGCTTCGCGTACCCGGCCGCAGAATGGGCAACCTTCATACTCGTACAGATACAGCATGCTTTCGATCATACCGCATGGCGCGGCGCATGCCCGGCGCCCGGCGGCTTGTTCGCCAGGCGCCGCCCCGCCACAATCGCCGCGCCACCGCCGGACGACGATCATGGACAAGCACGATTTCGATTACATCCTGCCCGAGGCGTCGATCGCCCAGGCACCGCTGGCCGAGCGCCGGGCCTCCCGTCTGCTCCGCCTCGACCGGCGCGACGGGACATGGGCCGACCGCCGGGTCGTGGATCTGCCCGAACTGCTCGGCCGCAACGACCTGCTGGTGTTCAACGACACGCGGGTACTGGCCGCGCGCATGCACGGCCGCAAGGCCACGGGCGGTGCGGTGGAGGTCATGCTCGAGCGTATCCTCGACAGCGCGCGCCTGACCGCCAAGATCCGGGCCAACAAACCCCCGCGCATCGACGCCGAAATCATCATCGGTGCAACTCGCCTGACCGTGGCCGCGCGGCACGGCGAGCTGTACACACTCGTACTGGCGGACCCGGCATCGTCGGTACACGACCTGCTCGATGCGCATGGCCACATGCCCCTGCCGCCCTATATCCGGCGGCCGGACGAAATCGCCGATCGCGAACGCTATCAAACGGTCTGGGCCCGTCATGACGGCGCCGTGGCTGCGCCCACGGCGGGCCTGCATTTCGACGCGGTGCTGCTGGACGCCCTGGCCGGGCGCGGTGTGGATTTCGGTACCGTCACGCTGCATGTGGGCTCGGGTACCTACCAGCGCCTGCGCGAAGGCGATGTGCGCGCGCAGCGGTTGCACGCCGAGCGTCTGCAGGTCGGCCAGGCCTTGTGCGATCAGGCCGCGGCGGCGCGCGCGGCCGGCGGGCGCGTGATCGCGGTCGGTACCACCGCCGTGCGCAGCCTGGAGACCGCGGCCCGCGCCCACAACGGCCGGCTCGGTCCGTACGCAGGTGAAACCCAGCTATTCCTGAAGCCCGGTGACGACTTCCACGCGGTGGACGCCATCTTCACCAACTTCCACGAACCACAGTCGAGCCTGTTGATGCTGGTATCGGCGTTTGCCGGCCGCGATAACGTGCTGGCCGCCTATGCCCACGCGGTGGAAGCGGGCTATCGCTTTCTCAGCTATGGCGACGCCATGTTCATCGCCTGAGCACGCATCACACCGCCGCGCCCCTTGACGCGACCGGTGTCAGGCCGACCAATCGTCGTGATCCGTATACTCCCGCGCTGGTCGAATATCCAACCCGGAGGCCCGCCTGTGGCGCACCACACACTGCCGTTTGGGTTATTGATCGGCATGCTGGCAGTGCTGCTGCTTGCGGGCCGGCTGCTGGCCGGGCTGATCCGGTGGGCGATCCGGCGCGCCACGCCGGCCACGCGCCGTATGGCTATCCGCACCGGAGACGCGCTGGTGCGCCGCCGGCCCGGGTTCGACGCGATCAGCCGCCGTTTCCCGCGTCCCCGCGCCTGGATCGCCGGGCGCTTGGCCACCGATCGCTTCACCGGGCTGCCGTTGACGCTGATCGTCGTCGCGGCCGGCACTCTGGTGGCACTCGGCAGCGATCTGGCCGAAGACGTGATCCAGCGCGAGCGGATCGTGCAGTTCGATGCCCGGGTAAACACGGCCCTGGCGCCGCTGCGTCACCCCGATCTGCTGCATGTATTCGCCGGGATCACCCATCTGGCCGACCTCACCACCCTGGTGGCGGTGGTGCTGGTGGCCACCGCCTTTCTCTGGGCCAACCACCGCCGAACCTATATTCCCGGCCTGCTGCTGACGGTACTCGGTTCGCAGGCGCTGACCTATGCCGGCAAATACGCCATCGATCGCCCGCGGCCAGAATTCCTGACTTTTGCCAGCGCGGCCACGCCCTCGTTCCCCAGCGGACACGCCACCGCGGCCATGGCGGTCTACGGTTTCATCGCCTATGCCATCGCGCGGGTGCGGCCCGATACCCGGCTGCGCTTCGAACTGGTCTACGGGTGCGGCGCGCTGATCGCTCTTATCGCGTTCAGTCGCCTGCTGCTGTCGGTGCATTTCGCCAGCGATGTGGCCGCCGGGCTGCTGGTCGGCGGCTTCTGGTTGCTGGCCGGTTTCGCGCTGACCGAGTACCTGAATGATCGCGCCGCCCGGCGCTGACGCATTCAGCGGCCGCCGGACTGTTCCCCGGCGGCCTCCACCTCGTCGCGCTCGAACAACGCTTCCAGTTCGGCCGCGGCTTCCCGCACGCGTTTTTCCAGCCGTTCCTGATCGTTGGCTACCTCGTAGTGCTCGGCCAGCCGTGCCTCGTCGTGGGCCTTGAATGTCTTCTGCACACGCTCGACTTCCGCGCGCGGCAGGCCGAGCGCGCGCATGGTGTCGCCGGCCAGCGCGATGCTGGAGAGAAACGTATCGCGCTGGAACACGGTCACGCCCAGATCCATCAACCTATAGGCATGCTGACGGTCGCGGGCCCGCGCGACGATGGTCAGATTCGGGAAATGGCTCTGCACCATGTGCACGGTCCGCAGCGAGACTTCGACATCGGCGATGGCCAGCACCAGCACACGTGCTTCCTCCGCGCGTGCGGCGCGCAGCATGTCGACCCGGGACGCATCGCCGTAATAGACCTTGGCGCCGAAGCGGCGCACGAAGTCCACCTGGGCCGGATTGGCCTCAAGCGCGACGAAGCCGATTCGCTTGGCCCGCAGCATGCGCGCCACGATGCCACCTACGCGGCCGAAGCCGGCGATGATCACCGGATGCTCGGATTCGGCGGGCGTTTCGTAGTCGGGCGTGTCGGCGGCCGGCGCGCGCCGGGCATTGAACCAGGCCACGCCCTGCACCGCGAATGGGGTAAGCACCATGGACAACGTCACCGTCGCCACCAGCACATCGGCTTCGGCCTGCACGAACAGATGCCCGGCCACGGCCGTCGACAGAATCACGAAGGCGAATTCACCGCCCTGGCCGAGATAGGCCGCCAGATTGCGCGAGGCGGCCCAGGACAGCCCGTGCCGACGCGCCAGGACCGCCAGCATCAAGCCCTTGATCGCCACCAGACCCAGCGTGAGCTCGATCAGATAGACCGGCTGCGAGGCGAACAGGCCGAGATTGATCGACATGCCCACCGCGATGAAGAACAGGCCGAGCAGCAGATCCTTGAACGGATCGACGTTGGCCTCGAGCTCATGGCGATATTCCGAGTCGGCCAGCAGCACGCCGGCCACAAACGCCCCAAGCGCCACTGAAATACCGGTGGCTTCCATGATCGCGGCGGTGCCGACCACGATCAACAGCGTCATGGCGATAAAGATTTCCTGCATGCGCGTGGCCGCCACCACGCGCAGCACCGGCTTGAGAACATAGTGACCACCGATGACCAGCCCGGCGATCACCGCCGCCACCTTGGCCGTTTTTTCGATCCCGCCGAGCAGCGTGACCTCGGCATGGCCGACCGACAGCAATGGCAGCAGTGCCAGAATCGGAATCACCGCCAGATCCTGGAACAACAGGATGGCGAAGGCCGAGCGGCCGTGGCGCGAGGTCAGCTCACCGCGTTCGCCGAGCATCTGCAGCGCAAACGCGGTCGATGACAATGCCAGCGAGAAGCCGGCCACGACAGCGGGTGCGGGCGGCAGGTGCATGATCCAGGTCGCGCCCAGCGACAGCACGACACCGCTCGCCAGAACCTGCAGTCCGCCGAGGCCGAGAATGGTCTTGCGCAGCGCCCAAAGACGGCGGGGCTGCATCTCCAGACCGATAATGAATAACAAAAAGACCACGCCGAACTCAGCCAGATGCAGTACCTCGTCGACCCGGCCGATCAGGCCCAGGCCCCACGGCGCGATCACCACCCCGGCGAGCAGATAACCGAGCACCGAGCCCAGGCGCAATTTCTGGGCGATCGGCACCGCGATGACCGCTGCCGCGAGAAACACCACCACTTCGACCAGCGACACGCTCAAAACGATTACTCCTGAATAGGCTGCGGCTAGCTTAGAGCCTGCCAAGGTTGGCCACGAGCCCCCGGGGCGGGCCGGCGCCGCACGCCCACCCCGCGTCAAATCACAGCAAGGCCCGGGCCAGGCGCGGCCCGCCAACGCGCATTCATACCGCACACCGGTGACGGTGTCATGGCGTCGCCGCCGGATTTCGGGCGCCCTGCCTGTTCCGGTCTGCGGGCCGCAGTCGATATCGAAGCATGCGGGGCTCGGGGCGAGACGCCGCCCGGGGCGTGGGCGCCGAGGGCGGCGATACCGTCGGGCTCGGGTTGCCCTTCATCCCCTGGGGCCTGTTGCCGTTTCACGCGACGCCGCGGGTAGCGCGCCCCCCAACGGTCTTTACTGGATACTGTAGCCGCCGTCGATGACCAGATTGGCGCCGTTGATCATGTCGGCGGCGTCGCTGGCCAGATACAGCGCACAACCGGCGATCTCTTCCGGGTAGACGAAGCGCCGCGCCGGAATCTTCTCCTTCATGCGCTCGCCGACCTCGCCGGCCCAGGCGCGGCGGCCCAGCTCGGTCAGCGCCACGGTCGGCGAGATGGCGTTGACGCGAACACCGCGCGGGCCCCATTCGGAGGCCAGGACCTTGGTCAGGCCGACCACCCCGGCCTTGCTGGTGCAGTAGGCCAGATGCTTGTCGAGCGCGACCTCGGCCGCCTGCGAGGCCATGTTGATGATGCGCCCGCCGCCGGCTTCGAGCATGTGCCGGCCCACGGTCTGGCACATCAGAAACACGCCTTTCAGGTTCACGTTCAGCGTGAGATCCCAATCCGCCTCGCTGAGATCCTCGGCCCAGTCCAGCGCCACCACACCGGCATTGTTGACCAGCACATCAATCCGACCGTATTCAGCCAACGCTTGAGCGACCGCCGCCTGTACATCGGCGCTGTCGGTCACATCCGCCTGGATGCCGATCGCCGACTCGGTGCCGATCGCGCGGGCCGTGGCTGCAACCTGTTCGCTGCGATCGACCAGCGCCACCCGCGCTCCTTTCTCGACATAGAGCTCGGCGATGGCCCGCCCGATGCCGGCCGCGCCCCCGGTGATCAGCGCGATCCGGCCCGCGAGCGCGAAGTTCTTGTCATAGCCTTGATATTCCATGGGAATCACCGCGTCAGAATTGCCCCATCGCCGGCCCAGGCACGGCCGATCCCGTACCGGAGCGAACCCGGCGAACGAGCGATCGATGTGGCGGGCGGCAACCGCGGCCGGGCTTCCGCTGGGAAACGACAGCCACGGCGCCGCCTAGGCGTTTACTGGTGGCCGTAGTGGCCGGAGGCCAGGTTCTTGTTGATCAACTCGGGCAGGCCGTCAATGAACTGCTGGCGGTTGTCGTACATCTGCTTCATGTACTGGTCGGCGTTGTCCTGGGTCACGACCGGCATGTGGATCATGATCTTGTCGGGCACCGACTGACCCCGCACCGCATTGACCGCGACCTGCAGGGCCATGCCGAGCTGTAACGGCGCGTTCTGCAGGTTGGTCACCAGCTGACGACCCGAGGCCACATTCTTCAGCCCGGCCTCGATGCCGTCCACGCCGACCACCGGCACGTTGGTGATCCGGCGCTGGCGCATGGCCCGGATCGCGCCCACCGCCATGTCGTCATTCTCCGAGATGATGCCGTCGATTTGGGTGCCATAGCGCGACAGCCAGGAGGCGGTGATGTTGTAGCCCTTCTCGCGCTTCCAGTCGCCCGGACGCTGGGCCAGCACCTTGATGCCTGAATGCTGCTTGAGCACGTTCTCGATGCCCTGGGTGCGGTCGATGGTCGCCGACTGGCCGAGCGGGCCCTTGAGGATCACCACGTTGCCCTTGCCGCCGATCTTTTTGACCAGCGCCTTGGTCTCGTTCTCGCCGGCCAGCACATCGTCCGGGCCGACATAGGAGGTCAGATATTGTTCACCGGGCGGGAAGATCTTCACGTTGGTGCCGATCACCTTGATACCCTTCGACTTGGCCTCCTTGATCTGCGGACCGAGCGCGGAGGAGTCGACCGGATCGATCACGATCGCATCCACATGCTGCCCGATGAACTGCTTGATCTGGGCCACCTGACTGGCGACCGAGCCGTCGGCGCTGGCCCAGCGCAGATCGACGTTGTCGGCCTTGGCCACCGCTTCGACGCCTTCCTTGCCCGACGAAACCCAGCCCGACATGCCATAGACAGTGAAGCCGACCGTGATCGGCTTGTCCTGCGCGGCCAGGCTCGGCCCGGCCATCGCCACGCAGCCCAGCGTCAATAGCGCGGCCGCAGCCCGCTTGAGGAATGATGATTTCATGAGGGTCCTCCTGTTTTCTCGCTCGAGATCACAGCCACAACGGCTGTGGTTTGTTGTAATCGATGCCATCCCGGCCGCTCAGACCAGCTTTCGCCGGCTGGCGATGGTGTCCAGAAAGACCGCCAGGATGATGATGAAACCGCGGATGATGTGTTGATAGAACGGCGAGACATTGAGAATCGTCAGGCCGTTGTCGATGGTGCCGAGCAGGATCACGCCGAACAGCGCGCCGGCGATCGAGCCGCGCCCGCCGGCCAGGCTGATGCCGCCGATCACGGGGGCGGCGATCGCGGTCAGCTCGTAGCCGGAGCCGGTCGAAGCGATGCCGGCGGTGATCTGGGCGGCCAGCAACACGCCGGCCAGCCCGGACAATCCACCGGAGATCACGAACGCCGAGATCAGCACACGCCGGATCGGCAGGCCGGCGACGAACGCCGCCTGGATATTGCCGCCCACGGCGTAGATGTAGCGGCCGAAGCGGGTCTTGGCCAGCACCAGCCACAGCAGCAGGAACACGATGAACATGATGTAGATCGGGATCGGAATCCCGAGATACGCGTTGATCGAGATATTGAGAAACGGATCGTTGTCGATCGAGATCTGCTGGCCGGCGCTGAAGACATAGCCGATGCCGAGCGCGATCGACAGCGTGCCGAGGGTCGCCACGAACGACGGAATATTGAGCAGGGCGACCGCGATCCCGTTGAAGGCCCCGATCAGCACGCCGGCCAACACGCCGCCCCCGATCGCGACCAGACACCAACCGACGCCGGAATGACCGGTCAGGATTACGGCCGCCACCACCCCGGCCAGACCCACGATGCTGCCCACCGACAGATCGATGCCGCCGGAAAGCACCACCACGCCCTCGCCGAAACCGATCAGGGCATAGACCGAGATCAGCATCAGGATGGAGATGATGTTGTAGAAGGAGATGAACTGCGGCTGCGCGATCGCCAGCGGAATGACGTAACAAGCGAACGCGATCCACACCACCAGCGAGGCCAGTCGCTGGCGATTGAACAGCACACGCCGACGCGCGGGCAGCGCCGCGGCCTCGGGGCTCGATGATGTCTGGGCTGTGCTCACGTGGGTCATCCTCTTTCTGATCCGTGCAATCGCGTCGTCGCGGTCACGCGCCGATCGCGGTCCGGACGATGTCGGCCTCGCGGAAATCGTTGCGTTCGAAGGTCCTGGCGATGAAACCGTCCTTGAACACGGCGATGCGATGCGACAGCGTCATCAGCTCCGGCAGTTCGGAGGACGACACCACGATCGCCACGCCCTCACGCGCCAGCTCGACGATGATTTCGTAGATGTCGGCCTTGGCACCGACGTCGATGCCACGCGTGGGCTCGTCCAGCAGCAACACCTTCGGCTCGTCGGCGATCAGGCAGCGCGCGACCAGCGCTTTCTGCTGATTACCGCCGGACAGCTGGGCCACCGACGAGCTCGTGGATTCATACTTGGTGCGCAGCGCTTCCAGCGCTTCGCGGGTCAGATCGTGCTCGCGGGCGGTCTTGAGCCAGCCGGCCAGCCCGGAGAAACGGCCGAGATTGGCCAGAATCGCGTTGGCCGCGATGCCCTGCGACATCACCAACCCGGATTCCTTGCGGCTTTCGGGGATATAGATCAGACCTCGGGCCAGCGAACGCGAGGGCGAACGCTCGGTATAGTTCGCGCCGTCCAGGCGCACCTGACCGCGCCGGGCCGGGTGCAACCCGTAGACGGACTTGAGAAACGCGGTGCGCCCGGCACCGGCAATGCCGGCCAGACCGACGATCTCGCCCGGGCGGATCGCGAAATCGAAGGGCTGCTCGGCGCCGCCGTCCGGCTGGCGCGTGGCATAGCCTGCCACCGCCAACGCTGGCGCAACGTCTTTAATTTCGGGCAGTACCAACCGCTGCTCGGCCAGCTTGCGGCCGACCATGGCGTCGACCACTTCGGCCGTGGACAGGTCACGGGCCGTGGCAGTCAGCGTGATTTCACCATCGCGCAGCACCGTGATGTCGTCGGCCATTTGCTCGACCTCGTCCATCTTGTGGGTGGTGAACACGACCGTCGTGCCGTCGGCGCGCAGGGTGTCGACGATCTCGAACAGATGCCGGGTTTCGTTGCTGGTCAGCGACGAGGTGGGCTCGTCGAGCAGCAGAATGCGCGGGCGGCGATGGTAGGCGCGGATGATCTCCACGATCTGGGCATAGGACAGACTGATCTGATCGACCCGGTCGCGGGCGTCGATCGGCACACCGAAGGCATCGATCGCGGCCTGCGCCTGGTCGAACATCCGGCGCGCCTGTAGATAGCCGATGCGCTTGGAGCCCGCGGTGAGTTCACGACCGAGGAAGATGTTGTCGGCCACCGTCAGATGCGGCACCAGCGACAATTCCTGGGTCACGATCTGAATGCCGCGGGCCTGACCGGCGCTGGGGGTGAATTCGCGCACGGCTTCACCATCGACCCGCAGCTCACCCGAGGACGGTGCGATCAGGCCCGCGATGATGTTGAGCAACGTCGACTTGCCGGCGCCGTTCTCGCCCATCAGCGCGGTCACGCGACCGGCCTGCAATGCGAGATCGATGCGATCGAGCACCGCCGTGGTGCCGAAGCTTTTGCCGATCTCCACACATTCGAGAATGTTCGCGGTCATCGCTGTCACGCGTGTTGCGTGTTCCTCCATTCGCCTTGCCGGCCAAACCGGCCCTCGTTTTCAACGTGTAGACCGCGCGTTCGCTACGAGCACGGGGCGTCGATCACGAATCCGTAGCGGCTGATTTCTTTTCTGCTCATAATAGCAACACATTGCTCATATGAGCGCTATGCCCTATTGGTCGCAGGCGCTATCCTTAGCGTCATGCCCATCGATCCCGACACCGGCGTCCTGGCTGCGACCGTCGCGCAGCGGTTTTATATCGACGGTGCGCCGAAGACCGTCATCGCCGAAGATCTCGGTCTGTCGCGCTTCAAGGTCGCTCGCCTGCTCAATCTCGCGGTCTCGGAGGGGATCGTGCGCTTCACCATCAAGGCGCCGCTGGCCTACGACACGCATCTGGCCCGCGACATCCAGCGGAAATTCGACCTCAAGCAGGTGATCGTGGTCCGCTCGTCCGAGCACGACCGCGAACCGGCCGCGATCCGCCAGCGCGTGGGCGCGGCGGCCGCGAACCTGCTCGGCGAACTGGTTTCGCCCGACGATGTGCTGGGCATCGGCTGGGGGCGCACGACCAGCGCCATGGCGCTGCAGATCGAACGGCTGGCGCGTTGCAGCGTGGTGCAGATGGGCGGCATCGTCGGCTCATCGAGCGAGAATTCGCTGGATGTCGTGCGCCGGGTGAGTGAAATCGGCGGCGGCGATGCGTACCCGATCTTCGTGCCGCTGGTGGTGGCCGACAAGACCACCGCCGACGGGCTGCGCAAGGAACCGAGTGTGGAAGCCGCGTTTCGCTTGTTCGGCTCGATCTCGGTCGCGGCGGTAGCTGTCGGCAGCTGGGACCCGCCGGCGTCACAGATGATGCAAAGCCTGAGTGCCGCCGACCGCCAGCGACTCAGGGAGGCCGGCGTGATCGCCGAAGTGCTGGGGACATTCATGCGCGCCGACGGGTCGCTGGTGACCCTGCTGGATGATCGCACCCTCGCACTCGGCTACCCGGACCTGTTGCGCATCCCCAACCTCATTCTCGCCGTGGGCGGTGCGGAAAAAGCCGATGCCCTGCTGGCGGTCTTTCGCGCCGGCATCGGCAAGACACTGGTCACCGACGACAGCCTCGCCCGCCGACTGCTCGCCGCCGACTGACCCCGGCCGTTGTTGTTGCAACCCCTGGCATGATGCCGCAAACGCTCGCATCATCAATGGTCGGCAATCCAACACCACAGCAACTCGGACGCCGGCCTGGGCTGGACTTCGCTTGAGTGCCGGGTCGTGACACGCTCGCGGCCGCTACGCCGTAGCAGCCGGCACGAGCGATCAACCGAATCGGACGGATGACTTCGATAAAAAAACAGAGAAGCCTGACAAGGCTCACGCAACTGCTCTTCGGCGCGGCGGAAACGCCCGAGCAGCGCATGCACCTGACGTTTCTGTTCTTCGCGCCCTGGGGCTGCTATTTCAGCGCCGTGTTCAACGCCGCGACTGGTATCACCGACACGCTTTACGTGGCGGTACTGTTAAGCATCGGGCTGGTGGTGCACGCGCTGTGGTTTCGCGCACGCCGAACCCTGCATACGCACGGCATGGCAGCACTGTTCTGTCTGTTGATGCTGTTCGTCATTCTGCCGTTGAGCTGGTTCTATAACGAGGGTGCCGACGGCCCGACCCTGTTGTTTTTTCTCCTGCTCGCGGCCTATGCGTTGGGCGCGATCGTGCTGCGCCCCTGGCAGCGCGCCGCCCTGATCGCCAGTTTCGTGGTCGTACCCACCGTGCTGCTGGTTACCGGCTATCGCCATCCAGCCTGGGTACCGGCCTATGCCGCCCCGCAACAGCGCCTGCTCGATCTGACCGTGTCCTACAACTTCTCGATCGTGCTGTTGCTTATCCTCATGGGCGGCTATTTCCGACGCTTCGAAAACGAGCACCGCGATGCCCGCGATTCGGCACGGCGTGACAGCCTCACCGGCCTGCTCAACCACGGCGCCTTCCACGGCGTACTCGATCAGTACGAGCTCGAACGCTCGCCGGACAACAGCGCCATGCTGCTCACCTACGATCTGGATCACTTCAAGCAGGTCAACGACAGCTACGGCCATGCCTATGGCGACGAGGTGCTGTGTCATTTCTCGCAGCTGCTGAACGAGACGGTCGCGGACTATGCAGGCGTCGCCGGCCGTTGCGGTGGCGAGGAATTCAATCTATTCATTCCGTACGCCACACGCGACGATATCGTCGCGCTGGACAGCCGGCTGCGCGAGCGCTGTATGAAACAGCCGCTGCGTCATGGGCCCATTTGTTTCAGTGGCGGCGCCGCGCTCGATTCCGCCGAGACTTTTTCCGTCGACGAATGGTTCGCACGCTCGGATACGGCTCTTTATGCCGCCAAGTCGGCCGGACGTAACCGCTCACTGTTCGATGACGGCCAGCCCATGGCGATAGTGTCGACGGACAGGCGATAAATCGATAATCCGGTCAACAAAAAAGCTAACTTCATCAGCTGTTTTCAACGCCTTCAAAAATAAAAGCCGGCGCTTCTCCGTCTTTTATTTTCAAAGGCTTCGCGGCCAATGGCCGCGGCGAGCATGCGGTCGCATACTCGCGCTACTAACCCGAAAAATCATCTATTTTTGTGCCGGGTTAACACAACAAGATCGCCCCGTGCCAAGTGACCTGCACCTTGCCGAAACGGCGGTAGCCCCGATGGCATGGCCGATGCGATTCGGCCGTCCGCCGGCACGGGCCGCGCTGTATCGCCGGGCCCGGCGCGCTACTCGATGATCGCAGCGAATCGGTCGTTGGCGCGCATGACCGCGCGGGCGAGCGCGTTGTCATAGCCGCGCCGCAGCAACGACTCCTCGGTCGCATACGATGCCGAGATGGTCTGGGCCGCCAACCAACGCAGTGGCTCCGGCTCCCAACGCCGCAGCAGGGCGTCGATCGCGACGTCGCGATGCGCCCAGGGCGCGCGCGTGCGCGGCGTATCCTGGCCCGCGATCAATTCGGCCGTGGTCCGGCCCATGAGATGCGAGGCCGCCACGCCTTCCCCGGCATAGCCGCCGGCAGTGGCCAGGCCGGTCTTCGAATCCAAGATCGCGTGCGGGCGAAAACGTCGCGACAAGCCCAGCGAGCCGCCCCAGCCGTGGGTGACGGCCAGATCGGCGGGCAGGCCGGGAAACAGATCGAGCAGCAGGCGCCGCCGCAGCTCGATATCGGCCGACGAAATCGCATGATCCTGTTTCGGCGCGCCGCCCAGCGGATAGGCCCCACGGGCCCCGAACACGAGCCGGCCGTCGCGACTGCGATGGCCGTAGTTGATCATGCGGCTGGCATCGCAGAAGGTCGGCCGGCCCGCCAGCCCGACACGAGCCCAGACGGCTTCCGAGAGCGGCTCGGTGGCGATCACCAGACTGCGCACCGACAATACGCGGTGCCCAAGCCCGGCCAGTTCGCCACTGTAGCCTTCGGTGGCCTGGACGATATGCCGCGCGCCGAACTGGGCGCCGACGTCGGTGATCACGTGATGCGGCGCCAGATAACGCACGCGGCTATGCTCGTGGATTGTCACGCCACGTCGTTCCGCGGCCCGGGCCAGCCCCTGCACCAGTTTCATCGGGTGCACGGTCGCGGTTTGGCGAAAGAACAACGCGCCGTAACCGCGGCGAAATACCGCGCGCTCGGCCAGCGCCGGACCGTCGAGCCAGAGACAATCCTCCGGCGCGTGGCCGAGTTCGATCAACGCGGCGCGATGCGCTTTCTGGATTGCGACCTGCTGGGGATAGCGCGCGGCGGCGTCCAGCGTGCCGCCCTTGTGGAAATCAGCCGCGATCGCCTCGCGCGCGGTCACGCGCCCGATCTGATCGACGTTGTCAGCCAGTTGGGCACAGATCGCGCGACGCGCGGGCGCATCCATATCCCCGACCAGGCGTTCCAGACCGGCGAGATTGCCGATCACCCAGCCGCCGTTGCGGCCCGAGGCACCGTGGCCGACGGTTTCGGCCTCCAGCACGACAATGTCGAGCGCCGGCCGGATGCCGGCCAGATAATAAGCGGTCCACAGCCCAGTGAAGCCGGCGCCGACGATGACGACATCGGCTTCGTGACGGCCCGCCGCCGGCGGCCGCGCTGCGGCATCGCCGGCACTGTCGACCCAGTAGTTGGAGGCGGCATCCGGGGTGGTCATGAAACCGGCCTCAACGAATGGTTTCGAGCAGCCGATACCAGGTCATGCCGAGCGCCAGCAGCGTGTTGCCGAAGCGCTCGCCGAACGGCACCCGGCCGTGCGGCAGGCCGGCGAAGGCATCGAACTCGGCGGCCTGGCCGTCAATCGCCTCGGCCAGCACGCTGGCGACGATATGCGAGGTGGCCACGCCGTGGCCGGAATAGCCCTGAGCGTAATACACGTTGTCGCCCGCCCCCGTACGACCGAGCATGGGCATGCGATTGGGCACGATGCCGGCCATCCCCTGCCATTGATAATCGATGGCCACGCCTGCGAGCGCCGGGAAGGTCGCTTCCAGTCGTGGCCGCAGATAAGCGGCGACATCCTCGGACTCGCGGCCAGAGTAGTTGGCTCCGCCGCCGAACAACAGTCGCCCATCGGCGGTGAGTCGGTAGTAATCGAGCACGAAACGGGTGTCGTAGACCGCCAGATCCTCGGGATTGATCCGATGCGCGGTCTCGCCGAGCGGCGCGGTGGTGACGATGCCGAGCGCGGCCGGGAACAGCTTGCCGGCCAGATCCCGGCGCGCCAGCTTGTGATAGGCACCGCCGGCCAGCACGACGGTATCCGCCGTGATCGAACCCTGCGCGGTCACCACGCGCGCGGGCGCCCCGTGCTGGATGTCGACCACCGGCGAGCCCTCGAAGATGGCCACGCCCTGATCGGCGGCGGCCCGCGCCTCGCCGCGCACGAGGTTCAGTGGATGCAGATGCAGATTGGCATCGTTGCGCAACGCGCCGTGGTAGAGCGGCGTATCAAGCAGTTCACGTAATTCGTCTTTTTCGATCCAGCGCACCCGATCGCCCATGCCACGGGCCTGGGCGGCTTTGAGGTCGGCCTTGAGCGCCGCCACGTGCCCCTGCTTCCAGGCCGCCTGCAGATGCCCGTGCTTGAGATCACAGTCAATGCCGTAGCGTTGGACGCGCTGCTCAATGATGCGCTGGCCGCGCCAGCGCAGATCCCAGACGAAGGCCTCAACATCGCCGCCCGGCACGTCGCGCAAGTGTTTCTTAAGCCCGGCCTCGCCGGACAGGCTGCCGGTGACCTGGCCGCCGTTGCGTCCGGACGCGCCCCAACCGATCCGGTTGGCCTCGATCAGCGCCACCGAGTGGCCGCGCTCGGCCAGTTCGAGCGCCGTCGCCACGCCGGTGAAACCACCGCCAACGACGGCCACATCAACTCGAAGATCGGCGTCCAGCCCTGGGTAGTCGCCGGGCTCGGCGATGGAGGCCGCGTAATAGGAACCGGGATAAGCTGCGGCCTGGCTAGCCATGTTCAAAGCCCGTGAGCACGTTGACGACGTTGACGCCGATCTCCTCGACCGCGTAGCCGCCTTCCATGAGAAACAGCGTGGGCCGGTTCATGCCGGCCAGGCGACGACCGTAGTCCGTGAAATCGTCTGAAGCGAGCTTGAAGCGGCCGATGGGGTCGCCCGCGAAGGTATCCACGCCCAGCGACACGATGACCAGATCGGGATCGTATTCGTCGATACCGTTCATGGCGGTCTCAAGCTCGGCCCGCCAGGCCGCGTAGCCCGAGCCGGGCGGCAGCGGATGGTTGCGATTAAAGCCCTCGCCGGCCCCGGCACCGATCTCGTCGGCGCGGCCGAGATAATGCGGGAACTCCTCCAGCGGATCGCAGTGCAGCGACACGAACAGCACATCGTCGCGTTCGTAGAGAATCTGCTGGGTGCCGTTGCCGTGGTGGTAGTCGACATCCAGGATCGCCACGCGCGCCGCACCCGCCTCTCGGGCGGCCTGGGCGGCGATGGCGGCATTGTTGAAAAAACAATAGCCGCCGTACTGGTCGACCGCCGCATGGTGGCCCGGCGGCCGGCACAGGCCGAAGGCGGCCTCGCCGGAGGCCTGGACATGATCGAGCGCGGTGAGCGCGATATCCACGCTCGCCCGGGCCGCTTCCCAGGTACCGGCCTCGATCGCGGTCTCGGCCGCCAGCGCGTAGTAGCCGAGCTTGCCGTCGATATGGCGGGGCACGAAGTCGCACCGGGTGCGGCGCGTCGGCCAGACCGTAGCGATCGCCTCGCCGGTATAGCCGGCCGCCCGCCAGTCGGCCCAGGCGTTTTCGACAAAATCGATGTACGCCGGATCGTGCACCGCGGCGATCGGCTCCAGTCCGTGCATGGTCGCGCCCCGGATCTCGCCGAGTCCGACCTCGCGGATACGAGCGGCGATCATGTCGACCCGTTCGGGGCATTCCAGCGGCGCGATCAGCCGCCCGCCGGCCAGCTCAGTGGTCGAACGCCGATTCTGCGTACGGTTGTCATGAAACGTCAGCATGCCGCAGGGCTCCATTGAAATCGGCGGCCGGATGGCCGCCGCGAATTTGTAAACAGGCCCACGCCGCAGCGACGGGCTGCCGGTGCATCAGACGCGCAGCAGCAGGTACTCCCGCTCCCAGGAACTGATCACCTTGAAGTGTGCGATCTCCTCGGTGCGCTTGACCGCCAGATAGGTATCGATGAAACGCTCGCCGAGCAACGCCTTGAGCGGCATGCAGTCGGCCAGGGCTTCCAGCGCCCGGCCCATGTCGGACGGCAGGCGATGGCCCCGGGCATGGGCCGAATCGGCCACCGGCGCACGCGGCTCGAGCTTGTCGCGAATGCCGAGATAACCACAGGCCAGCGATGCGGCAATGGCGAGATACGGATTCACGTCGGCCCCAGCGATACGGTTTTCCACGCGCTTGCCGCGACGCCCCGAATGCGGCACGCGCAGACCGACGGTGCGGTTGTCGTAGCCCCACTCGGTGTTGATCGGCGCCGAACCATTGGACAGATCGGGCATCAGGCGCCGATAGCTGTTCACGTTCGGCGCCAGCAGCGCCAGAGCGGGCGGCAGATAAGTCTGCATGCCGGCAATGAACTGATAGAACAACGCGGTCGGTTCGCCCGCCTCGTCGGCGAACGCGTTGTCGCCGCTGGCCACATCGACCAGGCTCTGATGAATATGCATCGAGCTGCCCGGTTCGTCCGCCATCGGCTTGGCCATGAACGTACCGTACATACCGTGGGCGAGTGCCACCTCGCGCAGGGTGCGCTTGAACAGGAACGCCTGGTCGGCCAGATCGAGCGGGTCGCCATGCTCGAAGTTGATCTCCATCTGGCCCGATCCTTCTTCGTGGATCAGGGTGTCGATGTCGAGCGACTCAGCCTCGCAGTAGTCGTACATATCCTCGAACAGCGGATCGAACTCGTTGACCGCGTCGATGCTGTAGGCACGCCGCGAGATCTCGCGCCGGCCCGAGCGGCCGGCCGGCGGCTGCAACGGATAGTCGGCATCCGTGTTGCGCTGGACGAGATAGAACTCCATTTCCGGCGCAATCACCGGCCGCAGGCCAAGCTCGTCGTACAAAGCAAGCACCCGTCGCAGCACGTAGCGCGGGCTGACCAGCACCGGCTCACCATTGAGATAACTGCATTCGTGGATGATCTGGGCCGTCGGCTCGCGCGCCCAGGGCACCAGGCGACAGGTCGACAGATCGGCGTCCAGCTGCATGTCCAGCTCAGCCGGATCGACGATTTCCTCGTCGTCTTCCGGATAATCGCCGGTCGCGGTCTGGATGAAGATGGAATCGGGCAACCGCGGACGTTCGCCGTTGAGGTAGCGGGCTGCCGGCATGATCTTGCCCTTGGCCTCGCCGGTGATGTCCGGCACCAGGCATTCGACCTCGCTGATGCGATTGGTGTTGAACCATTCGCGGATCTGCGGATCGCTCGTATCCTCGCTCATAAATCTCCCGGGTTTGCAGAGTCCGGGCCGGCGCGACGCCGGCCCGGTACCATCGCTAGCGCGACTGCACTTCCGTCCAGAGTTGCTGGACGAACTGCAGGTTGTCGCCTTCGATCGCCGGCGTGAAATGCAGACGCTTCATCTGCGCGTCGGTCGGCATGACCGGTGGCTGGGTCAGCGACTTGTCCAGATACGGCTTGGATGCCTTGTTCGGGCTGGCATAGGCGTTCCAGTTCGACAGCTCGGCGCCGATCTTGGCCTTCAGGATGAAGTTGATGAACTCATTGGCCAGCTTCGGATGCGGCGCATGGGCCGGAATCGCCATGTTGTCCACCCAGAGCTCGGCGCCTTCCTTGGGCACGACGAACTTGATGTTCTTGAAACCGTCCGGGTTCTGGCTCTTATCGAAGGCATAGTCGCCGTTATAGGCCATGCCGGCCGCGATATTGCCGCGCGCGAGCTGTTTCAATGTCGGCGTGGCGTCCTGGAAGCCACTAAAGTTGGACCGCTTCTTGGTCTTCAGGATGAGTTTGGCCGCCTTGGTCCACTTGTCGCGCCCTTGGCAGTCGTATTTGTAGCCGAGATAGGCACAGGCTGAACCGAACATCACCTGGGCGTCGGTACCGATCTCGAACGGATATTTCGAATTGGCCTTGGGATCGAACAGGATCGACCAGCTGGCCGGCTGTTTACCCAGGGTCTTCACGTTGTAGGCAATACCCGTGTCGCCCCACTGATAGGCGGCCGTGTACTTGCCCTTGGGATCGTAGCTGGTGTCCTTGAACCGCGACATGAGGTTGTCGTAGTTGGGAATCAGCTTCTTGTTGAGCGGCTGGATCAGCCCGGTATGGATAAGCCGCGGCACGTAGTAGTTCGACGGCACGACGATGTCGTACTGCGAGTCGCCGCCGGCACGCAGCTTGGCGAACATCTCGGGCTGTGAGTTGTAATAGCTCTGTACCACCTTGACGTGATACTTCGCCTCGAACTGCTTGATGATCTTCGGGTTCATGTACTGCGACCAGTTGAAGATGTACAACGTGTCGCTGTTGGCGGCGAACGCCGGTAGCGCGAATGCTGCGACGGTCGCGGCTGCAATCAGTCGGGTCAGGGGTCGGAGTTTTCTCATCATCGGGTCCTCGTGCTGCTTGTTGGGTGGGTCTTTCGGATACGGGTGACGTGAACTAGCGCGATTGAACTTCGCTCCAGAGTTGCTGGACGAACTGTAGCGAATCGCCCTTGAGCGCCGGCGTGTAGTGCAGACGCTTCATCTGAGCGGCAGTCGGCTGGCTCGGCGGGCGCTTGAGCGCCGGCTTCAGGTAAGGCTGGGCTGCCTTGTTGGGGCTGGCGTACCAGGTGAAATTCGACAGCGTCGCACCGTTCTTGCCATCGAGTATGAAGTTGATGAACTTGTTGGCGAGTTTGGCGTGCGGCGCCTTGTCCGGGATCGCCATGGTATCGACCCAAAGCTCGGCGCCCTCCTTGGGCACGACAAACTTCAGGTGCCTGTAGGCCTGCGGATTGTTCGCCTTGTCCTGGAGGTAATCGCCGTTGAAACTCACCCCCGCGGCCACGCTGCCGCGCGCGAGCTGGCGCAATACCGGCGTGCCATCCACGAAACCGGAAAAATTCGGGCGTTTCTTGGTTTTCAGCAACAGCTTCGCGGCCTGCTTCCAATTGTCGCGGCCGCGGCAGGCGTAGCCATGGCCCTGATAGGCGCACGCCGCCCCGGTCATGACCTGGGCATCGGTACCCATCGCAAACGGATACTTCGAGTTCGCCGTCGGATCGAACAGGATCGACCAGCTCGGCGGCTGCTTGCCCAGTTTTGCGGTGTTATAGACGATGCCGGTGTCGCCCCACTGGTAAGCCGCCGTATAGCGGCCCGTCGGATCGTAGGCCGGCTTTTGGAAGCGCGGCATCAAATTGTCGAAATTCGGGATCTCGGCCTTGTCGAGCGGCTGGATCAGGCCGCTCGCGATCAACCGCGGAATATAGTAATTCGAAGCCACGATCACGTCGTACTGGGCGTCGCCGCCGGCGCGCAGCTTGGCGAACATTTCCGGATTGGATTCGTAGAAATTCTGCACCACCTTGACGTGGTACTTGGCCTCGAACGCCTGGATCAGCTTGGGGCTGATGTAGTCGGACCAATTGAACAACACCAGCTTGTCGCCGTAAGGCGCAGCCTGGGCGCTAGCCAGACCGGCCAGGGCCAGCAATAGCGCCGGGACCAGTCGTTTGAGACCGCGCCAGCCGAGGCGGGCGGCCAGCGCAGACACGCGCCGGGTCTTGGATTCATTCATGTCGGCTACCGCTCCGGCGGCTGTGTGGTTCGGATACGGCCGGGTGCTTGTATATGGCATGGCATCGCCCCTAGCGCGACCGGATCTCGGTCCATAGCTGTTGGACGAATTGCAGATCATGGCCACGGATCGACGGCGTGAACTTGAGCACCTTCATCTCGGCCGGCGTGGGCATGATCGGCGGCTTGGACAATGCGGCATCCAGATACGGCTTGGAGGCCTGGTTGGGGCTGGCGTAGTAATTGAAATTCGACAGCTCGGCGCCGCGTTTGGCATCCAGCACGAAATTGATGAACTCGTTGGCGAGCTTCGGATGCGGTGCATGCGCCGGAACCGCCATATTGTCCACCCACAGCTCGGCGCCTTCGGCGGGCACCACGAACGTGGTGTTTTTCAGCCCCTGCGGATTATCGTGTTTCTCCGAGACATAATCGCCGTTATAGGTGAGCGCGGCGTCCACCGTGCCCCGGGCGAGCTGCTTGAGCACGGGCACGCCGTCACGAAAACCGTTGAAGTTGGATCGTTGCTTGGTCTTGAGCACCAGTTGCGCCGCCTGCTTCCAGTTGTCGTCGCCGTGGCAGGCATAGCCGTGGCCCTGGTAGGCGCAGGCCGCACCGAGCATCACCTGGGCATCGGTCATCATCGCGAAGGGATACTGCGGATTGTTCTTGGCATCGAACAGGATCGACCAGCTGGCGGGCTGCTGGCCCAGCTTCTTGGTGTTGTAGACGATGCCGGTATCGCCCCACTGATAGGCCGCGACGTACTTACCCTCGGGATCGTACGGGGGCTTTCTGAACCGCGGCATCAGGTTGTCGTAGTTCGGGATCAGCGTCTTGTCGAGCGGCTGGATCAGCCCGGTCGCGATCAGCCGCGGCACGTAGTAGTTCGACGGGAAGATCACGTCATACTGGGAATCACCGCCGGCCCGCAGCTTGGCGAACAACTCCGGATTGGAGTGATAGAAGTTGCGCACGATCTTGACGTGATACTGCTGCTCGAAGGCCGTGAGGATCTTCGGGCTCATGTATTGCGACCAGTTGTACAGATACAACTTCTTCGCCGGTTCGGCGCTCGCTGCGGTCGCGACCGTCAGCCCCAGCACCAGCACCAGCACTGCGGTCAGTACGATTCTATTGCAACGTCGTTTCATGACATGCCCCCGATCCCCTGGTTGAGAAACTAATCACTGGCCTGCGAGCGTGCGAGTCGCACGTACTGGAAAGCGAGCGCGATCGCGGCCGCCCCGAATACCGCCCCGATCATCAGCGTGGCAATCGCGTTGACCTCCGGCGTCACGCCCTTCTTGATCGCGCTCCAGATGAAGATCGGCAGCGTCGTACTTTCCGGGCCGGAGGTGAAGAAACTGATCACGAAATCGTCGATCGACAGCGTGAAGGCCAGGAAGAAGGCCGACACGATCGCCGGACGCAGCGTCGGCAGAATAAAGTACCAGGCCCGCTGCCAGCCGTTGGCATACAGATCGTGGCAGGCCTCGAACAGCATCGAGTCGAGCCCAACCAGCCGGGAGTAGATCAGCAGCGCCACGAACGGCACCTGGAAGCTGACGTGGGCAATCACCATCGTGCCCAGCCCCAGGTTGAACAGGCCGGTGGCGTTGCTGATCGAGGTGAAGAAGCTCATCTGCGAAATGCCGTAGACGATGTCGGGCATCACGATCGGCAGATAGACCAGCCAGACCAGCCAGCCCAGCCGACGGTGGCGATAGGTGTACATGCCGTAGCCCAACAGCGTGCCGATTACCGTGGCGATGATCGACGAGGTGATGGCCAGTGTCAGGCTGTTGTAGAAGGCATGGAGAATCGTTTCATTGGAGAACAGCGCGGCGTACCAGCGCAGCGATACGCCCGCGAAAACCGCTGACGAGTTGATGCTGTTGAACGAATACAGAGCGACCACGGCCAGCGGTGCGTAAAGAAAGAACAGCATCACGTACCAAAAGGCCTGGAGCCCCCGATTGAACCCACTCCCACTCATAGCACCACCTGCGAGTCACCGCCGAGTTTCTTGCCCAGGCGACGCAGCACCAGCAGGCCGAGCAACGTCGCGATGATCATGATCAAGGCACCCGCCGCACCCAGCGGCCAGTTCGAAGCCGCCGCGAACTGGCGGGCCACCAGATTGCCGAGCATCATCGACTTGCCGCCACCGAGCAACTCGGGAATGACGTACATGCCGAAAGCGGGAATCGAGACCAGCACGGTGCCGGCCAGCAGCCCGGGCAGGGTCTGCGGCAGCACGGCGTGGATGAAAGTCCGGATCGGCCCCGCGCGCAGATCGCGCGCCGCATCGATCTGGGCATAGTCGAGTTTCTCGAACACCGCGTACAGCGGCAGCACCATGAACGGCAGGAAGTTGTAGACCAGACCGACCACCACCGCGAACTTGGACGGGAACAACCCCATCTGCGGCGAGATCAGCCCCATGGAAGCCGCAAAATTGCTCACCGGCGAACCCGGCGACAGGATATTCATCCAACCGATCGCGCGGATGACCTGATTGGTCCATGACGGCACCACCACCGTCAGCAGCATGAGCGGGCGCATGCGGGCCGGCGCGCGGGTGATGTAATAGGCCACCGGATAGGCCATGGCGATCACCAGTCCGGTCGACAGCACGGTCTGCCAGATCGAACGGATCAGGGTATAGAGATTGCCCGGCGACCAGCCCAGGAAACCGAAGCCTGCCAACTCCTTGAAGGCTTCCAGTGTCAGCGGCATTCGCGGCAGGCCATAGGTGCCATTGGTCATGAACGCGATCGTCATCAGATAGGCGCTGGGCAGCACCAGAAAAACGACGATCCAGATCACGCCGGGCGAGATGACCGCGATCAGGTGGCCGGTATGGCTGGGCTCGCGGCGTTTGGGCGATTCGCTGCCGCGGGTCGCGAAGGCCCCCATGGTCCGTGTTTGTTTTGTGCTAGGCATGGAAGGTGACCGCTCCCGAGGTCTGTACGACGACCGCCACGCGCGTGCCGACATCGAACATCGGCTCGCCCACGTTGTTGCAGGTGGCCACGATCTCGGTGTCGCGGCCGAGATCGAGCGTGTACTCGGCGACGTGGCCGCGATAAACCCGTTCCTTGACGGTGGCGGGGAACACATTCGGACCGGGCTCGGCCTCCGCCTCGCGCAAGACGGTCATGGTCTCCGGCCGGATCAGGACATGACTGCCGCGCTCGAAATCGCCGGCCAGCCGGCCGCAGCAGATATCCAGCCCGGACGCGTCCTGGGCACGCACCTCGAACAGGTTCTGGTGGCCCATGAAACGGGCCACGAACAGGTTCTCGGGATGCTCGTAGAGCGCCTGCGGCGGGCCGACCTGCTGGATGCGGCCGTCATTGAGCACCGCCACCCGATCGCTCATGACCATCGCTTCCTGCTGGTCGTGGGTCACGAAGATGAAGGTCATGCCCAGCCGGCGCTGAATGCGCGACAGTTCGAGCTGTAGCTCACTGCGGAGTCCGGCGTCGAGCGCGGACAACGGCTCGTCGAGCAGCAGCACGTCGGGCTCATTGACCAGCGCCCGCGCGAGTGCGACGCGCTGACGCTGGCCGCCCGACAGCTGATCGACCCGCCGCCCGAGAAGCTCGCCGATCTTGATGAACTCGGCGGTCTCGGCCACGCGCCTTTTGATCTCGTCCTTGCTAACCCCGCGCATCTTCAACCCGAAGCCGATGTTCTCGCGCACGTCGAGGTGATTGAACAGCGCGTAGGACTGAAACACCGTATTCACGTTGCGCTTGTGCGCCGGTACATGGGTGACCGAGGCGCCGCCGATCTCGACCTCGCCATCGGTGGCGTTCTCCAGCCCCGCGATGATGCGAAGCAAGGTCGTCTTGCCACAGCCGGATGGTCCGAGCAGCGTGAAGAATTCACCGCCGCTGATCTTGAGATTGATCCCGCGCAGCGCGATCGAATCCGAGGCGAACTGCTTGCTCAGACCGTGCAACTCGATCGATGAGCCACTGCGGCCGGTGGCCTGGTTCTGCTGGGTCGTCGGCTCGGAGATTGCCGGTGCCGCTGCTGTCGACTGCCCTGTCATATCCGCCCTCATTTAGAGTAGATCCCGCATACGGTAGAAATTGGTCGCCAGTACCAGCAGCGGCGTACGCAGACGTTCGCCCCCCGGAAACCGGCGATGCGTGAGTCGGGTATAGAGATCGAAACGCTCGGACTGCCCGGCCACGGCCTCGCCGATCAGCTGCCCGGCCAATCCCGCAAGCGCCATGCCATGGCCGGAATAGCCTTGCGCATAGAACACGTTGTCGCCGATGCGCCCGAAATGCGGGGCGCGATTGCGGGTGACCCCGACCAATCCGCCCCAGCTGTAGTCGATGCCAATATTCTGCAGCGCCGGAAACAGCCGGCCGAGCTTGGCCTGCATGCGCTCATTGAGCCGCTTGGGCGGCTTTTTGCCGTAGCTGACCTGACCGCCATAGAGCATGCGCGGGCCATCCGCGGGCGCCGCGGATAATTGGTAGTAATCGAGTACGAAATTGGCATCCGAAACCGCGTCGTCGCCCGGCAGCGTCTCGGCTACCTGGGCCGGCGACAACGGCTCGGTCGCGATGATGTAGTTGCCCACCGGCATCAGATGGCCCGCCAGCTCGGGCGCAACATCGGCCGCCAGATAGGCATTGCCGCCCAGCACGACATGGTCGGCGGTCAGCGCGCCCTCGGGTGTATGCACGGTCGGCGTCCTGCCATGCACGATGCGCTCGACCGGCGATTGCTCATGCAGCGTCACACCGGCCTGCTGGGCCGCACGCGCCAGACCCAGCACATAATTCAACGGATGCAGGTGCCAGGATTCGGCATCGTACAACCCGCCGATATAGGACGGGCAACGCACGCGCGCGTTGAGCGCGTCACGATCGAGCAGGGTCAGGCCGTCATAGCCATAGACCTGCTGCATGTGCTTCTGTTCGGCCGCGAAGCCCTTCATGTGACGCGGCTTGAGCGCGGCATAGACCGCGCCATCGCGCAGATCGCAGTCGATGTCGTGACGCCGGATACGATCGACCGTCAGCCTGACCGCCTCGCGCGACATCTCGAACACCCGGCGGGCATCGTCGGTACCCAGCGCATCGACGAATGTCGCCATGGCGGTGCCGAACCCCGTCAGAATCTGGCCACCGGAGCGGCCCGACGCCCCCCAGCCGATGCGATTGGCCTCGACCAGCGCGACCGAATAGCCCCGCTCAGCCAGATGGAGCGCCGCCGAACAGCCGGTCACGCCCCCGCCCACGACGGCGACGTCGACGCGGCGTGAACCGGTCAGCGGCGGCGTGGACGCCAGCGTGATGCGCCGGCTGTCGCGGTAGTAGCTATCAACGTAGTCGCTCATAGAGATCTTTATTTGTGATCACAATCCAAACATGCCGCAATGTATGGCCGTCTGTCGAATCGCGGGCTCACGGTGCAAACATCGCTGCAATCGACACAAGACGGCCCGCCCGGGATGCACTAGCAAGCCCTGGACCAAGTCTCACAAGACCTCGCGCCGGCCGATTCGGCGCCAAAAGAGCGCTCGCCGGGCAGGATTTGCACTGTTATAGCGCATTTAGCGTCTTTTTGTGATCACAAAAAGGTCATAGGCCGCGCCCAATTGCCGTTGGCGCCCGCGGCGGCTCACTCTATGCTGAAGCAGGAAACGACACGAGTGGACGCATGGCCGGCTACGACCAATTGACACCTGCCACCGGCACGAATAATCGCCAACAAGCGATTTATTCCGCAGGACTGGCCGGGCGCCGGCCGGCGATTCCGGTCGAGCCGGGCGCGCTCGCCGCCGCGGCCGGGCGGCGCATGGCGCGGGTCGCGTACGCTTATATCGCTGGCGGCGCTTCAGCAGAAACCACCGTGGCGGCGAACCGGGCCGCGTTCGACGCGTGGCGGATCGTGCCGCGCATGCTCACCGACATCTCCTGCCGCGACACCGGGGTTTCATTATTCGGCCGCCGTTACCCGCATCCTTTCATGCTGGCACCGATCGGCGCGCTGGAACTGGCGCACCGCGACGCCGATGTGGGCGCGGCGCGCGCGGCCGCCGCCGCCGGTATCCCGGCGATTCTGTCGAGTCAGGCCAGCCGGCCGATGGAAGCCTGTGCCGCAGCCATGGACGCGCTTGCCCCCGGCGCGCCGCGCTGGTTCCAGCTGTACTGGCCGAAATCCGATGCATTGGCCGAATCGCTGATCGGCCGCGCCGAGGCCTGTGGCTGCGAAGCCCTCGTGGTGACGCTGGACACCCCGCTGCTGGGCTGGCGCCCGCGCGATCTCGATCTCGGGCATCTGCCTTTCCTGCGCGGACAGGGCCTCGCCCAGTACACCCACGACCCGGTATTCCAGGCCATGCTGACTGAATCATCCGCCGAGACCGATCGTCCGCCGATCACGCCGAAGCTGCTGGCCAATGTCCTGGCCAGCGCACGGCATTATCCGGGCTCGGCCTGGCGCGCGTTGCGCAGCGGCCGCGGCCTGGCCGCGGTACGCCAGTTCGTGGCCACCTACTCACGCCCGGACCTGCGCTGGTCCGACCTGGCATGGCTGCGCGAACACACCCGCTTGCCGATTCTGCTCAAGGGCGTCCTCTCGGCCGACGACGCACGACTCGCCGCCCAAGCCGGCATGGATGGCTTGATCGTATCCAATCACGGCGGCCGCCAGGTCGACGGGGCGATCGCCAGCCTGGACGCGCTGATCGCCATCCGCGGCGCCGCCCCCGATCTGACGCTGGTGCTGGATTCGGGCGTGCGCACCGGCGCCGACATCGTCAAGGCCTTGGCGCTGGGCGCGGACGCGGTCGCTATCGGCCGCCCCTATGCCTATGCGCTGGCACTGGCGGGCACGGGCGGAGTCGCCGAGTGGATCGCCAACACCGCGGCCGATTTCGAGCTCACCATGGCCCTGTCCGGCGCGCGCTCGGTGGACGACATCCGCTCAGGCACGGTCAGGCTGCAGACGCCGGGGCACGCATGATCGATCTGGCGCCGTGGCTGATCGGTCTGGCGATCGTCGCGCTGGTGTGGTGGCGCCAGATGGGCGCGCGCGCAACAGCCCGGCGCGCGGCCCAGAACGCCTGCGCCGAAGCCGAAGTGACCTTCATTGACGAACTGGCTTTCAAGCGTATTGGTCTGACCCGCGACAGCCACGGCAACTGGCGTCTGACCCGCCGCTACGGCTTCGAGTTCTATCGCCGCGGCGACCGGCGTTATGCGGGCACGGTCGAGATGTACGGCCAGCAGGTCCGACATGTCTACATGGGCCCGCGCCCATTATGAATAGACGCTCAGACGGCCTGGCGCGGATCGGTCGCGGCAACGCCCGGTTGCCCGCCATGACGCTCGCGCACCGCGGCCAGCGCGCGGTAGCCGGACATATCATGGAGTTCGCGGAAGACCACCCAGTCGAGCATGCAGTACACACAGATCGCCGGATAGTGCCAATGATCGAACGCACCGTCGGCGGCCGCCGTCTCAAGCCAGTCGAGGCAGGTCCGGATGCGCTCGCGGTGCCGGTTGTAGATCATCGCATCCTGGCTTGGGTCGAGTCCGGAACGCGCGGCCAGGAGCAAGGCCACGAAGGCATCGTTGGCGCCGTCGATCACGGTCAGTTGATTCTCTTCGCGCCAGCTTAGCGGGGCATGCCCCCGCTGCGCCGCCAGATAACGCTGGATGACCCGCGAGTCGAACAACGTCGTCTCGCCATCGATCAGGGTCGGAATCTTGAGTGTCGGATTATGGCGCGCCAGCTCAGCCTGGTCGGCGCCGTAGATCGCCAGATCGCGAAATTCGTAGTCGACGTCGACCAGCAGCAGGCGCGTGCGCCGAACGTCGGGCCTGTTGCCGCTTCGTGCGAGTCCGCGCCAAGCGCTGTTTTACGGCAAGACGAGGCGTAGCGAACGTGGCGTAGTCGTTCTACGTGAGAGAGCTACAACGCTGGATTGCCGCAAAACAGCGCTTGTCCCGAAGGGTTGGGCCGCAAATCGCACCCGGCGGCGTTACGAGCCTGGGTCGTGGCACGCCACGACGCGGCGGCTCGCGCCTTGCCGGACACGATTTGCGGTCTCCAACGCGGCGCTCGCACGAAACGGCAACAGGCCCCAGGCAAGAGAACCGATCAATTGCATGGCAAAAGCACGTGGGGATGATCGGGCCAGTCTACGCGGTCCGGCTCGGCGCGCTTACGACAGCGCCAAGGGCGGGCCGGCCGCGAGTCGCGTTGCCCGCGGCAGACGATTAAACTCGGCCCGAATTCTCCAAGCCCGTATTCGATGTCAACCCACGAAATCACGCTACGCTTTCTCGCCGAGCCTTCCGATGTGAATTTCGGCGGCAATGTCTTCGGCGGCAGTGTCATGAAATGGATCGACCACGCCGGTTATACCTGCGCCGCAAACTGGTCGCACAGCTACTGCGTGACGGCCTATGTCGGCGGCATCCGCTTCCTCAAGCCGATCCGGGTGGGCGATCTGGTCGAACTCAAGGCGGAGTTGATGCATACCGGCAACACCAGCATGCATATTTCGGTGAGCGTGTATGCACGCGACCCGAAATCGGACGATGCCCGCTTTACCACGCACTGCATTCTGGTGTTCGTCGCGGTTGACGGCGAAGGCCGGCCGACGAAGGTGCCGACCTTCACCCCGGATACGCCCCAGGGCCGCCGGCTCAACGACTATGCCCGCAAGATGATCGACCTGCGCCAGCGCATGCAGGACGAAGCGGCCGAGTTCCTGGACGAGATGGAAGCCCATGCGCACGACGACTGATCCGAAACCGCCGGGGAACCCACGACGCGGCGATCTGTCTGTTCCGGGAAGCATTCATAAGGCCAGCCCATGCAACGACGCACCCTGCTCAAGGCCTCTCTGGCGCTGACATCCCTCGGGCTGCCGGCGATTCCGGCCTTTGCCAAATCGCCGATTGAAAGCGGCCCGGGCCAGCCATTCTCCTTCCACTGGCTCAAGAGCAAGGCGCAGAGGATGTCGCGCTCGGCCTATCAGTCGCCGGCGGAAACACTACCCGACACGCTCGCCAGCCTGGCGCCCCTGAAGTATCAGAAGATCACGTACGACTGGCACGACGCGCTGTGGTCGTCGGATCCCAAGGTCGCCCTGCGGGTGCATTTCTTCCATGTCGGCATGCATTTCAATACACCGGTGCGCATGCACGATATCGACCCGGATACCGGCAGGGCGCATCCGATTCCCTTCAAGCCGGAATTGTTCAACTACGATCACAGCGGCGTGGATCCGAGCCAGCTCGAAGGCCATAACCTGGGATTCGCCGGCTGGCGGCTGGCGGTCCAGCCCTGGAGCGCGTACGCACACGAGGTCGCGTCGTTTCTGGGCGCGAGTTATTTTCGTGCGATCGACAAGAACAAGCAGTACGGCTTGTCGGCGCGCGGGCTGGCGATCGATACCGACGAGCCCGGCGGCGAGGAGTTTCCGGATTTCACCCAGTTCTGGTTCCAGCGGCCGAAGGACGGCTCCGAGCACGTAACAGTCTATGCGTTGCTGGATTCACCGAGCGCGACCGGGGCCTATCGCTTCAACATCGATGCCGGTAACGCCCAGGGCGTGATCATGGATATTTCGGCGCATGTCTATACGCGCAAGGCGATCAAGCGCCTGGGTATCGCGCCGATGACGAGCATGTATCTCAAGGGCACCGCTCAGGAAACCGCCCGCGATACGATCTATCCGCTCATGCACGACTCGGATCGGCTGTCGATGTGGCGCGGCAACGGGGAATGGATCTGCCGCCCGCTCTACAACCCGCCGACGATCCAGTTCAACACCTTCATGGACGAAAATCCGCGCGGTTTCGGCCTGGTCCAGCGCGATCACGATTTCAACGATTATCGCGACCCGGTCACCTGGTATAACCGCCGGCCGAGCCTGTGGCTCAAACCCACGAACAAATGGGGCAAGGGCCAGATCGCGCTCATGGAAATGCCCACGGTCGGCGAAACCGTGGACAACATCGTGGCGTTCTGGATTCCGGAAAAACCCGTGACCGCCGGCCGGCATCTGCACTATGACTACACACTGTACTGGTGGCCCGAACCACCCGTGTCACCCTCCCTGGCCACTGTGGACAAGACCTGGTCGGGCATGGGCAATGTCCAGGAAGGCTGGATTCCGGGCAACAAGTCACCCGACCAGTACGCCCGCCGCTTTGCGATCGATTTCGTCGGCTCGCCGCTGGACAAGCTGCCCGACGACGCCAACGTGACGGTCAATGTATCGGCCTCCAACGGCAAAATCAGTTATACCTCGACCCACGCCATGAAGCCGATCAACGGCTATCGCGCGGTCTTCGACTGGATGCCCACGAGCGACGCCACCACCCCGGTGACCCTCCGAGCCTATCTGGTCAACGGCAATCAGACGCTGACCGAGACCTGGCTTTACCAGTGGGTGCCGCCGGCGCCGCAGGACCGTCATTATTAGGGCCTGTTGCCGTTTCGTCCGAGTCCGCGCCAAGCGCTGTTTTGCGGCAAGACGAGGCGTAGTGCGCGCCGTGCAGTCACTCTGCACAAGCGGGCTACAACGCTGGATTGCCGCAAAACAGCGCTTGTCCCTTCGGGTTGGGCCGCAAATCGCGCCCGGCGGCGTTGCAAGTCTTGATCGTGGCACGCCACGACGCGGCGACTCGCGCCTTGCCGGACACGATTTGCGGTCTCCAACGCGGCGCTCGCACGAAACGGCAACAGGCCCTAGGGTCAGGCACGACATGATGGCGGCCGCGCGCTGCGTGATTCCGTCTTGGCATAGCGTGCCCCACCGATGACTGGCGCGTTATTGATCGCGGCCCGCGTCGTCGCCGGGCTGCTCGTCCTGCTGGTGGCGGGCTACGGCACCGGCGCGCTCTGGTTTCGCGGCCCCAACGCGCGCGCGCTACGCATCGCCTTGATCGCGGCCTGGTGGGCCACCGCGCTGGCCGGTCTTGCCGGGCTGATCGCCGCCGACCGGCTCGGTCCGGCCATCTTCGCGCTCGCCGGGCTGGCGTTCGCGCTGTGGTGGGCGCAGATCCGTCCGCGTTCGGACCGCCCCTGGGCCGACGACGTCGCGCGCGTGCTCCACGTGGAACGTCACGGCCCACAGGTCCGCCTGCACAACGTCCGCAACTTCGACTGGCGCACGCGCGACGACTACACCCCGCGCTGGGAAACGCGCGATTACGATCTCGACCAGCTCATTGCCGTGGATTTGGTGGCCTCGTACTGGATGGGACCGACGATCGCCCATACGCTGGTGTCCTTTGCCTTCGCCGATGGTCGGCACCTGGTATTTTCGGTCGAGGTCCGACGCTTGGCCGGCGAGGATTTTTCGGCCATCGGCGGCCTGTTCCGGCAATGTGAACTGGCCCTGGTGGCCGCCGACGAGCGGGATATCGTGCGCACCCGCACCACCGCGCGCCGCGAAGACGTTTATCTGTATCGCGTGGCGATGCCCCGGCACGCCATTCGTGCGCTGTTCGAGGCTTATCTGGATACTGCCGACACCCTGGAACACCGGCCGCGGTTCTATCACACGCTGACATCGAACTGCACGACGCTGGTCTACGACATGGTCAAGGCGATCGTACCCGGACTGCCCTGGAACTGGCGCCTTCTGGCCTCGGGTCATCTGCCCGAATATCTCTACGATCTCGGCGCGCTGGATACACGCCTGCCCCCGGCGGAACTGCGGCGTCGCGGCTGTATCAACGACGCCGCCATCGCCTCCGACATCGACGGCCACGCCAGCTCCGATTTCTCCGATGCGATCCGGCGGGGCCTGCCGGCGCCCGAGGGCTCGCCGGTCCCGCCGCCATAGGGCGAGCCCCGGGGCGACCGCGGCAGCGCATCGGCCGGTCGTGCTAGGCTCAGTAAGCACAAAGCGTATGCCGTGATCGACCGTGAAGGGCCGTCGATCGCTTCGAGCACGCTTTCGCCGGGCCGCTCCTGCTCAGTCGAGCGGCCCCCTGGGGACATCATCAATCGAAGGGGGATATGTGGATCGTTCATCCAGCCTACGTCTCGCCGCGGCGCTGATCGGCGCCAGCGCGCTCTGGTCCGGCCAGGCTCTGGCCCAGAGCAGCAGCAACACCAGCAAGGCACATCGCCTGCAGGCGATGCAGCAACAACTCCAGGCGCTCAAATCGCAACTCGCCACGCTCAAGCAAAAACAACATAACATGCCGGCCGAACCCTCGACCGACAACGCGTCGACCAGCGACCAAGCCAGCGCATCGAGCACCGCCCAGGCGAACAAACCCAAGCAGACATTGACGCTGGGCGGCGCATTCACCGCGGGCTACAAGCTCAAGCCCGACATGAAGAACCACCGCAGCAGCGGCGACGCGATCGCGGGCATCGCCGCGTTCAACGTTCACGGCACGGAGGGCAAGCTCTCCTACGGCGCCGAGTATCGCTGGTCGCCGACCGCCTTCGCCGATTCAAGTTATCTGCGCTACGGCTGGGCGGCCTACGACTTCGGCAAACACAGTCAGATCAAGGGCGGCATGTTCTATGTCCCCTTCGGCAACCTCAGGTTCGGCTACCAGACATTCTGGGGCAACCTGACCTACTACGCCGGCTTCACCGACAACCAGGCCGCCGGGCTGGGCTACAAGTACGAAAACGGTCCGTGGCGCCTCGACGTCGACGCCTTCAAGAACGACGATCTGGAACAGCACAGTCTGTACGGCTCCAATCCGTTCGATGGCTATCAGCAGGTCAACGGCGGCAATGTGCGCGCGGCCTATACCTTCAACCAGGGCACACATCACAGCGTGCAGGTCTCGGCCGCGGTACGCGGCGGCGAGTTGCAGGTGGGGGAAGACGCGCCCCATTACGGCACCCGCTGGGCCGCCACCGCGGCGGTCGACGCCGCGCTCGGGCCGTGGACGCTGCAGGGGCAGTATGTCGACTATCGCTACAATATCCCGGCCGGACGCTCCTATAACGACAATGCGTTGCCGACCGACGCCATCACGATGGAGAACTACGGCTTCGCCTACCAGATGCCGGCCTCCGGCCAGATCTTCGCGGCCAATGTGGCGCGGACCTTCAAGATCGGCTGGGGCGCGCTGCATTCGATCCAGCTGTACGACAACTACGCCTACCTGATGACCGGCGGCAGTGGTCGTTTCAACAGCGCCCTGCCCGGCAACGCGCCGAATCCGACCGGCGACATCCAGTTCAACGCGGTCGGCGCGGACTTCTCGTTCGGCATCCTGCAGGTCTGGGCGGATGTGCTGACCGGCAAGAACGCGGCCATGACATTCGACGGACCAAGCGACGGCAGCTGGAACACCCGCTACAACCTGCAGATGGGCCTCTACTTCAACGGCGACGTGATCAAGAACTAGGGCCTGCTACCATTGCGCCAAGCGCTGTTTTGCCGCAAAACAGCGCTTGGCGCGGACTCGCGCGAAACGGCAACAGGCCCCGGACGACCGGCTTTTTTCATGCGCCGCCGATAGGCCGCCGGCTGGTGGTAAACGCGGCTTTGCGTCAGCATCGCAGGCCAAGCATCGTCCGAACACCGATACCGATCATGCCTGACCGCCTCCGCATCGCCGTCATCGGCTACGGCACCGCCGGCCGCATCTTTCATGCGCCCCTGATCCACAGCACCCCGGATCTCGAACTGGCCGCCATCGTCACCGGAAACGCCGAGCGCGCCGCCGAGATTGGCGACCGATATCCCGGCGCGCGAGTGATCGCCGATACCGAAACGCTCTGGGCCCGGGCCAGCGCATTCGATGCCGTCGTCGTGGCCAGTCCGAACGGCTGGCATGCGGCGCATGCGCAAACCGCGATCGCGACCGGCCTGGCCGTGGTCGTGGACAAACCGCTGGCGGCTTCGGCCGATCAGGCGGAGACCCTGATCGCGGCGGCCCGCAACCGCGGCGTGGCGTTGACCGTGTTCCAGAACCGGCGCTGGGACGCCGATTTTCTGACCCTGCGGGCGCTGATCGAGGCCGGTCGGCTGGGCACGGTACGGCGCTTCGAATCCCGTTTCGAGCGCTGGCGGCCGGAACCCAAGCCCGGCTGGAAACGCGATGCCGCGCCCGATGCAGCCGGTGGCATCCTGTTCGACCTGGGCAGCCATCTGATCGACCAGGCCCTGACCCTGTTCGGCCCGGCTCGCGAGGTTTATGCCGAGCTCGATGCCGGTTATGCCGATTCGGCCGTGGACGATGATTCCTTCGTCGCCCTGAGGCACAGTTCAGGCGTGCGCTCGCATCTGTGGATGAGCAGCGTGGCGCCCGACCTCGGCCCGCGTTTACGCGTGCTCGGCGACAGAGCGGGCTTCGTGAAATACGGGCTCGATCCGCAGGAGGAGCGGCTGCGTGACGGCGCGGTACCCGGCCACGACGATTGGGGCACGGAGCCGGAAAACGCCTGGGGGCGGCTCGGTGCCGGCGAACAGTTCGCGACGATCCCCAGCCACGCGGGCGATTACCCCGCCTTCTATCGCCGGTTCGCCGCCGCGCTTCGCGAACAAAGCGCGATGCCGGTGGATCCCGGCGACGCCGTAGCCGGGCTCCGCGTGATCGAAGCCGCGCGTACCGCCGCGGCCGAACGCCGCGTGGTCAGCCTGTGAGCCGTTTCATCGCCCGATGAACCGCGCGACCGGCGCGCTCAGCCGCGCCGCCAGCGACGACGACGGGGTATCCCAAGCCGCCGGGTCGAGGCGCTCGACATGATCCACGAAACGCTGAGCACAGGCGGCCCACGAGTAGTCCAGCGCGAACGCACGGGCGTCTTCGGGCGACAGGGTCAGCGCGCCGCGCACGGCCGTGGCCAGATCATCGTCGAGACAGGCGACGTGCGGCGCGTGGCCGAGCACGTCGGCCGGGCCGGGTACCGGATAGGCCGCCACCGGCAGGCCGCTGGCCAGCGCCTCGAGCAGCACCAGACCATAGGTGTCGGTGCGGCTGGCGAACACGAACACATCGCCGGCGGCGTACCAGCGCGCCAGATCCTCGCCGGTCTGCCAACCGGCGAAAACCACATCCGGATAACGTCGCTTGAGCTCGGCGAGTTGCGGCCCATCGCCGACCACGACCTTGGTGCCCGGCACGTCCAGATCGAGGAAGTCGCCGATGTTCTTTTCCACCGCCACGCGCCCGACGTAGACCATGACCGGTTTCGGCCCATCGACGGCCATGGCGTCGTCGCGCGGCGCGAAGGCGCGGGCATCGACTCCGCGCGGCCATAGCACGGTATGGGTGATGCCATGGGTGGCCAGTTCATCGGCGAGCGTATCGGTGGTCACCAGAACCTGTTTCGCCGCCGCATGGAAACGGCGCATGAAGGCAAAGGTCAGCCGGCGCGGCACGCCCATGCGCATTTCCAGATACTGCGGGAAATGCGTGTGATACGAGGAGGTGAAGACCAACCCCTGACGTAGACAGTAGCGACGAGCAGCCTGGCCGAGCGGGCCCTCGGTGGCGATATGAATCGACTCCGGTCGCGCCTCGGCCAACCGGCGCCCGACCTGGGTGGCCGTCGCCAATGCCAACCGGATTTCCGGTTCGCCGGGACACGGCAGACTCCTAAAGCGATCCGGCGTGATCAGCGTGACTTCGTGGCCGAGCCGCGTCAGTTCGTCGAGCACCGTGGACAAGGTGCGAACCACGCCGTTGATCTGCGGATGCCAGGCATCGCTAACGAGTGCAATCTTCATGCGGAGGCCGCCCGGCGACGGCTCTCGCGCTCGGCGGGCATTTCATCGTCGGTCCCGCGTCCCCAGTAGAGTAGTTCCATACGTCCGGCGAAGTCCTCGGTCAGTGCAGTACAGGATTCCACCCAGTCGCCATCGTTGCAGTAATCGACGCCGTTGACCGTGCGCCGCGACGGGGTGTGGATATGGCCACAGATGATGCCGTCCAGGTCGCGTCGCCGGGCTTCGTCGGCCAGCGCCTCCTCGAAGCGGCCGATGAAGGCCACCGCGTTCTTGACCTGGTATTTCAAGAATGCCGACAGCGACCAGTAGGGATAGCCGAGCCGGCGGCGCATGGCGTTGAACCAGCTGTTGCCGACGATCACCCCGCGGTAGGCATAATCGCCCAGCACCGCGAGCCAGCGCGCCTCGGTGCAGACCGCATCGAAGGCATCGCCGTGAATCACCAGATACTGGCGCCCGTCGGCCGTCTTGTGCACACACTCGTTGCAGATCTCGATGCCGGCCAGATCCAGCGGCAGGTAATCGCGCAGCATTTCGTCGTGATTGCCGGGCACATAGACGATGCGGGTGCCGTGATCGCGGTGCAGGGAGAGCACCGCCTGGATCACGGCACTGTGGCTGGCCGGCCAGTACCAGGCTTTCTTGAGCGCCCAGGCATCGATGATGTCGCCCACCAGATACAGGGTGTCGCAGCGCACGGTGGCGAGGAAATCGAGCAGCCGCTCGGCGCGGCAACCGCGCGTGCCGAGATGGAAATCCGAGATCCAGACGCTGCGGTAACAGTGAAAGCCCCGGGGCGTCGCGGGCGACGGCCCACCGCTGGGGGCATAGATGCGAGTGGATCGGTCGTCGTGACGTACCGGGCGGGGGTCGAGGACGTCGTCAAACGACATGGCTGTGCCTCCACGCAGAACCTGTGCGCATATTGTCGACACCGCGTATGACCGCCATATGTCGTTTATTTAACGGCCGGATGACAGGTTCGGGTCGCGAAACACCCAACGACCGGCCAGCAGATAATTGCCCCACAGGCCGACCAGCGCGCCCGGCACCACGCTGAGCAACGGATGGGCCGCGCCGATGGCGGTGGCCGAAACCAGGCCGAGATAACAGCCGTAATTGACGATCACATTGACCGTGTTGACAGCCAGATAGCGCAGCCACTGATGCCAGCGCGCCCGATCGTCGCCGCTGACGAAGGTGAAGCGACGATTGATCAACCAGGCGGTACTGGCCGCCAGCGGAATCGATATCAGCCGCGCCCGTAGTGGCGCCATCTCCAGCCCGTGCACCAGCATGCCCAGAACGCTCATGTCCACGCCGAATGCGGTCAGACCGGCCAGGGCGAAGGAAAGCCAGCGCCGCAGCGCGCGCGTTTCGATGATCACGGGCAGCCCGCCACGCAGCGGCCGTGCCTCTCGAATCGATGACAGTTCCCGGTCAAGCATCCCCCAGACATAGCAGATCCACACGACAACGCGATGACTGTCATGCTCCGGTCATGTGAACGCGCGAGCCTCGGTGACATCCGCTCCAAGGAGGACCGACCATGTCGATCGCATCACGAAACAGCGCCCGTCGCATCCTGATTCTCGGTGGCGATGGCTTTTGCGGCTGGCCGACTGCGCTGCATCTGTCGGACGCCGGCTACGACGTGACCATCGTGGACAACCTCTCGCGCCGCATGATCGACGTGGAACTCGAGGTGGAATCGCTCACGCCCATCCGCCCGATGAGTGAGCGCCTGGCCGCCTGGGCCGAGGTCAGCGGGCGCGAGATCGGATTTCATCGCTTCGATGTCGCCCGCAATTATCAACGCATGGTCAATCTGCTGCTGGACTTCGAACCCGACGCGATCGTGCACTTCGCCGAGCAGCGGGCCGCACCCTACTCCATGAAATCGGCGGCCCACAAACGCTATACGGTGGACAACAACGTCGGCGCGACGCACAGCTTGCTGGCCGCCCTGGTCGAATCCGGCATCGATGCCCATGTGGTGCATCTGGGCACCATGGGCGTGTACGGCTATGGCAGCGCCGGCATGAAGATCCCCGAAGGGTATCTCAAGGTGCACGTCGAAACCGAAGCCGGGGCCATGGCCACCGACGAGATCCTGTACCCGGCCCACCCCGGCAGCGTCTACCATCTGACCAAGACCCAGGATCAGCTCACCTTCGCCTTCTACAACCGCAACGACGGCATTCGCGTCACCGATCTGCATCAGGGCATCGTCTGGGGCACCCAGACCGAGCAGACCGCGCGCGACGAACGCCTGATCAACCGCTTCGACTACGACGGCGACTACGGCACTGTGCTCAATCGTTTTCTGATGCAGGCCGCGATCGGGTACCCGCTGACCGTACACGGGACCGGCGGCCAGACCCGCGCCTTCATCCATATCCAGGATACGGTCCGCTGCATCGAACTGGCGATTGGCAATCCGCCGGCCATCGGCGAACGCGTGCGCATCCTCAACCAGATGACCGAAACCCATCGGGTGCGCGATCTCGCCGATCGCGTCGCCGCACTCACCGGTGCCCCCATCGACTACCTGCCCAATCCACGCGTCGAGGCGGCGGAAAACGATCTGCACGTCGCCAACGACACGCTGATCCAGCTCGGCCTGCGCCCGACCACGCTCGATACCGGCCTGTTCACCGAAGTCACCGACATCGCCGCGCGCTTCGCCCATCGCGCGGATACGCGGCGTATCGTGTGCCGCTCGGCCTGGCGCGCCGACCGCAGAACCGAGCCGACAACAACAGTGACCACCGCGCCGCCGGCGGCGTCGACCCCGGTATAGATCCCGGATCGCATCCCGGCGAATCAGCCTCTAGGCTGTGGTCATCAGCCATCATCATCCGGATCTGCCATGACCCTGCGTCTGAAGCCCGAAACACTGGCCTTCGACGACGACGGCCGCACGCCGAACAGTCGCCACCCGGTACTGATCCATCGCGGCTCGATGGCCGGCGACGACGATGAGGCGCTCGTGGCCGCGTTCGAAGCTGCCTTCGAGGCCCATGGCTGGCCGCCGCAATGGCGCGGCGGCGTATTCGCCTATCATCATTTTCATTCCAACGCGCACGAGGCCCTCGCCGTCTACGCCGGCGAGGCGGAACTCGTGCTCGGCGGTGAAGACGGGCGGCCGGTCCGCCTCGCGGCCGGGGACGTGCTGATCCTGCCGGCCGGCACCGGCCATTGCCGGGTCGCGGCCAGCAACGATTTCGCGTTGACCGCGGCCTATCCCGCCGGCCACGGCGACTGGGACCTGTGTCGGCCGGGCGAAACCGACCACGAGCGCGCGGTCGCGCGTATCGCCGAAGTGCCGACGCCGGCGACCGATCCCCTCACCGGCGGCGCACTGACCCGGCTCTGGGCCGGCTAGGGCCTCGGGCCTAGGCCCTAGATCGTCTGCCAGGCCTGAAGCTCGGGCGATGCGACAACCCCGCGTATGCGCGCCAGGGCATCGGCCAGCGCGGCGCGATCGCGTGCGGCGCTGAAACAGATGCGGATCGCCTGCGGCGCGGCCTCGCTGCCGACACAGAATGCTTCCGCCGCATTGACCTTGATGCGCTCGGCGGCCAGCCGCTCGACCACGCGCGCGGCGCGCTGCCCGGGCGGCAATTCCAGCCAGGCGTAGAAACCGCCAGCGCGCAGGCGCAGATCGAAGCCGGATAGTGCGGCGCGCGTCATCGCCGCGCGCGCGGCCAGTTCATCGAACTGTCGGGTCCGCACGCGATCGGCATCGCCGGAGGCGATCCAGTGGCCGACCACCGACGCGATCAACGGCGGCGGCATCCAGCTGATATTGCGCACGGCGGCCGAAACGCGCTCGCGAATCGCCGCGGGCACCCGCATGGCGCCCGAACGCAGGCCGCCCGACAGAATCTTGGAGACCGAGAACAGATACACCGTACGCTCGGGCGCCAGCCGGTACAGCGGCGTGCCACGTTCGGCCGCCGGCAGATGCTGGACGCCGTCCTCCACGATCCAGACCTCGCGTTCGCGCGCGAACGCGGCCAGTGCCGCACGGCGCGCTTCGTCGAGCCGGGCCGTGGTCGGATTCTGGTGCTCCGGCATGACGTAGAGCACATCGAACGGCTGCTGATCGTGCCGGGCGGCGAGCGTATCCACAGCCAGACCGTCTGCGTCGTGATCGAGCGCGACCAGGCGCTGGCCCAGCTGCCCGGCCACACTGATCAGCCCCGGATAGGTCAAACGCTCGGCCGCCACGCGCCGGCCCGGCCCCGCCAGCGTGCACAGGGCGATGAAGATACCGTTCATACCGCCCTGGTCGATGATCAACTCATCGGCGTCGACCGGCAGCCCGAGTTCGGTCATCCAGCGCGCATAGATGTTTCGATGCGCATCCAGCCCGCCTTCCGGCTGGTAATCGAGCGCATGGGCCAGCGCGGTCGGGTCGGCCTGAATGCCGGCAAGGGCGCGCCTCAGGCCGGCATCGCGTTCGGCATCGCCCGGCGGCATCGCGAGCGACAAATCAATCCAGCCGTCGTTCTCGCGTGTGACGCTGACATGCGAAAAACCCGGCGATTCGCGGCCGCCGCGCACATAAGTTCCGCTGCCGACGCGCGCTTCCACCCAGCCCTGACGCTCGGCTTCGCCATAGGCGCGCGTGATGGTGCCCACGGTGACGCCGAGCGCATGCGCCAGCCGCCGCTGCGGCGGCAGCCGGGTACCCGGGCCGAGCTCGCGCGATTCGATCGCCCGGCCAATCGCCGTGGCCAGTTGACGATAACGCGGCCCCTCGCCCGACAGCGTCGGCACCCAAATTGTCATGGTGACAATAAAATCATTGACGCCCTCCAATCGCGGCGTAACCTTCGAATTTCGCCAGAAATCATGCCGAAAACACTAAAATGCACCCATACAATATCATGAATACCCCGCCTAGCCCCCTGTCTTTCGCTTATCGGGCGTCGGCGCGGCGACGCGCCCCGAACCCGGCCCGCCGCCACCGCGTTGGCGCCGCGCCGCCCTCGGTCGCGCACCGGAGCCTGTCATGATCACGCCCACGGCCATGATTCCGGTAGCCCTGTTCGCACTGGCCACGGTAGGCACGCCCGGGCCGAACAACGTCATGTTGACGGCTTCGGGAGCGCGCTATGGCTATCGCCGGACGCTGACGCATATCGCCGGCATCCTCGGAGGCAGCGCCATGCTCTACATGGGGATGGCGTTCGGCCTTGGCGCATTGTTCCAGCGCTACGAGCTGCTGCAGTACGCCCTGCGCGCATTGGGCGCGGCTTATCTGCTGTATCTCGCCTGGCGTATTGCCAGCGCACCGCCGCCGAACCTGGATGTGGCCGGTGATGCCCGGCCCCTGTCATTCCTCGAGGCTGCGGCTTTCCAGTTCGCCAACCCCAAGGTCTGGGTGATGGGGCTGACGCTGACCGCCTCGTTTCTGCCGGAGCAGGGGCCGCTGTTGCTCAACGCCCTCGTGCTGACCGCGATCATGCTCGTCGTGGGCCTGCCCTGCCTGTCATTCTGGGCGGCGTTCGGCAGCGTGATCGGCCGCATACTCGGAACAGCCCGCGCCTGGCGCATATTCAACATCGTCATGGGCACACTGACCGCCGCCTGCGTCGGGTTCATCATCGTCGATTGAGCGGCGGCGCGAGCCGCTTGTACATGACCAGCGCATCGACGTCGCCGGCCTCGGGATGACAGAAGGCGCCCGGCAGGCGGCCGACGATCTCAAAGCCGTGCTTTTGCCACAGGCGCACAGCGCCAGCGTTGGTCTCGGCCACGAAGTTGTACTGCATGGCCCGAAAGCCGCGCGCAACCGCCTCGCGTTGCGAATGCTCGCACATCGCGCTTGCCCACCCGGCCCCGCGCGCGGCTTCGGCCACGACATAGCCACAATTGGCGACATGGGCACCCTGACCGGGCTGATTCGCCACCAGATAGTAGGTGGCCACAATTGTGCCGTTGTCCGCCTCGCCGACGAATGTTGCCGCGGGTTTGTTCATCCACGCCGCCCGGGCGTCGGCCTCGGCGATATCCGGCGGATAAGCATAGGTTCGGCCGGCCGCGAAGACCGGCGACAAGAGGCGCCAGAGCGCCGGCCAGTCGGCCGCCGTGGCAAGGCGTATCGAAGACATGACGAATCCACTCGTGAAGAAACGGGACCGGCCCGCGCCAGCATAGCGAAGATTCGAATCAATCGGCGGGCAGGCAAGCTGTGAACCCGGGTTGCTGTCGATAGCCGGGGCCCAGGGGCCGCCCCGGCGATTAACGGCCCGTTCATTAAAGCGATCCTGATCATTGCAGACTACGATCGGCCCAAATCACGTCCATGATCGCCAACGGCGCCCCGAAAGCGCCACAGCCCGCCGTGCCGGTGTACAGGGCATGTCCGGCGCGGCCATCGAACACCATAAGATATTGATTTAACGAGCGAGCTGCTGGGTGCAAATGACACACGAAATTTTTTTTAAACAAGGGTTGTCAAATTCGACTTTAGGCGTAGAATCGCCGGCGTCGACGGTAAATATCGATGGTTCAAGGCGTTTTTCGCCGGCCGCAGGCCAAACCCCATCGTTACCGTCGCATCGGGCTTGTCCCAAAGAGGCAATACTTGCTTATTCCTATTCGTTGATCGGCATCGGCAACGTGACACCGAGGGAAGCGGTTCACGTCAATGCGGATGCCGAAGATCACCGTGGGCCCGTGCAACCGCTGGCTCACCGAACATTCTTCTGGTTATTGAGGAGCATTGATGATGAACAACTTCAAGGTGAACATCGTGAACAGCCTTGTGGTCACCGGCCTGGTCGCCGCCTCCATGCTGATGCCGATCGTGGCCGCCGAACTGGCCCAGATGCCGAGCACCCCCGATCAGACGCCGGTCGCAGCGCAGACGGCGGCAGGCACGCATACCATCCGCTAAGCGGCTGCATCGGCCGAAGGCGCATGAAGATACCCGGCCCTGGCGCCGGGTATTTTTTGTCTGCGGGCGGTGAAGCGCGTGTCGTAGCGGTGAAATCCGCCGGCTCGGCCGCTGCCGGCAGGGCATCAAACCACCGAGGTCATGCCACCGTCGACGAAGATGTTCTGCCCGGATACGAAGTCCGAGGCGTTTGAACACAAATAGACCAGCGTGCCAATCAGTTCGTCGAGCCGGCCCCAGCGCGCGGCCGGGGTGCGTTTCCTGATCCAGGCATCGAAGTCGGCGTCCTGCCAGAGCGCGGTGTTCATGTCGGTCTGGAAGTAGCCCGGCGAGATGCAGTTGACCTGGATATTGTGGCGGGCCAGATCCGCCGCCATGCCCTGGGTCAGCATGGCCACGCCCCCCTTGGCGGCCGCATAGGGCGCAATCGTCTCGCGCGCCAGCTTCGACTGCACCGACCCGAGATTCACGATCTTGCCCGAGCCGCGTTCGCACATCGGCCCGGCCAGGGCGTGGGCTACATAGAACGCGCTCGACAGATTGGTCGCCACGACCGCATCCCAGTCGGCCGGCTCGAACTCGGCGAAGGGCGCGCGTTTCTGCAGGCCGGCGTTGTTGACCAGAATATCGGGCAGGCCATGGGCGGCGATCACCTCGGCGATCGCCTGTTTCACGGCGCTCGCATCGGTGACGTCGAAAGCCACGTGGGCCACCTCCGCACCGGTCTCACCGGCGAGCCGCTCAGCGGCGGCGGCCAGCTTGTGTGGATCGCGCCCGTGCAGGATCACGCGCGCGCCACGCTCGGCCAGGCCGCGCGCCAGTTCGGCGCCGAGTCCGCGCGAGGAGCCAGTGATCAACGCCAGCTTGCCCGCCACATCGAACAATGCATCGCGCATTAAACCCCTGGAAGATGAAGAAAATGGCATAGGCGATGACGAAGGCGACGATCGATTCTAGGACCTGTTGCCGTTTCGTGCGAGCGCCGCGTTGGAGACCGCAAATCGCGTCCGGCAAGGCGCGAGTCGCCGCGTCGTGGCGTGCCACGATCAAGACTTGCAACGCCGCCGGGCGCCCATGGTTATTTCATGGGCGGCCCAACCCTTCGAGACAAGCGCTGTTTTGCGGCAATCCAGCGTTGTAGCACGCTTGTGCAGAGTGACTGCACGGCGCGACGCGCCGCCTCGCCCCACACCCTATATTCCGAAGGGAACGCCTGTGCGCGACCATCCGATCGGCCCATCGCCGGGCGTCGCACCGACACCCACCAGCAGTGCGACCGAGGCCAGCGTGTCGCCGAAGCCCGCAAGCATGCCGTGGTGGAATACGACGGTAAAACGCGCCGCACGCTGCCCTGGAATTAGTCGCATTCCTGTTGGTTTTTGGTCATGGATACCCCGGGCCGCCGGCCCCGCGCCCGCATCATGAATTGTTCGAGCCCTGGGGACGGCTGCGATAGACGAACCGCCAGACCAGGTAAATCAACACGACGACAGTGGTGACACCGGCCGCGGTATACAGGCCGACCGGCCCGAAATGCGCCAGTGCCTGCTCGAAATGCTTGCCGAACCAGTAGGTGCCGAAGCCCCAGGCGCCGACCCAAAGCGCGGCCCCGATGGCGTTGTAGAGGGCGAAACGCGGCGCGGCCATGCAGCCGATGCCGGCCACGATGCCGTTGAGCTGGCGCAGGCCGACAAAGAAACGGGCCACGATCACGATGGCGCCGCCCCGGCGCTGGAAGAACCGCTCGATACGGGCCAGCCTGGCCTCCGTGATGCCGACGCGGGCACCATGACGCAACACGACCCGCCGCCCGCCGAAGCGACCGATCGCATAGCCGATGTTATCGCCGATCACCGCGCCCAGCCAGGCCGCGGGCAGCAGCAGCTCGATCGGCATCTTGCCCTGGGACGCCAGCAGGGCGGCGGAAATCAGCGCGGTTTCGCCGGGCACGGGGATGCCGAAGTCCTCGATCAGCACGAGCACGAAAATGGCCCACGGGCCGTAGTCCGAGATGATCTGAGTGATATCGAGCATGCCTGAGACTAACGTAAGCGGCGGGCGCGGCCATCGCGATCAATAGCGGGCACCCGCCAGGATGTCCGTCGAGAACGGGCGCCGAGTGTATCCCGCCGCGGATTCGTACCGTGATACGGGCCGACCACGGTTGCATCGGGTCTCCGCCCGTGCCGCCGGGCGGCGTCACGTCCCGATTATCCCGCCATGCTGTCCTGCGTGCCACCCGCTGAAAACGCTGGCGGCGAGCGCGTTCGAATCGACGCCACGATCGGCGCCCCGGCCCGGCCCGGATCCGCGCCCGGCGCCGTTTACCAGATCTCGACGCGTTGATCCTTCGGCCGGACCATGCGGTCGCCCGGCTTGCAATCGAAGGCGCGGGCGAAGGCCGGCATGTTCGACGGCGCCCCGATCGCACGATAGCGCATCGGCGAATGCGGGTCCGAGTTGAGCTGGACCTCGAGCGCCTTCGGCCGGCTGTGACCGCGCCAGACCCGGGCCCAGGACATGAAAAAGCGTTGTGCCTGGGTATACCCGTCGATTTTCATGCGCGCCTGGTTCGGGTGATGGGCCAGCGCGCTCTGCAGGGCATCGTAGGCCAGCGTCAGCCCAACCAGGTCGGCGATGTTCTCGCCCAGGGTAAGCTGGCCGTTGACGTGCAGTTCGGGCTTGTCCGGAATGGGTGTGTACTGGTTGAACTGATGCACGAGCTTTTGCGCGCGGGCCTCGAAGGCCTTGCGATCCGCCTCGGTCCACCAGTTGACCTGGTTACCGTCGCCGTCGAACTGACTGCCCTGATCGTCATAGCCGTGGCTCGACTCGTGTCCGATCACGGCACCGATGCCGCCATAGTTGACCGCGTCGTCGCCGCGGGCATAGAAGAACGGCGGCTGCAGAATGGCGGCCGGGAAGTTGATGGTGTTGTCAGTGGGGTTGTAGTAGGCATTGACCGTCTGCGGCGTCATGCCCCAGCGCCGGCGATCCCGCGGGCCGCCGACATAGGCCATTTCGTAGTCATGGTTGAACTTGGCCGCGCGTGCCATGTTGCCGTAAAAATCGTCGGCCGAGATCGACAGCCCATGCCAGGAACGCCAGTGCTCGGGATAGCCGATCTTGGGCAGGAATTTCGACCACTTGTCGAGGGCTTTCTGCCGGGTTGCGTCGCTCATCCAGTCGTTGTTCCGGATGCGCGTTTTCAGCGCCGCGCGGATGTTGTGCACCATCTGCTGGGCACGCGCCTTGGCTTGCGGCGGGAAGTACCGGGCGACATACAGCTGGCCCAGCGCCTGGCCCATGGCCTGGTTGACCGCAGCCAGCGTCTGCTTCCAGCGCGCCTGCTGCTCGGGCTGGCCATTGAGCGTGGTGCCGTAGAACGCGAAGTGGGCGTCGTTGAAGGGCTGCGACAGCAGGGGCGCGGCATCGTCGATCACATGGAAACGCAGATAGGCGCGCCATCGATCGAGCGGCGCATTGCCGAGCAGCTTGTCGAATTGCTTGAAGAATCGGGGCTGCGACAGGGAAAAGCCCCGCTTGATGTCAGCCCCCTGCGCGGCGAAGAAGGCCTTCCAGTCGAAATTCGGCGTGGCCCGGTTGGCCTCGGCCAGCGTCACGAAATGATACTGGTTCTTCGGATCACGCATCGCCACGCGCGACAGCGAATGCCTGGCCAGATCGGTTTCCAGAGCCATGGCCTTGCGGGCATCCGCGGCGGCGCGATCGTCGGATTCCCCGACCCGCCTGAACAGCGTCGTCATGTAATCGACATAGGCGGCGCGCTGATCGGCGTAAGCCTTGTCGGTGTAGTACCGCGGCGTCGGCAGACCGAGCCCGGCCTGATCGACATAGGCGATGATCCGGGTCGCGTTCCTGTAATCCGGGCTGGCACCGAGTTCGAACACCTGGCCCTGGCCCGCGGCGAACGCCCGGGTGAGATAGCGACTGAGCGCCTGGCGGCTGTCGATGGCCGCGATCCGCTTCAGGCGCGCCTCGATCGGCTGGTAACCGGCGTTGTCGATGGCGCGGGTATCCATGCCGGACTGATAGAGATGTCCGATCCTGGCCTCGATCGAGCCGGGCGAGGCCGTGTCGGCCCGGGCCGCGGCCTGTTCCACGATGCGGTGCTGATCGTCGAGACTCTTCTCGGCCAGCATGTTGAACGAACCCCAGCGGGTGTGATCGTCCGGGATCGGATTCGCGGCTACCCACGTCGCGTTCACGAACGTGTCGAGGTCCTGACAGGCGCTCACGCGGGTGTCGAGATTGCCGGTATCGAAGATCCGCTGCGCGGCGGACAGCCGCATGCCCGCGGCGTCGGGATCGGAAGCCTCGGCCGCGCAGACCTGGGTCATCATCAGCCCGAGCGTGATCGCCGCGGGCGCAAACGCCAGTCTTCGGATCATGATCATCCTTGTCATTGGCTGCGGACTCGCACGCAACGGCAGCAGGCCCCAGAGCATGCCAATTCGGGGGCCCGCCGGAGAACCGGGTTCGACCGGTCTCATAGTGACACGATCGCGGCCGTCAGGGTGCGTTCCTGTCGCCCGTTTCGGCGCCATCGTCGTGGGTGGCGCTGCGTTCGTCGAGCAGATCCTGAACCGAGTCGAGAATGGCCGCGGGCCGGAACGGATAGCGATCGACATCATCGCGGCTGGCAATGCCCGACAGGACCAGGATCGTATGCAGTCCGGCCTCGATGCCGGCGACGACATCGGTATCCATGCGATCGCCGATCATGCCGGTGCGCTCGGAATGCGCGCCGAGCTTGTTCATCGCCGAACGGAACATCATCGGATTGGGCTTGCCGACGTAGTAGGGCTCGCGCGTGGTGGCGGCGGTGATCAACGCCGCCACCGCGCCGGTCGCGGGCAGCACGCCCTCCGCGCTCGGCCCGGTCACGTCCGGATTGGTGGCGATGAAGCGCGCGCCGTTGTTGATCAAGCGGATCGCTTTCGTAATTGCCTCGAATGAATAGGTTCGGGTTTCACCGAGGACCACGAAATCCGGGTTGGTATCCGTCATGACGAAACCGGCTTCGTGCATCGCGGTGGTCAGGCCCGCCTCGCCGATGATGAAGGCCGAGCCCTGGGGCGCCTGCCCGGCCAGAAACGCCGCCGTGGCCATTGCCGAGGTCCAGATCTGGTCCTCCGGCACCTCGATGCCGTTGCGCGCCAGTCGAGCCGCCAGGTCGCGCGGGGTATAGATGGAGTTGTTGGTCAACACCAGAAACCGGATGTCACTGGCCCGCCACTGGTTGATCAGGTCGGCGGCGCCCGGCAGCGCCTTGTTCTCGTGCACGAGTACGCCGTCCATGTCGGTCAGCCAGCAATCGATCTTGCGCTTTGTCACGAAGCCCGTCCTCGTCATTGGTTTAATCATGCCGATCTGATCATACCGACTCGGTGCCGCAACCTGTCGCTACTGACCGTCTGCGCTCAAGTCCGCGCAACAGCAGGCGGTAAAAAGTTTTACCAAACAATCGAATTATACGGCGAATCAAACATTTATTCTCATCATGCCATAACCATTGATCAGCATGGGCTTGCGCGCCTCATACCATTGCGCCTAGGTTCCAGTATCCCGCGTAACAAACACCGTTCAGGAGGAATGATGAGGAAATTCATTTTTGCCGTAATCGCTGGCTCGCTGTTCTACGCCACCACGGCACTGGCCGCGGTCAACGTCAATACCGCCACGGTTGATCAACTGCAGACACTCGACGGCATCGGCAGCTTCAAGGCCCAGGCTATTGTCAAGGATCGCCAGGCCAATGGCGATTACGACAGCCTCGGCCAGCTGAGTCGCGTCAATGGCATCGGCGCCAAAACCATCGAAAGCCTGCGCTCGGAGGCGACCGTCAACGATGAATCGGCCGGCGCCGATACCGGCAGCTGAGCCGGCAAGAGGATCGGCCGGCCGGGCCGCACCGATCCTCTTCGGCCGCGAACTTGGGCTCCAGGATCGCCCGCGCATGTTTGTTGCCACCCGACAGGTCGCGCGGCAGGCAGCCGCCCCCGCGGGCGGCCGCGCCTCGGCCGGCGACTGAGCTCTGAGGCGCCGTTCGGCGCGGTCTCGTGCAAAACGGCCACAGGCACTAGACTGGATGACATGCCTACCCGATCCGGCAAACTCGTCATCGGCATTTCCTCGCGGGCCCTGTTCGACCTGGAAGCCAGCCATGCGGTCTTCGAGACCGAGGGCCGCGAGGCGTATTGCAGCTACCAGATCGAGCACGAGGAAGATGTGCTCGAGCCCGGCGTCGCCTTCGGGCTGGTGCGCAAGCTGTTGGCGCTCAACGATGCCGACCGCGAACGCGTGGAGGTGATCCTGCTGTCGCGCAACAGTGCGGACACCGGCCTGCGGGTGTTCAATTCCATCGCCCATCACGATCTGCCGATCAGCCGGGCGGCCTTTACCAGCGGCGACTCGCCCTGGCGTTACGTCTCGGCCTTCGGCGCCGATCTTTTTCTATCCGCCGACCCGGACGACGTGCGGGCGGCCCTGGCGGCCGGATGCGCCGCCGCCACAATCGTGCCGGGCCATTCCCGGGCGGCCGGCGAAGGCGTGCTCAAGATCGCCTTCGACGGCGATGCCGTGCTGTTCTCCGACGAAGCCGAGCGCATCTTCAAGCAGCACGGACTGGCCGCCTTCACCGAGGCCGAATCCGCGGCCGCCGCCCGCCCGCTGCCGGGCGGCCCGTTCAAGGCCTTTCTCGAAGCGCTGACCCATATTCAGAGCGAATTCGATCCCGATGATTGCCCGATCCGCACCGCGCTGGTGACTTCGCGCAGCGCCCCGGCACACGAGCGCGTGATTCGTACCCTGCGCGCCTGGCATATCCGCATCGATGAGGCGCTGTTTCTGGGCGGGATGGCCAAGGCCCAGTTCCTGCAGGCCTTCGGCGCCGACATCTTCTTCGACGACCAGGCCACCCACATCGGCCCGGCCTCCGGCCTGATGGCAGCCGGCCACGTACCGCACGGCGTGGCCAACGAGCCGTCGGCCACGGGTTAGACACCTGTCCACGCGCCGGCGTCTGAAACGGCAACAGGCGCCGGTGTCCGGTCACGCCCATTCATCAACGGACGTGACAGCCCCTCGATATCACGGTGGCCAAGATGTTTTGTAGAATCATCCCGCAAGCTGCGTATTTATCGCTCGTGTATCGACCACAGCCTCTTCGTACAGACGACGTGATGATCGCCGCTGTGGCCGGCGCGATGGCATGAACCTGTTCACGAGCCTGCTGGTGACGGCCGGTGCACTGACCGCTGTGGCGCTGATGATTCTCGGCCCGGGCTGGGCGCGCCGACATCCGGCGCTATCGGCGGCCGAGCGGCGCCGCCTGGGCCGATTGATGCCGTGGATTCGCCGCCTCGACGCTCGGCGCCTGGCCCGCCTGCAGCGTCGCACCGCGCATGTGCTGCGCGATACCGACCTGATCGCCGACTCGGGGCGCACCCTGAGCGCCGACCAGCGGCTGGCGCTGGCCGGCCAGATGGGCATGCTCTGTCTCGGCGCCCAGCCCAGCCAGACGCGCTTGCCCACCGAGATCGTCGTGCATGACGATCTCGACAGCGAATGGTCGGGGCCGCCTGTGACCGGCCTGCTGGAAGATCTCGGCGAAATGGCAACCGGCGACAGCTGGCGAACGCTGAGGCTGCATGTGTCGTGGCCGGCGGTGGTCGCTGCCCTGAACGGCGGGCCGCAGAATCCCATCGTGCGCCAAATCGCACGGCTGCATGATTTCGCCGTCCCCACGACCGTGGTCGCCGGCGGACTGACCTGGGGCGATGCGCTCGAACAACAATGGCGGCGCCTGCGCGAGACCGGCTCCAATCTGCTGCCGCTGGACGAGGACATCGCGCTCGACGCGTTCTTCGCCGAGGCGGCCGAGGCCTTCTTCCAGCGCGGCGAGGCCCTGGCCGGCGCCCATCCGGATCTGTATGCCGTACTGGCCGCCTATTTCGATATCGAAACGGCACACCGCCGGCCGGCCGGGCACCGCACGCCGACTATTCGTTCGTGATCCGGATCGTGCCGCTGCCGGGCAGTTGCTCCACGAAGCCGGCGCCGGCCAGTTTCGACGGCGTGTAGGCGCCGCCCTGGGGCGCTTCGCCCAGCAGCTTGCGCGCCAGTGCCAGGCTGGCATGGACGGTCACATCGTAGCCATTGGCCACATGGACCCGGCCGACCCGGACCGCCCCGGACGCGTTGCGCACTTCGCCCCACACATGGGTGCCATGGCGCGCCCGCTTGGCGGCATCCGGGCCGCGAATCCGGCCGGCACGCGCCTTGAGGAAATTGCGCACGGGTGACAGACCGAGCACCGGGCGCACCCAATTCAGCCATTTCACCTGGCGGATGCGCGCGGGCGATACCGGCATATAGACCGCCACATTGGGGATGCGGGTCGAATAATAAGCGGTGGCCACATCGCCCCAGGGGATCGTCATGGCCGGTTTCCGTCCATCGCCGAAATCGATAGTCCGGACGTCGGCCGCGATCGGCACTTTCACGATCCGGCCGCTGCGGCGCACGCGGCCGCCGCCGGCCAGACCATCGATCGAGGTCCGGGCCGTACCCGGTGACAGGCCGGAGCGCGAATCGAAGCCGAGCGCCAGTTCCGTGGCATCGAATAGCGCCTCTGCCAGGGCGGCGGCCAGGCAATCGGTGGGCACGACATCGAAGCCGGCGCCCGGACACAACACCGCGCCGGTTTCACGCGCATCGGCATCGCGGCCGAAGACATGCTCGAACACCTCGATCTCGCCGGTGATGTCGAGGTAGTGGGTGCCGGTCGCGATACAGGCCGCAACCATCGCCGGCGCGGTATCGACGAACGGCCCGGCGCAATGCAGCACGACATCGATGTCGGCGAGCTGACCGGCCACGGTGTCGCCCTCCAGATCGAATGGGCGGGCGTCGAGCCCGAGCGATTGCGCCAGCGCCGCGACCTTGGCCGCATTGCGGCCCGACAGTACCGGCGACAGCCCCTCGGATACCGCCTGGCGAGCGATCAATTCGCCGGTGTAGCCATAGGCACCGTAGATAAGGATACGATCGTGACTCATGTCGCTTCTCCGCTATGCGGTTTGAGCATCGAGCGCGCCATTTTCTCCACAGCGCGGAAGAACCATTCCGGCTGCAGCCGCTTCAATCGATATTGCCATCGCGTGTCGCGATGCGTCAGCACCAGGAAACGCCGCCTGGCCACGGCGTCGAAGATCTGATCGGCCACGTCTTCGGCGGTCACGCCGGAGCGCGCCATCAGTTTTGCCACCAGCGCGTCGCGCCCGGGCGCGGTGCTGCGAAACGAGTCCATCAGGTTGGTGGCAAAGAACGCCGGACAGGCCACGGTCACGCCCACGCCGTGACCGCATTCCTCGGCACGCAGGGTTTCCGACAACGACAACACGCCCGCCTTGGTCACATTGTAGGATGCCATGCCCGGTGCGTTGGCGATGGCGGCAAACGACGCCGTATTCACGATATGCCCACGTGAGGCGCGAAGCGCCGGGAGCGCCGCCCGGCAACCGCGCACCACCCCCATCAGGTTGATATCGACGATCCAGTCCCAGTCCGCCTGCGGCGTATCGGCGACCGTGCCGGACGCGGCCACGCCCGCGTTGTTGACGAACACATCCACCCCGCCCCATTCGGCGTCGAGCCGTACCATGAGTTGCGCGAAATCGGCGTCGCGCCGTGTATCCAGGGTCTGGGCCACGGCCTGGCCGCCGGCGTCGTTGACCTCGCCGGCGACACGGCGCGCACGCTCGGCCTGGATATCGGTCACCGCCACGCGCCAACCGGCCCGCGCATAACGCAGTGCCAGCGCACGACCGAGGCCGCTGCCCGCCCCCGTTATCGCCATGCGCTTGTGTGAGATCGGATGGTCACTCATATCTGACACGCGTTATTGTCACAATTACAAGCATACGCCAACGTATTGCCAATGTCTTGTCGGCGGGGCATGGTCGGCGGACAGCGCATTCGCAAAATACGAGGACAAGCCGATGAAGATCTATGAAACACGTCAGGCCCCCAATCCGCGCCGGCTGCGTATCTTTCTGGCGGAGAAGAACATCGACCTGGCGGAGTTCGAGATCGAACAACTGGACCTGGCGGCCGGCGACAACCTGTCGGCGCATTTCAAGGCCAAGAATCCGATGGGCGGCGTGCCGGTGCTCGAATTCGACGATGGCCAGTGCCTGTCGGAATCGATGGCGATCTGTCGTTACTTCGAGATCACCCATCCGGAGCCGCCGTTGATGGGCGACTCGGCCGAATCGCAGGCCATGATCGAGATGTGGAACCGGCGCATGGAATTGCATCTGCTGTTGCCGGTGGCGATGGCTTTCCGGCATACGACCGGCCATTTCTCCGATCGCGAGGCGGTTTTTCCCGATTACGGCGCCGATCGCGCCCAGGCCGCGCTGCGGATGTTCGATTTTCTCGACCAGCACCTGGCTACGCAGCCACATATTGCCGGCGACGACTACACAGTGGCCGATATCACCGCGCTGGCGGCGATCGATTTCGCCCGTGTCATCGACGTGCGCGTGGGCGATCGGCCGCATCTGGCGGCCTGGCACGACCGTGTTTCTGCCCGCCCCAGCGCGAAAGCATAGCGCCGCGCCAGGCGATCGCTTGGCGGGGCCGGCCACGCGGGATAGCATGCCGGCCTCGCCCTTTCGCTGGAACCGGTCGTGCGCCTGGAAGAACTTAGCCCGGAAGTCGTCGCCATCATCGTGGATATCGAAGGCACCGTCAGCGATGCGGCGTTCACCCGCGACGTGCTCATTCCCTACGCCGAGGCGCATCTCGGGCCCTGGATCGAGCGCCATGCCGAGCGCCCGGACGTGGCCGAAGCGCTCGAAGCGCTGGCGCAGGCGGCCGGCGAACCCGAGGTGGATGTCCCGCGGCTGATCGAGCTGGCCGAATTCGGCCTCGTCGAACGCGATTCCGGCCCGGTGGCGGCACTCTGTCATCTGCTCTGGCGGGATGCCTACCAGGCCTTCGAACTGACCGGCCACGTCTACGACGATGCCGTGGCCACGTTGCAATCCTGGGCCGACGACCATCGCACCCTGCTCACCTACTCGGCCGCCCCCGCCGAGGCGCAGCGCCTGCTATTCGCCTATAGCGACGCCGGCGATATCTCCGGGCTGTTTTCCGGCTTCTTCGACCGGCGCGTGGGCGCCAAGAAGAATGCCGACAGCTACACCGCGATCGCGCAGGCGCTCGGCGAGAACCCGGGGGCGCTGTTGTTCATCTCGGATACCGGCGGCGAACTCGATGCCGCCAAACAGGCCGGCCTGCAGACCTGCTGGATCGCCCGCGACGACGACACCCGCGAGAAGGCCGAGGCCAGCCAGGCGCACCCGAGCGTGGCCACGTTCTCGGAGATCGAACTGTTGTAGGGCGTATAACGCCCCATCGGCACGTGAATGGGCGGCGCTTCACCCTGCGATACGCGGGCGCCGGTATTCGGGTTGCCTGCCGTTGGATGGCCGCGGAATCGGCCACATGCCCGGCACGATGGGCACAGATGCAGTCGGCTATTAATCCGGCATCAAAACAGCCGACTTCATCCGCTGTTTTCAACGCCTTCAAAAATAAAAGCCGGCGCCTGTCCGTCTTTTATTTTCAAAGGCTTCGCGGCCGATGGCCGCGGCGAGCATGCGGTCGCATACTCGCGCTATTAACCCGAAAAATCATCTATTTTTGTGCCGGGTTAATAAGCCCGCGATCCGCCGAAAGCCGCCCCGCCGGCCGCCAGCGCACCGTCTGCCACCTGCTCGCGAGCGAACACACCCGCATCCAGAATCCAGTGGGTGATCAGCGCTGCCGGGGTGACGTCGAAGGCCGGATTGGCCACCGGCGCGTCGACCGGCGCCCAGCACAGATCGCCGGCCGGCCCGGCCACGCCGCGCACCTCGGCGGCCGCCCGCTGCTCGATCTCGATATCCGCGCCCGAGGCGCAGGCCGGATCAAGGGTGGTGTAGGGCGCGGCCACGGCAAACGGAATGCCATGATGGTGCGCGGCCACGGCCAGGCCATAGGTACCGATCTTGTTGGCGACATCGCCATTGGCCGCGATGCGATCGGCGCCGACGATGACGCGATCGACCTGGCCGCGCGCCATGAGGGCCGCGGCCATGTTGTCGGTGATCAAGGTATAGGGCACGCCCAGCGCGCCCAGCTCCCACGCCGTCAGGCGGCCGCCCTGGAGCAGGGGGCGCGTCTCATCCACCCATACCGCGATCGCCTTGCCCTGTTCGTGGGCACGGCGGAGCACACCCAGCGCCGTGCCGATGCCGATGGTGGCCAGCCCCCCGGTATTGCAGTGGGTCAGAATGCGTTCGCCGGGCGCGATCAACGCCGCGCCGTTTTCACCCATGGCGCTGCACAATGCCACATCGCCGTCGGCCAGATCGTCGGCGACCGCCACCAGCGCCGAGCGCCAGTCCGAGCCGGTCATGGCCCGGCGCAGTTCGGTCATGGCATTGGACAGATTGACCGCGGTGGGCCGGGCCGATCGCAGGGTTTCAATCGCTTCGAGCAACGTGTCGCGATCGTCGCCGGCCTCGGCGCGTACCGCGATCATCAGGGCCGCGGCGATCGCGATCAGCGGCGCGCCGCGCACCCGTAACGCCTGGATTGCCTCGACCATGGCCGCGACCGTGTCGATGGCGAGCCAGCGCTCGACGTGCGGCAATTGCGATTGATCCAGCAATGCCAGCTGCCCGCCGGTCACCGCCAAGCCCAGTCCGCGTCGATTACGCATGGCCGACCCCGGTCACGCCGTGCCGCCGACGCGCGCGAGCAGTTCGTCGGTCTTGTCCCGCAACAGCGGCTTGTCGCCGCGGGTTTCGACGTTGAGCCGGATCACCGGCTCGGTGTTCGACTTGCGCAGGTTGAAGCGCCAGTCGCCGAAGTCCATCGACAGGCCGTCGACGTGTTCCACGCTCTGGGCCGAATCGGCGTAATGGGCTTCCATCGCGGCCATCACTGCGTCGGCGTCCTCAACCTTGCGATTGATCTCGCCGGAGGCCGGGAACGCGGCAATGCGTTCTTCGACCAGGGTCGACAGGCCCTTGCCGGTCTCCGAGACCAGTTGCGCGATCACCAGCCACGGCAGATGGCCGTTGTCGGCATAGGAGAATTCGCGGAAATAGTGATGCGCGCTCATTTCGCCGCCGTACAGTGCGTCGCTCTCGCGCATGACCTGCTTCATGAACGAATGCCCGGATTTGGATTCCACCGCGCGTCCGCCGGCCTGCTCGACCTGGGCCAGCGTGTTCCAGACCAGGCGCGGGTCGTGGACAATGGCCTCGCCCGGATTCATCTTGAGCAGCATTTGGGCGATCAGGCCCACGATGTAGTAACCCTCGATGAACTCGCCGTGCTCATCGAAGAAAAAACAGCGATCGAAGTCGCCATCCCAGGCCACGCCGAAATCCGCACCCGCCTCACGCACCACCCGGGAGGTCGCCTCGCGGTTTTCGATCAGCAGCGGGTTGGGCACGCCGTTGGGCAGTTCGCCGTCGGGCTCGAACTGCATGCGCACGAACTCGAACGGTAGTTTCTCGGCGAGTTTTTCCACCACGAGACCGGCACAGCCGTTACCCGGGTTGACCACGATCTTGAGCGGCTGGAAATTCTCGGGCTTGATCTGGGCCAGCAAAAAGGCGACGTAATCGTCGCGCTGATCCAGCGTGCGCCGCACGCCGGGTGTGGCCGCCGGCGTGACATCGTCGTCGTGCACGCGGCGCTCGATGTCGGCCAGGCCTGTGTCCGCCGAGATCGGCTTGGCCTGTTCGCGCACGAACTTCAGGCCGTTGTAATCCTTCGGGTTGTGGCTGGCGGTGACCATCACGCCGCCGTCCGCGCCCTGCGAGAACACGCCGTAATAGACTTCCTCGGTGCCGCACAGCCCGATATCGAGCACATCGGCGCCGGCCGCGGTCAGGCCGTCGATCAGGGCATCGGCCAGTTCGGGGCTGGACAGGCGCATGTCGCGGCCCACTACCACCGTCTTCGCGCCCAGTTCGGCGACGAACGCCAGGCCGATGCGGCGCGCCACGCCGGCGTCGAGTTCATCGGGCACCCGCGCCCGGACGTCGTACGCCTTGAAAAACGGATAATACTGGCCCATCGGTAATGCTCCTTCAGTGTGGGGACGGTTCAGGCCCCTGTGCCCGGAGCCGCGCCGGTATCGTGTTCTTCCAGCTCGGGCCGCCCGTACACATCGTCGTAACGCACGATGTCGTCCTCGCCCAGATAGCTTCCCGATTGTACTTCGATCAGATCCAGTTCTACCTTGCCCGGGTTTTCCAGTCGATGAACGGCGCCCAGCGGGATATAGGTCGACTGGTTTTCCGTGAGCAGCATCTCGCGCTCGTCGCAGGTGACCTTGGCGGTACCGCGCACCACGATCCAGTGCTCGGCGCGGTGATGATGCGACTGCAGCGACAGGCGTCCGCCCGGCGTCACGCGGATATGCTTGACCTGGAAACGCGGCCCGGCCGCGATCTGCTGGTAGGACCCCCACGGCCGATACGACTTGCGATGCGCGGTGGCCTCGCTGCGGCCGGCGGCAGCCAGCTTGGCCACCAGGGCCTTGATATCCTGCTCGCGTGAGCGATCGGCCACCAGTACAGCGTCGGCGGTTTCGATGATGATCTGGTCGCGCGTGCCGAGCGCGGCCACCAGCCGACCTTCACTGCGCACCACGCAGTCATCGCTGTCCTCGAGCCAGACGTCGCCGGTCGCGCTGTTGCCGCGCGCATCCAGCCCGACGGCGCGGGCGACCGTGGTCCAGCTGCCCAGATCCGACCAGGCGGCATCCAGTTCAGCCATCACCGCGCGATCGGTCTTTTCCATCACCGCGTAGTCGATCGAATCGGCGCGCACGGCCTCGAAGCTGGCCTTGTCCAGGCGCAGGAAATCGATATCCGTGGTCGCCTTCTCGTAGGCCGCCGCGACCCCGTCGAAAATATCGCGTGCGTGCTCGGACAGTAGTTCCAGGTAGTCGCTCGCCCGGAACATGAACATGCCGCTGTTCCAGTAGTGATCGCCCGCGGCGAGAAACCGCTCGGCGGTTGCCACATCCGGCTTCTCGACGAAGGCATCGACCACGCGCACGCCCTCGGAAACCCGCGCCCCTGCGCGAATATAGCCATAGCCGGTTTCCGGGCGATCCGGCGCAACACCGAACAACGCCAGACGCCCGGCCCCGGTGGCCGCGCGAGCGCGCTCGATTGTGGCGACGAACGCCGCCTGATCGGCTACCGCATGATCGGTGGGCAGCACCAGCAGTTCGACATCCTCGCCATGCCGTGCACGGGCTTCGAAGGCGGCGGCCGCCACCGCCGCCGCGGTATTGCGCGGGGCCGGCTCCAGGATGATGCGGCCGTCGTGCCCGGCGGCGTGCATCTGTTCGGCGATCACGAAACGATGCGCTTCGCTGCCGATGGCCAGGGCATCGCCGAGATCGTCCAGCGTGCGCAGGCGCTCGAGCGTGGCCGACAACAGACTGGTCTCGCCGCCGGCCAGCGGCAGGAACTGCTTGGGTCGGCTCTGGCGCGAAGCCGGCCACAATCGCGTGCCGGTGCCGCCGGCCAGTAGTACGGGAATGAGCATGAGGACCCCTTGGATACGGTTCGAGCGTCTGAACGAGTCGAGCAGTCGCGGGCGCGACCGTCCGGCGATGCGCCGCTATGATACAAATGCGGCCGGGCAATGTGCGATGCGAGGCGCGGCAATCGAATCAACCGCTGGCGTTGGCACCCGCATGGCGCGAGCGAGCGATCAGATAATCCACCACCTTGAGCATGCGCTGATTGCTTCCGGCCAGGCGCCCGCTCGTCCAGTAGCGCCCGGCGACGCTGATGCTCGGCACCGCCATCACGGGATAGCGTTGCATGCGGGCCGTAATGGCCTGGACCTTCCGCTCGACCGCCGTACTGTGGTAGATCTTGTCGAAGCGTTGCCCGTTGACACCGTGGGCCACCATGAACCGGCGCATCTGGCCCTCGCTCGACAGCGGCTCACCGTCTTCGTGAATCGCGTCGAAGATCGGATCGTGCAATCGATCGACCACGCCGAGCTTCACCTCGGTGTAGTACAGCCGCGCGTAGGGCTGCGATCCGGGGCCGAACAATACCGGCACGCGGCTGAAATCGATCTTCGGATGCTGCTTGCGCCAGGCGTTGAGCTCGGGCTCGAAGTGAAAACAATGCGGGCAACTGTAGAGAAAGAACTCGGTCACCCGGACCGGGCCCTGACCGTTCGCCGGGCCGGCGGAATGCGCAACCTTGTAATCCTCGCCGGCCACATAGCGCGAAATCAGGCTTTGTGCCGACGCCGGCCCGCAGATGGCGAGGCCGACAAGGACCCACAGGGCGATCGATCGATTCAACATGGTTCTTTTCCCGTGATGAACGGCCAACAATGGGCCGAATTCGCGGCGTGACCGACGCCGGAGTACGCCAGCACTTACAATGGCCGTGCGCCGTCACACTACCAGCCTGATTGAATCGATGCCCGAACTCACCGCCCGCGACTTTCGAACCATGCATTTTCTGCTGTCGGCGCCCAAATTGTCGGCGTTGCCACCGGCGGATCGCTGCGAAATCGCTTTCGCCGGGCGCTCCAACGCCGGCAAGTCCAGTGCGCTCAACGCGCTCTGCGAACAGGGCAATCTGGCGCGAACCAGCAAGACGCCGGGACGGACCCAGGCGATCAATTTCTTCGAGAACGAGCGCCTGCGCTTCGCCGATCTGCCGGGCTACGGCTTCGCTCGGGTGCCGCCGGCGATCAAGGCTGAATGGGGGGCTCTGATCGAGGGCTATCTGGCCGAACGCGAAACCTTGAGCGGCGTGGTGCTGATCATGGACGCGCGCCGTCCGCTGCTGGACTTCGATCGCCAACTGATCGAATGGGGCGCGGCCTACGGTCTGGCGTTCCACCTAGTGCTGACCAAGGCCGACAAGCTCTCACGCAACGATCAACACAACATCCTCCGTCGGACCCGTGCGGCGGTCGATGGTGCCACCGCCCAGTTGTTCTCCTCGAGCAAACGCATCGGCATCGACGAAGCCCGCAAGGCGATTGCCCTGCTCGTGCCCGATGACGTGCCCGGCGAGCATGCCGACTGAGCCGCCGCGCAGACCGAGATCCGTTGTCGATCAGTACGTTCATCGAGCCATAACGACCACTTGTCGGCTAAACGGCGTCAGGAGTCGACCTCGACGATCATCTTGTGCGATAAAAGCAGTGCGGGTTACGCCCAGGGTATAAAAAAACCCTGGCGACGCGGGGAACGTCGCCAGGGCGATCAATCCGGCCTCTGGGGAGGGGAACGGATGTTACCGCTCAGGGAGAAAAGCGGGGCAGGTCTAGCCTATGCTTGGCCTACCGCACTGTAGACGCCGGGGCCGCACAGAAGTTCCGGCCGCTTCGCAAAAATTTCGACGCGCCGGAACACGCTCAAAAAAATGCCCCGACGGTCGGGGGAAACCGTCGGGGCGGATCCGGTCTTGGGGGGGGAACCGGATGTTACCGCTCAGGGAGAAAAGCGGGCAGGTCCAGCCTCAGCTTGGCCTGCAAGACTATAGACGCCGGAGCTGCGCAGAAGTTCCGGCCGCTTCGCAAAAAATTTTCGGCGCGCCGGAACACGCTCAAAAAAATGCCCCGACGGTCGGGGGAAACCGTCGGGGCGGATCCGGTCTTGGGGGGGAACCGGATGTTACCGCTCAGGGAGAAAAGCGGGCAGGTCCAGCCTCGGCTTGGCCTGCAAGACTATAGACGCCGGGGCAACGCAGAAGTTCCGGCCGCTTCGCAAAAAAATTCGGCGCGCCGGAACGTGCTCAAAAAAATGCCCCGACGGCCGGGGGAAACCGTCGGGGCGGATCCGGTCTTGGGGGGGAACCGGATATTACCGCTCAGGGAGAAAAGCGGGTAAGCGTTTCGCTTACATGGGCTGAGACTGCGGGCGGGCCGGAAAGTTTCAAAATAAATCCGGATTTTTTTCAACGCCTCGTCGCGTAAACCGTTCGATGCGGGCATCGTCGCGACCGACGCGAGAATGTGGAACAAAAAGAAGCCCCGACGGCAGGGGGAATTACCGTCGGGGCAAGCATTCCGGTTCTTGGGGGAAACCGGATTGGGGGTTACCGCTCAGGGAGAAAAGCGGGCAAGCAACAATGTGCTTGCAGGGAATAAGACCCTGCCCCCGGCGGGCAAGTTCCAGCCCGCGGCCAAAATTTTTTCAAAAAATTCCAAGCATCTGTAATCGCTCGATAAATTCGATGCGATTTTTTTCAGGCGGGCGGATCGCCGCATAAAAACGCGCCAAATTGTTCCGCCGGTTCGCCGGGCTTGTCAGTGCGCCTGCTGCCAGTTGTCCGCAATGCCGACCTCGGCGATCAATGGCACATCGAGCTCGGCGACCGCGCTCATGCGATCGGCGATGGCCTTACCCAGGCGCTCGCCCTCGGCTGCCGGCACCTCGAAGACCAGTTCGTCGTGTACCTGCATGATCATGCGCGCGTCCTCGCCGGTTTCTCGCAGCCAGGCATCGACCTCGATCATCGCTTTTTTGATCAGATCGGCGGCTGTGCCTTGTAGCGGGGCGTTGATCGCGGCCCGCTCCGCCCCCTGGCGGCGGGTGCCGTTGCGCGCATTGATCTCGGGCAGATAAAGACGACGTCCGAACAGCGTTTCAACATAGCCATCGGCCTTGGCGGCAGCTCGCGTTTGTTCCATATAGCGATGCACGCCGGCAAAGCGGTCGAAAAAACGATCAATATAAGCGCCCGCATCCTCGCGCGACAGTTCGAGTTGTTTGGCCAGACCATAGGCGGACATGCCGTACATCAGGCCGAAATTGATCGCCTTGGCCGCGCGCCGTTGGTTGACGCTCACTTGCTCGAGCGGCGTATCGAACACTTCGCTGGCCGTTGCCGCGTGCACGTCGCGCTGTTCGTTGAAGGCTGCAAGCAGCCCCGGATCACCCGACAGATGCGCCATGATGCGCAGTTCGATCTGGGAATAGTCGACCGCCAGGATCTTGTAGCCGGGCGGGGCGATGAAGGCTTCGCGGATACGGCGTCCGGCTTCGGTCCGGATGGGAATGTTCTGCAGGTTGGGGTCGGATGACGACAGCCGCCCGGTGGCCGTCACCGCCTGGTGGTAGCTGGTATGGATTCGCCCGGTGGCCGGGTTGATCAGTGTCGGCAACTTGTCGGCGTAGGTCGAGCGCAGCTTGGACAATTCACGCCAGGCCACGATATGCGCCGGCAGCGCGTGCTTGTCGGCCAGTTCGCGCAGCACGTCTTCGGCGGTCGACGGCGCGCCCTTGGGTGTCTTGCGGATCACCGGCAGTTCCAACCGGTCGAACAGAATTTCCTTGAGCTGGGCGGGTGAGCCCAGGTTGAACTCGCCGCCCGCCGCCGCAAAGGCCTGCTGCTCGATCTCGATCATGCGTTCGGCCATTTCGCCGGACACGCGCTTCAACAACTGGTCGTCGACCAGCACCCCGTTGGCCTCGACGCGCGCGAGCACCGGCATGAGCGGCATTTCGACCGTTTCATACAGTTCGAGCAGGCGGCCGGTCTGGCCCAGACGCGCATGCAGCAGCTGGTGCAGCTGCAACGTGACATCGGCGTCCTCGGCGGCATACGGCGTGGCCACATCCAGGGCGACCTGGTTGAAGCCGACCTGCTTGGCGCCCTTGCCGGCCACCTCCTCGAACTTGGTCGTCGTGCGCGCCAGATACTTCTGGGCCAGCGAATCCATGTCGTGGCGCGTGGCAGTGGAATCCAGCACATAGGATTCGAGCATGGTGTCCTGATCGGCGCCGGCGAGGTGCACGTTGTAGCGCGCGAGTACATTCAGGTCGTACTTGATGTGCTGGCCGAGCTTGCTGATGGCCGGATTCTCCAGCACACCGCGCACGCGATCGAGCACGATATTCATCGGCAGCTGGTCCGGCGCGCCCAGATAATTGTGGCCGACCGGCACATACCAGGCCTCGCCGGGCGTCACCGCAAACGACAGCCCGACCAGATTCGACTGCATCGCCGACAGGGCGTCGGTCTCGGTATCCACGCAGATCAGTTCGGCGGCCTCGAGTTTGGCCATCATGGCCTCGAGCGCATCGGTATCCAGCACGGTGTGGTAGTGCGTATCGACCGGCGCGCCCGGCGCATCGCCACCGTTGGCTGCTTCGGCCGGTGCGTCCAGTTCCTCCAGGAACTTGTTGAACTCGTAGCGGCGGAACAACGCGGCGAGGGCTTCGGTATCCGGTTCGCGGCGGGTCAGCTCGTCCGCAAGGCCGGCCAGATCCAGTTCGGTACGGATCGTCGCCAGATCCTGATAGAGCGGCAGTTGATCGAGCCGGGCGCGCAGATTCTCGGCCACCTTGCCGCCGATATCGTCGGCATGCTCGATCACGCCGGCGAGATTGCCGTAATTGATCAGCCACTTGACGGCGGTCTTGGGGCCAACCTTGTCGATCCCCGGAATGTTGTCGGAGGTATCGCCGACCAGGGCCAGATAATCGGTGATCAGCTCAGGCCCCACGCCGAACTTGTCGTGCACACGCGCCACATCCGTGCGCTTGTCCTGCATGGTGTCGAGCAATACGACACGCTCGTTGACGAGCTGGGCCATGTCCTTGTCGCCGGTGACAATCACCACCGGGCCGGGCTCACGCACCGCCAGCGTGCCGATCACATCGTCGGCCTCCACGCCGTCCATCTGCACGATCGGCAGGCCCATGGCGTGAATGACGTCGCGAATGCCCTCGAACTGGTCGGCCAGATCCGGTGGCACCGGCGGCCGGTTGGCCTTGTAGTCGGCGAACAGTTCGTTGCGGAACGTCGGCCCGCGCGGGTCGAAGACCACGACGATGCGATCCGAATCATATTCGCGCAGGAACTTGCGCAGCATATTGGTCATGCCATAGATCGCGCCGGTCGGCTGGCCTTCGGCATTGGTCAGCGGCGGCAGGACGTGAAAGGCGCGATACAGCCAGGACGAGCCGTCGATGAGGATCAGCGGGCCACGGGCATTGGATTCGGACATGACAAGATGCGTGCGAAACACGATACGAAGAGTGCGACCGACACTTTAAGAGCGCGACGCCTTCGGGTCCATTTGCACGGCATCGTTCCTTGTAAAACCTGTCCGCAGACCGGCGCAGATTCACGCAGATGGCGGGCGGTTGGCGTGTCGTCGTGGTGTTTGACGCTATCCGGGCCCGGGCCGGTTGGTGGCTTCGTTCCTGAAAGGTTATCCACAGATTTCACCGATGGCGGGCGGCTGGCGCGTTGTTGCGGCCTTCGGGGCGCCACAGCTTTCTCAGTACCGCCGTTCGTATTGCGACAGCAGCGCTCTGAAGGCCTACGACGGTCCGCCTATTGCGGCGGTTTCGTTCGTTACATTATCCGCAGATCAACGCAGATGGCGGTTATGGTTTCGATGCCATAACCGCCCGGGGCGCCATCGGCGATGGGCGCGTTGTTCCAAGGACGCTTAATGCCGACTGTCGAACCGTTTCGCGTTGTTTCACCCAGAATCGGCAGCGCTAGAAATCGCGGCGCCACGAAGACTGCAACGACGCATCAGCCGACCGCCATCTGCGTGAATCTGCGTCGATCTGCGGACAAAATATCCTGATGATGCACCCAAAGAAGCAGAAACGACTCAGGAAAAAGGCAGCCGTCGCTCGCCGCGCATGAGATCGGCCAGCGTTTCGCGGGCGCGGACTTCGTGCATCGCATCGTCCACGACCATGACCTCAGCCGCGCGCGGGCGGGCGTTGTAGTTCGAGGCCATGGTGAAGCCGTAGGCCCCGGCCGTACGCACCGCCAGCAGATCGCCCGCTGCCAGGGTGAGTTCACGCCCCTGGGCCAGGAAATCGCCGGTTTCGCAGATCGGGCCGACGATATCCCAGCTGCGTGTCTGACCGCCGTGCGTATTCATTTGCAACGGCACGACACGATGCCAGCCGGCATAGAGCGCGGGCCGGATCAGATCGTTCATGGCGGCGTCGACCACGGCGAAATGCTTGTCATCCTCGGCCGTTCCGGGCTTGAGTAGTGCCACCCGCGTGACCAGAATGCCGGCGTTGGCCACCAGCACGCGGCCCGGCTCCAGAATCAGCTTCAATGGGCGATCGCCCAGCATGTCCGCGATGGCGCTGGCGTATTCCGCCGGGGTCGGCGGCGTTTCGTCGCGATAGCATACGCCCAGACCGCCGCCGACATCGATATGCGAGAGTTCAATACCGCGCCCGGCCAGGCGATCGATCAGGTCGAGGACGCGACCGACCGCGTCGCGAAACGGCGAGAGTGTGGTCAGCTGCGAGCCGATATGACAATCCACGCCGATAGGCGCCAGACCGGCCCGGACCGCGGCATCGGCATACAGCGCTTCCGCCCGGTCGATGGCGATGCCGAACTTGTTTTCCTTCAAGCCGGTGGAGATATAGGGATGCGTCTGGGCATCCACATCCGGGTTCACGCGCAGGGAAATCGGCGCCACAACCCCCATGCGCTGAGCCAGGGCATCGATACACGCCAACTCCGCTTCGGACTCGACGTTGAAACAGGCGATACCGACTTCCAGTGCACGCTCGATCTCGTCGACGCGCTTGCCCACGCCCGAGAACACGACGCGTGCCGGATCGCCGCCGGCGGTGATCACGCGCTCCAATTCACCGACCGACACAATATCGAAACCGCTGCCCAGATCCGCCAGCACGCCCAGTACGCCGATGTTGCCGTTGGCCTTCACCGCGAAACAGATGTCGTGATCGATGCCCGCGAGCGCGTCGTCGAACACGCGATAATGACGCGACAGGGTCGCGGCGCTATAGACATAAGTGGGTGTGCCGAAACGTTGCACGATATCGGCCACCGGCACGTTTTCAGCGTAAAGCGCGCCGTCTCGGTACTCGAAATGATCCATCTACGGCTCGGCGCGGTTTGTGTTGGGCTGGCTCGACGCCGCCGGTGTGGTCGACGCCTTGTCGGCCCCGCGGCCGGAAGATTGCCCGGATTGGCCCGATGTCGGCGGTTTGATCAGCGGCTTGGGCGGGTTCGGGTTGTGGCCCGGCAGATACAGTGCGCCCTTCTGGCCGCAGCCGGCCAGCAAGAGGCCGGCCGCCACGGCAATGAACAGGGCCAGGATGACGGGCTTCATGCGCACACTCGTATTCCGGTTCCAGCCCGACAGTCTAACCCGCGCCCTGCCTAGACGCCCATGTGGCGTGCAAGAAACCGCAGGTGCTCGCCGATGAAGGTGGCGATGAAGAAATAACTGTGATCATAGCCGTCCCGCCGCCGGACCTCGACCGAGGCGCCGGCTTTCGTGGCGGCGGCCTCCAGTGCCTCGGGCTTGAGCTGTTCATCGAGAAAACCGTCGGCCAGCCCCTGCTCCAGCAACACCGGCGGCAGGGCCGCAGCGTGATCGGCATGGGTCAGAAGCAGGCTGGCATCATACTCGGCCCAGGCCTTGCGGTCATCGCCAAGATAGGTCGAAAAGGCTTTCTCGCCCCAGGGCACCTCGACCGGATTGCAGATCGCCGAAAACGCGGATATGGCCGCAAAGCGATCGGGGTTGCGCAGCCCGATCACCAGCGCGCCGTGACCGCCCATGGAATGCCCCGCGATCGCCTCACGCGACAGATCGATCTGCTCGCCGAAGCGATCGGCGAGCAGATCGGGCAGCTCGGTGACGACATAGTCGTACATCCGGTAATGACGCGACCAGGGCGCTTGACGGGCGTTGACGTAAAAGCCGGCGCCCTGGCCAAGATCATAGGCCGCGTCGTCGGCCACGTCCTCGCCACGCGGGCTGGTATCGGGCGCGACGATGGCGATGCCGAGTTCGGCGGCCACGGCCTGTGCGCCGGCCTTGTTGACGAAATTCTCGTCGGTGCAGGTGAGTCCCGACAACCAGTAGACCAGCGGCACGCGCCCGTGCTCGGCCGCCGGCGGCAGATACAGCGCGAACGTCATGTCACAGCCGCAGACGCTGGACGCATGGGTATAACGCCGCTGCCAGCCGCCGAAGGATTTGTGTTCGTCGATCTGTTTTACATCCATGCGGACCTCCCGGAGGCTCGCCTTGTTCAGAAATGCAGCACCGAACGAATGGCCTTGCCTTCGTGCAACAGGTCGAAGGCTTCGTTGATCTGCTCGAACTTGAGATTGTGGGTGACGAAATCGTCGATGTTGATATCGCCCGACATGTAACGGCCGACATAATCCGGCAGCTCGGTGCGGCCCTTCACGCCGCCGAAGGCGGAACCGCGCCAGACGCGCCCGGTCACCAGCTGGAACGGCCGCGTCTCGATGGTTTCGCCGGCACCGGCCACGCCAATGATGGTCGATTCGCCCCAGCCCTTGTGGCAGCACTCGAGCGCGGCGCGCATGACGTCGGTATTGCCGATGCACTCGAAGGAGTAGTCCACGCCACCGTCGGTCATGTCGATGATGACCTGCTGGATCGGATCGTCATAATCCTTCGGATTGACGAAATCGGTGGCGCCGAGCTGGCCGGCAAACTCGAACTTGCTCGGGTTCAGGTCGATGGCGATGATGCGCTCGGCACCGATCATCTTGGCGCCCTGGATCACCGACAGCCCGATCGCACCCAGGCCGAACACGGCCACTGTGGCGCCCGGCTCCACCTTGGCCGTGTTGTAGACCGCGCCAATACCGGTGGTGATGCCGCAGCCGAGCAGGCAGACCTTGTCCAGCGGGGCTTCGGGGCTGATCTTGGCCAGCGACACCTCGGGCACGACGGTGTATTCCGAGAACGTGGACGTACCCATGTAGTGGTACAGATCCTGGCCGTTCTGGGAAAAACGGGTGGTGCCGTCGGGCATCACGCCCTGGCCCTGGGTCTCGCGCACCGCACCACAGAGGTTGGTCTTGCCCGACTTGCAGAACTTGCACTCGCCGCATTCGGCCGTATACAGCGGGATCACATGATCGCCCGGCGCCACCGAGGTCACGCCAGCGCCGACGTCCTCGACGATACCGCCGCCTTCATGGCCCAGAATGCGCGGGAAAAAGCCTTCCGGATCCTTGCCCGACAGGGTATAGGCATCGGTATGACAAACGCCGGTGGCCACGATGCGCACCCGCACTTCGCCGGCCTTCGGGTCGGCCACGTCGATTTCTTCCACCGACAATGGCTTGCCGGCTTCCCAGGCGATCGCTGCGCGTGATTTCATCGGAACTCCAAACGACTCGGGGTCGTTGTTGTGTATATGACTGCGCCCGATACTATCGCAACTGGCCCATGCGTCGAAGGCCGCGTGTTGCTTTCGTCGCATTCCCGATCTTGCATGTCGCTCAGGGGCTGTCCAGACTTCGCCATCGGTACCCCCCGACGGACATGATCATGCTCGACTGCGTTGAAATCCAGCCACCGGCCGCGGCAACCGCCAGTGTCATCTGGTTGCACGGCCTCGGCGCCGACGGCAATGACTTCGTGCCCATCATCCCCGAACTGGGGCTTGGTGAGCAGCACGCGATTCGTTTCGTGTTCCCCAACGCGCCACAAAGACCGGTCACCGTGAACGGCGGCATGCGCATGCCGGCGTGGTACGACATCAAGGGCGTGGATATTGCCGACAAGCAGGATCGCGAAGGCATCGAGGCCAGCGCGGTCGAAATCGAAGCCCTGATCTCGCGCGAGATCGAGGCCGGCATCCCCGCTCACCGGATCGTGCTTGCGGGCTTTTCCCAGGGCGGAGCGGTTGCGCTGCATACCGGGCTGCGCCACGGCGCGCCGCTGGCCGGTATTATGGCGCTTTCAACTTATCTGCCGCTGCATGACGCCCTGGCCGCCGAAGCCAGCAACGCCAATCGGGGCGTCGCCATCTTCATGGCCCATGGCAGCGAAGATCCCGTCGTGCCCATCACGCTGGGGCGTAACAGCCGGGATCGGCTCGCCGAAGCCGGCTATGCGGTGGACTGGCACGAATATCCGATGGCACACCAGGTCTGCCTGCCCGAAATCGCAACCATTGGCCGCTGGCTGCGCGAACGCCTGGCATAAGAAGGCAACAGGGCAAACGAACTCATGATCCATACGCTGTGGCACCTGATCGCGCAATACGGCTATTTCGCGGTCGCGGCCGGCTGCTTTTTCGAGGGCGAGGCCTCGATTCTATTGGGCATGCTGGCAGCGAACAACGGTGTACTGACCGGTCACGGCGTCTGGCTTGCCGCGACAATCGGCACCCTTCTGGGCGACAACATCTGGTTTCACATCGGCCACAAAATGGGTCGGCCGGCGCTGGCCAAGCGCCCAAAATGGCATGCGCGCGCGACCCAGATCGAGGCCCTGCTGGAGCGCTACGGCGCGGTCGTCATGATCGGCTTTCGCTTTCTTTGGGCGATGCGTTCACTCACGCCGTTTGTGCTGGGCTCTCTGGGCGTCTCACCGTGGCGTTTCCTGTTCTACGATTTCATCGGCACGCTGATCTGGTCGACCACGGTCACCGTGATCGCGCATTACCTGGCCGACGCCATCGGCCAGGCAGTCAGCCATATCCAGAATGTCGAGCAGGCGCTGCTCGCGCTGGTGCTCGTGCTGGCCGGCATTGCCTGGCTGATCTACTACCTGCGGCGCCGGTCGCGCGAAAACCGGAACTGAACACTATTAACCCGGCACAAAATAGATGATTTGTCGGGTTAATAGCGCGAGTACGCGACCGCATGCTCATGCTCGCCGCGGCCATTGGCCGCGAAGCCTTCAAAAATAAAAGACGGGCAGGCGCCGGCTTTTATTTTTGCAGGCGTTGAAAACAGCTGATGAAGTCAGCTGTTTTGATGCCGGATTAATAACAGCCTATTGCAATAGGCTCTTAGTGATCGAATCTCCAGATGATATCGCCACCGGTAGCCTGGCTGCTCGATGAGGTCTCGAGTGTCCAGTGCGACGACAGGGTATAACGCATGGTGACGGTGGAGACCTGGTCGAACAGGCCGAGGCCGTAACCGATATACAACTTCGGCGACAGGTATTTGCCGACCGTAAACGCCGCTTCGCTACTGCTCTTGCCGGCGCCGGCGCCGATACCGACATTGTCCAGCCCCAGCTTGTTGCCGATGTTCTGCAATACCTTGTTGCTGCGAGAGGATCCCAGCGCCAGCGCGGCTCGGGCGACCAGACTCGACTGCTGCCCATTGGTGGCGTTCAGTGGCCGGCCGAGCAACAGCCAGGACAACTGTTCCGACTGGGTCATCGATGGATCGGAGAAGAGTTCGAGCTTCGGGTTCTTGATGCTGCCATGCACGTGCACGCCCACCGTCACATCCTTGGTCGGATAGCGCGCGGCCTTGATATCGACGCCGGGCTCGCTGACCGGGCCGCCGGCGAACACGATCTTGCCCTTCTGGATATCCAGATTCTGGCCGTAGGCCTGGTAGGACCCCTTGGTGATCTGGATCGCCCCGGTGCCGGTCGGCTCGTTTCCGGGCTGTTGGACCACGCGTAGGTTGCCCCCCAGATCGGCCTTCAGGCCGAAGCCATTGATATGTACTTTCTTGCCAAGTATGACGTTCACGTCGGCATGAATGGCGCGTGCCGCGACCTGGGTGGCCGGGGCCTTGTGGGTCACGATCACCTGGTCCGATGACGGCGCGGTCACGCCCGAAGCCGGCAAATTCTTCGGCGTGATCGCGGCCTGGGGAATGGTCACACTGCCGGTGACGTTCACGCGCGCGGGGGTGACGGCGACCTTGAGATCCGGGCTGACATAGGCCGTCACATCCGGGATGTGGGCAATCTGGAAATGATCGCCCTTGATCGCCAGATTGACGGTCTGACCGCGATTGGCCAGCGAAATATTGCCATTGGCGTTAAGCGTGCCGCCACCGGACTTGGCGGCCGCGGTGATGCCGATGGTGTTTCCCCGGCCCTGTGCCGCCAAACTCACGTCGGTCAGCGTCAACCCGGGCGTGACGAGAACGACCTTGGATGCATCCAGCCCCATACGGCCGCGAACGGTCGGTTTGGCGAGCGTCCCACCAAGCTGCATGTCGCCGGCGAAATGGCCGTCGAAGGTATCCACCTGGGGCGAAAGCTTGGCGAGGAATGCCATCGATGCGAGGCCGATATGCAGTCGGCCGTGCAACGGATGCTGTATCAGGCTGCCGGATCCGGAGGCGACACGGGCCTGCGCACGAATACCGTCACTGCCGGCCAGCGGCAGGTCGACGTCGGCGTGCATCCCATTGTTGGCCATCTTCGCCTTGATATGGCCGGGCTGCATATTCAGAACCTTCACCCTCTTGCTCTGGGCGTTGGCCATGCTGACCGTCCCGGCCGAGGTCTGTAGATTGGCGTTGACCTGGGGCGTGCCGCCCGTGGGCAGCTTGGCGTCGACCTGCCCCGAGACCGACCCGGTGACCTTCAGACCAGCCGGGAAGAAGTGCTTGGCATAGTCGTAGTTGAAATCGGAGAGTTTGACGTGGCCCTTGCTGCGCTTGGCGTCGTGACTGCCGGACAGGCACAGGCGGGCACTGCCCGAGGTCAGGCAGGCGTTTTCGATCGACTGAGCCTTGGCCGAAACAGACCCGGAGGCCGGCGAGGCCAGCGACCAGGGCGCAAGCTTGCCGTAACCGGCGGTCAGGCGGCGCAGCTTGAACTGCTCGCGGTCGCTCTTTTTGTTCAGTGAGCCCGTCAGTGCCAGATCGGCCCTGGCCGTGTCGCTGTCCAGCTTCAACGACAAACGATGCTTGGCCGGCGTGCCATCGAGATTCAGCGCGACCTTGCGGATCTTCTGGCCGGAGGCGTCGATCCCGTTTACGGTCAGATCGACCTTTGACTGCGTCGCTCCCGACCAATCCACCTTGGCGTTCATGTCGGCGGCCGCCACCTTGTCGCCGTAGGCATCGAGATGGTGCGCGGTGAGCTTGGCGGTGATGTCCGGCGCCTTGAAGCGGCCGGACACATGCCCGTCGGTCTGCAGGCTGCCGGCCAGCCCCGGCATGATCGTCGACAGATCGGTCGAATGAACCGACCATTGCCCGTCGAGCTTGGCGTTGGGCGTCCAGCCGAAGGTGCCGTTGACGTCGGCCGTGGCGGCGCCGGCGACCAGGTGCAGGGTATCGACCTTGACGTGGTTTCCCAGGTATTGCGCCTTTGCCTTCAGGTCCAGCGGCTGGTGCCGCAGGCTGCCATGGGCGGTCAGCGATTTCAGATCGGCATGGATCTGCTGGCCGACCCGGGTGGCGGTAACGTCGAGATTGAGATTGAAGTCGCCCGGGATGTTGGCCACGATCGCGCCCGGATTGATATGGCGGCCTTGCAAGTGAGCCCTCACATCGAGCTTGGGCGACCACCGCGTCCGGGCGTGGCCGGTGATATGGCCGGGCCCGCCGGAAATATCCAGCGATTTCAAATCGAACGCTTTCATGCTGCCGGACCCGCGGGCGGCGAGCTTGCCCTGGGTCTGGCCGACCACCTGCCACACCAGGTTGGTATTCAGATCGTAGTGGTCGAGACTGCCGGTCAGCCGAACCTTCCCTTGGCCGGACTTGTACGCTGGCTTGGCCGACAACGGCCAGGCCAGATTCGACCAGTTCACGGTCAGATTCATGTTGTTGCCGCTGGCCATGGCGACCGTCCCGTTGGCCGTAAGCTGGCCGTGGGTCGCCGGCACGCCGATCTTCAGATCATGGATGTCGATGGCCTGGGGTGTGTAGTGCAGACCGCCGTCCAGCGTTGCCTTGCCGTAGTCGGCGCTGTCGACGTGACCCGACAGCTGCAACCCGAGGTCGTCGATCGGGCCCTTGGCCTTGATCTCGGCATCCGCGGCGATCTGCGGCAGTGTCTTGCTGATCGCCTGGGTCTTCACGCCATGAGCCTGGAGCTCGGCGTCGATTGTCGGTTTGGACAGGGCGTCGGTGACGTGGCCGTTGAGCTTGAGGTTATAAGGCGCGGCGACGTTGGCGGCCAGCTGCAGGTCATCGAGTTTGCCGGTAATGTCGGCGGTCGCCGACAGCGGCGCATAGTGGGGCAGACGCAGATCCACCTTGGCGTGCAACTTGGTGTTGTAGCCGCTGTTCGGCGTGACCGCGGCATGCGCGTCCAGGTCGAACATCGGGCCGTGCCCGGTCACGGACTTAATGCGCCACTGGGCCTTGGCGAGGCGAGCGCCGGTTAATTGCAGACGATCAACCTTCACAGGTTTGGCCTTGGGCGCGGTCACGGCCGTGACGTGGGTGACCGCCACCCGGTCCACGATCACCGTGACCGGCAGATGGATCCGCTTCGGCATGGAGAACGGCTGGCTCGTCTGCCTGGGTTGTTTCGGCGTCGCCTGGGTGACGGTGTACTCGACGTTATGCACGTCCAGATGCTTGATATGGACGGTTCGATGCCAAATGGCCGAGAAGTCCATATCGAAATCGATCGAGCCGATATGCACTTTCATGGCATCGGTATCGTAATCGACGCCCCTGATGTGCAGCGGCCCGATCAGCCGGCCCTTGACCGAGGCGATGTGAATATCGGCGGGCATGAACTGTTTGGCCTGGCGCCAGGCAAACTCGGTGCCGCTACGCGTACCGCCGACCCAGCAGACCAGGCCAGCCAGAGCCAGAACCAGGACGAACAGAACCAGCAGCGCCCATTTGAGGACACGCCAGACACGCGAACGCCGGCGGCGCGGCCTGTTCGGTTCCGGTTGCCGCGTCTGTTCGGCGCTGTCTTGCGACTCACTCACAAATCGGGCCCGAGGCTGAAGTCGACGCGAACGCTGCTGCTCGAGTGATTCAATGGATGGGCCACATCGAGCCGCACCATGCCCACCGGCGACCCCCAGCGGAAACCGATACCGACACCTTTCCTGAACGAGAAGTTGCTGATGCTGTTCTCGACATCCCCCGCATCAAAGAAGGCCGCCACACCGAATTTCTTGTAGAAGAACCAGTCCCCCTCGATGCTGCCGGAGGCCAGATAGCGCCCGCCGATATCGTGATTTTTACTGTTGGTCGGACTGATCGACTGATAGGCATAGCCGCGCACGCTACCGGAGCCGCCGGCGAAGAAACGCTGGGAGGGCGGTACATTATTGAAATTGTTGGTCTCGATGGCACCCAACTCGGTGCGCAGCACAAGCCGCGTGGTGGACGTCATCGGCAGCACCGCATGGCCGGTGAAATCGGCTGATACAAAACTCGCGGTCGACAACAGGGCACTGCTGGCGCCATGCACATCCAGCGACAAGCTGACCCCCTTGCGCGTGAACATCAGATTGTCGGCTTTCTTCAATGTAATTTTGTAGCCTGGGTAGAGCAGTGTGCTTTGACGGTTGCCGTGCCCCAGATTGTAGTTCTCGCGCTCGAACTTGACATAAGCCCGCTTGCGGCCGAGGGCCCAGCTGGTGTCGCGGGTGGCACCCACACCGTAGATCGTTGACGTGATGTCGCCGAAATCCTGATTGCTGATCGTGGCGGTGAAACTGAGCTTATCCTTCGTGACATCGCCGATCGGGATGTCATAGGCCGACTGCAGGGTGCGCTGCACCTGCGAAAGACGCAGGTTGGTCCGGAACTGATGGCCATACCGGTTTATGTGCGGGAACTTCACACCGAGACCAAGCCGCGGGCCGGTATCGGTGCCGTAGCCAGCGGAGATCTTGTAGCTCTGCCCCTTGCTCGGTTTGGCCTTGACCGTCACCGGGACACGCAACTCGCCGATCGGTTCCAGCGGATGCCGTGGCGGGTAGAGCAAATCATAGAACCAACGATGCAGCGCCGGGGTACGCGTGGCCTGATCCCGCGGCGCCTGGATCTCGATCTGGCTGAAGTAGTCGGTATTCGAAAGCGCCAATTGCAGGTTGATCAACTGCTCGGCGTCGTAGGGCTGGCCCGGTTTGAAAGGCACATAGCGATGCAGGAACTTGTCGTTGAGCAAGTGCTGGTCGAAGGTGACCGGGCCGAAGTAATACCGTTCGCCGGTATCGAGCACGAGATCGATCTCGGCGGTGTTGTTCTTCGGGTTGACCCGGATCGCCGACTGGCTGAACTTCGCGTCCAGATAGCCGGCGTTGTAGGCCGCATTGTAGAGCGCGCTCTTGGTGTCCGAGTACTGGGATTCGATCAGACGCTTGCCTTGGGCCAGCTGGGTCGAATGCAGCGCCTTTTTGACCGCATCCAATCCACGACCGGGGCCCCGGACGTCGATATTCAGCTTGGTGATCTTGGTGGGCGGCCCATGCTTGATGTCGAATTTCGCCTTCCAGGTCTTGGAATCACTGCCGGGCTGCTTCAGCCGCTCGCTGATCCGGGGATTGAAATACCCGTAAGGCTGGAGCGCCTGCTTGATCTCTTTCGGTGCCAGTCGATACAGGCGTTTGATCTGATCGGGCGACCAGGGCTGCTTGTGCTTGCCGGCCACTGACAGCGACTTGCGCACATTGCTCTCGAGCGGGTCGCCGATACCCTTGATCTTGACGTCGACATCGTCGGCCAGCGCCCGGGGCACAAGCACCATGCCGGTGACCCCGATCACGGTGATACCGATTACCGTTGCAGCATACCAACGCGGGGAACCGTATTTCACAATGACTGCATAGCTTCATGACCGGCCGCTGCGTGCGCAACAAACCCGCTGTAATCAACGACTAACAAACCAGAGCCCAGGAACGAAAAAACGCTTGTGCGCAATCAAGCCTACCCCAGAAGCGGGCCGCATAGCGATACCGTCGACCCCGGTTGTGGCCACCGCCGATCACCGCCCCCGTGCCCGGGGGCGTCAAAGGTCTTCGAAATTCTCGATCGTCAGCGGCTCGAGATCCTCGACGTCCGAGATCCGCAGCACCCGGCTGTAGAAACTGCGCTCGGCTTCGATCGCGGTCATCACGTTATCGGCATTACGAAAACCGTGGCGTTCGGATTCAAAACGCACATAGGCCACGGGCACGCCGCGCTCGGAAAGCGCCGCGACCATGGATTCAGCCTGATCCGGCGGAACGACCTTGTCCTGGCCGCCCTGCAGGAACAGCACCGGGCAGGCGAGTTGATCGGCATGATATAGCGGCGAACGCGCAATCAATGTTTGTTCATCGCGACCGATCAGGCGTTCCAGATAACGTGATTCGAACTTGTGCGTGGAGGCCAGCAGCCGCTTGAGATCGCCGATGCCGTAGTAGCTGGCTCCCGCAGCCGCCAGGTCGGTGAAGGCCAGCACCGACAGCACGGTATAACCGCCGGCACTCGAGCCCGAAATGAGAACGCGCTCGGGATCGATGCGATCGGCCTCGGCCAGATGGGCGGCGCCGGTCTGGCAATCCTCGACGTCGGCCACGCCCCAGACACCATCGAGCGCCATTCGATAATCGCGCCCGTATCCCGTGCTGCCGCGGTAATTGACATCGAGCACGGCATAGCCGCGCGATGTCCAGTACTGGATCCGTGCATCGAGCGCGGTGTCGGTCGCGCCGGTGGGGCCGCCGTGGCACTTCAGAATCAGCGGAGGCCGCTCGTCGGACGGCGCCGTCCAGCGTTCGCTGGACGGGGGATAGAACAGCCCATGCGCGGTATCGCCGTCGCCGGTGGGCCAACTCAGCGGCTCCGGCCGCGACAGGGCGGCGTCGGCCGGCAGACTGTCGGCCGAGCGCAGCACTTCGCCCGAGCCTTCGAAATCCAGCCGCCGAATATGTTTGGCGCGCGACGGACTGGCCGCAACCACGGCGATCCGGTCGCCGAGCGCGGTGATCTGCTCGAAGAAATCGCTATCGTGACGCAGGCGATGGAACGCGCCGGACACCCGATCGACCTCGCCCAGATGCCAGACACCCGCCTGGGTGAGCAACGCGAACAAGCGGCCATCGTCGGTGAAGTCGTAGGTTGACTGGCCAAACACCCACTGCGGCACACCGAACTCACCGCGTTCGGCCGTCAGCGCCTCGAAACCAGCGGCACCCACACGCTCGCGATGAATATTCCACCAGTTGTCAATGTCGGCGACGATATGCAGACGCCCGTCCGGATCGAACACCGGCCCGAACAATGAGTTGTCGTTCGGTTGCCACAACGGCTGCGGCTCGCCGACATGGCCGTCGTCATCGATCGACGCCTGCCATAGCTCACTGACATCCCAGGGCATGTTCGGATGATTCCAGGCCAGCCAGACGAGCCGATCGGCATCGGGCGACAAGCGTGGGCTGGCATAGAAATCATGGCCCGAGGCGAGGGTATGCACACGGCCATCGCGATGCACACTCACAACGCGGGCCACCGGTTCGTCGAGCGCTTCGCCCAAATCCTCGGCGATGGCGATCAGGCGGCCGAATCGTGCGTCGTACTGCAGATCGGCGAAGCGGATATCGGCATCCGGGTCGGTGATCGCCGACAGATGCCCATCCGGGTCCCGCATCCAGATCGCCTGGTCGGCCGCATTGACGAACCATATGAAGCCGGCGTGGACGGCGAACGCGCCGCCACCATACTCATACACCGAACTACGCGCCGAAGCCGGCGCCTCCAGGCAGGAGACGGCGCCATGCTCGGATAACGTCATGATCGTGTTGCGGCCGGCTTCCTCGGGCCGGCTTTCCAGCCAGTATAGACGCGGACCTTCGGCGGCGCCGCGATCGACGCTCAGATCGGCAAACTTGCGGCCGGCAGCCGCGACATGGGCCGCGGAGATCGAGGACGGCCAACTGCCATAGGGACGAATCGGTTTCATGTGGAACCAACAGACCAGGATTGATGTATACGGTGCACGGGTTGGCCATGCTGAGCAAAGCCACGTTCGTAAAAATGCACCATACCGTCAGCGTAGCGCTGGATCACGGTCGAGGCGCGCGTGCCGTAGTGTTCGCCGGCGATGAAGGGCGGCGACAGGAATCTTTCCTGCGCGCGCGGCACGCCGGTATCCGGTAGCTCGGATTCGGCCGCGGCCGTGCGATCGGCTAGCAGATCGAACAGGGATTCGGCACCCGGGTTGCCGGCGGCGAGGCGCTGAGCCATGCCCTGTTCGGCGCGTTCGGTCTTGGGCCATCGCTCGCCCCAGTGGCCGTTGGAGACCGCGAAGATACCCGGCGGCAGATCGCGCACGCCAGCGCTGTCGCGATTGGACACAAAGCAAAGCCGCGCCGGATCGGCCACCAGCAGGTTGAAAGGGCCGTACGCGGCGCCGATCTCGGCCACCTGCTCAGCCCAGTCGCGCGCACCGGTGTCGGTGGCGAAATAATCGGCTACCAGCGACCCGCGCGACACCAGGTCGGTGGCGACAGTCGCACCCGGTTCGCGCACGTTGGTCACGGCCGCAACACGGCCGCGACGGTCCGCGCCGCACCAGGTGCCGCCGGCCCGCAGGTCACGTCCAGCGAACAGATCCGGCGGCGTCTGCCACCAATGCGCGGCCTCGGTCGGCCGCTCGTAGAATTCGTCTCGGTTGGCCGCGAATAGCAAGGGGCAGGCCGGGTCGACCTGCCAGGCCAGAACGATCAGACACATGGGTCCTCGCCATCGATCGATTCACAGGTCGACGACGCTATCATGCCCGTATGTTCGACCGGGATCAGGCGGGCTCATCCGACAGCGACAATTCCTTGATCTTTCGGGTCAGGGTATTCCGGCCCCAGCCGAGCAACCGGGCCGCTTCCTGGCGATGGCCGTCGGTATGGGCCAGTGCTGCGCGAATCATGACCCGCTCCAGCCGCGGTATGGCTTCGTCGAGCAGATGATCGGCGCCGGCCGCCAGGCGCTCGTCGGCCCAGCTCGACAGTTGCGCGTCCCATTCGCTTCGCGCCCCGGGCTGGCTGGGCGCGGTGTCGGGCGCGAGCCCGGCGGGCGCGGCGCTGCTCTCGGCGCCGAAGCCCATGGCCGACGGCATCTCCGCGGCGTCGGCGCGCGGGCGCAATTCGATCGGCAGGTCGTCGAGCACCACTTCACGCCCGGGCGCCATGACGGTCAGCCAGCGGCAGAGATTTTCCAGCTCGCGCACATTACCGGCCCAGTCGAGCCCGGTCAGGTATTCGCTGGCACCGCGGGACAGCGTCTTGACCTCCATGTCGAGTTCCCGCGCGGCACGCCCAAGGAAGAAATTCAGCAGCAGGGGGATATCCTCGCGACGCTCGCGCAACGGCGGCACGCGCAGTCGGATCACGTTCAGGCGATGAAACAGATCCTCGCGGAAATGGCCGCGTTTCACCTCGGCTTCGAGGTTCTGATTGGTGGCGGCAATGATGCGGACATCGACCTTGACCCCGACGTGACCGCCAACCCGATAGAACTGCCCATCCTGCAGCACGCGCAGCAAGCGGGTCTGCAGATCGGCCGGCATATCGCCGATTTCATCGAGAAACAGCGTGCCGCCATGGGCCTGCTCGAAACGGCCGCGGCGTTGACTGGCGGCGCCGGTGAACGCGCCTTTCTCGTGGCCGAAGAACTCGGATTCCATCAACTCCTTAGGAATCGCGGCCGTATTGACCGCGATGAACGGCCGGTCGGCGCGGGGGCTGTGTTCGTGCAGGGCATGCGCAACCAACTCCTTGCCGGTACCGGATTCACCGGTGATCAACACCGTGATATTGGAGGCCGACAGGCGCCCGATGGCGCGAAACACTTCCTGCATGGCCGGCGCTTCGCCGATGATGGTCGACTCGGCCGGCGCGCGCGATCCCGTCTTGTCGGCGGCACCGGTCTCGTCGGCGAGCATGGCGGCACGCTGGACCAGTTCGACCGCCTCGTCCAGGTCGAACGGCTTGGGCAGATATTCGAACGCGCCGCCGCGGTAGGATGACACCGCCGAATCCAGATCCGAGTGCGCGGTGATGATGATGACCGGCAGCTGCGGCTGCACCGCATGCACCCGTTCCAGTAGATCCAGCCCCGAAATGCCGGGCATGCGAATATCGGTGAGCAGGACGTCCGGCACGTTGTCTTCAATGGCGTCGAGCAACTCGGCGCCGCCGGCAAAACAGACCACGTCGATCGAGGCGGCCTTCAGCGCACGCTCGAGCACCCAGCGGATCGATTCGTCATCATCGACGACCCAGGCAGTGAGTTCAGCCATCGCTGGCCTCCATGGGCAGAAAGACGCTGAAGACGGTCTGGCCGGGGCGGCTTTCGCACTCGATCAGACCGTCGTGTAGATGGATTAAATACTGGGCGATGGGCAGCCCCATACCGGAGCCTTCCGCGCGCGAGCTGACCATCGGATGAAAGATGCGCGGTAGCAGATCGCGCGCAATACCGGGCCCGTTGTCGACCACGTCGACCCGGGTCACCAGCCGGTGTTTGACGCCGCTGATGGTGAACAGCCGCTGGGTGCGCGTGCGCAGCAGGATATTGCCGGAGCGGCCGAGCGCCGTGACCGCATTGCCAACCAGGTTGAAGAACGTCTGGATGAGCTGCTCACGGTCGGCACGGACCTCCGGGATGCTCGGATCGTAGTCGCGCTCGATCGTAATACCGGGCGGCAACTCGGTATCGATCAGTGCGCGCACATGCTCGAGGGGCTCGTGGATATTGAGCGGCTGCTTGTTCGGGGGCCGGCGCGGCCCGAGCAGACCGTCCACCAGGTTCTGCAACCGATCGGCCTCGCGGATGATGACGGTGGTGTATTCCTTGAGCTCGTCGTCGTCTATTTCGCGCTCGAGCAACTGGGCGGCGCCGCGCAGCCCGCCCAGCGGGTTCTTGATCTCGTGTGCCATGCCGCGAATCATTTCGCGATTGGCGAGATTCTGGATCCGCATCTGGTCGTCTCGCGAGATACGCAACTGGCGATCCAGGGACAGAAACTCCATCAGCAAGGCCGATTCGCCAGCCCGGTCAGTGAACGGCGTGACCGTGCAGTCCACGATCAGCGGATCGCCGCCGCCCGCACGCAGGTGCAGCTCGCGCTCGGTGTAGGCGGCCCCCTCGGTCAGCGCCGCAGTCAGTCGGCTGCGATGGTCGGCAAGATAGGGCAGCGCCTTGTCGAAAGCCTCCTGATCGCAGTGCCGGGCCGATACGCCGAACAGCATTTCGCTGGCCGTATTCAGATAAGTGACGTGCAGCCGGTCGTCCAGACACACGACCGCAGTCTTGAGATTGTCGAGGATCGTGTCGGGACGATGCTCGCTGTGTTCATCGGCACGCATGGCAGCTGTCTAGCAAGGTTCGGGCCACTGCGGGATACATCGAACGGCCAAACATCGACATCATTCAGCAGCTTAGGACGGCGGGCGGCGATTGCCCGTGTCCGGTGAGGATTGCGGCGGCGGCGCGTGGGCGCTGCGGTCGACGCGAAACGTGACGGCATCGCTGTGCTGGACGGCATGGCCGCGATAGAGCAGTGTGACGCTGAAGGTGTGCGGCCCGGCCGCGACATTCGACAACGTCAGGCGCGTGTTCCGCGTTGGGCCCGAGCCCACCGGCTTGCCGTCGAGCTTGTAGCGCAGCGATTCGCCATCGCCGAGCCCGGCGTTGTTGTCGTTGTTGTTGCCCACCACCACCGAAACCGGCACCTGGCCCTGTCGGCTGGTAAAGACCTGCCCCTCAGCGGGCGAGACCAGGTTCAGGGCGCGGGCGTCACCGCTGGGCGCCGCGCCGGATCCACCGGACCCCGTAGACGCCGGGCTTGCACCGCCATTGGGCATCCGTTTGAGTTGCACCGTCCTGGCCCCTGGCCGCGCGATATCGCTGTAGTGGCGCACGCCCTGCGCATCGGTCCAGGTATAGATCGTCGCCTGCGCCGGCAGCGCGATGGCCAGCCCCATCCAGACCGCGAGCCCACCCCATCGTCCTGGTCGTCGTGTTCGCATCGCGTATTCCATAAAAAAAGCGCATCCGTGGTGACGGATGCGCTTTTCGTGACCGCAGCGACCGCCACCGGCCGCTGCGTATGTCCTGCGGCCTAGCAGGAATAGTACATATCAAACTCGGCCGGATGGGTGCTCATTTTCAGGCGCAGCACTTCTTCCATCTTGAGATCGATGTAGCCGTCGATCAGATCGTCGGTGAACACGTCGCCCTTCTTGAGGAAGTCGCGATCGGCCGACAGCGACTGCAGCGCTTCTTCCAGCGACTGGGCCACGGTCGGAATCTTCTTCTCTTCTTCCGGCGGCAGGTCGTACAAGTCCTTGTCCATGGCTTCGCCCGGATGGATCTTGTTCTGGATACCGTCCAGGCCGGCCATCATCATGGCCGAGAAGGCAAAGTACGGGTTGGCGGTCGGGTCCGGGAAACGCACCTCGATGCGACGCGCCTTGGGGCTGGAGACCCAGGGAATACGAATCGACGCCGAGCGATTGCGCGCGGAATAGGCCAGCAGTACCGGCGCTTCGAAGCCCTTGACCAGGCGCTTATAGCTGTTGGTCGAGGCATTGGCGAAGGCGTTGATGGCCTTGGCGTGCTTGATGATGCCGCCGATGTAGTACAGCGCTTCCTCGGACAGGCCGCCGTATTCGTCGCCGGAAAAGATGTTCTTGCCATCCTTGGTCAGCGACTGATGCACGTGCATGCCGGAGCCATTGTCGCCGACCAGCGGCTTGGGCATGAAGGTGGCCGTCTTGCCGAAGGCGTGCGCGACGTTGGCCACGCAGTACTTGTAGATCAGCGTTTCGTCGGCCTTCTTGACCAGCGTGTTGAACAACATGCCGATCTCGCCCTGGCCGGCGGTGCCCACCTCGTGGTGGTGCACTTCGACGGTCAGCCCCATTTCCTCCATGGCGAGGCACATGGCCGAGCGGATGTCATGCTGGGAATCGACCGGCGGGACCGGCACATAACCGCCCTTGATCCCCGGCCGATGGCCCATGTTGCCTTCCGGATAGCGGGTCTCGCTGTTCCAGCAGGCTTCCTCGGAGTCGACGGCAAAGCCGGCGCCGCGCATCTCGTTGTGCCATTGCACCGAGTCGAAGATGAAGAATTCGGCTTCCGGGCCGAACAGGGCAGTATCGGCGATACCGGTCGAGGCCAGATACGCTTCCGCGCGCTTGGCGACGGTCCGCGGGTCGCGCTCGTAGCCCATCATGGTGTTGGGTTCGAGCACGTCACAGCGGATGTTGACGGTCGGCTCTTCGAAGAACGGGTCCAGCACAGCCGAATCGTCGTCCGGCATCATGACCATGTCGGACTCGTTGATGCCTTTCCAGCCATCGATCGACGAGCCGTCGAACATCTTGCCTTCTTCCATGAACTCTTCGTCGACGACATGCGCCGGCATGGTCATGTGCTGCTCTTTGCCACGCGCGTCGCAGAAACGAAAGTCCACGAATTTCGCTTCGGTCTTTTTGATCAGTTCGAGCGCCTTGCTACTCGCCATGATGACTCCTCATTGGGATGGGAACTCAGCTGTCCGGAATCGCCAGTACAACAGACGCACTATAAAGGCAGGTTCCGTGCCACGTCACCTGCGCCGATTCAAGGACCCGGGCGAACCCTAATGCACCACGACAAAGCCGAAAGCGCACCAAAAAAGAGCCGCGCTATATTGGTGCACTATTATGGTGCATAAGCTGCGCCCCAGCGATTACAGGCGTTCGGGTACAATCGCGGCCTGATCAAACGGTGCACTGGCATGGATTTCCAACAGCTCATTTTCGCGCTGCAGCAATACTGGGCCGAACGCGGCTGCGTCGTCGTGCAGCCTCTGGACATGCCGGTTGGCGCGGGCACGTTCCACACCGCAACGTTTCTGCGTTCGATCGGCCCGGAGCCCTGGCGTGCCGCGTACGTCCAGCCCTCCAGGCGACCCACGGACGGCCGCTACGGCAACAACCCCAATCGTCTACAGCACTATTATCAGTTTCAGGTGCTGCTGAAACCGTCGCCCAAGGATATCCAGGCCCAGTATCTCGGCTCGCTCGAAGCCCTTGGCCTGGACATGTCGATCCATGACGTCCGCTTTGTCGAGGACAACTGGGAATCGCCGACCCTGGGCGCCTGGGGGCTGGGCTGGGAAATCTGGCTGAACGGGATGGAGATCACCCAGTTCACTTATTTCCAGCAGGTGGGCGGACTGGACTGCCGCCCCGTCTCCGGCGAGATCACCTACGGCCTCGAGCGCATTGCGATGTATATCCAGAACGTGGAATCGGTCTACGATCTGGTGTGGTCAGCGTCGCCGTATGGCACGGTCTATTACGGCGATGTGTTTCATCAGAACGAAGTCGAGCAATCGACCTACAATTTCGAGCACGCGCCCGTGGCGGCGCTTTTCCGACGCTTTGACGAGCTCGAGGCGGAATGTCTGGCGCTGGTGAACTCGAATCTTCCGCTGCCGGCTTATGAACGCATGCTCGAGTGCTCGCACACCTTCAACCTGCTGGATGCCCGCCATGCCATTTCGGTAACGGAACGCCAGCGCTACATCCTGCGCGTGCGCACCCTGGCCCGGGCCGTGGCCAAAGGCTATTACGAGGCGCGCGAGGCACTCGGTTTCCCCATGCTCAACAAGGATAACGACGCGGCATGAGTGCAGACCTTCTGATCGAAATCGGCGTCGAGGAATTACCGCCGAAAGCGATGCATCCGCTGGCCGAGGCATTGGCCGACGGTCTGGCCGCGCAATTGGACCAGGCCGGACTGGCGCACGGTGCGGTGCGTTATCTGGCCACACCGCGGCGTCTGGCAGTCATCATTGCCGATACCGATGACACCAGCGCGGCCGAGCGCGTAGAGAAATTCGGCCCGACCGTGGCGATCGCCTACGATGACCAGGGCAATCCAACAAAGGCCGGCGAAGGCTTCGCCCGCTCGGTCGGCACGACCCTCGACGCGCTCGAAATCGAGGACAGCGACAAGGGGCGGCGCCTGGTTTATCGCGGCACCGCCCCGGGTCTCGCCCTCGGCGAACTGCTGCCGCCCGCGGTGGACGCGGCGCTCCGCGCCCTGCCGATTCCCAAGCGCATGCGTTGGGGCGATTCCGAGGCGGCCTTCGTACGCCCGGTGCATTGGGTCGTGGCGTTGCATGGCAGCGATATTCTGCCTTTGACGGTGTTTGGCGAAAGTGCTGACCGTTACACCCGCGGCCATCGTTTTCATTATCCCGAGACCATCGAGATCGCGGACGCGGCCAGCTACGTAGAGCGGCTACGCGATCCCGGATACGTGATCGTGGATATCGCCGAACGCCGGGCGCGAGTGCTAGAGGGCGTGGTGGCTGCCGCCCGGTCGCTGGGCGGCCACGCTTTGGTCGACGACGCGCTGGTGGCCGAGGTGACCGCACTGGTCGAGTGGCCGGTCGGCATTGCCGGACGCTTCGATGCGCGTTTTCTCGAGTTGCCGCGCGAGGTACTCGTGGCCACGCTGGAAGGACATCAGCGCTACTTCCCGGTCGAGGGTGACGACGGCGCGCTCCTGCCCGGTTTCGTCACGGTCGCCAATATCGAAAGCCGCGATCCGGCCCAGGTTGTCGCCGGTAATGAACGCGTGATCCGGCCGCGCCTGGCGGACGCGCTGTTCTTCTGGGAGCAGGACCGCCGTCAGGGTCTGGCCGCGCGTATCCCGGCACTGGAACGTGTCAGCTTTCAGCAGGCGCTCGGCACGCTGGCCGACAAGAGCCAACGCTTTGGCCGGCTCGCCGCCGAACTGGCGCCCGCGGTTGGCGCAGCGGCGGCCGACGTTGCACGTGCAGCCGAGCTCGCCAAGACCGATCTTCTCACCGAAATGGTCGACGAGTTCCCGGAACTCCAGGGTGTGATGGGCGGATATTATGCCGAGCTGGAGGGCGAATCCGAGGCCGTGGTCCGCGCGCTGCCCGAGCAATATGCGCCGGCCGGTGCCGGCGCGGCGATTGCGGCAACGCCGGTCGGACGCTGCATTGCACTCGCCGACCGTCTCGACACGCTGGCCGGCATCTTCGCCATCGGTAAGCGGCCGAGCGGCGACAAGGACCCGTTCGGCCTTCGACGCGCGGCGCTCGGGGTGCTGCGGACGTTGATCGAAGCGGGCATCGCCATCGACCTCAGGCATCTACTGGATACCGCCATTGCCATGCAGCCGGTGGACCCGCCCGAAGACACGGGCGAAGCACTGTGGATGTTTCACATGGAACGTCTACGTGGCTACTACATGGATCACGGCGTGCCGGCCGCGCATTTCGAATCGATTATGTCGCTCAATATCCCGGACATGCAGGATTTCGATCGCCGCGTGCGCGCTGTCGGCGATTTCGCGCAGCTGCCCGCCGCTGCCGTGGTGGGCGGTGCGCACAAACGCATCCGCAACATCCTCAGGCGTAACGCCGATGCCGACATCGCCGCGACGGCCGACCCCGCCGCCATGGTCGAACCGGCGGAAACGGCACTGCATGACCAGGCGACGGCGTGCGCGACCACGCTCGAGGCCGCCGCCCGCGAAGGTGATTATACCGGCGCCTTGTCCGCGCTGGCCCCGCTAGCTGAACCACTCGACGCGTTCTTCAACGACGTCATGGTGATGAGCGACGACCCGGCGCTCCAACGCAACCGCCTGGCGCTACTCGCGCAGATTGATCGCCTGTGCCGCCGCGTGGCCGATCTATCCTGTCTTTCGGTCGAATCTGCGTGATGCCGGTTTCCACGGCCATACTCGACCGTGACGGCGTGGTGAATCACGACAGCGACGCGTTCATCAAATCGCCCGCGGAATGGCAGCCGATCGCAGGCAGCCTCGAGGCCATCGCGCGGCTCAAGCACGCCGGCCTGCGCGTGGTGCTGGCCAGCAACCAATCCGGACTCGGCCGTGGCCTGTTCGATTACGACGACCTGTTCGCCATTCACGACAAGATGACACGGCATCTCGCCGAGCTCGGTGTCGCGCTCGATGGCATATTCTTCTGTCCGCATACCGCCGACGACGGCTGCCGTTGTCGCAAACCCCGGCCGGGGTTGCTTGAGGATATTCTGCGCCGCTGGAGCTTGAAGCCGCACGACTGCGTAATGATCGGGGACAGCGTCACCGATATTGAAGCCGCGCGCGCCGCCGGCATCGCGGGCTACGGCGTGCGCACCGGCAAACCGATTGACGACATGGATGGGCGCTGGCAGGGCATTGCGGTATACGACGACCTCTCGGCAGCGGTCGATCATCTGCTCTCGGCGCACACCCGCACCTGAGCCCCAGTAGCGCGCCTGCGCGGGTGCGCGTTACCGGCGCTGACGGCATATTCACCCGCGCGCAGGCGCTACGGCCCGTGAGCGCCGCCGGGCCAGCCGCCCAGACCCATGGTCCCACCGCCCGTAAAAAAGCCCTCAGCGGCAGCCGAGGGCTTTCAATACGGACACGGCCCGCCCCGTGGCGAGCGCTGTGTATCACACGTCCAGGTTTGAAACCATCAGCGCGTTGCGTTCGATGAACTCACGCCGCGGTTCCACGTGGTCGCCCATCAGGGTGGTGAAGATCTGATCCGCGCCGACGGCGTCGTCGATCTTGACCTGCATCAGGCGTCGGCTGTTCGGGTCCATGGTGGTTTCCCAGAGCTGTTCCGGGTTCATCTCCCCGAGCCCCTTGTAGCGCTGGACGTTCAGGCCCCGCTTGGCTTGTTCCAGCAGCCAGCGATAGGCTTCATCGAAGGTCGACACTGTCTGTTCCCGTTCGCCGCGCGTTACATAGGCGCCTTCGCCCAGCAACTGCAGCAGCTCCTGGCCGAGTGCCGAGATCCGTTTGTATTCCGGGCTGGTGAAGAAGTCTTCGTGCCAGACGAAAATATGCGGAATACCATGGCTATAACGCGTGACCTGCAGATGCAGGGGATGTTCGTCGTCGGCCGGGTGAATCTGCACCTCGTAGCGATGCCGCGGCTCGCCGCGCGCGTCGAGCCGCGCCTGGAGCGCGTCCGCCCAGCCCTGCATCCAGGCGACATCCGCGAACAGCGTCGGCGTAACGGGCTCCAGATAAGTCATTTCCGTGAGCGTCGCCGGATCGTACCGGCGCGTCAGCCGATCGATGTCTTCCAGCATGCGCGTGTAGCGGTGCGCCAGGTCGGACAGTGCGTCCTCGGCGATCGGCGGCGCGTCCGCACTCACGCGGAACTCGGCCTTGTTGAGCGCCAGGCGCAGCAGATAATTCGACAGTTCCTTGTCGTCCTTGACGTAGTACTCCTGCTTGCCCGACTTCACCTTGTACAGCGGCGGCTGGGCGATATAGATATAGCCCGCCTCGATCAGTTCGAACATCTGGCGGTAGAAGAACGTCAGCAGCAAGGTGCGAATATGTGAGCCGTCCACGTCCGCATCGGTCATGATGATGATGCGGTGATAGCGCAGCTTGCTCGGGTCGTATTCGTCACGCCCGATGCCGCATCCGAGCGCGGTAATCAGCGTGCCGACTTCGGCCGAAGACAGCATTTTGTCGAAACGCGCCTTTTCCACATTCAGGATCTTGCCCTTGAGCGGCAGAATGGCCTGATTGTGGCGATCGCGGCCTTGTTTGGCCGAGCCGCCGGCCGAATCGCCCTCGACCAGGAATAATTCGGATGCCGCCGGGTCCTTCTCCTGGCAGTCCGCCAGTTTTCCGGGCAGACCAGCGATGTCCAGAGCGCCCTTGCGGCGCGTCATGTCGCGCGCGCGGCGGGCGGCATCGCGCGCGCGCGCGGCATCGACCACCTTCGCCGCGATCAGCTTGGCTTCGCGTGGATTCTCCAGGAGGAAGTCACTGAGCTGCTCGCTGACGGATGATTCCACCGCCGCCCGTACCTCGGACGACACCAGCTTTTCTTTAGTTTGCGAGGAAAACTTCGGATCCGGCACTTTCACGGAAATGACCGCCGTGAGTCCCTCGCGGGCGTCATCGCCCGTCGGTGAAACCTTTTCCTTCTTGGCCAGCCCGGCGGACTCGATGTAACCATTGACGCTACGGGTCAGCGCACCGCGAAAGCCGGCGAGATGCGTGCCGCCGTCGCGTTGGGGAATATTGTTGGTATAGCAGAACACGCTCTCCTGATAGGAGTCGTTCCACTGCATCGCGACTTCGACCACGATATCGTCGCGCTCGGTGCTGAAGTAGAACACGGTATCGTGAAGCTGCGTCTTGTTCTCGTTGAGGTTTTGAACGAAAGCGCGGATGCCGCCTTCATATTCGAATACGACATCGCGTTCGCTGGCCTCCTCAACCAGGCGGATGCGAACACCCGAGTTCAGGAACGACAGCTCGCGCAGCCGCTTGGCGAGAATGTCGTAATTGAAGGCGATGTTCGTGAACACCTCCGGACTGGGGTGGAAATGGATCGACGTGCCGGTGGTGTCGGTCTCGCCGAGCGCCGCGAGCTCGTCCATGGGTTCGCCCATACTGTAGGTCTGGCGATACCGATGCCCATCGCGATGGATATTGAGTTCGAGCCGGTCCGACAGCGCGTTCACCACCGATACGCCGACACCGTGAAGACCGCCTGACACCTTGTAGGAGTTCGCGTCGAACTTTCCGCCAGCGTGCAGCACCGTCATGATGACTTCAGCGGCCGGCTTGCCCTCGCCCTCATGCATGTCGACGGGAATACCCCGGCCATCATCGGACACCGTAATGCTCTGATCGCGGTGAATGGTGACCAGAATTTCCTTGCAGTAGCCCGCCAGGGCCTCGTCAATGGCATTGTCGACGACTTCGAACACCATATGATGCAGCCCGGTGCCGTCATCGGTGTCGCCGATGTACATGCCCGGACGTTTGCGCACAGCTTCGAGCCCCTTCAGGACCTTGATACTGCTGGAGTTGTAATCGCCGTTGGAATCAGCCATCGAATCAACCCGAAGGTTAGAAATAAACACTTGATTTTAGCATGCCTGTCATGCTCGCGCCGGTGTGATGTATCCGTGTTCCACGTGAAACATTCGCTCGGGTCGCAATGTCTCGGGGATCAGCTCGGGACTGAGGAATGTCACAAAACACTGCACACCCAGTCGCGCGACCTCCTTGGCCAAAGCTGCGCGATAGCTTGCCCCCAGCTCTGCCGCCATGTCGTCAAGCAGGAGCACCGGCTCAATGCCGCGTGTCGACTGAAGGATATCCGCCTGGGCCAGTAGCAACCCCGCTGTGAGTAGTTTCTGTTGCCCGCGCGATACCCAGTCGCGCGCATTCATGGCGGCAATCGATATGCGGATATCGGCACGATGCGGTCCCTGTTGCGTAAACCCGGCACGGAGATCCTGTTCCAGGCTATCGATCAGGGCATAGCCGAAACCCTGATCGCCACGCCAGCCCGGATGGTAGGTGAACGTAATGTCCTGGTTTCCGAATAAGTTCCGTGTGGTCTCGGGAAGACGCCGCTTGATGTGCTCAAGATACTGCCGTCGACAGGCGTCAATAATTTCCCCCTGTTGCACCAATTCGGCATCCCAGGCGACCACCTGGTGTTTCGGCTGGCGCGCTCGCAACGCGCGATTGCGCTGTTTCAGCGCCCGACGATATCGGCGCCACGCCGGGAAAAAAGCGTGTTCCACGTGAAACACGCCCCAGTCGAGAAAATGTCGCCGGTATTTGGGGCCATGCTCCAGCAAGCGGTGCAGATTGGGATCGATGTGCTGCAACGGTAGAACGTTGATCAGGTCGAAGCGACGTGTCTCCGCCTGGTCGTCGAGTTTGATCTGGTACTTCGACCGGGAGGCATGACAACCAATTCGATGACGACTGCCCTGCCTGTCGGTCAGACGCGTACGAACGGTCAGTGCGTCGCTATCGTGTCGAACCGCCTGACCGAGCCGCGATTGGCGGAACGATTCGCCGCGGCCGAGTATATAGATCGCCTCCAGAAAGCTGGTCTTTCCCGAGGCGTTATCGCCGACGATACAGTTGATCCCCGGCGATACATCGACATCGCAGCGCTCGATACACCGGAAGTTCTCGATATGGAGCGACTCTAGCCGCACACGGATTTCCGGCTCTTGCTACAACCGCATGGGCATGACGACGTACCGGCTGTGGTCGTCGCCGACCGCCTGCAACAATCCGCTGCTGTCGGGTCCGGATAACGACAGCCGAAATTCGTCAGCCTGCATGGCGCCGAGTGCATCCAGCAAATAGCTGACATTGAAGCCGATTTCCATCGGCTCGTGATCGTAGCTGACTTCGATTTCGTCTTCGGCTTCTTCGCGTTCGACGTTCTGTGCCTGCAACTTCAGCGTGTGTTGCGACAGCGACAGACGCACGCCGCCGAATTTCTCGTTCGACAGAATAGCGGTACGCGACAGCGCCTGGCGGATCGTGTCTCGATTGGCAAGCATCTCGCGTTCCGGATTATCCGGAATCACGCGCTCGTAGTCGGGGAAGCGACCATCGATCAGTTTCGTGGTGAAATTGAGACCCGGTAGCTGCAGGCGTAGATGCTTGTTCGACAGCCACAAGGTAATTTCGGCTTCACTGTGGCCCAGCAGTCGGACCAGTTCGGTAATGGCCTTGCGCGGCACGATCGCCTGCTGAGCCTCCTCGATATCCAGATCGATGGGGGATTCGCTCATCGCCAGTCGGTGCCCGTCGGTGGCGACACAGCGAACATGATCGTGCCGAAGTGCCAGCAGGAGACCATTGAGATAGTAGCGCACGTCCTGATGCGCCATCGCGAAATGCGTGCGATCCAGCAATTGCTTGAGCATGCTTTCCGGCAGGTTGATGGCCTGGCCGGATTCGACTTCATCCAGATGCGGCCAATCCTGTGCCGACAGGCTGGACAACGTGAACCGCGATCGCCCCGACTGGATGCGCGTCTGATTGGCCTCTTGCCGACAGGTGATCTCAGCGTCTTCTGGCAGCCCTCGGCAGATGTCGAGCAACTTTCGGGCGGGAACGGCGAGCTCGCCCGGTTCCTCGATCACGGCTGGGCACTGGGTCACCAGCTCGAGCTCGAGGTCGGTCGCCGTAATCGTGAGCTGGTTGTTGTCGCCCTGTATCAGGACGTTCGACAGGATCGGCATGGTCTGTCTTCGTTCCACCACACCAATCACGGTCTGTAGCGCGGACAGAATATCTCTGCGTTGGACTGAGAACTGCATGGCTGGGGTCTCCGAACGGTCGCCGCCTTGTTGTCTTAAGTACTCAAAGAAAAGTTAGTAGTAGTCACAATAGCTGCTGTGACTTTCTGTTGATAACTCTATTTCTACTTATTATTCAAAGTCTTACTTTTCTTCTAATGTTGTTGCGAATAGGGTGGTGAAGTTGTTGTTGGCCTGTGGATTCATTGTGTGTGGTTTAGCGCGCCAAGGCCGGGATCGAGCCGAGGCTGCGGTTATGCACGACTTATACACAACTAGCTGGTGAGAATCCGGCTAAGGTTCACGTAGTCTTCATCCATCCGGGTATCGGTCTCGCGTAGTTCCTTGACCTTGCGGCAGGCGTGAAGAACCGTCGTATGATCGCGACCGCCGAAGCCCTGGCCGATTTCCGGCAGGCTGTGATTGGTGAGCTCCTTGGCCAGTGCCATCGCGAGCTGGCGAGGCCGTGCGATCGATCGCGTGCGTTTCTTGCCCAGCAGATCAGCCAGCCGGATCTTGAAGTACTCGGCGACGGTCTTCTGGATGTTCTCCAGCGTAACCAGACGGTCATACACCGCGAGCATGTCGTAGAGGGCCTGTTTGGCGAAGTCGACACTGATGGGCGCCCCGGTGATCTGCGCGGAGGCCTTCAAACGATGCAGCGCGCCTTCCAGGTCGCGTACGTTCGAACGCACGCGCTTGGCGATGAAGAACGCGACCTCCTGCGGCAGTTCCACGTTGTGCGCCTCGGCCTTGGACAGCAGGATGGCGACACGGGTCTCGAGTTCGGGCGGCTCAACGGCGACCGACAGCCCCCAGGAAAAGCGTGACTTGAGTCGATCCTCGAGTCCTTCCACTTCCTTTGGGAACCGGTCGCAGGTGATCACGATGCGCTGGTTCGCCTCGAGCAGGGAGTTGAACGTGTGGAAGAACTCCTCCTGCGACCGATCCTTGTTCGCGAAGAACTGGATATCGTCGATCAGCAGTGCCTCGAGCGTGCGGTAGTGCTCCTTGAACTGATCCATCCGGTTATGCCGGATCGCCGTGATCATTTCGTTGACGAAATGCTCGGAGCGGACGTACGCGATCCGGGCCCGCGGGTTGTTGGCCAGCAGCCGATGACCGACGCTCTGCATCAGATGGGTCTTGCCCAAGCCCACGCCGCCGTAGATCAGCAGCGGGTTGTAGGCCATGTTCTCCGGCTCGGCGGCCTGTTCGGCCGCGGCCCGGGCGATCTGGTTGGATTTGCCCTGGACGAACGACTCGAAGGTGTAGCGCGGATCGAGATTATGGCGTTTGGTATCGGTCAGGGTCGGGCCGTCGTCGACCTCCGCCGCATGGCTGCGTCGGCCGCCGCCCACCAGAACCCTGATCCGGCGCGGTTGCTCGCCGAGCTCGCTCAGTGCATTGGCGATGGGAGCCCGCAGCTCGCGCTCAACCTGATCGCGTACGACCTCATTGGGCGCCATGAGGTCCAGTCCGTCATCGCCGAAATGAGCCTCGAGCGGGCGCAGCCAGAGATTGACGTCTTTTTCGGGAAGTCGCGTCTCGATGTGGCTCAGACAACGCTGCCAGAGGGTATTCGCCAACTCGATCGCTCCATTGCGGCAAAACACGGCGTAACCCGCCGAGCTCGACGGCCCGACAAGATAACCCACTGACCACAACTTATCCACAGTGTTATGCCACCTTGCAAGCGAGCGCGGACGGGACTAGAATCCCGCGCTCTTTTCCTTGCAATGCGCCGACGCAGGCGCGAGCCGAGTCCGTTATGAAACGCACCTTTCAACCCAGCAATCTGCGTCGCAAGCGTACGCACGGCTTTCGTGCCCGTATGGCGACCAAAAACGGCCGTCGCGTTCTGGCCGCCCGTCGTGCCAAGGGGCGCAAGCGCCTGACGCCGTAACTCGTGGACGCGCGGCAGGCGACGTTTCCCCGCGCGGCGCGCCTGCTTCGACCGTCGCAGTACACGGCCGTGTTTGCGCGCGGCGAGAAGTTCGTCTGCGACGGCTTCGTGGTCATCGCCGCAAACAATGGCGAAGCGCATGCCCGGCTCGGGCTGGCGCTCGCCAAACGGCGCATCCGCCGTGCCGTGGATCGCAATCGCGTCAAACGGGTCGTCCGCGAGTCTTTCCGTCATGTGCGCCCCGATCTGCCGGCGACTGATATTGTCGTGCTCGCCCGCAGTCGCACGGCGACCATCGACAACGCATCGCTGACCGCGCAGCTGACCCGGATCTGGCAGCGGCTCGCGCGGCGCGCGCAATAGAGCCAACGTCAGGGATACACGCCTCGCATGGACAACATTCGCTTCGGGCTGCTGTGTGCGGCAGCCGTCATCTGCTTCTTTTTGTATCAGGCGTGGCAGACGGATTATGCGCCCGCCGGCCATGGCCAAACCGCGCAACACACCAGCCAGCAGACCGGGGCCAACGCCAATAATGGCGCCAATGGCTCCGACCTGCCGGATATCGGTGCGCCGTCCAGCCAGGGCTCGAGCACGGCCAGCAACGGCAGCGGTGGCAGCGGTGGCAGCGGCACGCCGGGGCCTGCTACTGCCGCGCCCGGTTCGGAGCCAACCCCGGTGTCCGATTCCGGACAGCAGGTGCATGTGGTCACCGATAAGCTCAACGTGACCATCAATACCCACGGCGGCGATCTGCGCCAGGTGGCGTTGCGCGGGGTGCCGCTGTCGGACAAGCATCCGAATACCAATCTGCGTCTGATCAACGACTCGCTGCCGGATTTCTTCATCGAGCAGAGCGGGCTGATCTCGCAGGGCGGCGACGCGCCGAATCACAACACGACCTATCAATCGGCGAAGAAGGAATATCACTTGGCCAAGGGTCAGGACACGCTGCGCGTGCCCCTGACCTGGACCGACCATAACGGCCACAAGGTCACCAAGATCTACGTCTTCCATCGCGGCAGTTACAAGATCGGTCTGGATCACAAGGTCGAGAACAAGTCGGCCAAGCCCTGGCAGTTGTCGCAGTACGTGCGTTACTGGCGCGCGCCGCACGAAAACACCGGTGACGTGCCGTTCTCGCATGCCTTCTTCGGGGTCGGCTGGTATCAGCACAAGAGCGGCAACGACTTTGCCTACCAGCAGCGCGGCCGCGGCGATCTTGCATCGAACAAGCTGTCACTGCATCAGCAGGGCGGCTGGATCGCCATGGTCCAGCACTACTTCATCGGCGCGGTCATTCCGCCGTCCGATGCCAAGGTTCGCCTGTTTGCCCGGCCCAAGTCCGTGCAGGGCGCCTCCGGTGGTTATGCCGCCGGTTTTGTGGGTCAGCAGCGCAGCGTCGCGCCGCACAGCGCGAGCGAGTTCAAGTCCACGCTGTTCGTCGGCCCGAAATACCAGGACCAGCTCGACGCTGTCGCGCCCGGCCTGGGCCTGACCGTGGACTACGGCTGGTTCTCGGTGCTGGCCCGTCCGATCTTCTGGGTACTGGATCACCTGCACTCGATCGTCGGCAACTGGGGCGTGTCCATTATCCTGTTGACGTTCCTGATCAAGGCGCTGTTCTACAAGCTCTCCGAGATTCAGTTCCGCGGCATGGCGCGCATGCGCAAGTTCCAGCCGCGCATGCAAAAGCTCAAGGAGCAGTACGGCGACGACAAGCAGGAATTGCAGAAACGGATGATGGAGCTCTACAAGAAAGAGGGCTTCAATCCGATGGCTGGCTGTTGGCCGCTGCTGGTGCAGATGCCGGTGTTCATCTCGCTGTACTGGGTGCTGCGTGAGTCGGTGGAGCTGCGCCACGCGCCGTTCGTGCTGTGGATTCAGGATCTGTCGGCGCCGGACCCCTACTTCATCCTGCCGATCATCTTCGGTCTGGTGATGTTCGCGCAGCAGAAGCTCAACGCGAATGTGGCGATGGACCCGATGCAGCAGCGCATCATGCAGATCATGCCCATCGGCATGGCGGTGTTCTTCTGCTTCTTCCCGGCCGGCCTGGTGCTGTATTGGTGCACTAACAGCCTGCTGACCATCGCTCAGCAGTGGTACATCTACCGCAAGCTGGACGCCGAGGGCCTGCATCAGGACGCGCCCAGCAAGAGCTGACTGCGGGGCGTGGGCGTGTTGAGGTTTCGTGCGAGCGCGGCGCGGGAGACCGCAAATTGTGTCCCGCAAGGCGCGATTCGCCGCGTCGTGGCGTGCCACGACCCAGACTCGCAACGCCGCAACACGCCCTAGATGAACGGCACCACAGCCAACGACACCATCGCCGCGCTGGCGAGCGCCGCCGGCCAGGCCGGCGTGGCGGTGGTGCGGGTCTCCGGGCCCGATGTGCCACGAATCGCGCGTTGCCTGATTGGCCGGTTGCCGGAACCGCGCCGGGCCGTGCTGGCACGGTTCACGGACGCCGCCGGAGAAACCATTGATCAGGGCGTGGCGCTGTATTTCGCTGCCCCGGCCTCGTTCACCGGCGAACATGTGCTCGAGCTGCAGGGCCACGGCAGTCCAGTTCTGGTCGATGAATTGCTGGCCCGGCTGGTGGCGCTGGGTGCGCGGCTGGCCGGCCCGGGCGAGTTCTCCCAGCGCGCCTTTCTCAACGACAAGCTCAGCCTGGATCAGGCCGAGGCGATCGCCGACGCCATCGCCGCCGGCAGCCGGGTCTCGGCGCGCGCGGCGATTCGTTCGCTGGAGGGCGCTTTCGCCCGCGAGATCGAGGCGTTGGTCGAGGCGCTCACCCGGCTGCGGGTCTATACCGAAGCCGCCATCGATTTCCCCGACGAGGACGACGTCGATTTTCTCGGCGACGGCGCGATCGAACGCCGGCTCGCGGCGATCACCGAGGACCTCGCGGCCCTGCGCGCCCGTGCGGTTCAGGGCGCGGGTTTTCGCGACGGGTTGCGGCTGGTCATCCTCGGCCGGCCGAACGTGGGCAAGTCCAGCCTGCTCAACCGGCTCGCCCGGCGCGAAACGGCCATCGTCACCGAAATCGCTGGCACCACGCGCGACGTGCTGCATGAGCAGCTGTCGATCGAGGGCCTGCCGCTGACCCTGGTCGATACCGCCGGCCTGCGCGAGACCGACGATCCGGTCGAGGCCGAGGGCGTGCGCCGGGCGCGCGCCGAGATCGCCGCCGCCGACCGCGTGCTGCTGGTGATCGACGACCAGGCCGGGCTGACCGCGGCCGATCGCGCGTTGCTGGACGAGATGCCGGAGGAAATGAGTGTCACCGTGGTCGCGAACAAAGCGGATCTGTCGGGTCAGCCGGCCGGCCCGACGCCTATCGCCGGCCGCGCGGGCGTTCGCGTGGCGGCGATCGACGGTCGTGGGTTCGAGGCGTTGGCGGCCCATCTGAAGTCGCTGGTCGGCATCGAAGGTGATGCCGAGCCGGCGTTCGTGGCCCGGCGCCGGCATCTGGCCGCGCTCGATCGTGCCGCCGCGGCACTGGCCCTGGGTCGCGAGCGGCTGGTGGTTGATGCGGCGGGCGATCTGCTGGCCGAAGAGCTTCGTCTGGCCCAGGCCGCGCTGGGCGAAATCACCGGCCAGGTCAGCAGCGACGACCTGCTCGGCGAAATCTTCTCCAGTTTCTGCATCGGTAAATAAACGGTTTTAGCGCGCCCCGAACCGGGTGCATAGTGCGTGGATCGTTCAGCTCAGCCGTTATTTGCTCATGCTAGGACATCCCCGCGCGCTCTACTTGATCTATCTGCTGTTCACCACGGCGGTCACCGTGGTGCTGGCGATCCTGGCACCCACAGGGTTATGGATCGCGGCGATCCTGGTGGCGCTGGCGATTCTCGGGGCGATGGATTTGCGCTCGCAACACAACGTGTTGCGCAATTTTCCCATCATCGGCCATCTGCGCTACATGATGGAATTCCTGCGCCCTGAGCTGCGCCAGTACTTCTTCGAATCCGAGACCAGCGGACGGCCGTTCAACCGCGAACAGCGCGAAGTCATCTACAAGCGCGCGCGGGGCGAACCCGATACCTCGCCCTTTGGCACCATGCGCGACTTCGAGGATGCGGGCTTTTCGTTCTCGCAGCACTCGATGGCGCCCAAGACGCTGGACGCGGCGCATGCGCGTATCACCATTGGCAACAGCCAGTGTGCCCAGCCCTACAGCTCCTCGCGTCTGAATATCTCGGCAATGAGTTTTGGTTCCCTGTCGGGCAACGCCGTGGGCGCGATGAACCGCGGTGCCAAGCTTGGCAACTTCGCCCAGGATACCGGTGAGGGCGCAATAAGCGACTATCATCGCGAACACGGGGGCGACCTGATCTGGGAGATCGCGTCGGCCTATTTCGGCTGCCGGCACAAGGACGGGTCGTTCAACGCCGACGAGTTCGCCGAGAAGGCGAATACCGAGCAGGTGAAGATGATCGAGATCAAGATCTCGCAGGGCGCCAAGCCGGCCCACGGCGGCCTGCTGCCGGGCAAGAAGGTGACCGCCGAGATCGCCCGGGTCCGTCAGATCGAACAGGGCCGGGACTGCCAGTCGCCCGCCACCCATCCCGAGTTCGACACGCCCCGGGGCCTGCTTGAGTTCATGCAGAAGCTGCGCGAGCTCACCCACGGCAAGCCGGTGGGCTTCAAGCTATGTCTGGGTCATCAGCACGAGTTCATGGGCATCTGCAAGGCGATGCTCGAGACCGGAATCACGCCGGACTTCATCACCGTGGACGGTGCCGAGGGCGGGACCGGGGCGGCCCCCACCGAGTTCGAGGACTTCATCGGCACTTACATCAACGAGGCGCTGCCGATTGTGAACAACTGCCTACGTGGTATCGGGTTGCGCGACGATATCGTCGTCATCGCCAGCGGCAAGGTGGCGATGGGCTACGACATGGTGGTCAAGCTCGCGCTCGGTGCCGACATGTGCAATGCGGCGCGTGGCTTCATGTTTTCCACCGGCTGCATCCAGTCGCGGCGCTGCCATACCGATACCTGTCCGACCGGCGTCGCGACCCAGGACCCTCGCCGCGCGAAGGCGCTGGAGGTGATGGGCAAGTCGCTGCAGGTGCGCAACTTCCATGATGCGACGATCAAGTCGTTCATGGACATCACCGGCGCGCTGGGGGTCTCATCGCCGGAAGAGCTCGCGCCGATCCATGTCTATCACCGGCCGCAATACGGTCCGGCCGAGACCTACGAACAAATGCATCCGACGGTCGCCCCGGGCGATTTTCTCAACGACCGGATTCCCGATGCCTACCGGCGCGACTGGCAGCGCGCCCGTGCCGATGCGTTCTGATCGGCTGCCTCCGGCACCGGCGGTGGGGCGATCCGAAACAGCACGGGCCAGTACTTGCCGGTGATATAGACGCGGTCCCTGCGGGCGTCGTAGGCAATGCCGTTGAGCACGTCCACCGACTCCGGCATGGCGTCGGCAAGCGCCGATGCATCGATCCGGTCGACCACATGCCCGTCGAGCGGGTCGATGCGCACGATGTCGTCGGTGAGCCAGACATTGGCCCAGATCAGCCCGTCGATCGTCTCCAGTTCGTTGAGATGCGTGACCGGCCGGCCGTGCTCGGTCACGGGCAGGCGGTGCCGGACGCTGAAATCCGAAGGATCGACGAACTGCAGCGTGGCGGAGCCGTTGCTCATCACCAGTTGCCTGCCGCAGCGGGTCAGCCCCCAACCCTCGCCGGCGTAATGAAACCGCCGGATCGGGCGAAGGGTGTCCGCGTCGTAGACAAAGCCGGTGCCGGATTTCCAGGTCAGCTGATACAGCCGGTTGCCGAACCTGGCCAGGCCTTCGCCGAAATATCGATCCGGCAACGCGTGCCGGGCCAGAATCCGGCCGTTCGCCAGATTCACGCGACGGACGTCCGAATGACCGTAATCGCCCGTGCTCTCGTAGAGCACCCCGCGGCTGATCAGCAGGCCTTCCGTGAAGGCCGAGCGATCATGCGGCAGTCGTGCCAGCGGCCGCGCCGTCTCGATCGGCGGCGGGCCCGCATGGCCGACCGCCGGAAGCAGTGCCAAGAGCATCGCGGCGATTGCCGCCGCCGTGCGTCGCGTCCGCCCCGAAAAGCCCGTCATGGCGAGGGCTAGACATCATGGATTGACCTGCCCGTCCTCAACATTGCGTGGGTTATGTTGGGGATGGGTTAAACCCCTGACACAGAGCCACATTGAGGAGGGCAGGTCATGAATGAGATTAGCATGGACGCCAATGAGACCCGGATCGCGCAGGCTGTGCTGGAACAGCGGGTGTCGACCGTCGCCGAATACGGCGTTTACGTCGGTCTAGACGTGCACAAGGACACGATTGCCGTGGCGGTCGCGCCGGCGGGACGCAGCAGTACGCCGGCCAGCTGGGGCGAGGTGGCCAACAAGCCCAAGACGATCGCCAAGCTCGTCGACCGTTTGACCACGGCTTTTGATGGCGAGGTGATCCTGTTTTGCTACGAGGCCGGGCCCTGTGGGTACGGGCTTTATCGCCAGCTCCTGAGTCTGGGCCATGATTGCCAAGTGGTGGCGCCGTCGCTGATTCCGCGCAAGCCCGGCGAGCGGATCAAGACGGATCGGCGCGATGCCCTCAAGTTGGCCACAACGCTGCGCAGCGGCGATCTGACCGCCGTGTGGGTGCCGGATGCCGAGCAGGAAGCGATGCGCGATCTCACCCGGGCGCGTGAGGATCTCAAGGCGATCGAACGCACGGCACGCCAACGCCTGGGTGCCTTCTTGCTGCGCCACGGGCACGTGTACCCCGGCAAGAGCCGCTGGACCCAGGCCCATTTTCGCTGGATCGAGCGGATCACCATGGCCACACCGGTTCAGCAGATCGTCTTGCAGGAATATGTGGATACCGTGATCGCGGCCCAGCGTCGCGTGGCCGCCCTGACCGGGCAGATGCGCCAAGCACTGGACAGCTGGTCGCTGCGGCCGGTGGTCGAGGCCCTGATGGCACTGCGCGGCGTGCAGATGATAACCGCCATGACTGTGCTCGCCGAGCTCGGCGATCTCACGCGCTTTGACTCGCCGAGCCAGCTGATGGCATATCTGGGCCTGGTGCCCAGCGAGCACTCGTCCGGTGGTTCACGACGCCAGGGCAGCATTACCAAGACAGGCAACGGCCATGTTCGGCGCGTGCTGGTCGAAGCCGCCTGGGCCTATCGATTCCCGGCGCGTAAAAGTGATGCCATCCAGCGGCGGGCCGAACAGACCAGTGACACCGTCCAAGCCATCGCTTGGCACGCCCAGAAGCGTTTATGCGGGCGTTATCGCCATCTGATCGGCGCCGGCAAGAACACGCCGCTGGCCACCACCGCGGTCGCACGCGAATTGGCCGGCTTTATCTGGGCCATCGCCTGCGAAGTACCGGTCAATCCAGCCGTAGCCGCGTAACCGCTCGGCCGTCACCCCCATTCACAACAGGAGGATTGAAACGCATGCCTTTGGATCAGGACACGGCCGGCCCGGTTGGAGAACCCTTGAGGACCCTATGGGGCACCCGGCCAATCCGCTTGATCCCCGCCACTAGAGCAAGGCAGCTCCGCGACGAAGACATGTCAGGTCGGTACCCAATCCACGTATATCAGAGTGATCTACCGTCGCAGCAGCCGCCCGTGTTCTGTTCCAAGGGCATACGTCAAAAGACATGATGAACGAATCACGAGTCGTAGTTGACAGGTCAATCCATATCAGGGTCATGGAACAAGCCGTCCCGCGGATGTTATGAAACCGCATGAGCGAGCCATCCCGGGCGGCCGTGGTCGACGCGGTCGCCTGCAGGGATTTGAGCCGGGCAAGCTGATGCCCGCGACGTGCTCATATTGAGTTCTGTCCGTTTGGTTCATATGTAGAAGGTAATTCTTCAGCAACGAGGACAGTTGTTATGACGCAATCCAGTGATAAATGGGAAGGTCGTTGGGAACGAGTCAAAGGCAAGGCCCGTGAGCATTTTGGTCGTCTGACCGATGACGACGTGGCACAGGCGCGCGGCAAGCGCGAGAACCTGCTCGGCAAGATCCAGGAAAAATACGGCGAGACCAAGGAAAAGGCCGAGGAAATGCTCAAGGACTTCGAGCGCCGCCATTTCTAGCGCCGACTGGACCCGGTGATTCAACGCAAGGCCGGTGGGGCGACCCGCCGGCTTTTTTATCGCCCGGCCTGGCGTGCTGCGGTGACCAGGGCTACGAACAGCCGGCGCGACGTTCGTTGGTAGATCAAGTACTCTGGGTGCCATTGCACGCCGACGATCGGCGCGCCTGTGTCGTGATCCTCGATTGCCTGCACAAAGCCGTCGGCATCGCGTGCGGTGACCCTCAGGCCCGTCCCGAGCCGCGCCATCGCCTGATGATGAAGCCCATTGACCCGGGCCCGCCGCGCGCCCACCAGCCGAGCCAGGCCGGAGGCCGAGCGGATCGCAATTGGCTTGCAGGGTAGCGGGTTCACCCGCGCCGAGGTGGCCCGGCGCCGGGCCGTTATATCAGTGTGCAGGCTGCCGCCGGCGGCGACGTTGAGCAGCTGTGCGCCGCGGCAGATGCCGAGAATCGGTCGATGTGCGGCGCGAGCGCTCCGGATCGCCGCGAGCTCGAACGCATCGCGCACCCGATCCGTGCCCCGATCGGTCTCGACAGCCGCGGCGTACCAGTCGGTCGCGATATCGTCACCGCCGCCGATCACGATGCCATCGATCCGGGCCGGCCAGGGGCGATTCGGCGTGGCGCGCACCGGCCGCCCGCCCGCGAGCACGATCGCAAGGCCCGCACACCACCAGCCTGGCGCCCACCGGCTGGCCTTGCCGGTCACGGCGATCCGCGGCCGGCTCATGGCAGGCTGCGTTCGAACTGTTCGCGCCAGCGACCGAAGGGATCGCCGAGCGGGGCGTCCAGCGTCGCGCAGTAGTCGGCGCATACCGCGCCGAGCCGCTCGCGATCGGCCGCCAGTTCCTCGACTACCCACCAGTGGTTCCACGCCGGATGCAGATCCCAGCCGGGCTTTTCGATCTCGCAGTTCGGCAGCCGGTAGTGCAGCGTCGGTCGGGCCTTGACCAGCGTGTCGCCGATCACCGCATCCACGCGCCCGGCGTCCAGCCAGGCGAACAGCGGCAGCATGTCCAGCGCCCGGTTGCGGCTGGCGTTGGCGGCCAGGTAATCATCGATCAGCGTGGCGAGGTCCGGCGCATAGTCCGCGTCGCAGATGCGCCGGGCATAGGCGCTATCGTAGGGCTGGATGTAGGGAAACACGCGCCGGCTGATGTCGATCTCGCTGACCTCTTTGAGCCAGTCGAAGGCCACGACAAACGCGCGCATGTAGTCCAGCAGCGTCGCGGCATCGGTGTCCGGCACCTCGATGTTGAAATGCAGGCCGAACGCATAGATCGCCGATACGTTGGTGCCGCGCGCGCCGGCCGCACGCAGATCCGCAATGAGCGGATGCAGTTCGTGTACTCGGTCGAGCGCGATCGGCGGCGCCACAATCTCCATGGGGACCACGTGCTTGGCCACTGCGCCCAGCAGATCGTCGGACAGCTGCGCAATCTCGTCCCAGAACCCCGAGCCGGCGTCCTGACGACCGCGCGCCTTGAGGTAGGCATAGTCCAGTTCGGCCGCGAAATCGCCGAACGCGGTATCGGCCACGGTGTATTCATACGCGCTATGCGGTACGATTCGACCGCCAAGCACGGACTGTATTCGCATCGCCATGCGCTCGATCGGCAGGCCGGTTAATTCAAGTTCCACGCCGAGCCGGCGCCCGACATGCGCTTGCGTATGGCGCCGCGAAGGCTGTTTCAACGGGGCATTGGCCGTATCGGCGACAGTCAGGCTCATGGGATCGTGCGGTGCAACATATTCAATACAGCGTTGAATATGCCAAGCCCGGGCCGGCGCGGCTAGTTGTCGCTATTCCGAGTGCGGGCGTAATATTTGCTCGCAACAGACCCACTTAAAAATGCTTTGTCGAAGGAGCATGGTATGGCTCAAGCGAGCGCCCACCCCGAGCATGTGGATGACGGCTCCGACGTCGATCCCCAGGAATCTGCGGAATGGCGCGATGCGCTTGACGCGGTCATTGAATACGAAGGCCCCGAGCGCGCGCATTTCCTGCTGGAGATGCTCATCGAGCGCTCCCGCCGCACCGGCGCCCAGATCCCCTATTCGCCGAACACGGCGTATGTGAACACCATTCCGCCGCATATGGAGGCCGCCTCGCCGGGCGACCCGGCCATCGAGTGGCGGATTCGTTCCTACATCCGCTGGAACGCCATGGCCATGGTGGTCCAGGCCAACCGGCACCACGCCGGCGTGGGCGGGCATATCGCCAGCTTCGCCTCGGCGGCCACGCTGTATGAAGTGGGCTTCAACCACTTCTTCCACGCCCCGAGCGAAGAACACGGCGGCGACCTGGTCTTCTTCCAGGGCCATTCCGCGCCGGGCTTCTACGCCCGCTCGTACCTGGAAGGCCGGCTGACCGAAGACCAGCTCTACAACTTCCGCGCCGAATCCACCGGCAAAGGGCTGTCGAGCTACCCGCACGCCTGGCTCATGCCCGACTACTGGCAGTTCGCCACCGTGTCGATGGGTATCGGCCCCATCAATGCGATCTACCAGGCGCGCTTCATGCGCTACATGGAGAATCGCGGCATCCAGAACACCGAGGGGCGCCACGTCTGGTGCTTCTGCGGCGACGGCGAGATGGACGAGCCCGAATCCAAGGGCGCCATCGGCATGGCCGCGCGCGAGAACCTCGACAACCTCATCTTCGTGGTCAATTGCAACCTGCAGCGCCTGGACGGCCCGGTGCGCGGCGACTCCAAGATCGTCGACGAGCTCGAAGGTTTCTTCCGCGGCGCTGGCTGGAATGTCATCAAGGTGCTCTGGGGGGCGTTGTGGGACGGCCTGTTCGCCCAGGACCACGACGGCCAGCTTGTCCAGTTGATGAACGAAACCGTCGACGGTGAATACCAGGCCTACAAGGCGCGCGGTGGCAAATACACGCGCGAGAAATTCTTCGGCAAGTATCCCGAGCTGGAGAAGATGGTCGCCTCGATGTCCGACGAGGACATCGGCCGGTTGAACCGTGGCGGCCATGACCCGCACAAGGTCTATGCCGCCTACCATCACGCGGTCAATCAGAAGAACGGCAAGCCGACGGTCATCCTGGCCAAGACGGTCAAGGGCTACGGCATGGGTGAGGCCGGCGAAGGCCAGAACATCACCCATCAACAGAAGAAGATGGCCGAGGACGCGCTCAAGGAATTCCGCGATCGCTTCGAGATCCCGATCTCGGACGACAAGATCGCCGATGCGCCCTTCTACAAGCCGGATGACGATTCCGAAGAGATCCAGTATCTCCATGCGCGCCGCAAGGAACTCGGCGGCTATCTGCCGCAGCGCCGCACCGAGGGCGACAAGCTCCAGATTCCGGAATTGTCCGCCTTCGACAAGCTGCTCCAGGGCTCGGGCGACCGCGAGATGGCCACGACCATGGTCTTCACGCGCATCCTGCAGATACTGACCCGCGACAAGCACATCAAGGACCGCGTCGTCCCGATCATTCCGGACGAGGCGCGCACCTTCGGCATGGAAGGCATGTTCCGCTCCCTGGGCATCTACTCGCCGGTGGGCCAGCTGTTCACGCCCGAGGATTCCGACCAGCTCGCCTTCTACAAGGAAGCCAAGGACGGCCAGATCCTGGAAGAAGGCATCACCGAAGCCGGAGCGATTTCGTCTTTCATTGCCGCGGCCACGTCGTACTCGAATCACGGCACGACGATGATCCCGTTCTATGCCTTCTATTCGATGTTCGGCTTCCAGCGTGTCGGCGACTTCTGCTGGGCCGCCGGCGACATGCGCGCCCGCGGCTTCATGATGGCCGGCACGGCTGGCCGCACCACTATCAACGGCGAGGGCCTGCAGCATCAGGACGGCCATTCGCACGTCATGTTCGAGTGCGTGCCCAACGCCAAGGCCTACGACCCGACCTTTTCCTACGAGATGGCGGTGATCATCCACCGAGGTCTGGTGGAGATGTACGAGGAAGGCCGCGACGTCTACTACTACCTCACGATGATGAACGAGAACTACAGCCACCCGGCGATGCCGGAAGGCGTGGAAGACGACATCATCGCCGGCATGTACAAGTTCTCCGAGTCGGGTACCGACAAGGACAAGCAGGTCAACCTGCTGGGTTGCGGCAGCATTCTTCGCGAAGCGATCGCCGCCGCCGAAATGCTGGAAGAGGAATACGACGTCGGCGCCACCGTGTGGAGCGCGCCGAGCTTCCCCGAGCTCAAGCGCGAAGGCGCCTCGGTCGAGCGCTGGAATATGCTGCATCCGGAACAGGAGCCGAAGCAGAGTTTCGTGGCCCGCAAGTTCGCCGACGCCAAGGGCCCGGCGATCGCGGCCACCGACTATGTCCGCGCCCTGCCCGAGATGATCCGGCCGTACATGCCGGTGGCTTACCACACGCTCGGCACCGACGGCTTCGGCCGCTCCGATACGCGCGAGGCGCTGCGCGAATTCTTCGAGGTCGATCGTCGCTGGATCACGGTCTGCGCGCTGAAGGCGCTGGCCGACGAAGGTAAGGTGGAACGCAAGGTCGTGGCCGACGCCATCAACAAGTACGGTATCGATCCGGAAAAGCCGGAACCGCTGACGCATTGATCCGCGCGTATCGCGAGGGGTAGAACGAACCAACCGAGACAAGACGACCGGATGTTTCATGTGAAACATCCGACTCGTCCAGCCAAGGAAACGCTTTATGGCGGCGCAGGAAATCAAGGTCCCGGATATCGGCGATTTCGACTCGGTCGAAGTCATCGAAGTGCTGGTCTCCGCGGGCGACACGGTTGAAAAGGAACAGCCTCTGATCACGCTCGAGTCCGACAAGGCGACACTGGAAGTGCCGTCGACGGTCGCTGGCAAGATCACCGAGCTGAAAGTCTCTGAGGGCAGCACCGTCTCCGAAGGCGACGTGATCGCCATGATCGAGGCCGACGACGACGCCGGCAGCGGCGACGACGCCGATGAAACCGGCGACAAGGCCGAAGCCGAGCAATCTTCGGAAGACGACGGCGCCGAACAAGCCAGCGCGGAAACGGGCAACGGCGGCGGCGAATCCGGCGGTGACACGATCGAGGTGAAGGTGCCGGACATCGGCGACTTCGATTCGGTCGAAGTCATCGAAGTGCTGGTAGCCGAGGGCGATACGGTCGAAAAGGAACAGCCGCTGATCACGCTGGAATCCGACAAGGCCACGCTTGAAGTGCCCTCCACGGCGGCCGGCCGGATCACCGGACTGAAGGTCGCCGAAGGCAGCACCGTCTCCGAAGGCGACGTCATCGCGCTGCTCGAATCCAGCGGCGGCGGCCAATCCTCGAGCGCTAAGACCCAGCCGCAATCCGGTGGCGATCGGCAGGCCGCCGGCTCGTCGCAATCCAAGTCGGGCAGCGACCAAGCGAAAAAACAGCGCGACGACAAGCACAGCGAAGAGCCGTCGACGTCGCGTTCGGGCACCGCGCACAAGGACGACGAGCCGCACGATGCCAGCCGTCGCGGCGGCGACCCGTCCCAGCTCAAGTCGGTGGATGAAGACCGCTTCGGCAAGGCCCATGCCTCGCCCAGTGTGCGCAAGTATGCCCGCGAGCTCGGCGCCGACCTCGGCCGTATCGAAGGCTCCGGCCACAAGGGCCGTATCACCTTTGAGGACGTGCAGTCCTACGTGAAAGGCGCGCTCGATCAAGTGCAGAGCGGCAAGAGTGCGGGGGCGGCCGCGCCGGCCGGCGGTGGCGGCGGCGTGCCCACCCAGCCGGACATCGACTTCAGCCAGTTTGGCGACGTCGAAATCACCGAGCTGTCCCGTATCCGCAAGATCTCGGCCAAGGCCGTGCACAAGAACTGGCTGCTGATTCCGCATGTCACCCAGTTCGACACCGCCGACATCACCGAGATGGAGCAATTCCGTCAGGCGAACAAGGAAAAAGCCAAGGCGGACGGCGTCAAGCTCACCCCGCTGGCGTTCCTGCTGAAAGCCTCAGCCGCTGCGCTGAAGGCCTTCCCGGATCTCAACAGCTCGCTCACGGCCGATGGCGAGTCCCTGGTGCACAAGAAATACGTGAACATCGCCGTGGCGGTGGATACCCCGGGCGGCCTGCTCATGCCGGTGATCAAGGATGTCGACAAGAAAGGCATCTACGAGATCGCGCGCGATCTCGACGACGTCTCGTCCCGCGCCCGCGACGGCAAGATCCGCGGCGACGACATGAAAGGCGCCTGCTTCTCGATCTCCAGCCTGGGCGGTGTCGGCGGTACGGCCTTCACGCCGATCGTCAACTCCCCCGAGGTCGGCATCCTGGGCGTGTCCAAGCACAGCTGGCAGCCGGTCTGGAACGGGTCCGAGTTCGAACCCCGGCTGATCCTGCCGTTGTCGTTCTCCTACGATCACCGCGTGATCGACGGCGCCAAGGCGGCGCGGATTACCGGCTACATCAGCGAGAAGCTGTCGGATCTGAGAACGTTATTGTTATAGGGCCGCGGCCAGTTCGTCGCAATCCGGCGTTGCGGCTCACTCGTGTAGCGCTGCTACACCGCGATCGCCACGCCTTGGCTTGCAACGAACTGACTCGCGCCGGGTCGACCGGATTTTCGTACGATTTCCGGTCGGCCCGATTACCAGAACGCAAGGATCGGCACGTAGTCGGTCGAAGGTGCTAAACCATGGCGCAGGAAATCAAGGTCCCGGATATTGGTGATTTCGACGCGGTCGAGATCATCGAAGTGCTTGTCGCCGAGGGCGACACGGTCGAAAAGGAACAGCCGCTGATCACGCTGGAATCCGACAAGGCCACGCTCGAAGTGCCCTCCACCGCGGCCGGCCGGATCACGAGCCTGAAAGTCGCCGAGGGCGATACGGTCTCGGAAGGCGATTTGATCGCCCTGATCGAAGCCGCGGACGCAGCGGATGAATCCGACAGCGATGGCGGCTCGGCCGGCGACACCGCCGGGGCCGACCAGCAATCCGATGAGCCTCGGGGCGCCGATAGCGCGGCCGACGAGTCCGAAGACAGCGGCAGCCAGGGCGAAGACGAAACCGTCGAGGTGAAGGTGCCCGACATCGGCGATTTCGATTTGGTCGAAGTCATCGAAGTGCTGGTGGCCGAAGGCGATACGGTGGAGGTTGAACAGCCCCTGATTACGCTGGAATCCGACAAGGCCACGCTGGAAGTCCCCTCCACCGCCGCCGGTACCATCCGCGAACTGAAGGTCAAAGAAGGCAGCACCGTATCCGAAGGCGACCTGATCGCCCTGGTGGCCTCGGCCGCAAGCGGCGGTGGCAAGGCGGCGAAGAGCGAATCCAAATCTGGCGGGGATAAGCCGGCCGGCGGCGACAGCGCCAAGGCCTCGTCCGGCGGCGCGTCGAAGTCCGAGTCCAAGGGCACCACGCCCGCCAGCGACCCCAAAAACGAAAAGCACAATTACGATTGCGATGTGCTCGTGCTGGGCTCCGGCCCGGGCGGCTACACCGCCGCCTTCCGTGCCGCAGACCTGGGCCTGAACGTCACCCTGGTCGAGCGCCACAGTGTGCTCGGCGGCGTCTGCCTCAACGTCGGCTGTATCCCATCCAAGGCCCTGCTCCACTCGGCCAAGGTGATTGAAGACGCCGCCAACATGGCCCGCCACGGTGTCAGCTTCGGCAAGCCCGAGATCGATCTCGAAAAACTGCTGGACTACAAGCAGTCCGTCATCGACCAGCTCACCGGCGGCCTGAAATCCATGGCATCCAAGCGCAAGGTGAACGTTGTCAACGGCACCGGCACCTTCGCCGACGACCACACGCTCAAGATCGACGGCAACGACGATACGAATCAGATCACCTTCAACAAGGCCATCATCGCGGTCGGTTCCGAGCCGGTCATGCTGCCCGGCTGGCCCGAAGACGAGCGCATCTGGACCTCCGAAGACGCCCTCTCGCCCGACGCAATCCCCGGCTCGCTGCTGGTCGTCGGCGGCGGCATCATCGGCTGCGAAATCGCCAACGTCTATGCCGCCCACGGCACCGAGGTCGATGTGGTCGAGATGACCGACAGCCTCATTCCGGGCGCCGACAAGGACCTCATCAAGCCGCTCACCAAGCGCATGAACAAGCGCTGCGGCAACATATGGGTCTCGACCAAGGTCACCGGCCTCAAAGCCAACAAGAAAGCGCTCAAGGCGACCTTCGAAGGCAAGGACGCGCCCGAATCCAAGAATTACGACCGCGTGCTGGTCGCCGTCGGCCGCAAGCCCAACGGCCACAAGATCGGCGCCGAGAACGCCGGCCTGGACGTCAACGAGCGCGGCTTCATCCCGGTCGACAAGCAGTGCCGCACGAACGTCGCGCACATCTTCGCCATCGGCGACGTCTCCGGCGAACCCCAGCTCGCCCATCGCGCCACCCACCAGGGCAAGGTCGCGGCCGAATGCTGCGCCGGCGAAAAAGCCGCCTTCGACGCCAAGTGCATCCCCTCGGTTGTCTACACCGATCCGGAAGTCGCCTGGACCGGCGTCACCGAAACCCAGGCCAAGAAGGAAGGCATCGAATACACCAAGAGCGCCTTCCCCTGGGCCGCCAACGGCCGCGCCATCGGCCTGGACGCCACCGACGGCAGCACCAAGCTGCTGTTCGGCGCCGACGGCCGCATCATCGGCGCCGGTGCCGTGGGCTCGGGCGCCGGCGACCTGATCGCCGAGACGTGTCTGGCGATCGAAATGGGCGCCGACGCCCACGACATCGGCCTTACGATCCACCCGCATCCGACGCTCGCCGAAACGGTCGGCATGGCGGCCGAAGCCGAGGCCGGGACGCTGACGGATCTGTATATTCCGAAGAAGAAAAAGTAGCGGCGTTACCGCCTGCTACTACTAAAGGTCGGCTCTTAGCCGGCCTTTTTTGTGGGCGGCGTTATTTACAGGCGGAGCGAAATTGCATAATGTCTGTATCAGGCAACGAGTAATCGTGTGCCGAGGGGGAAATCTTGACCGAGCTTGCCAACATTCATCCAGGTGAATGTGTTGCTTGAGGAATTTTTCAAGTCGATGGGGATTGGTGTGTCTCGATTTGCTGACAAGGCCGGCTTGTCGTTGGATAGCGTCAACCAATTCCTCGTTGGTCGACGAAGCTTGGGTTTAGCGGATTCGCACCGCTTCGCAAACTACTTCGGAACGTCGGCTTCGTTTTGGGTAGGTCTTCAGCGTGCTTTCGAGGATGAAGTCGACGCGCAACGCAAGACCTGACTCCAAATCTGTTGGCTATAGGCTTTTGAGTTGTTGTCATTTGCTAGGGCGAATTTTACGAGGGGGACTTCGATGCCTAAGAAGCTTGTCTTGTGCTGTGATGGTACTTGGGATACAGCCGATCAGCGGGAGGGTGGTGTTCTAACGCCATCGAATGTCGCGCGTATTCACAATGCGATTGCGGACCACTCCGCCGATGGTACGGAGCAGAGGAAGTACTATCACAGCGGTGTCGGAACTGAAGAGCATTGGTGGCAACGCGTAGCAGGGGGTGCGATGGGCATCGGGCTAGATAAGCACATCAAGGAAGCTTATCAATGGCTCGGGAACAACTATCAGCCAGAGGATCGAATCTACATTTTTGGGTTCAGCCGTGGTGCCTACACAGCTCGAAGCCTAGTTGGCATGATTCACTCGGTTGGATTGCTCAATCTAAGCCCGGTGACCGGGGATAAGGCGCGAGAGGACGTCGATAGAGCTTATTCGGCATATCGTGACGAAACAAACGCAGACAGCCAAAATGCCGAGTTTTTTGCCGAAGGCGCAAAACTACCGATCCACTTTCTTGGAGTCTGGGATACCGTCGGCGCTTTGGGCGTTCCAGATCATATGCATTTACTCGGCGTATTGGATGATCCGAAGCGCTATCAGTTTTTTAATACCAGACTGACGCCCGCCGTTAAGATTGCTCGCCATGCGGTCGCGATTGATGAGCGACGTGCTAGCTTCATGCCGACATTGTGGGAGGCGTCTACTCTCGAACAGCACCCAGATGCACGCCAAGTCTGGTTTCCTGGTGTGCATTGTGATGTAGGCGGAGGTTATAGAGAGACGGGTCTCTCGGATGGAGCGCTAGACTGGATGATTCACGAAGCACAACACGCAGAGCTCCAGTTTCGCCCTGGCATTGTTGAGGAACAGGACGGCAGGAAGGAAGTAATTCCGAATGCGTGGGATGTGCGGCATGATTCACTCACCGGCATTTTCGCGCACCTCCGAAACCAGCCAAGAAACGTTCCGCATCTTCGCAGTAAGAACGCGGAGGATATTTTCCATGAGTCGGCACTCGTCCGGCACGAACTACCCGCCTATCACTGAGCCGAGTTACTGGGCGACCAAGGTACTTGAACCTGGTGATAGCGAAACGATTTTGATTGAGGCTCAGGAGCGGTGGAATTCGACTGGGATCTACATGGAGCCCGGAACTCAGTACGAACTAACTGCCTCTGGAAAATGGGCGAATGGTGATGATGAAACGTCGCCAAACGGTGTTGGTGAAAAGCGGACATTGTCGACGTCGCTAATGGTTCACGTTAAGCACGGGATCGAAAAGCTCACCGGTGCAGTGGGCGATTGGTACCGGCAATTAACTGATGACCAGCATGCCGAACTCGTCGGTACTAGGCGTGATGGCGCAAACCCGTGGGGAGCACTGATTGGTGCAATTAGTGACTGTGGGAACCCGGGTCGAGATGGCACACCGGCTGAGCACACGACCTTCTTGATCGGTGAGTCGACAAGTTGGCCTCCCGCTGGAGAACAGAATGTTCAGTCTGGTTATCTGTATTGCTATATGAACGACGCTTGGTTGCTGTACGGCAATAATCAAGGTTCAATTAGGCTATCCATTAAGCGTATAGATGCCCAGTAGCGTGTTGAACCGCCCCGGGAATGCTGGAGACTCCAACTCTTGAGAGAATTGGAGCATGAAACAGCGGAAACCTTATTCCCCGGAAGTCCGTGAACGAGCGGTTCGCATGGTCTTTGAGCATCAGGCGGACTACAGCTCGCAGTGGGCGGCGATCGGTTCGATCGCCGGCAAGATCGGCTGTACGCCCGAGACGCTGCGCAGTTGGGTTCGCCAGGCCGAACGGGACCGCGGGCTGCGCAATGGCCAGAGCACGGAAGAGCGCGAGCGCATCAAGGCGCTTGAGCGTGAGAACCGTGAGTTGAAACGGGCCAATGAGATCCTGCGCAAGGCTTCGGCCTATTTTGCCCAGGCGGAGCTCGACCGCCGACACAAGTGATGGTGACGTTCATCGACGATTATCGCCGGGTCTACGGTGTCGGGCCGATCTGCCGTGTGCTGCCGATCGCACCGTCGACCTACTATGCCGCCAAGGCCCGGCAAACCGACCCGGCTCGCCGTTCGAAGCGGGACCGACGTGAGAGGGTCTTGAGCGACGCCATCCAGCAGGTCTGGGAGGCCAATCGTTGCGTCTATGGCGCCCGCAAAGTCTGGCTGCAGTTGCAGCGTGAGGGTTGGTCGGTGGCTCGGTGCACGGTCGAGCGTCTGATGCGTCAGATGGGCTTGCAAGGCGCTGTGCGCGGGCGCACGCCGAAAACGACCACTTCCGACCCCAACCAACCGAGCCCGGGCGACCACGTCCAGCGTGACTTCACAGCCGCCCGACCCGATCGGCTCTGGGTGGCCGATTTTACGTACTGCCCGACCCGGCACGGCTTTGTTTATGCAGCGTTTGTTATCGATGCGTTCGCGCGTCGCATTGTCGGCTGGCGCGTTTCGAGCGCCCCCAACACGGGCCTCGTGCTCGACGCGCTCGAGCAGGCCATCCATGACCGGCAACCCGGCCAGCGCCTGATTCAGCACACCGACCGCGGGGTGCAATACCTGTCAATTCGCTATAGCGAACGCCTGGCGGATGTCGGTATCACCCCGTCGGCCGGCCGCGTCGGCAGTTCATACGATAACGCGCTGGCCGAGACCGTGATCGGCCTGTTCAAGACGGAAGTCATCCGTCAGCACGACGGGCCGTGGCCTCACCTTGCCGCCGTCGAGTTCGCGGTGCTGGACTGGGTCGACTGGTTCAATAATCAGCGGCTGTTCGAGCCGATCGGTGATATGCCGCCGGCCGAGGCTGAAGCCAACTTCTATGACACAATCGCCGGGTCTGCCAAAGTGGCATGACTCAAACCCACGAGTCTCCGGTAAACCCGGGGCGGTTCATGTCTTAAACGTGACCTGTCAGTATATCGGCGCATCAGAGCGACGTCCTTGAAGCTTGGGTGATCAAATTTGTCAGGCTTAAGGAACGACTTGAGTGGCACGGTCTAAACCGTGGGCAGGCTAATACCTAACCCCTATAGCTTAATATTGACGCAAGTTATCTTGAGAATGATCCCTGAGGGCTCCGCTGCTGTATAAGCCTAGCTTCCGGTAGAAGTAAAGCAAAGCTAATGACGCCTAAAGTTTTATTCTCGTTCGTTCTTTTTCTTGGGTCATATGTGCCGCTAGCTTTGATTTTGCTAGTCAAAAACCTCTCAATTAGTTCGGAAAAGCTAAGATTTTGTCTTAATCTGGCTCAGAATAATTGTAATTTACCCCTTAAAAATCCGATTATAGCTTTATCTTTCGTTAGCATAACTTCACTTTCTTTGTTGATCACGGTTTTATTATTAAAGTCTATTCGCAAAAAAAGGACAATAGTAGTTAAACGCGTAGAGACTAGGTCGTCTGATTTAGTTAGCTACGTTTTTCCTTATATATTGGCTTTTATCAATCTAAACTATAGCGACCTTTTGGGAGTTCTTGGATTCGTTATTTTTTTGGCTCTTCTGCACTGACATGCGCTAGAGAGGGATGACTGCCGCCGACAAATCCGTTTCAATACAAGCTCCTACACAAATACAGAAGGGGTTTGTAGATGGCGGCAACCATCCCAAGTTGGATTGTTGGTCTGCGCGGGCAGTGCGTCAAGGGCGTGGCGTGGGACGAAGCTCGTGGCACGCTGGTGTTTCACTGCGACCGCGATCGCCGCTTCGTGCCGGTGGATCACCGGAGCGGCGCACGAGGCACCGTCAATCGACGGCTGCGTCGCGAGGTTCAGGATCTGCCGATCTGGGGCCGCTCAGTGACGCTCTCGATCGCGTACTGTCAGCTCAAGATCGGGGCGACGGATCGCCGTATGGAACGGCTGTCGTTCGTCGAGCCCGGCCATGGCTTCACACGCCGCTATGCGCGGTTTGTCAGCCAACTGGCTCGGCATATCAGCATCGCCGCCGTCGCGGCTTACACCGGCCTGGCGTGGCGTACGGTCAAGGCTATGGACGAACGGGCGTTGACGCGTGATCTGCCGGCTCTGGATCCTGGCGCACTGACCGGCCTGCGGCATCTGGGCGTCGACGAGGTCGCCCGCGCCAAGGGCCATGATTATCTGACCATCGTCTACGACCTCGAGTCCGGCGATCTGGTATGGGTCACCGAGGGCCGTCGCAAGGCCGGCCTGACGGCGTTTTTCGATCAGCTCGATGAGCCCGTTGCCCAGGGCATCGAGGCCGTAGCCATGGATATGTGGAAGCCCTTTGAACAGGCGGTGGCCGAGGCGTTGCCGAACGCCGCCATCGTCTTCGATCGCTTCCATGTCATGCAGCAGTATTCGAAGGTGATCGATACCGTCCGCCGAACCGAGTTCAAGCGGGCAACCCACGCCGACAAGCAGGTCTTGGTTGGCAGCCGTTATCTGCTGCTCAAAAACGCCGAACGCTTGAGCGATAGCCAGGCCGCGCGACTCGATCGGTTGCTCGCCGTCAATGGCCCGCTCAACGCAGTCTATGCCTTGAAAGAACAGCTCCAGCAACTGTGGCACGCCCCAGCGAGCTTCACCGTCATGGGCCAGCGCCTGGATGCCTGGTGTGCCTTGGCCGAGGCCACCGGGCTGGCCCCCATGAAACGCTTCGTGGCGATGCTACAGCGGCATCGCACCGGGATCTGCAACTACGCGGCCCACCCCATCACCACCGCCCGACTCGAAGGCGGCCACGTCGCGATCGGGTTGATCCGTAAACGCGCTCGCGGACTGCTCGATACCGAATACTTCAAACTCAAAATCCGGCAAAGCGCAACGCCCGAACCACCCCTTGGCCTGTACGCTCTGACCGGATGATTGGCTCAAACCATGTCACAAGAGCCATTTTTTTCTTGTGGCTATTTTGGATAACACATCGGGCTGGATTGATACTTCTTAACCCTTTGTTAGTTGTCTTAGGGTGGACTCTAAACGAAGTGGAATTTAAAAGTTTAGGAGGGGGGGAGTATAAGAAAAAAATTAGTATTGTCTAAAGTCGATATTTTGGTTGGTTCGAAGTATAGCTACAGTTCCGTTGGGCATGTTTTAGTAATCGGTAAAGAGATTGGGGAAAACGGTGAGTAGTCTCTGCGATCTTCACGAATTTAATCTGGATGAGTCGACGGTAACGCTTTGGATATTTAAGAAATCGGGCGGAAGCGAAGACCCAAAATTCACGGGACGATGGATTGAAACAGACCCTCTGCTAGACGCTCGGCTGAAGGAGTGTCTAGAGTCTGAGCGAGAGAAAATAACCGAAATCGATGCATATAGTTTATTAACGGATACTAATAGTAATAGCGCTCTAACTATCCCGTTGATTGAGACGCATATACCGAGAGTTGTTGAGGCAGTATCCGACGAGGAGGAGGCTAAAAAGATAAAAAAGTAAAGCATATTAAAAATGCTGATTTTTATATAATAAAAGTTGTAGACGATCAGGGCGGGGCTCTGCTCTCAGGAAGAAAGGTAGATAACAGTTGGTCGGCAAAGAAAATGATAGGTGGGATAAACACATTCTTCGTAGACGAGGAATTAACTCTCAACGAGCAGCCGGCTTTCAACATCTCGAAATATGTAGATTTTTTTATATTAGATGAAACTATATTCGTTCGGTCTAAAGGCTCCTTCGAAACGGTAGCGAGTTATAAAAACGCTCATAAACAGGATTTCGTTGATCTTATAGAGGAAAATGAGTTCAACGAAGTTTTTAGTGATTTAACTCATATAAGAGAATACGTTGGAAATAATAAAATGCAGTTGCGAAGAGCTTCTGCGATTAGGCAAAAAGGCCATTACAAGAATGCTCAGTTTATGGAAAACTTGAGATTAAACGCTCAACAGTATGGCTTAGATATCGAGTTCGACGAATTTAACCAAATTATTCCGACAGCTGAAAATTGTAGAGATATTTTTCAAGCTCTTTTGGATCATCGTTTGGCGTCAGGCTTCTCGCATAATATCTATGATGTGCCAGATGCATCCACAGTCGGTCGTCAACGTTAACGGAACAGACCGAGGGCATAGGCACTTGGGGGAAGGCGGATTCCACTCCAAAGCGCACCGGATAGGGGGTGGCACCGGCCGGTCGGCTAAAGGGCGCTGGTCTTCCTGTACGCCGCCATCGCGTGTCCAGCGCTGATGGGGTACGGGCGGTGAGGCCCAGCACTTGGCAGGCCGTTTCCAGGCGGGCACCCTGAGCCCGGGCTTGCTCGATCAGCGTGACGGCGTGTTGGCGATCCGGGGCGCTGATCATGACTCCTCGTCCCCCCAGATCGCCCGCGCTTTTTTTGACAGGGTCAACAGCGCGGCCGTCTCAGCCAAAGCGGCGTCCTTGCGTTTGAGTTCGCGCTCGAGATCGCGGATGCGGCGCCGCTGTTCCCGGGTCTGAGCCGCCTCCTGGCGCCGATCCTCGTGAGACAGGCTCGCTGCCTGCTCGCAGTCATGGCGCCAGCGCTGGAGCTGCTCGGGGAACAGCCCGCGTCGGCGACAGTATTCGGCGATCTGCTCGCCATTCATGGCCGCGCTCTCGACCACGGCCGCGAACTTGTCCTGGGATGACCAACCTTCGACACCCTGATCGCTGGCGTTGGGCAGACATCGCCCCTCGGCGCGGGCTTCCTTACGCCATTTGTAGAGGGTGGCGACCGGAATGCCTTCCTGGTCGGCGACCTCATAAGCACTGAGCGCGTGCGGTGGCAGCAGCTTGGCCACGACGGCTTGTCGGCGTTCCTCAGAATAACGAGGCATGACATTCTCCTATCGCCCTCTCGTTTAAGACAGTGTATTCGAAGGCACGATAGGTAGTCTGACAGTGAGGGGTACGAGGGAGAAGTTCCGGATGGGTTGCAGGCTGATTGCGATCTGGAAGAAGTGCATCGGCATGATGCGGCTTGAGCAGGTTGTCCACGACTCGTGGCCCGTCCCTATTATTTCTCTCTGCCGATCATATCGCCGGTCGCAAGCGTTGAAAGATCACATACACTACGTCAGAGCGTGCGCACACGCGTCGATACCACGCAGGCGATGGTTACCAGCACACAACCGGCGAATAAGAACAGCGTGGGCTGCGCCCGACCGGCCATGACCAGCGTAATGGCCGCAACGGCCGGCACCGCATAGGGCAATACGGGCACGATTCGCGGATGGCCATGTCGCACGACATGGCCCCAGGCAACAAAACCGAGCCCGTAGGGCCCGATACCGAGCATCGCACTGGCCACCCAAGCGCCGACCGTAGCAGGCCACACGAGTCCGCCGATGGCTGCCTGAAGCGCAAGGGCTGTGACCGCAGCGGCCGTGAAAAACGCAGGATAAGCCGACCCTACAGGGCGCGAATAGACTTGCAGGAACAGCGAATACGCAACCCAGCACAAGCCGGAAGCCAGACCGCCCACATAGCCCAGCCAAGCCCCCGGCGACGGTGCCTGCATCGAACCGTGCATGACAAACACGCCGGCCAATCCAAGCAACAGACTGACAAACGTCGTGGGCGCCGGCCGACGTCCGCTGTAAACGTCGCTCGCCATGGCAAACAGCAGCGGCCAGCTATAGGTAATCACAACCACCTGGGCGGCCGGCGCGTAGGCGAGCGCCGCGAAATAGAAGGCTGCGCCACCGATCAGGCCGGCTACCACGACCACCCACGCATACCAGCGATGATCACGCACCGCGGTCCTGAAAGCACCGTACGTACCGGGCAACAGACGACTGCTGGCCGCCGCGCCGGCCAGCGCAATGCCGGTCAGTTCGAGCGGCGGTATATTACCGGCCAACATCCGCAGCCAAGCCGTTAGTCCCCACAGCAGGACGACCACGCCGCTGAGAATGACGATACGCCAAGTGGGTTTGTAAAACGGATCGATCCCTCGCATATCGCATAGCCTCTTGTGGGATCAAGAAAAGCCCGAAGCCTATTCACCTGTTCGATAGTCGGGAGTGAACGGCAATATCTCGAGAGAACCGGACGGGCTCTTCGGTATCGCAACGTCGCTACGATGACCTTGCGAAAGCTATTCGTGAAACGATAATTTTTGAGGAATTCATCAATTTTTGTGATACCTCTTGCGACACCGAACCCTCGATCTCAAAGCGCTGCAAAGCTTCGTCACGGTCGTGTCGACCGGCAGTTTCACCACGGCCGCCCAGCAACTCAATTACTCGCAGTCGGCGGTGAGCATGCAGCTGCGTCGGCTTGAGTCCGAACTCGGTGTGGCCTTGCTGGCGCGCAATGCGCGAACGATCGAGCCCACTCGACCTGGTCGCGAAGTGCTTGGCTATGCGCGAGAAATGCTGCGGCTCAATGGCGAGTTGCGCGGGCGCCTGGCCGAACGCGAAGTCGCCGGTACCGTTCGACTCGGCCTGCCGGTAGATTACGCGCCGTATATTCCCGGCACGCTGACCCTATTTGCCGAACGTTATCCGTTGGTGGAAATGGAGGTACGGTCCGATCTCAGTGTGAATCTGATCGAGCAGACCCGCGCCGGCGATATCGATATGGCAATCGTGACCCGCGAGTCAGACGCCTCGGGCGGCGTCCGGCTCCGTCGCGAACCGCTGGTCTGGGTGTCAGCTCCTGGCGCCACCGCGCACCTGCAGAGCCCCCTGCCGCTCGCCCTGAGCCTGCAGGGCGTCTGTGCGTTCCGAACCGCGGCAACGGCACGCCTGGATGCTGCTGGTCGACGTTGGCGAACTGCTTATGAAAGTCAGGCATTCGCCACCCAGCGGATACCCGTGAGTGTCGGTCTCGCCGTGACCGTCGCGATACCGAGCTTGCTCGGCTCGGATCTTGAAATACTGGATCCCGACACGACAGGATTACCCGAACTACCGACCATGGATATTCGGCTACACCGCAGCCCGGGGCGGGCAAGCCGCGCGGCTGACTGCCTGGCCGAACTCTTGATCGAGCGTATTCGCGATCACCGGCACGTTGGGTAGCGGCCTGAAGAGCACAGCCGGGGTCACACAACCGATTTCAGGTCTTGCGATGTGCGTCAAGCGAAGATCTGCAGGTCATGCCGACTGAAGAAGTCAGCCGTGATTCGCGAACGCAAAAGCGGCCTTCGCCCCGTATCGTCAATGGGCTGACCATGCCGACTCGGTCCGTTCTCTGTTCCGACGCTTTTTAGCCAGCCGCGCCCGGTCGGCGTAATAATGACCGCATGACACGATCCGACCCGCGCCATCGTCCGCTGCCCAACGGGATTACCCGCGAGGTGCTCGAACGGGACGAATTACGCCAAGCGCTGGCCACGGCGCATCCGGATGTCGCGATGATCAGCGACGAGCAGATGCAGGACTCGATTCAGGCGATGCTGGCGCAGCGGCCGCCCGCCGCCGATCTCGACATGGGTGTATGGGTCTTCGGTTATGGGTCGCTGCTTTGGAACCCGTGCGTGCCGGTCGCGAAATGGCTCGACGTTCTGCTTTATGGTTTTCATCGCGATTTCCGCATTCGGCTGACGCATGGTCGCGGTTCGGCTGAAGCGCCGGGGTTGATGCTCGGCCTGGTGCCGGGCGGCTCCTGCCGGGGCATGGCGCTGCGGCTGCCGCCGGACGATCTGGAGCACGAGCTGCTGATGATCTGGCGGCGCGAAATGCTCACGGGAGTTTACACGCCGCGTTGGGTCACGCTATATGATCGTGGTGGCGCGTCGCTGCCGGCCATGACGTTCGTCGCCAACACCGCACACCACAGCTTCTGCGGGCGGCTGGAAGACTCGGCGGTGATCGATATGCTGGCTACCGGCCACGGCATGATCGGTTCGGCCGCGGAATATCTGAACAGCACCGTGGCCCATCTCGACGAGCAGGGTATCCACGATCATCGGCTGCGCTCGCTGCGTGCCCGGGTGAACGCGGCGGTTGTCGCGCGGAACGCCAGCGATTAACCGCCATCCGGCGTGAAGCTATAGGGATCAAGCTTACTCATTATCTAAAATGCAACTAAGAAATAAAAGACGTGCATAGACTTGCCTCTGGCGTGTTCGAACACCCAAGTGTTGCCTATATTTTTGACTTATGAGTAATAGGCCGCCCCGGGCAAGAACCGTGAGCGATCTATAAGCGTGTTCCTACGAGCCAGAAGCCGCGGTACCGACGGCTACGCTGCTCGCCTGGCGGGAACTACTGGCTGCAGCCGGTACCGGCCCAACGGGCGGTTTGGCAGTCATCTTGGCGTCCAGATGATCCGGCTTGATCGAATACTCGGCTCCGGACATATGGTTGATCGCCATCCCTGCCCACCCGTTCAAAAGAAATCGAACGCCCGCCGAATGGCGCGTATTGTGATGGAACGTCGCGACATACGGCAGATACCCCGAATGGGTCAGCCGAACGGTATGATCCGTCTTGCGGCTCATGGAGGCCTTGATCGGCGTATGGCCGATGGTCGTTCCGTCAAGACTTACTTGCGCATCCCCGGGCGTGCTTGAAATTTTCACGTCCTGGTGCGAGCCCTTCGTCATAGTGGCGCAGCCACTCAAGCCGATGGCAGAGATCGTGATCGCAACACTTTGAAAGATAGTTTTTTGAATGTGCATGCCTACGTCCTGGCCCCTTGTCTTCGCAGTCGCCCTAGGAATAGCGTTAAGAGTGTGGTGCATGAAAGTCAGTTCTTGTACCGTGCGTTCACTTGCTTACGAAAAGACGTATTCTCAGTCTCTCGCTCCGCAATCCCTCTCTTATCGGCCGATCGTCCCGATCCTTCAGCCTCCAGATCCATCGCCCCACAAGGCCGGGTGCATGAACCAGCCTCGCTGCGGTGACTCATGAGCGCCTGCTGGGCGCGCAGCGCGTGGTCAAGATCGTCGTCATCCACACGCGTCGGGGTCAGGTCTTGTAACGTGCGTAGCAAGTTCAAAGTGTCAGTTCGAACGGCGCTCAAGAGCTGCCGGCCCCGACTATCCTTGCCCATGCGGTTGGCTTCTTCGGCAACGTGGCGATACAGCAATTGTCGCGGCGCCGGCCTGAGCACCGACGCATCGACCTCTTTGGGCCGCGTATCCCGTTTCAGGTGCGATAGGTCGATTGCGAGACAGTCTGGCCGAATCTCCCGTATTCAGCGCGGTCTATTTCGTCTTTGGCATGCGTCGACGTGTATCTCCACAGCGATAAGTCCGTGGTCTTCGGTGAGCTCTATCACGGCATTGGCACGAAGCGCCGACGAAAGCGCCGCCTCGATCTGCGCGTTAGCCACCGGCGAGCCTATTGCCGGCACATGCCAGGCCTGTTCATGGGGTGCGCCGATACTATCGATGTTGCTGTGGCTGCTGCTGGACACCGGCGCGGCGAACGGCGCGTCGGCGCCTGCCGCAGCGATGAGAGACCGCTTGCCAACGCGATGCAGGATCGACTCGTCGGCGCCGTTGGTTTCGACAGCGTGATGAAAATACCACTGATAAACGTCGCTCTTCTGGGCGATGACCGGTTGGCCGCAAGCGATGCAGCTGCACTCGCAGTCCCGGCCGCGAGATACAGTCGGCACCTGGACTGGGCTGCCCGGCGTGATCGAGAGCCCAGCTGGTCTTGGTTCTTGGATGGCGTGGCTCGCGATCCATAACCAGTTGTAACCAAAGTATTTAAGGCTAACGAGACGCCAATATATCAGCTGAATGATATGGCTGTAATATCATCAGAAAAATAAAACCTAGAGATATCATTTGAATGATATTATTCTAGTATCATTAAAGCGAATAAATGCTGAGGTGTTTCTCGACATGAAAGTCACGACGCTGAAACAGCTTGGCGCCTTCATTCGTGACCAGCGCCGCCAGCGCAAGTGGACACAGAAGCAACTCGCAGACGCATCCGGGACACTGCAGTCCTGGTTATCGGGCGTTGAGAAGGGGAAAGGCAACCCCGAGTTCGGCAAGCTCATGGCCGTGTTGCGGGCGCTTGATGTGACGCTAGACCTTCATCGGCAAAGCGCCGGGCCTAAGCCTGTTCCGTGCCCGAATGCCAGTCCAGCCCAATTGGATCGCGCCAGCACGGTTCGACGCACGGCTTCTGGCGGACTGGACTCGTCTCGGCGTGACGGCCCCTCTCCGGCATCGGGGGGCATCGCTCGTGGGAGCGCGCAAGCACCGTCAGTGCAATCGCTTCGTGCCCGTTTCCAGAAGAGCGGCAAGAAGTAGCCGGCATGGAACAAACGGTCGAGATCTTCTTGAATGAAATCCGGATCGGTGCGGTCACCCGGCTGACCGGCGCCCGGTTCGAATTCGAGTACGACAAAACATATCTTGCGGACGAGGCCAACCATCCGCTGTCGCTGTCCATGCCGATGACCGCGGCTGTGCACCGCGATTCGCGCGGCGAGTCGATCGTGAGCAACTTCATGTGGGGATTGCTCCCCGATGATAGAGAGGTTCTGCGCCGATACGCGGCACATTTTGATGTACCCGAGGCCGATCCGCTCGCCTTACTCGAGGCCATTGGTGAGGATTGTCCGGGTGCGGTGAGTTTTGGAACGTCCGACCTGGGGCGAGGTTTGGGGCCGCTCGATGAAGCGGAAATGGCCGAAGTCGTCGATGGACTCAGGCGTGGTCGGACACCAGAGATTTTCGGTCGAAATCCCGGCTATTTTTCATTGGCCGGCGCCCAGCCGAAAACTGCCTTCGTTTATCGCGACGGCCAGTGGTACATGCCCGTCGGCGACGAGCCGAGCACGCATATCGTCAAGCCGGCGATGCGTGATCTTGATGACCAGCCGCTCAACGAGCATTTCTGTTTGCAGCTCGCGCGTGAGGTCGGCCTCGCTGCGCCGGAGTCATGGGTCGAGCGAATGGGCGCGGAGCAGGCAATCGTGGTCGAGCGATTCGATCGAATGACCGATGCCGGGCCTGAGACGCGTCGCATCCATATCGAGGATATGTGCCAGGCGCTGGGATATGCCCCGAGCCAGAAATACGAGGAGAACGGCGGCCCCGGCATCCGAGCTATCGGCGAACTTCTGCGTGACAACGCGACCGATCCTGCCGCGGACCTCGAACAGTTCATGCGGGCGGTGATGTTCAATGTGCTTGTATGCGGTACAGATGCCCACGCCAAGAACTACTCGATCTGGCATGTAACAGGGCCGCAACTCGCGCTCGCGCCACTCTACGACATCAACAGTGTCTACCCGTATTTTCTGCGACGGAATGACCGGAAGATGGCTATGGCAGTTCGCGGCAAAAAGGTTCAGCACAATATCCGTCCGGAACATTTCGTGGCCGATGGTGAGGCACTGGGTCTGTCGCCAGAACAGATTCGGGGATGGTTGGGCGATATGGCCGAACGGCTGCCGCAGCAGGCCCGGTGGACCCGTGATGAGATGCCTTATGAATCAACGGTCATTGATCTCATCGTCGATGAGATCGCGCGCTGCACAACACGTCTTCTCGGTCAGTTGCGCGGCCCGGCCGGGTGATGGGATCTGCAATACGCACTTCGGGTTGAACGCTTCGACGGCGAGCCGAACGCCTGATTCAGGATAGAAAACCACAGCTTTTTACCGTGCCGTGATATGTCCGGGACGGATCTTGTCTGATGCGTCACATGGCAATTCGATATCTGACCTTAAAAAGCGTCGTCCGCCGCGGGTCGGGCCGAGCCGTCGGCCCGCGGCGGACAAGTCATGCGCTTTTGCCGAGATAGGCTTCCTGCACTTCCGGCGAGGCCAGCAGGGCCGAGGCCTTGTCTTCGTGGACGATGCGGCCGACCTCCAGCACATAGCCACGGTCGGCGAGCTTGAGCGCGATGCGCGCGTTCTGCTCCACCACCAGCACGGTGACTCCCGAGTTGGCGATCTCGCGCAGCGCGGCGAAAATGCCCTTGACGATGAGTGGCGCCAGGCCGAGGCTCGGCTCGTCCAGCAGCAACAGGCGCGGTTTGGCCATCAGCGCCCGGCCGATGGCCAGCATTTGCTGTTCGCCGCCGGACAGGGTGCCGGCCAGTTGCGCGCGGCGCTCCTCCAGCTTGGGAAACATGCGGTAGACCTCGGCACGGGTGGTGCCGACTTCCGCTGGCGGCCGGGTATAGGCGCCGAGCCCGAGGTTCTCCTCGACCGTGAGGGTGCCGAACACGCGCCGGCCTTCCGGCGACTGGGCGATGCCCTTGCCGACGATCAGATCGGCGCGCACGCCCACCAGTTCCTCGTCGCGATAGACGATGGAGCCCGATTTCGGGCGCAGCAGACCGCTGAGCGAACGCATCAGCGTGGTCTTGCCCGCGCCGTTGGAGCCGAGAATGGCCACCACCTCGCCCTCGGCGACCCGCAGCGAGACGCCCTTCAGGGCCTCGATCTGGCCGTAGTTGACGTGGAGGTCGGATACCGTCAGAAGATCACTCATGCGGCCGCCTCGTCATCGTCGTCGTCAGCGCCCAGATAGGCTTCGATTACTTGCGGGTTGTTGCGCACCGAGGTGGGATCGCCTTCGGCGATTTTCTTGCCGAAGTTGATCACCACGATGTTGTCGGTGACCTTCATCACCACGTTCATGTCGTGCTCGACCAGCAGCACGGTGATGCCGGCCTCGCGAATGCCGAGAATGGTGTCGTTGAGCTCGGCCGATTCCTGGTCGTTGAGGCCAGCGGCCGGCTCGTCGAGGATGAGCAGCTCCGGACTGGCGGCCAGGGTACGCGCCATCTCCACCCGGCGCTGGATGCCGTAGGGCAGGGAAGTGGCCAGCTCGTGGGCCACATCGGTCAGATCCAGGCGCTCGATGATTTCCATGCAGTTTTCCCGCAGGGCGCGTTCCTCGCGCCGCTGCCCGGGCGTTGCGAGCAGGCTGGATAGCCAGCTCTGCCGGGTGCGCATGTGCTGGCCGGCCAGCACGTTTTCCAGCACGCTCATGCCGCTGAACAGGCGGATGGTCTGAAAGGTGCGCAAGATGCCGCAGTGGGCGACGCGATACGGCGGCAGACCGCTGATGCGCTCACCCTTCCAGCGCACCTCGCCGTCGGTGGGTTTGTACACCCCGGTGATGATGTTGAACACCGTGGTCTTGCCGGCCCCGTTGGGCCCGATCAGGCCGACGATCTGGCCCTTGTGCACGCTGAAATCGAGCTCGTCCACGGCGCGCAGGCCGCCGAAGCTGATGCCGACGTTGTCGAGGGTGAGTAGTGCGTTGCTGTCAGTCATTCCATGCGCCTGCGTCGGGGCCAGATACCCTGGGGACGGATCACCATCACCACGATCATGCCAATGCCGAACACGAAGTAGCGGTACTGGGCGAGTTCGCGAAATACCTGGGGTACGACGAACATGAGCACCGTGCCGAGCAGCACGCCGGGAATCGAGGCCTGACCGCCGACCAGTACGATCGCGAACAGGGTGACCGACTCGGTGAACACGAACGCGCCCGGCGAGACCACCGCCAGCTGGCTGGCGAACAGGGTGCCGGCGGCGCCGGCGACCCCGGCCCCCAGGGCGAAGGCGAGAATTTTGTAGTAGCGGGCGTTCACGCCCAGCGTGGTGGCCGCCAGCTCATCTTCCTTGAGATAGCGAAAGACGCGGCCGAGCCGGCTGTGCTCGAGGTTGTTCACCAGCAGCAGCACCAGCCCGAGCAGCACCCAGTCGACCAGGAAATTGCCGCCCTGGGACATAATGGCGTGGCCGAACAGGCTCGGCACGCCGATGCCGAAAATGCCATCCGGGCCGCCGGTGACGCCGCCGACATTATTGACCATCACCAGATGAAAGATCTGGCTGATGCCGATGGTGGCCACCAGCAGATAGTCGCCGCGCAGCTTGACGATCGGCGCGGCGAGCAGGCCGCCGACCAGCGCCGCGGTGATGATGGCCGGAATCATGCTCCATAGCACCGGCACGCCGTAGACCGTGTTCAGGATGGCGGTGACATAGGCGCCGATGCCGAAATACACGGCATGGCCCATGTCGAACATCCCGGCGCGGCCGAGCACGATGTCCTGGCTCAGGGCCACCACCGCATAAATGGCGAAAATGGCGAGAATGCTGATCCAGTTGGCGCCGAGCACGAAGGGCACGGCCAGACCGGCGACCCAGACGACCGGGCCCAGCCAGCGAAATATTTTTGTGTTCATACCTTCTCCGCCACGCGTTCGCCGAGAATGCCGGTGGGCCGGACGAGAAGAATCGCGATCAAAAGACCGAAGGTAATGGCCTCTTGCCAGGTGCTTGAGATGTAGCCGGCGGCCAGGGCGTTGAACAGACCGAGCAGCAAGCCCCCGAGCATGGCGCCGGGGATGTTGCCGATACCGCCGATGATGGCGGCGATGAAGGCGTTCAGGCCGTAGATCCAGCCCATGTCGAACACCGCCTGGCGATAGTAAAGGCCGATGAACAGCCCGCCGATCGCGCCCAGCGCGGGGCCGAGGATGAACACGCTCACGATCACCCGGTTGACGTTAATGCCCATCAGGCGCGCGGCGTCCTGATCGATGGCGGCCGCACGAATCGCGGTGCCGAAGCGGGTGCGATTGACGTAGAGATACAGGGCGCCCATCAGCGCCAGTGACACGACGATGATCAACAGCTGGGTGAAGGTCACCTGCACGCCATGGATGTTCCAGCTGATGCTCGGCAGGGAACCCTGCGGAAACACCAGGGTCTGCGGGCTCCAGATCAGCATCATGCCGTTTTCGAGCATCATCGAGGCGCCGAGCGCCGAGACCACCGCCGACAGCCGGTGCGCGCTGCGCAGCGGCCGGTAGGCGGTGAACTCCAGCAGCACCCCGGCGCAGGATACCGCCACCACCGCCCCCACGAAGGCCAGCCCGACCACCCAGACCGCGGGGGAGCCAGAGGCGCCCCCGAGGCTGGAGATCACGGTCAGGCCGATGAAGGCGCCGAGTACGCACAAGTCCCCATGTGCGAAGTTAATCAGCTTCAGAATGCCGTAGACCATCGTGTAGCCCAGCGCGATCAGGGCATAAATCCCGCCGACGGTCAGGCCGTTCACCAATTGCTGGCAAAACTCGCTCATGTGGTGCGTCCCGTGTGGTGAGCCAGGCGTCGATCAGCTGGCCGATGCGGAGGTCGGGTAGACCGTCTTGTAGCTGCCGTCGGCCTGCACTTCGAAGGCCTGGAAGGCGCTGCCGATACGCTCACCCTTGGACGAGAAGCTGATCGGGCCGGTGATGCCCGGGAACTTGTCGATCTTTTGGTGCAGGTAGGCTTCAACCTTCTTCGGGTTGAGGCTATGGGTTTCCTCGACCGCCTTCATCACCACGCGCATGCCGTCGGCGTTGGTCAGGGTGAAGATGCTGGGCGGAGCCTCGCCATAGGCTTTCTGGTAGGCGGCGAGGAACTCCTTGGCCGCCTTGTAGGGCAGATTCTCCGGCGCCGGCACGTTGACGATGATCGAACCCTGGGCGGCGTCGCCGGCGATCTTCGCAAACGCGACATTCTGGTTGGCGTCACCGCCGACGAAGGGCACGTTCATGCCGAGCTGCTTTTCCTGGGAGCGCAGCAGGCCGCCGTCGGAGTAGTAGCCCGAGAAGTAGATGACGTCCGGGTTCTTGGATTTGATATCGGTGAGTACCGAGGTGAAATCCTGCGAGCCGGAGTTGATGTAGGCGCGGGTAAGTACCTGGCCGCCATCGCTTTTGATTGCCTCGGCCACGGCGTCGCCCAGACCCTTCGAGAAGCTCGAATGGTCGGAGATCACCGCGATTCGCTGGTAGTGCTTGTGATTGACCAGGTACTCGCCGGTGAACTTGGCTTCGGCGCTGTTCGGCGGGGCATTGCGGAAGAAGGTCTTGAAGCCGCGCTGGGTGAGTTCGTCGGCGGTGCCATCGCTGGTCTGGATGACATTGGCGCGGGCGTAGATCGGCTGCGCCGCGGAGGCCGCGCCGGAGGTATAGCTGCCGATGACCGCGAACACCCCGGCGTTGGTCAGACGGCGTGCGCACAGCGCGGCCTGGGTAGCCTTGCCCTCGTCATCACACGCCTGCACCTTGATCTGCTTGCCGAGCAGGCCGCCCTTGGCGTTCTGTTCCTTGGCCAGCAATTTGACCGCTTTTTCTATGCCCTGACCCTCATTGGCATATTTACCCGTAATCGGCGCCTGCACGCCGAAAGTGACCGTACCCGCTGCCATCGCCAGCGATGACACCCCCATCGCAACGGCGGCTGCCGTTGCCAGAATCCCTTTATGCATCGGTGTGACCTCTCGTTATTAGAAGATTCAATATATAGGAAGTCACAATCAATGTTTCATGTATTGTGTATTATGCAGACACTTATCTGGCCTTTCGCACCGCGTGGATAGCCTGCGACAAACGTCATTGGCGCCTGCGAGCCCGGCGCGCCGCATGCCGCGATCTGATGCATTGAACATCTTGAAGTCAGCTCTGTGCTGTGTGCGAGGCAAGACCTGGCCACGGGTTGGTGGACCCCAACGTTGGGGCCAGCTGGATGAGGGGATAGCCCTTTCAAGTGCGCGAGCCGCGCGGGCGGTTCGGCGTCAGCCATTGTCGGCAAGGGGCGCAAAGAAACCTGGGGTCGGGTCTTGCGGCGTGCGTTACAGGTTCAAAACGTCAGTTCGAACGATGCCCAGGAGCTGCCGGCCTCGATCACCCGTGCCCCACGCAGTCGGTTTGTACGTCTAAGGGCTGTGGGCTCGTTGCTGTTCCAGCCGCTGGTGTTGACGCAGTCTTTGTTGCTCGCCGCGTTGCTGGAGTCGCAGTTGGGCGCGTTGTTGTTGCTGCTGATTTTGCAGGGTGCTTTGGCCTGCTTGCTGTTCGAGGCTGGGTGGGCCCGAGAGTGTGGGCCGTTGCAGATCAAGCTGGCGGCGGGCCCGTGTTTGCTGGCGTTGCAGACGTTCGGATTGCGCCTGTTGGCGGCGCTTCAACTGTTGCTGCTCGCACATCTGTTGTTGTACCCGCGTTTGTGCATGTGCCGCGCCGTGCGGCATCGAAAGATGTTGCGGCGGCCCGGGCTCATCGGATGCGACGGCCGTCGATGCCATGGCGGGCAGGAGAAAACCGAGGGTGGCTGCCGCCAGTAGCTGGCGGCGTGTCCGGCATTGCTTCATTGCGTCGATCTCCTGTATTCGAGACCATTGAGCCCGCCCGCACTCGGCGGTGTTACTCGTGTGTCGACAGTCCAGTTCCTGAACTGGTGCACCGGGTAGCGCTGGCGTTATCGCACGGATTGCGCATTTCATAAGAATTTGGAGTCGGGATTTTCGGGAACAACAGTTCGTTGAATATTTGCCTGCTCGCAGGGTCGGGGCGAGCAGGCGGGTTTGGCATCGGCGGTTAACGGAGGCGAGCCGACGTATGCGTTGCGGTCGACGCGCGCACCACGGCAGACAGGCGGCTACAGGCCGGTCCCATCTGGCGGCTCATCCAGCCGTATGTAGGCGCTCAGGTGGCGGGCCAGGTGACGGAATACAAGCCGGACGCGTTGCACGCGCCGCAGGTCTTCGTGCATGACCACCCACGTTTCGAGCGGGTAGCTCACCAGATCGGGAAGAATCCGCACCAGATCGGGAAAGCGGCGAGCCAGGGGCGCCTGGCACACGCCGATCCCCAGGCCGGCTCGGATGGCCGCGAGCTGCGCCATGTCACTGTCGGTCCGGTAGGCGAAGTCCTGTCGTTGTTCCGTGAGCCCCAGGGCGCGCATCGTACGGATACTCGCCGTTTCGGTGTCGAAGCCAATCCACGGGAAGCGGCGTAGATCGTCGAGGTCGGCGGGCATGCCGCGGCGTTCGATCAGATCCCGGCGTGCGTGCAAGCCAACCGTGATATGCCCGATGCGTTGGGCGATGAGCGCGTGTTGGGTCGGGCGTACCATCCGAATCGCGATGTCGGCCTCGCGATGCAGCATATCGGCGTTGTCATTGCTCAGGCTGAGTTCGATGGTCAGCGCGGGATGTTCGGCCATGAGTGACGTAAGCAGCGCGGGCAGCACTTCGACCCCCATGACCTCACTGGCGGTCACGCGTACCACGCCCGATATCTGATCGGCCGAGGCCGAGCCCGTGCGCGAAAAGGCGCGCGCGGCGTTGGCCATGGCGCGTGCCGGGGCGACCAAGTCGTGGGCGATCGCGGTTGGTTCGAGCCCGCTCGGGGAGCGGGTGAACAGGGCGGTGCCCAGCTCGTTTTCCAGCGCCTCTATGCGGCGGCGCACCGTGGGTTGCATCGCGTTCAGCGCCCGCGCCGCCGCCGACAGGCTGCCGGTATCGACGACGGCGAGAAACGCGCGATAGCGCTCCCAGTCGGTGTCATTCAAGCTGAAAAGGCTCGTTCATCATTGACGGACCGCTGGTTAGTGTTTGCCAATTCTAACCGAGGTTGTCCGCGCCTATCGTGAGCTTCTCTCATCGACCGGGATCGGCTCATGAATACAACAGGTCAGGCATTGGTATTGGGTGCAAGCGGTGGCGTTGGCGGCGCCATTGGGCGGGCGCTGCTTGCACACGGCTGGCGGGCGCGCGCCCTGGTTCGAGACCCCGGCAGTGCGGCGGCTGTGCGGTTACGTGCCGATGGCTTTGAAACGGTGACGGGCGATGCGCTGAATCGGCAAGCGGTGGCACAGGCAGCCACCGGAGCCCGCGTGATCGTGCATGCCGTCAACCCGCCGGGATATCGCCATTGGGACACCCAGGTATTGCCCATGTTGGATAACACCATCGCGGCGGCTCGTGCCCAGGGCGCGCGTATCTTTCTTCCCGGCACGATTTACAACTACGGGGCGGATGCGTTGCCGTTGCTGCACGAGACGTCGCCCCAGAACCCGCAGACCAGAAAAGGCAGGATTCGTGTCCGGATGGAAGCCAATCTCGCCGCGGCCGCCGCGGATGGCGTGCGCTCACTAATTGTGCGGGCCGGCGATTTTTACGGGCCGCGTGCGGGTAGCAGCTGGTTTTCCCAGGTTTTGGTCAAGCCCGGTAAGCCGCTGCGAAAAATTGTCTATCCGGGGCGGCCGGGTATCGGCCACAGCTGGGCCTACCTGCCCGACCTGGGGGAGGCCTTCGCCCGGTTCGCCGATCGTGAGCAAGAGTTGGAGCCGGCCGCGCGGTACCATTTTGCCGGCTACTATGATGTCGACAGTCACGGTATGACCGACAGCATTAAACGCGCCGCCGGCGCGCCCCATCTGCCGGTAAAGCGCTTTCCCTGGCGTTTGTTGTCGCCCCTGGCACCGTTCAACGCGACGCTGCGTGAAATGCGCGAAATCCGTTTTCACTGGCAAACCGATGCGCGCCTCGACAATACCGCGCTGACCGCGTTTCTCGGCGCCGAGCCGCGGACATCGCTGGACGACAGCGTGAGAGCGACCTTGCAGGGGTTGTCCGTGCTGTAGTGCTCAGGCGTATGTATTGATCTGCGTACCAACCGCGCTGCCTGTGGCCAGCGCGGGCTGCGCTGCCACCGACGACATCAGCTGGCTGAGCTGCGACGACTGACTATCGAGCGACTTGCGCAACAGATTCGCCTGTACGTTCTGGTTCTGGTTGTGTTGCTGTAGCGCGACCGCTGTATTGACTGTCGAATTCACGCTGCTCCCTGCGTTCATAATGTCACCTCATTCGTGCGACGACCGATGACCGGATGGACTTTATCGGCGTATATCGCGGGGATTTGAATCGGCCATGAGGTACCACGCTGTACCACCCGTCTCGGTCCGCGTCCTCGGCTGGGCCCGTGAATCGCGCGCTCGATCGGCCTTGCGCTCAAGATGCCGCCCCGGTCCGGAAAATGGCCGGCGTTGCATCATCGCCGGCCTCGGGCCCGAGGCCGATCGGCGCGGCCCGTGTTCCGGCATTCTTCAGCGCACGAATATCGCGACCCGAGTGCCCTGTAGCGCCCATTCCTCGTACTGTTTCGTGCGCTTTGTTACGCGTCATGCGCCGTATTGTCGGATACGGCGCGTTACCGCGCCGGGCCGGGCAATAAAGGTCGCCCGAAACCCATGACGCGAACTCACGTTGCAGGACACTCGGTTACCGCGGCATTCGATGCTCGAATTATCCGCTAATCGAGGCGAACGTTTAGCCCAAGGTGCCGGCGTCCCATCCCCAGCACGAGACACAAGGCTGCCAGGAACATGGGAAGTGAGCCGGGCTCCGGCACCGAGACCCCGGGCGAAACATAATCCAGTGCCTGCGTATGCGTGGCGACCGCCACGCCGTAGAACGCAGTGCCGCTCGAGCCCGGCGATCCGATGCCGTCACTCCACAAGCCCACAACGTCGCCATTACCCAGATTGAACAAGAGTCCGTATATATCCAGCAAACCGCCGTGAAACGGATAGTCGGTAGCCGTTTGCGGCGAGCCGCCCGGCCAGATCAGGTTGTCATACGTGAGATAGCCGTTGCTATTGGGCGATAAACCGGAAGCAACGGGAAACCGGCTGAAATCATGGGGGGCGAGCCGATTCGTGGGCTCCGGCGTCGCATTGTTGACCGCGACGAGCGAGGTGATGTTCTCGTTGGAGATATCGAGCCCGTTATTGGCGTCGGAAAACGTGCCGGAGATTCCGGTGATTTCATAGCCATCTGAATACAAGGCATCGGTCGCCGAGCCGTACGTCAACGCAAGTGCCCCACTGATGCCCGACGCACTGAAATTCAGATAAGTCACAGTGGCCAGCGCCGGTCCTGAAATCAGCAGCGACAGGCTCGCAAGGGCGGCAAGCCCGAAATGTTTTGGGGTCATGGAAATCTCCGGGTCGGTGAGGTTAGCGCAAGCGCCGATCCCCTGTTTTTTTAAGAGGCATGCTTCATAAGCAAATTCCTGTCCAGAAAATTTTACGAAATAAAAACATGGGGATGAATTTTTATCTCGTCCAATAAATATCAATGATGTAAGAAAAGCTGACGCTTCAAGGGACGGGGCGCTTGATCGCGAAGATTCTGCCGTCGGCCCGATCGGGGTTTTGGGCGGGTTCGGTCACCAAGCGGCATATCAATTACCCGTCTGGCTTTGGGTTGCCGACGTCACGCCTGCGTGCGATAAGCGCTACCACGGCATGGGCAAGCGGTCTGGATAACGCGCAATTTAATGGCGTTATATCCAAATCGCGGCGGGCGACTGCCGCGTGCATGCGCTGCAACCGGTTCCGGGACGGGGCTTGTGTCCGTATCCCGCGGCCAACACCCGAGATGACGGGTGCCGCAATCGCCAGTAAGTCTCTATCAGATTGAGAAAGTTTTATTTTTTTCAATTATATTATGCCATAAAACTATTTTATTAATATCTTCGTCATATTGTGAAACTAAGATAGCTGATCGGCGGGGTTGGGCTGGGGGTTACAAAGGTTCCAGCGCCTGGCGTTGGGGGAAGTAACGAGTAATGAGGATTGCCGTTCTTGTACGAAGACGGTGAATTGATAACGTTACCATTTTAGCGCTGCCCCCTTATCGGCCCTCTCCTTATATCGTTCTTGGGAAAATAAGGAAACGATGATGGTTTGCAAAGATAAACGCTGGGGCCTCGCGGCTGCGGCTCTGGTTCTCACGCTGTCGGCCTGTAACGACAATAGTAATAACAACGACAAGACCTATACGGAGCCGAGTGTCCCGCAAGGGGTCGGTTATATCCAGGCAGTCGACACGCCGCAGCTCGGATCGGGTGAACAGGCGGTTGTGGACAGCCATCTCGCGGAGACCAATAGTAATAGTTACGCGATCGCCTACAGCCCGACCTACGATCCGATGCTGCAGATCCTGAAGGGTTTCAACAAGATCTACATCCTGGGCGACCCGACCTGGTCGAATTATGGTTCGAACAAACTAAAAGCGGGCAGCCCGCAGGGCACGTACAGTTATATCGGCGTTGCGGGTGGCGGGACGAAACAGACCAACGACGTCCTGAGTACGGTTTCGTTCGATAACGCCCAAGTCCTCAACATGACGATTTGGAAAGAAAATTTCGATTACGTCAAAACACTGACCCGCACCGGGCAGAGCACCCCGGACGTCGACCGCTCCCAGGTGCAGGCGCAACGCGGCGCCTATCTCGACGACCAGCGCGAGAAGGGCTACAGCATCACCTCCGGGCTCGGGCCGCTGGCCCCCGCCTATCGCGTCGGCGCACACTCGGTGACGACGTTGTCAAGAGACAGTAGCAATCCGGATCAGATCGTTTACGATCCGGCTTCCGGCAACAAGACCTCATTTTCGATCACCGACAGCAACCACTTGATCAATTCGATCAGCGACGGGGGATCGGGTGGTACAAACTACGGCCAGACCGGTTACAACCTTGACGCGGTCGTTTCGTTACTGAGCGATATCGCGGGCTACGGAGCTTCGACCGAGGCGCCCAAGTATCATTTTGAATCGCCGCGCCCGTGGCGCATCAATGCCGGGGATTTTACGGTTGCCTCCTTCAACGGGCAGGACAAGAGCAGTCTGCAGAAACTGACCTGCTACAACCCGGACGGCACCACGCAGACGAAATATTTCGAAGAGCCGAGCGATCCGCTTGTCCGCGCCATTACCGGGCTGAAGTGCGCGCGACGTGCCGTATACACCGACAACGGCGATGGCACCTACAGTGGCGATTTCAACGGCACCGGCACCTGGAAATCCAGCCGTGCCAAGGATGCGGCTTTCCCCAGCGGTCATACCACCGAAGCCTATGACCGCGGCCTCGGCATGGCCTACGCGATCCCGCAACGCTACGCCGAAATGGTAGCCCGTGCGGCTGAGCTCGGTGAAAACCGGATCGTCGCCGCGATGCACTCGCCGCTGGATGTCATCGGTGGGCGCATCATGGGCGAGGCCGTGACGGCGGCGACGCTTTACGATCGCAGCAATCAGGACGCGGCCGACCAGGCGGTGGCGCAGGCCTACACATACTTCGGCGGCAAGGCGAAAACCGCCGGGTACGATTCCGTCTATGCTTGGGCGCATAGCGCCGACACTGTGGCAACCCACAGCGCCATGAAGGCGCGCTACAGGGCGTTTCTCACGTACGGCCTGAGCAAGCTGAACGAGCCGGCCAAGGCGCCGGAAGTACCCAAGGGCGCCGAAGTGTTGCTGCGGTCGCGTTTTCCCTATCTCGACGCGCAACAACGTCGGGCGGTTCTCGCCACCACCGAGGTCGCATCGAATTACCCCGTCATCGACCAGTCGCATGGCTGGGGGCGTCTGGATCTGGTGGCGGCGGCTGACGGGTACGGCGCGTTCGATGGTGATGTGGATGTCACCATGGACGGCACGAACCACAGCGGTTTTAATGCGGAAGACTATTGGCAGAACGACATATCGGGCCCCGGCCGGCTCCGCAAATATGGCACGGGCACGCTGCATTTGAACGGCGACAATTCATACAGCGGCGGCACATTGCTGGTCGACGGGGGCTTGGTGGCCAGTTCGGCCCGCGCCTTCGGCAGTAATACGCTCTATCAGCAGGGCGGAACGGTGGGCATAGCCATCAAGGCGGGCGCCGACCAGAACGCGAAGGGAGCCCTGAAAGTCGCCAGCTTCGTGCAAAAGGCCGGTACGCTCTCGCTCGATCTCACCGATCAGGCGCAGTTGCAGGTCTCCGGCAGCGCTTTCCTCGATGGCGGATCGCTGCTGCTCAAGGTGCCGACATTGACCGGGCAGACCCATTACACGGTGGTCACCGCCAATCACCTGGAAGGCCAGTTCACCCAGGCGACCGCCAGCGACGCGAGTGGCAAGACGTACAACGTGGCGTTGCAATACAGCCAGGGCGAGGTCGTTGCCACGATCAAACCCTGATCCAGCGCTTGACGTCGGAGCCCCGGTACGCCGGGGCTCCGACAGCGGCGCCAGGGCGGGCGAGGATGCCGCGATTGCCGTAGCATCCGGTCAGCGTGGGGAGTCTGCATTGGGCGTCAACCGTCAGGGTATGGCGCGAAACAGCGAATATCGTTGCTGTTGAGAGCCGCGCCATCCTCGACCCGTGTTCGCGAGTTCCGCATCCGGCTGACGCGGCCCGATTGATGCTCGGCGTCGTGGTGCCGAGCAGTTCCCGCCGTGGTCGTGCTATGGGCCCGCGGCTTCCGCCGAGGAATCTGGAACATGAGCTGCCGATAATCGGGCGGCGGGAAATGCGCACCAGAGTCTATGTCCCGCGGTTGGTCAATCTGGTAAGACCGCAATGGGCGGTCGCTGTCACCCCTTATCTCCGTGACCAACGAGCTGCCCCATCCGCCATAGATCATCGTCAACGGTCTCGAGCCAGTTTATCCACGATGTCGACGGCAATAGAGTGCCACGTGGTCGTCGCCCGCATGCTCGGCGTAATCAAATGCGGTGTGTTGCGGTTGATCGGTCTGAATCGGCCCTCTGTGACAACCCTGGGCACATGATCAGGATTGCGCGACTTTATCAGGGTATCCCGGACCCGGCTTGAGTTCGGCAGATTCCCAAGTTCTATTGCCGCTTCGTGCGCGTCCGCGCCTGTACGAGTCAAATACATCGGTAACACTGAGGGTGTAGACAAACCCTTACTCTGTCTAACGACTTGGAAAACAATGCCTTAGAAGTAGGTCGGATTAGCGCGCAGCGCGTAATCCGACGCTCAATCCGTGGGTTTTGAGGCTTGGCTGTCGGATTACGGTGCAAGCACCTAATCCGACCTACGTAACTGTCTGATATTGCGTTTATTACCGGCAGTTATTTTGTCTACACCCTCACTGTTGTACATGAACATGGGTTACACCCGAACGCGGCAGTAGCCGCCTTTGTGCTTGGGTAGCTCGATCCGGTCAAGGCGATAGAAGCTGAAGTACGCCTCCCATCGCGCTTCGTCGATCTGCTCCAGACCAATGTCTTGTCCGACGAGCAAATGAGAGACACACATAACGCGGTTTCCGATATAGATCAGGCCGCTGTGCGCCACCCGGCGCACGTCGAAATAGCCGGGATAATCGATGCCCGGTAGTCGAGCCAGGTAATCGCGCGTCGACGCTGATTGGCTGCCTGTGGGCGGATGGGTCAATGCACAATGGGCTGGCGCGTAGCACGCTTTGTATCGTGGTCATGGCTTTGACGGCTGCGCCCCTGATGACCGTGCTCGGCTACGGGCACGACGGATGGCATTCGGCCGATAGCAGTCATTTCGCGCGGAGGTTAATGGGTGGCCCGACTATCGCGACCGCGTCGGCGGTTACGGCGGCCCGCGCTTTACCGACTCAGGGCCGGACTTCGGAGATCACCGTGGTTTGGACCCATTTACTTGGGTGGTTCATTGCCTCGGCCATTCCGGGGAGGGGCCAATTGGATCGTCGACTACCCGGCCTGCGATCTCTATCCGTCGCCGCCCGGCTGTGGCTCGGTGTGCTAGCGATGATGCCCGCGTTCTCGACCTCGGTAGGGGACGGCATTGTCTACGCGGTGTTTTTCTAACCGTTCGCGGCCGGCCATCGTCGAAGCTGTGCTTATCCCTGAACGCCCGTGTGCGACGACCTACCAGTCGGCTGGTTTCCCGAGGGAATTCATGGGCAAGGCAGACCCCACTGTAATCACCGCCGGCATTTGTGCCGTTGTGAGGCTGGCACGACACCATTTCACCAGACGCTTTTTGACTTCGGCGGGTGGCAAATCTTCGTCGGAGGGCACGACATAGGCTTTAAGACGATCACCCTCGCCAGGTCGCATGAGCCGTACGTACGCTTGATCGATATCCGGATGACGGGCAATCTGCATAGCGATCCGGTCCGGATAAACATTATACCCCGCGACCTGAATAGCCTGATCCAGTCGCCCGCGTAGCTGATAGCGACGCGGATCGACCCAGTCAAAACGATCAGGCAACAACACGGTGTCAGACAGATCCCGGTTCCGGGCCAAGCGCGCCTTATCCGGTCCGACACGCCAGCGATTCATCAGTGTATAGGGATCGCTGCTATGCGACCGATAACCTATACCGGCCGTTTCGCTGGACCCATGTATTTCGATCATCGCCTTCAGGCCCTTGGCTTTGAGACGCGGAGTTATGTCGGCGTCCAATGGGCCGGTTGATGAGAGGCCGATACAGGACTCGGAAAACTGCGTTCCCGCTTGCGCCAGGGCGCGCCAAAACCAGGGAAAACCGACGATAAGATCACCGTCGCTGAAGCGTCCGGAGTGCGCTGTCAGCATTGCTTGCGGACGATCGAGTACCGGCAGATCCAAAACTGCGGGCAACACAATGCCGAACAGAAAGCCGTAAATGTGGTGCGTTGGGACACATACGACGACCCGCGCGATCGACTGGCCAAGATGAGCGGCGAATTCCGGCGCCAGATCCCGTACTTCGTCAAGTAAGTCGATCCATTCGTGACGATAGGTGACGGGCTCTCCTGTGCTGCCTGAGCTCGTAAATGCCAGCGCCTGAGCGCCGCTGTTTCGCGACTCCATCACCACATCGACCCAATCGCCGATCGTTTGTCCGCGCAACAGGTAATCTTCAAGCCCACTATCGGGTATTTGGAATAGTGTGCTGACGTCCATCGCCAGACTCATCAACTTGAGCGAGTCGATATTCAGTGCGGAGTTCGCTTCGTCGGCGCGAAGCGGGGTATCAAGGCCCATGTTAGCGAGCGGACCGAAATGACCCTGACCTCGGTCCGACCCATCGAGCTTGGCCGCGATTAGCGAAAACAGACAACGGCTTATAAAAGTCCGCCCAAGCATGCTCACGGCCTTTGACTCGTTCCGCGCCAATGCATTAAAGACGTTTGACGAATATCCAGTAACTGTCACCAGAGATCGCTTTCTTCATCTGGACTCTTACCTTGGTGGGTGTCATCTCGTAATCGAACGTATATTCGAAAACGGCACTTAAATCACCGTTACGCACGCCGTCGTCGAAGCGGCCTTTGAACTCCGGACGATTGGTGCACGGTGCGACGTCCCGAAAAAAGTTTTTCCCTATGACTTGCGAAGGGTCGCGGCCGGTTATTGCACCTTCGGCTGAGTTGTACTGCAGAATTTTTCCGCTGCCATCCAGTTGAATTGCGCCAAAAGCCATCTGGTCTATCTGCTTTTCCGACATCTTGGACAATGTATTTTCGATGTCGTCGGCACCAAACTTTACGATTTCCATAGCTATAATCCGATTTTATATAAGGAATTTTATTATGGCGCGATCGAAAAGATGCGCCGACCCTTATGTTGCCGCTGCTCAAGTCCTTTGGTTTTAAACGCGGCCGTCAGGCATAGGTATTGATCTGCGTTCCGACGGATCCGGTCGTTGCCAACGCCGGCTGTGTTTCCAGCGACGACATCAGCTGGCTCATCTGCGAGGCCTGGCTGTCGAGCGACTTGCGCAGCAGGTTCGTCTGCACGTCCTGGTTCTGGTTATGTTGCTGCAAAGCCATGGCGGTACTGACGGTCGAGTTCACGCTTCCTGCGTCCATGAGATTGTCTCCAAGCTCGGGAATGGTTAGCCGAAGTCGGTTTATCGGCGAGCGGCGGCTGAGCTTTAGCAATAAGGGCGATGCGTTTGCCGGGCGCCGTGTCGCGTTGCGATCAACCCGCGGGTGGGGCGTCCGCGTTATCCTGACCGCCCGACGCCTCACCCAGTGAGGCCTGATTCAACCCCGCAAAGGAGCGCCCCATGCGTTGGAATCATCCGGCTCACAACATTCCGATGGCGGCGAGCGACGCTGCCGGCGCCGGTAGCGCGGGCGATGCGCCGTTGATCGAACGCGAGCGGCTGTTCGGCAACCCGAGCCGCATACAGGGCCGGCTGAGCCCGGACGGCCGGTGGTTGTCGTGGATCGCCCCGTTCAACGACGTGCTCAATCTCTGGGTCGCGCCGGTCGATCGCCCGGATGAAGGACGGGCGCTGACCGACGAGCGCACCCGCCCGATCCGGAGCTATTTCTGGTCGCCGGACAGCCGGCAGCTGCTGTTCGTGAACGACCAGGGCGGCGACGAGAACTTCCGTCTGTTCGGTGTGGACGTAGAAAGCGCGGCCCAGCGTACCCTGACGCCGCAGGAAGGGGTACGGGTGCAAGTACTCGGCGTCAGCCGACACGTGCGCGACCATATCGTGGTGGGCATCAACGACCGCGATCCGCGCTGGCACGATGTCTATCGCCTGGATCTGGCCAGCGGCGAGCTGACGCTGGCGATGCATAACGACGGTTACGGCGGCTTTCTGGTGGATGAAAGCCTCGATATCCGCCTGGCGCAAAAGCCCCGTGAGGACGGCGGCGAGGATTTCTTTCGCGTGCGGGACGGCGCGGTGGCGGACGAGCCGTTGGTCAGCATCCGCTTCGAGGACAGCGCCAACACCGGCCCGGCGGGCTTCACTCGCGACGGCAACACGCTCTACTGGATCGACAGTCGCGGCCGCGATACCGCCGCGCTCGTCGCCCAGAATCTCGAAACCGGCGACATGCGCGAAATCGCCGCCTCGCCCAAGGCCGACGTGACCGGCGTGATGGCCGACCCCGAAACCCACGAAATCCAGGCCTGGGCCGTGGATTATCTGCGCACCGAGTGGCATGTGATCGACCCGGCCATCGGCGAGGATCTGGCGTTTCTGGACGAGCGGCTCGAAGGCGACGTGCACGTCACCTCGCGTACCGACGACGATCGCCGCTGGGTGGTGGTTAACGACCCGGTTACCGCGCCACCGGCAACCCATCTCTATGATCGCGACGCCGGGACGCTCACCACGCTGTTCGTCAGCCGCCCGGAACTGGTGGGCGCGCCGCTGGCCGGCATGACGCCGCTGGAGATCACCGCCCGCGACGGCCTGATGCTGACCGCCTATCTCACCTTGCCGCGCGGCAGCGGCGCCGAAGGCTTCACCGCGCCGGGCGAGCCGCTGCCGATGGTGCTGCTGGTGCACGGCGGCCCCTGGGCGCGGGACGACTATGGCAGCAACGGCTACCACCAGTGGCTGGCCAATCGCGGCTATGCGGTGCTGTCGGTGAACTATCGCGGCTCGACCGGTTTCGGCAAATCCTTCACCGCCGCTGGCGACGGCGAGTGGGGCGCCGCCATGCACGACGACCTGATCGACGCCGTGAACTGGGCGGTCGACAATCGTGTGGCCGACCCGAAGCGGGTGGCGATCATGGGTGGTTCCTACGGCGGCTATGCGGTGTTGGCCGGACTCACGCTGACGCCGGAAACCTTCGCCTGCGGTGTGGATATCGTCGGTCCGTCGAACCTCACCACCCTGCTGGAGAGCATCCCGCCCTACTGGGAAGCGGGTCGCCGCCAGATGTATCGGCGCATGGCCGACCCTGAAACCGAGGCCGGCCGCGCCTGGCTGGCCGAGCGCTCGCCGCTGACCTACGCCGATCGCATCGTTCGCCCGCTGTTGATCGGCCAGGGGGCCAACGACCCGCGCGTCAAACAGGCCGAGAGCGACCAGATCGTGAACGCGATGGCCGAGAAATCGATACCGGTCACTTACGTGCTGTTCCCCGACGAAGGCCACGGCTTTGCCCGCCCGGCCAACAACATCGCCTTCAACGCGATCACCGAGGCGTTTCTGGCCGAATACCTCGGCGGGCGTGCCGAGCCGATCGGCGACGCGCTGGCGCCGTCCACGGCGACCGTGCCCCACGGCGCCGATTACGCGCCCGGGTTAGCTGCGGCGTTGCAGACCGAGCCGCGCTGAGCGATGTGTGCGCGCGTGTGTCCACCGGGGCCACCGCCCCGCCACGCACGGGCACGGCCGCCCGTCCGGGCGTGCCCAGCGGGTCGCCGAAGCGCGCGGTAATTCGTCGTTTCCCGCGCGCTATGCTTCAGGCCCGCACCCGCAGGCGCCGGCGATGATGGAGGAAGGCGGGCAGCGTCAGGGTCAGGACACAGGCCAGGGTATACACGACGTGCAGCGCTGGGCTGCCCAGCTCGTCGAGCCGGAAGCCGATGCCCATGTCGAGATAGACCAGCAACACCTGGAACGTGAAAACCTGGATCGACGAACGGCCGAGATAATCCAGCCACGGCACCCGGGCCGTGCGCGACGCGAACCGCAACAGCCCGGCGGTGAGCAGCAGCAGGCCGAGTGTATCGAACAATCGCAGCCAACCCATCTTTGTGCTGTCGAGCGCCGGGTCCTGTGCGGAGAGGCCGATCGAGAGCAGGTCGTGGCGGGCCAGGCACAGGGCGCCGAGGAATACGAGCAGCGCCAACCACGCCGAGCGGGGCACCCGGCCGAGCGCACGCCGCACGGTATCGCGATAGCAGCCCAACATGAGCCCGAGCATCCACAGCAGCTGCCAGCACAGCAGATTGAAATGACCGGCGCGGTAGTCGCCCGTCAACAACGCGGTCAGCGACTCGCTGGGATGCAGCAGGCTGCCGAGCGCCCACGTGCCTATGCTCATGGCTGCCACGAGCCATGTATAGCCGCGCCGGATGCCCATCACGGCAAACGGCGTGACCAGCACGAACACCACGTACATGGGCAGAATATCGAAATAAGCGGGCTGGTTGACCATCGCGAACGACAGCAGATTCCAAACCCACGGATGGTGCATGGTTCCGCCCAGATGCCAGTACACGCCGAGCCGCGGAAATAACCAGGTCAACCCGACGAGCAGCCCCAGCGCGGCGATGTAGTAGCGATAAATCAGTGCCGCACGGCGGATCGAGGTACGGCGCAGCGTACGCAGGTCGGGCGCGCGCAGAACGTAAGCGAGCGCGAACATATAGCCGGAAAGAAAGACGAAACCTTCGGCCGCGGTCACGAATCCGAGCGGCGAATAACTGATGGCATATAGTGGCCCGCCGAGATGGTCGATCGTCATGATCACCAGCAGCAGACCGCGCAGGGTGTCGATGCGATTGTCACGCCCGGGGCGTGCGTGCTGTATAGCGGCCGGGGAATTGCCCGCTCCGTGAACGGTGGGCTGCGGGGCAGTACTTCGATCGATCGGGAGCGACCACAATGTCTGACCCACGGCCTGCAAAGACGACTTCCACACGATGGCTCCCAAGATAGCGCCCCAAGGCTGGCTAGCAACGGTTATGCCAAGCCCCCGATGCGCCGGCTTGGCGTCAATCCGCCGTGCCAAAGCCGCGAGGCCGACGGTTGGCGACGTAATAAAGACCGACGCCTCTCCGCCGCGGGGCGCGATAGAAACGTTTATAAATATCAGTTACCTGGAGTGGCAGGTGCGAGCCGGGTGGCGTCGATTCCGATGACAGGCAAAATGAGTACCGATCCCCATCGTCGCTTTTGTTCGGCCGTGATAAGACCGGCCAAGTCCATGAAAAACATAGGCTAATCGGCATCAATGCCGGTAGCGATCATGGGCGTCGCCGGGCAGTCGAAACGGTTTACAACGGCCCACGGTTGCGCCCCGCGACCGCGCCGGTCGGGCGCCAGCGTGTGAATCCCACGGCGTCGGATGGCAGCACGGCGCCGAAAGCAAACGCCGCGGGCCGGTTGTACTGCTGGTCGCGTAACTCTAAGACACGCCCTAGTCTTCCGGGCGGCTGAGCAGCTCGTCGCGAGCGGTGGCGCAACGATGGCAGGCATCGGCGCATACCGACGAGCAGCACTGGCGGCATTTCAGGCAAGCGGCGATGCAGTCGGCCAGCTCCTCGCTGAAGTCGACGGGGGTCGAATGCGTCTTGAGTCGTTGCTGAATCTGCATGACAGGCTCCTTGTCGTGGTCGGGTCGATGCAGAACCGCCATGCAAACGCGGGCCGCACGAGCCGGTCGATCGGCGCGATTCGACTACTTTGGGACCTGCCGCGTGCGCGAGCGGCGACTCGCGTGGTCGCCCGCCCGGGCGGCGCATCACCGCTGGCCGGGAATAGTAAGATGCGCCGGTCATTCGAAAATCCGGCGCGGGGAGTAAACGGGTACGGTCGCCGTCGCGTCTCAACGTGGAGCCGGTTGTGCAGATATGGGTCGATGCCGATGCGTGCCCGGTGGTGATCAAGCAGATCCTATTTCGGGCTCCCAAGCGGACCGGGATGCCGCTGACGCTGGTGGCGAATCAGCCGTTGCAGGTGCCGCGCCAGCCGCAGATCCAGGCGGTGCAGGTCGCGAGCGGATTCGACGTGGCGGACAACGAGATCGTCCAGCGCATGGCGGCCGGTGATCTGGTGACTACGGTCGATATTCCGCTGGCCGCCGAGGTCATCGCCACCGGCGGCCAGGCCCTGAGCCCGAGCGGCGAGATGTATTCGGCCGATGATATCGCGGCCAAACACACCATGCGCGATTTCATGGACACGCTGCGTGCCGGCGGTATTCACGGGGCCGGCCCGTGGGTGCTCGGCGAGAAGGAACGTCAGGCTTTCGTCAACGCGCTCTACCTCTAGCTGGCCGAGGCACGCCGCTAAGAGCCGATTTCAATAGGACGGTGTGCGCCCCGAAGGGCGGGGCTGAGCGGGCACCAGACCAGCGCAGACCCCGTCGCCCTATTGGACTAGGCCCTGAGCCGGTCGACGCGCGCCCGAAACGCTAAAATCACGCAGGATGGGCGCAGGCTAAAAAATATTCAATCGGATGAGGCGCCGGTTGGCGCTGGACCATGCGCCCTCGGGTGTCTATTCAAGATATTGTTTTTCTTTTATTTTTAGGCCATTCCGCCGCTGCCGGAGCGTGGATCGTCGGCTCCATGAGCCGATGATCCGGCCGATTCACGACATCGGTGCTCGTGTGTTGGTGTCGTGACGCGTATGCGTAGTCGCGCAGGCAGCTGCACTTATTAAATCGTAGTACCAAGAGTAAATTATGGCCAAAGGCACAGTGAAGTGGTTTAGCTCGAAGAAAGGCTTCGGCTTTATCGCTCCTGAAGATGGCAGCAAAGATCTGTTCGTCCATCATTCGGAAATAAAAATGCAGGGTTTCGCCTCGCTCGAGGACGGACAGGCAGTGGAATTCGAAGTCGGTGAGGGCAAGCAAGGCCCTTGCGCGACGAGCGTCGTCCCGCTTTAAGGCGCAGAACAATTTGAAGTAAAAATGGGCTGCGCAAGCAGCCCGTTTTTTTATGCCCGGCGTTCGGACGCGGGCTGAACTGCAGACCTCCGCTCAAATCGGAGCTCGCCCGCCGACGGTTCTGAAATTGCCGTAATATGCGCGGTCCGTGATTTCTCAAAGCAGGAGCTTTCCCATGGCCCAGGCCAGTGCCCGTCATATCCTCGTCGACAGCGAAGACAAGTGTGTCGAACTCAAGCAACAGATCGAAAACGGCGGCGATTTCGCCGAAGTCGCGCGTGAGCATTCGACGTGTCCGTCCGGCCGCAAGGGCGGCGAGCTCGGTACATTCGGCCCCGGCCAGATGGTGCGCGAGTTCGACGACGTGGTGTTCAGCGCCCCGCTCAACGAAGTTCAGGGGCCAGTGAAGACACAGTTCGGTTATCACCTGCTGGAAGTCACCGCGCGCGGTTGATGGCCCGGGGCCGGCCGCGTGTGTTGCGCGCCGGCTCATTCCCCGGCGGTGTCGTCGTTCAGCGCGAGGCGGCCGCTCAGCCGGGCGTCGAGTTCGGCAAAATCGGTATCGGCGTCCCGGGGCCAATCCACCGCCAGCGTCACGCCCCCGGCATGGTAGCGGGCGTCGATGATCCGGCCCTCGTGTTCGTCCAGCCAGCGCCGCACGGGTTGCTCGTCGGCAAAGGTCAGGTCGAGCGACAGTCGGCGCCTTGGCACGTGTTCCCGTATCGGCAGGTCGGCGACGAGCGCGCTGACCGTCTGGCCATAGGCGCGCGCCAGGCCGCCCGTGCCGAGCTTGATACCGCCGAAATAGCGTGTCACGACACAGGCGATGCGACCGAGGCCGCTACCCTCGATCACTTGATACATCGGCCGGCCGGCCGTGCCGCCGGGTTCGCCATCGTCCGAGAACCCGATCGCCCGATCGTCGCCCGGGGCGCCGGCGATCCAGGCTGAGCAATGATGCGAGGCGTCGGGATAGCGCTGACGTGCCAGCGCGATCAGCCGGTGCGCGTCGTCGACGCCGTCGATGCCGGCACACCAGCCGATGAAGCGGCTTTTCTGTATCTCGAGTGTTGCCGCATGGGGGGCATCGAGACTTGTCGCCGGCATGGGATAACGCATCGGAACTCCACAGCAATGAGTCCGGCGGCCCGATGGAATCGCGTCGGGCGGCCGCTATCGATCGCTTCTGGCGAATGCTAGGGCCTGCTGCCGCTTCGTGCGAGCGCCGCGTTGGAGACCGCAAATCGTGTCCGGCAAGGCGCGAGTCGCCGCGTCGTGGCGTGCCACGACCCAGACTCGCAACGCCGCAGGGCGCCCCTAGTAAATTTTTTATGGGCGGCCCAACCCTTCGGGACAAGCGCCCAATGATTGACGACACGACGGCAATCCAGCGTTGTAGCTCTCTCGCGTAGAACGACTACGCCACATTCGCTACGCCTCGTCTTGCCGCAAAACAGCGCTTGGCGCGGACTCGGACGAAACGGCAACAGACCCTGGCGGTTTTCGCACGGGATGTGGCGAGTGGCAGGTTGGTCCGGGAAGATGCCCGCCCGGGTGTTGACGGCGCCGCGGACGGCGTTGCGCAATCGGATGGCGGCGGCGCAACCGATTCGCCCGCCGGGCCCCGACTTTCGTATAGTCTGCGCTCCCTGTCCGGATATCCTCGAAGCCGTGATCACTCATCGTCGACGCGAGCGCGCGATTGCCATAGCACTGACGGGCCTGGCCGGCTATGTCGACGCCCTGGGCTTCATGACGCTGGGTGGGTACTTCATTGCCTTCATGAGCGGCAATACCACGCGGCTCGGGGTCGGCGCCGTGCGCAGTCTGTCGACGGCGTTCGTACCGGCCGTGGTCATCGCTTTGTTCGTGCTCGGCGTGATGATCGGGTCGCTGGTCAATCATCGGACCGGGGCCTGGCGCCGGTCCGCGGTGATGGCGCTGGTGACCGGTCTGCTGGCGCTGGCCGCCGGCTTTGCCGGTGCCGGCCTGATCTGGGGCGCGGTCGTCTGCATGGCGCTGGCCATGGGGGCCGAGAACACCGTCTTCGAGCGCAATGGCGAGGTCAGCCTGGGCGTGACCTACATGACCGGCACGCTGGTCAAGCTCGGCCAGCGGCTGATGGGCGTCCTGTTGGGTGGCGATCGCTGGGCTTGGGTCTGGTACTTCCTGCTCTGGGTCGGCCTGCTGTCGGGTACCGTGCTCGGCAGTTTCGCGTATCTGCGCTTCGGTCTGCAGAGTCTCTGGTTCGCGGTCGGGCTGGGCACGGTGTTGACCGGCCTGTTGCGCTGGTGGGCGCCGGCCGGCCATTGAACGCATGTGCCGGCCGGCGCCCGCCTGGGCGTGGTCTGCGCCCGGGTTATCGGGGGCCCTGTCCGGACAGCCCTTTTCGGCGCGGAGGACTCGCCTCAGATCCGCAACACGCCCTTCTTGAGGATAATGTTGCCGTACAGCCGCCGCTCACCGGTGGCGAGCACCGCGTAGGCTGCGCGGGTGCGGTCGTAGAAATCGAAGCGATCGATGCATTCGATCGGGATCTGCCGACCCTCCGCCGCGGCCAGCATGCGGTCGAATTCGGTGTAGAGCGCGGGTCGGCCATCGGGCGCGTCCATCGCCGCCGTGGGTGCGGCGACGAAGTCGTCCAGCGGGAGCAGGCTGAGCACGGCGGACAGCGTATCGGTGGCCGAGATGCCCGGGAGTTGCACCAGGCGTTTCGCCAGGGCGTCGGCCGGGAAATTGGCATCGACAATTGCCAGTTCGTCGCCATGGCCCATATCGGCGAGCAGGGCAAGCACGTCCCCCGTCAGCAGGGGATTGATGTGTTTGAGCATGGGCATTCCTTGCTGACCCGGCGGGATGTTGCGAGCCGGGCATGAATGTCGGGTCGAAGGTATTGCAAGCCGTCGACCTGCCGCGGCAACAGAGTGGTTCCGCGGTGTCAGTCTATCCGGTCATGGCCCGATGGCGGCAGCGGGATCACACCGGCGAGACGGCCGATGGCAACAGGCGGCACCCGGTGAGCCGGGATAAATCGCTGCGGCATCCCCGCTCAGCGGTAGCCCTTGAATTGGCGGTTAGCCCTGTTAGGCCCGCCTGTCTTGCCGCGCGCTGTGTCCTTGATGGACTTCAGGCGCTGCCGCGGCAGTTTCTGTTGTGATTTCTGCTTGGAGCCCATGCTGGCCTGGCCGGTATTGAAAGGCGTGAGTACCTGTTCGGTGCACAGAGTGTAGCCCGTTTTCCCGTCAACCGGCAGCGGCCGGCAGCCGTGGCTCATCGCCGTGGGGGGCGGTGCCGGTATCGCCGGAACACCAGCCAGGCGCGGCCATCGAAGGCTGTCATCCCAGCAGCGCATCGCCGCGTTTTCATCGCGCCGGCACGACAGAACCGCCCGCCGCAGCGGCGGGCGGTCCCGAGCCGTTGGCTAGGCCGTCACATTGATGTGCTGGCCGATGCTCTGGCCCGCGGCGTTCACGCGTGGGCCGGCCGTCGAAGCGGCCTGGGCGGGCTGGGCGCCCTGCTTGTCCGAATCGCCGTCGTGGTCCCGGGTGCCGGGCGCTTCCTGGGATTCGTTGGCCGAGTGCATTTGCATCTGCATCTGGGCCTGAGCAGCCAACTGGCTGCTTCCGGTCGCGGTAATACTCATCAGGTACTCCTGTTCGAATGGTTCGCGGCCACTTTGCCGCACTGTTGTATCGGCGGAAAACCTTTGAACCTGAATGGAAAATTAAATTTACGACATAAAAACGAATGGATAACGCGAAGCACACGATAAACGAACGCTTTTAAAACACATCGATTGGCGTCGACGCCCTCGCCGCGCGCGCGGCGGCTGTCCTGCGGCCGTAGCGAACTAGGGCGCGACGCGCCCGTTTTGATCTGACTCAACAACCGGGTTCGGGCGCGGGCGTAGGATTCGGGCTCATTGCTCGATTGACCGATTCACGGGGTCGTTTCATCACACGACATGAATAGGCTGGCCTCCCATCGTTTGACGCGTGGCGACCTCACCCGCGATGCGGTATTGCAGACCGCGATGACGGCGTTCGCCGAGGCGGGGTACGACCAGGTCAGCCTGCGCGCGCTGGCGATCCGGGCGGGGGTGAATCAATCGCTGATCGGTTATCACTTCGGCCACAAGCGGGGGCTGTATCAGGCTGTGTTCGTGGCGATTGCCGGGCAGGTACGGGCTCGGCTCGATCCCGAGATGACGCTCGTGGAATCCGCCCTGCATGATTCCGCACCCGGCGGACGCGGGCGGGAGGACGAATTTCGTGCGCTGTTTCGCTTGACGGACGGCTTGCTCGATCTGATGACCGATCCGGGCACGGATGCCTGGGCCCAATTGATCATCCGCGAACAACAGCAGCCGACCGAGGCGTTCGACGTGCTCTACAGCGGGTTCATGGACCGTCTGCTGACCCTGGTCGCGCGTCTGATCGGGCGGCTTCGCGGATCCATGCCGGCACCGGAGGCGCGGCTTTTGGCGTTCACCGTGCTCGGCCAGATTCTGGTGTTCCGCGTGGCGCGGGCCGGGGTATTGCGGGCGCTGGCCTGGTCGGACATCGACGCGGGCGCGGTCGAGGCGATTCGTGCCCGTCTGCACGGCAACCTGCGGGCGCTGCTGGCGGCGCCCGGTTCATGACGCGCTGGCGTCTGGGCGCCGCGCTGGCGTTGATCGCCGTGTTGCTTGTCGGCGCGGGCGGCCTGCTCTGGTGGATCTGGCCCGGGCACGGCGATCGCGGACTGCGTCTGTATGGCAATGTCGACATCCGCCAGGTCGAGCTGGCCTTTCGGCAACCCGGTCGTCTGGTATCGGTCGCGGTCGAGGAAGGCGATCGGGTCAAGGCTGGTCAGCAGGTCGCCGAACTCGATGCTAAGCCTTACCGCCAGGCGCTGGCCAAAGCAAATGCAGCGGTCGGGGCCGACGCGGCCGTACTGGCGAAACTGCAGGCCGGCAATCGCCCGCAGCGGATCGCCGAGGCCCGGGCCGGGGTTAAGCGGGCGCGGGCCGGCTATCGCAATGCCAAGCGCAACTACCACCGCGAGCGGTTGATGCGGGCATCGCACGCCGCGGCCCAGCGCGATCTGGACGCGGCGCGCGCCGCCCGCGATCAGGCCGCCGCCGAGCTGGCCGCGGCCACGCAAGCGCTGTCGTTGCAGCAGGCCGGCGCCCGCAGCGAGGACATTGCCGCGGCGCAGGCCACGCTCGCCGCTGCGCGGGCGGCCCGTGATCAGGCCCGGACCGCGCTCGGCGATACCCGGCTGCTGGCCCCGGCCGCGGCCACCGTACTGTCGCGGGTACGCGAGCCCGGGAGCATGGTCAGCGCCAGCACGCCGGTACTGACGCTCAACCTGCGCGATCCGGTCTACGTGCGCGCCTATGTCGACGAGCCGGATCTGGGCCGCATCGCCCCGGGGGCGGCAGTAACACTACAGACCGATTCTTCGAAACGGGTGTACCACGGGCGCATCGGCTTCATCGCGTCGCAGGCCGAATTCACGCCGAAGACCGTGGAGACGGCCCGGCTGCGGACCGATCTCGTCTATCGGCTGCGCATCGTGGTATCCGATGCCGACGAAGGCTTGCGCCAGGGCATGCCGGTCACCGTCGATGTTCTCGGCAAGGGACCGTGACATGGTCGAATCGCCATCCGAGCGCCCGGATCCGCCGGCCGACGATGCCGGCATCGAGATCATTGGTCTGAGCAAGCGTTTCGGCGACACCGTGGCGCTGGCCGGCCTCGATACTCGCATCCGCCCCGGTCGGCTCACGGGCCTGGTCGGGCCCGACGGCGCGGGCAAGACCACGCTGATGCGCATCCTCACCGGGCTGATGGCGCCCGACGCGGGCTGGGCGGTCGTGGCCGGTTGCGATGTCGTGGCCGACAACACGGCCGTGCATACGGTCACCGGCTACATGCCGCAGCGCTTCGGGCTGTACGAAGATTTGTCGGTGCGCGAAAACCTGCGCCTGTACGCCGAGCTGCGCGGGCTGACGGCGACGGCACACGATGACACCTTCGAACGCCTGCTGGCGTTCACCCGGCTCGAACCCTTCACCACACGCCTGGCCGGCAACCTCTCGGGCGGCATGAAACAGAAGCTGGGCCTGGCCTGTGCGCTGATGGCCCGGCCGCGGGTGCTGCTGCTCGACGAGCCGGGCGTCGGCGTCGACCCGCTCAGCCGCCAGGATCTGTGGCGCATGGTCGACGCGCTCACCGGCGAGGGCATGACCGTGGTCTGGTCCACGGCCTATCTGGACGAGGCCGAGCGCTGTGGGCAGGTGTTGCTGCTCAACGGCGGCCAGCTGGTCTACGATGGCCCGCCACAGGCACTGACCGAGCGCCTGACGGGCCGCAGTTTTCGTATCGATGGGGCCGCCGGCGAACGACGGGCCGTGCTGGCCGAGGCCCTCGATCTGGCCTCGGTCTGCGACGGCGTGATTCAGGGCAGCGCGGTGCGCGTGGTGCTGCGCGACGGCGCGGCCCGCGACCCGATCGACACCCTCGCGCGCAAGGCAGGCGCCCGCATCGCTCCGGTCGCGCCCCGCTTCGAGGATGCCTTCGTCGATCTGCTCGGCGGCGGGCCGGGTGGCACGTCGGCGCTGGCCGCCCGCATGGCGCCGGTGACGCGGGCGGAGCCGCACCCGGTGACCTGCCGGGGGCTGACGAAATGTTTCGGCGACTTCACCGCCACCGATGACGTCAGCTTCGCGGTGGCCCGCGGCGAGATCTTCGGTCTGCTCGGGCCCAACGGCGCCGGCAAGTCCACCACCTTCAAGATGCTCTGCGGTCTGCTCAAGCCGACCCGCGGCGAGGCGCGCGTGGCCAGTCTGGACCTGCGCCGGGCGGCCGGCGCGGCCAAGAGCCAGATCGGCTACATGGCCCAGAAGTTCTCGCTCTACGGCCTGTTGTCGGTGCGCCAGAACCTGGATTTCTTCGCCGGGGTGTATGGCCTCGACGGCGCGCGCCGTCGCGAACGCACGGCCGAAATGATCGAGATCTTCCAGCTCGCGCCGTATCTGGACGCGGCGCCGGAGTCGCTGCCGCTCGGCTACAAGCAGCGCCTGGCGATGGCCTGCGCCCTGATGCACAACCCGCCGGTACTGTTTCTCGACGAACCCACCTCGGGGGTGGACCCGATCACCCGGCGCGAATTCTGGACCCACATCAACGGCCTTGTGCGCCGCGGCGTGACCGTGATGGTGACCACCCATTTCATGGACGAGGCGGAATACTGCGACCGCGTCGCCCTGATGTATCAGGCCCGCTTGATTGCGCTCGACACCCCGGATGCACTCAAGCGCGCCGCGGCGACGTCCGCCTGCCCCGATCCGAGCATGGAGGCGGCGTTCATCCATCTCGTGCAGGCCGCGGATGCGCAGGATGAGGCGGCGCGGGCCGCGAGGTCATGAGGGCCCGGCGCGTCGGGCCCGGCGGCCGGTCGATCGCCGCGCCGCGCCGCTTCAACCGGCGCCGGCTGACAGCCCTGGTGCGCAAGGAAAGCCTGCAGCTGGTGCGCGACCCCTCGACCATTCTGATCGCCTTTGTCTTGCCCGTGGTTCTGTTGTTCCTGTTCGCCTACGCCGTATCGCTGGATGTGCGCGGCGTACGAATGGGTGTGGTGCTGCAATCCGACGCCGCGCCGGCCCAGTCGCTGGCCGCGGCCTTCGCCGGCACGCGTTATTTTCGCGTCCGCATGTTGCAAGACCGGCGCGGGGCCAACGCGCAACTGGTTTCGGGCGCGCTGCGCGGCTATGTCGTGATCCCGCAGGATTTCGCGCAACGCCTGGCGGCGCAGGGGCGCCGGCCATGGGTTCAGATCGTGACCGACGGCTCGCACCCCAACACGGCGAACTTCGTGGCCAACTATGCCCGCGGCGTGGTGAGCGACTGGCAAGCGCGGCAACCCGGGGCCGCTGCAAAGCCGCCGCCGATCACGCTGGTGCCGCGGTTCTGGTTCAACCCCGAGATCGACAGCCGGCGCGCCCTGATTCCCGGGGCGATTGCCATCGTGATGACAATCATCGGCACCCTGCTGACGGCGCTGGTGGTCGCCCGTGAGTGGGAGCGCGGCACCATGGAGGCGATCATGTCCACGCCGGCCTCGGTGGCCGAGATCCTGCTTGGCAAGCTGCTGCCGTATTTCGCCCTCGGTCTGGCCGCCACGCTCGTCGCCACGCTGCTCGCCGTATTCGTGTTCGACGTGCCGCTGCGCGGTTCGCCGTTGGCATTGCTGCTGTTGTCGATGGTGTTTCTGGTGCCCGCCCTCGGTCAGGGTTTGTTGATCTCGGCGCTGGCACGCAACCAGTTCGTGGCCGCACAGGTGGCATTGCTCACCGGTTTCCTGCCGGCCTTTCTGCTGTCGGGCTTCATTTACCCGATCGACTCCATGCCGTGGCCGATCCGGCTGTTGACCTGCATCGTGCCGGCGCGCTATTTCGTGACCGCGCTGCAGACGGTATTCCTGGCCGGCGACGTCTGGCCCCTGCTATTGCGCGATCTCGCCGCCATGCTCGCGATCGGCGCGGTGTTCTTCGGTCTCGCTCTGCGCCGTACGCACAAGAGTCTGGACCGGTGATGCGGCGCCTGTGCCATGCCCGGCTTCGGGCCCAGATCATCAAGGAATTGCTCAGCCTCCTACGCGATCCGCGCAGTCGTATCGTGCTGATCGTGCCGCCATTGATGCAGCTGCTGATCTTTTCCTTCGCCGCAACGCTGGAGTTGAACCACGTCGATCTGGCGGTCTACAACCGCGACACCGGGCGCGCCTCCCACGAGTTGCTGGCAGAGCTCGGCGCGGCCGGCTTTGTCGATCATCTGGTCATGGTGCACAGCCCGGCCGAGCGCCGCGCGCTGATCGACCGCGAGCGGGTGATTGCGGCCATCGAGATCCCGCCGGATTTCTCGCGTGATGTCGTCGCCGGGCGAACCGCCACCGCGCAGGTCATTCTCGATGGCCGGCAGGCGAATGCCGCCCGGATCACGCTCGGTTATCTCAACGAGATCGCTGCACGGACCGGGGCCGTGCTCGTTGCCGGCGGTTCGCACGCGCGCGACCCGACGGTCGTGCGTCATGGATTCAACCCCAATCTCATCTACCACTGGTATGTCGTGCCCAGCCTGTCCGGCATCCTCGCCACGATCATCGCGCTGATCGTGACCGCGCTGTCGATCGCCCGCGAGCGCGAGCTGGGCACCTTCGACCAGCTGATGGTCTCGCCGACCCCGACGTCCGAAATCATCATCGCCAAGACCGTCCCGGCACTGCTGATCGGTACGCTGCTCGGCCTGGTCATGATCGGCGTCGATGTGTTTTTGTTCAGCGTGCCGTTCCGGGGCTCGTTCGTGCTGCTGCTGATGAGCCTGGGGCTGCTGATCCTGTCGGTGGTCGGGATCGGGTTGATGATCTCGGCGATCGCCCGGACCCAGCAGCAGGCGATCCTCGGCGCCTTTGCGGTGGCCGTACCGATGGTGGTGCTGTCGGGATTTGCCACGCCGGTCGAGAACATGCCACGGGTGCTGCAGTGGGTAGCCGAGACCCTGCCGCTGACGCATTTCCTCGTGATCGTGCAGGGCTGCTTCGTCAAGGCGTTGCCGCCCGCGGTGGTATTCGCCGAGGCCTGGCCCATGGCGGTGATGGCACTGGTGACGCTGGGTTTCGCCCAGGCGTTCGTACGCCGCCGGCTCGGCTGATCCGCGCGGCCGCGGGCTTGCGGCGCCGGATGAAAACGGCCACCCGACCTATACCGCGCCCGCCTGCATGAAGTGTTGCAGCGCCGCCAGTTCGGGCTGCGAAATCTCGTGCCCGCCGGGTGTGATCACCGGCTCGACGGCTGCGCCCTGGCCCTGCAACCAGTCGATCAGGGCGTGAGTCAGCGCCGGCGGGCGGATCGGGTCGTGGGCGCCGGCGCTGATGAACACGGGCATGTCCGCCAACGCGGGCTGCGGGTCCGGCGTCCAGGGAATCAACGGATGCAGCAGCGCCACGCGTTCGAACAGACCTGGCTGGTTGAACATCACTGCCGCCAGGATATTGGCGCCGTTGGAATAGCCGAGCGCGTGGATCGGGCGGCCCGTGTGCGCGCTGCGCGTCGCGGCGATGAAGCCGGCCATGCGCTCGGTGCGTATCGCCAGATCGGCCATATCGTAGACGCCTTCGCCGGTGCGCCGGAAGAAGCGGTTGGCGCCGCCTTCGGAGACATCGCCGCGCGGCGCGACGATGCCGGCTCTGGGCAGCATCTCGCGGATCAGGCCGACGAACTGGTTCTCGTTACCGCCAGTGCCGTGAAAAGCCATGACGAGTGGCGCGCCGGGTTCGCCGGCAAAGCGATACGTGAAGTAGGCCGATGCCGTCATGGCGCGCTCCAGCAGGTCGCCGGGTGTTGCCTGGCGGCAGGGGTGTCAGTCGGTAACCGGTTCGAGGCGTGCCGCGATCCGCTCGCGATCGGGCTCGTAGCGATCCGGCAGTTTCAGTGCTTCGCCGAGATGCGCCCGGTCTTCATCACGGTCGAAACCCGGCTCGTTGGTGGCGATCTCGAACAGCACGCCGCCCGGCGTGCGGAAATAGATCGCCCAGAAATAATCGCGGTCGATGACGGGGGTGACCTGGTAGCCGGTATCCAGCAGGGCCTGGCGCACGTCGGCCTGGGCCGCGCGGTCGGGCACGGCGAAGGCGATATGGTGGACCGAGCCGGCACCCTGCCGGGCGGCGGGGGTGTCCGGCCGTACTTCGATATCGATCGTGTCCGCGCCGTTGCCGCCCGGCATGACGAACCGGGTGATATGGTCTTCGCGCTCGGCGCGCTCGTAGCCCATGAATTCGAGCAGCTCGGCGGTGGCGCCGTCGTCCTGCAGCCGAAGCCGCGCGCCGGCGAAACCGTGGATCGCCGATTCGTCCGGCACGCCGCCGCCGGCCCAGGCATCGCGCGTGTCGTCCGGGCGCTCGATCAACGCGAGCCCGTCGCCGTCCGGCCCGACAAAGCGCAGCCGGCGCTGGCCGAAGGTGGTATCCAGGGCCAGATCGGTGGCGCCGAGTTCGCTCAGGCGGTCGCTCCAGAACGCCAGTGCGCCGGGGGCGACGGCGAACTGGATCTCGCCGACTTCACCGGTGCCGGGCGCGCCGCGGGCCGCCCGCGGGAACGGGAAATAAGTCATCACCGTGCCGGGTGTGCCGACCTCGTCGCCGTAGTAGAGGTGATACACGCTGGGCTCGTCGAAATTTACGGTCTTCTTGACCCGGCGCAGACCGAGCGCGTCGGTGAAAAAACGATTGTTCCGGTTGGCATCGGCTGCCAGCGCGGTGATGTGATGCAGGCCCTGGATCTGCGTGATCATGCAAGTTGTCCCGCCGGTGTGATACCGGCTTCTGGAAGTATGCCGGTTAATCTAGCAACCTGGGTCGCTACAGAGAATTGGCATAATCATTTTTATACTATTGCGAAAGGCGCAATAATAGCGATGGACGATTTCAAGGCGCTGCGCACCTTCCTGCTCGCGGCCGAATGCCATAATTTCGCGGCCGTGGCACGCGAACTCGGGGTGACGCCGGCCTCTGTGACGCGCACGATCGCGGCACTGGAAGCCGATCTTGGAGTGCAGCTTTTCGTACGCACGACGCGCCGGGTCAGCCTGACCAGCGCGGGTGCCGCCTATGCCGCGCGGCTGCGCCCGGCGATGGCCGCGGTGGCCGAGGCCCGCCGCGAGCTGCTCGATGCCCATCGCGCGGATGCCGGCACGCTGCGGATCAATGCGCCCATGTCGTTCGGCATGCGCGTGTTGCCCGGCGTGCTGTCGGCGTTCCGCGCGCAGTATCCGAACATCCGAGCCGACATCTCTTTGTCGGACGAAATGATCGATATCGTGGAGGGCGAGTTCGATCTCGCCGTGCGCATTTCCGGCCCGCCGTCCGACAAGTTCACGATCTGGCGCAAGATTTGCCCGATCGATCGGTTTCTGGTCGCCGCCCCCGACACCTCGTTCGCTGCGGCTACGCACCCCAACGACCTGCCGCGCGATGCCTGTCTCGGCTTCAGCCCGGAGGGTCGAGCGGAAACCTGGCAGTTGTCGCACGGCACGACGCGCGTGGACATACCGGCGGGGCGGCCGATCTGCGCGAACAACGGCGAATTCCTCGCCGGCGTGGCCGCAGCGGGCGACGGCGTGGCGTTGCTGCCGGATTTCATCGTCGCCGACGCGCTTGAACAGCGGCGCCTGGTGCGCATCCTGCCGGCATGGGCGCCGTCGCCGATCTGGCTGACGCTCTACTACCCGCCTTACCAGCGCCTGCCGCCACGGGTGGCCGCTTTTTCCGATTTCTTCGAGGCTATGATGCAGGCCAAGCGAGGGGCCGCTTCGCCGTAGCGTGGGTTCCGCACCCGGCGCGCGCCTGTATTCTGGCGCGTAGAATTCATGGCCGAGGTGTACCTATGGCAATACGCAAGATCGCACGCATGGGACACCCCGTGTTGCGCCGCTCCACGACACCCGTGGCGGATGTGTCCGATTTTGAAATCAAGCGCCTGATCTCGGACATGAAGGACACCCTGGCGGACGCCGAGGGCGTCGGCCTGGCCGCACCGCAGGTGTATGTGTCCAGCGCGGTGATGATGTTCTTCGTACCGCCGTCGCGCGCGGCCGGTGACGAGGGCGTGCCGTTGACGGTGCTGATCAACCCCGGGATCGAGCCCATCGGCGAGGAACAGGTGGGCGGTTGGGAAGGCTGTCTGTCCATTCCCGGGCTGCAGGGTTATGTGCCGCGTTGGCAGCGCATCCGCTACCGCGGGCTGGACGAGGCCGGCGTGCCGATCGAGCGTGAAGCCGAGGGTTTTCATGCCCGCGTGGTCCAGCATGAATACGACCATCTGCAGGGCGTGCTCTATCCCGAGCGCATGACCGACATGACGCGCCTCGGCTTTGCCGAGGAGCTGATGCGCCATCCCATGGGCGACTCTGTGGAGCCCGAGTGAGTCGCGCGCTCCGGCGCACCGCCCCACCCGTTGCCGGGTGGGGCTTCGGAAGGCTGGATCAGTTCCAATGGGCGTGAAAGCTGCCGTCCTTGTCCACGCGCTCGAAGGTATGGGCGCCGAAGAAATCGCGCTGGGCCTGCAACAGGTTGGCTGGCAGGCGCTCGGCGCGGTAGCCGTCATAGTAGGCGATCGCCGAGGCGAAGCAGGGTACCGGCACGCCGGCCTTCACCGCCGTGCCCACCACCTCGCGCAGCGCCTCCTGATAGCGAGCGGCGATGTCCTTGAAGTATGGATCGAGCAGCAGGTTGGTTAGCTCGGGGTTGTGGGCGTAGGCATCGGTGATCTTCTGCAGGAAGCCCGCCCGGATAATGCAGCCGGCGCGGAAGATGCCGGCGATGGCGCCGTAGTCCAGTGGCCAGTCGTATTCCTCGGCGGCGGCGCGCATCTGGGCAAAGCCCTGGGCATAGGAAATGATCTTGGAGAAATAGAGCGCGCGGCGTACCGCCTCGATGAAGGCATCACGATCGCCGATATCGATCTTCGGGTCCGGCCCGTTGAGCTGCTTGGAGGCGGCGACGCGCTCGGTCTTGAGCGACGACAGCACGCGCGCGAACACCGATTCGGTGATCAACGGCAGCGGTACGCCGAGATCGAGCGCACTCTGGCTGGTCCACTTGCCCGTGCCCTTCTGGGCCGCGCGGTCGAGCACCATGTCGACCAGGTCGTTGCCGCTCGCGTCGTCTTTTTTCGTAAAGATCTGGGCGGTGATCTCGATCAGGTAGCTGTCGAGCTCGCCGGTATTCCATTCGGCGAAGGTCGCGGCCAGTTCGGCGTTGGACATGCCGGCCACGTGCTTGAGCATGGCGTAGCTCTCGGAGATGAGCTGCATGTCGCCGTATTCGATGCCGTTGTGCACCATCTTCACGTAGTGGCCGGCGCCGTCCGGGCCAATGTAGGTCACGCACGGCGTGCCGTCCGGCGCGCGGGCGGCGATCTCTTCGAGGATCGGCGCGACCCTATCGTAGGCTTCGCGCTGGCCGCCGGGCATGATCGACGGCCCCTTGAGCGCGCCTTGCTCGCCGCCGGACACGCCGGTGCCGATGAAGTGCAGGCCGGATTCGGCCAGTTCCTTGTTACGGCGGATGGTGTCCTGAAAGAAGGTGTTGCCGGCGTCGATGAGAATGTCGCCGTCCTCAAGCAGTGGCTTGAGCTGTTCGATCACCTTGTCGGTGCCGGTGCCGGCCTTGACCATCATCAGTATCCGGCGCGGTTTTTCCAGTGACGCCACGAATTCCTCGAGTGAGAAGGTCGGCACCAGATTGCGCCCCTTGGACTCTTCGATGATGTCGTCGGTTTTCTCGCGCGAGCGGTTGTAGACCGAGACGGCATAGCCGCGGGACTCGATGTTCAGCGCGATATTGCGGCCCATTACGGCCATGCCGATCACGCCGATCTTCTGTTTGCTCATGACAACGTCCAGTAGGGTAAACACAACGAAAATACCGAAAAACATCCGCGCTTGCCCGGCCCGATGTCCGTTCGGGCTGGTGCGCGAAGCGCGCGCCACGGCTTATCCATGGGATCATGCCCGGCTATGCCGGGGCGGCGGTCGCCGCATCGCTGCCCCCGACGGTTTTCGGGTGGAGAACGACGTGCAGATATGGGTGGATGCGGACGCTTGTCCGGTCGCGGTGAAACAGACGCTGTATCGCGCGGCCAGGCGCACCGGCATCGCGGTGACCCTGGTCGCCAATCGCCCGCTGCAGGTGCCTCGTCTGCCGCAGGTCAGCGCCGTGCAGGTGGCCCCGGGTTTTGACGTGGCGGACGACGAGATCGCCCAGCGTCTGGAAGCCGGTGATCTGGTCGTTACCTCGGATATCGCGCTGGCGGCGGCCGTGCTGGAACGGGGCGGCGCCGCGCTGAGCCCGCGCGGCGAGGTCTTCTCGGCCGATGACATTGCCGCCAAGCAGACCATGCGCGATTTCATGGATACCTTGCGGGGCAGCGGGATCCACGGCGGCGGCGCGCCGCCGCTGGGGCCGCGCGAACGCCAGGCGTTTGCCAACGCGCTGGATCGCTGGCTCGCACAGGCGCGCAAATCCTGAGCCGATCGCCCGTTCGCGCGCGGAATTTGCGCAACGATCCCGGTTTTTTGGCCGCCAGCGAAATAAATCGCAGGTCGATTTGTCGCCGGCCAGCGGCACCGGCGATGGCCGGCCCGGCATGGCGGGTACGGCGTCGTCGGGTATATAAATTACTGAAAAATATTGTTTATTTTTCGACAAGCATCGATGAAGCCGGGGTCGGGCCGGGCCTGCTGGCCGGCGAAATACCCGACTCGGCCGGTTGCCGTGCAATAAAGCGTTCGTGCATGCGCCGACATCCGCGTATGGTGGACACCGCAGGCAACTGCATTAATCAAAATCGGTTAGTTACCAAGAGTAAATTATGTCCAAAGGCACAGTGAAGTGGTTCAGTTCCGAAAAAGGCTTCGGCTTTATCGCTCCTGAAGACGGCAGCAACGATCTGTTCGTGCATCATTCCCAAATTCAGAGCGGCGGCGGTTTCGCCACGCTCAACGACGGCCAAGCGGTCGAGTTCGAAGTTGGCGAAGGCAAGAAGGGCCCCTGCGCCAACAACGTGGTCCCGCTCTAAGTAGCGATTCCACGCAGGAACGAAGACGGGCCGGGATTTTTCCCGGCCCGTTTTTTTTGCCTGGCGTTCCGGCATCGGCGCGACGCCGAGGGTTTGGCGCGCAGGGTGTCGATGAAACCACGCCCATAGGCGAACCCCGGCCGGCATCCCGGTCCGGAACCCCCGTGACGCCGGCATGGCTGTTGTCGCCCCGGGTGATATCGTTGACGGGCAGGCGGCAGGTCGCTTCGTACAACTCCCGGGTCAGCCCGCTCACCGGCCGTTACCCGTCCTTTGCCCGTGCTCTATATCGCCAGGGCGACTAGGGCGGAGATTACCGGGCAGGTCGCTGAGGTACCGCCGACCACCGCGTTTTTCTGTTGAAGGCGGATCGGGTAGCCGTCGGCGAGCCGACGGGCGAGATCCCCTACGATCAGCTCAAAGGTATGCTCAACCCGCGTTTTCTGACTGGCGGTGGCTGACGGTGCCCGAGTGCCTCACAGCCGAATCCACCAGGCGAGCCCGATCAGAACGACGTCGACGGCGACCAAAAGATAGGCATTCGTGATAAACCACGGATCGATCATCAACACCGTGCCGACCAACCAGGGCACGATCGCCTTCTGCCGGCTGCCGTAGGTGAAAAAGCCGAGCCCGACTGCGCCGAACAGTACGCTCCAGATCATTAATGCTGAATCGTTCATGCCGTGGCCGAACTGTGGACAGGAGCGATTAGGGTACGACAGTGCGCCGGTTTGCCGGCTATCGACCGGGGCCGCGCTTTCGGGCAATATCGCTTTGTCACCACTGCCGCCGCGCGGCTATTCCACTGCCCATGCATCCGTGTATGACCTGTGGCGCGTGCTGCGCCACGTATCGTGTGGCCTTTCACTGGCTGGAAACCGAGGCATCGCCGAGCCACGACGGCGTGCCGGTCGCCCTGACCGAAGCCCTCGACCCGCACCGTCTGGTCATGCGGGGAACGCGCAATACGCCGACGCGTTGTGTGGCCCTGGCAGCCGAGATCGGCCGCGCTGCGCACTGTCGTATCTATGAACGCCGGCCGAGCGTTTGCCGCGAGGTCGCGGCATCCTGGGAATTCGGGCAGGCCAGTCCGCAGTGCGACCGGGCGCGCTCGGCGCACGGGCTGGTGCCGCTGACGCCGGCCGCCTGGCCCGACCTGATGCGCCCCGCGGCAGCGGCCAACGAGCATGGCGGCTACCGCGACGACGAGCCGCCGTCGCCTGCCTGCCCGCCGTTCGCCGCCTAGCTCGCGCACCTGAAGCCGCAATGCCTTGATTTTACTTTTTATTTGCGCTCATTCGCGTGCATTTGCGGACAAAATGCCCGAGCGAATGCAGCCCGCTGTGTGTCCGACATAATCAAGACCGGCCTCGGAGGCCGGGTTCCGGCCGCCACGCGACGGCCGGCCGGCATGTTTCATGCTTTGGTACCGATGTCATATTGGCGAATGGGCGAATCGTCAACGCACGAAGTTCCCTGCTAATGTGATCACGAACCGGCGCCGCCGGATTCGGGGCCAAGTCAGAACGCCAGAACAGCTGGCCGGGATTGTCTGCGCGGGACGTCGATGCGTCGATGCGTCGCCGAGCGCCGCGGTCGTGCGTGCTGGCGATATCGTTCACCCCGGGTCCGTCGGCCGGCGACGATGAATCATTCAAGCCACAGCGGGAGCCCGAGCGATGAGCGAATCAGCCGACCATAATCCCACCCTGGAACGAAGCCTCGGGCTCGGTTCTGTGGTGCTCACCGGGGTGGCCTACATGGCGCCGATGATCGTGCTGGGCACGTTCGGCGTGGTGGCCGAGGCCTCCAACGGTACGGTGCCCACGGCCTACATCGTGACCCTGATCGCCATGCTGTTCACGGCGTACAGCTACGGCCGCATGGCGCGCGCCTATCCGGTCTCCGGTTCGGCCTATACCTATGTCGGCAAGGGCATCGGGCCCAAGCTCGGCTTTCTTGCCGGCTGGCTCATCCTGCTGGATTATTTCTTTCTGCCGTTGGTGATCTGGCTGATCGGCGCCGCGTTTCTCTCGCCCGAGTTTCCGGGAGTGCCGACCTGGGTGTGGATCGTCGCCTTCATTGGGCTGACCACGGCGCTCAACATCATCGGCATCAAAGTGGCCACGGGCGTGAATTTCGTGCTCATGGCATTCCAGATCCTGGTGCTGGTGATCTTCGTGGCCCTGAGCTTCGGCCATTTCTTCGCCGGCGATACCGGCGCCACGGCGCTCACGCCGTTTTTCAATCCGCACACGTCGGTGGCGGCGATCTCCGCGGGCGCGGCGCTGGCGGCTTATTCCTTCATCGGTTTCGATGCCGTGACCACGCTTACCGAGGAAACCAAGGATCCGAAGCGCAATATCCCGCGGGCGGTGATTATCACCGCGCTGATCGGCGGCGTCGTGTTCATTATCACCAGCTACGCGGTCGAACTGGCGCATCCGGGCACCCACTTCAAGGAAACCGACTCGGCGGCCTACGAGATCGCCATGACGATCGGCGGCAATCTGTTCGCCTCGCTGTTCATCGCCGGCATGGTTGTCACCCAGTTCGCATCGGGCATCGCCGCCCAGGCCACCGCCTCGCGCCTGTTGTTTGCCATGGGCCGCGACGGCGTGCTGCCCAGGCGCGTGTTCGCCTTCGTGGCGCCGAAGCTGCACACGCCGGTGTTCAGCATTGCGCTGATCGGCATCGTCGGCCTGGCCGCGATCGGCATGAGCGTGAGTACGTCGACCTCGTTCATCAATTTCGGGGCGTTCAGCGCCTTCACGCTGGTCAATCTGAGTGTGATCATGCACTTTTGGCGCGAGCGCTCGCATATCAGCGTCGGCAGCATCATCGGCTGGTTCATCGCCCCCTTGATCGGCGCGGCGATCGACGCCTATCTGTTGTTCAGCCTGGATACGCCGGCGCATGTGGTCGGCGGCATCTGGCTGGTGCTTGGCCTGGCCATGCTGGCCTGGCTGACGCGCGGCTTCACCCAGGCGCCGCCGGAGATGGCGATCGAGGAATGATGCGGACCCGCCCGCGGCCCGAACGGCCGCGGGCGGCATGTCGGTTGGCACAAGTCTGCAGGTCGACATCGGTGGATCGGCGCCCCGTGTCCCGGACTCGGGGTTTGTTGTTCATGCGCCGGCCATGGGGGCTGTAGTGGATCGACCGGTGTCGCGCCTACCCTGGGTCGGTATATTCCCGGGCCGCACGACGCCTCGTGATCGGTTCGGTGAAATCGATCCGGCCCGGCACCCGGCGCCGGGCTGCCTATCCCCGATTTGCAACTCGCCCGCGCGGTATCTCCAGGTATCGGAATCGGGCCCTTTTTCCACGAAATGCCTGCCACATGCGCCGGTATTGCGTGCTGAATTTTTTCTCGCCGCAGCTGCGGGAACAGGGGCCCGGTCGGGTCGTTCAAGACGGCATGCTTGGGGATGGCGCGTCGACGCGGCGCGATGTTTTCGGCGTGTCCACAGAACGCCTGATGCTGAATACGACAAAGATGGTACAGAGTTTGCTCGTATCAACGGGCATGCTCAATGTGACACCTTGATTAACTCGATAAACAGAATAAAGGGAGATTCCATGATCAATAAGAAATGGATCGCGGTCGCTGCTCTGGCCGCCGGCTGTGCACCATTGGCGGCCATGGCGGCGCAGACGCCGCTGCGTCTTGGTGCAGTACTCGCCTTGACCGGCGACCTGCAGTCCCAGGGCGTGCCGGGTCTGAACGGCGTCAAACTCGCGGCGCAGGAAATCAACGATGCCGGCGGCGTGCTTGGCTCGCCGGTCAAGATCTATTCGGGGGATACCCAGACCCTGCCGCAACCGGGGGTGGCGGCGGCGCAGAAGCTGGTGAATGCGAACAGTGTGGTGGGCCTGGTGGGCGCCATGTCCAGCGGCGTGACCATCCCGATCGCCCTGTCGGTAAGCAAGCCAAACCATATTCCACAGATTTCGACCGCGTCCACGTCGCCCAAGATCACCCATCTGGATGACGACGACTATTTGTTCCGCACCATTCCGTCAGATGCGTTCCAGGGCGTGGCGCTGGCCAAGGTCGTGCACGACGCCGGCGTGAACAAGGTCGGCATCATCTATGTCAACAACGACTACGGCGAAGGGCTGAAGGACGCCTTCGCCAAGGCCTACAAGGCCGATGGCGGCAGCGTCGTGGCCTCGGCCGCCTACGAGCAGAAACAGGCCTCCTACGATGCGGAAATCAGCCAGGCCTACGGCGACGGCTCGACCCAGTCGCTGGTGCTCATCGGCTATCCCGAGAACGGTCAGACGATCCTGCGTCAGTCGTTGGAAGGCGGTAAGTTCAACCGGTTCTTCTTCGCCGACGGCATGAAATCGACGGCGCTGGTGAAGAATCTGGGCGCGAAGTATCTCAACGGTTCGCTGGGCACGGTCCCGCAGGCGAATACCGATACGCCGGCGGCCAAGCATTTCGAGCAGGCGTACAAGAAGGCCTACGGTCAGCTGCCGCCGCAGCCCTATATCGACACCGCCTATGACGCGACCTATCTGCTCGCACTCGCCGCCGAGGACGCCAAGACGACGACCGATAGCAAGGCGATCAAGGATCATCTGCGCGACGTGGCGGATCCGCCCGGCGTCAAGATCTATCCCGGGCAATGGAAGAAGGCGGTCAAGCTGCTGCAGGCCGGCAAGAAAATAGACTATGTCGGTGCCGCCGGCGATGAGAACTTCGATCAGCATGGCGACGTCGCCGGCAGCTACGCGAAGTGGACCATCAAGAACGGCAAGATCCAGACGGTCAGTATCTTCACGCCGTCCAAGCAGTAGACGATCGACATCGACATCGCGATCGCAGACGACCCGACCCCGCTGGATCGGGTCGTCTGCGTTGGCGCGATGTGCCGAGGGCGCGCATCGTCGCCTCTCCGCGTGCAGGGCAGGTGGCGCGGGGCGGTGGTGGCGCGCGGTGTTCCGATTCGTTGAACGGGTCCCGCTTTGATAAAAATCGAGAAGATATCCAAGTCGTTCGGCGGTATTCGTGCCGTCAATGAATGCTCATTCGAGGTCGCCAAGGGCAGCATTACCGGGCTGATCGGGCCCAACGGCGCCGGCAAGTCCACCCTGTTCGGCATTGTCGCCGGCTTCATCAAGCCCGATTCGGGGCGGATCCTGCTCGATGGCGAGGACGTGGCCGGAGTCGCGCCGCACCGGCTGTTCCGGCGCGGCCTGGTGCGCACCTTTCAGACGCCGCATGAATTCTCGCGCATGACCATCCGCGAGAACCTGATGCTCGTGCCCGAAGGCCAGAGCGGCGAGAGTCTGCTGCAGTCCTGGCTGCACTGGGGGCAAGTCAAGGCTGAAGAGCGCGCGCTGCTGGACCGGGTCGACGATGTGCTCGGCTTTCTCAATCTCGCGCACGTGGCCGACGAGAAGGCGGGCAATGTCTCCGGCGGCCAGAAGAAGCTGCTCGAACTCGGTCGCACCATGATGACCGACGCGAAGGTGGTGCTGCTGGACGAGCCCGGCGCGGGGGTCAATCGTACGTTGCTGGCCACGCTGGCCGAGGCGATCGAGCGGCTCAATCGCGAGCGCGGCTATACCTTCTGCGTGATCGAGCACGACATGGACCTGATCGGACGCCTGTGCGATCCGGTGGTGGTCATGGCCAACGGTAGCGTGATCGCGGAGGGCGATTTCGACAGCGTGCGCAGTAACCGGCAGGTCATCGATGCCTATCTCGGCGGCGAGGCGGCCTGATGAGTGAGCGCAATCAACCCATGCTGGCGGTCGAGAAGGTCAGCGGTGGCTACGGCGACGTCGACATTCTTCACGCGGTGGACCTGGAAGTTCGGGCGGGCGAACTGGTGGTCATCGTCGGCCCCAACGGCGCCGGCAAGTCGACCCTGATGAAGGCCGCCTTCGGCCTCGTGCGGATCAATGCCGGCAGCGTGCGCCTGGCCGGTGAGGACATCACCAACGTCAGCCCGGACCGGCTGGTGCACAAGGGCATGTCGTACGTACCGCAGGAACGCAACGTGTTCCCGACGCTCAGCGTCCAGGAAAACCTGGAGATGGGCGCCTATATCCGCAAGGATGACGCGCGCCCGCAGATGGAGCGCATCTTCGATCTGTTCCCGCGCCTCAAGGAGCGCCGCCGCCAGCCGGCGGGGCTGATGTCAGGCGGCGAGCGCCAGATGGTGGCGATGGGCCGCGCGCTGATGATCGAGCCGAAGCTGCTTTTTCTCGACGAACCCACCGCCGGCCTGGCGCCGGCCTACGTGCATCAGGTGTTCGACTGGATCAAGGAGATCAATGCACAGAACATCAGCATTCTCATGGTGGAGCAGAACGCCAAGCAGGCGTTGCGCATCGCCGATCGCGGCTACGTGCTGGCTACCGGTCAGAACCGGCACGAGGATACCGGCCAGGCGCTGCTCGCCGATCCGGAAGTCGCGGACATGTTCCTGGGGGGACGATAGGGATGGACATACTGCAGCTGACCTACAACGGCATCGTGCTGGGCAGCATTCTGGCGCTCGGCGCGATCGGGCTGACCATGATCTTCGGCGTGCTGCGGTTTGCGCATTTCGCCCACGGGGATCTGATGACGGTGGGCGCCTACATCGCCTTCACCTTCGTCCACTGGCTGGGCTGGCCAATCTGGCTGGCCGCGATTCCGGCGATCATTCTGACCTCGGTGATCGCGGTGATTCTCGACCAGCTGTTCTACCGTCGCATGCGTCGGGTGGCGCCGGTGATCCTGCTGATCTCCTCGTTTGCGACCGCGCTCATGCTGCGCGCGCTTGTACAGATCATCTGGGGCCCGGACAACCAGGTTTACGAGACCGGCATCAGCATTCCCTACCGCGTGGCTGGCCTCGTGGTCACCCCGGACAGCCTCAAGGTACTCGTTGGCGCGGTGGTGATGGTGGTCGTGGTGCATCTTTTTCTCGCCCATACCAAGATGGGCAAGGCCATGCGCGCGATGAGCGATAACGTTGACCTGGCGCGGCTGTCGGGCGTGCCCGTCAAACGGGTGATCTTCTGGACCTGGGTGTTCGCCGGGGCGCTGACCGCGGTCGCCGGCATCCTGCTCGGCATGGACACCCGCCTGATCCCGACCATGGGCTGGAATACGCTGCTGCCGATCTTCGCCGCGACCATCCTGGGCGGCGTCGGTCGGCCCTATGGCGCTATTCTCGGCGGCCTCGTCATCGGTCTGGCGATGAATTATTCGGTGCTGATCATGCCTTCGGCCTACAAGCTCGCCGTGGCGTTCGTCATCATGATCGGCGTACTGATCCTCCGCCCGCAGGGCCTGCTCAAGGGCATCAGTCTATGAGTTACCTCGGTCTTTACCATTACGGCCTGTACTTTCTCGCCACGGCCGGCATCTTCGGCATTCTGGCCCTCGGCCTGAACCTGCAGTGGGGTCTGTCGGGGGTGTTCAACCTGGGCATCGCCGGCTTCTTTGCCATCGGGGCCTATGCCAGCGCGCTGCTGACCGGCGCGCCGGACCCGGGGCACTGGGGCGGCTTTTCACTGCCGCTGCCGGTGGGTGCGATCGCGGCGATGATCATCTCGGGGGCGGTGGCCCTTGTCATCGGCGCCGCCACGATCCGATTACGATCGGATTATCTCGCCATCGCAACGCTGGGCATCGCCGAAATCATCCGCCTGGTGATCAAGAACACCGGTGATCTGACCGGTGGCGTGCGCGGCATCGCCGGTATTCCGTCGCCGTTTCATGCCGACAGCCAGCTGGTGTTGCTGATTGTCGTGCTGGCGGTGATCGTTGTCCTCTACTGGCTGGTCGAGCGGGCGCGGGTATCGCCCTGGGGTCGCGTGCTGCGCGGCATCCGCGAGAATGAAGACGCCGCCATGGCGGCGGGCAAGTACGTCACGCGGTTTCGGCTCGAGGCATTCGTGGTCGGGTCGGCCTTCATGGGTCTCGGCGGCGCGCTCTATGCCAGCTCCATTGGCTTCATCAGCCCGGAAGCGTTCCGGCCGGAATACGGCACCTTCCTGATATGGGTGATGCTGATCGCCGGCGGCAGCGGCAACAACGTCGGCGTGTTGGTGGGCACCTTTCTGGTGTGGCTGGTCTGGTCGTTCTCCAGCCTGTTGACCGACCTCTTGCCCGGCGGGCTCGCCACCCAGGCCGGCGCCGTGCGGATCTTTCTGATCGGTCTGTTGCTGCAGGTCATTCTATTGGTCCGCCCGGAAGGCCTGTTTCCCGAAAAATCGCCCCGGTTGATCGGGCGACCCCGCACTGACGCCGAGAGCCGGCACACACCGGACGAAAGCTAACGCGCAGTCACGCCTTGCCTGTAGCCGTCGGATTCGACGTCTCGGTGTCGGGTCGGGATCGATTGGCTCGCGCGCCATGGCGCGCTCATGCGGCATCTGGGCTAGATACCATCTTGCCGCCTCCGCACCAAGGGGCTCATGTAGCGCCTTGGGGTTGATAGGGCGTCTGGTGCTTAAGCACGCCATACGCGAGATGGACGAGCTTGCGCATGGCGCCGCCGAGGGCGCTCATATCGCTTTTACCGCGTGCTGTTAAGCGTTGATACTGGGCCGCGATATCCGGGTTGTGTTTGGTGCTGACGATGGCGGCCATATAGAGCAGTTGTCGCAGTTTAGGATTACCGGCCTTGGATAGACGCGGCGGTCCATGGACCGAACTTCCCGAATCCCACGGCACCGGGATGACGCCGATGAAGGCCGCGGCTTGGCGGGCACTGGTGAAGTCGCGGCTTCGCAGTGTGGCCAGCAGGCGCCGCGATACGGTGGGGCCAATGCCGGGCACCGACTCTAATAAAGCGCGATCTTTTTTCAGCGCGGGATGGCGATCGAAATGATCGTCAATATCGCGCGTCAACCGATCGCGTTCGGCCCGTAGCGCGTCGAGCACCGTATCGATCGACGCGATGATCTCTTCGGCCTGAACGACCTCGGCCTTTTCCCGGCGATTGCGCTCGCGTTGAATATCCTTATCGAGCGCCTCAAGACGGGCGAGACGCGCCTTGAGTCCACGCACCGCCGCAGGTTCGGGTTGCCACAGCCGCGGGCGACGAGCCGCCCCATAGCGGGCCAGAACGACGCTGTCTTTCCGGTCGTTCTTGCCGCGCACTCCCAGGCTTTTGGCAAACTCCCGGACCTGCGCGGGGTTCATCACGGACACGCCCAAACCGGCCTCATAAAGCGCCTGAGCCAAGGCTTCGTGATAAATCCCGGTCGCTTCCATGATGATGTGGATTTGATCGGCCGGCGTGCCGGTCTGCTGCGCCAGCCAGTCCAATACAGCCGCGTGCCCCGCGGTGTCGTTGCCAAAGACCTTGGTCTTGACCTTGACCCGATCAGGATCCCGCAGCCAGGCACAGTCGAATTTGCGTTTACTGACGTCAATGCCGATGTAGACGGTCATCTCGTGCCTTCTCCTTGTTCGTGCAGTCTCACCGCGCCAGCGGGGACTTGGATACCATTCACGTTTGCGAGATGAAAAATCGGTCGGGGGCATGATCTAACGCGCAAGCTATAAGCTTCAGGGTCTGTGGATGCTCACCCGACCGAGCACCGCTGACTGGTAGCTAATCAGTCAGCTTCGGCAAGACACAAGGGCCTGTTGCCGTTTCGTGCGAGCGCCGCGTTGGAGACCGCAAATCGTGTTCGGCAAGGCGCGAGTCGCCGATCGTGGCGTGCCACGATCAAGACTTGCAACGCCGCCGAGCGCGATTTGCGGCCCAACCCTTCGGGACAAGCGCTGTTGTGCGGCAATCCAGCGTTGTAGCACGCTTGTGCAGAGTGACTGCACGGCGCGCACTACGCCTCGTCTTGCCGCACAACAGCGCTTGGCGCGGACTCGCACGAAACGGCAACAGGCCCTAGTCCGGCATACGGGGCACGGGCAGCCGCCAGCCGTGGCGCAGTGCCATGAACCGCAGGCCGAAGCATAGGGCGGCGCCCGCAATAGCCGTAGCCGCCGGCGGCAGCGCCAGAACCGCGCCGAGCACGACCATCGCGGCCCCCGCGAGCGCGGCCACCGCATAGAGTTCGGCGTGCAGCACTGCCGGAATACGCGCCAGTAGAACATCGCGCACGATGCCGCCGCCGATCCCGGTGAGCATGCCGAGCACGGCTGCCATGATCGGGTGGAGGCCGAAATCCAGCGCCTTGCGGGTGCCGACCACCGCGAACAAGGCCAGTCCGGCGGCATCGAAGATCGAGACCGGGCTCTGGATGCGTTCGATCAGGCGATGGCCGAAAAAAGCCACCAGCGCCGCGGTCAGCGATACCACCACATAGCGCCAATGACCGATCGCCGCCGGCGGCGCGGCGCCGATGAGCACGTCGCGCAGAATGCCGCCGGCGTTGCCGGCCGCGAACGCCAGTACGGCGACGCCGAAGATATCGAGCCGCTTGTTCACGCCGGCCATCGCGCCACTGATCGCGAACACGAATGTGCCCGCCAGATCCAGCACCGGTAGCAGATGGTTCACGCGCTGCGCCCGGTCGGCGCCTGCGGACGCTCATGGCCACTGTGTTGTCGAACCGCGAATCGCGCCACGCAGCCGGTCACGATCATCCGCACATCGTCGAACCGAGCCTCGAGTTCGTCGCGCAGGCCGACCAGGCTGTCGCCGACGTTGTCGAAGATGCCGCGCGCGTTGTACAGCGCCATCAGGCGCCTCGCCGCGGCCGAGCGACGTACACCCGCGGACAGGATGGTGGCGCCGAACAACACGCCACCCGGCGCCAGATAGGGGATCAGGTGATCGAAGGCCCGGGCCTTGTATGTCATCGGCCCGGGCAGGCAGTGCAGCAGATAGTTCATCGCGATCGAGCCGAAGGGCTCGGTCTCGACCGCGATCGGGGCCAGCACATCGACGCGCTCGGTGCGCGGTTCATGGCGGGCGACGCGCGCTGCGGCATGCGCCAGTGCCTCGGCGTTGAGGTCGAACAGCGTCAGACGCGGTCTGGGCACGGGAAAATGGCAATGATCGAGGAAATAACCGGTGCCGACGCCCACGTCGAGATGGGCGGCGGCCACGTGGCGATCGTAATCGGCGCGCAGTCTGGACGTCGGGCAGCGCCAGATCCAGCGGTTCGAGGCTCGCAGCACCAAGGTGTCGTAGCGTGCCAGATTGTGCCGGGTATAGACAGCCTGGCCGGCGTGCGAGGACGGGGTCGGTGCGTTCATGGCGTGGGCGCGTGCAGGGCGATCAGGTTCGCGCGCCACCCCGGCGCAGTCAAGGCCGGCGCCGGGTCGCACGGCAGCCGCCGCTCAAGGCAGCAACTCCGGCCGGAACAGGGCGCGCCGTTCGAGCGTCTCGCGCGACAATCGGAACACGCCGTTGCCGGTGTAGTGCAGCATCTCGGGCACTGGCGGGGTCGTCGCGACATGGGCCTTTACGATCTCGAATACAAAGAAATCGTAGCCCGCCACCAGGGTGTCGTCGTGTAATCGGCACTCGAAGCAGGCATGGCATTCGCCGATCAGCGGCACATCGACGTGCTCGGCCTCGGTCGCGGTCAAGCCGAAGGCGTCGAACTTGTCGATCTCCCGGCCGGTGGTGTTGCCGATACGACAGACCGTGTCGACCATATCGGCGCTCGGAACGTTGATCCCGCAGATGCCCGAATCGCGGATCAGGCGATGGCTGTGGTTGCCGCCCGAGATCATCAGCCCGACCAGCGAAGGCTGGAACGCGAGAATCGTGTGCCAGCCGAGCGTCATGATGTCGTGCTCGCCGCCATGGCGGCACGACAGCAGAACCACCGGCCCCGGTTCCAGATAGCGACGCGCCTGTGCCACCGGGAAATCCTGTTTGTCCGAAACCGTCATGTGCTGTGTTCCTGCGGAGAGACGCCGTTCGGTTTTAGCGGGATCGTGAAGGCCATGCAATGGCTCCGGCGCTGACTGCGGCACGCCGACGCCAGCGCGGTATCGACAATTACGACCGCCGCGCCAGCGCACGATATATCATGTAACACATTGAATGAAATTATCGCAGTCGCTTTTCGACGAGCCGGTTCATTCGTTCGAATTGCTTTTTGTTCGGCAACAGGGTAACTACTGTTTCCCTTGTGTACATGACGGTCCCAGGCCGTGACAGGAGATTTCGATGCGTTCCATGCAGCGCCCCACCCATCCTTCATTCATCGCCATCGGCCTGGTGGCCGGCGCGCTCGGCCTGATGGCTGCGGGCGTCGCGGTGGCGGCCGATACGAGTGACGCCCAGCCGTCGTCACAGACTGCCGGCACGGCGACTATGCACGAAAAGGCCGGAATGTCCGGCAGCAACACTATGACCTCGCGCATGGCGCCGACTCAGAATACGACCGGGTCGGGCGCCAATCCGGCCGCGAACAAGGCGCCCCAGAAAGGCGCCAACGCGATGAGCGGCGGCAGCGGCCAGATGAAATCCGGCGCCGGCAGCACGTCCATGCTGCCGCGGATGGCGCCCACGCAGAACACCAAGGGCTCCGGCCGCAATCCCAAGGCCAATAGCCTCAAGACCAAAAGTTAGCCCGGGTCTGTCGCTTATCCCAAGAGCCGGGTCATTCGCCCGGCTTTTTTTTTCGCCGCGGGCCGGCCAAGAAGCGGCAACGGCCACCCGTAGGTCCTAATCGGGCTTGTGGGGCCGGCGCTTGATACAACTCCAGATGCCTTGATAGTCGGGCGTCCAGCGATTCCGGCAGTACTGGGCGGCCTTGGCGGCCGGGTTGTCGGGCACGCGGCCCTGGTCCAGCCTCTTTTCGCTCAGATCGTGCCGGGCCAGGAATTGCCGGAACTGCAGCTGGTTGCGGTTCTGAAGCTGCTGGCAGAGCATATAGGCATCGCGATCATTGGGCCATTGCCGCAGGCAATACTGGCCCGAAGAAGTGGCCGCGGCGGCGCTTGCCGCGACCAGCATGGTGCCGATGACCAGCAATGCAGCCAGCCCCCGGCACGCGCGCTCGGCGTGGTTTGACCGTTGCGGCGTCAATAACCGGTTCATGCCCGTTTCCACCTGCCGGCGCCGTGGGAGCACGGCGCAGCCGCTAACGCATGTCTCATTGTCGGCAAGATGCGCCTTCCGCCGGCCCCTTGCAAGATGATGTGCCCGCCTGGGCCGTCGCTTCGCCGAAACGCACGCAAGTGCCATCCCAGTACAACACGCGATCGGCACGGGGCGCGCTGGCCACGATACGTTCGGCGTTTGGGCGGTCGGTGGCTTCCATCCAGGCGCGGGCCGCCGACGCGCTGCGGCCGAAGCGCATATGTCGGGCGACCAGCCAATCCTCGCGACGGGCGGTTTCGACATCGAGATACCAGACGGCGTCGAGTTCGGCGGCGACAGCTGGCCAGGGGGCTTCGTCCAGCAGCAGATAATTGCCTTCGGTGATGATCAGCGGTGTGTCCGGCGCCACCGCCAGACTGGCGGCGATCGGCTCCTCGATTTCGCGATAGAAACCCGGCGCATAGACGATCTCGCCGGTATCCGCCGCGGCACGGATTCGGGCCAGCAGGGCACGATAGCCGTCGCCGTCGAAGGTGTCCGGCGCCCCCTTGCGCTCAGCCCGGCCCAGGATCGTCAGTTGCCGCTGCGACAGATGAAATCCATCCATGGGGATATTGGCGGCCCGACCTGCCAGCGCGGCCGCCAGTGCCGCGGCCAGGGTCGACTTGCCCGAAGCGGGTGCGCCGACCAGCCCCAGTATCCGCCGCCCGGGCCCGGCGGCCAGGGCGCGCACGGCGGCGAGGACGGCCGGGTCGATGGCGATGCGTTGGTCGATTGTGGCGTGGCTCATGGCAGCTGTCCTGATGCGGGGCCGCGGCCCATTCGTCGCTTCAACGTCGAGTATGCCAAGCCGGGCCCGTGCCGCAAGCACCACTCGATGATGATGTGCAAGGCTCAGTCAAAGGCGTGAGGACGCGATTGCTCGCGCACCGGAAGCGGCAGTGCCTTGATTTTCCGCCTTGTTTGCGCTCACTCCCCGGTATTGGCGGGCAGTTATTCAGCCTGCGGTCTGTCGTACATCATCAAGACGGCCCATGTCATGGTCTTGCGGGGCGGTTTCTGCTGGCCGATATTGATCGGGTCATTCCGTCTGCAGCTTTTATCGTCATGTCGAACGCTACCGTCAACCCCTCGTCCGTGCCCGCCTCGGGCCGGGCCGCGCTGGTCACAGGCGGCGCCAGCGGCATCGGTTTCGCCGTTGCCGAAGCGCTCCGCGCGCGCGGCGACGAGGTACTCGTCGTGGACCTGCCGGCCGCCGACCACGGGTCTGTGGAAGCCCTGGGAGCGCATTTCTTCGCCGCCGATCTCACCGATGGCCAGGCCTGCCGCGATGCAGTGGCCGAAGCCGTGCGGCGCTTTGGCCGGCTGGATATTCTCGTCAACAATGCCGGTATCCAGCATGTGGCCGACATCGAATCGTTTCCGGAAGCGCGCTGGCGGATGATGCTGGATCTGATGCTTACCGCGCCGTTCGTGCTGACCCAGGCGGCCTGGCCGCACATGCGCGCCGCCGGCTGGGGGCGCGTTGTCAACATCGCCTCCATCCATGCCAAGGTCGCCTCGCCGGGCAAGGCGGCCTACGTGAGTGCCAAGCACGGGCTGATCGGTCTGACCCGGACCGCCGCGCTCGAGGGCGGCGCCCACGGCATCACCGTCAATGCATTGTGCCCGGCCTATGTCCGCAGCCGGCTGGTCCAGGATCAGGTCGCCGATCAGGCGCGTCTGCACGACATGAACGAAGAGGACGTCATTCGCGAGATCATGCTGGCCGGCGCGGCGATCAAGCGATTGATCGAGCCGAGCGAAGTGGCCGCGACGGTGGCGTATCTCGCCTCGGATGCCGCGGCGGCGGTGACCGGCGCGGCCTGGGGCATGGATCTCGGCTGGACTGCGCGCTGACCCCGGCGCGCTCGTCCGGGCTCAGCGTCCAAGCCGCAAACACCAGCGGCCGCCCGCGGGCTGCCGTTGGCTGCAGGAAACGACCGGCTTATTCGGCGATCATCACCGACTTGATATTGACGAACTCGCGCATGCCGAAGCCACCGTGCTCGCGGCCGTAGCCGCTGTCCTTGACGCCGCCGAAGGGCAGTTCCGGCTGGGCCATGTTGAAGCCGTTGACGTTGACCATGCCGGTGTCGAACAGGTCGCGGGCGATATGCGTGGCGCGGGCGCGATCGCCGGCGAACACGCCGCCGCCGAGGCCGAAGCGCGAATCGTTGGCAATACGGATCGCATCGGCCTCGTCGGCCGCCCGAATCAGCACCGCCACCGGGCCGAACAGTTCCTCCTCGTAGGCCGGCGTGCCGGCGGCGACGTCCTCGAGCAGGGTGACCGGGTAGAAGCTGCCGGGGCCTTCGGGCCTCTCGCCGCCGAGCGCGCAGGTCGCGCCTGCGGCGATGGAGCGCTGGACCTGATCGTGCAGATTGTCGCGCAGGTCGGCACGGGCCAGCGGCCCGAGCGCGGTGTTCGGATCGGTTGGGTCGCCGTACTCGATCGCCGAGAGCTGTTCGAACAACCGGCGGCGGAATTCGTCGTAGATTGCATCCACCACGATGAAACGCTTGGCCGCGATGCAGGTCTGGCCGGCGTTGTAGATTCGGCCCTGGACGCAGGCCGATACGGCCGTATCCAGATCGGCGTCCTCGAGAATCATGTAGGCGTCGTTGCTGCCCAGTTCGAGCACCGATTTTTTCAGACAGGCGCCGGCCTTGGCGCCGACCGCACGGCCGGCGGCCGGGCTGCCGGTCAGGGTAACGCCGCGCACATGGTCGTTCTCGATCAGACGCGCGGTCTGGTCGGTGTCGATCAGCAGCACCGTGAACACGCCCGCCGGCAGGCCGGCATCGGCGAACAACCGCTCCAGCGCGAGCGCGGTGCCCCAGACGTTGGGCGCGTGCTTGAGCAGCACCGCGTTGCCGGCAATGATGCTGGCGATGGCATAGCGCACGACCTGATAGACCGGGAAATTCCAGGGCTGGATGCCCAGGATCACGCCCATCGGCTGGTAGGTGATCAGGCCCTGGCCGCCGTCGAACTCGCGTTGTTCATCGCTCAGCACGTCGGCCGCGTGGTCGGCGCTGTAATCACAGATCGCCGCACACAGCCCGGTTTCCCCGCCGCACTGCGAGATCGGCTTGCCCATCTCGCGGGTCATCAACCCGGCCAGTTCATTCTCGCGTTCGCGCAGCAGCGCGCCGATGCGACGCACGATCTCGCCGCGTTCGGCCAGCGGCCGGGTTTTCCATTGTTCGAAGGCGGCATGGGCGGCGGCCACCTTGGCGTCGACGGTATCGTCGCTCATCAGGGGATAGGTCTCGATGACCTCGCCGGTCGCGGGATTGATGGTCTGAATGCTGCGTACCACGGTCGGTTCCGGTGCTGCGAATGGTCGGGTCAGTGTACGCCGGAAAATGTGATCACAAAATATGCGGGCTGTTGTTGGCGTGCCGGCGGTCCGCGTTCGATAATGCGGCGAAGACATACGGAGGGTGGCCATGACGACATTCTGGATCGTGATCGGGGTGGCCGTGGCGATCGCGATCGTGGCGATTGTGTTCTTCTGGTATCAGAACCAGCGCGCCAGGGTATCGATGCGCCGGGTCGATCGCAGCAAGCTCAGGAATCTCGACGAAGACGGCTGGGACGACTGGTAGCGCTCAGCCCACGGCCTCGGCCGGTTCGGCCAGCGGCGATTCGCCGTGCGCGAAGGCCTGAACATAGTCGGACAACGCCGAGGCGACCAGCTCCGCGCAGATTGCCGCCCGGATGACCAGCCGGCGTTCGGCCGGGTTAGTCCCTGCTTCACCGTGGGCCCGCAGACGTTCCGCCAGGCCGTGCATGGCGCGGGCGCGATCGCCGATCTGCGCGATCGAACCGGGGCGGCGCCCGGCGAACAGGTCGCGCAGGGCGTCCAGCTCGCCGCGAATATGCGCGTCCAGGCCGGGCGGCAGATTGATGCGCGCGGCGAGCACCACCAGCGAACGCGCTTCCAGTCCGATGTTGATGGCCGCCAGTACGGCCTGGCGCGCCGAGAAGCGGAACGGCTCCTCGATTTCATCGAGCGCCAGCGCATTCAGCCGGTCGTACATCCGGGTTTCGAAGCGTTCACGGCTGTGCCGCCCGCCGCCGGCCAACTCGTCGAATACGCCCAGCATCTGTTCGCGCAGCCGCTGGCGCGGCGATACCGGCAGTACCAGCCGGAAAGCGAGCACGGTCAGCCCGATCGCGCCGAAGATACCGAGCACGATCTGGATATAAGTGGTAAAGCTCGGCAGCGCGCCGTTCTGGACATGCACCAGCAGCGAGAACATCACCACCGAGATCCGCCCCGGCAGCGCCAGCCCCGGGTCGGGCACCGCCATCGCCAGCCCGCCCACGAAAACCACGGGCAGCATCGCCAGCATCAGCATGGCGTAGCTGTCGGCCTGCGGCAGGATCAGGAAGTCGATCACGAAGGCGGCCGCTGCGGCCATGGTCAGGCCCTTGGCAAACCCGCCGGCGGCCGCGACCGGATTGGGCAGGGTGGCGAAGATGGTGGTCAACGCCGACAGCAGAATCATCAGCAGCACGGCCGGCAGCTGGTCGTGGAACTGCACCCAGAACGCCCCGCCGAGCGACACGGCGGTGAGCGTGCGCAGGCTGTTGCGCAGGGCCTGACGCACGTCCATCGGCTGGCCGAATTCCGAGCGTCGGGAAATGTGATCACGCGGATGTTCGCGCTCGGCGATCAGCAGTCCGTGCGTGGTCATCGCGGCGCGGCCGCGGCTGGCCAGCCCCAGCGCGCGGTTGAGTACCACATAGTCGGGGAGGCTGCGGCGCCGACCGTGTTCGGCGGGCTGCTGGGCCAGCGCGCGGATGCGGGCATGGGCCGCGTCGAAGGCCTGCTTGGCCGCCTCGGCGTTCTCCGGCTGTTCCGACAGGCGCCGCGCCGGCTCGGCCAGCGATGCCACCGGCCGAGTATCGACGGTGTCGGTGCGCCCGGCCAGATAGATATGCAACGACGAAGTGGCGCTGATCAGCGACAGGATGTCGTAATCCAGCCGCCGGGCGATCCGGTCGAAATTGGAGAACTGTGGGGCCTCGTAGCGCACGTACTGGCGCGTCTGCTCGAGTGCCAGCGTCTGCGCCGCCAGCGCCTGCAGCGCGGGGTGCGGATCGTCCGCGCCGGCGGCGTGCCCGGGCGTGGCCGGCTGCCGTGGCGACAATGCGGCCAGTCCTTCGAACTCGCGTCCCACATTCCGCAGCAGCGCGATTCGGCTGTTGAAGTAGTTGCGCATGCCGGTGGGCGGGGCGAACAGCACATTGACCACGGCGGTGACCAGCGCCGCCAGCACGCATTCGGACACGCGCGCCACCGCGATATCGAACGGCGGCGCGGACAACGTGTGCGACAGCATCACCGTGACCCCGGCAATGAAACCGGCGATGGCGAAGCCATAGGACAGATTGTTGCGCAGCAGATTGGCCCAGAACGCACAGAAGGCCACCCAGATCGCCAGCGCGGCGGCGCTGAGCTCGTAGTACTGGCCGAAAAAACCCATGATCGCCAGGCCCGCGCAGCCGGCCACGATCGTGCCCGTGGCACGGGCGAAGCCGCGGGCCACGGCCATGCCCGGGACCGGCTGGATCATCACCGCCACCTCCAGCGAGGCCCAGTAGGGCCGGTCCAGCTGCAGCCACATCGACAGATAAAGCGCGAGTGCGATCGCCGTGCACAGCCGCAGCGAGAACAAGAGTTGGTCGATGGAAGGCGTGAGCAGCCAGGCCAGACGCGTCATGGCCGCTACTATGCCTGCGCCGCGGCGGTGGCGAAACGCGTCTCAGGCCTGCTGGGAGCGTGCCCGCTGCACGCTGAGCAGGGTCACGATACCGATGATCAGGGCCATGCCGACCAGTTGCAGCGGCGCGAGCGTATTGCCCAGCACGCCGACACCGAACAGCGCGGCGGTGACCGGCTCCATCATCGCCACCACCGAAGCCAGCACGGGCGAGGTATCGCGTAGTCCGGCAACATACAACGGAAATGACAGCCCGCCGCCGGCCAGCCCCAGGGCAACGAACAGTCCGACATCGGCGGACCCCAGCGCGGCGCCGGCGCGCCCGATATCGATCAGCGGCAGCAGTACCACCACGAATACCGCAAAGGCGATCGCCAGCACCGATGGCGGCCGGCCGTATCGGGTGGCCTGACCGAAGCCGAAGATGAACACGGCATAGGACAGCCCGCCGCCCAGTCCGGCGAGAATGCCGAGCCACGACAGCTTGGCCGGATCGACCTGGAAGACCCGGGTCAGCAGGACCACGCCGAGAATGATCAGCGCCAGCGCGAGCAGTCGCGGCCAGCGCAGACGCTCGGTACGCATGACGAGCGCAGCGAGATACACGTAAAGCGGCGCGGTATAGAGCAGCGTCGCGGCGACCGCCACGCTGGTATGCGCGATGCTGATGCAGTAAAACCCCAGATTGCCGGCGACGCCCACGCCGGCGATCGCCGACGCGGCGAGCATGCGCCAGTCCGGCCGGCGATACCGCCCCGGCGCCAGAAGCCACCAGCCCAGGATGAGCGCGCCGCCGATCAGGCCGCGGCAGAAGGCCACGAGCAGCGGTGCCCAGCCATGCTCGATGAGTAGACCGGACAGCCCGCCCGATAGGCCCCAGAACGCGGCCGCCGCGATGATCAACGGCGGGCCTGCCAGCCACCAAGCCATCGACATGCCCTGCATCAAGCCAGTGCGCCCATCCTGCCGCATCGGGCGCAGCGACTGAACCGAACAGGGCTGAACGCCGTTTTCAGCGGCGTTCAACGCGCCGGGCCCGGCCCGGCCCGATCAGATCAGATCAGAACTGCCACTGCATCACGATGGCGGTGGTGATCAGCAACGCCATGATCTGGTGGAACGCCACGATCGCGCCCGGGGCCTTGGGCTTGAGATTCACCGCCTGGAACAGCAGGAAGCCCACGCCCAGCTGCAGCAGAACCAGCGCGAAGGCAACCGGATAGGTCGGCATGTACCAGCCCAGCGTGCCGACCACCATTAGCCCGGCGATGCCATGCAGGGCCACGATCCATTGCGGCTTGCGCTCGGGCACGGTGAACTGGCCCAGCGCCTCGCCGAAGCCACGCCCACCGGTCACCACACCACCCATGAAGATGGCGAACAACAGCGGATGGGTCGGGATGATGATCTTCAGATACAGCCCGAGCCCGATGTTGGCGTGCGCCAGCGGCACCAGATAGGCCATGAACACCAGATAAGCGAGCAGGCCGTGGGTGCCGTGCACGATTGCCGGCGCGCGCCCGGCCAGCACATACAGCACGCCCATGCCGAACAGTGCCGTGGCCACGATCAAGCCGAGCCCGAGAAACATCTCGTAGACCGGATGCGTGATCGCGAGCGCGACGCCGACCAGGCCCACGAGTGTGGCCACCACACGGTGCGCGGCCTCCGGATCGCCGCGCAGCATGAGGACCACGATGTTCTTGGTATAAGGCCAGCGCGTGCCCAGCGCCAGGCCGAAACCGAAGCCCTCAACGATGCTGCCGAGCATGATCAGCACCACGGCGAACACGACCTGCGCGACCAGCAGCCCGTGGGCGATCTGGGCGCGCACGCCGCCGCCGAAGGTCAGCCCGTGGTACAGCCCGAGAATCACGCCTACCGCGAGCAGGCCGCCGATGGCCAGCCCCACCGCGCGCACCAGCCAGGTCAACTCGCCTTCGACCACGTGATGAGGGTCGGTCGAGGGATTGCGCGCTTGCTGCGCGGAACTCGCGTATTCGGAAGCCATGATATTCCTCGTCAGGATCAGTCGATGACGTCGGCCGGCGCTCGGGGCGGCCATGATGTATTCGATGCCTCGCGCGGGCAACTGGGACGACGCGTGGCTCGCACGTGGCGATCCGGGCGGCTCCGTGTGACCGTGCCCGCGGATATACGCGCGCGGTCGCGTTTCGGAGGCAATCGCCGCGTCATCCCGGGCGCCGGCAACCTATTATGCACCGCGTTGCCGCCGCCGACCGCGCCCGGCGGCGACTTACGGCGCGAGCCCGAGCGCGACACCATGGCCGATGGGCTTCGACGCCCGTGGCCGTGTGACGTAAGTCGTGCCCCAGGCCGCGATCCGGGCGCGCTCAGTGCATGGTCGGCGAGGGCGCGTCCGGATTGTCGATCAGGGCCTCGACGTCGGCCGGACTGAACACGTAGGTGGTGTTGCAGAAGTGGCACTGGGTCTCGATCTCGCCGCGTTCTTCGATCAGGCCGCGCAATTCATCGGCGCCGAGCTGGTGCAGGGCGACGCCGAAGCGCTCACGCGAGCAGGTGCAGGCGAACATCACCGGCGCCGGGTCGAACAGCCGCGGTTGTTCCTCGTGGAACAGCCGATACAGCACGTCGCGGGCGTCCAGGCCCGTGAGTTCGTCGTCGGTGATGGTGGCGGCGAGATGATTGAGCCGGTCCCAGGCATCCAGATCGGCATCCGCGGCCAGCGAGATTGATTCAGCCGGCAACTTCTGCAGCAGCAGACCGGCCGCGCCCTGATCGTCGGCCGCGAGCCAGAGCCGGGTCGGCAGTTGTTCGGACTGGGCGAAGTAGGTTTCCACGCAGCCGGCGATGCTCGGCTGGTCGAGGGCCACAATGCCCTGATAGCGCCGGCCTTCGCGCGGGTCGAGCGTGATCACCACCTTGCCGTCGCCGAGCAATCCGTGCAGCGACGTGTCGGCGAGGGCGGCCACGGCGTCGTGGTCGAAACGCGCGATGCCGCGCAGGCGCTGGGCGCGTTCGTGGTTGCCCGGATTGGATTCGGCCATCAACAGACTGACCGCACCGTTGCCGCGGATCTCGATGCCGAGGGTGCCGTCGAGCTTGATCGTAGCGGTCAGCAAGGCGCAGGCCGCCAGCAACTCGCCCAGCAGGCGCTGGATGGGCTCCGGATAATCGTGGTTGGCGAGTGCCTCGTGGTAGGTCGATTCGAGTCGGGCGATCTCGCCGCGAACGGCGGTGCCGTCGAAGAGAAAGCGTTGCAGTTGGTCGGCAGCCATGCGGTCGTGCTCCTGAAGCCTGTTGTCACGAAATAGGCGCTGCGAGTATGCGCAAGCTCGTCCATCTCGCTTATGGCGTGCTTAAGCACCAGACGCCCTATCAACCCCAAGGCGCTACATGAGCCCCTGGGTGCGGAGTCGGCAAGATGGTATCTATTAATCTGGCATCAAAACAGCTGACTTCATCAGCTGTTTTCAACGCCTTCAAAAATAAAAGCCGGCGCCTGTCCGTCTTTTATTTTTTGGAGGCTTCGCGGCCGATGGCCGCGGCGAGCATGCGGTCGCATACTCGCGCTATTACTAACCCGTTCAAAAGTAAAGCCACGTCACCTTGCGTATTGGCATTCGGGGTGACGGAAAAACGCAGCGACCTTGTCGGGCAGTTTTTGCAGGGAATGCAGGAGCGATCGCGCCTGCATCTTGAGTTCGTCCTTGCTCGCGATAGCACCGCGACCCAGCCGACTCTTCACATACCCCCACACCTGCTCATCCGGATTGAGCTCGGGCGAATAGCCCGGCAGGAAGAACAACTCGACGCGGCCGTCGAGGGCCTCCAGCGTCCGTCGGACGCGCTTGGCGCGATGCGTGGGATGGCCATCGACGATGAGAAAGACTTTTTCGTCCGCCGCCGTATCGGCGGCCAGGCGCTGGATGAATCCGGCAAAGACCTCGGCCGTGACCGTGCCCTCGACGAGCTGGAAACGCAGCGAGCCGCCGGGACTGATCGCCGACACGAGGTTGATCGAAAAGCGCGCTCCGGTGGCTTCAACAATCGGCGTTTCGCCTGTCGGCGCCCAGGTCGTGCCGGCGTGATAATCCGAGCGCACCCCGGATTCATCGGCAAAATAAATCCGCGCACGCTCGCGTTGGGCGCGCCGTCGAATCTCCGGATAGACCGTCTGCTTCCATTCGGCGACCGCCTCGGGTGATTGCTGCCAGGCCCGGCGTAGCGGGCGCTGCGGCGTAAAACCCAAGCGGCGGAGTACGCGGCCCACCGTCACGGCCGAAACCCGTACCCCACGCTCGCGACGCAGCAATTCCCGCACGATGTCGCGCGTCCACAAAGCAAACGCAAAGCGATACTGACGCGGGTCACTGTCCCGCAAGGCGCCGGACAGCCACTGTAGGTCGGCTGCAGTGAACTTGGTCGGCCGACCCGATTTCGCGCGATTGTAGAGCGCCTCTCGCCCCCCGTGATGGGCGCGTTCCAGCCACCGATACACGGTCCGGCGATTCACTCCCAACGCCTCGGCCATCGCCTCCGGACTTTCGCCTTGCGCGATTTGATCCACGGCCCGCAACCGAATCGCCTCTTTCGACTGCGCGTCCAGATGGCGGCCGTCATTGCTGCGCTTCGTGCTCATGATCACAGAACCTATCATATGAGGTTCTACTTATGAACGGATTAGTAACCCGAAAAATCATCCATTTTTTTGCCGGGTTAATAATATTCAACGGCGTCGGCCGTTCCGGGCGCCAGGCACTGGACGCAGTTGCGGCCCAGTTCCTTGCCGCGATACAGCGCGGCGTCGGCACGCGAGATGGTCTGGTCGACGCTTTCGCCGGCTTCCTGACGCGTGACGCCCACGGTGAGGGTCACCCGTAGATCGGCACCCGCGGCGGTCACCGGTCGATCCGCGGTCCGCGCACGCAACGTCTCCGCTACGTCGGCCGCGGTGGCGAGATCGAGCCCGGGCATGAGCACGAGAAACTCCTCGCCGCCCCAACGCGCCAGATGATCGTGGGCTCGCACACCGGTTTTCAGCCGTTCGCCGATCTCGCGCAGCACGCGATCGCCGGTCTCATGGCCGAACCGGTCATTGATGTCCTTGAACCGGTCGATATCGCAGAGCAACACGCCGATACCGTTGAGAACGCAGGATTGCGTCTCCAGAGCGTGCATCCACTGGGCGATCAGGCTACGCCGGTTGAGGAGGCCGGTCAGCGGATCGGTCGCCGCGATTGCGCCGAGCTGCTCGTGGGCACGATTTACCAGCCGGAAATAAAACAGGGCGGCGAACATGATGATCGCCAGTGTGCCCATCAGGTTGAGCACGTTGAGCGCCAGTACCAGCCCCGGGGCCAGCGGCGTCCACGGAGCCTGCTGCCCGCGCCAAAGCGAGTTGCCGAGCACGATCATTATGGCGCCCAGGATCAGCGCCCATCGGCGTGCCAGCGGCTGGATGTCGGCCAGCAGTAGCGCGGGCGGCACGAGAATCATGTAGTAGTAAAAACCCGTGCCCAGACCGATCCAGCACGAGGCCAGCACGCCGTGGCCGAGTGCTTCGAGCATGATCAGATAGAGCCATAGCGACAGCCGCGATTGGCGCTGGATGTTGACCGTCGCCAGCGCATAGAAGAGCACGCTGGCGACGTTGATCCAGGCCAGACCGTAGATGCCGGCCCAGCTCAACACCACCAGAAAGCCCAGGTGCAGGCCGCAGGCAATGCCCGACGCCCAGGCCATTACGCGATACAGCATTTGGCGCGGCGAGAGCCGATGGGTGAACAGGACGGCGGAACTCACGGCCGACATGAATACGCGAATGCTCCGATGAGAACGGCGCGGGCCCGGCAAGCCGCTGCGAAGCGCTTGCCCCGTCGGGTTGGGTCGCCCCTAAAATCAATCATGGCACCGATACCGCGTTGCGCGTCTTGTCTCGACGGATTTGCGGTCTCCAACGCGGCACGTGTACGAAACGGCAACGGGCCCTAACAACAAGCCTACGGTGTCAGCCGGGCTCAATACATGGCGGAAAACACCTAGCGCCCCGTTGTCGTGGCACACGATCCCGCCGGCAGCGGGGTGTCGATCAGGTCAGCCGGCCATGCGGGCTTCGCTGTCGCGCCACAGCGCCGCGGCAAGATCCATGTCGCGGGCGGCGGCCGTTGTCGGTGCCGGTTTGCGTTTGACGAAATATTCGCCGTTGAATTCGCGGGCTTTTTCGTCGGTCGCCAGCCAGATGCCGGTATCGGCGCCTGCAACCGGCCCGATCAGCACCGGCCCGAGCAGGCGCTGGATCGGCGTCGGCAGTTCGCGCCAAAGCCCGGTGGCGACCGGGCCGGGATGGAAGCAGTTGACCGTGACCCGCGTATCCGCCAATCGGCGCGCCAGTTCGCGCGTGAACAGAATGTTGGCGAGCTTGGCCTGACCATAGGCCAGCACCGCCGCCCAGTGCTTGCGCGGCGCGTCGAAGGTCTCGAAGCGCAGCCGGCCCAGCCGGTGCGCCAGTGATGCGGTAACCACGATCCGCCCGGCAGGCGCGGCCACGACCGCCTCGCGCAGCCGCTGCACTAGCCGAAAATGGCCGAAATGCATGATGCCGATCATGGCTTCCAGCCCGTTCGGCAACGAGCGCGTGCCCTGGGTGTATAGCCCGGCGTTGAGAATCAGAACGTCGATGGTCGGCATGCGCTGGAGCAGTTGTTCGGCGAAGCGGTCGATGTCGGCGAAATCGCCCAGATCCAGCGCCATCGCCTCGATCCGGGCCGCGGGATGTGCCTCGCGGATCGCGCTGGCCGTGGCCTGCGATTTGGCCAGATCGCGCGAGGCGATGATCACGTGATCGCCACGGGCAGCAAGCGTGGCCGCCATCTCGCGGCCGATGCCACTGTTGCCGCCGGTTATCAATACATTGCGCGCCATATCGAAGCCGCCCTGGCTGCGGATGTTGTATTCGAATATACAAACATATGCGGACGCCGCGTACATCACACGATTTGCGCGTCTCCAACGCGGCGCTCGCACGAAACGGCAACAGGCGCTAGGTGTCCTGTGCTGGCATCATGATTGTCCGCAAAAAACGAGGAGATCGACATGCTTGCCTGTGTGATTCATGGCGTCGGCGATCTGCGCCTCGACCAGGTGCCCGAGCGCAAGCTGGGCGCCCGCGAGGTGCGCCTGGCCTTGGCCTACGGCGGTATCTGCGGCTCCGACCTGCATTATTTCGCCGAGGGCCGGGCCGGCAATTCGATCCTGCGCGATCCCATGGTGCTGGGCCACGAACTGTCCGGACGGGTTGTGGAAACCGGCCAGGATGTCACCGATCTCGCCGTCGGCACGCCGGTGGCCGTCAATCCGGCGCTGTCCTGCGGTGTCTGCCGGATGTGCCGGGCCGGCCGCACGAACCTGTGTTTTTCCATGCGTTACATGGGCAGCGCGGCCTATCGCCCGCACACCGAGGGCGGTTTCGCCGAGCGCCCGGTGGTCGACCGCAGCCAGTGCGTCGTGCTGCCCGACGAGGCCGATCTGTCGCGTGCGGCGCTGGCCGAGCCGTACGCCATCGCCGCGCATGCCGTGAACCGGGCCGAGGTGGCCGGGGCGCGGGTGTTGGTTACCGGCGGCGGCACCATCGGTGCACTGACCGCAATCGCCGCCCTGCGCGCCGGCGCCGCGGGCGTGACCGTGGCCGATATCCAGCCGGCTGCGCGCGAACGTGTGGCCGATCTGGCCGATGTGGCGGTGCTGGACGCCGCAGACGAGGGCGCGATCGCGGCCATCGCCGCCGATCCGGCCTTCGACGTGGCGATCGAGGCGGCCGGGGCGGCGCCAGCGCTGAATACGGCCATGGCCTGTGTCGAGCCCGGCTCGCGCATCGTGCAGGTCGGGTTTCTGCCGACCGCCGGGGTGGATCTGAACCGTTTGCTCACGCGCGAGATCGAGCTACACGGCAGCTATCGCTTCGTTGACGAATTCGAGGGCGCCGTGGCCGCGGTGCTGGAAGACGATCGCCTGGCCTGCGCGATCACCGGCACCCATGCATTCGACGATGCCGAAGCCGCTTTTGCCAGTGCCGCCGACAAGACGTGCCATCTCAAGGTCATGATCGCGACCGAGAGCTAGATACCATCTAATGTCTTAGCGGGCCGCGCCGGGCTATGGCGCGCTTGCTACCATAATGTACGGATAGTTGGCGCCCGGCGCTGTTGCTAGCGTGCGGCGTTTGGCGATCGCGCGTCCGGGGCGCCGGGCACGGGCCGGGGAAACACGCATGACCGCGTCGTTCAGCCGCATACCCCAGCCATCGCTGGCGCTTCTGGCCCTGATGATGGCGGTCGGGCCGTTCGGGGATACCGAGTACACCCCGGCGATGCCCGACATCGCCCACGCGTTGTCGACCGATTATGGCCTGGTGCAGTTCACCATGGCGGCGTATCTGTTCGGCGATGCCGTCGGCGAGGTCTGTTACGGGCCGCTGTCGGATCGTTTCGGCCGTCGGCCGGTGGCGCTGGTGGGCGCCGGCATCCTGTCGCTGGGCGCGCTGCTGTGTCTGGTGAGCTTCTCGATCTGGCCGCTGATCGGCGGCCGGCTGATCCAGGGCATCGGCGCCTGCGCCGGCGGCGTGATGGCCAAGGCGATGGTGCGCGATGCCTTCGAAAGAGGCCGGCGCGAGCGCATTTACGCCAAGCTCAACGCGGCGTTCTCGCTGGCGCCGGCGGTCGGCCCGGTGGTCGGGAGCCTGATTGCGCACGCCATGAACTGGCACGTGAACTTCGCCGTGCTGCTGGGGCTGTCGCTGACGCTCTGGGCGCTGGTCTGGTTCTTCCTGCCGGAGACGAATTTCGAGCGCAATCCGCGCGCGCTCGAATGGTCGGGGCTCTGGCAGGCCTATCGCGAGCCGTTGGTCAACCCGGGTTTTCTGTTCCACGCCGGGCTGAGCGGCCTGTGCATCGGCGTGGTCTATAGCGCGCTCATCGGCGCCCCGGATCTGGTGATCAACGTGCTGCACCTGGGCAGTATCGCGGTGGTGATCGTGGCGCTGGTGGTCCTCGTCGGCTTTGCCGGCGGCGCCGGGGCCTGTGCCCTGGCCAGCAGCCGGCTGCGGGATCCCACGGTCATCGGCGCCGGGCTGGCGTTGTTGCTGATCGGCTCGCTGGCCTCGATGGCGGTGGCGTTCATCGTTGGCAAGCAGGGCAATCTGGCGGAATATCTCGGGCCGGTCGCGGTGTGTTTTCCGGGCATCGGCCTGATCATGCCGGTGTCGACGGCCCAGGCCATGGCGCCGTTCAAGGAGATCGCCGGGGCGGCGTCCTCGCTGCTGGGCTTCATGCGCATGCTGCTGGCCGCGCTCGGCACGATGGCGATGGCGCTGCTGCATCAGTCCAGCGTCTATGATATGCCCATCGTGTTTCTCGGGCTTACCGTGGCCGCGATCGTGGTATTCGCGTCGTTCCGTTTCACTGGGTCGGCCCGGCGCGAGCGGGCGCCACGGTAAGCCGGCTCGGGCAGGGCACGACGATATTCTGGCGGGCCGGTGGTCCGCTGCGGCATTATGGCGCTATTGTTCAGTATTGCGGAGGCGTGAATGCCGAGCCAGGGCAAGTCGCCTGACCGCGACACCCCGCGCCGGGAATGGCCGAGCGAGATTCCGGTGGCGGGGTGGATCGAGATCCTGCGCGGTGTGGCGCGCGGCATGGGACGCGATCAGGTGAGCATCGATGCCGCGGCGATCACGTTTCTGGCGTTGTTCGGTATCTTTTCGGCGGTCTCAGCGTTCGTGGCCTTCTATGGCCTGTATGCCAATCCGGCCAGCGTGGTGGCTGACATGCGCGCCCTGTCCGGTTTCGTGCCGGCGGATGTCGTGGTCTCCATGATCGGGCAGATGAAGACGCTGGCGAGCCGGGGCACGTCGACGCTTTGGGTGGCAGGTACGTTCAGCGGCCTGATCGCGCTGTGGTGCGCCGAGCAGGGTGTCGGTGTGCTGCTGCTCGCCCTGCATGCCGCGTATCGCGAGCGGCCCGAGTTCAGCTGGCGGCACGCGCTGCGTTCGCTGGGCCTTGCGGTGGCGGTGATCTGCGGGCTGGTGTTCGTGTCGGTGCTGGCGATCGGACTGCCGGAGATCGCCCGATCGATCTGGTCCTCACTGTGGATCGCCGAATGTCTGCGTGCGGTGGGCATGGCCTTGGGCGGACTGGTGCTGTTTTTCGGCTTGGCGGCCTTGTATCGCTGGGGGCCGGATCGCCGGCCGCCGCGCTGGCGCTGGGTCCGCGTGGGGGCGGGTGTTGTGGTTACATTCTGGACTATCGCTTCAAGCGTGTTCTCGGTGTTCCTGTCCTACTCGGATTCCTATACCACGCTGTATGGCTCGCTGTCCGGCGTGGTGCTGCTGCTCACGCTCACCTACGTCACCGTGCTGACCGTGCTGGTCGGCGGCGAAATCAACGCACAGCTTGAGGCCAAGTACGGGTCCTCGGCGGAATAGGCGCTTAGCCGGACGTATTACCCGGCAGATGCGGCTCTTCGCCGATCACGTCCTGGACATAGCTGAGCTGGATGATCACCGCGATCACCAGCGCGATCGGTGTCGCCAGCGCGATGCCCAGCACGCCGGCAGCCGCCCCGCCCAGCACCTGTACCGACAATAAAAAGGCCGGTGCGATCGAGGCCGCACGGCGCTGGATCAGCGGGGCGAGCAGATAGCCTTCGATGATGTGCAGCGCCAGGTACAGCGCGCCGACGTAAAACATCGGCCAGATGCCGTGCATGCCGGCGATCAGCAGCGCCGGAATCGCCGATACCAGCGCGCCGAGGTACGGAATGAAGGTGAGCAGGCCGGCCAGCAACGCCAGCGACATGGGGAACGGAATACCGATCGCCCACAGCCCGGCAAGGCTGCCGAGCCCGACCAGACTCATCGAGATGGCCCGCCCGGTCAGCCAGCGCCGCACGGCGTCGGTGGCCTCGTGAGCGATCATGTGGGCCCGGGTCTGGCGCGTCGGCGGAAACAGCCGCAACAGCCCGCTGTAGTAGAGCTTGGGTCTGAGCGCCAGATAAATGCCGATGATCAGTACCACGAACAGATCGGTCAGCGAGGTGATGGTCACCGACAGCGCGCTCGATAGCTCACTGGTGAGCTGCTCGCCCAGTGAATTGCCGGAGCCGGAGCCGCTGGCGCTGCTGTGCGATTGACCGAACAGATGCGCCGCGATCTGATAATGCTGCAGCTTGGCCTGGAGTTCATCGATCGACTGCGCGATCTGGTTCTGCAGCCGCGGCGCCTGTGAGGCGACGTTCATGGTGCCGAGCGTGGTGGCCGCCCCGGCCAGCAGCGCCATGATCGTAAGCACCGCGATCACCGCCGAATGGCGGGCCAGTCCGGTGACTTTCGACACCATGCGCGCCAGAGCGTCTAGCGCGACCGCAACCAGAAACGCCGAAAAAATCAGAAGCACGGCGTGGCCGACCGTCCACAGGAACCAGAGCAGGGCGATACTGCCGATGGCGGTCGCCGCCACGATCAGGCAGCGGCGCCAGAAATCGCGCAGATCCCGGGTCTCACGCCGCGAACGGCTCATCGCGGTCGGTTCCGTGGTGTTGTCGGCCATGCCAGCAGCCACTCGCATCGTTGCACTGTCAGGCTATCATCGCGCGGCGGCCACGTCCGGGTCATCCGGGCAACTGCCGAGGCGGCGTTACGAACCGGCTGTGGCACACTGCACGGCTGCTTCGACGCGTTGTTCGTCATGGCTCAACCGAACGCCGATACCGATGTCACGCTGCGCCGCATCCTCGCGCTCGCGCTGCCCGCGCTCGGCGTGCTGGCGGCCGAGCCGCTTTACGTGCTGATCGATACCGCCGTGGTGGGCCATCTCGGCGCGGTGCCGCTGGCCGGTCTCGCGCTCGGCGGCACCCTGCTGAGTGTCTTGACCAGCCAGTTGACGTTTTTGTCCTACGGCACTACGGCGCGGACATCCCGGCTCTATGGTGCCGGGCGGCGCGCCGACGCCGTGGCCGAGGGTGGGCAGGCGACCTGGCTGGCGATTGCGGTGGGAGTACTGGTGTTGGTGCTCGGCGAGATCTTTGCCCGCGACCTGGCCCGGCTGTTGGCCGGCCGGGCGCCGATCGCCAATGCCGCGGCCGAATGGCTGCGCATTGCGCTGCTCGGTGCGCCGGCGATCCTGATCACGCTGGCCGGCAACGGCTGGATGCGCGGCGTGCAGGATACGGTGCGGCCGCTGCGCTACGTGCTTGCGGCCAATATCGCCTCGGGCATCGCCTGCCCGATCCTGGTCTATCCGGTCGGTCTCGGGCTGGCGGGTTCGGCGATCGCCAATGTGCTGGCCCAGACCATCGCCGCGGTGCTTTTCGTGATGGCGTTGCTGCGCGAGCGCGCGATGCGCCGGCCGCGCCTGGCGGTCATGCGCGCCCAGATGGTGCTGGGGCGCGACCTGATTCTGCGCAGCGCCTCGTTCCAGATCTGTTTTCTGTCCGCGGCGGCGGTGGCGGCGCGCCATTCCGCCGCGGCCGCCGGCGCACACCAGATCGTCTACGAACTGTGGTCGTTCCTGTCGTTGATCCTCGACTCGCTGGCGATTGCCGCCCAGGCCCTGATCGGCGCGGCGCTGGGCGGCGACCGCACGGCCGACGCCCAGCGCGTGGCCGGGCGCATCACCGGCTATTCGCTGGCGCTCGGCATTGCGCTGGGCGGCGTGTTTGCGGCGGCTTACCCGGTGCTGCCGCATGTGTTCACCAGCGATACCGCCGTGCTGGCCCAGATTCCCTATGCCTGGTGGCTGTTCGTGGTCCAGCAGCCGGTGGCCGGCATTGTATTTGCGCTCGACGGGGTGCTGCTCGGGGCCGGCGATACCGCCTTCCTGCGGACCACGACGCTGGGCGCGGCACTGCTCGGCTTCCTGCCGTTGATCTGGCTGTCCTACGTCTTCGGCTGGGGGCTGTTCGGTATCTGGACCGGGCTGACCGTGTTCCTGCTCGCCAGGCTGGTGGCGACGGTGTGGCGGACGCATTCCGGCGTCTGGGCGGTCGGCGGGGCTTGAGGCGCGCGCCGTTCGGCCCTGCGGGCGCCCCGCGCTATCATGGCGCCGCCATTCGGCGGCTTGACCTGATCACGCCGTGTCCACGACACGTCAATTGAACCTCATCGACTGGATCTGCGAGGGGGCCGGCCTGGTGGGCATGGCGGCGGCGCTGGTGGCCTGTTCGCTGGCCTACAGCGTCAGTCCGCCGCTGGATTTCTGGGTGACGGTCGGGCTGTCACTGGCCGGTAATCTGCTCTACATCGTGCATGTGTTCGCGCGGCGTGCGACCGGCAACAGCGCGCTCACCTGGCGCGAGCTTGTACTGGCGACCCTCGTACCCATCGTGGCGCTTTTGGTGACGATCGTGATCGCGGGCGAGATCGGCGGCCTGTTCCACCTGCCGTTCGCCGGCGCGGACCGTAGAGGCATTTGATCAGGCTGTCGTCGAACAAGCGTTCGAGTTAGCCACGCCTGCGCGCGTTTCGCTTCCGTGCGTGGTTGCCCCGATGCCGGGGGATAGCCCCGGAAAATCCGACGAGCGGCGTTGTCCCTGATCCACGATCCATCCGATGAACGGTTCGCGCGATGCCGGCCACGCTTCGAGGCCACAATGCGGTGCTCACACGTCAGTGCGATACGGCCCGAAAGCCCGCCTCGCACGGCGGGCTCGATAAAGCCGAGTCGAGACTCGGGCTAGGCTTCCGGCTCGTAGCCCAGATTCAGCCCGAGCCGTTTCTTGACGGTTTGGGGGCATTGTAGAAGCGCCTAGGCATCGGTCGCGACCGCTATCGATCACCGCCGCGTCGTTGGTCTCATACACCGCCACCATCACCCGCTCGTCGTGGCCGGCTTTGACCGATGACCGAGTCGGGCCTAGGCGCAGGGCACACTCGTTTGACGAGCCGTGATTACTCGGCTGCGGAGCATCCGTTGAGCGATTTTTGGAAATCGGAATTATATCGATTTTATTCGTGCGGCCTAACACATGCTGCTTCAACTGCGATCACCGCAACATAACCGGAATTGCTCACAGACTCGCGCAACCGTTTCGACGCAGCTTACGTAATACTACTGAGAGAATTCAGCTGCTACTGCCGCTCGATTCGCTCCTTGCACATGCAAACGCATAATAAAGAAGGAGGATTTCATGACATCCATGTCGGTAGGTCAGTTTCACCTGGTTGGTATTTCGTTTTCGTTCTGTTTCTCGCTTATGGCTGCTGCGACAGCCTTTTTCTGGATTAATCGAGGCCAGGTCACGCCTAATTTCCGTGCAACCATTACCATCACAGGTCTCGTGACGTTAATTGCCGCGTACAACTACTTCCGCATGTTTCAAAGCTGGGAAGGCGCGTATCAAGTTGCTGACGGGACCGTCAAAGCCACCGGCGTGGCATTCAACGGCATGTTCCGCTATGCCGACTGGGTCGCCACGGTGCCGTTGTTACTGGTCGAGCTCATTTTGGTGATGCGGTTGCCACGTGAGGAAACGATCTCGCGGGCTACGCGCCTCAGCGTTCTTGCCGTGCTTATGATTGTGTTGGGCTATCCCGGTGAAGTGGCGTCGGCGACGTCGACACGTTGGATCTTCGGGATTCTGTCCATGCTGCCGTTCCTTTGGATCGTCTACGAGCTCTACTCCGGACTGGGTGATGCGATCTCGAAGCAGCCGGATGATGCACGCGGACTGGTCACGACGGCGCGTAACCTGACCGTGTATGTCTGGTTCTTCTATCCGGTCGTATATTTCGTCGGCGCCGTCGGCCTGGACGGGGCAACGGCAACCACCATCATTCAGATTGGGTACACCATTGCTGATCTGCTCGCTAAGGCTGCGTTCGGCGTACTGATCTACATGATTGCTGTCCGGAAGTCCGAGGCGGAGATGCGGTCTGGCGGAACTCAGCCCGCCGCCGCCGGGTAACCTAGCCAGGCGGGTCTCGGGGCGCAGCCGTGAGACCCGCGTTCCCGTCACAGCTTGCGTGGATCTGACATGTCGGAAATTACCGAGACATCCGAACGCGCGGTGAGTACCGCCAAAGTGGATGCCATAATCGATGCGATGTTGGGTTCGCTGCCGGCGGATGTTGCAGCCGCCGGACGCGCGCACCTCAAGGCCGGCGGTGGTCGGCTGCGAGCCAAGGTTGCCTTGGCAGCGGGAGAAGCGCTTGGCCTGGATCCTGCCCCTAGGTCGTCTATCGCGGCGGCCTGCGAACTGGTGCACAACGCAGCCCTGGTGCATGACGACCTACAGGATCGCGACTCGACCCGGCGAGGGAGCATCGCTGTCTGGCGAGCCCACGGCGAAGACACGGCTCTCATGCTAGGTGATTTCTTCCTATCCGCCGCGCATGCGGCGCTTGCTGCCAGCGGTTCTCCGAACGCTTGCGGTCAGCTGCATGCCGCCGTTGCCGAGACCATTACCGGACAGGCGGCCGACCGTGCTGCCTGCCATCTGCCGGTGTGGAACCTGGAACATTACGAGCAGATAGCGCGGCAGAAGTCCGGCGCTCTCATCTCCTTGGCACTCGCCGCCCCCCTTGCCGCAGCGGGATACTCCGACGCCATTGCGGGTGCTTACGACGCCGGTCGTCGTTTCGCTATCGGATATCAGATGCGTGATGATATCGCAGACGTTGATGACGACGCGGCACGACCCGGTCGCGCAGAACGTCTTAATGCCGTGTTCGTAATTGCACGTGCCCGCCAGCTGAGTCAATCCAAGGCCATTATTGCTTGTCGTTTGAGAGCCGTCGAACACTGCGAAGCAGCGCAAGCGTTGGCAGCCGCGCTCCCTGCCGGCGCTGGCGGTGCACTCGCAGAGGCGGCGCAACATCTCGCGCGCCCGCTAAGGCAAACTGCTGATGCTGCGTGATCGGGCAAAGGATCATTTCGTTTCCGCGTCGGTCGCTACTCGATCTGGCAATCAGGCGATCGTGGTGGGCGGCGGCTTCGGCGGTATCGCCGCCGCCCTTCGCTTGCGTGCCAAGGGCTACGCAGTTCGGCTAATCGACCGTTGTGCCCGCCTAGGTGGGCGCGCTCAGGTCTTCGAACGCGACGGATTTCGTTATGACGCCGGCCCAACCGTCCTGACCGCGCCCCAACTATTCGAGGAATTGTTCGCGCTCTTTGATAAACGACTGGCCGACTACGTCACGCTGGTCGCCCCCGATCCCTGGTATGCCTTCCGCTTCGCCGATGGCGAAACGCTGAAATACGGGCCAACGGAGGGGGCGACCGAGGCCGAGATTGCTCGCCTCAGTCCGACTGACGTCGACGGCTACCGCCGTCTGGGCGACGCAAGCCGCGCGATCTACGATGTTGCCTTCACCGGCTTGGCGCACAAGCCGTTCCACAATCCGTTGTTCATGTTGCGTCAAGTGCCGGCTCTGCTGCGTCTGCGCAGTTACGACAGCGTGTGGGACATGGTCTCACGGCACCTCAAGGATGACCGGCTGCGCCGGGCGTTCTCCATTCAGCCTCTTCTTCTCGGCGGTAACCCCTTCGATACCACGTCGATTTACGCAATGATCAATCATCTTGAGCGCGCCTACGGCGTCTGGTTCGCCATGGGTGGCACGGGTGCTCTGGTCGATGCATTGCACCGGCTGATGCAGGAGGTCGGGATCGCCGTGGAAACCGGCACCACAATCGAGCGTGTCAGTGTGGTTAACGGCCGTGTGACTGGGGTCATCCGCGCTGATGGCTCGGTCTCGGCCGCCGACGTGGTTATCGCCAACACCGATCCCGTGCGTCTTTATCGTGACCTGCTTCCACCCGGTACAGCCGGGCTGACGGCGCGCTTGCGTAACCGCACAGCGCGCCTATCGATGGGACTATACGTGCTGTATTTCGGGGCCCGCCGGCAATGGCCGGACGTCGCGCATCATACGGTATGGTTCGGCAGCCGCCACCGTGAGCTCCTGTCCGATATCTTCCACCGCGGCGTCCTCGCCGAAGATTTTTCACTCTATCTTCATCGTCCGACCGCGACCGACCCGACTTTCGCGCCGCCAGGGTGCGACAGCTTCTATGTCTTGTGCCCGGTACCCAACCAGCGCGCCGGAATCGATTGGTCGGTGGAGGGACCGCGCCTGCGCGATCGTATCGTCGCCGCGCTTGACGCTACGATCCTGCCCGGGCTGCGGGATACGATCTGTGCGGAATTCGCCAAGACGCCGGACGATTTCGAAACAGATTATTTGTCGGAGGCGGGCGCCGGCTTTTCGCTTTCGCCGTTTTTTACGCAATCGGCCTGGTTTCGCTACCACAACCGTGGGGAAGGGGTTCGCGGCCTCTACCTCGTAGGCGCGGGCACCCATCCGGGGGGCGGCGTGCCCGGCGTCATCAGCTCGGCTAAAGTGATTGGTTCGCTGGTGCCCGATCTGGCGCCGACGTCGTGAGCGACGCCGAACGCATCTTTACCCAGCACGCGCGCAGCTTCGCGCCGGCAACCCGACTTTTGCCACGCGCGGACCGCGAGCGCATCGCGCGGCTTTATGCGATCTGCCGGACCCTCGATGATCTTGCCGATCGCGACGGCAGCCGGGCCGCCGCACAGCGTCTCGCTCGAATCGAAGCCGAACTTCGTGGCACTACGGTAGTGACTGATCCGCTGGTCGTTGAAGCAGACAAACTTTTTGCTGGGGACTCTCAAAGCCGGGCTACTCTGGCGGATCTGACAGCCCGAGTGCTGCAGGACACCACCGGGGTGCAAATCAAGGACGATACTGAACTGCTCGATTACGCTTGGCACGTTGCTGGAACGGTGGGGCTGCTGTTCTGTGATCTCTACGGCATCCGGGCCGCCGAGGCCCGCGCACGTGCTGCCTCACTCGGCATTGCCATGCAGCTCACCAATATCGTCCGCGACGTGGGAGAGGACGCGCGCGCCGGTCGACGCTACCTGCCCGCCACTTGGTTGCCGGCATCCCCCGCGGAATTAGTCGATGCATCGCCGGCCGGCAGGGCCGAAGTCAGGGCAGCGATCCACAGGACGCTTGCACTGGCGGAGCGGCATTATTCCCACGGACTGTCGGGCCTGCCCGTACTACCGCTGCGAGTCAGGGTCACCGTCATGGTGGCGGCCGCTCTTTACCGAGCGATCGGCCGGCAGCTAGGCGGGCGTGGCGATCTCGCCCTCGATCGCCGTGTGCATGTTCCGCTTGGCACCAAGGTCGTGGTCGCATGCCGCGCTCTCATCTCACTCTTCCGCCCGGCCGGGGCTGTAACCGCGGAGTACCCTCATGCCGGATCCCGACCTGGACATATTAATTCTCGGCGGCGGCTGCGCCGGCCTTAGCCTCGCTTGTCGACTCTCGGGCGGTCGTTCGAGAGTGGGTATTGTGGAGACACGATCCCGCTATATCGAAGATCGCACATGGTGTCATTGGCACACCGCTTCCCATCCGTTTGATGGGTGCATCCGCAAACGCTGGGACCGGTGGCTTGTGAGCCGCCATGGCGCGATCACAATCCGCGGCGCGACCGATATGCCTTACGTCGCCATTTCCTCGTCGGCATTCTACGAAACCGCGCTGAGGTGCTGCGAGGACGGCAAGAACGTGCATCTGTGGCTTGGCACCACCGCGACGGATACCACCGGACATGCCGGCGCCTGGGCCGTGGAAACTTCGCGCGGTCGCCTGACCACTCGAACCCTCATAGACGCGCGCCCGCCCCGGATACCGCCGAACTACGGCCAATTCTTCCGTGGGGTAGAGATCCACACCGACCGCGCTCGCTTCGATCCGACGACCGTCGGGCTCATGCATTTTCGCCCGCCGCATGCCGGCGGCATAGATTTCGTTTACGTGCTTCCCTTCGCCTCGGACCGTGCCCTGGTCGAAGTGACCCGGTTCGGTTCGGCAAGGCCGTCAAGTGAATGGCTGAAAACGTGGCTCGCCGAAGAGTGCGACAGACTATCGGACGGAGCGACGACAGCGGTGCTGCGAGAAGAGGCAGGCGCATTGCCGATGCAGGCAGGGTACGGCGTCGCCAAGGGGCCGAGCCAAGGCTATGCCCGTATCGGCTTGGGGGGCGGTGCGGCGCGGCCTAGCACCGGCTATGCCTTCCAACGCATTCAGCGGATGTCCGACAGGCTCGCTGCGCAGATCCAAAGTTCCAGCGACACGCCATGGCTCGATCCGCGGCTGGACGGCGCCATCACCCGCGTCCTCGATCGTCTTTTCCTGCGAGTCATCCAATCAGCCCCGGAACGAGGCCCCGAGTTTTTCCATGCTCTTTTCGCCAACGCGCCGCCCGAACGGCTGGAGCGGTTTCTCGCGGGCTCCGTTGCGGCCGCCGACCGGCTTTCGGTGATTGCATCGCTGCCGCCGGCCTTCTTTCTGCGCTCGGCGCTACGCTCGTCATGAACGGGTCGCGACACACGATTGTTTTCCTGGCAATGGTGGTCGGGGTGATCTCATTGCTGGAACTCGCGTCTTTGCCGACAGCAACGCAACTATTGCTGCTGGCGCCGATCATTGCGGTTCTCGGATTGCCGCACGGTGCGCTCGATTTCGAGATCGCGCGGGCACTCTTTCCGCTCTCCAACATGAAAGCCGCCGCGCGGTTCGTGGCTATTTATCTGGGGGCCGCTGCCATGATGCTGAGCCTCTGGCTGATCGCGCCGGGCTTCGCCCTCGCAGCGTTCCTCGCGTATTCGGCGCTCCATTTCTCGGATGACTGGACCACCTCGGAGAAAGGCCGGGGCGCTATCGCTGGCGGGTTGCTCGCGGTCGCGCTTCCGGTCGCTACGCATCCGGAACAGGTTGCGGCCCTGTTTGCTTTTCTAGTGCCGGCGCCCGTGGCCGACATGGTGGCCAGAGGTGTGGCCGTCGTGGGCTGGATCGCCATACCGCTCGCCCTCCTGGCCGGGTATCGGCAAAGCACTACTGTCCGGACAGAATGGATCGCACTGGCCGCCTCTGCAATCCTGCTCCCACCACTGGTCCATTTCGCCGTTTATTTTTGTGGCTTACATTCCCCACGTCATTTTCGCAGCGTCGTACACACTCTCGGCTTGTCGACAGCCGCCGGCGTGCGGGCCGCGCTTTTGCCGACTACCGCAATCTTGCTCGCTTGCCTGATAGCCACGGGGTTCTTCCTCGCGCAACACGTCGACCTCGACACCACCCTGATGCGCTTGGTCTTCGTGACGCTCGCTTGCTTAACCGTTCCGCATATGCTGCTGGTCGACCGTCTGATACGACTGCGCTCGGCCGAATGACCAGTTGATCGGCCCCGTCGTTTTGGGATGGCATTCGCACCAAAGACGTCGTGTGAAGCGCCTATCGAGTTTCGGCTCATCCGGGCGGTACGATCAAAATGACGTGATCACTGTTGCGCCCAGGCCGACGAAATCGTTCATGTGCATCACCGGCTATTCGCTGGGGCTGGGCATTGTGTTGGGTGGCGTGTTTGCGGCGGCTTACCCGGTGCGGCCGGATGTGTTCACCAGCGATACGGCTTTTCTGCGGACCACGACGCTGGGCGCGGCACTGCTCGGCTTCCTGCCGCTGATCTGGCTGTCCTATGTCTTCGGCTGGGGGCTGTTGACCGTATTCCTGCTCGCCAGGCTGGTGGCGACGGTGTGGCGGACGCATTCCGGCGCGTGGGCGGTTGGCGGGGCCTGACGCGCGCGCCGTTCGGCCCTGCGGGCGCCCCGCGCTATCATGGCGCCGCCATTCGGCGGCTTGACCTGATCACGCCATGTCCACGACACGTCAATTGAACCTCATCGACTGGATCTGCGAGGGGGCCGGCCTGGTGGGCATGGCGGCGGCGCTGGTGGCCTGTTCGCTGGCCTACAGCGTCAGTCCGCCGCTGGATTTCTGGGTGACGGTCGGGCTGTCACTGGCCGGTAATCTGCTCTACATCGTGCATGTGTTCGCGCGGCGTGCGACCGGCAACAGCGCGCTCACCTGGCGCGAGCTGGTGCTGGCGACCCTGGTACCCATCGTGGCGCTGCTGGTGACGATCGTGATCGCGGGCGAGATCGGCGGCCTGTTCCACCTGCCGTTCGCCGGCTCCGCGAATACGCCGGCAAAACACGTCATCACGCTGTCGCCGAACCACGACTAGCACGTTGCGCGGCGATCCGCGGGCGGAAGCGGCGGGCGCGTCGGATGACCGGGCCGCGCTGACCGCCGATGGGCGCCGGTCGCGCCGGAACCCGCCGGCTTGTGAGTTCGCCGCCTCGTTTCCCGATTCTCCCGGAATTCGCTAGGTCCCTGATTTTTCCGGACTCGCCATTCGCGAGCATGTGCCCGGGCGATGCGTTGGGCGTGCCCCGGCGCGCGGTGCCGAGTGGGCAATGCTCAATCATATTGCCTTCAACTATTAAGCAAAAAAACTCTTGCCGTTATGACCGGTAGTAACAACTTGTGGGTGAAATCAGAAAAGCACCCGCTTCAGGAGCCAGATCATGTCGGATAGCCCCGCCAGCCCGGAAGAAGTTGAAAATAATAACCGTGCCGATGTGATCGATGCCCTGGATCGATCGCTGGCCATCATCGAATTCGCCCCCGATGGTCGGATTCTGGACGCCAATACGAATTTCCTGAATTTGATGGGCTATGAGCGCGAGGCGGTGGTGGGCGAGCATCACCGCCCGTTCTGCACCCCCGAGGATGCCGCCGATCATCGGTATGCCGAGTTCTGGCGCAAGCTCGGCCAGAAAGGTCAGTACGACAGCAACGAATACAGGCGTCTGGCCCGGGACGGGCGATCGGTATGGCTGCGCGCCACCTACAATCCGATCCTCGGCGACGACGGGCGTGTGCAGAAAGTGATCAAGTTCGCGACCGACATCACGGCGGATAAGCTGCGCAACGCCGAATTCGAGAGCAAGCTCAAGGCTATCGATCATTCGCAGGCGATTGCCGAGTTCGATCTCGAGGGCGTGGTGTTGACTGCCAACGAGCATTTTCTCGCCGCGATGGGCTATTCGCTTGATGAAGTCGTCGGTCGCCATCACCGCATGTTCTGTGAACCGGATTACGCGCGCAGTGACGCCTATGCCGAGTTCTGGGCCCGCCTGAAGGCCGGCGAGTTCATGGTCGACGAGTTCCGGCGGTGGGCCGGGATGGGAACGAAGTCTGGTTTCAGGCCAGCTACAATCCGGTTCTCGATGCCGACGGGCAGCCCTACAAGGTGGTCAAGTTCGCCACCGATGTAACTGAATCCCGGACCCGCAACATCGAATTTCGGGGCAAGGTCAATGCCATCGAGCGCTCGCAGTCGGTGGTCGAGTTCGACCTGTCCGGCAGCATTCTGGCCGCCAACGACAATTTTCTGGCGTTGATGGGCTATCGCCGCGACGAGTTGATCGGTCAGCATCATCGGCTGCTGTGCGAGCCCGCGTTTGTCACCAGCGCCGCCTACCGCGATTTCTGGAACGCGCTCGGCCGCGGCGAATTCTTTACCGACCGCTTCCTGCGGATCGGCCGCCACGGCCAGAAAGTCTGGCTCCGGGCCTCCTACAACCCGGTGCTGGATGCCGACGGCAAGCCCTACAAGGTGGTGAAGTTCGCCACCGACATCACCACGGTAGTCGAACGTGAAGCGCATATCGGCGAGCAGTCGGACGCCATGGCGGCCGCCATCAGTCAACTGGATGGCAGCATCCGTTCGGTGGTCGAGAATACCCGCGATGCGCGGGGCCAGGCGCAAGCCACCCGCGGCCAGGCGGAAAGCGGCACCCAGGCGATTGGCGACTCCACCGAGGCGATGCAGGCGATTCGCAAGTCCTCGGAGGACATCGCCGAAATTGTCGGTGTAATCGGCGAGATCGCCTCGCAGACCAATCTGCTGGCTTTTAACGCGGCAATCGAGGCCGCGCGGGCCGGCGAGCACGGGCTGGGGTTTTCGGTGGTGGCCGACGAAGTGCGCAAACTGGCAGAGAAATCGGCCGAGGCAACGCGCCAGATCAATCGCCTGATCACCGAGTCGCAGCGCCGCATCGACAGCGGGGCGCAGGTCGCCGACAAGGCACGCGATGCCTTCGGCCGGATCAGCGAAGGCGTGGTCTCGACCACCCAGGCGGTCGAGGATATCGCCGGTGCCACGGAGTCGCAGCTGGAGACCGCGCGGCACGTGGTCGAGCTCATCAGCGCGCTGACCGATAGCGCCAGCGGCGGGCGCGAGTCGCAGCCGGAAGCCGCGTCATGAGTGCGCTGAGTCTGGCCACCCTCGTTCTGGCCGGGACCGAGGTCGCGTTGGACAGCGATGCGTTGCAGGAGGTCGTCCCGTTGCCGGAACGGTTGGCGCCGGCGCCACAGGCGCCGGCCTGGTCGCTCGGCAGTTTCGTGCTGCGCGGCGCGCCGGTGCCGGTCATCGATTTCGCGCAACTGCTGGGCCTCGGCGGCGATCAGGCGCCGGCCCGGCGCCTGGTGGCCATCGTCGCCCGCGAGGGCCAGGTGTTCGGCTTCGCGGTCGACGGGGTGGGGCAAGTGCTGCGGGTCGCCGCCGCCGACTGCCACCGTGTGACCCAGTCGCACCGGGGCTGGTGCCCCGCATGTTCGCGCGCGACGGCGGCGAGGCGGTGTATGTACTGGATCTGGGCGCGGTATTCGCGCTCGAGAATCTGCTACAGGTGCAGCAGGGGACCGCGGCTGGCAGCGGCGAGCCCGCGACGGCCCGGGCGATGGCCGGCGAGGTGCGGGCGCTCGCTCTGCGCTGCGGCGAGCTGCGCGTGGCGCTGCCGCTGTCGGTGGTACACGAAATCACCCGTCGCGGGACGGTGATCGACCCGGCCATCGGCGCCCACGCCTACGTCGGCCACGTCGACTGGCGGGGCCGGCGGCTGGCCCTGCTCGATCCCGCCGCCCTGGTCGGCCGCCCGCGGCCGACCCGCGATCACGCCTTGATAGTTGTGGTCGAGCTGGACTGTGGCTGGCTGGCCCTGGCGGTCGACGAGGCGCTGGGCATTGTCGCCTGCGACGAAACCCGGCGGCGGACCGCCACGGACTCGGATCGCCTCCACAATCATGTCGCCGCACTCCTCGAGGACGAAGCGCTGGGCCCATTGTTGTTGCTCAATCATGCGCAGCTCGCGGCCAACGACGCGGTCGCAGCGTATGCGGCGCTCGCCCAGGGCATGACCGTTCGCGCCAAGGCCGTGAACGGCGCCGATGCCGTAAGCGCCGGCGAAGCCTGGACCCGTTTTGCCTATATGCATTTCACCGCGGCGGGCAAGCTCTCGGCCGCGGTGGAAGATATCGACGCGGTGACCGCCTATCCGGCGGACACCATGCCCTGTCCGGCGAGCGGGCCGTTTCAGGCGCGCTTTGTGCATGGCGGAAGCACGGTCATGCTGGCCGATTTGCGGGCCCTGTTGTGGCGCGGAACCCCGGCGGCGGCCGAGGCCGGCCGGGTGCTGATTGTCACCGTCGATGACGGCGCGGTCGGTTTTGTCGTGGACAGCGTCGAGGCCATCGCCTATATCGAGGCGCCGGTGGCGTCGTATTACGAGCACCGCGCCGGGCCGCGCTCCGACGGTGACGGTCTGGTGGGCTGCAAACGCCTGGTCCGGCTTGGCGTGGGCGCGCAGCAGCAGTTCCTGTCGGTGGTGCGGCTGCGCGATCTGGCCGCCATGCTGCTCGCCGAGCCGTCCCGCGTGCAGGCCGAGGTCTGACGGAGCCGGCTCGTCAAGCCGCGCACGGAACGACGGCCCGCCATCCGCGCGGCAGGCCGGTAGCCCTAAGAATTCATTTGAAAACCTGAAGACGGACACGCCGTGGCAACAGGCGCCAGGCTTTCGGGCTTTGTTTTCGCGAAGAAAAACAGTCCGCAGATCAACGCCGATGCGCACCGATGCGGTTATCGTTTCGCGGCATAGCGGATTTGAGGCGCTCACCGACGACGGAGTCGGCCCGAACATCGCATACGAAGGCTTTACGTGAATCCGCGAGCCCGCCGCGAATGGCCGGCCTATTGACTTCGCTTTCGAGAACTATCCGCAGATTACACGGATTTCGCAGATTATTAGGGCGCAGTGCGTGGCATCAATGCCTGCCGTTGTTGCTGCCGCATTCGGATACGCACCGGCGCCCGCTCTCTTTATTCCAATCTGTGCAATCTGCGTAATCTGTGGATAAAGGCCTTAAACAAGGGTTTTGAAACTCACTCTTAGGCTTCGGGCTCGTACCCCAGGTTCGGGCCCAGCCATTTTTCCGCGGTTTCCAGGTCCCAGCCCTTGCGTTCGGCATAGTCGCGGACCTGGTCCTTGGCCAGGCGGCCGACCACGAAATAGCGCGATTCCGGATGCGCGAAATACCAGCCGGATACCGCCGCGCCCGGCCACATGGCGCGGGATTCGGTGAGCTCGATGCCGGTATGGTTCTCCACGTCCAGTAAATCCCAGAGTGTGTCCTTGCCGGTGTGTTCGGGGCAGGCGGGATAACCGGGCGCGGGGCGGATGCCGGGGTATTTCTCGCCGATGAGATCGGCGTTGTTCAGATTCTCATCCGGCTGGTAGCCCCAGATCTCGGTGCGCACGTGGCGATGCATCCACTCGGCGAAGGCCTCGGCCAGCCGGTCGGCCAGGGCCTCGACCAGGATGGCGTTGTAATCGTCGTGTTCGGCCTTGAACTGCTCGACCTTTGCCGATGAGCCGAGCCCGGTGGTGACGGCGAAGCCGCCGATCCAGTCGTCGACGCCGGCGTCATGCGGGGCGACGAAGTCGGCCAGACTGCGGTTGGGCACGCCCTGGCGGTGCTCGGCCTGCTGGCGCAGTTGATGCACCACCGTGACCACCTCGGCGCGGTCGTCGGACAATACCTCGATGTCGTCGAAGTTGGCCGCGGTGCGCGCCGGGAAGATGCCGGCCACGCCGCGCGCGGTCAGCCATTGCTCGTTGACGATTCGCTTGAGCATGGCCTGGGCGTCGTCGAATAGCTTGCGCGCTTCCTTGCCCTTGTTCGGATCGTTGAGGATGTCCGGATAGCGGCCCTTCATCTCCCAGGACAAAAAGAACGGCGTCCAGTCGATGTATTCGATCAGTTCCTCGATCGGGAAATCGTCGAATTCATACAGGCCCGATACGTCATCGTGGGCGCCGTCGTCCGAGCCGTTCGCATGCGGTAGCGGCTGGCGCTGGGCGTATTTCGTCGCGCCCGGCAGTTTCGGGGCGGGCGGCGTGTAGGCCGACCAGTCGAGTTGGACCCGGTTGGCGCGTGCGGCCTCAAGTGACAGGAACTTGGTCTGGCGCTTGGCGGCATGCCGCTCGCGCATCTTGTCGTAGTCTTCCTTCAACTCGGCGACCAGTTTTTCGCGCGATGCATTGCCGACCATGCGCGAGGCCACCGGTACCGAGCGGGAGGCGTCCTTGACCCACATCACCGCCCCGTCGTAGGCGGGGTCGATCTTGACTGCGGTGTGGGCGCGCGAGGTGGTCGCGCCGCCGATCAGCAGCGGCGTGTTCATACCGCGGCGTTGCATTTCGGAGGCGACATTGACCATTTCGTCCAGCGACGGGGTGATCAGGCCGGACAGGCCGATGACGTCGGCGTTGTGTTTTTCGGCGGCGTTGAGGATGTCGGCCATCGGCACCATCACGCCGAGATCGATCACCTCGAAGTTGTTGCACTGGAGCACCACGCCGACGATGTTCTTGCCGATGTCGTGCACGTCGCCCTTGACGGTCGCCATGATGATGGTGCCGTTGTTTTTCGAGGCATCGCCGGACTTGGCTTTTTCCTCCTCGATGTAGGGGATCAGATGCGCCACCGCTTTTTTCATCACGCGGGCGGATTTGACCACCTGCGGCAGGAACATCTTGCCGGCGCCGAACAGATCGCCAACCACGTTCATGCCGTCCATGAGCGGGCCCTCGATCACCTCCAGCGGCTTGTCGGCTTTTTGCCGGGCCTCCTCGGTGTCCTCGACGGCATAGGTGTCGATGCCCTTGACCAGCGCGTGTTCCAGGCGTTTGCTCACCTCCCATTCGCGCCAGGCAAGATCCTCTGTGGAGGCCGCTTTCTTGCCGCCGCCCTTGTACTGCTCGGCCAGTTCCAGCAGGCGCTCGGTGGCGTCGTCGCGGCGGTTGAGCACCACGTCTTCGCAGGCCTCGCGCAGCTCCTCCGGGATATTGTCGTAGATCTCGAGCTGGCCGGCGTTGACGATCGCCATGTCCAGGCCTGCCGGAATGGCGTGGTAGAGAAACACCGAGTGCATGGCCTGGCGCACCCGCTCGTTGCCGCGAAACGAGAACGATACGTTCGACAGCCCGCCCGAGACATGACAGCCGGGGCAGGACTCGCGTACGCGTTTGGTCGCGTTGATGAAATCGACGGCGTAGTTGTTGTGTTCCTCGATGCCGGTGGCGATGGCGAAGATGTTGAGATCGAAGATGATGTCCTCGGGCGGGAAATCGAGTTCCTCGATCAGCATCTTGTACGCACGCTGGGCGATCTCGACCTTGCGATCCTCGGTGTCGGCCTGGCCGTCCTCGTCGAAGGCCATGACCACCACCGCGGCGCCGTAGTCCAGACACGCCTGGGCCTGTTCGAGGAATTTTTTCTCGCCTTCCTTGAGGGAGATGGAATTGACCATCCCCTTGCCCTGGATGCACTGCAGCCCGGCCTCGATGACCTCCCATTTCGAGGAGTCGATCATGATCGGCACGCGGGCGATGTCCGGCTCGCCGGCGATCAGGTTGAGGAACTTGCGCATGGCCGCGGCCGAGTCGAGCATGCCCTCGTCCATGTTGACGTCGATTACCTGGGCGCCGTTTTCGACCTGGTCGCGGGCGACCTCCAGCGCGGTGTCGTAGTCCTCTTCCTTGATCAGGCGCATGAACCGCTTGCTGCCGGTCACATTCGTGCGCTCGCCGATGTTGATGAAGTTGGTTGCTGAGGTCATAGAAGCGTTTTATCCGCAGATTGCGCAGATTTCACAGATTTAAAATGAATGGAGGGGTGAACCGTTCGACCGGATCAAGCGACGGTGCTGCAAGCTGTCCCGGCCGAAATTGAGCAGTAGCCCTTTTTCGATTCCCGAAGCCTTTAGATAGTTGACTACCTGCGACTGTTCGTTGCCCGACAGCTGGCTCAGGGCCTTCAGTTCTACGATCACATCTCCAAAACACACAAAGTCGGCGCGGTAGGCGCAGGAAAGCCTGTGCCCCTTGTAAGCGACCGTCAGCTCGGGCTCGCGCACGAACGGTATATCGCGCTCACCGAACTCGATCGCCAAAGCCTCGTGATAAACCGACTCCAAAAAGCCATTGCCGAGGGTTCGATGGACTTCCATCGCAGCTCCAATGATTGCGTAGGTCTCGGGATCTCGGCGGTCCATACAAAAATCTGCACAATCTGTGAAATCTGCGGATAGATATTCCAAACCCTAAGCAGAGGCGGTGAACGGCTCCAGGCCGGACAGGCGCATGGCCTGCTTGATCTCGGGCCGGCGGCGCGGGGCTTTGCCCGCCACGGCGTTCGCGATGGCGCCGATATGCTCCGGGGTGGAACCGCAGCAGCCGCCGGCCATGTTGAGCAGACCCGAGTCGGCCCATTCGCCGATGTGCTCGGCCATTTCGTCCGGCTGCAGGTCGTATTCGCCGAATTCGTTGGGCAGGCCGGCGTTGGGATAGGCGTGGGTGTAGCAGGGCGCGATGCGCGACAGCTCGGCGACGTACTGGCGCAGCGCGTCTGGGCCCAGCGCGCAGTTCAGCCCCATGGTGAGCGGCCGACCGTGGGCCACCGAGTTGTAGAAGGCCTCGGTGGTCTGGCCGGACAGGGTGCGGCCGGAGGCATCGGTGATGGTGCCGGAAATCATCAGCGGCACGTCGATACCGCGCTCGCGCATGAGCCTGCGCACGGCATAAATCGCCGCCTTGGCGTTGAGGGTGTCGAAGATGGTCTCCATCAGAATGATGTCGACGCCGCCTTCGAGCAAGGCCTCGGCGGCCTGGCCATAGGCGGTCGCCAGTTCGACGAAATCGGTGTTGCGCTTGCCGGGGTCGTTGACGTCCGGCGAGATCGAGGCCGTGCGGTTGGTCGGCCCGATCACCCCGGCCACGTACATCGGCTGCGTGTCGCTTTCGAATTCCTCGACCACCTCGCGGGCGAGTTTGGCGGCCTCGACGTTGAGCTCCACCGCCAGATCTTCCATGTGGTAGTCGGCCTGGGCGATCGTGGTCGACGAGAAGGTGTTCGTCGTAATGATATGGGCCCCGGCCTCGGCATACTGCCGGTGGATGCCCTTGATCAGATCCGGATAGGTCAGCGTCAGCAGGTCGTTGTTGCCCTGCAGATCGGAGGGCCAGTCGGCGAAGCGCTCGCCGCGGTATTCCGCCTCCGAGGGGCCATAGTTCTGGATCATGGTGCCCATGGCGCCGTCGATCACAAGAATCCGGTCGGCCAGAACGCGCTCGATGGCGTGTCGCGTGTCGCTCATATCACCCTGCAGCTCGCGAATAAGGATGGGAGTATATCCGCTTATCCGGATAAGCGAAAAATCCGCAAGCCCTGGCCGCAGGCCGCCCGCGGCCCGATTGGGCCCGTTGCCGGCGCCAAGCCCGGCTTGACGGCGTCTCGGGGGCTGCCTAGCATCGTCGCCGTGACAGGTGTCGCATCCACGGATGCGGTGAAACGGGAAGTCGGTGCGCGCGCAAGCGCCAAGCCGACACTGCCCCCGCAACGGTAGGCAGCGCCGTGTGGTAATTCACGGCGTCGCGCATTCCAGCCACTGAGGCGAACATCTTGCCTCGGGAAGGCCGCGCGCAGACATGGGTCTGACTGCAAGTCCGGAGACCGGCCTGGCACAGGGGGACCGTCGCCACACGCGATCGGTGCCGGCGCCTGTTCGCGCGCGGTCCGTTCGTCTTGCCCGGCGATGGTCAGCGACTTCGGCACGCGGACGGGCGTGCCCGCCGATCGAGACGACGACAATGCAGTTTCGCACCGGGCCCGCATTTGCGGCCCTGCTCGGGGTATCGTCTGCCTGGGGGGCGTCGCCGCCGCGGGCCGCGACCACCGATTTGAACCCGGTGGTGGTGACCGCCACGCGCACGCCGCAATCCCGGAACAGTACGCTGGCCGCTACCACGGTCATCACCCGGGCCGATATCGAGCGCAGCCAGGCCCAGAGTCTGGCCGAACTGCTCGGCGATACGCCGAGTCTGTCGATCGCCAACAACGGTGGCCCGGGCAAGGCGACATCGATTCACCTGCGCGGTACCGATGCCAGCCAGGTGGTGGTGCTGGTCGACGGCGTGCGCTGGGGCTCGGCCACCAGCGGTCAGGCGGCGATCCAGGATTTTCCGGTCTCCCAGATCCAGCGCATCGAGATCGTGCGCGGGCCGCGTTCCTCGCTGTACGGCGCCGATGCCGTCGGCGGCGTGATCCAGATCTTCACCCGCGACGGCAAGGGGGCCAAGGGCCGCGGGCCCACGCCTTACTTCTCGGTGACCGGTGGCAGCTACGACACCTGGAAAGGCCAGGGCGGCGTTTCGGGGGCGACGAAACGCCTACACTACAACTTCAGCGTGTCCGGCGAGTACACGGGCGGCTTCAATGCCTGTACCGGCCGGCCGTTCAGTTCGCCCAAGGGTGGCGCCGGCTGTTACGCCAACCAGCCCGACCGCGACGGCTACCACCGCGCGGACGGTTCGGCGAACGTCGGCTATACCTTCGATAACGGCTGGTCGGTGAACGGCCATTATCTTCGGTCCGATGGCCATGTCGAATACGACGGCCCTACGACTAACCAGTCGCACTCGGTGCAGGAAGTCTATGGCCTGAGCGTGGATGCGCCACTGGCCGATTTCTGGGATTCCAAGTTGCGCCTGTCGCGCAGTCGCGATCGGTCGAAAAACTATTTCGATGGCGATTATGTCAGCCGTTTCGACACGCGCCGCGATAGCGTCAGTTGGCAGAACGATTTCGTGCTCGCCAGACAGCAGAGCGCCACCCTCGGGGTGGATTATCGCCAGGACGCGGTCACCAGCTCGGCCGACTACAAGCAGAACAAGCGCGGCAACACCGGCGTGTTCGGCGAGTACCAGGGCCGCTTCGGCGCCCACGAGATCGATCTGGCCGCCCGCGACGACGACAACCAGGCCTATGGCAATCATGCCACCGGCTCGATCACCTACGGCTATCACGTCAACCCGACCTATACGCTGACCGCCGCCTACGGCAACGCCTTCAACGCACCGACCTTCAACGATCTCTACTATCCGTTTGACTCGAATCCCAATCTCAAACCGGAGAAGTCGCGCACGGGCGAAATCGGTCTCAAGGCCACGCCGGGTTGGGGGCATTGGGCGGTCCATGCCTACCAGACCGATATCAACGACGAGATCACGCTGGACGCCAACTACACACCACGCAACGTGAGTTCGGCGCGCATCCGCGGCGTGGAAGGCGAGGTGACGGCCTATCTCGGCCACTGGCGTATCGGCGCGAATGCCGACTGGCTGAACGCCGAGAATCGCGGGCGCGGGGCGAACCACGGCAACGATCTGGCGCGCCGCCCGAACTACTCGGCCTCGCTGCACGTCGACCGCGATCTGTCCGCGCGGTTCTCGATCGGCGCCCGTGCCAAGCTGGTCGGGTCGCGCTACAACGATCCGGCCAATACCGACAAGCTCGGTGGTTACGCGCTGTTCGGTCTGACAGGCGAAATGCGGGTGACCAAGGCGTGGAAAGTTCAGGCCAAGCTATCCAACATGTTCGATCGTCATTACCAGACCGTCGACTTCTACAACCAACCCGGGCGGGCGGTTTATGTCACCGTCAGCTATAGCCCGGGCCATATCTGAGCCAGCAAAGGCCATGTCATGAGCGAATCGAAAAGCGACGCCCGCCATAAGGCGACGATGCAGAAGCACAAGGAAAAAGTCGACGCCGGCATCCAGGCCGCGGATATCGAGCGCGGCGTGTTCGTGTTCATTACCGGCAAGGGCAAGGGCAAGTCGTCCTCGGCTTTCGGCATGGTGATGCGCGCACTCGGCTATGGCCAGAAGATCGGCGTGGTGCAGTTCATCAAGGGCGTGCAACTCTCCGGCGAGGAGATCTATCTGCGTGATCACTGCCCGCAGGTCGATTTTTACCAGATGGGCACGGGATTCACGTGGAACACCCAGGATCGCTCGGGCGATATCGAAGCCGCCGAGCGCACCTGGGCCCAGGTCGAGCCGATGTTGCAGGACCCGGCCTACGATCTGGTCGTCATCGACGAGCTGACCTATATGCTCGGCTACAAGTACCTGGACGAAGAGCTCGTACTGAACGCCATCGCCAACCGCCCGGTCGAGCAGTCAGTGATCGTCACCGGCCGCGGCGGCGGTTCGGGCCTGCGCGAACTGGCCGATACGGTGTCCGAGGTCGACAACGTCAAGCACGCCTTCAAGGCCGGCATCAAGGCCCGCGCCGGGGTGGATTACTGACCCCGCTTCGATTCGTTTTTCGATAAATCTGTCCGCAGATCGACGCCGCTCTACGCAGGTCTCAATATGTTTTTACAAAGCGGCTATCCGCAGATTTCACAGATTACGCAAATTTAAGAAACGTATGGCATCGCCTAGATCATGGCATCGAGGCTACAATCGATGCCGATTTAACAGCATCGGACGAGTCATTTGCTTTTGATCTGCGTGCATCTGCGTCGATCTGCGGACAGGTTCTCAAGGAAACAAGCCGAGGATTTCGAGCTGTCCTCAAGCCGAAAAACGCCTGCAATTAATCTACGAAATCTGCGGATGAGTGACTTAAAGAACGAAGCCTCGAATATGCCCGCAAGAACGAGCTGCAATCGACATTCCAGCTAAGCAGTGTCGGCCGAATCATCTGCCTTCCGATCTGCGTGCATCTGCGTCGATCTGCGGACAGGTTCCCAAGGAACGAAGCCGAATATTCTGAACTATCCTCAAGCCTGAAAACCGCCTGCAATTAATCTGCGAAATCTGCGGATGAATGACTTAAAGAACGAAGCCTCGAATATGCCCGCAAGAACGAGCTGCAATCGACATTCCGGCTAAGCAGTGTCGGCCGAATCATCTGCCTTTTGATCTGCGTGCATCTGCGTCGATCTGCGGACAGGTTCTCAAACAACGAAGCCGAGTATTTTGAACTGTCTTCAAACCGAAAACCGTCTGCAACCCATCGGTGCAATCCGTGAAATCTGTGGACGAATGACGTGAAGAACGGCCTCCCATGACAGCAAGGACGCTGATGATCCAGGGCACGACCTCGGACGCCGGCAAGTCGACGCTGGTGGCCGGGCTGGCGCGGGCGTATGCCCGGCGCGGCATGGCCGTGGCCCCGTTCAAGCCGCAGAACATGGCGCTCAACAGCGCGGTAACGGTCGATGGCGGCGAGATCGGCCGCTCGCAATACCTGCAGGCACAGGCCGCGCGCGTGGCGGCCACCACCGACATGAACCCGGTGCTGCTCAAGCCTGCCAGCGACATCGGCGCCCAGGTCATCATCCACGGCCATGCCGTCGGCGCGATGGATGCCGGCTGCTACCATGGCTACAAGCCACAGGCGATGGCGGCGGTGCGCGCCTCGCATGCGCGACTGGCCGCTGCCTACCCGCGTGTGCTGGTCGAGGGCGCCGGCAGCCCCGCCGAGATCAATCTGCGCGCGGGCGATATCGCCAACATGGGCTTCGCCGAGGCCGTGGATTGCCCGGTGATCCTGGTCGCCGACATCGACAAGGGCGGCGTGTTCGCCCAACTCGTGGGTACGCTGGCGTTGCTGTCGCCGTCTGAACGCGAACGCGTGGCGGGCTTCGTGATCAATCGCTTTCGCGGCGATATCGGTCTGCTGCAGCCGGGGCTGGATTGGCTGGAAGCGCGTACCGGCAAGCCGGTGTTCGGCGTGTTGCCCTACCTGGCGGGCCTGCATCTGGACGCCGAGGACGCGATCGATACCGGGCAGACGACCGCCGCCGATGCGCTCGTAGTACAGGTGCCGGTTACCCCTCGAATCAGCAACCACACCGATTTCGATGCCCTGCGCGCCCATCCGCGGGTCGATCTGCAGTTCGTCGGCCCCGGCGATACCCCGGGCCCGGCCGATCTGATCGTGCTGGCCGGCTCCAAGAACACCCGCGCCGACTGTGCCTGGCTGGTCAACGCCGGCTGGCCGGATCGCATCAAGCGCCATCTGCGCTATGGCGGCAAGCTGCTCGGCATTTGCGGCGGTTATCAGATGCTGGGCCGCGAAATCGCCGATCCGGACGGCGTCGAGGATCGACCAGGGACGACGGACGGCCTCGGCCTGCTCGACTTCACGACGCGGCTGGATACGAACAAGCATCTGCAGAATGTGACCGGCGCGCTGGCCGGCGGTGGCGCGGTCGCCGGCTATCGCATCCACTGCGGCGTGACCGCGAGGGCTGCGCTGGCACGGCCGTTTCTCCAGCTCGATGACGGCCCGGACGGCGCGCTTTCGGCCGACGGCCAGATCGCCGGCACCTATCTGCACGGCCTGTTCGATACCGGCGCCGGCTGCGACGCGATCCTGGCCTGGGCCGGGCTCGACGCGGCCGGTGCCGTCGATCAGGCCGAGCGCCGCGAGGCCAGCCTGGAACGCTTGGCGGATGCGGTCGAGGCGGCGATCGATCTGGAAGCCCTGCCATGAAGCCGCGCCTGTTGATCGTCATGCTGTGCGTGTTGCTGGCGGCGGCTTTTATGGCCGAGCTCGCCTTTGGCGCGGTGCGGCTGCCGATCGGTCAGGTTGTGGCCGCACTTTTCCATTTCCATGATCGCGTCGATCAGACCGCGCTCATCGTCAATGCGATCCGTCTGCCGCGGGCGCTGCTGACCGCGCTGGTCGGCGCGATCCTGGCAATTTCGGGTGCGGCCATGCAGGGCTTGTTTCGCAATCCGCTGGCCGATCCCTCATTGATCGGTGTCACCGCCGGGGCTTCGGCCGGAGCCAGCCTCGCGATCGTGTTCGGCGGCGCGCTGGCCGGTTTTGCCGGGCTGTCACTGGTGGCGCTGGCCGCGTTCGCGGGCGGCGCGGCGGCGGTGGTGCTGGTCTATGCGCTGGCCACCCGCGCCACCGGCACATCGGTGGCCACCATGCTGTTGGCCGGCATCGCGATATCCGCGCTGGCCGGCTCGCTCACCTCGCTGCTGGAGTTCTATGCCAGCAACGACATGCTGCGTCGTATCAGCCTGTGGCAGATGGGCGGGTTGGAAGGCGCCAACTGGCCGCGCGTGGGCCTGATCGCGGTCGCCGCCGCGGCCGTGCTGGCCGGCCTGCCGGCCCGGGCACGGGCCTTGAACGCATTGTTGCTGGGCGAATCCGAGGCCCGTCACCTGGGTTTCGCAGTAGACCGGACCAAGACCGTGTTGATCGTGCTGGTCGCCTTCGGCGTCGGTATTTCGGTGGCCCTGGCCGGGGCGATCGCCTTTGTCGGTCTGGTGGTGCCGCATATCGTGCGGCTGGCGATCGGGCCGGATCATCGCACGTTGTTGCCGGCCTCCGCCCTGGCCGGGGCGGTGCTGTTGCTGGCCGCCGATACCCTGGCCCGGGTGGTGGTCGCGCCGGCCGAGCTGCCGGTGGGGCTGCTGACCGCGCTGCTCGGCGCGCCGTTTTTCATCGTGTTGCTGCGCGGCACGCGGGATTACGCGCTGTGACGTTGGCGGTCGAAGAACTGGCGATCCGGCGTGGCGGTCGTGTTCTCATCGCCGGCGTGTCGTTTACGGTGGCGCCCGGCGAAATGCTGGCCGTGATCGGGGCCAACGGCGCCGGCAAGTCGACGCTGCTGCATGCGCTGGTGGGCGATCTGGCGCCATCCGCCGGGCGGGTGGCGTTCGACGGCCGCGCGCTGGGCGCCTTCGACCGGCGCGAACGCGCGCGGCGGATCGCCTTTCTGGCCCAGGCCAGCGCGCTGGCGTTTCCATTCACCGTGCGCGAGGTGATTGCGCTCGGCCGCAGCCCGCACGCCACCGGCCGCGCGGCGGATGCCGCGGTAATCGATGCCGTCGCCAAGGCCACGGATATCGCGCACCTCATGCCGCGTGCCTATACGCGCCTGTCCGGCGGCGAGAAGCAGCGCGTCCAGCTTGCCCGCGTACTGGCGCAGATCGGGTCGGCGGAGGACGCGGCGGCGCGGTTGCTGTTGCTGGACGAGCCGGTCGCGTCGCTCGATATCGGCCACCAGAGCCTGATCATGCGCAGCCTGCGTCGGTGCGCGGCCACCGGAGTCGCCATTGTCTTCGTCGGCCACGATGTCTCGCTGGCTGCCGCGCACGCCGACCGGCTGTTGGCCCTGGCCGAGGGCACTACCGTGGCCTGGGGTACACCGGCCGAGGTCGTGACCGAGGCCACGCTGGCCCGGGTCTTCGATGCCCAGACCCACGTCATCCCGCACCCGGTGACCGGCACCCCGGTGGTGCTGCATGATTGAGGCGATGCCGGGCCATCATCTGATTCTGGGCGGTGCGCGCAGCGGCAAGAGCGCATTCGCCGAGCGTGAAGCCCTTGCCACGGAGGCGAGCCGCTGGATCTATATTGCGACCGGCCAGGCGCACGACGCCGAGATGGCCGAACGCATCGCGCACCATCGCGCGCATCGAGATGCCCGTTGGCAAACCGTCGAAGCGCCGCTCGGGCTGGCGGATGCGATCGCTGCGTACGACGCCGTGGGCACAGTTGTTCTGGTCGATTGCCTCACGCTCTGGTTGAGCAATGCGCTGGCCGCCGACGCCTGGCCCGGCGAGCGCGATGCCCTGCTTCGGGCGCTGCCGGACTGTACGGCGCGCGTGCTGCTGGTTTCCAACGAAGTCGGCTCGGGCATTGTGCCGCTCGGCGAGCTTTCGCGTGCTTTCGTCGACGAGGCCGGGCGGTTGCATCAGGCCCTGGCGGGCCTGTGTTCGCGGGTTAGTCTCGTCGTGGCGGGGTTGCCTCTGGATTTGAAGCCGTTGTCGTCAAGGCCGTGAGTCGTCGTGCTTTCAAGTTGGCGGAAGGTTGGGGTTTCGCACTGCTGTGCGAGTCACGTTCGTTTGCTTGTCCAAACGAACGTAACCCAAGGAAAGGACACCCTGTCTTGCGCCGATGCTCCGCATCGGTGCCCTGCGCGGCTCCGGCCGCAAGCGGACCGCCGGAAACTCACCGCGCTGCGCGCGACTCAGACATCCGGCGGTCTTTTTCGCTTTCGGCCTCCACTGCTCGGCGCCGCGCCCAAGGGGCCCGATACAGGCACGACACGCCAAAACCGGGAAGTTGGCCTGGCTGTATTTTATCCCGTTACACGGTGACGGAGACGCGCAGCGGCGACGGGTGTCCGGCGCACTGCGCCGGTGCGGCAAGGTGTTTGAGGGCCGCCAAAGCGGCCCGAGTTTTTGCCGCATCCCGTCGTCGCGAGCATCGGAGTGAACCGGCGTCAGCCGGCGCCGTGTCGGGTGCCTTTTTCTTGGTTCCTTCTTTTGGGCACGCAAAAGAAGGAACTCGCACATCAGTGCGAAACCAAAGCCCTGGTCGCCGCAAAAAAATGTTCCGGCGCCGACACTCGAAAGCCAACCTCATCATCGTCGTCGGCTTGTCCGCATCAAATAGTTGCGTAGGTCGGATTAGGTGCTTGCACCGTAATCCGACAGTCGAGCCCCGGAACTCGCCGATTGAGCGTCGGATTACGCGCTGCGCGCTCATCCGACCTACCGTTGCTGTCGCCGCTGACATGAACCGTATTTCTTGCCTGGCGTCCACCAATACACGGGCACGGAACGCCAATAATTTTTCGAGCGTTGCGGATCCACGTGTTTCCGATCCTTTGAGGCTCGGGCTGGCTTATGTCGGAGTTCTGAAAGAAATTATCCACAGATCAACGCCGATGCGCGCCGATACAAGACCGGAAGATTGTCGATTGGGTCGAGTTGGCTCGCGCACTATTGGGCTATGCCGCGGCGCGAAAGACACTGGCCCTCGCACGCAATCATCGACGAGCCTTATCGCCCGTTGCACGCGCTGATCGTGAAGTCACTGATTTTCGATCTGCGTGTATCCGCGTCGATCTGCGGACGGTCTTGTTATTCGCGCTTCATTCGCGTGCATTCGCGAACCGGGTTTTCAACAGGAGCAATTCTCTATGCCTGATTTCGACTGGCTCTTCGAACCGGCCGCCCAGCCCGACGAGGCCGCCCGCGCGGCGGCGATCGAACGACAGAATCAGCTCACCAAGCCGCCGGGTTCGCTCGGCCGGCTGGAAACGCTGGCCACCGATTTCGCGGCCTGGCAGGGCGCGGACAAGCCCGTGCTGAATCGGATCGGGCTGGCGGTGTTCGCGGCCGATCACGGCGTGGCCGCGCAGGGCGTCTCGGCGTTTCCACAGGAAGTCACGGCCCAGATGGTGGCCAACTTCGCGGCCGGCGGCGCGGCGGTGGCCGTGCTCGCGCGCGAGGCCGGGGTCGACATGGCGGTGGTCAATCTGGGCACGGTAACGCCGACCGACGACGTGCCGGGGGTGGTCAATCATCGGCTGGCGTCGGGCACCGCGGATTTCACGTGCGGCCCGGCGATGGATGGCCCGACGCTGTCGGCCGCACTGCGGGCCGGCGCGGACCAAGTAAACGGGGATCTGTCGTTATTCGTGGGCGGCGAGATGGGCATTGCCAACACCACCAGCGCGGCGGCGGTGTTCGCGGCCCTGGCGGATCTGGACGGCGCGGCGACGGTCGGCCGCGGGACCGGGGTCGACGATGCCGGGCTGGCCGCCAAGCGGGCCGCCGTTGATGCCGGCCTGGCGCGACACCGCGAGCGCTGGGCGGCGCAATCCCTGCCCGATGCCGCGCTGGCGATCCTCGAATGTCTCGGCGGGCTGGAGATTGCCGCGCTCGCCGGCGCCTATATCGCGGCTGCGCAGCGCGGCGTGCCGGTGCTGGTCGACGGTTTCATCAGCAGCGTCGCCGCGCTGGCCGCGGTGCATCTGAATGCCGGTGTGGCCGGCTGGTTGATCTTCGGGCATCGTTCGGCGGAAGGCGGCCATGGCCGGGTGCTCGAAGCGCTGGCTGCCGAGCCGTTGCTTGATCTGGATATGCGGCTCGGCGAGGGCAGCGGGGCGATGGTCGCGCTGGGCGTGATTCGGTCCGCGCTGGCCGTTCACGGCAGAATGGCGACTTTTGCCGATGCGGGAGTAGCCGATAGTGCCTGATTTCGACATGACCACGACCACGGTCGACATCCTGCGCCACGCTGAATGCGAAGGGGGTCCGATCTTCCGTGGCTCGACGGACGTGGCCTTGTCCGAGGCCGGTTGGGCCCGGCTGCGCCGGGTGACCGGGCCGCTCGAGGGCTGGGATACGATCGTGACCTCGCCGATGCGTCGTTGCCGCGAATTCTCCGCCGAACTGGCCGCGGCCCGCGATGTGCCCTTGAACGTCGACGAGCGCTTCCGCGAGATGTATTTCGGCGACTGGGAAGGCGTGCTCATCGCCGACGTGTGGGCGAACCAGTCCGACGCCGCGCGCGCCTGGTATGTCGATCCGGAGAACAATACGCCGCCGAACGCCGAGCCGTTGCCGTCGATCCGAGCCCGGGTGGCCGAAGGCTGGACCGAGCTGGTGGCCGCGAACCGGGGCGGCCATGTGCTGCTGGTGTGCCATGGCGGGGTGATCCGCAATCTCGTGGCCCATGTGCTGGACCTGCCACTGGCGGCGACCAATCGTTTCGGCATGCCCTATGGCTGTCGCGCCCGGATCAGCATCACGCACGACGGCGAGTCGTCGATGCCGCGGCTGATGGGTTACAACCTCGACCGGGCATGAAACGCGCCGCCACGCCGCTTCTTCTGGCGCTGTCACTGCTGACCGTATTGCCGGTCGGCCGGTGGCTGCCCGCACGTATCCGGCCGGTCGATCAGGGGCGTTCGGTGGTCTGCTATCCGTTGGTGGGCCTCCTGATCGGTGGGGTGCTCGTGCTCGCAGAAGGCGTGTTGCGCGGTGCGGCGCCTCTGCTTGCCGCCGCGTTGTTGTTGGCGGTGTGGGTCGGTATCACCGGCGCATTGCATCTGGACGGCCTGGCCGACTGTGTCGACGCGGGCTGTGCCGGCCACCGCGACGCCTCGCGTATTCTCACGGTGATGAAGGACCCGGCCGCCGGGCCAATGGCGGTGGCCACGATCACGATCGTGTTGTTGGTCAAGTTCGCGGCCTTGGCGACATTGCTGCAGCACCGGGGCGCGATCGTCGGCTTGTTGCTTGCCGTGCCAATGCTGGCCCGTGCCGGTACCGCCGCGCTCATGGCCACCACGGCCTACCGCCGAGACCGGGGCATCGCCCGCGACCAGGCGGCCACCCGTCCGCGCGGGGCGATCACCCTGGGGATTGTCGTGGTGGCGGTGGCGGGCGCATGGCTATTGCCGCTGTCTCTCTGGACGTTGATGGTGCTGCTGGCCGGGGTGATCGTGTGGAGTTGGCGCCGGACCTGGCAGACCCGTATCGGCGGTTATACCGGCGACGTGGCCGGCGCGCTGATCGAACTGGTCGAGGCGGCGTCACTGGTGGCGGCGGCCTGGGGCCTGCCGTGGCATTGAGCCTGATGCTGGTCGCGGCACTGGTGGCCGATGCGGTGCTGGGCGAGCCGCGCCGGCGGCATCCGCTCGCGCTGTTCGGCCGTCTTGCCGATCGGGTGGAAGCGCGGTTCAATCACGGCCGTCGACGCAATGGCATGGTCGCGCTGATGGTGGGGCCGCCCACGCTGTTTGTCGGCGCATGCGTCGCCTGGGTTCCGAGCGGGCTGGCGTGGTTATTGGCGGGTCTGGTACTCGTGCTGGCGGTTGGGCGGGCCGGCTTGATCGAACACGCCGAGGCGGTGGCCCGTCCGCTCGCCACCGGCGATCTCGAAGGCGCCCGGCAACGCGTGGCCTGGCTCGTCAGCCGCGATACGGCGCAACTGGATGCCGCCGGCGTACGCGGCGCCCTGCTGGAGTCCGTGCTCGAAAACAGCAGCGATGCGATCTTCGCCTCGGTGTTCTGGTGCGTGTTCGGCGCCGCGGTGGCGGGCCCGGCAGGCGCCGCCGCGGCGGTACTCGCCCATCGGCTGGTCAATACCCTGGACGCGATGTGGGGCTATCGCACCCCCCGGTTCATTGCCTTCGGCTGGGCCGCGGCGCGCCTGGACGACGGCATGAACTGGCCGGCGGCACGGCTCACCGCGCTGGCTTTCGCGCTGGTCGGCGACACCCGCGCTGCATGGACCTGCTGGCGCGAACAGGCGGGCCGATGGTCCAGCCCGAACGCCGGCCCGGTGATGGCGGCCGGCGCCGGTGCGCTCGGTATCCGCCTCGGCGGCGGCGCCTGGTATCACGGCGCCTGGCGGGAACGGCCGGCGCTGGGTGGCGGGCGTACGCCGGAAGACGTCGATGTCGTACGCGCGCTGGGTCTGGCCGATCGGGCATTGGCCGTGATCGTGGTGGCCGTACTCCTGATGGACGGGCTATGGGCATGATCCACGGTGGCCAGCTGCGTGCCGCGGCTGCGCACTACGGCATTCCCCGGCATGAATGGCTGGATCTGTCGACCGGCATCGCGCCCTGGTCGTGGCCGGTACCGACGCTGCCCGCGGCTGTCTGGTCGCGCCTGCCGGAAGCCGATGATGGGCTGGTCGCCGCCGCGGCCGCCTACTATGGCTGTGCATCGGATTGGCTCGTGGCGTTGCCCGGTAGCCAGTTCGCCATTCGCGAGCTGCCGCGCCTGTGCGCGCCGGCCACCGTGGCCGTGCCCGCCGTGGGTTATACCGAGCACGCCGCCGCCTGGCGCGCGGCGGGCCATAGCCTCCGGTACTACCGCGATCTGGACGATCTCGAGTGATGCTGGCGGCGGTCGATCGTGCCGTGGTGCTCGATCCGAACAATCCGACCGGCGAGCGCGCCGGTCCGGATCGCCTGCGCCGAATCGCACTCGCGCTCGGCGCGGGCCGCCTCATCGTCGATGCAGCCTTCGCGGACGGGGACGAAGGCACGTCTTTCGATCCAGTTACACATGAGGCGATCGTGCTGCGATCGGTGGGCAAGTTCTTCGGACTGGCCGGCATCCGTCTCGGATTCGCTCTCGGCCACAAGGCCACGGTCGATGCATTGCGTCGCGCCGTGGCGCCCTGGGGCGTGGCGCATCCGACCCGCTGGATCGGCACGCGGGCGCTGGCCGACCGCGATTGGCAGATCGATCAGCGCGCCCGGATTCGAGATACGCAAGCCTGGCTCCGTGCGCGCCTCGTCGCCGCCTTCCCGCAACAACTCGTGGTCAGCGGCGGGTCGTTCGTGACCGTGTTCTTTTCGGCCGAGGGCGCGGCCGCCGCGGCGCACGCCGAGCTGGCATCTCGGGCCGTGTTCACCCGGCTCGGCGACAACCGGCGCTGGCTGCGTTTCGGACTGCCGCCGGAACACCAGCGCGAACGGCTCTCGGCTGCCCTGCGGCATGTCGACGGGGATACCAATCCATGACCGCGCAGCGCATGCGCCGCACGCGTCGGTGGGCTCTGCTCGGGTTGTTATCGCTGCTGGGGTGGCTGGCCGGATCGGCAGCCATGGCCGCGGCTGGCCCGGTTTCGGTTACCGATTTCACCGGGCATGAAGTCCGGCTGGCGCATCCCGCACGCCGGATCGTCGCCTTGACGCCCCATCTTGTGGAAAACTTGTTTACCGCGGGACTGGGCAATCGCGTGGTGGGAGCCGTACGTTATTCGAATTATCCCCCGGCGGCCCAGGGCATCCCGCGCGTGGGCGGCTACGATAGCCTCAGTCTCGAGGCGATCGTGGCGAAAAAGCCGGATCTGGTCGTCGCCTGGGCCGAGGGCGGCTCCCCCGACATCATCCGTCGGCTGCGGGCGCTGGGTATCGCCGTGTATGTCGATGATCCGCGTCGGCTGGCCGGCATTGCGCGCACCATTCGCGATCTGGGCGTGCTGGGCGGCACGGCCGATCACGCCGATCGCGCGGCTGCCGCCTTCGAACAGCGCATCGCGGGGCTGCGGCAACGCTACGCGCATCGCCGCCCGGTCTCGTTGTTCTGGGAGGTATGGTCGGACCCGCTGCGCACACTATCCAATGCCGGTATGACCGGCGCCGTGATCCGGCTGTGCGGCGGCCGCAACATCTTCGCCAAGGCCGCGACACTGGCGCCGCAGGTCAGTATCGAGTCGGTCATCGCGCGTGCACCACAGGCGATCGTGGCCTCGGGCGTGGCGCAGACCAAACCACAGTGGAAAGCCTATTGGCGGCAGTGGCCGGCCATCCCCGCGGTCGCCCACGATCATTTCGTGACCGTCCCGCCGGATCTCATTAGCCGGCCCACCGTACGACTGGCCGACGGCGCCGCCCAACTCTGCCGCAAACTCGCCCGCGTGCGCCGCGATCAAGTGCGGCCATAAGGCCGGTTTATCCACAGATTACGCGGGTTTTCACCGATTAAAAATGATAGTTGTCCGCAGATCGACGCAGATTAACGCAGATGTTAAGAAAAGGATGCATGACGCTTGTGCCGCGGCCGTATCGTGTGCGGCACGTCGAGAAAAAAGATTACAACTGCCTCTTAAAAAATCTGTGCAATCTGCGTAATCTGTGGATAGAAATGTGTCGTATCAGCGCGCGAGGAGCGATTACTGGCGCGTCATGGTCTCCCGGGCGGGGGTGTTCCGGAAGCGGGTTCATCCGCAGATTACGCAGATTTCACAGATTAAAAAACTGTGTTTTCCGCAGGTCGACGCAGATTAACGCAGATGCTAAGAAACGTGTGAATGGCGAGACTGGGTGCCGCATGTCAAGGACAAGTGCATACAACGGCCTCTAAAAAATCTGTGTAATCTGCGTAATCTGTGGATAGAAAACAGTGTGTCGTATCAGCGCGCAAGGAGCGATTACTCGCGCGTTATGGGCTCCTGGGCGGGGTTGTTCCGGAAGTGGATTTACCCGCAGATTTCACAGATTAAAAACGGTGTTTTCCGCAGATCGACGCAGATCTTGAGAAAAAGAATATCAATACGTGTGCCTTGGCCGTGTGTTCGCGTCATGTCGGGGAAGCATATTCGCAACGACCCCCAAGAATCCGCGTAATCTGTGGACAGAAAGGCGCGTCGTATCAGCACGATCACCCCGTGCCGGGGCGGTTTTAGCGGACACTGGATAAAGGGCGGCGGTCAGCTCAGTGCCAGCCAGACGCCGACGGCGGCGATCAGGGTGCCGGCGATGCGGTTCAGGAGGCGGACGTTGGAGCGTTTGGCGAGCATGGCGCGCGCGGCGGAACCGCCGCTGGCATAGAGGACGAGACAGGTCAGTTCCATCGCCAGAATCATCGACAGCATTAGCACCAGTTGCGGGGCGAGGGCCTGCTGGAAGTCGAGAAACGGCGGCAGCAGGGCGATGAAGAACGCCCAGCCCTTCGGGTTGGCGATGGCGGTAACCAGCCCCTGGGCCGCGAGCTGCGCTCGGGGCGGGGCGGCCTCGTCATTCTCGATCTCGGGAATCGCCAGATTGCCGCGCGAACGCCACATCTGGATACCGAGCCAGACCAGATACGCGCCGCCGACCCACTTGAAGACGGTGAACACGGCCGGGTAACGCATCAGGACGGTGGCCACGCCGATCACCGAAGCGACCGCGACCGTGGCCACGCCCGCCAGTTCGCCGATCCACATCCAGGCCGTGCGGCGAACCCCGACCGTCATGCCGAGGCTCAGCGACAACGTCATGCACAGCCCTGGCGTGAGCGATACGAGAAAGAACGTCGGCACGAATACCGACAGCATCGAGATCGTCATGGCGCGACGTGGTACACGTACGGGCCGCTCACTATACGGCGCGCCGGTCGATAACCCAATGATGGATCCGGCGCGGTCAGTCCTTGGCCCGAGCTGATGTATCTGACCTACGCGGCGGTCCTGAATCTGGCCAACGGCATGCATCTCTGGTTGTAGCGGCGAACCGCCGCGGTTGTCCTTTCCGCAGGCAGCCGCGGCATTTGTTGTCGCTCAGCGCTCGCCGGCCCGCAGCAGGGCCTTGATGTGGATGGCGGCGCTTGCCGCCAGCGCATCGAGGGCGTAACCCCCTTCGAGCAGGCTTACGACGCGGCTGTCGCAATAAAGATCGGCCACTTCGGTGATGCGCTGGGTGACCCACTCGAAATCCTCGGCCTCGAGCTGCAGGTCGGCCAGCGGGTCGGAGCGATGGGCGTCGAAGCCGGCCGACACCAGAATCAGCTGTGGTCTGGCCTCATCGAGTGCGGGCAGCCAGTCGCGCTCGATGGCACGCCGGAATACCGAGCCGCCGACACCCGCACGCAACGGTGTCTTGATCAGCTGGCCGGGGATGCTCTGGTCCGCTGTGAATGGAAACAACGGGTTCTGGTAGCTCGAGCAGAACAATACCCGCGGCTCATGGCGAAAGACATCTTCCGTGCCGTTGCCGTGATGTACGTCGAAATCGAGGATGGCGACACGTTCCAGGCCACCGACGGCCAGCGCGTGCGCGGCCGCGATCGCCACGTTATTGAAGAAGCAAAACCCCATCGCTCTGGCGTATTCGGCATGATGCCCGGGCGGGCGCACGGCGCAGAAGGCGTTGGCGGCCTCGCCGGCGAGTACGGCATCCACCGCTGCGATCCCGGCACCGGCGGCATGGCGCGCCGCGGGCAGGGTGTGCGGTGTCAGCGCGGTGTCGCCGTCGATCGGCACTTGCCCGGTCGTCGGCGCGCTGGCGAGCAGCTCGTCGACATAAAATTCGTCGTGCACGCGCTTGATGGCCTCGAGCGAGGCCTCGGGTGCAGCGCGCCGGTCGAGCGCGTCGGCAATGCCGACCACCTCCAGCCCCTGGTCGATCGCGGGCAGCCGGTCCGGCGCTTCCGGGTGGCCACGTCCCATATCGTGGGCGCGGCAGAGGTCATGGCGCGAGAAATAAGCCGTGGCCATGCGGGCGCCCCGATCGCCTAGCCGCGCCGCGGCGCAGTTCGCCGGTTATGGGCGAAGTCGTCGTGGCGGTTGTTGCCGACGGTGTCGGCCGCGGTGCCCGCCGCGGCCGCGACAGGCGTCGCCGTGCGGATCTGTCGAGTACGTGGCATGGCGGGCTCCCGCGGGGGCATTGTTCTCATTATTGGTACAGCGCGTGACCGCCGGCCTTGAACTGCTCGGCTTTTTCCTCGAGACCGGCCTCCAGCGCATCCTCGGGTGTGGCGATGCCGCGCTCGGCGGCGAATTCGCGCACTTCCTGGGAAATCCGCATCGAGCAGAACTTGGGCCCGCACATGGAACAGAAGTGGGCCACCTTGGCCGAGTCCTTGGGCAGGGTTTCGTCGTGGAATTCGCGCGCCTTCAACGGGTCCAGCCCGAGGTTGAACTGGTCCTCCCAGCGAAACTCGAAGCGGGCCTTGGACAGGGCGTTGTCACGAATCTGGGCACCCGGGTGGCCCTTGGCCAGATCGGCCGCGTGCGCCGCGATCTTGTAGGTGACGATGCCTTCGCGGACGTCGTCCTTGTCCGGCAGGCCGAGATGTTCCTTGGGCGTGACGTAGCAGAGCATGGCGGTGCCGTACCAGCCGATCTGGGCCGCGCCGATGGCGGAGGTGATGTGGTCATAGCCGGGGCCGATGTCGGTGGTCAGCGGGCCCAGGGTATAGAACGGCGCCTGGTGGCAGTCGGCCAGCTCGGCGTCCATGTTTTCCTTGATGCGTTGCATCGGCACATGGCCGGGGCCTTCGATCATCACCTGGACGTCGTGGGCCCAGGCGATCTGGGTCAGCTCGCCGAGCGTGCGCAGTTCGGCCATCTGGGCTTCGTCGTTGGCATCGGCGATCGCGCCGGGCCGCAGGCCGTCGCCTAGCGAGAACGCCACATCGTAGGCCTTCATGATCGCGCAGATATCTTCGAAATGCGTGTACAGAAAGCTCTCGGTGTGATGCGCCAGGCACCACTTGGCCATGATCGAGCCGCCGCGGGAGACGATGCCGGTGACGCGGTTGGCGGTCATCGGCACATAGGCCAGGCGCACGCCGGCATGGATGGTGAAATAGTCCACACCCTGCTCGGCCTGTTCGATGAGCGTGTCGCGGAACATCTCCCAGGTCAGGTCCTCGGCCTTGCCGTCGACCTTCTCCAGCGCCTGGTAGATCGGCACCGTACCGACCGGCACCGGCGCGTTGCGGATGATCCACTCCCGGGTTTCGTGGATGTGCTTGCCGGTGGACAGGTCCATGATGGTGTCGCCGCCCCAGCGGGTGGCCCAGACCATTTTCTCCACTTCCTCGGCGATCGAGCTGGTCACCGCCGAGGTGCCCATGTTGGCGTTGATCTTCACCCGGAAGTTGCGGCCGATGATCATCGGCTCGGATTCCGGGTGATTGATGTTGTTGGGGATGATGGCGCGCCCGGCCGCGATCTCGTCTCTGACGAACTCGGGGGTGACATGATCCGGCAGGTTCGCGCCGAAGCCTTCGCCCGCGTGCCGGCGCAGCAGCCGGGAGTCGCGAATTTCGTCGATGCGCGCGTTCTCGCGAATGGCGACGAATTCCATCTCGGGCGTGACGATGCCGCGCCGCGCATAATGCATCTGGCTGACGTTGACGCCGGCCCTGGCGCGGCGCGGGGCCCGCACATCGGGAAAACGCAGATGGCCGGTGGCGGCATCGGCCGCGCGATCCCGGCCGAACTCGGACGACAGGCCGGGCAATACCTCGGTGTCGCCGCGTTCCTCGATCCAGGTGGCCCGCAGCGCCGGCAGGCCGCGCCGCAGGTCGATCTCGGCACTCGGGTCGGTATACGGGCCAGAGCAGTCGTAGATCGTGATCGGCGGGTTCTTCTCCACGCCGAAGGTGGCCGGCGTGTTCGATTGCGCCACCTCGCGCATCGGCACGCGGATATCGGGCCGGCTGCCGGTGACATGAATCTTGTTCGAATTGGGAAACGGTACCCGCATCTCGTCGGCGAGACGCGCGGACACGGCCAGATCCTTGGGTACAGCACTCATGGTCGAACCCCGAGAGGAAACATCAAAAGATAAAATGGCAATCTAGCAAGGCGCGGGGCGCAATAAAACCGGCCGGGCCGCGACGCCACGACTGGTGCGGCATCGGCTAACCGTGCGCCCCCAGGACGGCGCTGTCCACGCATTCGGCACCGGCCGCGCGCATGGCCTGGATAGCCGCTTGTGTGTCGCCTTCGTGCATGTCCACGCCGCGCGTGCCGTCGACGATCAGCGTCACCGGAAAACCCTCGGCCAGTGCGTCCATTACCGTGAACTTCACGCAGACATCGGCCGCCAGACCCATCACGAACAATCGATCCGTGCCCAGACGGCGCAATACGTCCGCCAGATCGGTTTGCTGCCGGTGATCGTTGTCGTAAAAGGCCGAATAGCTGTCGATGCGGCGGTTTTCGCCCTTGCGCACGACATGGTCGATGTGTGCGACGTTCAGCGCCGAGGCGAAACTCGCGCCGGGGCTGCCCTGCACGCAATGTGCAGGCCAGAGAATCTGTTCCAGGCCGTCGACTTCGGTGACCTGGAACGGTTTGAAGCCGGCGTGCTGTTCGGCGAACGACAGATGATCCGCCGGATGCCAGTCCTGGCTGGCCACCACTGTGGAGAACCGCGGCATCAGGCGGTTGGCGACCGGCACCACGGCATCGCCGTCGGCTACGGCGAGCGCCCCGCCCGGCAGGAAATCGTTCTGGATATCGACCAGCAATAACGTATCGGTCATGACGAACCCTCCGATTGTCGCCCGTCATTATGACGCTGGGCGAGCCAATCGCGCAGGGCGTCGGTCGACTCGTCCAGATAATGATCGATCAGCGCCAGGTAATTCGGCCGCTCGGCGAAGTAGGCGAACTGGGCCTTGGCGTATTCGCGGATCGCGCCCAGCTCGGGCGAGGTGTCCACCCGGGTGCCGCCCTCGATGACCGGCTGCAGCAATTCGATATGCGGCGCGTCGGCGTCGAAGCGGTGCTCGTATTCTGCTACGCCACCGGCCCAGGCGGTCGACCACGACGCCTCGTCGTAGAGCAGGTCGGCGATCGGTTTGCCGTCGGCGTCGGTGAAACGACGCACCTGCTGCACGCCGGGGCGCGTCAGCTTGCCCGGGGTGTCGCTCATCTTCATGCGATATGACCAGCGCCCGGAATCCTCGCGGATGGCGGCAAGCTTGTACACACCGTCGAGTGCGGCGTCCGGTTGGGCGGTGGTCAGGCGGGTGCCGATGCCCCACAGCGCGATCGGTGCGCCGCGCGACTTCAGGTCGGCGATCGCGCGTTCGTCCAGGCTCGAGCTGGCCGCGATCCGGGCATCGGGAAAGCCGGCGGCATCCAGCCGGCGCCGGGCGCGCTTGGCCAGGTGCGCCAGATCGCCTGAATCCAGGCGGATGCCGGCCATTTCGTAGCCGTGTTCGCGCAGTTTATTGCCCGCGCGGATGGCGTTTTCGATGCCTTCCAGCGAGTTGTAGGTATCGACCAGAAATACGCAGTTGTTGGGCAGGGCGCGCGCATAGGCATCGAAGGCATCGATTTCGTGATCGAAGGCCATCACCCAGCCATGCGCGTGGGTGCCCGATACCGGAATGCCGAACAGCTGCCCGGCGAGTACGTTGGAGGTGCCGGCGCAGCCGCCGATGTAGGCCGCCCGCGCGGCCGAGACGCCGCCGTCGATGCCCTGGGCCTTGCGCAGACCGAAGTCCAGCACGCTGTCGCCTTCGGCGGCGTGGGCGATGCGCGCGGCCTTGGTGGCGACCAGGGTGGGGAAATTCATCAGATTGAGCAGCGCCGTCTCGAGCAGCTGGGCCTGGAGAATCGGCCCGGTCACGCGCAGCATCGGTTGATGCGGGAACACCGCCGTGCCTTCGGGGACGGCATCCACCCGGCCGGTGAAACGGAAATCCCGCAGATAATCGAGGAAGCCGTCATCGAACAAGGGTTCGCCGGCGTTGTCCTTGAGCGTGCCGAGGTAGGCGATATCCTCCTCAGTGAAGCGCAGGGCACAGATGTAATCGATGGCGGTTTCAATACCGCAGGCCAGCGCGAAGCCGTTGTCGAACGGCGCCTGGCGATAGAACAGATGATAGACCGCCTCGCGCTGACCGGTGCCGTTGAACCAGTGCGCATAGGCCATGGTCAGCTGGTAGAGATCGGTCAGCAGCGCGGGCGCGCGGCCGTAGAGTTTCTCGATTGCGGACATCGCGGCGTTCGTTGGGGCCGATCGCGCCGGCTGTGGCACCGGGCGATCGGTTAGGCTGTGTGGCGAAAATCCGGGCGGCATGCCGCCGGACGATCATCGCCCTGAATTACGTGCGCGGCCAGTTTACCCACATCCGCGCCTTGCAACACGAGGCCCGGCGTTTAGCCCGCCCCCGCCCATGAGTGAATCACGCCACCACCAGCAGAAAACCGGCCGCACGCCGTTGTCGTGGCGCCAGCGCCTGCGGGTCGCGCTTGCGGCGCCGCTGCTGCGGCTGCTCGCACGGGCCCTGCTGGCCACCTGTCGCAGCGCCGGTGTGCAGGGCGTGCATCACCTGGACGCGCTGATCGAAAACCAGCGCGCGGCCTTGTTGTGCTGCTGGCATCAGCGGCTGCCGTATTGTGCCGGCTGGCTTCTGGCCGCGCGATCACGCGGTCTGGCGCCGGGTTTTCTGGTCTCGCCCTCGCGCGACGGCGAACTGGTCGCTGCCGTGGTTGGCGGCCTGGGCGCGACCGTCCTGCGGGGGTCGGCGAACCGGACCGGAGCGCGCGCGTTCCGCGACATGTATGCCACCCTCAAGTCGGGCGTATCGCCGGTCATCGCCGCCGATGGCCCGCATGGGCCGGCGTGCCGGGCCAAGCCCGGAACCGCAATGCTGGCACAGATGACGCGGGCGCCGATGCTGCCGGTGAGCTTTGCCGCCGATCGCTACTGGCAGCTCGGCTCGTGGGACCGGATGATCATCCCCAAGCCCTTCGCGCGAGTGGTCATGATCATCGGCGAGCCGCTGGCCTGCAAGCGCGGCGACACGCCGGACGCCGCCGCCACCGAGCTGGGCGAGCGCCTTGATGCGCTCACCGCCGAGGCGGACGCACGGTGTGCGTCGCGCTGATCGGGGCGTTGCCCGTCTTCTTCGACACTCGGGCTACACTGCGCGCTTGAACTCCATGGATCGGCCCGGCCCCGGATGAACGCTCTCGATCGACGCCAGCGCATACTCGAATGGCTGCGCCTGAAGCGCCGGGTCACCGTGGCCTGGCTGGCGGAGCAGACCGGCGCGTCACTGGAGACGATCCGGCGCGATCTCGCGGGGCTCGCCAGCGAAGGCCTGGTCGAGAAATTCCACGGCGGTGCCGCCATACCGGACAACCCGGCCTACGAGAACGCGTTCGCGACCCGGATGTACGAACAGGTCGATGCGAAGACGGCGGTGGCCGAGACCGCCGCGGCGCTGTTCGCGGCCGGTGACAGCCTGTTCGTCGATACCGGCACCACCACGCTGCTGTTCGCGCGTGCTCTGGCCGGCCAGCGCGGACTGACCGTCATCACCAACTGCGTGCGGATCGCCCAGGCGCTGGGCGAGTCGGAGAATCGGGTGTTCCTCATTGGCGGCGAATACGAGCCGGACGCCCAGGAGGCGGTCGGTACCTTTGCTCAGGATCAGATCGCCCGGTTCAATGCGGCGCACGTGGTGATCACGGCCGGAGCGCTGGATGCGGGCGGCGTGATGGATTTCTCGCTCGCCGAAGCTGACGTGGCGCGCGCGATGATCGCCCAGGCCGATACCGTCACCGTGCTGGCCGATGCCAGCAAGCTGGGCCGGCGGGCGTTGTTCAAGGTGATCCCCTTGGCACGCATCGACCGGCTTGTGGTCGATGCCGAGCCCGACGCCGAGCTGCGCGATGTGCTCGATGAAGCCGGCGTGGCGCTCTACATCGCTGGCACGGTGTAGCCCAAGCCCGCTCGCCCGGGCGTCGCCATTCGGCGATCTTGCCGTATTGCACTGATTTGAAACGAACCGCCCGCCTCATGCGTTACATGTGGCAGGCGACCGCTTCGTGTCTGCTTCCGGTGCAGAGCATGATTGTGCAAGCGCACCTGGACTTTTTGTGGTTTTTATATTTACTTGGTGACCGAATTGTGAAATAACGGTCATAAGAGCCACATTGGTTGACGAGTGATCGTGGAATCCCGGGGAGAGCGCAGCGAAGGTATATACGATGTCGCCGTGATCGGCGGCGGTGTGGTCGGGTGCGCGGTTGCCCGGCGCTTCACGCTCGAAGGCGCCCGCGTTGTCCTGCTCGAAAAAGCGCACGACATCCTCGCCGGCGCCAGCAAGGGCAACAGCGCAATCCTGCATACCGGTTTCGACGCGCCCGAGGGCAGTCTGGAGCTGGCCTGCATGCAGGCGGGCTATGCCGAATACCGCGCGATCCACGAGTCCTTGAACCTGCCGTTGCTGGCCACCGGCGCCATCGTGGCGGCGTGGAGCGAGCACGACGAAGCTGAGCTCGATGCCATCGTGGCGCGGGCGCATGCCAACGGCGTGGACAACGTGCGGCGCATCGATCGCGCCGAAGTGCTGGCGCATGAGGCGCAGCTCAATCCGGCGGTGCGCGGCGGCGTGCTGGTGCCCGACGAGCATGTAATCGATCCGTGGTCGGCCCCGTTGGCGTATCTCACCCAGGCTATGGCCAACGGCGCCGAGGTGCGGCGCGACTGCGAGGTCACGAGCGGCGCGTTCGACGGCTTGGCCTGGCAGCTTGATACCAGCCGCGGCCGGATCGCCGCGGCTCAAGTCATCAACTGTGCTGGGCTGTACGGCGACTTGGTCGAACAAAGCCTGCTGGGCGAGGCACATATGCAGATCCGACCGCGCAAGGGCCAGTTCGTGGTCTTCGACAAGGCCGCGGCGGCGCTGGTGGATCATATCCTGCTGCCCGTGCCTCAGCCGCGCACCAAGGGCGTGGTGGTCACCCGCACGGCCTACGGCAACTTACTGGTCGGCCCGACCGCCGAGGAACAGGACGATCGCGAGCATGCCCGGGTCGATCGCGACACTCTCGAGGCGCTGATCGCGGCCGGTGCCGAACGCCTGCCGGCGCTAGCCGACATGCCGGTAACCGCGGTCTATGCCGGGCTGCGTCCGGCGACCGAAGACAAGGAGTATCGGATCCGTCACGAGCCGGCGCGCCACTGGCTCACGCTCGGCGGCGTCCGCTCGACCGGGCTGACCGCCGCGCTCGGCATTGCCGCCCACGCCTACGCGCTCTACCGCGAGCACGTCGAACACAGCCCGCTGGCATCGCCTGTGGTGCCAGCGGTGCCGAACATCGCCGAGCATCGACCGCGCGACTGGCAGACCGCCGGTTACGGCGAGATCGTCTGCCACTGCGAGTTGGTGACCCGGCGCGAGATTGAGGCCGCGCTGGCTTCGCCCCTGCCGCCGGGCGATATCGGCGGCCTCAAGCGGCGTACGCGAGCCTGCATGGGGCGCTGCCAGGGTTTCTACTGCGGCGCCCACGTGGCCCAGATCGCCGGCGATGCGCTGGCGACCCCGTTGTCGACGGGAGCGGCGCATGATCACTGAACTCGATTGCGACGTGGTGGTGATCGGTGCCGGCCCGGCCGGTCTGGCCGCGGCCACGGCATTGCGCCATGCGGGCGTGAACCGGGTACTCGTGTTCGAACGCGAGCCCGAAGCCGGCGGCATTTCGCGCCACTGCGCGCACCCGCCCTACGGCGTGCGCGAATACGGCCGGCTGATGACCGGGCCGCGCTATGCCCGACGCAACGTCGCTGCGGCCGAAGCCGCCGGGGTGGATATCCGTACGCGGCACACGGTGGTCGCCCTGCATCCCGGCGGCGGACTCGATCTGGCCACGCCCGATGGCGCGCTGCGCGTAGCCGCCCGGCGCGTGCTGCTGACCACCGGCGCGCGCGAGACGCCGCGCTCGGCCCGGCTGATCTCCGGCGATCGCCCGGTGGGCGTGATCAATACCGCGACCCTGCAATCGGCGCTGTATCTCGAACATTTCAAGCCGTTCGAGGCGCCGGTGATCGTCGGGACCGAGCTGGTGAGTTTGTCGGCGGTCATGAGCTGCCGGCGGGCCGGCATTCGCCCGGTCGCGGTGATCGAGCGCAACCCGCGTCCGACCGCGCGGTGGCCTCTCACCTTGTTCCCGCGCTTGTGCGGTATTCCCGTGCACTTGAATACAACACTCGCCGGCATCGAAGGCCGCGAGCGCGTTGAAGGCGTCCAGCTCGCCGGGCCCGACGGTACGATCTCTACGCTTGCCTGCGACGGCGTGCTGTTGACCGGCCACTTTACCAGCGAATCGAGCCTCGCACGACTGGCGCCGCATCTGGCGGTGGACGCTGCGAGCTCGGGGCCGGTGGTCGATCAATACGGGCGCTGCAGCGATCCGGCCTACTACGCCGCCGGCAATGTCCTGCGGCCGATCGAAACCGCCGGCTGGTCCTGGCGCGAAGGGCGCGCCGTGGCCGGCTTCATCGCCGCCGATCTGGACTACGGCTTGCCGGCGGCCGAGGAGTTCGTACCCGTGCGCGTGGCGCCGCCCGTGAAGTACTGCGTGCCGCAACGCTTGGTGCGCAGCGCGCGCCCCGGGCTGGCCGAGCTGCAGCTGCGGGTGACCGAACCGGTCCGCGGCACACTGACGGTCTCCGATGGCACCCGCCCGTTGTGGTGGGCCTCGGGGGCATTCTTGCCCGAGCGGCGCATCCGCATACCGCTCGGTGATCCGGCTTTTCTACGCGCGCCGGCTCTCGAAATCGGTTTCGAGAGTCCGCCGTAGCGAGGGCGTTTTCATTATCTAAATTGCCAGGGGGCAACCATGACCGATCAGAGAGTTTCGAGAGGTTCTGCCGGACCGGGCGCCGATGTCGCCGAATTCGGTTATACCCAGGCCATGCGACGCGGTACGCGATCCTTCGCTTCGTTCGCGGTTGCCTTCGCCTTCGTTTCCATTGCCACCGGCATCTTCACCACCTACGGGGCAGTGCTCCAGTCCTCCGGGCCGGCCGGCATCTGGACCTGGCCGGTCGCGGTGGTGGGCCAGCTCATGGTGGCGCTCTTGTTCGGCTCGCTGGCCGCGCGCATCCCGGTGACCGGCTATTCCTATCAATGGGTGTCGCGCCTGGCCAACCCGGTGCTCGGCTGGATCATGGGCTGGATCTCGTTCACCTTCCTGGCGATTGTGGTGGTCGCGGTCGACTACACCATCGCCTCCACCGTTCTGCCGGTGCTGTTGAACTACACCGGCACGCCGGGCAACGCTTGGTGGGTCACCGCAGTCGTGCTGGCCGGTCAGGCGCTGCTGGTGGCGTTCTCGACCCGCTGGACCGAACGGGTGAACAACGTCGCGGTGACCGCCGAACTGGTCGGCATGCTTTTGCTGGTGGTTCTGCTGCTGGCGGTGGGTGCGATCATGCGCGGGCTGGATTTTTCCAATCTGGTATCGACCGGATCGATCAGCCACGAAGGTTATTTCAGCTTCGGCAGTCTGCTCCACGTCGGCCCTTGGATGATGGGCACGCTGCTCGGCTCGTTCACCATCGTGGGTTTCGAGTCGGCCGCCAATCTGGCGGAGGAGACGGAGCAGCCGGCGCGCGTGGTGCCGCGTGCCATGGCCCAGGCCGTGATCGCCTCGGGCGTGCTTGGCTTCGCGTTCCTGATCGCGGTCACGCTGCTGGCGGGTGACCCGGTGGCCCTGGCCCAGTCGGCTACGCCGATAGCTGACGTGATCGCGCGTGTGCTCGGCCCGGTCGTGGGCACCGCGTTGCTGATCATGGTGGTGGTCGCCATCTTTGCCTGTGGCATGGTGATTCTCATGACCGGCGTGCGCCTCGTCTGGGCCATGTCGCGCGACGCCCGGTTCCCGGGACATGCCTTGTGGTCGCGCATCTCGCCGCGTTTCGGCACGCCGCTGGCGGCCACCGGGCTGGTGTTCGTGCTCGGCGAACTGCTGTTGGCGATCTTTGCGTTCCAGACCGATGCGCTGTTCGCGTTGTTCTCGGCGGCCACGCTGCTGCCGTCGGTGATCTATGCCGCTACCGTGCTGCTGTATATCGTCAAGCGCCGCGATCTGCCGCCCAGCAAGGGATTCACGCTCGGGCCTTTCGAGGTGCCGGTGATCGTACTGGCCTCGATCTGGCTGATCTTCGAACTGCTGATCTTCCGTGACATCTCCTTTTTGAGCTCCTGGGTGTATGTCGCGATCATGGTGGCCATCGGGGCGGTGTATCTCGGTTGGCTGCTGGCGAGCCGTGGCGGCACGGCTGGCCTGGCCATGCCGGACATGCATTCCGTAGACGCCGAGCTGGAGGCCGATGCCGCCAAGGCCGGAGCCCGGGGATGACGCGCGTTCTCGCCATCGATCAGGGCACTTCCGGCACCAAGGCGCTCGTGGTCGACGACGACGGCCGGATCTGCGGGGTGGCCGAACAGCCGGTCACGCCCGACTATCTTGCCGGCGGCGTGGTGGAGCAGGATCCGAAGGCCTTGCTGGATTCGGTGCTGGCGGCCGGCCGGGCCGCCCTGTCCGAGGCCGGTGTCGACGTGGATATCGTCACCCTCGCCAACCAGGGCGAGACGGTTCTGGCCTGGGACCCCGACACCGGTGCGCCGCTATCGAAGATGATTGTCTGGCAGGATCGACGCGCCGAGGGCATCTGCGGCGAGCTGGCTGCTCACGCCAAGCCGCTGGCCGAGAAAACTGGGCTGGTGCTCGATCCCTATTTCTCGGCGCCCAAGATGGCCTGGCTGCGGCGACACGTGACCCGCCAGGGCGTGGTCACGACCTCCGACAGCTGGCTGATCCATCAGTTGACGGGCGCGTTCGTCACCGATGTCACCACGGCCAGCCGGTCGGCGATCTGCGGTCTGGACGATCTGGCTTGGGATCGCGAACTGCTTGACTGGTTCGGGTTGGCCGACGAGCGCCTGCCGGAAATCGTGGCCTGCGACGAAATCGTGGGCATGACCGATGCCTTCGGACAATCCGTGCCGGTCGGCGGCCTGGTGGTGGACCAGCAGGCCGCGCTCGTCGGCGAGAACTGCCTGGCGCCGGGCGAGGCCAAATGCACGTTCGGCACCGGAGCCTTTGTTCTGGCCAATATCGGTGAGACGCCGACGCGGTCGACGAGCGGCCTCACGACATCGGCCGCCTGGCGCCTGCGCGATCGCAACCAGTACTGCGTGGACGGTCAGGTCTATACCGCGGCTTCGGCCGTTCGCTGGCTGGCGGAACTGGGCTGGATCGGCAGGGCCGCGGACCTGGACCAAGTCGCGGCCGAAACCTCACAGGGGGCGTTCTGCGTGCCGGCCTTCGCCGGCCTGGCCGCGCCCTGGTGGCGGCCCGAGGCGCGCGCCCGGTTCACGGGCATGAACCTCGCCACCTGGCCGTGCCATCTGGTGCTGGCGGTATTGGAAGGGATCGCGGCACAGGTTGCCGAGCTGACCGATCTTATCGGCACCGACGCAGGCCAACCCATCGAGCGGTTACGGGTCGATGGCGGGCTCACCCAGTCGCAACGGCTCATGCAGGCGGTGGCGGACCTCACCCAGAAGCCGCTCGAAGTGTATCCGCATGCCCACGCGACGCCGATGGGAGCGGCCGCGCTGGCGCGTATGGCGATCGATCCACACGACGAAATCCGGCTGGCCGATGCGGTCATCGACTGGCAGCCAAGCGTGGTGTACGAGCCGAGCTGGTCTGCTGATCGCGCCGAGACGTTCCGCGAAGCCTGGCGGGCGCAGATCGGCTGAAGGTGCACGGGTGTGCCTCAGGCCGCGGTTTCACGCGCCAGAAAGGCGGCCAGATCGTTGATCGTCGGATAGTCAAACAAGTCGTTGATTTCGATGGTATCCGGCCAGCGCGCCTCGATGCCTTCGTGGATCTGGGCCAGCTCCAGCGAGGAGAGTCCGATCTCGAACAGGTCGTCGCCGGGGCCGATTTGCTTGTCCGGGGCGACTTCATCACAGATGGCCTTGAGTTCGTCCGCGAGGCCGGCGCCAGCCGGCGCGTCGGCAGACGTATCGCGGGTTGCCATCAACGCATCCAGCTCGGCGACGACATCGTCGAAGCCGCCCTCGGCATAATCGCGGGCGAGGGTGGCGCGTTGCAGCTTGCCGCTGGTGGTCTTGGGGATCTGGCGCACCGGGATCACGTGATCCACCGCCAGGCCGGTGCCGTGATTCACGCGCTGCGCGACCGCGCGCGCGATGGGCACGAAATCCTCGGTATGGCCGCGAAAGACCACGAAAAACACCAGTTCGTCGGCGTCCGCGCCGGGCGCGCGCACGCCGGCCGCGGCGACCTTGTTCAGCTCCACGCCGTCGGCGGCCTGGGCGATGGCTTCCAGATCCTGGGGATAATGGTTGGCGCCGTTGATGAAGATGATGTCCTTGGCGCGCCCGGTGATGTACAGGTCGCCCGCATGCACGAAGCCGAGATCGCCCGTATCCAGCCAGCCGTCGCCGACCCGTGCCGCCGCATTGGCCGCGTCGTTGGCGTAATAGCCGGCGGTAACGTTGGGCCCGGCGATCCAGACCCGGCCGACCGTGTCCGCGCCCAGCGCTCGGCCGTCGGCATCGGCGATGCGCAGATCCGCGCCGACGACCGGGGTACCGAGATTCACCAGTTCGATGGCGTTGTCGGAATCGTCGAAGCGCACGGTGTCGCCGATGCCCAGCTCGCCGCGCGCGACCCTGACCGTGGACAGGCCGGCGCCGGCCGGCGGGAAGGTCGCCGCCAGGCTGGCCTCGGCCAGCCCGTAGACACAGAACATGACGTCGGGCGACAGGCCGGTCGGCGCGAGTGTTTCCAGAAATTCACGTGCCAGCGGCGCGGCGATCGGTTCGGCGCCGTTGTAGATCAGGCGGACATGCGACAGATCGATATCCGGCAAGCCCTTGGCGCTGATCGCGCGCAGTGTGTGGCGATAGCCGAAGTTCGGCGAACACAACAGCGTGGCTTTCTTCTCGGCCGCCTTGTCCAGCCACAGCAGTGGGCGCCGGGCGAACAGATCGGTCGCCATCAGGTGATGATTGAAGGCGTGGCAAAGCAACGTCAGATGGAACCCGATCAGGCCCATGTCGTGGGTCAGCGGCATCCAGGAGAGGGCGATTTCGTGCGCGCCGAATGCCGAGCCTTCGGTGATGGCCGCGATGTTGGCCAGTACGTTGGCATGGGTCAGCACCACACCCTTGGGATCGCCGGTCGAGCCCGAGGAGAACTGGATGAAAGCCGTGTCGTTGGCCGCCAGGGTGGCCTGCTCGGCGGCCTGCTCGACCGCCGGCGGCTCGTCCGACAACGCCGTTTCGGCCAGGCGTTCGCCGGCGGCGGCTGCGCCGTTGTTTTCGAAATAGCCGAGAATGCGCTCCATGTGCCGCGCGTCGGTGACTACGCGCGGCTCGTCCATGTGCGCCCAGACCTTGGCCAGCTTGGCCAGATGCGCATCGGTCGCCCCGGCGGCCACCGGCACCGGGATCAGCCCGCCGTAGATCGCCGCCCAATAGAACTGCACGAAGCGCAGGTTGTCGGCGATGTACAGAATGATCGGCTCGCCCGGCGCCGCGCCTTCGGCCTGTAGCACGGCCAGCATGCGCAGGGCGGCGCGCTTGAGCAGGCGATAACTCAGGCGGCGCTCGTCGTTGGCGCCGTCTATGAAGCCGATCTCGCCGTCGGTTTCGGCCGCGGCGTCGAGCGCGTCGGCCAGCGTATTGAACGAAGTCATAACGTGGGTCATTCGCGCCGCAAAGCGACGGGTTTGATTACCGGGGCGTCAATTGTAAATAAATTCCGTCCGCCGGCCGTAGATTGATTGCCGATTCGATCGCCGGCTCGCCGTCGCCGAGCCAGGTCGGGGTGAACCGGCGCAGCAGCGTGGCCAGATGCACGCGCATTTCGGTGGCGGCCAGATGCTCGCCGATACAATGCCGCGGGCCGGCCGCGAACGGCAGGTAGGCCAGGCGATGGCGCGGTTCATCCGCGCGTGCGAAGCGGTCGGGGTCGAAGCGTTCCGGGTCGCGCCAGTAGCCGGGATGACGCTGCAGCAAATAAGGGCTTACGAACAGCTGTGTACCGGCGGCGAGGGTGTGATCGCCGAGTCTCTGATCGGTCAGCGCGCGGCGCGACAGCAGCCAGCCCGGCGGATACAGCCGCAGCACCTCGGCCACGACCCGGTCGGTGTAGGCCAGCGTTTCGCGGTCGGCGCCGCCGGTCTCGCGCAGCCCGCTTTCGTCCGTCGCATCGACTTCGGCCTGCATGCGCGCGCAAACGTTGGGGTGGCGGGCGATCAGATACCAGGCGAAGGCCAGTGCGCTGGCAGTGGTTTCGTGGCCGGCCACGATCAGCGTCATGACTTCGTCGATGATGGCCGGGCGGCTCATCGGCTCGCCATCGCGATTGCGTGCGGCCAGCAGATGGCCGAGAAAATCGAAGTCTTTGCGCGGGCCTTCGGCTAATCGGCGCTCGATGATGGCGTCGACGGTCTGTTTCAGGCGATGAAAACGGGCGGCGAAACGCAGGTCGCGCGCCGGCTCCTCGGTCAGCAGCGCAAACGGATTGGCGCCGTCTTCCACCAGCCGGGCGTAGTCCGCGCCGAAGATCGACTTGAGCACGATCACGAGCGTGAGTTCGCTGGTATGACTTTCGGCCTCGAGCGTATCGCCGCGCTCGGCCACCTGCTGCCAGCGCTCGGCCAGCGCGAGATTCTCGGCCACGATCATGACGTTGAAATCGGCCAGACGGCGCGGGCGGAAGGCCGGCTGGATCAAGCGCCGCTGGCGGGTCCAGAAATCGCCCTCGCTGACCATGATGCCGTTGCCCAGCAGAATCTTGACACGGTCCAGCCCCATGCCTTTCGTATAGTCGTGGGCATGGCGGACGAGCACCTGCTGGGCCAGCGCCGGGTCGTTGACGATCCAGTGCGCGGGGCCGCCCCCGGTCGATGGCACGGCGAACAGATCGCCGTATTCGGCTTGCCAGGCCACGAGCTGCCGGCGGGTGGCATCATCCGGCGCCACCGGGAACGCGGTCGCCGGACCGGGCAGGCCGTCCGCCGTGGCATGATTGAGTGTCGACTCGTTGGATTCGCGCATCGCGGTCATGCCCGGCGCCTCGCCCCAAGTGCGATGCGATAGCCACAGCGAAACATCATGATTGCGTTAAATAATCATTTATGCTTGTAGTATACATCGTCCTCGATCCGGCGCGCGAGGCGCTTTTTGCCGAGCGTGCCGCGACCCGGGCGCCGCCGACCTATTGTGCGCGCGTCGAGGCGATGGGCAGTCCGGCGGCCCGAGCGCGGACGATGGCCGGATTGTGGCTGCTCGAACAGGGGCTTGCCCTCCTGGATCTGCCGTCGGACCGGATCGAGGGATTGGGCTTCGGCGCCGGGGGACGGCCGCAGTTCGCCGACGGGCCGTCCTTCAGTATTTCCCACAGCGGCCGGCTCGTGGCCTGCGCGGTCGACGCCGAGGGCGTCATCGGGCTCGACGTGGAGCAACGCCGCGACGGCATCTCGCCGCGGCTGCGGCGCTGGGTCGCGCCGGACGGCGATTTTTTCGCCGCCTGGTGTGCGCGCGAGGCAGCCGTCAAGGCGAGCGGGCGGGTCGGTCTGGCTCGCATTCGTGCCACGACCATCGATGGCGCGTTCGCCTGCCTGGACGGTCACCGCTGGCATCTGTTGCCGTTGTCGCTGGCGCCCGGTTATGCCGCCTGCCTCGCGACAGCGCGCACCGTGGCGCCGGCGGCGATCGAATGCGTCGACGCCGGCGATCGACTCAGCCGCGCTCGCGCCGGATGAAGTACAGGCCGGTGTAGATCTTGGGGTCGACCGGCAGGCCCTCGGTTTCGCGCGCGGCGAGCCAGTCGTCGATCCTGTCCAGGGCGACGGCATGCACGGTGATGTCTTCGCTGTCATCGCCGCCGCCGGGACCGACGCGCGCCAGATCGTGGGCGCGATAGAACCATTGCGTCTCGCCCGACAGGCCGGCGCTGGGCGGCCCTGCGGTCATGTATTCCAGCCGCGCCGGCCGATAGCCGGTTTCCTCTTCCAGTTCGCGCGCGGCGGCTACGGCCAGGGCTTCGTCTTCCTCGCCGGCAATATCGCCCACCAACCCGGCCGGCAATTCCAGCACGGGTCCGCCCAGCGCGGGGCGGGGCTGTTCCACCATGAGCAGTTCATCGTCGGGCGTCACGGCCACGATCACCACGGCCCCGCGCGCGTTGATCCGGTCGACGAATTCCCAGGTGTCGATGCGCTGGAGCCGCAGGTAGTCGCCTTCGTAGAGTATTTCGGTATCGGCCATCGGAGGGTTGGGTGAACAAACGATGGGCGGAGTTTAGGGCCTGTGGCCGTCTTACGCGACGCCATGCCGCAGCACGCCGCATATGGGCTTTGTTAAGCTTGCGCCGCACCGGCGCGCCCGCTCGATAGCGCATGCCGGTTTCCACAGCAACCGCCCGGGGCGAAATCCAGCATGAGCAAGGCAGCGCATCGTATTCTCATCGTCGGCGGCGGCGGCCGCGAGCACGCCCTGGCGTGGAAACTGGCGGCCTCGCCTCGGGTGGCGCATGTGTATGTCGCCCCCGGCAATGCCGGCACCGCCACCATGACCGATGTCAGTAATGTCGCGATTGGTGTGGACGAGCTCGACGCCCTGCGCGATTTCGCCCTCGACAACGCCGTTAGCCTGACCGTGGTCGGGCCCGAGGCGCCGCTGGCGATCGGCATCGTGGATATGTTCGAGGCGGCCGGGCTGGCCTGTTTCGGCCCGCGGCAGGCGGCGGCGGAACTCGAGGCCAGCAAGGCGTTTTCCAAGGATTTCCTGGCCCGTCATGCCATTCCCACTGCCGACTACGCCACCTTCGCGGATTACACGGCGGCCGCGGCCTATATCCAGGCGCGCGGCGCGCCGATCGTGATCAAGGCCGATGGCCTCGCCGCGGGCAAGGGCGTGACCCTGGCACACACGGTTGACGAGGCGCTGGCTTCGGCCCGCGACATGCTCGAGGACAACGCCTTCGGCGATGCTGGTGCGCGTATCGTGGTCGAGGAATTTCTCGCCGGCGAGGAAGCCAGCTTCATCGCCATGGTCGACGGCACGCATATCCTGCCGCTGGCCAGTTCACAGGATCACAAGGCCGCCTACGACGGCGATACCGGCCCGAACACCGGAGGCATGGGGGCGTATTCACCGGCGCCCGTGGTCACCGACGACATCGCCGAGCGCGTGATGAACGAAGTGATGCGCCCGACCGTGGCCGGGCTGGCCGCGGATGGCCGCCCGTTCACCGGATTCCTGTATGCCGGCCTGATGATCGACGAGACCGGCGCGCCGCGGGTGCTGGAGTTCAACGTCCGCATGGGCGACCCGGAAACCCAGCCGATCATGATGCGGCTGGAATCCGATCTGGTAGATCTGCTGGAAGCCGCCATCGCCGGGCAGCTCGATTCAGTGGACGCACGCTGGCGCGATGAAGTCGCGCTCGGCGTGGTCATGGCGGCGGGCGGTTACCCGGGCGCGTATGCCAAGGGCGATGTGATCGAAGGGCTCGACCGTGCCGTGGCCGAAGATGTCGAAGTCTTTCACGCCGGCACCGCGCTCGATGACGACGGCCGGGTGGTCACCAGCGGCGGCCGGGTGTTGTGCGTCTGCGCGCTCGGTGCCGACGTGGCCCAGGCCCAGGCCAAGGCTTATCGTGGCGTGGCCGCCATTGATTGGGCCCATGCCGCCTATCGCCGCGATATCGGCCATCGGGCGATCGATCGCCTGTAGCTGCCGGACAATTCGCGAAACCGAACCCTGGTGTTGTTTCGGAAGCGGGTTGATCCACAGATTAAAAACTGTGTTTTCCGCAGATTGACGCGGATGCCAAGAAACGGGTGAATGACGAGACTGGGTGCCTGATGTCGAGGACAAGGGCATACAACGGCCTCTTGAAATCTGTGCGATCTGCGTAATCTGTGGATAGAGCAAATGTGTCGTATCAGCTCGCGAGGGGCGATTACTCGCGTGTCATGGTTTCCCGGCCGGGGTTGTTCCGGAAGCGGGTTTATCCGCAGATTACGCAGATTTCACAGATTCGAAAATAATGCTTGTCCGCGGATCGACGCAGATTAGCGCAGATCTTGAGAAAAGGGCTCTTGTGACATGGTTTGAGCCAATCATCCGGTCAGAGCGTACAGGCCAAGGGGTGGTTCGGGCGTTGCGCTTTGCCGGATTTTGAGTTTGAAGTATTCGGTATCGAGCAGTCCGCGAGCGCGTTTACGGATCAACCCGATCGCGACGTGGCCGCCTTCGAGTCGGGCGGTGGTGATGGGGTGGGCCGCGTAGTTGCAGATCCCGGTGCGATGCCGCTGTAGCATCGCCACGAAGCGTTTCATGGGGGCCAGCCCGGTGGCCTCGGCCAAGGCACACCAGGCATCCAGGCGCTGGCCCATGACGGTGAAGCTCGCTGGGGCGTGCCACAGTTGCTGGAGCTGTTCTTTCAAGGCATAGACTGCGTTGAGCGGGCCATTGACGGCGAGCAACCGATCGAGTCGCGCGGCCTGGCTATCGCTCAAGCGTTCGGCGTTTTTGAGCAGCAGATAACGGCTGCCAACCAAGACCTGCTTGTCGGCGTGGGTTGCCCGCTTGAACTCGGTTCGGCGGACGGTATCGATCACCTTCGAATACTGCTGCATGACATGGAAGCGATCGAAGACGATGGCGGCGTTCGGCAACGCCTCGGCCACCGCCTGTTCAAAGGGCTTCCACATATCCATGGCTACGGCCTCGATGCCCTGGGCAACGGGCTCATCGAGCTGATCGAAAAACGCCGTCAGGCCGGCCTTGCGACGGCCCTCGGTGACCCATACCAGATCGCCGGACTCGAGGTCGTAGACGATGGTCAGATAATCATGGCCCTTGGCGCGGGCGACCTCGTCGACGCCCAGATGCCGCAGGCCGGTCAGTGCGCCAGGATCCAGAGCCGGCAGATCACGCGTCAACGCCCGTTCGTCCATAGCCTTGACCGTACGCCACGCCAGGCCGGTGTAAGCCGCGACGGCGGCGATGCTGATATGCCGAGCCAGTTGGCTGACAAACCGCGCATAGCGGCGTGTGAAGCCATGGCCGGGCTCGACGAACGACAGCCGTTCCATACGGCGATCCGTCGCCCCGATCTTGAGCTGACAGTACGCGATCGAGAGCGTCACTGAGCGGCCCCAGATCGGCAGATCCTGAACCTCGCGACGCAGCCGTCGATTGACGGTGCCTCGTGCGCCGCTCCGGTGATCCACCGGCACGAAGCGGCGATCGCGGTCGCAGTGAAACACCAGCGTGCCACGAGCTTCGTCCCACGCCACGCCCTTGACGCACTGCCCGCGCAGACCAACAATCCAACTTGGGATGGTTGCCGCCATCTACAAACCCCTTCTGTATTTGTGTAGGAGCTTGTATTGAAACGGATTTGTCGGCGGCAGTCATCCCTCTCTAGCGCATGTCAGTGCAGAAGAGCCGAGAAAAGGAATACGCCATGATCGCGGCTTGGCCCGTCTGTATGTGGTGTTTCCCGGGCGAGCGGTCTAATCGCCCCCGCGCCCCCCTCGCCATCTGCGTGATCTGTGTCGATCTGCGGATAGAAAACTGCGTCGTACCGGCACGCGAGGGGCGATTACTCGCGCGTCATGGTCTCCCGGGCGGGGGGTTATTCCGGAAGTGGATTTATCCGCAGATCGACGCAGATTAACGCAGATGCCAAGAAACGGGTGAATGACGAGACTGGGCGCCTCATGTCGAGGACAAGGGCATACAAAGGCCTCTTGAAATCTGTGCAATCTGCGTAATCTGTGGATAGAAAAACTGTGCCGTATCAGCTCGCGAGGGGCGATTACTCTCGCGTCATGGTCTGTTAGGCGGGCGGTGTTCCGGAAGCGGGTTTATCCGCAGATTTCACAGATTAGAAAATAATGCTTGTCCGCAGATCGGCGCAGATTAACGCGGATCAAAAATAGGCCGAACGCTTGTATTGCGTGCGCTCGCGTCATGCCGAGGAAGCGTACTTCGCAGCCACCTCTTAAAAATCTGCGTAATCTGCGCAATCTGTGCAATCTGTGGATAGATGCCTTCGGGCAATAGGAACAGCTGTGGTCGGTGACGCCCCGGCGCGTTTGTCGTGGGCACAAAAAAGCGGGCGCCGAAGCGCCCGCTTTAAGTCCGGCGAACCGCCCGGCGAGCCGGACGGTTGCGGGATCGCACTTACTTCTTGATCAGATCGCCGTCGAAGTAGAAGGCGGCGGTCAGATTGAAGCGGCCGTGCCAGTCGCCGTCGTTCTGGCCGACGAAAGCCATGCCGCCGTTCTTGGCCTCGATCCACTCTGCCCAGATATCCACCGGGCCGGCGAACATGGCGATGCCGGTGGTGTTTTCCTGGACGTCGCCGATACGGGCGCCCGTGTTGTCGTAGTCGCCGTAGCCGGAGTGCAGATAGCCGTAGTCGTTATAGACTTCGAAGCTGCTGATCGGGCCCATATTGCTGACGTTGAACGTCCGTCCCACGCTGGCCGAGTACAACTGACCCTTGGCCGGCATCCGATAGCCGTAGCCATAATCCTCGAACGGTACAGTCTGCGTCCGCCCCCCAGCGATATCACTCGGGATGTTGTACTTGTAGTCGACGAACTGGCCCTGCAGCACCCAGTTGCCCAGGTCGGCCTCGGCGGCCAGGGTACCGGCCCAGCGGGTGCCGTACTGGGTGTTGCCGTTGGTGTCGGTGTACTCGAGCTCGCCACCGCGGCCCGCGACCGACAGGTTCAGCGTATTGCCGCCGTTCAGCTTGATAGTGCGGCCCAGACGGGCGTTACCGCCGTTGACCAGACGGGCGCCGCTAACCGTGAAATCGTCGGTCTTGTCGTTGGGCGTGCCGTTGTTATTGGTGGTGCTGCTGCTGTTCGGGTTGGCGGCGTAGGTGGTCTGCTGGCCAAGGCCCTGATTCTTGAAGGCATCCAGGTCGAAGCGCCAGCCGTTATTCTCGTACTTGTACCCGATGCCGGCGGCCTGGTTGTCGGTGAAGCCGGCATAGTAGTTCAGGTTGCCCCAGAACGACTGGTAGCCGTACGGCAGGTTGCCGAAGGGCACCTGGAACATGCCGCCCTTGACCTGGCTGTTGTCGTTGGGGCCGAAGTCGTACGCGGCCCAGGCGTTATGCAGATACTGCCCCTTATTGAAGTTCACGTTGGACCAGCGATAATCGGCGGCGTAGGTGAGCTTGCCGTACTGGCCGGCCACGTTCAGGTCGAAGTAGTCGAGGATCAGATCCCCGGCACCGGCATTGTTACCGCCGTAATTCTTCTTCTGGTATTCCGCGACCACACCACCGCCGATGGTGAGCTTCTTGGTCGGGCCGGAAGACTGCGAGCTTGTGTTGGCCGGTGTCTCGCCTTTTAACTGCTGTTCCTGCTGGGTCTTCATGTCCTGCACCTGCTGCTGCAGCTGCTGGATCTGATCCTGCAGCTGTTGCAGGGTGGGCTGGCTGACACTGCTGTTGGCGGCGGCCTGTACCGACCACAGCGCGGTGCAACCGCACACGGCGAGTGCCAGGGTCTTGGCTGGATGTTGACGCATCATTATTCTCCCTACTCCCTTTTTAAAAAGCATTGTGCCGAACGAGGCGCTCGGATTTGCGAATCGTTTGGCGCTACCGCCGCAAAATGGCAATGGCGACCCACGACTACTGCGACGGATGAGCGATCGGTGTCAGGATCCGCCCCAGCGGCCCTGATCCGGCCGGCCGATCGACGATCGCGATCGACACACGACGCTGGCCAAAGCAACAGATCGCAACCGATTTCGACGTCCAACGAATTGCCCCCGTGGCAAGTAGTCCGCGAACTCCCTAGTTATTCGCGTTATCAACATACCACTAATGTACTAGCAATTTAAATCCCTGCGGATAAAAAACTTTAATGCCGCGTTTCCATACGCACTGGTGATGACCAATTTTTTTTACCTTTCACCGCAGCGGCTTACACTGGCCTGCCAATTCCGGCCGACGCAACGAGAGACGTGTATCCAGCATGCTGATCAAGCCGACCGAACGCGGTCTGTATTGCAGGGCCGGGGATTTCTACATCGATCCGTGGCGGCCGGTCGAACGCGCGTTGATCACGCATGCGCATGCCGATCACGCCCGCCCCGGGCACGGGCGCTACTGGACGGCGGCGCCCGGCGAGGCGTTGTTGCGGCATCGGCTGGGCGCCGACATCGATTGTTCCGGCGTTGCCTACGGCGAATCGCTGCGTTTCGGCGACGCGCAGGTGTCGTTCCATCCGGCGGGGCACATCCTCGGTTCGGCCCAGATCCGGGTCGAAGCGGGCGGCGAGGTATGGGTGGCGTCCGGCGATTACAAACGGGCGCATGACCCCACCTGCGCCGATTTCGAGCTCGTGCCCTGCGATACCTTCATTACCGAGGCCACGTTTGCGCTGCCGGTCTATCGCTGGTCGTCCAGCGCCGAGGTGGCGCGGGAGGTGGCCGCCTGGTGGCGCGACAACGCCGCCGCCGGGCGGGCCAGCGTGCTGTTCTGTTATGCGCTCGGCAAGGCCCAGCGGTTATTGGCCGAACTGGGCCAGCGCGATGATCTGCCGGCGGAAAGGGCGTTTCTACACGGCGCGCTGGTGCCCCTGACGCAGGTTTATCGCGCGGCCGGTATCGAAATGCTGGCCACCGAACCGGTTTCGGCGCAGCCCAAGGATCGTGATTGGTCCACGGCACTGGCGCTGGCGCCGCCCTCGGCGGCCGGTTCGCGCTGGATGCGCCGTTTCGGCGAGCATCGCAGCGGATTTGCCTCGGGCTGGATGCGGATTCGCGGCAACCGCCGCCGGCGCGGCTACGATCGGGGTTTCGTGCTGTCGGATCATGCCGACTGGCCGGGGCTGATCGATACCATCAAGGCCACCGGTGCCCGCCGCGTACTCGCGACCCATGGCCGCACGGATGTACTGGTGTCGTATCTGCGCCAGCGCGGCATCACGGCCGAGCCGCTGGTCACGGATTATGCCGACGGCCCGGAGCGCGAGGACAGCTGATGTGGGCGATTGCCACCCAGCGTACGCTATGATGATGCCATCGACTCGCCATCAACGAGAGGTCGATCATGGCTGTCGCAACATTTGCGATGGGATGCCTCTGGAAGCGGGAGCGGATCTTGCGCCGCATCCACGGGGTTGCGGCTACGGCGGTGGGCTACGTTGGCGGCGATGCGCTGAATCCAGTCGGCCCGCAAGTCGGCGCCGGTCTCACCGGCCGCGCCGAAGTGGTGCAGGAGTCGTACGACCCGGAGCGCATCGGTTACACGGTAGGGCTGGATGTGTGCTGGCAGCATCACGATCCGGACACCCGGGATCGACAGGGCGCGGACGTGGGACGCCCGTATCGGTCGGCGATGTTCACCCACGGCGATGCCGAGCGCGCCGCAGCGCGGGCCAGCCGGGACGCGCATCCGACGCAACGGAGCCGGCCGGTTGTGAGCGAAATCGAGCCGCTGCGGGCCCTCTATGGCGCCGAGGATTATCATCAGCGATTTATGGAAAAGACCGCTACGCTGTGTTGCTAGTCGACGCCCGGGCCCGGGCGTGCGTCGCAGGGGGCGAGCCCAAACGCTGGCGGCGACCGCCGCGCGGTCATTGAGATGGTGAGGCGTCGATCCGATGCGCCCAAAGTGCGCCGTGCGCGGCGGGCGCTGTCCCTGCCGGATCATGCCGAGGATCGAGCACGTCTGGCGTTGCATCGAATGGAACGGTCGCTGGTTCGCGCCCGGCTCGAGCGTCCGAATCTCCTGCCCGATGCCGACTACCAGAATCTACGCTATGCCATCGGCCTGGCGCGGCTCGGGCGTTTCCGGCCGTTCAATCAGCCGGACGGCTCGGAGGTCGATATCGATATGGCCCCGGTGCTGCCGCTGCGCGACTGGCTGCTCAATCATCTGCACGATCCGCTACGCCTGCCGTCGCCGGTCGAGGACAAGCTGGCAATCGCGCGCGAGGCGGCCGGCGTGGCCCGTTCGCGCGCCGCACGCGTACGCGCTGCCCTGCTGGATACGCATCGCGACGATTTCGACGCGGCCGCGCTCGATCGCGAGGCCGGCCAGCGCGCGCTGGTGGTTGTCGCCGGCGGGGGCGGCGGGGGCGGCTATGTCTATGCCGGCGCCTTCGCCTGCCTGGCCGAGGCCGGGTTGGTACCCGACTACATCGTTGGTAACTCGATGGGTGCGATCCTCGGTCTAATGCGGGCCCAGCACCGCTACGCGGATATCGACGAGCACATCGATTTCGCCGCCGGACTGAAAAAGAGCGATATCTATTCGGCCGCGCGCCGGCGGCGCAGCGAATTCTGTCTGGGCGGCCTGTTCCACCTGCATCTGACCGCGCTGCATCAACGGTTTGCCACCGGCAATCTGCGCCGCCCGCTGCGCCTGGACGAGCTGGATATCCCGCTGGACGTGATCGTCGCCGGGTTGAAGCGCCATTCGTATGAACGTCTGTCGCCCGAAATCCGGGCCGGGGAAGCACGCGCGGCGCGTCTGCTGCCGTTACCCGTGCGCGTGGCCTCGCGGCTGACGCGCATCCTGCAGTTCTTTCGCAGCGACATGGTGGTGCCGATCGTGCTCGGCCGCGATACCACCACGCGATCGCTGCATGCGGTGGATGCGGCCGGTTTCTCGGCGGCGGTGCCCTCGATCCTGCAATACGAGCCGGGCGCGCGCGCCGGGTCGACGCGCGAAATTCTTTCGCACCTCATGGCGTATCACGAACTCGTGGCGCTGGTGGATGGCGGTGTCGCCGACAACGTGCCCACCCGCGCGGCCTGGCGCGGTGTGGCGGCGGGCCGCGCCGGCGGCACCCGCAACGGTTATTACCTCGCCTTCGACTGTTTCCTGCCGCATGTCGATCCGAAGAACCTCTGGCTCTGGCCGATCACCCAGACCGTGCAGCGCCAGATGCGGGTGAACCGGGTCTATGCGGATACGATGGTGCGCTTCCAGCGCACCTTGTCGCCGACGAATCTGGTGCCCGGCCGGGCCGGGCTCGAACTGGCCGTGGCGTGGGGGCGGCAGGCCATGCAGGAAAAACTGCCGGAAGTGCGCGCCATGCTGGCACCGGCGACGCTCGACGCGGCCCCGGGGGCGCGATGAGCCTGAGCGAACACGTCGGCCGTCGCGAGACACCGGACCCGTTCGCCGTGGTCTCGGGCGATCGCAGCCTGACCGAGCGCCTGCTGCTGCTCTGGGATCTGGCCATCATCGGGCTGGTGACGATCAACCTGGCGTTGATCATCTTCGACACGCTGTTCGCCATCGCGCCGGTGGGCCATGCCGTCGGCGCGGTCTGGCCCAGTGCCCACGATTGGTATGCGCAGCATGTGCACCGGAATTTCACCGCCATCGATCTGGCGTTCGTCAGCGTGTTCGTGCTCGACGTGCTGGCGGGCTGGGTGTTGGCGATCGTGCAGCAGCGCTACCCGCGCTGGTATTTCTATCCGTTCGCGCGCTGGTTCGACGTGCTCGGCTGCATCCCGGTGGCCGGTTTTCGTTTTCTGCGCGCGCTGCGCGTGATCTCGATCGTGATGCGCCTGCAACGGCTCGGCGTAATCGATATCCGCGGCGGGTGGCTCTATCGCCAGCTGATGGTGTACTACGACATCGTGGTCGAGGAGATCTCGGACCGGGTCGTACTCAAGGTACTGACCGGCGTGCAGGACGAGATGAAGTCCGGCGGCCAGCAACTCTCGCGCCGGATCGTGCGCGATGTGATCGCGCCGCGGCGCCGTCCGTTGACCCGTGCGGCCAGCGCCCAGCTGGAGTACGCGATCGTGGCGGCCTACCGCGGCAATCGCGATCAGATCCAGGCCTATCTCGGTCGTATCGTGGGCCGGGCCGCGGATGCCAATCCGGCGCTGAACAACCTGGAACGCGTGCCGATGCTGGGGCGTTATGTTTCCGAGGCCATCGATGACGCTATCCGCGACACGGTCAACCAGGTGCTCGACGAAGCCGTGGACGGGCTGTCCTCGGAGGAATTCGACGCGCTCGTGGGCAACCTCGTCGAGGCGGCCATCGAGCGGTTGCTGGCCCAGGAGGTCGGCGCGGCCTCCTCGGAGATTCGCGATGTCACCATCGAGGTTCTCGAACTGGTCAAGGAACAGGTCGCCGTACAGCGCTGGCGCGCGCATTTCGAATAGCGCTAAAGTGAGCGCCGACGGCGCATGCGGTACGGATTCGGCCAGCGATGCACACAACCCGGGATCGATATCCGCTCATCGGCTTGATGATGCTCGTCATCCTGCTCGGCGGTTGCAAGATCGATTGGCTTGATGCGCTGGGTATCCACAAGCACAACGACAATACCGCCCGGGTCGGCAACACGAACGTGCCCGGTCTCGATGTCGCCGTCTCGGACTACGGGTTCGCCCAGACCTACGCCAATCTCGAACAAGCGATCGGCCGTAACAACTACTACCGCACGCTCAAGACGGATCTGCAGTCCGAGGCCGGCAACGCCGGTCGCAGTATCCGGCCGATACGCGTGATTCTGTACCAGGATCCCGGCCGGATGACGCCGCTGATTGCGGCCGATCGCCGCGCCGGACTGGATCTGCCGCCGGCGATGCTGGTCTATCAGGACAGCCGGAACAACGTCGGCGTGGCCTACAACAGCAGCGATTATCTGGCGGCACGCTACGACCTCGCGACTGCAAGGGACGCGCTCGACGGGCTGGGCCGGGACGAGGCGACGCTGGCGAACGATGCATCGGGCCAGGATATCTCGCGCACCGGCAGCGTCAGCAGTATCCGTCAGGGCGAGGGGCGGGTCGATCGCACCAGTGGCCACAATTTCGATACCACGCTCGCCAACCTGATCAACGCGATCAAGAACAACAGCAACCTGCAGCTACTGCAGCAGTTCGATCATCGGGCGGCCGCGCACAGTATCGGCAGCATGCTCGACGCCAACGATGACCCGTCCACCCTGGTGGTGTTCGATGCCGGCGCCGAACAGGCCCGGGTGATCGCCGGCGGGCAGACCGTGGCGGTCGATCTGCCGGCCCGCATTCTCGTTAGCCAGGGCACCGACGGCACAGTGCATGTGAGCTACAGTCAACCGAGCTATCTTGAGACCCGTCACAACGTCGCGGCTGCGAACGCCATCAGCGATTTCGACGGCACCCTCCGCAGCCTGGTCGGCAAGGCGGTCAATTAGGGGCTTGTGGCGGTGTCGACAAACCCCTGCTCCGTCTACCGGCTGTTAAAGACAATCATTTATCGGCAGGTCAGTTTGGTGCGTAGCGCGTACCCCGACGCTCAGTGCGTGGGTGCCGATGCTGACCTGCGGTCAGTCGGCAGGGCGGCCAGCGCCCGTGCCAGCCGGAGGTCGCGGCCATACAGGTCGCGGCGGAAATTGACCCCGTCGGCATTGACGAAGGCGGTCCAGTACATGAGATAGACCGGCAGCGGCCGGGCCAGGTTCACGCGCTGGCGCTGGCCCTGGTGCATGGCCCGTTCGATGCGGGTGGCGTCCCAGTCGTCGCGGCCGGCCAGCGCGAACCGGGCCAGCGCCAGCGGTCGGGCTACGCGCACGCAGCCGTGGCTGAGATCGCGCTGGTCGCGGTTGAACAGCTGGTCGGCGGGCGTGCTGTGCAGATACACCGCATAACGATTCGGAAACATGAATTTGACCAGTCCGAGCGCATTATCGGGGCCGCCGGCCTGGCGCACCTGCAAGCGGCCCGCGACGACCGCCTGCAGGTGTTCGGGCGTGATCGCGAGCGGCGTGGCATTGGGGCCGAAGGCGCGCACGATCTGGAAGTCGTGGCGCGCCATGTACTGCGGATCGCGCTGTGCGTGCGGAATGATTTCATCGACCGCAATATGGTGCGGCACGTTCCAGAACGGCCGGAAGATGAGATAGCGCATGCGATCGGCGAACACTGGCGTGGCGCGATTGTTGTAGGTGCCGCCGACGATGACTTTCATCGCTAGCGCGGTGGTGCCGTGGTCAACCGCCTTCAGCGAAAAACCGGGGATATTGACCGCAATGTAGCGAGCGCCGAAGTCGTCCGGCATCCAGCGCCAGCGTTCGAGGTTCAGTTTGAGCGTGTCGATGCGCGCGGCCACCGGCACATCCAGCGCCGTCAGCGTATTCGGACCGACGCGGCCATCGGCGTGCAGGCCGTGTCGCCGCTGGAAATGACGTACCGCATCTTCCAGGCGCGGCGTATAGCGATCCGCGCTGCCGGCCGTGGCCGGGGCATCGCCCAGGTCGCCGCCGATACGCAGGCGTTGGCGCAGCGCGGCAATACGCGGATCGTGCATGCCGGCGCGCAGGGTTGGCCCGGCGGCGATTCGCGGCCAGCCGCCACTCGCCTGAATCGCTCGATACTGCGCCAGCGCGGCGGCCAGCTGCCGATAGCGCGCGTGGGCGGGTTGCAGTGCATCAAGGATTCGGCCCGGGTCGTCGTCGTGCACGGCCGCGGTCAGGCGTTGGCGGTAGTTGTCGTCGGCCGCATGGTGACGCCAGTCGCTGCGAATCGACGCGTCGCGTACCCGGCCGCGGTTGATGTCGTGAGCCAGCTGCATGAAGGCGCGGCTGAGCGCGACGTCCTGATGCGCCAGCGCAGCCGGCGGACGCGCGCCCGGCGTCTGCAGCGCGGCCCAGTCGGTCGATCCGATGTAGTCGCGCCGGGACAGGCCCTGGGTGTCGATGTGCTCGAGATAATCGAGCAAGCGCGCGCCGGCCGGGCCCGGCTCGTATGTTTCAGTATCGAACCAGGCTGGGGCGTCGTCGCGCTGCCGGTAGAAGCGCAGCAGGGCCGCCCGGGTGGGATCAGCGTTCGTCGGCGCGGCCGCGAGCTGTTTACGGATCGCCTGTGCTATCGCGCCCGGGCGCTGGGCTTGTTTGTCGCTGCCGGCCTGGGGGCCACGGGGCGGGGCGCTGGCGCAGCCGGCCAGCAGTATTGCCACAAAAAGTCCGAGCCACGGGCGCGCCTGACCCCGGCGCAGACAGCGTCCCGTCATCGACGCGACCGCGTGCCGGCGTTTTCGATCTCGATCATCGGCCGGATCCGGCGCAGCCGCTCCTGCGGGTCGTCGGTGGTCAGCAGGTCGTGCTTGGTGGCCGCGTCGAAGGGCAGCAGCTCGGTCAGCCGGGCCGACAGCCAGCTGGCCGAATCGTAGTCGATCGAAGCGCTGTCGTAGGGCAGGCCAGCGTCGGCGATCAACGCGGCCACGATCTCCTTGAGCGGCGCGAATTCGATCGGGCAGGGGCCATCGCTGGTTTCGTCCACCGGCGTGACCTCGCCCCACCACAGGCCATTGGCGCTCTGGCGCGTATCTTCGATCGCCACCCGTGTATGGCCGTGCGCGGTAATACCCAGCGCGCCGTCGGACAGGCGGTCGAAATCGACGATCGATACGCGCGTGCCCATGGCGCGCGGTTCGGCGAAATCCCCGTGCCGCGCCGGACGGGCCGTACAGACCACGAAATCCTCCTGGCTGCGCATGCAGTGCGACACCATGTCCAGGTAGCGCGGCTCGAAGATGCGAAGCGGCAGGAGGCCCCCGGGGAAGACGACCGTGGACAGCGGAAACAGGGCATGTTCGGTATACGGCATGGTGATCGGGCCTCGCCTCGGTGGGCCGGCGCGGCCGGCCGCGGCATCTTCGTCTTGCTTGCAGTCTACGTGTAATCGCAGCGACCCGTTGCGTCGGGGTGACAGCGGCCGCTGCCCTCGCTATCTTCCCAGCGATGGCTGACAACATCGACAAGACCGACCCGGCGGTACGGCGCGAGATCGCGCAGCGTTTCACCGCGGCCATTCCGCACAACCACGCCATCGGGCTGGTGCTGGTCGATGCCGGCCCGCCCGCAGTGCATACCCGGCTGGCCTATCGCGAGGCCTTCCTGGGGGACGTGGAAGCCGGGCTGTGGCATACGGGGGTCGCGACCACGGCCGCCGATTCCAGCTGTGGCCTGGCGGCGTTTCTGGCCGTGCCGGGGCTCGAAGCGGTCGCCACGCTGGATCTGCGCATGGACTATCTGCGGCCGGCGGTGGCCGGGCGCGATCTGGACGTGGTCGCCCGCTGTCATCACGTTACCGGCCATGTCGCCTTCGTCACGGCCGTGCTGCATCAGGGCGATCCCGACCGGCCGACCGCGCGTTGCACGGCCAGTTTCATGCGCACCGGCGGATCGGTGCTCGCATGAGGCGTTCGCACGCGCCGCCCGATCGCAGCCTGTCCGACGCCGCTGCGCGACGATTGTGCGACGCGCGTGTCACCGGCGACTACGAGGCGCTGCTCGATGCCATTCCGTTCGCGCGTTTTCTCGGCCTGCGTGTCGTCGTCAACGGCGCGGCCCGTCGTTATGTCATGCCGTACCGCGACGCGCACATCGGCAATGCCGCCAAGCCCGCGCTGCATGGCGGTACGGTGGCCAGCGTCCTGGAACTGGCCATGCAACTCGAGACGCTGATCAGCCAGACCCAGCCGCGTCTACCCGATCCGGTGGATTTCACCATCGATTACTGGCGCGCCGCCGGGCCGGCCGACTGCCATGTGGCGGCGCGTGTGATCCGGGCCGGGCGGGCCGTCGCCCAGGTTCAGGCCGAATGCTGGCAGGACGATCGCGAGCGTCCGGTGGCCTTCGCCCGCTGCAATTTCATCATGCGGACGGGCGCGCCCGATCAGCGCGGGCCGAGTGCTCGTGCGAAATCGCCACAGCCTCTAAACTGACGCGCTCGTTATACCCGGAGGGTGAATATGGCTGACAAGCCCGAGGCGTTGGTCGCCGATCTACTGGCCCAGCTCGATCTGGAAGTGCTGGAGGATCGGCTGTTTCGCGGCAGTTCGCGTAATCTGGGCGGTCGCAGCGTGTTCGGCGGCCAGGTTGCCGGACAGGCCATGGTGGCGGCAACGCGTACGGTCGAGCCGGGCCGGCTCGCCCATTCCATGCACGGTTATTTCCTGCGCCCGGGCGATATGGACAAGGCCATCGTCTACGAAGTGGACAATATCCGCGACGGGCGCAGTTTCGCCGCGCGCCGCGTCCAGGCCATTCAGCACGGCCGTCCGATCTTTTCCATGCTGGCCTCCTTCCATGCCGCGGAGGACGGCTATGTGCACCAGGCCGAGATGCCGGACGTGCCCGGCCCGGAAGGCCTGGCCAGCCACGACGAACTGCGCCACGCCTGGGTCGACGCGCTCGACCGCGTGCCCGAGTCCCTGCGCGAGGCGGTCGGCCGGGAAGTCGCCATCGATCTGCGGCCGGTGCACCCCTGGAACATGCTGGCACCCGACCGGCGCGAGCCGAAGCAGTACGTCTGGTTTCGTGCCAAGGCGGCGCTGCCCGCCGATCAAGCCCTACACCGGGCGGTGCTGACCTATGCCAGCGATTTCAATCTGCTGACCACCGCCCAGCTGCCGCACGGTGTATCGTTCTTCACGCCCGGCATGCAGATGGCGAGCATCGATCACGCGCTGTGGTTTCACGGCGACCTGGCGGTCGACGATTGGCTGCTCTATGCCATGGACAGCCCCGGTGCCCAGGACGCGCGCGGCCTGTCGCGCGGCCTGATCTTCACGCGCGCGGGTCGGCTGGTCGCCTCGGTGGCACAGGAAGGGCTGATCCGGCATCGGCAGCAGTGATGGGCCTCGCCCCGTCACGATCGGCCGGGCCCGTGACGGCTCGGCCCCCGCTGGGCGGAAGAGGTGTGTTCCCGGCCGGATTGCCGGACCGGACGCGACTCAGCCGTGAGCGCCGTGGCGAGGGTCGGTGATTCCGGCCGGCCCATCGGCAGCGCCAGGCGTGCCGGGTAGATGGCCGAGCGCGGCCGAGATACGCGCGCCGGCCGCCCGCACCCGGGGCTGAACTTCTTCGGCCATGCGCTGACGGCCAAGCCGGCTGGCGGTGGCGGTCACGCTCAGGCCGGCGACCGGCTCGCCGCGGAAATTGCGGATCGCGGCGGCCACGCAGCGGATGCCCTCTTCGTGCTCTTCCATGTCGTAGGCGCAGCCGCGCCGGCGAATCGTTGCCAGTTCGGTGCGCAGTGCTGCCGGCGAGGTCAGCGTATGCGGCGTGTAGGCGATCGGCTCGAGCCCGGCGATCACGGCTTCGCGTTCGGCTTCCGGCCGTTCGGCGAGAACCGCCTTGCCGATGCCGGTGCAATACACCGGGGCGCGCTTGCCCACCGCCGAAAACAGGCGGATCGACTGCGTGCTTTCCAGCTTGTCGAGATAGATGATTTCGTCCCCCTCGAGCACGGCGAGATGGACGGTCTCGCCGAGTTCGGCCAGTAGCGCGGCCATTTCAGGGGCTGCGGCCCGCCGGATATCCAGCCCGGCCCAGGTTCCGGCGGCGAGCGAAAGCAGGCCGAACCCGGGGCGATAGCATCTATCCTCGGCGTCCAGCCGCACCAGCCCCTGGCCGCCCAGCGTCGCGAGCAGGCGGTTCACGGTCGCCTTTGGCAGCCCCGATGCGCGCACCACGTCGGAAAACCGGGGTGGCCGATCGGCGTCACAGATGATGCGCAACAGCCCGCAGGCCCGTTCGACGGAAATCGTCATATCGCCACTCGTTATTATTCGGGTCGGCGGAATAACCGACCCGAAATGTGAATCGGGCGGTTGCGTCGCGTCAAGCGTTATGGCGGATGGGCATAATTCGTATCGCTTAGGATGCACCGGGGTTGTACAGCATGAAATGGCGGCCCCAGCGGGATTTTCGATCGCCGATTTAATCGGGCGGACCACTTCCGGTGACCGGCGGCGATGGGCGATGTCGACGCACTGCGATACGCTGGCGTTCTGATTCCTGCCGGCCGCGTCATGGCTGACACCGACAAGATCGTCATCGCGCATCGCGGCGCGAGCGGCTACCTGCCCGAACATACGCTGGCCGGCTACGCCATGGCCTATGCGCTGGGCGCGGACTACATCGAGCCCGATCTGGTGTCGACCCGCGACGGCGAGCTGATCTGCTGCCACGATATTCATCTGGACCGGACGACCGACGTGGCCATGCGCTATCCCGGCCGCGCCCGCGGCGACGGACGCTGGTATGCCGCCGATTTCACCCTGGCGGAAGTCAAGACCCTGCAAGCGCGGGAGCGCGTCGACGAACACGGCGCGCGGGTGTTCCCGGGGCGGTTCGATGCCAATGCCCACGGTTTCACAGTGCCGGCTTTCACCGAACTGCTGGATCTGATCGCTGCCCTGAATCGCCAATCGGGGCGCCGTGTCGGCGTCTACCCCGAAACCAAGTCGCCGGAATTCCACGGCGCCGAAGGCCTCGCGCTGGAGCCGACGCTATTCGCGGTGCTGGCCGAATATGGTTATACCGGGCCGGACGCGCGCGTATTCTTGCAGAGTTTCTCGCCCACCAATCTGCGGCTGATGCGGCAGGAAATGAGCAGCGAACTGCCGATGATCCAGCTGATTGGCGACACCGCGCTCGAGGCCGACTGGATCACGCCGGCCGGACTCGACGCGATCGCGACCTATGCCAACGGCATCGGCCCGGACAAGTCATTGATTGTTGCCGGCAACGGAGCCCTGGTTCACAACGCCCACGAACGCGGCCTGCTCGTGCATCCATACACCTTCCGTGCCGACCAGCTCGGCGAAGGTTACCCCGATCTCGCAGCCGAACTCGCGGCCTATTATTTCGACTACGGCGTCGACGGCGTATTCACGGACTTCTGCGATATCGCGGTTCAGCTTCTTAATCCGAGCCCGGAACCCGACATGCTCAGCGCCGCCAGAGCCAGTTAGGCCGCGCCGCCCCGCGCAGCGATCACGCGCCATCGTGATCCCTGCGATCCCGCGAGCTCGGCGCCTGCCCTTTTACCAATCGATGTACGCCCCAGGCCAGCTCGGCCTCACTTCGTGGATTGCGTGGAAGCCCTGTTTTTACGGCGATCCGTAAGCGCGCACTCCGCTCGCCGACGCTGATACCCCAGCGTACTCGTGTTTGCCAGTCGCTGTTGGTGCCGGGCCATGCCGCCGCCGTTGGTGGTCCCATGTCTTGCGCAAGCTCGAAGGGTTTTGGGCGGTCGCCGGTTGCCAACGCGATGCTGTGTGTACAACGGCAACAGACCCCAGGTTCGTTTATCACAGAATTAATGTGACAGTTGTGGCTTAGACCAATCGCTAGGTGACATTTGCGAACAGTTCGATATGTTGTTTATAACGTTGTAAGCGTTACATCGAACAGATCTGATGTGGTGGTTGCGCCGGCAAGGCACGAGGGGCCATGGAACGACAGACCGAAATACTCGATTTCCTCTGCGAGCAGGAAACCGCCAGCGTCGGCGAGCTCGCCGATCATTTCGGTGTGAGTCGCATGACGATCCATCGCGACATCAGCCGGCTGGTCGATCTGCGATTCGCACGCAAGGTGCGTGGCGGGGTGACAGTTCTGCCGAGCGTGGTCTTCGAGAGCAATTATCACTACCGCGCCCGACGCAGTTCGGCCGACAAACGGGCACTGGCACGCCGGGTCGCCGAATTCATCGAGCCGGGCATGACGATCATGCTCGACGATAGTTCCACGACGGCGGCACTGGTTGAGTTTCTGCCGGAATGCCAGCCGTTGACGATCATCACGAACGCCGCAGCCCTGGTGGAGATGCTGCGCGACGACGACGGCTACACCGTGATCTGTCTTGGCGGCCGTTACGACGCGACCATGAACGCCTACCTCGGCATGACCTGCGATCTGGCGCTGGAACATCTCAGCGCCGATCTGGCCGTGTTCTCGGTCGCTGGCGTGCAGAAGGGGGCGGGTTATCTACAAGAGGATGCCCTGGTTCGGACCAAGCGCACCATGAAGGCCAGCGTCGAACGCAGCGTGCTGGCGTTCGATCATTCGAAGTTCGGTAAATCGGCGCTGCACAAGTTCGCCCGGCTGGATTCCTTCGATCATGTGCTGACGACCGCTGGCGCCGATCGGGTAGTGCTCGACGAACTCATCGCGGCGGGCGTGCCATTGGAGGTGGTCCCGAACTAGCGCATCGCGTTGACGGGTGCGAGCTTCGCCTGTGGCTCGCCATGTCGAGCCACGCCGGATCGCGGACACCACTTGATAATCGAATCTTGTTAGGTCTGCTGCAACTGCGAGAAAACGGAGGGAAAAATGAACGAATTCGATAACAACCACGCTGTGAAGAGCTGTCTTTCCACGGCCGGTATGAGCCGGCGAAAACTGCTGAAGATGGCCGGTCTCGGGGCGGCCTCGCTGCCATTTTGGGGCAGCAGTGCGCTGGCGATGGCCGAATCGCTCAAGGGCGCGAACATCAACGTCGAGATTCTCGGACTGGCCGGCTGGCCACCAAGCGCGATGTCGACCAAGATCGGCAATACGATGTTTGCGCCCTACGCCCAGAAGAAGCTGGGCTACCAGGTGCATTTCTCCAGCGCCCAGGCCCCGTTCGAACAGTTGTTCCAGAAGGCCGCGACCTCGCTGGCCACGCACTCGGCCGAATACAATCTGCTCATCAGCGATTCGCAATGGCTGGGGGCATTCGCCACCCCGGGCTGGATTCTCAAGCTCAACGACATCATCGACCAGAACCCGGATCTGAATATCGACTGGTATTCGGATATCGTCACTGACGGTTACATGGCTTATCCGCAGGGCGAAAAGAGTATCTATGGCCTGCCGCAGGAAGGCGATGTGATGGTGATGTATGTCCGCAAGGACATGCTCGAGGACCCGAAGGAAAAAGCCGCCTTCCAGAAGAAGTACAACAAGAAGCTGCCTCAGACCTTCGATGAGTTCGAGGCTCTGACCTGGGACGACTACAAGGACGTGATGGCGTTCTTCACGCGTCCCGACAAGAATCTGTATGGCATCGGGCTTCAGTATGCCAAGACCTACGATAACTTCTCCTGCTACTACTACCCGTTCGTGTTCTCCAAGGGCCAGCACATCTGGAACCCGAAGACGCGAAACGTACAGGGCATTCTCAACACCGAGCAGAACGCGAAATCGCTGGAAGAGTTCGTCGCCCTGCAAAAGTATTGCCCGCCTGGCTCCAACCAGGTCGGCATTCCGGAACTGGCCGATCTGTTCACCAAGGGCAAGGTGTTTTCCTGCATCCAGTGGGCGGCGATGGGCCCGACGATGATTCCGGACGATCTCCGCGGCAAGGTCATGGTGGTTCCACCGCCCGCGTTCCAGGTCAATGGCGAGAAGAAACGCACCTACACACTGGGTGGTCAACCCTGGGTGATCAATGCCTTCAACAGCAAGGAGCAGTTGGCGGCGGTCATCGATTTCCTGAAGTACTGGTACGCCAAGGACACGCAGCTCGAGTTCGCCAAGCGGGGCGGCAACCCGTGTGTGAAGTCGGTGCTGGAGTCCGATGGTTTCGATGACATCCAGCCGTGGTTCCGGGCCTACAAGTACATGTTGTCCGAGGGCCGTACCAAGGACTTCTGGCACGATCCGAACTACGCCAAGATGCTCGATGTCCAGCAGGAAGCGTTCACTGCCTATGCGGCCGGCAATGCCAAGGATCCGAAGCAGGTCCTGGATTACATCGCGTATCAACAGCAGAAGATTCTCCACGACGCGGGTGAAACCAAGCAGGCGCCGAAGGGGCCCGCGCCAAGCCTGAGCTAGTACGGGGCCACGGCCGGCCGGCGCTTCGGGCGATTCGTCGCCCGGCGCCGGCTGCGCCGTGATTACGCCGATCTGTCTGCTGGAAGAAATCCGCGATCATGAGTGCCAATTCAAACAGCGCTGTTCAAGTTGCCGGCGGCCGACGATCCTTCTCGGCCTTTATCAGTCATCATGGCTTTGTCTGGGGGCTGCTCGCGCCGGCGTTGATATTCTTCGCCATCTTTAACGTCATACCGCTGATCTGGATGGTGGGGCTCAGTTTCTACAACTACACCCTCACCACCGGCAGCCCGCCGATGTACACCGGGCTCGGCAATTACACGTCGCTGTTGGCCGACCTGTCCGATTGGTCGGCCTTCAGCCGGACGTTCATCTTCATGCTTCTGACGGTGTCGCTGTCGGGGTTGATCGGTTCGCTGCTGGGGCTGTTCTTCTGGGGTAGCAAGGGCCTGCCGGGACGGCGCGTGGCGTTGACCATGCTGTTTACACCGATGCTGCTCACGCCTGCTTCGGTGGGTGTCTTCTTCAAGTTGATGCTCAATCCCAACTTCGGCGTTATCAGCTATATCGCGCAATTATTCACCGGGGCACGCGTCGACTTTCTGTCCCATCAGCTGTCGGCCGAAGTCGTCGTGTTGCTGGTCGACGTCTGGATGTGGACGCCGTTCATGACGCTGATCACGCTCGCCGCGCTGGCCTCGGTGCCGCAGGCGGAGTTGGAAGCGGCCCGGGTGGACCGGTTGAGCTGGTTGGCGACCTTGAGGCGCGTCATATTTCCGCACGCCAAGTTCATACTGATGCTGGGACTGCTGCTGCGCACGATCGACGCCTTCAAGACCACCGATGTCGTGTTGTTGCTCACTCATGGCGGCCCCGGGGCATCGACGGAATTGCTGGGCATGCGGATCTACCGGCTCGGCTTCAATTCACTGGACATGGGTAGTGCATCGACGATGGGCGTGGTCGCACTGATCATCGCGATCGGATTTACCTCGCTGTATCTCTATGTGCTCAGTCTCAAACGGGTGGAGGCATAAGCATGGCCATGACCGAAAACAATCCGCGCGCGGGCGCCGCGGCTGGCCTGAAGCGAGCGGCCTATTACACAAGCCTATGGGCGATCGCGCTGATTTTCTTCCTGCCGGTGCTCTGGATCCTGTTGTCTTCGCTCAAATCGACCGACGAGATGTTGTCCAGCGTGCCCACCGTCATTTTCAGCCCGACGTTCGACAACATCGTGAACGCTCTCCATCGCCCGGAATTCATCCCGGCTTTGATCAACAGCGTCATTCTCTCGGTGGTCTCGGTCGTGCTGGCGGTGGTGGTGTCGTTCACGGCGGCCTACGCGATTTCGCGGTTCAAGCCGAAAGGCTCCGATTTTCTGATGTTCCTGCTGCTGAGCATGCGCATGGTCCCGGCGGCCGCGGTGATCATCCCGCTGTTTCTGATGTTTGTGCAGTTCCACTGGAAGGGCAGCTATCTTGGCCTGACCCTGTTCTACACCATGTATTCGATTCCCTTCTCGCTCTGGATTCTGAAAGGGTTTCTGGACGGTGTATCACAACGTTTCGACGAAACGGCGTTGATCTGCGGTGCCAATTATCTGCAGATCATGTTCGGCATCATCCTGCCGCAGGTGCGTCCCGCGTTGATTGCGGCGTTCATTTTCAACGTCATCTTCGTCTGGAACGAATTTCTCGTGAATTACATCGTCGGCGGTTCGTCGACGCAGAACGTCCCCGGCCTGCTCGCGACCGGCATGTATTCCGGTGGCAGCGTGGACTGGACGTTCATGGCGGCCACGACAACGATCTACATGATGCCGGTCATCGTCATGATCTTTTTCTTCCAGAAATATCTGCTGGTCGGGATGACCTTCGGAACGGTGCGAGGTGAGGTATGACCCGGGATACGTCCATGCCGGCTGCGTCGCGATTCATAAAGACGACCAAGACATGCCTGGCGATTCTGCTGCTGGCCTCGCTCGTGTTGATCGCGCAGCGCTCCAGCCGGCTCGTCTACGACATCGGGATTCTGCTGGTGATCGTCACCGTGCTCCTGGGGTTCACGTTCAACAATCTTCCCGAAGATTCGAGCTTCGCGGGCATCGTCAAGGGGTTGATCGTCACCTGGGTCATCACGGGCGCTGTCGTGGGCATCAGTATCTTCAGCGCGCCCTTCCTGACCATGCTCGGCCGTTAGGTGTTGCATGACTGAACGAAACAGCCTTTCCGTTACCGGGGTCAGAAAGAGCTTCGGGCGCGATCGCATACTCGAGGATGTCAATGTGGCGGCTGGCGAGGCGCAGTTGCTGGTGATCTGCGGCCTGCCGTCGACCGGCAAGACCACGCTGGCACGCGTTATCTGCGGGCTGGAGCAAGCCGATGCCGGCCAGGTGCATATCGCGGACCAGGATGTCACCGGGCTCAAACCGGCCGCCCGCAATATCGGCTATGTGCCGCAGTCTTTCGCCTTGTTCCCGAACATGTCGGTGTACAAGAACATCGCCTATCCCCTGCTTCGCGCAAGGCAGAAGAAAAGCGATATCGTCTCCCAGGTGCGTCACATGGCCGAAATGCTCGGCATCGACAGCCTGCTCGACAAGCGAGTCGACCAGATATCCGGAGGCCAGAAACAGCGGGTGGCCATTGCCCGTGGTCTGGTCAAGAAATGCGCCCTGTATGTGCTCGACGATCCGCTGGTCGGGCTGGATTTCAAGCTTCGCGAGCAGCTGGCCCTAGATCTGCGTCTGTTGCAGAAGCAGATCGGCGCGACCTTCGTGTATTTGACGGGCGACCCGCTTGAGCCGCTCATGCTCGGCGATAACGTGGCCGTGCTCGCGGGCGGTCGCATCCAGGAAACTGCCGCCGCGGTCGATGCCTATAAATCGCCGCAATCGGATGCCATGGCGCGCGTGCTCGGACTGCCGCGGGCGAATTTCGTCGAGGCCCCGATAACCGATGCGCGCCGCCGGGTCGCCTGCGATCTGTTCACGTTGGAGGTGGTGGATCCCGCCGCGCTGCCGCGCTCGGCCGACCGCATCCGGATGCTGATCCGGCCCGAGCATGTCGGATACGGGGACCCGCCGCCCGACGCCGTGCATTTTTCGGCCGAAGTGCGATTGATCGAGGACATCGGCGTCGATTCGGTCATTCATCTGCAGACCGCGGTGGGCAAGCTCGTTGCCTGCCTGCCGAGCGCCCGGGTCAGAGCGTCCGATGCGCTGCGTGGAACGGTTCGGATGTGGGTCCGGCCGGCCAGGATTCGCGCCTACGGCATCGATTCGGGAAGGGTTATGAAGTGTACGTTCCGGGCGAGTGAGCAATGAGCAAGATTGAACTGGAGTCCGTGACCAAACGCTATGGCTCGGTGGTCGCGGCGAATGCCATCAGTGCCGTTTTCGAGGAGTCTTCGCTGACGTGCCTGCTCGGCCCGTCCGGCTGCGGCAAGACCACCCTGTTGCGCATCATCGCCGGACTGGAGACGCCGGACGCCGGCCGCGTGCTGTTCGACGGCGAAGATGTGACGCATCTTTCCGTCGGGCGACGGGATATCGGCATGGTTTTTCAGTACCCGGTGGTCTATCGGGGCCTGACGATCTACGAAAACCTGGAATTGCCTCTGATGCAGGGCGGTGGCGGGAAGCTGTCTGCCCAGGAAAGACGCGAGCGGATCGATCAGCTGCTCTCGATACTGAATCTGACATCCAAGGCCAATCGCGTCGTGGATGGACTGGATAACGAGTCCCGCCAGAAAACCGCGGTGGGGCGTGCCGTGGTGCGCCGCCCGAAAGTGGTTATTTTCGATGAGCCCGTGACCAACGTCGCGGTCGACGCCAAGATCGAGATACAGCGCGGTATCAAGCAGCTTTCCCAGGAAATCGGCCAGACTATCCTGTACGTCACACATGATCAGACCGAGGCCATGACGCTGGCCGACAAGATCATACTCTTGCAGTCGGGCAACATCGTTGAAAGCGCGAATCCCGTCGATGTCTACAACAACCCCGAAAGCGCGTTCGGTGGCTATTTCCTGGGCTCGCCGGGGATGAACTTCATCGACGCGGCGGTGAAACGCATGGAACACGATGCATCGGCCCGGGTTGAGTGTTCGGTTCTGTCGGAGCCGTTGTGGATTCGCGCCGGCGATTCGGATAGCTGGATCGACGATGGCGCAGTCCGGGTCGGTATCCGGCCGGAAGAGATACGCATTGTGGAACCAGCCACGCCCGGAGCCATCCAGGGCCAAGTCAAGGCTGCGGCGCTAACCGGAGGAGGGCGTTGGTTTCTGGACTGCGTGACCGCAGCCGGCGATGAATTTAAGATGCTTTCGTCTGCCGACTATGATCTGAGCGAGCCGGACAAGGAGAATTGGTTCCTGTTCGATAAGTCGGTAGTGCGGCTGTATTCCGAAACAGGCCATCGGGTTGGGTTCGAGACCCTGCATCAGGAATGATCCCGCAAGTACAGAAGTATCTCGGTCCAGGAATTCGATAGTTAGTCAGTAAGCCGTTCGATCGCGTCGGCGGGTTAAACGCAACAGCCGTCTTCGAAAACACCGGAGCGGCGGGCGAATCGGCCGGCGCGCTACGATATCCCGCTTCAAGGGCAGGATCGCGATCCGCGGCGCATCGTCGGGTTCGTGCGACCTATGGACGCTCCTTGCGTGATTTGCTGAGACGTAGCTCGACGTTTGCGTGGGCAGCGCCGCGAGACGCAGGGTCCGCTCGTCACGAGGCGCTGCATCCGAATTTGCGGTTTGAAAATCACCGGTGCTTGCCCGCCGCGCTGCCGTCGTCAAGCCGTGGCAAACTGACATTCGACTTTCTCTATTTATCACTTCATGGGCACGAAAACTGCGGGCCGGCTCGGCCTGGCGGGCGGTATCTGTACGCTGCTGGGCGTCGGCCTGGCGCGTTTTGCGTATACGCCGCTGATCCCCGCGTTAGTCGATGCTGGATGGTTTTCGACCCGTGCCGCCGATTATCTCGGCGCGGTCAATCTTCTGGGCTATCTGGCGGGCGCGGTGCTGGCGCATCGCGTGACCGAGCGCTTCGGTGTACGTGCCGTGCTCGCGGCCAGTCTGGCTGTGACTGTTGCCAGCTTTTATGGTTGTGCGCTGGATTGGGGCGCGATCTGGTACGGGGTCTGGCGTCTGGCCTGTGGCGTGAGTGGGGCGATGCTGGTGGTCGTCGGCGTGCCGGCGGCGTTGTCGCGGGTGCAGCCGGGCGAGCGTGCCGGGACCGGCGCGCGCGTGTTTCTGGGCATCGGGCTCGGGATCGCGGTTAGCGGTACGCTGGTGCCGTGGTTGATCGATGTCGGCATCGCCGCGGCGTGGCTGGCCTTCGCGCTGGCCGGTACGGCTCTGGCCTTATGGAGCTGGTGGGCGGTATGGCGTGACCTGGCGCCGCTGGATCGTCACGCGGCGCATACCGGGCAGGCCGCGCCGTTGCCTGGCCTGACGTTGTCGCTGGTGATCGCCGCGTACGCGCTGGATGCGGCCGGATTCGTGCCGCACACCCTGTTCTGGGTCGATTACATCGCCCATGAGCTCGGCCGCGGGATCGCCGCCGGCGGACGCTACTGGATCGTGTTCGGTGCGGGGGCGATCTGCGGGCCGTTCGTGGCCGGCGCGCTGGCGCGCCGGCTCGGATTCCGCACCGCGCTGGCGGTCATCCTCGGCGTCAAGACGGCGGCCGTGGCGCTACCGCTGGCCTCCAGCGCGCCGGTGGCGCTTGGCGTGTCGTCGTTCGTGGTCGGCATGCTGGTGCCGGCCAGTGTCACGTTGACCTCCGGTTCGTTGGCCGAGCTCGCGCCGCCGCAGCGTCAGCAGCAGGTCTGGGGTTGGGCGACGCTTGCCTTCGCCGTGCTGCAGGCGGTCGCGGCCTACGGCATGTCCTCGGTTTACGACGATTGGGGCAGCTATCGGCCGTTGTTCGCGCTGGCGGCGGCCGCGCTCGCCGCGGGCACGATATCGGCCGCGCTGGCGGCGGCGCGGCACGACGGCTGAACGGCCTCAGCGACCTTTCGGCCGCCGGATGGCGGGCCGGAAGCCCGCGGGCTTGTCGACGATCCAGGCCACGAACTGGGCGATCTCGGGATGGGCCAGCAGATCGGCTCGGGTGTTGTACACCTCGGCGAGTGCCTTTTCGTCCAGTACGGCGTGGATGTGGCTGTGGCAGGGTCGGCAGAGGTGCAGGATACGGCCGAGACGATCGTCGCGATCGAAGCGTTTGCGGATGCGTTTGAGTCGATGCGTGCGGCGCGGAATCAGATGGTGTCTGGTGGTGCGCACGCCGTGTCGCCCGCACAGCTGGCACGGGCCGGTCATGCCGTTGGCGCGGGCCATGCCGGCGTCTCGCCGGGGCGCGGGCGGGCGTTCACGAGGTCGCGGGCAGGCCGGCCGTCTGTTCCAGTTCGTCGAGCGCGTCGCCAAGATATTTCAATAGATTCTGCATCGAGGGAAGCGCGCGCCGACAGGCCATCAGGCCGAACTCGAGCATGTCGCGATAACTGACGAGGCTGATGTTGAGCGCCTGGCCATCGAGCACGATCGACATCGGATACATGCCGAGCATCTCGGCGTCGCCGAAATACAGCGTGTTCTCCGGCCCCGGCACATTGGAGATGACCACGTTGAACGACTGACGGCTCGGGGCGAGGCCGGACAACAGGTTCAGCCCGGCCGGCGCGGTCATCGTGGCGACCACGGCCATGATCTGCTCGGCCGACATGCGTTTGTAGCGGCGTTTCCAGTAATCCACGCTGCGCTTGATCGCGGCCAGCCGCTCGGCCGGGTCGGCGATGTCGGTCGCCAGGTTGGCATAGATCAGGGCGACCCGGTTGCCGGTGGCGTCCTCGGTGTCATGCAGCGAGATCGGCAGCATGGCGATCAGCGGGGCCCGGGGCAGGGCGTCCTGGTCGATCAGGTAACGCCGTAGTGCGCTCGAGCATAGAGCGAGTACCACGTCGTTGACGGTGGCGCCGAAGGCGTCGGCGACGCCGCGGATTCGCGTCATCGAGTACCCCTGCGCCGCGAACCGGCGCGAGCCGCTGACCGGCCGGTTGAGAATGCAGGCCGGGGCCTCGGCCGGTCCGGTGAAGTCCGGGTCGTGGCGCGCGTCGTACCAGGCGTCGTACAGCGACCGCGCGGCGGCGGGCAGGGCCGCGGCTTGCCGATAGCTGCTCTGCAGCATGGCCACGCCCGCGGACCAGGGGCGCGGCCGTGTTTTCGCCTGTGGTGGGAGCTGCCAGGGCACGCGAAAATGCTCGCGACCGGGATCGATCGACAGAAAACGCCGCAGCACGCGCATGGCCGAAATGCCGTCCATCATCGAATGATGGAACTTGGTGTAGATGGCGAAGCGGTTGTCGGTCACGCCTTCGATGACATAGACCTCCCACAGCGGGCGTGCCCGATCGAGCAGGGCGGCGTGCAGCATGGAGACCAGTGCCAGCAGGTCGCGGATCGCGCCCGGCTCCGGCAGCGCCAGATGCCGCACGTGATATTCCATGTCGAAATCGTGATCGGCGCGCCAGAAAGGCTGGCCGAGGCGATACTTCAGTCGCTTGTCGAACGGTGGCTGGATCGCGTTCTGCGCGCGGGCGCGGTCGACCAGTTGATGTACGTAGTCGGCGGGCGCGTTGTCGGGAATGGAGAACAGCTGCAGGCCGCCGACGTGCATCGGCTGGTTGCGGCGCTCGAGGCGCAGAAAGATCTGGCTTATCGGATCGACAATCGACATGGATCGCCTGCGAGCAAAAGCGTTGCCGTCAGCCTAGCGTGCATCGGCAGCGTCTGCGAGCAAGACGGGCTACGACAGATCGATGGCATGCGCCTTTAGATCCGCCAGCGGCACGATCTCGAGCGCGGCTTCATGCGTGGCGGTCAGCGCCACGCGCGGCGGCACACCGGCTGCGAAGGCCTCGGCCCAGCGTGCGGCGCACAGGCACCAGCGATCATCCGCATCCAGCCCCGGGAAATCGAATGCCGGCCGTGGCGTGGCCAGATCGTTGCCACGTGCCGCCGAGAAGGCCAGAAAATCGTCGGTCATCACGGCACAGACCACGTGGCGGCCGGCGTCCTCCGGTCCGGTATGACAGAAGCCGTCGCGATAGAAGCCGGTGATCGGGGCATCGCAGCAACCGATCAACGGCTCGCCGAGTACGTTACGGGCGGTGGAGACGGGGGCGCGTGTGCTCATGACTGTTGCTGCATCTTCTGCGGCTGCATCGGCATCCGATCGATCGCATCGAGCAGGCCCTGGATATTGAGCTCACCCAGCTCGCTGGCCCTCAGCTTGCCCTTCTTGCCGAGCAGCACGGCCTGAAAGCCGCCTACGGTATGCCGTTTCGCCAGCGTGGATCGATCGGGCACGTTGTCGATGTTCGAGAGATTACGCATGCGATGTCTATCGGACCTGAATGGCCGGCCGGCGCGCCGAACGCGTGCCGGCCACCGGCGCGTTGTCGCGGCCGAAATAGCTGGTGACCACGGCCATCTTGCGTTCCGGGCCGGCATTGGCGCCCGCGGCATGGAACAACCCGGCATGGAAGAACAGGACATCGCCCGGCGCCAGCTCGGCGTATTCGGCGGTGGCGATCAGTTCGGCATTGGCCGGCAGATCCTCGCGCAGGAATTGGGCGTCGTCGAGCCGGTCCGCGCCAATCTCCATGCGGTGCGAGCCGGGCAGTAGACGCATGCAGCCGTTTTCCGGCGTTTCGTCGCCCAGCGCCAGCCAGGCATTGACCAGATGGGGTTGTGCAAACGACCAGTAGCGCAGATCGCGGTGCCAGGCCGTCGCCGAGGAATAGGCCGGGGCCTTGGTCATCACGCAATTGTGGTGGTTGGGTGTCAACCAGACCGTGGTGGAGTCCAGCAACTGAGCGACGATAGCCGTCAGCCGGTCGTCGGCCGCCCAATCGGCGAACCAGTGATCGCGATCAAAAGCGTCGAGCAACCGGCGAACGGTGTCGCCGCCCTCGGCCATACGCGAAGCCGGCGCGCCGGGATAGGCCACATCGGCCTCGTATTCAAGCGGTTCGACCGCGCGTTCCAGGTGGTCCAGTGCGATGCTGCGCATCGCGGCAATGCGCTCAGCATTGGCCAGCTGCCGCATGACGAGGAAGCCGTCGCGCGCGAACACTTCATTCTGCGCCGGCGTTAGACGCGGTTGCAGGGCGGTTTCGCTGGGCGTGGTCATGCACTTATTCTAGGGCCTGTTGCCGTTTCGTGCGAGTCCGCGCCAAGCGCTGTGTTGCGGCAAGACGAGGCGTAGTGCGCGCCGTGCAGTCACTCTGCACAAGCGTGCTACAACACTGGATTGCCGCAAAACAGCGCTTGTCCCTTCGGGTTGGGCCGCCCATAAAAAATTTACTAGGGGCGCCCGGCGGCGTTGCAAGTCTTGATCGTGGCACGCCACGACCGGCGACTCGCGCCTTGCCGGACACGATTTGTGGTCTCCAACGCGGCGCTCGCACGAAACGGCAACAGGCCCTGAAGTCGAAATCTGTGCTTGCCTACGCCCGAAAGCAGATTGTGGTTGCGGCATACGCCCCGGGGCGGCAAATTGCCGGGCTCCGGGGCGCGGTCGCGGTGTTGCGATCAGCTTCCCGATTGCGGTGCGGCGCCGACCGGGTGATGCAACAGATTCTGGTGCACGTGCTCGGCCTTGGGGTCGATACGGTGCCAGGTCTGGGTCTTGCCGAGCAGACTGATGCCGATGTAACCGCGCGCGTCGAGCGTGTCCGGTCCCTTGAGCGTGGCCTTCGCCTTATAGGTCTTGCCGCTATTCGGATCGTAGATGTGGCCGCCGTCGTATTCGCCGTGGCCCTGGTATTTCAGTCCGTGCAGGATCACGACGCCGAGCAGGCGACGCCCGCGCTTGTCGGGGTCGGGGTTTTTCGTGTCATAGCGGGGTTTGCCGCTGGCTGAGCCAACGATTCGGCCCGCATAACTGCCGCCGTTGTTGTACACCTGTACGTAGCCTCCGGTCTTGGTCTGCCAGACGCCAGTGATGTCGTTGGACTTGTAATTGGCCGCGGCGGCCGGCAGGGCGGCCATGAGCAGGCATAGAACGGTACTCAGAATGGTTAGGCGCATGGGGTTCTCCTCCCGTTGATTGTTTGTAGCGAAGGTGGCGCCGTGTGTCCGTACGGAAAATGAACGGCATCTTTTCAGATGCTATCCCGAGTTCACCGGCGTCGGCTACAGTTCGTCGCTCGGCTATTGCGTGCTCCGGCGTATGGTGCGGTGGGTGCGAACGGGCATAAAAAAACCGGCGCCGCGAACGACGCCGGTTTCGATGACGGGCCAAGGGCCGTCTTACATGCTGTTGTTCGACATGTCGTTGTTGCTCATCGAATTGCCACTCATGCTGTTACCGGACATGGTGTTACCGGACGTCGATCCACCCGACATGGCGTTCGAGCTCATGCTGTTGCTCGACATCGAGTTCGACGACATGCCGTTGTCGGAGGCGGTATTGCCGCTGTTGTTATTACCGCAGGCCGCCAGGCCGATCGACAGCAGAGCGGCAGCGGTAACCAGAATAACTTTCTTCATTTTCGATGCCTTCCTGAGGAAATTTGGCTTGAATGTACGCGCTATCCAGCTTGCGCGTCGATTCTGGATACGATTGTAGAGGCCGAGACCGACCGATCGCTGAACAGTGCGCGATAATGCGCTTGCATCCAGCGTGCCAGCGCGCGATGGTCCGGCTTGTTCAAAAGAACAGCCAGCGCGTCGATATCCTCGCCGCCACCGACAGCGGCCTGGCGTGCCAGTTGCGGGCGTTGCGATCGCACGAACGCGTCGGCATCGGCGTAGCGGGGCCCATCCGGCCGGGTCACGGAGGCGTGGCTGGTGGCCCGGCTGACATGCGCCACGCCCTTGAGCGTGGTCACGGAAGCCTGGCCGGCCCGCCGCGTCGTGCTTGAAAGCGCGGTGCAGCCGGCCAGCAGCAACAACGCGCTCATCAGGCCGATGACAACGATCGGCCGCCGATGCCGGGATTGGATCATGAAATGGAGCATAAACCCGACGCCAGCGCCTGTCGTGTGTGAGTTCGCGTCATGAATTTCGCCTGTATTTTCCTGCCTGGCAATGAGGCGGAAAAGTGGCGAAACCGCACGCTTGATTTGCGTAACCAGACCCTAGCGTGTTGTCTTGATACGCTCAAGCGCGGATCGGGGCTGTCGGGACCGCCAACCGCTGCCGGAGGCAGGTTTTGCGCATGAGACCGAATCGATTGTCGAGCGATTCAGCCGCGTGTCTGCGCACGCCCGCCGGCCGGTTCGAAGCCCTGCCGGATTTCGACTATCCGGCCGTTTGCACCGATGTCGGTGGCGGCGTGCAGATGGCGCACGTCGAGGCCGGCCCGCGCGGCGGCCGGCCGATCGTCCTGATGCACGGCGAGCCGACATGGGGCTTTGTTTATCGGTCCATGATCCGGCCGCTCGCGGCCGCGGGATATCGGGTGTTGGTGCCGGACCTGATCGGTTTCGGCCGTTCGGACAAGCCGGTGGCGATCGCCGCCCACAGTTATCGCGCCCATGTGGACTGGGTACGCGCCTGGTTGGATGCGCTGGGTCTGTCCGACATCACACTCTTCGCCCAGGATTGGGGCGCTCTGATCGGTCTGCGATTGTTGGCCGAGCAGACGGCGCGTTTTGCCAGGGTTTTCGTGGGCAACGGCTTTTTGCTGACCGGCGATGAACCGCGTCGGCCACTGATTTTTGCATGGCGGGCTTTCGCCCGGTATTCGCCGGTTTTCCCGATCGGCGCGATGTTGCAGGTCGGGACCCGGCGCTGGTTGTCACGTGCGGAAAGGGCTGCCTATGCCGCGCCGTTTCCCGATGCCCGCTACATGGCCGGGCCGCGGGCACTGCCGCGTCTTTTGCCCCTGTCGCCGCAGGATCCCGAGCATGCCGCCAACCGCGCGGCGTGGGCGTCGCTCGAACGCTTCGCGCGCCCCTTTCATACCTGTTTTTCCGATGGCGACCCGGTCACGCGCGGTGGCGATCGTGTCTTTCGCGAACGCGTTGCCGGCGCGGGCGCGGCGCGCCACTGCACCGTCCCCCGGGCCGGTCATTTCCTGCAGGAGGACGCCGGCGACACGATCGCGCGATTCATGCTCGCGCAGCTGCGTCGGCCGGATGATCGCTAGCCTTGTCGCGTACGCCGCCTGCCCGCAAGCGGCTCGAACACCACCGGTTCGACACGCCAGACGCCAGCTTCGGCGATGAGTTCGATATAGCCCGGCCCGCCGTAGGCGCGGCTCTTGCCGGCCGCGCCGGGGTTGAGCAGCCAGGGGGTGTCCCCGGTTTCCAACACGCGACGATGACTGTGGCCGCAGACCACCGCACGCGCATCGGGGAATTCGGCACGCAGACGGCGATGGCGTGTCCGCGCCGGCCATTGGTGGCCGTGCATCATCGCCAGTCGCCCGCCCGGCAGATCGCGACTCACCGCCTCGGGCCAGGGGGCGTCTGCCGGGTCGTTGTTGCCGGAGACGATGATCGTCTCGTCGGCGAGCGCCGCAAGTTCGGCGGCGATGCCGTCGCCGACGTCGCCGGCGTGCCAGATCAGCGCCGCGCCCGCCGCGGACTCGGCGATACGCGGGTCGAGAAAGCCGTGGGTGTCGGCCAGGATGACGATTCGCATCGGGGCAATATAGCAAGGGCTGGCTCGCTGCCACGCATGCACGCGCGATGCGTTTGTCGTAACCTTGGGCGCATGAAGACCTGGGCGCTGTACAGTCTGAAAGGTGGTGTCGGCAAGACGGCCGCCGCCGTCAACCTCGCTTACGAGGCGGCCGCGGCCGGCCGCCATGTGCTTCTCTGGGATCTCGACCCCCAGGGCGCGGCGAGCTGGTATTTCGGCATCGACGAACCGGCCGGCATCTCGGCCAAGAAGATCGTGGCCGGCAGTGTGCCGCTGGGTCGCTACGTACAGCCCACAGCCTACGAGCGGCTGTCGGTATTGCCGGGCGATCGGGGTTATCGCCAATGGGACGCCGAGATCCATGCGGCCAAGAGCCCGCGCAAGGTGCTGGAGCGGCTGATCGAACCGTTTTCCGAGACCTACTCGCTGCTGATTCTCGACTGCCCGCCGGGCATCGGCGCGCTGGCGACGGCGATCCTGCGGGCCGCGGATCGTGTGCTCGTGCCGGTCGTCCCCACGCCGCTGTCGCTGCGGGCGCTGGACGAGGTGCTGGAGCACATCGCGGAAAAGAAAGTCGGCAAGACCCGAGTGCGGCCGTTCTTTGCCATGGCGGATCGCCGCCGCCGCCTGCACCGACAGCTGATCGAACAACCGCCGGAGAGCATGGCCCAGGCGCCCGATGTATTCATCGATTACAGCAGCCATGTCGAACAGATGGGCACCCATCGTGCGCCCGTGCGCGCATTCGCGCCCCGCAGCCGCGCCGCCACCCAGTTCACCGAGCTGTACCGCGCGCTGGACTAGCATCCCGTAGCGTCAGTTCATCGCTCTGCTTCGGCGCTTTTTCGCGCCGCAAGCGTTATTAACCCGACACAAAAATAGATGATTTTTCGGGTTAATAGCGCGCGTATGCGACCGCATGCTTGCCGCGGCCATTGGCCGCGAAGCCTTTGAAAATAAAAGACGGACAAGCGCCGGCTTTTATTTTTGAAGGCGTTGAAAACAGCTGATGAAGTCAGCTGTTTTGTTGCCGGATTAATAACAGGCCCGCCGGCGCGGTGCCGTGTGAAACGGCAATAACCCTTAGAAATCCCGCCACTGGCCGGGCCTGAGGTCGCCGAGGTGCCAGCCGCCGATCGCGATGCGTACCAGGCGCAGCGTGGGCAGATCGACCGCGGCGGTCATGCGTCGGACCTGGCGGTTGCGGCCCTCGGTGATGGTGATCGCCAGCCATTGGGTCGGCACGGTCTTGCGATAGCGCACCGGCGGCTGGCGGGGCCAGAGCGTGGGCTCGTCCATGCACACGACATCGGCCGGCGCGGTCGGGCCGTCCTTGATCGTCGGACCGGCGCGCAGGGCGGCGAGTTGGTGCGCGTCCGGCATGCCTTCCACCTGCGCCCAGTAAGTCTTGGGCATCCCGCGTTGCGGCTGGGTGATCTTCGCGTTGAGCTTGCCGTTGTTGGTCAGCAGTAACAGCCCCTCGCTGTCGCGATCCAGCCGGCCGGCCGGGTAGACGCCCGGCACATCGACATAATCGGCCAGTGTCGTGCGGCCGGCATCGTCGGTGAACTGGGACAGCACGTCGAACGGTTTGTTGAGCCCAATCAGGCGCGTCGGTGCCGACGGGCGCGGGCGTTTTCGCCGCGGGGCGGTTTGGGACCGGGTCGGCACGAGCCGCTCAGCGCCCGATGATATGGCGGTAGCCGCCGGCCACCAGGGCGGCGAGATCGAGCTGTAGCGCGGACAGGCCGGCCTCCGGCGGGTAAGCCAGATACATCGATTGCCAGGCCGGGTGCCATTTTTCCTTGAATGCGCGCAGCCCCTTGTAGTTGTAGAAGCGGTTGCCGTGCTCGAAGGCAAGGCGGGCGAGCTGTTCGGCGGTGTTGGCCCACGGCGTGTCGCCCACGCCCGCCAGCGGCGCCATGCCGAGATTGAACCAGTGGTAGCCCATGGCCTGTGCCTCCTGCATCAGGCGCACGAACAGGAAATCCATGGTGCCGCCGGGCGCGCGCTCAAGATGACGCATCAGGTCGATCGAGAATTCCTCGCGATGCCCGTAGCTTGGCAGAATGCTGGCGAATGCGACCAGCACGCCATCGGCATCGCGCACCAGCGCCACCGGCGCACGCTGGATGTAGCGCTCATCGAAACGACCCAGCGAGAAGGCTTTTTCCGCGGGCTTTTCGCCGAGCCAATCATCCGACACGACGCGTAGCTCGCCCATCAACCCGCCATCGAACGGCGGCTCGCGCATCTCGAAGGTCAGACCCAGCCGATTGCCGCGGTTGATCGCGCCTCGCTTGTCTTCGTTGACCCGCCCCTTCATCGAAAAATTGACCAGATCGACGCGCCCGATTTCGCCCAGCTTGAACAGGGCGAAGCCGTGGTCCAGATAGTCCGACAGATAATCGGGGCCGACCTGGTAAAACACTGGTGTGCAATGCGCGGCTTCGGCGAAACGCCGGAAATCGGCGATCGCGGCGCGGCGCGCCTCGCTATCGCCGACGGGATCGCCGAGGGCGACCAGGCGGTTGCGAATGGCGGCGAAGCCGATCATGGCCCGGTCGCCGGCGCTGTAGCGCAGCGTCTTGTCGCCCAGCAGCATGAGATGGGAATAGCCGTTGGAGCCATGCCGACCGAGCCACTCGATCAGGGCATCCAGGTCGCTCGCCGTCGGCAGTTTCAGCTCGGGACGCGGCCAGCGCGGCCAGCTCCAGGCCATGAGCACAATCACGCTGATCAGCGCGATCATCAGCCCGCGCAGGAAACGCGGTCCATGCGCGCCGAAATTGAAGTGAAAGACGCTGGCGCCGTGCGCCGGGTAAAACGCCTGGCCGATAATGAAATAGACGGCGAGCGCAGCCGCGAGCGTGGCGAGCCACTGCCATTCGCCGAGTTGGCGGGCCAGGCTGCCGCGGCGGTCGAACGAGGCACGATTGAGCCAGAGCACGCCGGCCACTGCCGTCAGCATCAGGCTCGTACCCCAGTCCAGGCCGCGCAGCAGGCCGAACGCCGCGCCCGCGATGAGCAGACCGAGCGCCAGCCAGAGCGCGCGTGTCAACCGCAGCGACAGGCCGCGGGCCGCAAACACCAGTGTCAGGCCCACCGCCACGCTCGCCATGTGGCTGGCCTCGACCGCGCCCAGCGGCAACCAGGCGTGCAGCAGGCGCGTGTGGGCGATCAGGTTGGGGAACGCCGCGCCGGCCAGCAGTACCACGCCGCAGGCGGCGGTCAACCAGGCGAGCACGCGAATCCCCAGATCGACCACGCGTCCGACCGGCCAGGCCATGAGCTGGATCGCCGGATGCGTGCGGACCGTTTCGGCCATCCGGGTCGAGCGCAGTTCATTGGCGCCGAGTGCCAGCGCCACGATGAGCGGCACCAGATAATAAGCCACACGGTAGAGCACGAGCGCGGCCACCGCGGTGGCCGCATTGACGTCGTGCGCGGCCAGAAGCGCCACCAGCGTGACGTCGAATACGCCGAGCCCGCCGGGCAGGAAACTGAGCATGCCGAGCGTGGCCGCCAGCGCGAAGGCGGCGATCACGGCGGCCGGCGACACGTCGGCGCCGAGTACCGCCAGACAGCCCCACAGCAACGCGCCGGCGATCGCCCAGTCGATCACCGAGGCCGCCATGAAAACGGCGGCCTGCCAGGGGCGGATGCGTTCGATCGCCTGCAGCGGGCCGATGCGCAGCAGCGATGTCGTAGCGAGCGCGAAATACGCCGGCAGATAGAGTGCGATGACGCCGAGCGCGATCAGGACCAGCAGCTCCGGGACCGGCGTGGCCGCCAGGATCGCCGGACGCACGATCAGAGTCACCCAGGCCAGCGCCGACAAACCCAATGGCGAAGCGCTGGCTACCAGCGCCGCGTAGCGCACGGCGGCCGCGGTGGCCGCGCCGTCGCGCGTGAGCAGCAACACTCGCAGCCCGGAACCGGTGATGCCCGACAGGCTCGCGATGTTGTTGATGCCGTTGGCCAGCATGCCCAGGCGCAGACTGGTGGCCACGCGTCGGTCGAGCCCGATGAAGCGGGCCGCCAGCACGTCATAGCTCGACATGACCGCGATCGCAAACAGCCCGCCGAGGCCCAGTACCCCGAGCAGGGTCGGTGGCACGCTGGCCAGCGCATGCTGGATCGCGGCCAGGTTCACATGTCTCGATTCGACCAGCAGCAGCGCGGCAACGACCGCGATCAGCAGCAGCGGTGCGAACCGGCGCAGGCGTGCCGCGGTGGAACAGCGGTCGACTGAGGTATCGGACATGACGTCTTCCCGGGGGAGCCGTGGCCAGGCGCAAGGGCCTAGCGTGTGCGCGCATCGTACATGCCCCCGATTGTCGTTTGATGCCGGTGGCCGTTTTGCCTGAACGCGGATGCGGCGCGTGCCCTCGAAAATTTTTGTAAAGCCAAAGGCGACGCGATCAGCACGCCGGTTCAGGTCGGGCGCGGGGAGCGCGACCGCAGTGGGCGGCGACATGTCGCCGTGAAACGGGCCCGCGGTATCGCGCACCGGTGCGCCGGGGTTGATCCGGATCAATCGTGCGTCGCCGTCGAACGCCGACACTGGGCACTCGCTTTCGCCCACTGATCGAGGTGCTCATCATGTCGCAAACGATACTCGTGCCACTGGATCTCCACCAACCCGCGGTACTCGACCGCGTGTTCGAAGCCGTCGGTCGCCAGGTTCGCATCGAGCCGGCCACGGTGGTGTTGCTCAACGTGGAGCTCGGGCATTACGCCACCGCCTATCCGTACATGGATTCCGATTACGTGGCGCGTTATACCCGGCATGCCCGCAAGGAGCTCACCCGGATCGGCGAGGAACGGCTGGGCGACCGCTGCGACTGGCGCATCGAAGTTGAGCTCGGGCCGGTCGCCCGGACGATCGTGCGAGCCGCCGACCGGCTCGAGGCCGATCTGATCATCCTGGCCTCGCACAACCCGGTGGTCTGGGACGTGTTCCTGGGCAGCACCGCTGCCCAGGTGGTCAAGCACGCACGGCATTCGGTGCTGGTGGTCCGGCAAGCCAACGAGGTCGAAGAGGCTGCGTCGAAAGGGGCGAAAACCGAGCACGATACCGCCAGCTCGTCGGCTGGCTGAGACGTCCGGCGCCCGGGCCGCCTGTGCCGGATGCCACGCTCGATTTTTGCCGCCGTACCCTGCCTGCCGTTCGGCACGGGTCTGCCCGCGGGAGGCGGGCGACGGTATCGGTTACGGCGGCTGGCGGCTGACCTGCCAGCCGCCGCCGCTTTCCCGCTGATAGACCTGACGATAGCGCGCCCGGTCCCAGCCCGCGCTCCAGAATTCGACGCGTTCGGGGAGCAGACGATAGCCCTGCCACTGATCGGGCCGTGGCGGGTGTTCGAAGCTGTAATGCTGCCGGGTGCTGGCGATCCGCTCGGCCAGATTCTCGTCGTCGGTCGGGTCCGACATCGCGTCCAGGGCCGTGGCCACCAGCGCGCTCTCGCGCGGGCGTTTGCGCCATAGCAGGTCGGCGGTCGGTTCATCGAGCACTTCGCAGCGTCCCTCGACGACGGTTTGCTGCTCGATCTTGCGCCAGTAGAAACACAGCGCGGCGTAGGGGTTCCAGAGCAGTTGCCGGCCCTTGCCGCTGAACGTGTTGACGAAGAACGCGACGCCGTCGGGCAGCAGGTGAACGTAGACCGTGCGCGCCGATGGGCGGTTCAAAGCGGAATCCACCGTCGCCAGCGTGGCGGCCAACGGCTCGATCTCGCCGGCCTGGTAGGCGTGCTCGATCACGCGAGCGAGATCTGCCAGCGGATCGAGGCTGTCGTCGGTATGCATGATGAATCTGCCGCCGTGTACCGTGATGGCATGATGGCCCGGCGCGGGTGCGGCAGTCTTGATCCGGATCAAACGTGGGCCCGCCGCGCGGTGACGATGGACGCAGGGCCATCAGCGGGGGCGATCATGGCGCATAGAGAGTCTGCTACCGATCGATCCGGAACAAACGCCCGACCTGGACGATATCTTCGCGGCCGCGCTCGAACAGGCGGGCCTGCACGAAGTACGTTCATCGTTCTTGCTGCCGCGGCTGTCGGTGGGCTATTTCCCCTCGATCGAGCGCCGTTACATGCACAAGATCACGGGCGAGGCCCAGCGTCATCTGGATCGTATGGCTCAGGCGCGGCTGGGCACCCGATTCGCCTGGAGCGCCCATGTGCTGACTGGCTCGGCGGGCCGCATGATCGTGCATGCCGCCGACGACCACGAGGTCGACCTGGTCGTGATGGCCTCGCACAACCCGTGCCGTAGCGATGTGCTGCTGGGCAGCGTCGCCGGCTGGATGGTCCGGCATGCGCGGCACTCGGTTCTGGTCGTGCGGCCGGCGGCTTATTAACCCGGCACAAAAATAGATGATTTTTCGGGTTAATAGCGCGCGTATGCGACCGCATGCTCGCCGCGGCCATCGGCCGCGAAGCCTTTGAAAATAAAAGACGGACAGGCGCCGGCTTTTATTTTTGAAGGCGTTGAAAACAGCTGATCAAGTCAGCTGTTTTGATGCCGGATTCATAGCGCCGGTTCCAACCGACGCCTGGCGTTGCCCGCGGCAGCGGCCGCGGACCATCGACGCCGGCCCGGGGCGGGCCGTGGCGTGAAGGCGGCACGAACCCGGCAGGTCCTAACCCGACACCGACACCCGCTGTAGAAAGTCGCGGGTACGCTCGATGCGCGGCTGGCCGAGCACTTGTGCGGGGGCGCCCTGTTCGACGATGCGCCCGGCATCCATGAACACCACCCGGTCGGCGACTTCGCGCGCGAAACCCATTTCGTGAGTGACCACGATCATGGTCGTGCCGGCATCGGCGAGGCGCCGCATGACCGTCAGCACATCGCCGACCAGCTCGGGGTCGAGCGCCGATGTCGGTTCGTCGAACAGCATCAGAGCCGGGTCCATCGCCAGTGCCCGGGCGATCGCCACGCGCTGTTGCTGGCCGCCCGACAATTCGCTGGGATAGGCCGTGGCGCGATCGGCCAGACCGACCCATTCGAGCTGTTGCCGGGCCTTGCGCTCGGCATCCGCACGCTTGAGGCCGAGCACCGTGCGCAGGGCCAGCGCGCAGTTGTCGAGCACGTTGCGATGGGCGAACAGATTGAACTGCTGAAACACCATGCCGATCTGGCGCCGGGCGGCGTCGATATCGCAGTCTGGATCGGTGAGATCGACACCGGCGACGACGACGCGCCCGGCGTCCGGCGTTTCCAGCCGGTTCACGCAGCGCAGCAGGGTCGACTTGCCCGAGCCCGACGGCCCGATCACGCACACCACTTCGCCGCGCGCGACCGCCAGATCGATATCGTCGAGCACGCGTCTGCCGGCAAAGGTCTTGGCCACGCCGGCCAGTTCCACCAGGGCGGCGCTCATGCCGGGCGCCCGGCCGCGGCGCGTGCTTCCATGCGTCGCACCAGTAGCGACAGCGGCAGCGTGATGATCAGATAGCCGAGGCCGGCCACCACCAACGGCGTGATGTTGACGTGATTGTTCGCGGCGGCACGGCCGAACTTGGTCAGATCGAAATCGGCCGCCGACAGGCCGACGATGAACACCAGCGAGGAATCCTTGATCAGCATGATCAGTTCGTTGGTCAGGGGCGGAATCATCAGGCGGAACGCCTGTGGCAGGGTGATCTGGCGCAGGGTCTGCGCCGGTGTCAGGCCCAGCGAGCGGGCGGACTCGATCTGGCCGCGGGGCACGGCCAGAATACCGGCGCGGATGGTCTCGGCCATATAAGCGCTGCCGACGATGCCCAGCGCCGCCCAGACCGTACCGTAGGGTGAAAACGGGATGGCCAGTCCCTGGAACGCCAGCGGCAGCAGCGACAGCGCGATGAATACGATCAGCGCCGGCAGCCCGCGGAAGAACTCGATATAGAGCGTCGCCAGCCAGCGATAGGGCGCGACCTCGGACAAGCGCATCAGCGCCAGCAGGGTGCCGGCCGCCAGGCCGATCACGAAACCGCCGGCGCTGTAGACGAGCGTGTTCCACAACGCCCGCCACAGACCGTGGACGGCGGTGTTCACAATCAGCGCCGGATCGAAGAAGGTATGCCCGATCGTCGGCCAGTCGGCCATGTACGCGGCGAGGGCGAGTATGAGCGCGAGGACGATGTACTGGATCGCGCGGCGTCGACGCGCGCGCTGGCGCGGGCTGCGGCCGGCGGGTGCGGGCTGTCGGTCGGTCGCGGCCATGCCTTCGATCAGGGCGTGCTGGATGTCGGCGCGTGGCCGAACCAGTGGCGGTAACGGGCCGCGTAGGTGCCGTTGTTGCGGGCCTTGGCGAGCACGTCGTTCAATCGGCCGATCAGTTTGTCGGCGTTGTCGTTGTCCTTGGCGGCCATGAAGCCGTAGCGCTCGCCGGTATCGAAGGTCTGCGCGACCCGCGTGTCGGGGTTGCGGGCGGCGTAGTAAGCCATCGGGCCATTGTCGCCGATCGCGGCTGCCACCTTGCCGGCGCTCACGGCCGTGGTCATCAGCGCGAGATCATCGAACACCACGGGTGTGTAGTGGTATTGCTCGGCGTGTTTTTTCGCATACACCGCGCCGGTGGTGTCGGTCTGCATGCCGAGCCGCTTGTCGGCCAGATCGGCCAGACTCGACACGCCGGCCTTTCTGGAGACCAGCAGGGCCTGCGTCGCCTTGAAGTAAGGCGCGGAGAACTGCACCGCCTTCTTGCGGGCGGCGGTGATGGTCGCACCGCCCATCGCCAGATCGCATTTATGGGCCGCGAAGGCGGCACCGCTGGTGATCTGGTTCCAGTCCATGCTCACCACATCGAGTTTGACGCCGAGATTGTTCGCAAGCAGCCGCATGAGATCGACGTCGAAGCCGACTACCTTGCCGGCGTCGTTGGTGAACTCGAACGGCTTGTAGGGCAGGTGCGTGCACACCGTCAATTGCTGCCGATGGACCAGATGAATGCCGTCAACCGTCCCGCCCGACTGCTGGGAACAGGCGCCGAGCCCGAGCGTGAGCAGCAGCAGGGCCATGATCGGGAGAAGGCGGCGAAGCCGGCGGAATCGGATGGCGCGCAAGGGGTGTCCGGATTCGGTAAGGGAGTTGATGGCCTATCAGTTTGCCATAGACTGAGCATAAAGCCCGGCGCCATGATGTCGTCGCCGTCACGCTTGCGCCGCTCGGCATTGCCAACCCGGACGGGGCCGGGTGAAACGGCACGGGAGCCGGCGTAAACAGCGCTTGGGACTGCGACGCAAATAGCACACTATGTGGACTGCCTATGCACTTCGCGTGGTCGCCCGTTGGGGCTGGCCGCTCTCGACCACAGAACCTGATAGCGTCACGGCCGGCACCGGCGGCCGGCCATGATCGCCAACGCCGCCACGCGATAACCGGGCGCCGAAGCGGGCCCCGTGCCGCGTATTCCGTCCGCCCGACTCACCGACCGTATGCATTCCAACGATATCTCTTTCGTCCCGCTGCTGGTGGTCATCGCGCTGAGCTTCGCGGTGCCCGTGGCGCTGTCGCCGGTACGGCGTCTGGGCATCCCGGTGGTGGTCGGCGAGATCGCCGCCGGCATTCTGGTCGGCGACAGCGGCCTGCATCTGGTATCGCAGGATTTCGTGCTCAAGGTGTTGTCGGTGTTCGGCTTCGCCTACCTGATGTTCCTGTCCGGCCTGGAGATCGATTTCTCCGGCCTCGAGCCGCGCCGGGGCCTGCGCGCGAGCAAGGCCGGTGCCCGGCTCAAGCGCAATCCGTTCGTGATCGGTGGGGCGGCGTTCGCGCTCACCGCGCTGTGTTCGCTGGCTGCGGGGTTCTATCTGGCCGGTATCGGCCTGGTCGCACAGCCGTGGCTGATGGCGCTGATCCTGTCGACCACGTCGCTCGGCGTGGTGGCGCCGGTGCTCAAGGAACGCGGGCTGCTCGAAACCACTTATGGCCAGACCCTGCTGGTGGCGGCGCTGATCGCCGATTTCGTCACCATTCTGCTGGTCAGCGGCTACGCCATGCTGCGTGTGGGCGCGACCGTGGATCTGCTGCTGATCCTGGTGCTGCTGCTCGCCTTCGTCGCCGCCTGGCGCCTGGCCGAGCGCGCGCGCTCGCACCTGCCGGCCCAACGACTCATGCATGCCTTGTCCACCGCCACTTCGCAGATCCGCGTGCGTGGCTCGATGGCGTTGGCGCTGGTCTTCATCGCGCTGGCCGAGAGCCTCGGCATCGAGAACATTCTGGGGGCGTTTCTGGCCGGTGTGATCGTATCCATGCTGTCGGGCAGCGAGAGTTCGGTGCTGCGCGAGAAACTCGATGCGATCGGCTACGGTTTCTTCATCCCGATCTTTTTCATCATGGTCGGGGTCAAGTTCGACCTGCCGGCGCTGCTGTCCTCCGAGTCGCCCTGGGAGACGATCGGCGTGCTGGTGGTCGCGGCCTTCGGCGTCAAGCTGGTGGGCTCGCTGGTGTTCCGGCTGGCCTTCGGCTGGCGTGAAACCTTCGCCGCCAGCACGCTGCTCTCGGCGCGCCTGTCGCTGATCATCGCGGTGGCCGCGATCGGGGTGGAGATCGGTGTGATCTCGCCGGCGCTGGATGCCGCCATCATTCTGGTCGCCATCATCAGTTGCCTGATCTCGCCGATCGCCTTCAGCCGTCTGGCGCCGCGGCGCTACCAGGCGGCGCAGCAGACGCTGGTAATCGGCGACGATCGCGACAGCCGCGCCCTGGCCGCCCGGCTCGAACAGATGGGCCGCAACGTGCGCACCGTCACCGCGCTGCCGGCCGGCGAGAACGGCAACCCGCCATCGCGGGCGCGGCTGTCGGAATGCCTGCGCGACGCCGGTATAGAGCAGGCACAGACCGTGATCGCCATGGCCGACACCGACGAAGACAATCTGCAGCTCTGCCGCGTGGCGCGCGAGGTGCACGCCGTGCGCAAACTGCTGGCCTGGGTGCGCGATCCGGCTTACAACGCGCGGTTCCGGTCCGCCGATGTGCGCATCGTCAACCCGGCCTATGCCAAGCTGCTGTTGCTGGAGAGCATGGCGCTGGACGCCGGCCAGATCGACGGCCGCGTGCACGAGGACGACAGCCACGAGATCCGTATCGCCAAGCTGCAGAACAGTTGGCTCGCGGATCGCGAGCTGCGGCATCTGAATCTGCCGGAAGGCACGCGGGTGCTACGGATCGAGCGCCGCGGTGCGGTGCTCGAGGCCGAGCCTTCCACCCTGCTGCGGGTCAACGACACGCTGACCGTGGTCGGTGCCCGCGACGATGTCGACGCCGTAACGCGCCGGTTGGCGCGCCGTTGGTAGGACGAAGGCGCCCGGCCAACGAGCCGGCCGGGCGCCGCAGCGTCTTACGAGGCGCCGTTGCTGTTGTTGTTACCGGCGTTGGCGCCCTGACCGTTCTGGCCCTTGACCGCCATGCCGGCGTTGTATTTCGAGGCCGGCGCGAACTGGTTCAGTGTCTTCGTGAACACTTCGATCGTTTTCGGAATCTTCGTCGGCTGGAACGGCTTGCCATGCGCGGCCTGGGCGCCGTAGATCGCCTGGTTGGCGTCCCGGTCGCGTGCCAGCGTGGCGCCCTTGATCGCAGCCCCCGCGAAGCCGCCGGAACTGCTCAGGCGATAAGTGATGATCGGCGCCGGCGCGGTGTGCACGCTGGCGTGGGCGCCCGCGGGCCCGACTGTGGCCGAGGCTTGGGCGCCGATTTTGACGTTGCCGTCGCGGAGATCCTGCATGGCCTTGTCACTCATAAACAACATGACCACTTGCGTGACCTTGGCGCCGGCCTGAAAGCCGACGCTGCCGCCGGACAGGCTGTAGAAGGTCGGGGCGGTCCGATCCCAGTTGCCGGAATCGTCGCGGCAGGCCACCAAGCCATCGCCATTCTTGCCGGCCACCAGGAAGCCTTCCTTGAACACGCTCGGGAATACGCCGATGCAGTGGGCGCCGTTGAGTAGCGACTGCGGAATGCGCTCCTGCGCGGGTTTCTGCATCTGGCCCTGCAGCACACCGGCCGCGCTGTAGGCGAGCTGGGTGGGCGTGCCGGCATTCACGCTGGCGCCGGCGCTGACGTGCGTGCCGCCCTGGTCGTGAGCGCCGTTGTTCTGGGCCAGGGCCGGGGCACAGGTGAATGCCAGGGCGGCGGCCGAAACGGCCGCGGCTGAAAGCTGATGTTTGCGCACCATAACAATGCTCCGCGTTATAGAATCGAGGGCAGCTCGACATGCCTGCTGCGCGGTCGCGCTTTTCGCCATCGGCCGGCAGGGTCGCCGGCGCGGCGTCGATCGACGGCATGCTGGTCGGACGTTTAATGCACGCTATCAGCAGCGCCTGCGCCCGTTAATCCGTGCGGCTGACTACTGCGACTACGGGGATTCCTCTATTCGCCCTGCAGCCCGCGCACGCATTGCTTCGGGTGGCGGCGCGAGCTAATTGCCAAGTACGCGGATCGAGGGTGATTCATGCCGGGTTTACACGAGTTTCTGCTTTTTGTCGGCGCCGGGCTTTTGCTCAATATCACGCCGGGGGCCGACATGCTCTTTGTGGTCAGCAATGCCGGGCGTTATGGGTTGGTCCGCGGCATTATGGCCGCCTGGGGCGTGTTTGCCGGTACGCTGGTGCATATCACCCTCGCCGTGGTCGGGCTGTCGGCGCTGCTGGCGGCGTCAGCCACGGCCTTCGCGCTGGTGAAGTATGTGGGCGCGGGTTATCTGGTCTATCTCGGTCTGCGGCTGTTGCTGGCGCGTCGCCATGCGCCCGGACCGGCCAAGGCGCCGCGCGATCGCCTGCCGGCGCCCCGGCTGGCTGCGGTCTTCCGGCGCGGGCTGCTCATCAACGTGCTCAATCCCAAGATCGCGTTGTTTTTCCTGGCGTTCCTGCCGCAGTTCATCGATCCCGCGGCCGGCGATCGCACGCTGGCCTTCGCCGTGCTCGGGCTGACTTTCAACAGCACGGGAACGGCCGTGAACTGTCTGGCCGCGCTGGCTGCGGTCGGCGTGGGTCAGCTGCCTGCGGTGCGCGCGATCGGCCGTGTGGCGGAGCGGCTCGTGGGCGCGCTGTTCGTGGGGCTGGGGGTTCGGTTGGCCGTGGGCCACATGGACTGACGCGACCAGCGATCGACCGGTCCCGAGGCTTGGCGTCTGTCGGGACAGGCGCTTACTCGTCGGCTACGCGGTCCAGCTCGGCCAGATCGTCAGCGGTCAATTCCAGGGCGGTCGCTGCCAGGTTCTCGCGCAGGTGCTGCGGCGACGAGGTGCCCGGTATCAGCAGGATGTTGGGCGAGCGTTGCAGCAGCCAGGCCAGCGCGATCTGCATCGGCGTGACGTTCCGGCGGGCGGCGACCGCGTCGAGAATCCCGGACTGCAGCGGATTAAAGCCGCCAAGCGGGAAGAACGGCACGTAGGCGATGCCGTGGTCGGCGAGCTCGTCGATCAGGGCATCGTCGTCGCGATGGGCGAGATTGTAGAAGTTCTGCACGCAGACGATATCCATGATCGCCCGGGCCTCGGCGACCTGGGTCGGGGTAACGTTGCTGAGACCAATATGCCGCACCAGCCCTTCGCGCTGCAGCTCGGCCAGTACGTCCAGCGCTTCGGCGAGCGAGCCTTCGGCCGGCCCGTGGGCCGAGAACATCGCCCGCAGGTTCACGACATCGAGCGTCTCCAGCCCAAGGTGTTGGAGATTGTCATGCACGGCGCGCCACAGTTCGTCCGGCGCGAATGCCGGATTCCAGGCGCCATCCTCGCCGCGTTTCGCGCCGATCTTGGTAACGAGCGTGAGATCCGCCGGATAAGGATGCAGTGCCTCGCGAATCAGGTGGTTGGTGACGTGCGGGCCGTAGAAGTCCGAGGTGTCGATATGATCGACCCCGCCGGCGAGCGCCTGCTGCAGAACCGCGCGGGCGGTATCGGGGTCTTTGGGTGGCCCGAATACGCCCGGGCCGGCCAGCTGCATGGCGCCGTAGCCCATGCGTTTGACGCGGCGATCGCCGAGTGTATAAGTGCCGGCCTGGTCGATGTTCATGCGGGCGCATCTGGCGTGTAGAACGCGAGTCAGGTTAGACGGTGTGACCGCGTCCGACAATATTGCCGAGCGTCGGAACAAGCCTTGGCCGGCGGAAAGTGTGCGAGACTTGCGACGATGAAGACCGAGCCGGGTGTGTGCCATCGGATCAATCGCCGCATTCGGCCCATCGAAGCCGTGTGCCGATTCGCGGGCAGGGTGAGCTGAGCCGATGGTGTCGGGCGAACAGGCCGCCGGGACGGATCGCGCGGTCGGCCTTTGGGGCGCGGTAGCGATCGGTGTGGGCGGCATGGTGGGCGGCGGCATCTTCGCCGTGCTCGGCGAGGCGATGGCGCTGTCGCATGGCGCGACACCGGTGGCCTTTCTGGTTGGCGGCGTGATCGCGCTGGTCACGGCGGTGGCCTATGCGAAACTGTCGGTGGCCTATCCCAGCCGTGGCGGAACGGTGGCTTTCATCGATGCGGCCTTCGGCAACAATCTGTTGTCCGGCAGTGTCAATCTGATGCTGTGGCTGAGCTATCTGGTCACCATCGCCCTGTATGCCACCGCGTTTGCCTCCTATGCCGGTACCTTTTTCGGCTCCGGCCGCGGCGTGCTGCTCGAGCACGCCCTGATCAGTCTGGCGATCGTGCTGCCGACCGTGATCAATCTCGTCAGCGCGTCGCTGGTGAGTCGGTCCGAAACCGCGGTGGTGGCGCTCAAGATCGCGTTGCTGGCGATTGTGATCGTGTTCAGCGCGTCGCATGTGGATGCTTCCCGGCTCGCCCCCGCGCATTGGGGCTCGATGTTATCGATCGTCTCGGCCGGCATGATCATCTTCGTGGCCTACGAGGGCTTCGAGCTCATCGCGAACTCGGCCGAGGATATCCGCAACCCCGCGCGCAACCTGCCGCGCGCCTTTCTCATCGCGGTCGTGTCGGTGATCGCGCTCTATGTGCTGATCGCGATGATTGCCGTGGGTACGGTGCCCGAAGCCCAGGTGCTGGCGGTGCGCGACTACGTGCTCGCGGTGGCCGCCGAACCGGCGCTCGGCCGGGCCGGTTTCGTGCTGGTGGCGCTCGCCGCCGTGCTGGCCACGTTGTCCGCGATCAACGCCACGCTATATGGCAACGCCCGCTTGGGTTATGTGCTGGCGCGCGATGGCGTGCTGCCCAGCCGGTTCGATGCCGAACGCCACGGCCTGCCGATGACCGGCGTTCTGGCCACGGCCCTACTCAGCCTTTTTCTGGCCAATGCCATCGACTTGACCGATATCGCCATCATCGGCAGTGCGAGCTTTCTGCTGGTGTTCGCCCTGGTCAATGCCGCGGCCTGGCGGCTGGCCCCGCAAATCCATGGAGTGCGCGCGCTGCACGGGTTGGGGGTACTGTTATGCGCGATGGCGCTGGCTGTGCTGATTGGCCACACGTGGCGCAGCAATCCCGCCGGCGTGGCCGTCTTCGCCGGATTTATCGTCGTCGCCGTGCTGTTCGAATTCGTCTACGGACGCAGCGTGCGCGGTCATTTCCTGCAGCGCCGCTACCACTGAACAGATTCACCGGGCACACGCGCCGGGTCGTCAGCCCTTCGCACCGTCGTTCACGAATGCCTTGAAGGCATCGGCGTAATCCGGATGCCAACGCGACAACGGTGGGCGGTTCTCGACGATATCCCCGATCGCCCACTGCATGCGTTTTTCGTCGAGCCAGCGCGGGACGTCGTTGTCCGGGCAGAGGATGTAGAAATCGCCGGCATCGAGACGATCGAACATGAAGTCGGCGGTCTGTTCCGGGGTCCAGGCCGATTCCGGTTTTTCGGTCTCGCCCGGGCGGGTGAGCTGGGTGAACACGAAGCCAGGGATCAGCAGATGCGCGGTCAGCTCGCAGCCGTCGGTGTTGCGCAGTTCGTGCGCCAGCGCTTCGGTGAAGGCTTTCAGCCCGGCCTTGGCGGTGTTGTAGGCCGGATCGCCCGGCGGGGTGGTAATGCCCTGCTTGGAGCCGGTGTTGATGACCAGGCCAGGGCCGCTGCGCTCGAGCATCTTCGGCACGAATGTCTGGGTGCCGTGGATCGCGCCCCAGAGGTTGATGCCGATCACCTGGCGCCAGTTCTCGGCCGGGCCGAAGATGTGGCTGCCGGGCTGGACGCCGGCGTTGTTCATGAGCACATCGGTGCCGCCGAAGCGCGAGCGCACGACCGATTCCAGCGTGATGACCTGCTGCACGTCGGCGACATCCACGGCGTGGGTCATCACGTCGGCATCGTGATCCGCGCCGGCCGCCCGCACCGCGGCTTCGGCCTCGGCGAGACGCTCCATGTCGCGGTCCGCGATGCAGACATGCAGGCCACGCTTGGCGAAACCCTCGGCCGCGGCGCGGCCGATGCCGGCCGCGCCGCCGATCACCACGGCCACCTGGCCCGGTACCAGAGCGGGATGCGTCATGTCGATTGTCTCGTTTTTCGGGGTGTATCCACAGTTATGAGGGTAGACCCGGCCGGGGACAAGCAGCCCGGCTCACGACGAAGCCCGGATGCCGGTCGCATACGCGGACGGTCGCGACGTGCGCATCAGGCGAGCCATCTCGTCCAGGGTCTGCGCGTGTAAAGCGTTGGCCGGTTGGCCCGCGAGCACGGCGCCCCACGCCAGCTGCGGGTGCGCGCCGTGCGGGGGCGTGCTCAGAACTTGCAACGCGGCGGCGACGGCGTCCCGATCGTGGGTGTTGGCGGCCCGGTGAGCCAGCCAGTGGCCACGATAGCGCGCTGCGATGACATGGCTCACGGTAACCGGTTGCACCCTCAGCTCCGGCACACGACGCGCGAGGTAGCTGGCGCTGGGCGACCAGCATTCGAGTGCGGTCAGCGCGTCGTTCAGATCCGATGCCGGGTCGGGCTCGATGCGCCCGGCGGGGTAGGTCAGCAGCGTGCCGCCGGCGCGCAAATGCCGGGTGGCGGCACGCACCGCAAAGGCCCGACCGCCGCCGGCCGCGGCCACCATGATCAGGTGCTGCCGAAGGGCCGGCAGGGCATGGAACAGGGGGCGTTCGGCGACCAGTAGGCGGACGTCGTGTTCAGCCAGTCGCGACAACAGCGCCACCGCGTCAACCAGCCCGGGATGATTCGATACCAGCAGCAGCGGTTGGCCGGGCGCCGCCGGCTCGCCGTGTTGTGACACCGGGCCGGCCCACTGGCCGAGGCCCCAGGCGCAGGCGGCGGCCAGCCCGTCGCTGGCGATGCGGTCATCGAACTCGATCAGCTGCCGGGCGAACCCATCGATGCGGCGCGCCACCACGCGCAGCAAAAGGCGGCGCGGCAGCTGCGCCAGCCAACGCGAAGCCGAAAGCGCATCGAGCGCGTCCCGGCGGCAGATAGCGGCGACCCGGGCCATGCGGGCCGGACCGCCATCGGGCTCGCTCGGCGGACGTATGCAGGCGTCGCGGCGCAGATTGTCTCCTTGTTCATGCGCGAGATGTTGGCTCGGACACCCGGCGCCGGCATGGGTCGAGGCATGGCGCCCGACGTGCGGTTCGATGATGTCTTATTGCAGCGGCCGCGGCCCGCGCTGTCCAGTGTCGAAAGGTCTTGCATCCGTGGCGTGGGCGCGTGGTTTGACCCGCCCATGCGACTACTCGATGGTTTCGTCGGCGCGGCGCAGCGCGCTCAGGCTGGGCATGGGACGATTGCGCCACCGCAAATCGGCCGCATCGAGATCATAGACTCGTCCCGTCTCGGCCAGTTCGACGCCCGCGATCGCCCGATCGGTCGCCGGCCCGGTGGCGGCGCGAGCCCGGAGCGTCGTTGCCAGCCCGTTGCGCATCTCGGGATCGCCGTGGTTGAGATACACCGTTGCGGGACGTGTGGTCGCGGCATCGCGATTCCGCTCGAAGACAAAACGGGCGAGCGCCTCCACGTCGCCATGGCCGGAATAATAGTCGCCGAAGTCGACGATGCGTGCGCGGACGCGTTCGGGCTCGATGCGGGCGTTGCCCAGCGCCAGGGGCGTGTCGCTAGGCCATTCGCCGGCGGCGAGCTGGCGCAGGCGGCCGGCGCCGGTGTCGGGCGGGGCATAGCCGCAGAGCACGACGGTCGCGGCCGGATTGCTGATTTGATCGACGATGAAATCGACGATGCGCCCGCCCTGGCACATGCCGCTGCCGGCCAGTGCGATCAGGCGATTGAGCGCCGGATCGCGCATGGCACGCAGCGTACCGCCGGGCGCGCGGTTGTACTGCACGCGTTGCCAGAGCGCAGCCAGATGGGCGTCCACTTCGGTTTCCTCGCTCAGGCCGAGGCGCTCGGCCAGCAGGGGATTGCGGTAGGAGCGCGCGGCGGTGCCGCCGCCGCTGCCATCCGCGAGTGCGGCGCCGAAGACATCGGTCATGCGCACGGCCAGCGGCGCATCCAGCGACAGCCAGCGTGGCCGGCCCTGGGCATCCGGGCGGCCGATATCTGTCGTGCGTAGCACGTAGTCCAGGTCGAACAGCAGTTCCTGGGCACGATGGATGGCGAAACAGGGCGCGATCACCGGCCCGCCGCCACGGGCGTCGCTGTCGGCAAACAACTCGGACCACGCGAGCATGCGCGCGGCGAACGATTTGTAGTGCGCCGCGCGCGCCGGCTCAGCGCCGCGCGTGGATTCCACCACCATGTAATCGGCCGGGCCCGGCAGGGTCTGGCCGGCCAGCAGCGATTGGAACGGGTTGTCGGGCGTATTGCCGCCGATGTCGCCGCTGAACACGATCGAGCGTTCCATGCCCACGCGGCTGCGCCAGGTCACGGTCACCGCGACCGCGCCGAGAATATGCGCGCTGCGATGAAAGGTCAGCCACAGGCCGTGCAAGCGCAGGGCGCGATCGAAGGCGAAGTCCGGGCGCTTGTCGAGCGGCTGGAAATCGATCCGTTCGACGTCCGCCGCGTCGTATTCGTCGCTGAACTTCGCGGCGTCGAGCAGCGCCAGTTCGGTCAGCCCGGCGGTGGCCTCGGTGCAGTACACCGGGCCGCGGAATCCGGCACGGTGCAATTGCGGCAGCCGGCCGGTGTGGTCGCGATGGGCATGGGTGAGCACCACGAAATCCAGTTGCCGGGCGTCGAAGCCCAGTCTGGGCGCGCCGTCCGCGAATCCGGCGCCGCGCTCGGCGTGCGCGCCGCAGTCGATAAGAAAACGAACGCCGAGGCGCGCGTCGACCAGCAGGCTGGCCGAGCCGGTCACGCTCTCGGCGCCGCCGAGGAAGCTGAGTTGCATAGACACAGATGAAGCGTCGGTCCCGCCACGCAGGCGGCGGGAAAAGTCGATCTCTGCATCCTACCCGTGAACGCGCCGCCTGGATGCAGGCTTCGCCCCGGGCTCAGCCGTGGCCGTATTGCTTCACAAGCCCGGCGTTGACGCAGTTGCGCAGCCCCTCGCCGCGCAGGTAGCGGGTCAGGGTTTCGGTCGACAGCCGGCGTGCATCGGCACGGCTGGCCGGGCTGTACCAGGCGGCGTGCGGGGTGAGGATCAGCCGATCCTTGAGGCGTTCGTCGCCGCGTTCGATGGCGGTGAACAACGGCCGGTTCATGTCCGGCGGCTCCTCGGGCAGTACGTCCAGCGCGGCGCCGGCGATCCGGCCCTCGATAAGCGCGTCGTAGAGTGCATCGATATCTATGACGGCGCCGCGGGCGGTGTTGATCAGCACCGCGTGTTTCGGCATGCGCGCCAGCGCTTCGGCATCGATCAGGTGATGGGTCTGCTCGTTGAGCGGCGTATGCAGGGTGACGGCATCGCAGCTTTGCAGCAGTTCGGCCAGGCTGTCGACCCGCGACACGCCAACCGCGATCTCCTGGCCGCGCGGCAGCTCCGGATCGTAGGCGACCACTTCGATGCCGAAAGCCTTGGCGCGCAGCGCGGTGGCGGTGCCGATGCGCCCCAGCCCGACGATACCAAGACGGCTGCCGCGCACGCGCTCGACCTGCGGCGCGCCGGGCTTGAAGGCATCCACCGGCGCGCGTTGCAGGCGCTGGTCGTGAAACACCAGCCCGCGCCGGAAGGCCAGCAACATGCCGATGGCATGATCGGCGACTTCGCTGGTGCCGTAGTCCGGCGTGTTGCAGACCGGGATGCCGGCCGCCGCGGCGGCGTCCAGATCGATATGATCGAAACCGACCCCGGCGCGCACGATCACGCGGCAGTTGTCGAGTTTCGCGATCAGTTCGCGGTCGATGAATACTTCGTGCCAGACCAGCAGCGCATCGGCCGCTCGCCAGTACTGCTCGTCGACGCGCGCAGCGTCGCGTTCGCGAAAGATATCGAATGCGAAATCCGGGCCGGCGGTCTCGCGCTCGAGTTCGGCATCGTCGTCGTATTGGGCGTCGGGCGTGAGAATACGAAAGGTACGGCTCATCGGTGGTCCGTCGGATGGAGTTGGTGGGACCCGGGTTCGCGTTTTACTGGTACCACAGCACAAGTCCGGGGAAGAGAATGAACAGGAACAGCAGTGCAAACAGCACGCCGTAGTAGGGCAGCAGGCTGCGTGAGAGTTTCTCCATGCTGACGCCACCCACGCCACAACCGACATAGAGCACGGTGCCCACGGGCGGGGTGATCAGGCCGATGCCGAGTGCGAACGACATCAGCACGCCGAAATAAACCGGGTCGATGCCGAGCTTGGTCACCACCGGCGTCATCAACGGCGCGAGGATGACCATGGCCGGCGTCAGGTCCATGAAGAAACCAACCAGCAACAGCACCACCATGATGATCGCCAGCATCGGCAGACGTTGGTCGGTGAGGCTGGTCAACGCGGTCACGATTTCCTGCGGCACCATGTTGGCCGTGAGCAGCCAGGCGAGCACGTTGGCGAAGGCCAGCAGTAGCAACACCATGCCGGTGAGCTCGCCGGTCTGCATGCAGAGTTTGAAGAACTTCAGCGGCGTCAGGCTGCGATAGACAAACATCGAGAGGACGATGGCATACAGCAGCGCGATGGCCGAGCTTTCGGTCGGCGTGAAGATACCGCCGAGAATACCGCCGACGATAATCAGCGGCAGCATCAGTGCGGGCAGAGCGCCGAAGAACGAGTCGATGACCTCGCGTACCGAAAACGCCTGGGCGCGGCCGCTCTTGCGAGAAGTCAGGTAGGTTGTGGCCATCAGGCCGGCGGTGATCAACAGGCCCGGCACGATGCCCGCGAGAAACAGTTTGGATATCGACGTATTAGTAACCACGCCGAACAGGATCATCGGGATCGACGGCGGCACGATGATACCCACCACCGACGCCGCGACCACGATCGCGGTGGCGGCTGCGCCGGAATAGCCATGATCTTTCATCGGCTTGATCAGCATGCCGCCGATCGCCGAGGCGTCGGCTACGGCCGAACCGCTGATGCCGCCGAAAAACATCGAAGTCACCACGGCGATCTGGCCGAGCCCGCCGGCCATGAACCCCACCAGCGCACTGGCGAAACGCACCAGACGGTTGGCGATGCCGCCATGGCTCATCACCTCGCCGACCAGAATGAACAGCGGGATCGCCAGCAGGGGAAAAGAATCCAGTCCGTTGACCGATTGCTGGATGATGGGCGACAAGGCATAGCCGTAGTGAAACATCAGATAAATGCTCACGCTCGCCAGGCCGATGGCAACCGGAACGCCGATGGCCAGCAGGGCTAGCAGCCCGAACAACATACCCAGCATCAGCATGTCAGGCGCTCCGCGTCGCGCGCGCCAGCAGGCGCAGCAGGTCGGCGGTGTTGGCGAGGAACATAAAGGCCGCAAACACCACCATCGCAATGTACAGATAAGTCATGGGGATACCCAGCAACGGCGTTGAACTCACATAGCCGGATATCAATTGCAGATAGGCGAAGACGATGATCACGCAGATCATGTATACGATCGCGATCTTGATGAGCTCGAACACCGCCGCCACTCCGCCCGGCACGGCGTCCTTGAGAATGGCCACGGCAATATTCTGGCGACGCAGACAGGCGACGCCGGCGCCCAGCAGTACCGCCCAGATGAAGAAAAAGCGCGACATCTCGGCCGCCCAGTCGTAGGAGCTGTTGAGCACATAGCGTCCAAAGACATTGGCCGATACGCAGAAAAACACGGCAAGAACCAGACAGCCGACCACAATGGCCAACCCTGTCCGCAGATAGCCGATCCCGCTTTCGAAAATACATACGAACTGTTCAATCATGGGCGTGTCCTGATTCGTCCCGGTGACGCCATCTCGGCCGCTCCGATGAAAACGAGCCGGGCGGATACCCGGCTCGTCGCACAAGCAGCGATGGCGGAGGCCGTGCTACTGGCTGTTGCCGGCAATAGCCTGCGTATGGCCGGTGGCTTTCATGACGTTGTCGAACAGCGGCTCGCCGATCTGGCCCTTGAAGTCCTGATAGACCGGCATCGCCTTGTTGCGGAAGGCCGCGCGTTGCGCCTTGGTGAGTTCCGTGATCTTCAGGCCTTTCTTTTGCAGGTCCTGTTTCGCCTGATGGGCGATGTTCACTGCGGCCCGACGCTCGTAGTGGCCGGCCTGGACGGCCGCGGTCTTGACCAGCTTCTGGTATGGCTTCGGCAGCCGCTGGTAGAAGCGCTGCGACATCAGTGTAATGAACGGCGTGTAAACGTGACGCGTATCGGTTGCGTTCGACTGCACTTCATAGAACTTCGAGGTCAGGATCGTGATCCAGGGGTTCTCCTGCGCGTCCACCGTGCCCTGGTCCAGGGCCGTGAACAGTTCGGCGAACGACATCGGTGTCGGATTGGCGCCCAGCGTCTTCCAGATATCGAGCTGCACCGGGCTCTGCATCGTCCGGATCTTCAGCCCCTTGAGCTGGGATGGCTTGGAGATCGCGCCCTTGCTGTCGGTCAACTGCCGGAAACCGTTCTGTGCCCAGGCGAGCGCGACCAGTCCATTGTTCTGGTCGCTGAGCTGCTTGAGCAGTTTCTGGCCGACCGGCCCGTCGAGCACTTGATGGGCCTGCTTGGCCGAGGAGAAAAGAAACGGCAGATCGAACACCGCCAGCTTCGGCTGCATCTTGATCAGCGGCGAGGTCGAGGGCTGCGTCATTTCGAGGGTGCCGGACTGTAGCGCGCTGGTCATCTGCAGATCGCCGCCGAGCTGGGCGCTCGGAAAGATGTTGACCTTGATATGGCCACCACTACGCTGTTCCACGATCTTCTTGAAATACTCCACGCCCTGGTACTGCGCGCTTTCCTTGGCCAGGCCGATGCCGAACTTGATCGTGAACTGTTGATTGCTTTTGATCTTGACCGGGCTGCCGGTGACTTTCGGTATCGGCAGGAAATGCAGCGAATCGCTGCTGCTGTTGGAGGCAGCGCTGGCAGCACCGGCGGCGAGCACACCACCTATCAGGCCAGCGTATACGGCGGCATGCCGGGCGAACGTTATGATTTTCATGGCTCTCCTTCAGTGGTCTGGGATTCGCGATGAGCGAATCGTCACGTCGCATCTGGACATCCGCTACCGGGTAGCGTGTAGATCGGCGATTGGATGATCGGTTTTTATTGCGCTGCATGTTGACCATAGATGCACCCAAGCACGTCGACAATGCGCTTGCGACCAAAGTCTCGTCCCTGGTCTTAACGGGCGGGTCCGGCTTGACCCGCGGCAAATGGGAACGGTTTCAAGGCCTGCGGCCGGATCGGCGGCCGGATCGGCGGCCGGATCGGCGGCCGGATCGGCGGCCGGTTTGGCTGTGCCCGGCGGTCGTTATCGCTAGCCGATCGACCGGGGCGTGTCAGGCGTCGTTGCGCCCGAGTTGTACGGGCGCCGCGCCGCGACGGCCGCGAATGTGCGGTCCGGGGAAGCGTTCACCGGCGGCTCGGGCCAGAGCGTGCGGGCCAGCGTGCGTATCGGATAAGCGATTCATGACGCCATCCGGCGTACACATTCGCCTGCTCGAGCTGCTCGAAGCGGCCTGTCGGCGGCGTGGACCGCCGACCTGACTCGAGAAGCGCGCGATCTGCGCTATGCCGCCGCGCCGTGGTGTGCGGGCAGGGCGTCCGCTGCGGGCATGGGCGCGCTGTCTTCGCGCGTATCTTTCGGTCTCGGACTGTCGCTGTGCTCGTGTTCGTCGAGCGCGCGCGGATACAGTTCGAAGAACGCCACGCGTTCCTTGAGTGCACGCGCCTGTTCTTCGAGCGAGCGGCCGGCGGCCGCGGATTGTTCCACCAGGGCCGCGTTCTGCTGCGTGGCGCCGTCCATTTGCGAAACCGCCAGATTCACCTGCTCGACGCCGGAGGACTGCTCCTGGCTGGCCGCGGCGATCTCGGAGACGAGATCGCTGACCTTGTGTACGCTCACCACGATTTCATCCAGCATTTTGCCGGAGCGTGTGACCTGTTCGGCGCCGTCGGCGACCTTGCTGGCACTGTCGGCCACGAGCTTCTTGATATCGTCGGCCGCCGAGGCGCTGCGGCTGGCCAGGCTGCGGACCTCGGTGGCGACCACTGCGAAGCCGCGCCCCTGCTCGCCGGCCCGGGCGGCTTCCACCGACGCGTTGAGAGCCAGCAGGTTGGTCTGGAAGGCGATTTCGTCGATCAGGCCGACTATTTCGTTGATCTGGCTGCTGGATTGTTCGATCGCCTGCATCGAGGCCACGGCACGCGAGGCCACTTCGCTGCCCTCGCTGGCCTGGGTCCGTACGCTCTGGGCCACCTGATTGGCCTGCGCCGCATTGTCGGCGTTCTGCTTGACCGTGGAGGTCATCTGCTCCATCGAGGCCGCGGTCTGTTGCAGGCTCGCGGCCTGTTCCTGGGTGCGATTGCTGAGCTCGTCGTTGCCGGCCGCGATTTCATTGGCGCCGGCGGTGACTGAATCGGCCCGGTTGTCGACATCGCTGACCACGTCATACAGACGGGCGCGCATCGATTCGATGCCGTCGATCATGCCGCCGAATTCGTCGCGATAGGGGTTGTCGACGCGATCATGCAGCCGGCCCTCCGTGATCGCGGCGACGAACCCGCGGGCCGCGGCCAGCGGGCGCATGATGCCGGCCATCAGCCACAACATCACGAGCAACGCCAGTACGAACACGGCGGCCCCGGCGGCGATGATGGTGATCTGGGACTGGTGCGCCGAAGCCTGGGTGTCCGCGTAGGCATTGGCAGCGGCGCTACGCTGTGTTTTCCAGAGCTGGTGCAGTTGCTGGGCCAGCGTGTCGATAGGCTTGTGCAGCGATATACCGTAGATGCTGGTGGCCCCCATCATGTCGGCTTGCTTGAGACTGGACACGAAATCGCCAAGCGAGGCCTCGATTGTCTTGAGGTTCTTCTGGGCCTGGTCGGCCAGCTTTCGCTCCTTCGGGCTCGTGATCAAGGCGGGGTCGTAGGCTTTCCAGTCCTTATCCACTTGCTTTTGAATCGTGCCGATGTGGTCCGCCATGCGTTTCATGGCCAGGGCGTCGGGTTGCGAGGTCAGCAGTGTGCTGACCTGTGAGCGCAGATTGTTGACCTGCCGATTGAGGCTGGAAATCGTCTCGATGCCGGAGAGATTCTGGTTGTAGATCGCGGCCGTGTTATCCGCGGCACGACGAATCGACCAGACCGAAAGCGCGCTGAGCAGTACGATGAAGACCAGCGCCATCCCAAAGCCGATCGCGAGTTTTGCCCGCACACTTTTTCTCGGATTCAACATCGAAGATCTCCTCAGCGATTGTTTCTTTTATCGCCTTTTTTGTCAGTTTCGCGATATGCGCCGTTACGGCATCACAAGGCGCGACAGCCCTATGACCTACATCGGCAGCCGGAGTACAGACTTGAGCTTATAGGCGGGATTCGCGTATTCGGGTATCACCAAGAGCCTATTGGAATTGGCTCTTGGTGCCGCCGCAGAGGCCGGCCGGCGCGCGTATTCGAGGGCGCGTCGGCCCCGCGAATTGGTTAATCTGTCGGGCGAATCCGCGAACGACAGGCCGACCGTGCCCACGCTTTCCGCCTTGTACCGCTACCCGATCAAATCCACCGCCGGCGAGGCGCTGGACCGCGCGACGGTGACCGAGGAAGGCTTGTTGCGTGACCGCCGCTTCATGCTCGCCCGGCCCGACGGCAGCTTCGTCACGGCCCGTCGCTACGCCGGCCTGCAGCGGGTATTCGCCCGCTTCGACGGCGAGCAGCTGTTCGTGATGCACGATGACCATCCGGCCGTCAGCGAGTCGCGGCATGCCTTCGCGCGGCAGCCGTTCCAGACCGGGGTCTGGGGCGACGAATTTCCGGCGCTGACCACGACCCTGCGCCTCGATGCCTGGTTCAGCCGCATCGTCGACGAGCCCGTGCATCTGCTCTGGCTCGGTGATCGATCGAATCGTCACCGCGACTCGATCGGTGTCCGTGTGAGTTTTGCCGACGGTTACCCACTGCTGCTCACCGCCGAGGCGTCGCTTGCCGACGTCAACGCGCGTACCGACGGCAGCCACGTCATGGCGCAGTTCCGGCCCAATGTTGTCGTCGCCGACAGCGCGGCCTTCGCCGAGGACGGCTGGCAACGCATTCGTATCGGCGATGTCGTGTTCCGGGTGGACAAGCCTTGCGGGCGTTGCGTGATGATCACGGTGGATCCCGCCACCGGCGAGCGCCGGCCCGACGGCGAACCACTGCGCACCCTCGGCCGGTATCGCAGGCAGGGCAAGGATGTCTGTTTCGGCCAGAATCTCGTCGCCGAGAACAGTGGCGAGCTGCGGGTCGGACAGGGGGTCGAGATTCTCGAGTGAGCGAGCGCCGGTCGGCATATCGTGCGGCCCGGCCCATGCCGCCGGCTTTACGCCGGTTCAGCCGTGAGCGCCATCCGGAGGGACGATGCCGCCCGGCTTGCCGGCGAGCGGGCCGATCATCCTTGAAACGAAAGTTCGATCCGGCTCGGGGGCGCTTTGCTAGCGTTCGTCAGCCGTCGCCGCTGATGGCGACGGCGCTTGTCCTGCTCTGAACCCGCTGGATCGAATATGCCCCATGCCCCTGAAAGTGCCGTATCGCCAGCCCGGAATGCTCTGGTCAAGGTGCCGGAGATCACGATCTTCTTCTGGATCGTCAAGTTGCTGACCACTGGCATGGGCGAATCGACCTCGGATTTTCTGGTCTATCACATCAATCCGTATGTCGCGGTGGTGCTGGGCACGCTGGGCTTCGGCGTGTCGCTGTCGCTTCAGTTCGTCGTCAACCGTTACATCCCCTGGGTTTATTGGCTCGTGATTGTGATGATCGGGATCTTCGGCACCATGGTCGCGGACGTGGCCCATATCGTGCTCGGGGTGCCGTATTTCGTGTCGACGGCGGCGTTTGCCATGTCGCTTGTCGTCATATTCGCGCTCTGGGCGCGAGTCGAGGGCACGCTGTCGATCCACAGCATCTATACCACGCGCCGCGAAATATTCTACTGGGCGGCCATCATCGCGACGTTCGCCCTGGGGACGGCGGCCGGCGACATGACCGCGACGACCTTCGATCTGGGCTATTTCGACGCGACGCTTGTGTTTACCGGCGTGTTCATCCTGGCCGGCGCGGCCTGTGTACTGGCAAGCTCGGGTGTGAGCCGGATCCTGCTGTTCTGGCTGGTCTACATATTGACGCGGCCCGTGGGCGCCTCCTGTGCGGACTGGCTCGGCAAATCGCATCGGTTCGGCGGCATGGGGTACGGCGACGGGGTCGTGAGCGTCGCGCTGGGGCTGCTGATCGTCGTCTTCGTTGCCTACCTGACCGTGTCCGGAAAAGACCGGCGCGAAGAGGCTGTCGGACTCGGGGGCGTGGCGCCGGCGGGTGGATGACATCGACCGCCGAGGAGGCGGGCCGTCTCGCCCGGTGTAACAGCGGGACTTGGGCATCGGCCGGTGAGTCGCGCCGACGACGACGCCATGGCAGGTGGCAGGCAGGAAAAACCCCGGGCGATGAATACCGCCCGGGGTTTGCACGGCTGAGCTGCTTTAAGCTCAGCCCAGCGCGGGGCGTCCGCGACGCGGCAGGCGCCATTTGAAGACCCCGATCAACGCGAGGCCGGCGGCCAGTAGGCCGAGGCCGCTCGGCTCGGGCACCGGCTGTGCGCCGCCGACCGATGCGACGGTCAGGCGCAGGGCTCGATCCTGGCTGTTAGCCAAACCGACGTCCGCGATGTCGAATTGCCAGCCGGAGCCGAAATCAAGCCCCTGCAGCCCCAGGTTCGAGAGATTCTCGAAACTTTGGGCCAGCATCACGTCGAGCGTATCCCCGACTTGCAGGTTGTTGTTGGCCAGCAGGTTCAGGCCCAGCATGCTGCCGCTGCCAAAGTCGGCGATGCCGTCCACATTGACCTGGTCCGACGACTGGTTGCCGAAGATATCCAGGTACAGCGAACCGTTCAGAGCCAACGGCCCCTGCACACCGAGAGTGCCGACATCGCCATTGCCGTTGCCCGGCATCAATATGCCGCCCCTGGCAACTGTGGTGGCGCCGACCGAGCCGTGGCCAGCCAGCGTGGCGCCATCGTTGATAGTGACATTGCCGGCCAGTTTGGCCCCGTTGCCGGCGTGATTGCCCACGATCAGCTCACCGCTGCGCACTTGGGTGCGGCCGATATTCGTGTTGTTGCCGTTGAGCACCGTGGTGCCGGCGCCGACATTGAGTTGCTGGAAGTGGGTGGCATTGCCCGCGTAGGCGAACCGCTGGCCGGCGCCCGGGGTGATGGTCAGCGTGCTGTTGCCGCTACCCCCCGAGATGTCGCCCTGAACATGGGCCCGGCCACCGACGATACCGAGGGTCGAGTCGCCGCTGCCGAGATCGACGGCCTTGCCGCTGCCATCGGCCACGATCGTGCCGCTATTGGTCACCGTGGCATTGTTGCCGCCGGTGAAGATGGCCGCCTCGCTGCCGCCGCCCTCGATGGTGCCGCCAGCGAGATTGTCGATGGTCACCGTATGCTTGTTGGCCGCGCCTGTGACCGCGATGCCGGCCCCGGTCTGCCCCTGAATCAGGCCGCTGTTGGTCACCGATGAATCGGCAAAGATGCCTTGAATCGGAATCGGTTTGCCGGTATCAGGGCTCTTGTCGAGGCCGGCGAGCGTAATGCCGCGGCTAGGGTCCGCGCTGTTCTTGCCCACGATCGTGCCGCTGTTGACGATCTTGCCGCCGCCGACCGTGACGCCCTCGCTGGTCTCGCCGGCGGCGGCATTGAGCGACTGAATGGTGCCGGTATTGTTGATATCGACCAGCCCGTCGACATCGACCCCGTCGCCATCGCGATTAACGCCGTCGCCGCTGATCAGGCCGTGGTTGACCACCGTCACCTTTTCATTCGCGTTGAAACCATCGATATTGACGCCGGAGCCGTCGTCACCCTGGATCGTGCCGCCGGCGTTATTGGTGACGTGCATGACGAAGTCGCCGTTGGTCGACGTATCCGTATTGCCGCCGGTGATGCCGTGTCGCGCACCCTCGATCAGGCTGGTCGCGGCCGTGGCATCCGGGTGATTGACCACGGTCACGCCGCTGTTGTCCTGGGCATCGACGCCATCGGTGCCGTCCGTGCTATTCAAGGGATTCTTGGACTTGATGGTCCCTTCATTGTTCACCACGCCATCCACGCCCGGGCGTATGCCATCGGCATCGAAAGCGGTGATCACGCCGCCGGCATAGTTATCGACGGTGTTGCTCCCCTTGGTGATGTGATTGAAGTCGATCGCCTGTGCGCCGCCCTGGGAAATGTTCTTCGAATTGACCGTGCCGTAGTTCTTGAAGGTGACGTTGTTGCCCTTGTGCAACTGGATTGCATCGGCGTCCTTGCTTTGCAGCAGGGCCCCAGCTTCATTGACGACGGTCAGCGTGAGATTGCTGTTGTCATTGCGAATAGCGCGCCCGCTGCCTTGTTGATCGATCGTGCCGGCGTTGTCGAGCGTGGTGTTGCCGGATACCGTGATTCCGACTCTGTCACTGCTGGACGGAATGACGAGGCTGCCACCCGCCTTGATCGTGCCGCTCTGGCCGCCGGTCAGCGTCTGTGGGCTCGTCAGCGTCTGGCCCGGATCGATGGTGAATGAAGCGGCCAGCACGGCGGGGCTTTCCAGCGCGAGGCCGGCGGCGGTACAGATCACGGCCGCCACCATCGGAGACATGCGGTTATTCATTGTTTTTTAGGATATGGATATGGGCGCGAACCGCAAAGCAATATGCATGCCCTTTTTGTTTTCCGTTTAACTTGCTGGTTTTTAATAAAAAATATATTTGCTTGTCCCTGAGTGTCAGATTATTCGACCTCGTCATTTTGCAAATTTCAATGCATTATTAATATAAATGTCTTAAAAATGTCATATTAAAATATCTGACGGGCTGTAGCCCCGGCCAGGCCGTAGCCGGTCGCGATTGGCGCCGCCGGAAATACTTTTCTCACGCGGCGATTCGGTGTAATAAAAATCGACACCCTTCGGGCTGGCCGGCTGCGTAACCAGTCATTCGCAAACACTTTTGCCTTGACCGGAGCGTTCGCCATCCCCGTTCGCGCTAACGGGGCGATGCTCGCCACCTACGGCGTGTGCAAAGCCGTCGGTCCCGAACTACCGGTCAGCCGTCGCGTCAGCCGGTGGCAGCCGCAGAATTCCACTGTGCGCCGGGTCCGTATGCCGTGCGAAATGGCAGCTTGCCGGCAGCGACCGTTAATGCGGTGATTTAAGCCCGCCGGCCCCGCAGGGGCATCGATCAGACGGGCCCAGCCGCGGTCGACGCCGGCGCGCGCCGCTGGTCGCGCAGCGGGGTGGGGTTTCAGGCTGTCCGAGTTGCCCTATTGCGGCGAGTCGCGATCGCGGCGCCGAGCGCTTGGCGCGCGAGGGCGTCTCTGCCCGCCGCCCGCACAACGCCGACTCGGCCAATCACTCGATTATCAACCGGATTGGGCTCCTTTTTCTCGGCTACCCAGGAAAGTCGAGCCACCAGAATAGCGGCCCGGCCGAATAGCATTTCAGCCGGTTTCATTGACGGCGGGGGTAAGCCAGCGCATGCGGTGTCGCCTCCCGGCCGACTTTTTCGGGGACGCAAGGAGAGGGGTATGAGGATTTCCTATTATTTTCACCAGGGCGTGATCGCTGCCGTCATTCTGGCCGCGGGCACCGCCGCTGCGCAGGCCGGCACCACGCATGGCGCACCGTCGGCGAATCTCGACGTCTATCGGCTCGGCTATACCGCGACGCACTTTTATCGCCACGAGCATAGCTTCGATAGCCAGAAGGGCTGGATCAACGGGGTTGACCTCCAGAAGCTGTATATCGGCAACCATTTTTATTACGACAGCGATCTCGGTTACAGCGCCGGTAGCGCCCACTACGACGGCGGCGTTCAGTATGTGAACCCGAATACCGGCCAGCTCGACTCGCAGCCGTATTCGACCTCGATCGACGAAAAACTGCTGACGAGCCACGTCGACATGGGCCCGGTGTTTCACCTGGCAGGTGGCCGGGATGCGATCGTGCCGTTCGTCGGTATCGGTGTGCGCTACCACTACGATCACACGGGTACCGGGCGCGTGACGGTGCCGGGCCTCGGCTCGGGTCCGGTAGCGGCCAGCCGTGACGACCGGCTACAGGCGCAGGCGCGTTTCGGTGCGATGGACCGTTTCGCGATCACCCGCAGACTCGGCCTGGAACTGAAGGGACTGGCCACCTACAACTTCTACGGCACGCTCTCCAACAAGCGGTCTTCCGGAAAATACAAGGGCCACGACTGGGGCTATGTTGGCTCGGCCACCGCCGATTATCAGCTTACCCACCTGCTGGGCATCTACGCGCGTGCCAGTTACACCAAGGTGCACACCTCGCGTATCCAGCTGTCGCAGACATCCTACGAGCCCTCGGCCAGCAGTGGCGTCACTCGCCTGACGGTAGGCGCCCAGGCGCACTTCTAGACCACAGTTCGCGTCATGGATTTCGATCGATTTCTCGTGCCAGGCAAGGCGCGGTGATGAGCCCTATCGGGTTCATTGGGCTGGACCCCATCGATATCCGTAGGCGCGCCATCCCGGGCAGCAGGGCTCGACCGCAGATGACTGCGGCTGGGCCCTCTGTGCCTTGCCTGACTCGAATTGAGACCGCCAATGCGCCATTGCGTGCAATGACAGCAGGCTCGCAGCCACGGGAATGACCGAGGCGCCAACGAGGCCATTAAAAATCTGGTGTCAAGGAGCGCTCTGTTGTCGTTGGGCGTTGAATTCGCCGAGCAAACGTCCCCGTAGCCGGATGACGGCCATCGCCTGGGACGCCGATCGACCCGGCGCCGAGCCGAGCCGTAACCGGAAGCCACCGGCGTTAGCCGGCGGCGTATTTGCCACGAATGCTTTTAGGGCCTGTTGCCGCTTCGTGCGAGTCCGAGCCAAGCGCTGTTTTGCGGCAAGACGAGGCGTAGCGAACGTGGCGTAGTCGTTCTACGCGAGAGAGCTACAACGCTGAATTGCCGCAAAACAGCGCTTGTCCCGAAGGGTTGGGCCGCAAATCGCGCCCGGCGGCGTTGCGAGCCTGGGTCGTGGCACGCCACGACGCGGCGACTCGCGCCTTGCCGGACACGATTTGCGGTCTCCAACGCGGCGCTCGCACGAAGCGGCAACAGGCCCTAGCCCGAATCACTGCCGAGACGCCGGCCAGGACGGTCATCGTCCCGAGGATCTGCGGCAGCGAAATGCTTTCGTGGAGGAATAAATAACCGAATGCCAACACCGCAATCGGCAGCGCGTTCAAACTCAAGGCGGCTGCTGTCGGGCCGATTGTTCTGAGCGCACGGTTATAGAGGATAAACGCGACGAACGAGGGGCCGAGGCCGAGATAAAGTGCCGACCCGACAGCGGCTGGTGATAGGGATCCTGAGCCTCCGAGAACGAGCTGTTCGATGAGCGCAAGCGGGAGCAATGCAACCACAGCAGCCGCAGATAACGGAACCATGGCGGCCAGCGGCGGTAGTCCCGACAGGCCGTGAGTCGCAGCCATCGCGTAGACGATCCAGGCGCCGATTGCGAGCAGCATGACGAATACACCCGGAGACACCGTTCGCAAAAAGGCCATCGGCGCACCGTTTGTAACCACGATGATTGCGCCAACGACCGATACAAACACGCCGGCCCAGCCCAGATAACCCAGACGCTCCTGAAGCCGCAGCCATGCGGCGATTGCGGTGAAGATCGGGATCGATGCCTCGAGCACGGCGATCGAGGTCGTGCTGGCGGTATGCAGGGCCGCATAAAGCAACGCATTAAAAAGCCCGATGCCGGAGGCGCCGATGATAAACAGACGGCCTTTGTGCTGTCGAAATAGGTTAACCGAGCGCCAGGCCGGACCGCCAAAGCACACCAGCGATGCCGCAAAAGCGATGATCGAACGCAACAGCGCGAGGGTAAACGGCGGTATTGCCGGCACCGCCGCCTTGCCGACCAGAATATTGCCGGCAAACAACAGCACGACGACACTGATCGGTGCCAGTTCGCGTATCGAATGGTTCCATTTCATGGATCCAAAAGTACCGGATCCGAGAACGGCTCCGTCTTCAAGGAAATCTGCGGCGCCATCCAGAGTATTTGAGGGGGCGGTTTATTATCCATGCGTCGACCTCATCTGCTGGGTGCTCTTTCGGTGTAAGGCGGCCCTTTTTATTCGTGCTGGATAAGCCGTTCTGCTGATCATGTCGTCTTCAGCGATAACCGACCGAATACGCTCAAGATAATGCGGTAAGGCTTCTTGATACTCGTCGCTTTCGACCGCCGAGGGGTGGAAGCAAATACCTACATCAACGTTAACCGTTCCGGGGTTGCCGGCGTTGTCCGTATCCACCTCGGTGGACGAGGCCGCCCGCGTCATGGGTAACAATTATCTGACGATCGTATATGACCTGAGCTCGGGCGATCTGGTGTGGGTTGCCGAAGGGCGTAGCGCATCCGGCCTGACGGCGTTTTTCGGTCCGCTCGATGAGCCCGTAGCTCAAGGCATCGAGGCCGTGGCCGTGGATATGTGGGCGCCGTTCGTTCAAGCAGTGATCAAGGGGTTGCCCCAAGCCGCAATCGTGTCCGACCGCTTCCAGGCTATGCAACAGTATTCGAAGGTCATCGATACCGTCCGCCGAGCCGAGTTCAAACGATCAGCCGCTGACGAGAAGTACGGTTTGACCGGCAGCCGGTAGCTACTCTACACACAAACGCCGACCGCTTGAAGGCCGCGCGGCTTGATCAGTTGCTCGCTGTCAATGGCCCGCTCAACGCGGTCGATGCCTTGAAAAGAACAGCGCCGACAACTGTGCAATACCCCGGCGATCATCGCCGTCACGGGGCAATGTTTGGATCAATGGGGCGAGTTGTGGCCAATGCCACGGGCCTGGCCCTCATGAAACGCTTCGTGACGATGCTGCAGCAGCATCGCGCCGGCCTCTGCAACTATGCCGACCATCTCATCACAGCCGCCCGGCTCGTCGGAGACATGTCACTTGGCCTGATTTGAAAGCGCACTCGGGGACTACTCGATACCCAATACTTCAAGCTCAAAATCCGGCAGAGTGCAATTTCCGAACCGCCATTCGAGCTCTATGTGCTAACAGTGATTATTTGGCGTAAATGTTTGCACAAGAGCCGGATTTTGTACAAGCCGGGAAGTCTAGAGAGGGCTGGCTGTGGTGATAATATGTGGACTTCCAGTCTGATATTGGCACCAGCGCCGTATAACCATCCTTTCATAATTTTATGGCAACTTGAATCCCGTATTTATACGGGGTGGTTGCCACGGCAATTGCGCGCCAATTTGAGCTCGTTATTGAGTCCAATCACCAACGACACCAGCTGCTGTAACGTGGAAAAGGAGCTGGCCCGTATCGGCTTTTACGCGGGCTTTTATTGAGATCCGGTCCAGCGCAAGTCACAAATGTGATTGCCGAAAATTGCTCAACCGAAGAGATAGTCGTCATTTTTCTTCGTTCAATATATTATTTTATGAAATATAGAGGGTGTAGACAAACCATTGCTCTGTCTAACGACTTGGAAAACAATGCCTTAGAAGTAGGTCGGATTAGCGCGCAGCGCGTAATCCGACGCTCAATCCGTGGGTTTTGAGGCTTGACTGTCGGATTACGGTGCAAGCACCTAATCCGACCTACGTAACTGTCTGATATTGCGTTTATCACCGGCAGTTATTTTGTCTACACCCTCATAAATAGTAAAAAATTATAGAAATTTATAAATCGCTATGCGCAGGACAGTCCATGGCCAAGGCTAAGTTATCTGGAAATCCCTCGGCGCAAGTGATTCGTGCGCTCATTCAGCATAAGTATAAGATCTCCATATATTCCAAGTATCTAACCTATGCTCTGCCGGCCGAGGTCGTCGAGCTTGATCTGGATGCCGGCCGTATGGTGTTGGAGGCGCAATATAATGGTAGGGATATCGAAAACTACGTAAGCGATGGCCGCTTGAGTTTCGATATCGAAGCCTTGAACGCGTCGGAGCCTGGCGAACGAGAGGTTTACAGTATAAGCAATGTGGCGGCTAAGGCTCTTAAAACAGACAGCTCCATCTACCGCCTGGATTGCCAGTTGCCCGGATCGGTCTTTCTGGAAGAGAACCGTGGTGCGGTTCGCATCCCCTTCATTCTCGGTATGCAGGCCCGGGTCAGCGTCGAGGTTTATCCGCATGAACTGACCATTCCCGGGCGACTTCGAAATCTGTCAGCCGGCGGCTGTATGGTGGATATCGATATCGCGGAGAGCATCGCGATCAACGTCGGGCTGGTGATACCCGGGATCGCAATGGAATTCCCCAACGGCGACCGGTTCTTTTCCGAGGCGTGTATCCGTCACATGCGCCCGTTCGGCAACTACGGTCGCGCAGCCGTGGGCCTGCAGTTCGTCAACCTCACGACCGCGCAGCTTGAAGCTCTCTCCCAATACGTGTTGGAAGCGGAACGCGAAGCTGCTTATCGCACGGGCTCCAACGCCAAGGTCACGAGTCACTCACTCTTGTTCATTCCGGGAGCCAAGGAGAAAAGGATCTTGCAGCGCGAACAACAAGATCGCCAGAAGCGTGCTCGGCAATCTCCGATGGAGCGCGGTGTGCTCGAAATTGCTCATCAGCTTCAAATCGGCCTGATGTACATGAAGACGCGCGAGATCTTCCCTGAAGAAACGCTCTACGACTGTACCGACGCGTTGCTGTACCTGGTCTCCCAAGATCGCAAGGCCTTTCTCTATGCGCTCGCCTTTCTACGCGATGAACCAGACTGGGTACGTCATGCTATTCAGGTCGCCGGCCGACTTGCGGACATGATGCTGATGCGAGATCCCCATACGCCCCACGCCCGCGAGGCTGTACTGGGTGCGCTTCTGCACACTATGGGCAAGCCGCTCTTGATCAGCGAAGAGCTGCCGTCTCTTAAAGTTCACATGAAGCCTTATCAGAAAGAAATTCTGAAAAACCACGTGGCGAGTTTGCGGGATAAGCTCCAGGAACTGAAATGGTTTTCCAGTCCGGTCTGTCAGGATGTCTTGGAAAACGCGAATGAGCGCCTCGATGGCTCTGGTTATCCCGCCCGAAAAAGAAGCAGTCAGCTATCCGAGATAGTCAGGCTGGTATCGCTCCTCAAGATCGTCAACAAACTGACACACGAACGCAACGGCATCGCTCCGCGTCCCCCGCTTGACGCCTATCGCTGGGTTAACGAGGCATCTGCGGCTTTCGACAAAACCGTTCTCGTGGAGTATATCCAGAATTACGGCCTGTACCCGATCGGCAGCCTGGCGAAGTTTTCGGGTGGTTTTCTAGCCTGGATCGTGGATATCAACTCGAAAGGCGTGCCTGTTCGAGTCAATGTCGTGAAGAACCTGGCGTTCAAGGACACCAATATCGACAGCATTCTGGATACTGACGATTTTGCGCAGATAGGAAAGCTTGAGGGCGTGGTCAACCCGGCTGACTACGGTATCCCTAGGGTTCGCTCGCTGTAAGTGGGCAGGCTAAACATGACTTGATTAGGCTCGCGGGAGTGTTAGGGCCAGGTCTTTTTTTGCGCACAAAACAAGACCTGACCCTATTGCGCTGTGCGCACAAAACAAGACCTGACCCTATTGCGCTCTATTGCGCTGTGCGCCCGGCGCCCGGCGCCCGGCGCCTGTCGGCGCCGGTTGCCGTCGCTAATCGATCTCCGATATGGCGGCGCCCGGATAGCGCTTTTCGAACTCGTGGACCAGTCGACGCTTGTCCTTGATTATGGCCACGGCCAATGTCGGTGACAGGTCGCGGGTGATGGCCCGGAGTGCGTGCGAGGCAAGGCCAGTATCTGCCGGGTCTTGCTCGCCAGGCCAGTGGCGCCACTGTTGATAATCGTCCGCTATACCGCCGGCCCCGGGATCTGCAACTTGCGTGCGCCGGTCGGCAAGCTGTTCCTTAAAGCATTTGCCGGCACGATTGTAAATACACACCTGACGGGAAATATAGCCGCGGTATTGCCAGTCATTGTCAATGCACGCGGCTTCGATCCCGGTGGCGTAGGCGACCTGATAACACTCCGTCGCGCCGTCGCTGAAACGCAGCAGGAAATTGAAGGTTTCCGTGCGTATCGGCATCAAGAAGTCTTCGCCGGCATCACTTTGTCGGCGTGCGCGAAAAAAAGGTGAGCGAGGACTATTGCAGCGCGCGGCCCGCGGTCGTTGTTCTCGGCTCTGATTCGCCCAAGGTATCGGGTCGGAACCTGAGCTTCGACCGGCGTCGCTAGGGGAATCTCGTCGTGCACAGTTCATGTGTGCCCCCTGGGATTGGTTTGGCCGCTGGCCCGCCGCTTCGACAGGGTCTTAAATAGAACCATCAACGACCTTGCTTCGAAATTAATCGCTACATGGATTGAAAGCAAGTTTTAGTGGAAACTAAAAAAATCCGATCGGGGTACGTACGTCAACGTGATACGTGCTTTGTGCTCACTTCATGTTTGCGATTCCTCTTGCTGGAAAGCGAGACGTAACTGCGGCATCCTCGACGTTAAATGAGAAGTCCAAAAAACGCCCGCAACAAGGCGGGCGTTGACAGGCGCGAATTAACGACGCTCGGTTAATCAATGGACGCGGTCAGCTCCTTGAGCAAAAACGCAAAGATGAGCCCGGTTTCCTCCAGTGCGGCGAATCGCCCCGGCAGGCCGCCGTGTCCGGCCGCCATATGCGTTTTGAGCAACAGGGTGCGGTTGTCGGTTTTGGTCGCGCGTAGTCTGGCGACCCATTTGGCGGGTTCCCAGTAGGTTACGCGCGGGTCGGAGACACCGGCGATGGTCAGTACGGCCGGGTAATCCTGGGCGGAGACGTTCTGGTAGGGGCAGTAGCTGCGGATCGTTTCGAATGCCTGCGCGTCGTCGCGCGGGTTGCCCCATTCGGGCCACTCGGGCGGGGTGAGCGGCAGGGTATCGTCCAGCATGGTGTTGAGCGCGTCCACGAACGGCACGTCGGCGATCGCTGCCCCGAACAGTTCGGGACGCTGGTTGACGACCGCGCCGACCAGCATGCCGCCGGCGCTGCCGCCGTGGGCGGCGATCTTGCCGGGGGCGGTGTAGCCGGTTTCGCAGAGGTACTCGGCCACGCGAACGAAGTCGGCGAAGGTGTTGGGCTTTTTCTCCAGCTTGCCGTCGGCGTACCAGCGATAGCCGCGTTCCTTGCCGCCGCGGATGTGGGCGATGGCGTGCACGAAGCCACGGTCGATGAGCGAGAATCGCGTGGATGAGAAGGCGGCCGGCTCGGAGATGCCGTAGGCGCCGTAGCCGTGCAGAAGGCAGGGCGCGCTGCCGTCGATCGGGGTGTTTTTGTGGTGGGTGAGGGTGATCGGCACGTGCTGGCCGTCCGCGGTTTCGGCAGTCAGCCGGCGCACGATGTATTGCGCCGGGTCGAAGCCGCTCGGCACCTGGCGTTGCTTGCGCAGGATGCGTTCGCGGGTGTGCATGTCGTAGTCGAAGGTCTCGTCCGGCGTGTGCGGGGCGCTGTAGAGAAAGCGCAGCGTGGTGGTGTCGTATTCGTAGCCAGCGGCCATGCCCAGGCTGTAGGCCTCGTCCGCGAAGGCGATGGCGTGGTCTTCGCCGCTGTGCTTGTCGGTGATGACGATACGCGGCAGGGCGTCGGCGCGTTCCATGCGCACGCGATGGTGCGCGAACTCGGCGTGGTCGAGGATGAGCCGACCCGGCACGTGCGGCACGAGTTCTTCCCAGTGGTCGAAGTCCGGCGTGGCGACCGGCGCGCGCATGAGGCGGAAATCCTCGGCGTCGCCAGCGTTGGTGAGCAGGACGAAATACTCGCCGTTGTCGTCGTCCACGCTGTACTCACGGCCTGGCACACGTTCGGCGATCAGGCGCGGTGTGGCTTCGGGGTTGGCGGCCGGGATGAAGCGCGTTTCGCTGGTGGCGTGGTCGTGGGCGTGGATGAGCAGGTAGCGTGCGCTCTGGGTTTCGCCGAGGCCGACGAAAAAGCCGGGGTCGGATTCTTCGTAGATCAGCGTGGCATTGGCCGGCGGTTCGCCGAGCGTTAGGCGCCAGACGCGGCAGGGCCGGTGATTATCGTCGAGGGTGACGTAGAACAGCGTATTGCCGTCGGCCGACCAGGCGACGTTGCCGGTGGTGTTGTCGATCGGCGGCTGGATTTCGTCGCCGCTCGCGCCGTGTGGGTCGATGGCGCGAACGTGAATGGTGTAGGCCTCGGAGCCGCGGTCGTCGAGGGCGAAGGCGAGTTTGGCATGATCCGGGCTGTGGTCGACCGCACCGAGCGAGAAGTACGCGCGGCCTTCGGCCTCGGCGTCGCCGTCCAGCAGGGTCTGTTCGCCGGCCAACGGCTCGCCGGGTGCGGCGCCGCCGTCCGACGCGCGCGGCGCCCGACAGAAGATCGGGTGCTGGCCGCCTTCGCGAAAACGCAGGTAATAGACGTAGTCGCCGTCGGGCGTTGGCACGCTGGCGTCCACTTCGGCTATGCGGGCGCGCATTTCGGCGACGAGTTCGGCCTGCAGCTCGGTGGTATCGGCCATCGCGGCGTCGGTATAGGCGTTTTCGGCCTCGAGATAAGCGCGGATGTCGGCGTCGAGTTTGTCCGGATCGAGCATCGCCTCGCGCCAGTTCGGGTCGCGCAGCCAGGCGTAGTCGTCGTGCAGTGTCACGCCGTGGATAGTGGTCTGGCTGGGCTTGCGGGCCGCGATCGGCGGCTCGGCGGCGATGGTGTCGAGCGGTTCGGACATGGATCTCATCAGTGGTTGAAGCGGCGGCCGCCGCGGAGTGGCCTGCGGGATAAATGCGGGCTGGCCGCTGTGCTTCAAGGCGCGTGGCGACCCGAGGGATGGCTGACACAATACGCCAATCACGTGTTTGGCATCGCGGGCCGCAGGGCGCGATGATGAACGGCAAACACTTACAGACCCCGGTGCGATGCCATGCAGCGACAAATCGGCGAACTCGTCATCGAATGTGTTCAGGGCGATATCACGCGGCAGGACGATATCGATGTCATCGTCAACGCCGCCAACAAGCAATTGCAGGGCGGCGGTGGCGTGGACGGCGCGATCCATCGCGCGGCGGGTCCGGAACTGGTCAAGGCGAGCAAGGCGCTGGCGCCGATCGAGGCCGGCGAAGCCGTGATTACCGAGGCCTTCGATCTGCCCAACAATTGGGTGGTGCACTGTGCCGGACCGGTGTATTCGCATAACGCCGAGGTGCCGAAACAACTGGCAGCCTGCTATCGCAACGCACTGGCTCTGGCGGAAGACAAGCAGGCGGCGTCGATTGCCTTTCCCGCGATTTCGGCCGGCATCTACGGGTATCCGCTGGACAAAGCCGGCGCGATCGCCGTGCAGGCGGTGAGCGACCATGCACTGGCGGCGCTATCGCTCCAGCGCGTGCGCTTCGTGTTGTTTTCCGAGGAGGTATACGCGGCGTTTTCCGGGGCGCTGTCGGAACTGAGCTGATGCCGAATGGGGCGGTGCGGGTTGCCGGGTTGCACGTGGAACCGTTGCGCCCAAAGGCGAACGCCGCCGGGCGGCCTGCGGATCAGTTCAGCCGACCGCGGTGGCGATCCGTTCCACGGGCGCGGCCATGACATAGTCGTCCATCACGAAACCGTGGCCGATATCCTTCACATCTTCGTATTCGGTTTCGAAGCCGAGGCGTCGATAGGCGGTGATGGATTCGGCGTTGTGCCGGTTGACGCGAAGACGCAGCGTCGCGGCGCCGAACTCGCGGGCCTGGTCCGCCGCGCGCTGGACCAGCCGGCGGCCCACGCCGAGATTGCGCGCCTCGATATGCACGTAGAGCTTGTCGAGCCAGGCGGTGTCCGGGTCGTCCGCATCGGGCGAGACGGCGACGAAAGCCACGTAGCGTTCACCTCGACGCGCCAGGGTGAAGCGTGTGCCAGCCGCCATTTGTTCGTTGAGGGCGTGCTCGCTATAACCGCCATCGAGCATGTACTCGACCTGCTCCCGACCGATGATTGGCGTGTAGTGCTGGTGCCAGATAACGTGCGCCAGCGCCGAAAGCTCAAGCAGCAGGGCCGGGTTGTCGGCAGCGACGAGTTCGATATGATCCATCAGCGCTCGGTGTTGGTGTCGTGGGCAGCAGCAAGCCGTTCGCGGATGCGATCACTGTAGTCCGATTCGCGCAGCAGCGCGCGGCCGCGGGGCGACTGCGCCAGCCGCAACTCGATCCAGCGAGCGCGGCGGGTCAGTTCGCGGGCAGCGTCGGATTCGGGCAGTGTGCGCGCCAGGAGATCCTCGACCTCGCGCAGTTCGCGCCGGGTCTCGATCTCGGGTGGCACGTAGCCGGCGTTCTTCAGAAGCCGGTAGCCCGCGCGCAGATGCTCGGGTACGTTCGCGGCATCGTCGGCCGGCAAGGGCTTGCCCGCGCCGGGCAGGTCATCGAGTTCGCCGCGTTCAGCCGCCGCTTCGATGTGGGCGTCGGCCAGTCGGTCCAGTAGGCTCATGAACTCGTATTATACGCGGTTGCGGCGCCTGCGGCGGTAACGAGCAGCGCGCCCGGACTTGCGGGCCGGCCATCTGCGGTGTGCGGTACGACCGCTCGGGCCCGGGGTGCCCCGGGCAATCGACGATGGGCCGCAATGCCGGGCCGCAGCTCGCTGACACTGGCTGACTACGCTATGCTCGCGGTGCCTCGCCCGGTGGCAAAGCAGTCCCGGGTACGGTCACCTACGAAATGGCAACAGGCTCAAGTGATGGCGGAGTATCTTGCCCCGGCGCTGCACGGCGCTGACATCGTGGACACGGTCCAGGCCAACGGCCTGGAGCTGGCCTACGAACAGTTCGGACGCGACGACGATCCGGCGCTGGTGTTGATCATGGGGCTCGGCACCCAGCTCACCGCCTGGCCGGATGCGTTCTGTCGCGCCCTGGCCGACACCGGTCTGCGGGTGATCCGCTTCGATAATCGCGATATCGGCCTGTCGAGCAAGATGCGCGACACGCGCCGTTACGACTCGGTACGCCGGGCGTTTTTCAAGTCGTTGCTGGGCCGGGAGATCGAGACCCCGTACACCCTGGAAGACATGGCGGAGGACACGGTGGGGCTGCTGGTGGCGCTCGGTATTCGGCGCGCGCATCTGGTGGGGGCCTCCATGGGCGGAATGATCGCCCAGATCGTGGCCGCGACGCGCCCTGCGCGGGTGGCGTCGTTGACTTCGATCATGTCCAGTTCGGGCGCGCGCCATCTGCCGCGCGGGCGCTGGAAGGTGATGATGCGGCTGGCCAAGGCGCCGAAGAGCCGCGACCCGGACGCGATCGTTGCCCATCTCGCCAAGACCATGAGCCTGATCAGTAGCCCGAAGATGGGGCACAGTTACCACGACTGGGAGGCGGAAATCCGGCGCGCGGTCGAGCGCAGTTATTATCCGGCCGGCACCGCGCGCCAGACGCTGGCCGTGCTCGCCGCCCCGCCGCGCGACGATCTGCTGGGGGCGGTGCGCTGCCCGGCGCTGGTTATCCACGGCAGGGCCGACCCGTTGCTGCCGGTCAAGCATGGGCGCTCCACTGCCGAATGCCTGCCCAACGCGCGTTACGAGGAAATCCCCGGCATGGGCCACGATCTGCCGCCGCGCATGTTGCCGCGATTCGTGGACTGGATCAGCGAACTGGTGCATGAGGCCGAAGATCGTGCCGCAAAGTCACGACAAGAAAAACAGGCCCCGATGAACGCAAAGCCACGCGAATGAAAATGGAAAGGCGGCGAATGGTCGGGCGTCGGCAATGGGCGGCGCAGAATGAATCTACGCTGGCTGCGATGGTAGAAAACAGTCTGTAAAGCGACCGTCGATGAACCCGGGTCATGGTCTCGGCGCCGATTCGGCCCGAATCCGCCTGTCTTTGATTAGCGCCGGTCGCGCTCATTTGCAGACGATTTGGACAACAAATGCCCTTTGAAACGTTGCAAAGCCAAGGCCGGGCTCAGCCGAAATCGAATCCGATCTGGTCGCCGGCGGCGGGCGGTACACGGAACGCGCCGGTATCCAGCGTGAAGCGTTTGCCGTTGATGCCGGTCCGCTTGCAGGCCAGCGCAAAACGCCTGGCGATCAGGTCGGCATAGGTGCCGGTGCCGGTCATGCGCGTGCCCCAGGTGGCATCGTAGTCCGCGCCGCCGCGCATCTGCTGGATCAGGCTCATCACGTGTTGGGCGCGATCCGGATAGTGCTGGTCCAGCCATTCACGGAACAGGTGCTTGATCGCGTGCGGCAGGCGCAGCAGGACGTAACCGGCGCGCGTCGCCCCGGCCTCGGCTGCGGCGGTCATTAAGCTTTCCATCTCGGCATCGGTGATCATCGGAATCACGGGGGCGATGAGCGCGCCGGTGGGTACATCCGCCTCGGCGAGCGCAGCGATGGTGCGCAGCCGCTGGGCCGGTGCGGCCGCGCGGGGCTCCAGATGCCGCTTGAGTTCGTTGTCGAGGCTGGTCAGGCTGACGAACACACTGGCCAGATTGCGTGCCGCCATGTCGCCGATCAGGTCGAGATCGCGGGTGACGTGCGCGCCCTTGGTCACGATCGAGATTGGCTGGTTGAAGCGGTGGGCGACTTCCAGGATGGCGCGCGTGATGCCCAGATGCCGATCGTCCGGCTGGTACGGATCGGTGTTCGCGCCCAGCGTGATTGCCTCGCAACGATAGCGCGGGTGCCGGAGCTCGGCTTCGAACAGGGCCGCAGCTTCGGGCTTATAGTAGATCTCGGTTTCGAAATCCAGGCCCGCGGAATGATCGAGATATTCATGTGTGGGCCGGGCGAAGCAATAAATGCAGCCATGCGCGCAGCCCTTGTAGGGATTGATCGACGCGGAGAACGGCACGTCCGGCGATTCGTTGCGCGAGATCACGCGGCGCGTCGGATCGCGGTGCAGCTGCGTGGCCGGCGCGGTGTCGTCCTCGTCGGCCTGGTCGATCGTGTCCCAGCCGTCGTCGAAGTCCTCGCCGGCGGTGGCCGCGAACCGTGAGGCTGGATTGGTCAATGCCCCGCGGCCCTTGTGATGCGTTGCTCGGTGCGCCATATGAAGACTGTATGAATAAACAGCTCATATGGCAAGGCGATGCCGCGATTACCGCATAGCGTGTCGAATCACTCGGTCCGGCGTCCGTCGACCAGCGGATGTCGGCCGGGCAGTTTGAAGCGGTTCTTGCGCAGCTCGATCAGCTTGTCGACTTCCGCCGTGCTGAACTCGTGCGCGCCGCCGTACTGCGAGGCCAGATAGACCACCTTGGCGTAGTAGTCCAGTGCCTCCATCTTGAAGTGCGCGTTGTCGAGATCGGCGCCGTACGACAGGGCGCCGTGATTTTCCAGCAACAACGCGTCGTGGGTCTGGAGGTAGTCGGTGATGGCGTTCGGCAGGTCCATGGTCGAGGGCGTGCCATAGGGCGTGAGCGGTACCTCGCCGAGCAGAATGGTCGATTCGGGCATGATCTGCTGGGTGAGTGGCTTGCCGCAGATGGCGTGCACGGTGGCGTAGAGCGGGTGAGCATGTACCACCGCGTTCACGTCCGGCCGGTGCTGGTAGACATGCAGGTGCATGCGAATTTCAGACGACGGCTTGCGGCCGTTGTCGCCGATCGCCTGGCCGTCACGGTCGATCGTGCAGATCATGTCCGGCGTCATGAAGCCCTTGGACACGCCGGTCGGTGAGCAGAGGATGCGCTCGTCATCCAGCTTGACCGAAATGTTGCCGTCGTTGGCTGCCCCCATTTCGCGCTGGTACAGACGCTGGCCGATCGCACAGATGTGTTCGCGCAGCGCGTGTTCGGTGGTCGATACAGACATCAGGGATCCTGTGTGGAGCCGGCGGCGCCGGGTTGGTTTTAATTGGTGAATATGACTAATAAATAAAAAATAACAACGCAAAAAAAGGTTGTAATTTTGTTTGCGTTGTTATAGGCCTGAATCGCGGATAGTATTAACAATCATCGGTCCGCCCGGGTAGTGTATGTCGCACGCCGCGTGTTCGCAGACCGGGTCCGGGCGGCCCGGCCCCGTTCATTGCCTGGCCTTCGATTTCGGGGCCGGCAGTGGCCGCGCCATGCTCGGCCGGCTGGATACGCACGGGCTGGCGCTCGAGGAAATCCATCGTTTCGATACCGCCACCGTCATCGACGATGGTCAACTCTGCTGGGATCCGGAAGCGCTTTACGGCGGACTGGAAACCGGCTTGCGCGCCGCGCAGTCGCTCGGCCCGGTCCATGCCATCGGCATCGATGCCTGGGGCGTGGATTTCGGCCTGGTCGACGCCGACGGCCGTCTGCTGGGGCCGCCGTTGCATCATCGCAATGGCCACGGCAGCCGCGGGGTCGTGCGCGGTGTGTTGTCGCTGGACGACATGCATCGCCGAACCGGCGCCCAGAAGCTGGAACTGAATACGGTTTTTCAGCTTATCGATTTGCACGCCCGCCGGCCCGAGCGCATCGCCGCGGCCGACCGCCTGTTGCTGATGGCCGATTTGTTCTCGGCGCATCTGACCGGCCGGCAAACCAACGAATACACCCTCGCGACCACGACTGGCCTGTTCGATACGGTCCGCGGCGAATGGGCGTATGCGTTGATCGACGAACTCGGGCTGCCGCGACGGCTGTTCCGGCCGGTCGTCGTCCCCGGCGAGCTCTGCGGTGTACTGCGCCCGGCGCTGCGAGCGGCCGGCGGCGCGGCCACGCCGGTGGTGGCCGTCGGCGCTCACGATACCGCCAGCGCGGTGGCCGGGCTGGATCTCGCGGCGGATGAGGCGTTTCTCATCCTGGGTTCGTGGTCGCTGCTGGGGGTGGAGACCGGCGCGCCGACCCGCGATGCCCGTACGCTTGCCCATGGTTTCGGCAACGAAGGCGGGGTCTGCGGCACCCATCGCCTGATCACCAACATCAATGGGCTGTATCTGATTCAGATGCTGCGCCAGGCCTGGCGTGTCCGGCACGATGAGCGCCCGGAGTTCTCCGAGATCACGGCGGCGGCGCGCGCCGCGCGATCCCTCGGTTTACCCGCGTCCATGCGTATTGACCCAACTGATCGCCGTTTTTTCTCGCCCGACGACATCATGATGGCGATCGACGATTTCCTGGACGCCGGAGGGCACAGCCGACCGGCCGGACTCGGTGAATACGCGCTCGCTATCTATCGCGGGCTCGCCGACCAGATCGCGGGCGGCGTCGCCACGCTGGAACAGGAATTCGGGCGCCGGATCGGTGCGATCCATGTCTGCGGCGGCGGCAGCCAGGATGCGCTGTTGTGCGAATGTATCGTCGAGGCCGCCGGCAAACCGATACGCCACGGCGCGGTGGAGGCCTCGGCCTATGGCAACGTGCTGATGCAACTCGTCGGACTAGGCGCGGTGGACGATTTGCGCGCCGCGCGCGCCCTGCTCGGCGGGTCGTCGCGACGCGAGCAGGCCTGAGCGGTGCCGCTGGCTATACTGACAACATGCCGGCGGCGTTGGCCGTCGTCGGTTTGATGCTGATGTGTGGGGATGATGCTGCCCGCGGAACGAAAACAGAAAACCCTCGATGTGTTGCGGGCCGACGGCAAGGTCGGTGTGGCCGATCTGGCGGCGCGCTTTCGGGTCACCCGTGAAACGATACGCCGGGATCTGGAAAAGCTCGAGGCCGAAGGCGTGCTCGAGCGCACCCACGGGGGCGCGGTCGCCATCGTCGAGCGCAGTCAGGATTTGCCCTATCTCACCCGCGAGGCGGTCAATCGCGCGGCCAAGCAGCGCATCGCGCACAAGGCGGCGCCGCTCATTGCCGATGGCGATGCCGTCATGCTCGATTCCAGTTCCACCGTCTGCGAGATGCTGGGCGCGCTTGCCGGACGGCGCGATCTGCAATTGATCAGCAATTCCCTGCGCCTGGCCGCGGCGGGGGTAGAGAGCGACCATGCGTTGATCACGGTGGGTGGCGAGCTGCGCAAGAAGTCGTTGGCGTTCGTGGGTGGGCTGGCCGAGGAATCGCTGGCCCGTTTCAACGTGCATTGGGCGCTGATCGGTTGCAAGGCGCTGCACGCCGAAGCCGGCGTGCTCGAATCCAATCTCGATGAAGCCCAGATCAAGCGGGTCATGATGGCGCATGCCCGGCGAACCGCATTATTGGTCGATCACAGCAAGTTCGATCGCGATGCACTGGTCCAGATCTGTGCGTTGCCCGAAATCGACGTGGTGGTGACCGATCAAGTGCCGGGCCCGATCTGGATCGAACGCCTGGCAGCGCTGGGGGTGCGGCTGATCTATTAGATACCATCGCACACTCAGCACCAGGGGACTCATGTGGTGCCTCGGGGCTAATCGGGCGTCTGGTGTTTGAGTGCACCATGCGCGAGATGGATGAACTCGCGCACGGCTCACGCGGTTCAAACCGCTGACGGCGCCGGAGATGGTGGATGCATTGGGGCGGGATCAGGTCTATGTCAACGTCGCCGCCAGATGACTCCACGACGTCTGGCGGCGAGGCTACTGTCCGCGTTTGCCACCCGGTTGCTGGACAGCTTGGGCGAGCCTTGAATTCTCATATGTCGTGGTTGAGCGAATGCAGGCTCGCGGTCAGTTTTTTGATCCACGGGGCTTGAGCCTACCGGACATGCAACCGGCGCGGGCAGGACTCATGTGCATGAAAAAGGTACCGCGGGGTCGACGCCGACGTTTTGCGAGAAGCACCACGTTGTGGCTGTCGACCTCGCGGTTGGGGCATTACTTTAGCTCTTAGCCTTTGCAGGCGGCTTGGTGTCTAGGCGAGTGATCACCTCATTGGGAAAGTCAACCATCGTGAACGGCGTTAGGGCCTGCTTTTCGCTTTGGGGTTTCCCGCCGAAATATTCCGGGTTGATCAAGAGATAGCGACCCATGGAATCACTCACAGTTGCCTGGATAGCGCGGCCGAGCATCAAAACTGCCTTTCGCATAGTTTGGGCAATGTTCTCGGGCGCGGGCTGCAGGTCAGGTACCGTAATCGCGAGCTGTTTGCTGCTAGCATCAAGTTGATTCTCCAACTCATGTATCTTCTTGGCTATCTCTGCGAAATCGCTATTTGGAAGGTTTTTCTTCAACAGGGGTGAGCCCATTTCCCTTAAGGCAGCTGCAGCAACCACCTTTGCGGTATTGGCCGGGTCAAATGTGCCGGCCGACACATGCTCTTTCATCGCAGGCTCTAGGTGGTCTACCATTTCACGGTAACGTTTGCCGATCTGTCCAAGCTCGTTCGCGTACTGCTCCACAAGCTTCTTTTCGGCTTTCGTGTCTTTGGCTTCAATCGCCCCAAGGATTTTCGCCTCTACTGCAAAAAGGTGCTGCCTTCTCACCGCGATTTCTCGTGTTATTTCTGCCAACGCAGTGTAGTGCACGAATGCGCTGGGGACGCCACTCAGGGACGCGGGCAAATCGGGCTTAGTAGGTTTCGAGTACTCTTTGTCGGGATCGGGTGGGTCCTCGGCTATAGCTTCCATCGCTGCTGCGCTGATTTCGTGGACTGCTGCCGTGATCGCAGTCCACCGCAGGAAGGGAATAAACGACAAGGCTAGGTCCGTAACGCTCCAGCCGAGTTGGGCCACGGCACTAAATCCCCAGACCCACTTGTGATCCGGCACTCTCACATGGATCATGGCTTCGCGGGGCGCGCTGGTCAGAGGGTTACCGTAAGCGTCATGACCGGAGACTTCGACTCGGTAGCGATACCTCTTGGATTCGGGGCCTGTGACTATCTCGGCCGTCATCCAATGCCAGTCCTTCTTTGAGATACGGACGCGGTGGACTCCGCTTGATCGGGGTTCCAAGTGGATCGCCTCCGGTCCGCTCACTATAGGGGTCCAAGTCCCATCCCCTCCAACGTCCTGTTCACTCACGGTTAACTCATACGTCACAGGAGAGTTTTCTGGGTTCGGAACAGAGAAAGCGAGAAAATAAGGCTCGTTCCAGTTTGCAGCGTGGTGGATTATATCCCCGTGCTGGTCCAAGAAATGGATATCCTCGAGGGAACCTGGCTCACCGACTTGTATATGAACGGTATTGGACCACCCCTCTAGCAAGTAGATTCGCCGTCCGCCCCCTGGTCCTGGAAACGGTAATTCTCCAGGGACGTAGAGGGAAGCCTGGACGTTAATGATCGTTTCAGAGCGATTAAGTGCGTCTTGGATATAAGTCGGAAGACCGTTTAAGAGATCGTGCCTGGAGAGCGATGTATGGAACGGAAGCGTGCCGACCGATCGGTCGCTTATGCTTGTTATACCGTTGACACTGACGGAGTACTCTAGGGAAGTTCCACTGTCATCCCCATCGGGGTCGCATACAGCGAGGGCGATAGCGAAATCACCGCCGGGAGGGATGAATCGTCTTGATGAGCCGAGTGTTGCTTGAAACATAACGTTATCCCTTAATCTCGCTGGTCGGAGTGGGCTGTTTGACGACTTCGTGGCGCCGCTGGTATTCAGCAATACAGGATAAATAATCGGGGAAAGACCATTATTTCTAATCCAATAAAGCGACCGCGTATGAATGTCGACTGTCTGCTGTTTTCCTCCTGATAATACGAAGCCCGTGGCAGCGCGATACCCCTATTTAAGGGGGCTTTTGAATGTCACGTTCATTGCAGCGGATCTCCGGGCAAATGGAGGTGACTGAAGTCGAGCCGCCCGGCCAGCAGCGATGGTGCGACGGGACAGAAGGTGACAGGCGGGTGCCGTGAAAGCGTTGCGCCCCTTGTTTCCATTGACCGGGGCGGCGTTGGCACTCTGGACATGCAAGTCAGGCCGGCGCCGGCGAATACCTTGAGCGGGATTGAGCGGTTCCGGGGCAAGACCTCGATGTGGGGCATAGCGCGGGTAGACCGGCGCGCTATCGGCGCACAACAGAGCTTCGTTTTCGAGGTGGGATCGAGCGGCCGATAGTTGATCGTATCCAGCGCGTCGGATCGCGGGTAGGGAGCGTGCATGAGCCGCCTGATTGCAGATGACGGGCGCGGGCTTCGTTGACCGGGGCCTGCGGCCATTGCGGGATTTTTTTGTTCGGTTGCCGCGTCGGACGGCGTACACGTCTCCCGCGTGCTCGTGCACTATGGGCTATCGCTTGGCCTTGTGACGTCACAAGCAGATGAACGCGGTTGGGTGTCACGCGCTAGCCGTGATATTTCGAGGCGTTTTTGTAGTATTTATTGAAAATTCACTATTTTTAATGTAAATCCCGATCCGGGTAAGCCGTGCGCCGAATATGAACGGGGAATAGGCTGCCTCATGGCAGACTCATTCGCGGTGACACGAGCCATGTCACCCGAAGGTCGGCCTTGCCGAGTGAAAAAGGCTCGTTTATACCAATAAATAAAATAAACTGAGTGTAGCTTGAGCTCGGGGGATGGCGCGGTGGGAGGTTGCGGAATCGATGCGGCCTCGTTGGCCTGCCTGATTGAGACGCTGTACCAGGCGGTGGAGGATCCCGATGCCTGGCCCGGTGTCGTGCGTTTGTTGTGTCAATATCTGAACGCCGACTCGGGCCTGATCCGAGTCTATTCGCCGGACTGGGCCACGGTGGCGTTCACCGCCAGTTATGGCTTCGACTTCAGCTCCACTGCTGCTTACCCGCAGCATTTCGTGCACCTTGACCCGATCATCGGTGCGATCGAGAGGTCCGCCATGCCGCCGAACGATCTGGCTGTTGTACCGGAGCTGATTTTCGAGGCAGAGTCGGAGCGAGCGGCGTTCTACAGCGACGACCTGCCACCCCCTCCGGACAAGCGCCGTATCATGGGAGGCCATCTTTTCCTGGACGATGAAACACGGATCGTGATCGGCCTTCAGCGCTGCCATCTTCGGCAGCCCTTCGCGCTGGCTGACAAATTGTCGTTCCGTATTCTGATCCCGCATTTCCGGCAGGTTATTCGGCTGGGGCAGACATTGCGCCGCGCCAGGCTCGAGTCTTCGGCCGCGGCTCAAGCGCTCGACAACCTGAAAGTTGCGGTGTTTTTTCTGGACCGGCAGGGCAGCGTTCGATTTGCCAATGCACGGGCTGAAGCCGAAGTGCGCAGCGGTTTGCTGCTGACAATACGCGGGCGCCGACTGCACGCAGTGCAGCCCGGGCGTGACCGCATCCTGCAACAATTAGTGGCCGACGCCACCGCCTCTACGTCGGGTCTGCTGCCCGCGGATGGGGGCGTGCTGCGACTTGCGGCGCGCCACGAAGTCGGCCATACGGTGGTGGCCTTTGTCACACCTTGGCGGTACGCGTGCATGGCCACGGCCCCCTTGGGCCCGGGACTGACATCAGCGGTTTTCGTCGGGGCACCGGAGCGGCCTCGGTTGCAAGCCGCGGCGCTGGCGGGCGCCCTCGGTCTGACGGGCGCGGAAGCGCGGCTCGCGGCCCGGCTGGTCGAAACATGTGACCTGGCGAAGGCCGCCGACGCGGCCGGCGTGACCATAAGCACAGCGCGGAGTTATCTGAAAGCGATCTTCGAGAAAACGAGCTGCCGGAGCCAGCTTGAACTTGTGACCCTGATTCTCACCGGCCCCAGCGGATTATGGGGCCGTAAAACGGACGATCGGGGCAAAGTGCAGGCCATACCTGCCGGCAATCAAACTCTAGGAACCTATCCTTATTAATCCGGCATCAAAACAGCTGACTTCATCAGCTGTTTTCAACGCCTTAAAAAATAAAAGCCGGCGCCTTTACGTCTTTTTTTCAAAGAGGGTGTAGACAAACCCTTACTCTGTCTAACGACTTGGAAAACAATGCCTTAGAAGTAGGTCGGATTAGCGCGCAGCGCGTAATCCGACCTCAATCCGTGGGTTTTGAGGCTTGGCTGTCGGATTACGGTGCAAGCACCTAATCCGGCCTACGTAACTGTCTGATATTGCGTTTATTACCGGCAGTTATTTTGTCTACACCCTCAAAGGCGTAGCGGCCAATGACCGCGGCGAGCATGCGGTCGCATACTCGCGCTATTAACCCGAAAATTCATCTATTTTTTGCTGGCTTAATAAATAATATTCACTTTCAGTTTAACCTTGCGAAAAGTCATGATGGCGGCTACCACTGATTGAGTGCCACCAAGCTGCGTTCAAGCTTCTTGTAACGGGCCTGCTCGCCCCAGCGCACGAACCACGCCTATGGCCCTCCGGGCGTGCATCAGTGGGTGGCCGCCCGGCGCTGCTGGATACGCAGCATGAGGTTCTGCATCAACACGGCGGCGATCAGGATCAGGCCGATCAGACCGGATTGATAGACCGCGTTGAGGTTGTTGAAACTGAGTCCGTAGTCGACCAGCGCGATCACGAGCGTGGCGAGCGCGGTGCCGAGTACCGAGCCCTTGCCGCCAAAAATCGACGAGCCACCGAGCACCACGATGGCGATGCTGACGAGATTGTCCACCGCGCCGGCATCGGGACGCGCCGTGGTCAGGCGCGACGCACTGATCGCCCCGGACATCGCGGCCAGGACGCCAGCGATCACGAACGTTGCGATCTGGACGCGGCCGATGCGGATCCCAGTGAGCCGTGCGGCGAGTGCGTTGGTGCCGGTGAGATGCACCAGCCGGCCGAAGCGCGTACGCCATTGCACGATCGCCAGCACGACCAATATCGGCAGATAGATGGCGATGATCTGCAACGGAATGGTTGCGATGGTGCCCTGGCCGAGTACGTAGAACCCGTCCGGGAAGCCGCTGACATCGATGCCGCCCGTGATGACCAGCGCCACCCCGTTGAACGCGAACATGGTGGCCAGTGTGACGATAATGGCCGGCATGCGCAGCCACACCGTGGCGACGCCGTTGACCAGGCCGCAGACGAGCCCGACGCCCAGCCCGAGCGCGACCGCGAGAGGCCAGGGCACGCCGCCCACCATGGCCAGCCCCATCGTCACCTGGGCCAGGGCGAAGATCGCGCCGACCGACAGATCGATGCCGCCGGCATTGATCACGAACGTCTGGCCGAGCGCGATCAGGCCGATCTCGACCGCCAGTACGCCCATGGCGAACAGGTTGTCCAAGCTCCAGATGCCGGGCGCGCCAATGGTCACGCCGATAAGCGTGATGGCGCTGATGAGGATGAGTACCGGCGCCCGGCCGGTCCAGTCGATGCGATTCATGAACGCCTCAATCCGCCGCGCGTCGCATGGTGGCCGAGCCCACCGAGACGAGAATGATCACGCCGAGCACCACGCCCGACCAGAATGGCTGGATGTGCAGCAGCACTACGCCGTTGTCGACCAGCCCGACGAGAATCGCGCCCAGCAGGGTGCCGAACAGCGAGCCGCGCCCGCCGGTGAGCTCGGTGCCGCCGAGTACCACGGCCGCGATCACGGTCAGTTCGAAGCCGGTACCGGTGGTGGTCTGCACCATCGGGCTGTGGCCCAGGCTCATCAGCGCGGCGATACCGACCAGCACGCCGGTGAGCGTATAGGCGGCCAGCTTGATGCGTTCGACCGGGATACCGTTGAGGCGGGCCGCGTTTTCGTTGTTGCCGATCGCGAACACATGCCGGCCGCGCGGCAGTCGCGCGAGAAACACCATGCAGATCACCAGCGCGAGCAGCGAAATCCAGACCGCCACCGGAATCCCTAGCGGCTGGGTTAGCACCATGGTTTCGGTGACCGTCGGCGGGATCATGGTGATCCAGTGATTGCCGAGGAAGATGAAGGCGGCCGCGCGATAGACGCTAAGTGTGCCCAGTGTGGCAATCACCGGCGGCACGCGGCCATAGGTGATCAGCGCGCCGTTGACGAAGCCGAGGATGGCGCCGGCCGCGAGGAAGACCGGCGTGGCGGCAGCCAGGCCGACGCCGTGCTCGAAGGCCGTGCCACCGGCGACCGCGACCAGCCCCAGCATGGAGCCCACCGATACATCGATGCCGCCGGTGAGGATGATCACCGTCATGCCGACGGCGGGGACCAGCGTGATCGCGGTGGTGATCATCAGATTGGTCAGGTTCGAGGCGGCCCAGAAATTGCCATGCGAGCCGATGGCGATGCCGGCCGTGATCACGATCACGCCGACGATCAGCAGTAGCTCGCGGGCCGAGATGTTGATCCAGTTCAACCCGCGGAAACCAGCGGCGTTCGCGGCCATCAGTGCGTCTCCTCGGTGGTCTCGGCTTGCGGGCGCTTGGCGCCGGTCGCCGAACCAATGGCGGCGGCGAGTACGGTCTCGGCGGTGAACGGGCCGTGCTCGAAAGTTTCGGCGATATGCCCTTCGCGCATGACGATGATGCGATCGGCCACCGCCAGCACTTCGTCCAGATCGGAGGAGATCACGCCCACCGCCATACCGCGATCGGCCAGATGACGCACGAAACGATGGATCTCTTCCTTGGCGCCGATATCGATGCCGCGGGTCGGCTCGTCGAGAATCAGGGCTTTCAGCGGCAGGTTGGCCCAGCGCGAGAACAGCCCCTTCTGCTGGTTGCCGCCCGACAACGCGCCGATCGGGGTGTCCGCATCGGGGGCCTTGATGTTGTAGCGATTCATCAGGTCGGTGGTGAAGCGGCGCATGCCGGCCAGGTCGAGCAGATCGAGGGCGTTCGAGAAGCCGCCGAGCGCGTTCGACGTGAGATTCTGTTCCAGCGATTTGTCGAGAAACACGCCCTGGAATTGGCGATCTTCCGGCAGATAGCCCAGCCCCAGCTTGATCGCCTCGGCCGGGTGGCGCGGCCGGATGGTGTCGCCGTCCAGCTTTACCCTGCCCGCGCTGGGCCGCAGATGGCCGTAGATCGCCAGCGCGGCTTCGGATCGGCCCGAACCGACCAGCCCGTACAGGCCGGTGACACAACCGGCTGGCAGCTGCCAGCTGATGTCGTCGCAGTAGCCGTTCACGCTCAGATGCTCGACTTCGAGCATCGGCGGGTGGTCGCGCGCGTCGTCGGCGCCGGCTCGATCGCGTTCCCGGGCGCCGCCCTGTCCGCCGGTCATCAGCGACAGCATCTGCTGGGTGGAGATATCGTCGATGGCATAGGTGCCGCGGCGTTGGCCGTTGGTGAGCACGGTTACTTCGTCGGCGATCTGGTGCACTTCTTCCATGCGGTGGGTGATGTAGACGATTGCCGTACCGGCCGCGCGCAGTTCGCCGATGATCTGGAACAGGCGCGCGGTTTCCTCGCGCGACAGGATCGAGGTCGGCTCGTCGAAGATCAGCAGGCGCGTATTGCGTAGCAGTGCCTGGGTGATCAGCACCAGTTGTTGATAGCCAATCGACAGGCTCGACATGCGCCGCGAGAGAATCGAGGGCTGCAGGCGCAGGCGTTCCAGCAACGGGCTGGCGGCAGCGGTCATCGCGCGCTTGTCGAGCATGCCCGCCGTGCCGCGCAGCTCCTGGCCCATGAACAGGTTTTCCAGAACCGTCATATGTGGATAGACGGTAGGCTCCTGATACACGGCGGCAATGCCGAGTTCCTGGGCGTGGCGCGGCGAGTCGATTGCGACGGTCGCTTCGTCAACGCGGATCTCGCCGGTGGTGGGCGCGATCGCGCCGGTCAGGATCTTGATCAGCGTGGACTTGCCGGCGCCGTTCTCGCCGAGCAGCGCATGCACGCGGTTCGACTCGAAGCGGATATCGATGTTGTCCAGCGCGCGCACGCCGCCGAAGCGTTTGCCCACGCCACGCAGTTCGAAGCTCGCCATTTCGGCCCTCGTGGCTGACCAGCCGGCCGGCGCCAAACTGGCCGGCCGGGGGGGGTTCAGCGGATCAGAAATCCAGCTGGATGTTGGACTTGTCGATCACCATCGGCGGGCCGAGCAGCAGCGTCTTGGTCTGCGGGTTGTACTTGATCTTGTGGTCGAGGCCCGGCACGTCGTTGACCGGCTTGAACGACTTGCCGGCGAGGAGCTGCTTGACGCCCCAGCCGGTCAGGTAACCGAGATCGACCGGGTTCCACAGCACCACTTTCTTGACCGTGCCATTCATCACGTACGGCCGGATCGTGTTCGGATCGGAGATGCCGGTGACCACGATCTGACCTTTCTTGCCGGAGGTCAGCACCGCCTGGGCCGCGCCCGGCACGGCCGTGGTGTTGATGCCGACGATGCCGTCGAGATCCGGGTAGGCCGAAATCAGCTGGTTGGTGATGTTGGTGGCCTTGGTCACGTCCTCGCCGCCGTACTGCACGTCCACCAGCTTGATGTTCGGGTACTTGTCCTTCAGCCGCTCCTTCATGAACTTGATCCAGGTGTTCAGGTTGGTCGCGGTTGAGCCGCCCGAGACGAACGCGATCTTGCCCTTGGCCTGGCCGTTCTGCGCCTTGAGTTGCTCGGCCAGAACGTCGATCACCTTGTAACCGAGCGCCTTGTCGTTGACCTGGGATACGCGCAGCTGATTGCCCTGGGCGGCGACCTGCGAGTCGGTCGAATAGAACACGATGTGCTTCTTGCGGGCCTTTTTGACCATCGGGCCGAAGGCGGTGGGGCTGTTGGCGGCGACGCCGATTGCATCCACGCCCTGATTGATCAGGCTGGACACGATATTGACCTGCTGGGCCACGTCCGCCGAGCTCGGGCCCTGGTAGACGATCTTCATGTCGAACCGTTTGCCCGCCTTGTCCATGCCCTTCTTCATGGCCGCGAAGTAGGGGATGCCGACCAGCTTGGGTACGAAGGCGACGGTGTATTGCTTGGCCCAGACCGGGGCACTAAGCGTCAATGCGAGGGCCGTGCCGCCCAGCACGGCCCAACGCTTGCAGGATGTGAGACGCGACATACGGGATTCTCCTCCGATACTGACCGTGACGGCCGAATCTTTTTTTGTGTGGGATTTTCGATGCGATGGCCTTATCGACCTTTCGGTCTTGCCGGCTCGCTCTGCCCAGGACACGGCGCCAGGGCGCTGTGTCTACGGGCCCGAGAATCCTTCAATCGCCGCCTGGTGGAAATAAGGCGATAGTATGAGGGCCGTTTGTCGATAGCAAAAAAGTATCGGTTGCAACCTGTTTTTTATTGCGAAATCGGATCGAGTATTTTTGCTTTGGTCGCTATGGATGCCCTGTGGCTTCACGGTGCGATGGGTTGGCCGGCCCAGTCGAATAGCAGGCCGGTATCGTCGGGCGTGAGCCCGGCGATGACGCCGAGCAGGTGCTTCGCGGCCTGGTCGGGGCGTTGCAGTTGCCCCTCGGGTAGGCGTTTCTGAAATGGCTTGGACAGGCCGGTGTCCACAGTGCCCGGATGCAAACCGACGCAGATCAGGTTTTTCGAACGGCGTGCCAGTTCGATCGCGGCAGTGCGGGTGAACTGGTTCTGCGCGGCCTTGGACGCGCGATAGCCGTACCAGCCGCCGGTGCCGTTATCGGAGATCGAGCCGATGCGGGCCGAGATGCTGGCGATGACCGCGCGGTCGCCGTGCGTCATGAGGTCGTGGAAATGCTTGATCATCAACGCCGGGCCGATGGCATTGACCGTAAAGCTCGTGGCGAGATGGTTCGGGTCCAGCTCCGATAATTTCTTTTCCGGCCGGATACCGCGGGCTTCGTCGTGCAGCAGCCCGGCGCAGGTGATCATCAGATCGAGGCGCGGGTGGCGCTGGGCCGCCGCGACACGGGCAGCTTCGATGCTCGATTCATCGGTGATGTCGAGCGGCTGCAGCGCGAGCCGATCGCCGTAGCTGTCTCGTAAAGCCACCAGGTCGGCGCTGGATTCGGGATCGCGGGCCGTGGCGGTGACCACGGTCGTGTGATCGGTGAGCACGCGTCCAACCAGGGCCAGGCCAAGACCGCGCCCGCCGCCCTGGATGAGAATATGTTTTTCGGTCATCAATGCAGCGTCGAAACGGACCATGATTTGAGCTTACGATAGACGCCGCCCGGCCGATGCCGGCGCGGGCTATTGGATCAGCCAGTTCACGATGACGACGCGCGGTATTCCGGCGATGGCCGCCGCGACGATCTGGCCCCGGAACAGCGAGCGCAGGCCGGAGATCAACAGGGGCCTGGGCGGCCGAAGTTGATGCGCGCCTTCTACACGGCCCCTTGGTGCGGGCCGCGCGTCGGCAATCAGTGGCTCGGTTGCTGTGCGTTGGCCTTGTCCGACGGAATTTGTTCGGCGCGGGTCGGGATCGGCTTCTGCTGGGCACGCTGGTTCGTGGTGCCGTTGCCGGTAATGTCGATGTCCACTTCCACCATCATGCCGGGCGCCAGCTTCGGTTTCGGCCCCTGGTCGATTGCAATGCGCACGGGGATGCGCTGGGTGATCTTGGTGAAGTTGCCGGATGGATTGGGGTTGGGCAGCAGGGCGAACTGGTTGGTTGCGGCGCCGCCGATGACCTGCACGTGGCCCTTGTAGGTGGTGTTCGGCCGGGCATCGACCGAGATGTCGACCGGCTGGCCGACCGCCAGGTCGCTGATCTCGGTTTCCTTGATGTTGGCCTCAATCCAGACATCGCCGGGATCGTGCATCATCAAAATCGGCTGGCCGGCCGAGACGTATTCGTTCTGCTCGATGAAAGTCTTGTCGACGATGCCGTGAATCGGGCTCGTCACGGTCAGGTCGTCGATCTTGTTCTGCTCGTGCGCGCGCTTGGCCTTGGCCTGTTTGAGCTGGGTCTGCAGCACGTTGGGGTTGGTGATCCGGCCGCCGGCGAGCAGGCCGGTGCGGGCGTTGGCTACCGCCACCTGATCCTGCTGCACCTGGCTCTGGGCTTTCTTGTAGTCGGCCTGGGCGGAATGATAGTCGTAACGATAGATATCACGCTGTTTCTGCGTGCCGCCGTGGGCCTTGTACAGATTCTCGGCGCGCACGTAGTTGTCGTGGGCCTTCTCCATGCGCGACTTCGCGGCATGCATGGCCGCCGTGTCCGCGGCCAGCATGGCCTTGGCCGATTTCACGCCGCCGGCGATCTGCTGGTTGGCCAGCCGCAGTTGCGCCTGGATATTGGCGATCTGGGCATTGATCTGGTCGAGTTCCAGTTTATCCGGCGTGCTGTAGAGTTGCGCGATCTTGTCGCCCTGGGCCAGTTTGTCGCCCTCGATCAGGTCGAAGCCGGTCACCCGGCCGGCCAGCCGCGAGGAGGCCGTAATCTCGTGCGAGGCCACGTGCGCATCGTTTTCGCTGACGTGTGTGACGCGGTGGTACAGCCAGAAGCCCAGCCAGACCACGATCACCACCGCGGCGATGATGATGGCGACGAGCTTGAGCTGGCGCTTGCGCAGTGCCCCGAATCTGGGGTTCTCGCGAACGGACTGATTGTCTTTGGAGTCGGCCATAACGTGGTGGTGTCGTGTCGGAAACGGTTATTCGGCCCGGGCGGCGGCCCGCTGCTGCCCCCAACGGGATAGCAGATAGGACGGTACGATCACCGCGGCCAGCGCGGCGGCGACCATTAGAAAACAATCCTGATAGGCATAGATGGTCGCCCAGGTGGCATCCACCCGGGAGAGCATGTCGCTGGCGGCGGCCTGGCGATAGACGTCCGATGTGCCGGTGCGATGGGCGATTTCGCCGTACTGGCGCATGGCTTCCATGGCCATCGGGTTGCCCGGTGTGAGGCCCTGATGGGTCAGCTGGGCGCTGTGCAAGGCGGTGCGGCGGTCGATCATCGCCACCAGGGCGACGGTGCCGAAAGCGCCGCCGAGTTGCAGCGCGAAATTGATGGCACCGGAGCCGTAGCCGATCAGCCGCGGCGGTAGCGAGCCGATCGAGCGCGACAGCGTCGGCGGCGGCACGGTGGCCATGCCGGTGGCGACCAGCGCCATCGATAGGCTCAGATAGAAATACGAGGTGTCCCAGTCGGACTGGGCGAAGCGCCAGGTGGCGAAGGCGGTGATAGTGAGCGCGGGCACGGTGATCCAGTGTGTCGGGATCCGGTCGCTGAACCGCCCCACCAGCGGCACCAGCACGGCCAGCACGAAAGTCGAGGGCACGAACAGCTCGCCCGAGGTGATCGGGCTGTAGCTCAGAATCGCGTCCATGAATTGTGGCAGCAGATACATCACGCCATAGAAGGCGCCGCCGAACAGGAACAGTACGATCGAACCGGCCAGAAATTCGCGTGTCTTGAAGATATCCAGATCGAGAATCGGGCGTTCCTGGCGCGGCTCCCACCACACGAAGAACCCCGTGCCGACGATCGCGATCGCCTCCAGCCAATGGATGGCGGCGTCGCCCCAGCCCCAGCGCTGGCCGTTGGCGATGGCGGCCAGCGCGGTGAAGATGGCGATGAACAGCACCGTGGCGCCGATCCAGTCCAGCTTGGGTTTGCGTCCACTCTCTTCGCGATCGGGCAGGAAGATCAGGCCCATGAGGATCGCGGCCCCGCACACTGGCAACACGACGAAGAACACATAGCGCCAGTTGAAATGATCGACCAGATAGCCGCCCACCACGCTGGCCAGTGTCAGCGGCAGGCCCAGGCTCATGCCGTAGATGGCCGTGGCCAGCCCGCGTTTTTCCGGCGGGTAGACCGCGAACAGGGCCTCCAGCGCCACCGGCCGGATCACACCGGTCATCGCGCCCTGAATCACGCGCGCGGCGATGATCATGCTCATGCCGGTGGCCCAGCCGCCCATGAACGAGGCGGCAATGAATACCAGCAGCAGGCCAACATAGGTCTTGCGCTGGCCGAAGGCGGCCATCAGCCAAGGCGAGATCAGCAGTGTGACCGTGGTCGCCGCCAGAAATCCGGTCGACAACCACTGCACCTGCGACGCGCTCATGCCGAACGCGCCCTTGATATAGGGCGTGGCGACATTGACGATCGTGATCGACATGCCGAGCGCAACCAGGCCGAGCAGCACCGTGACGGTGACGTACAAGCGGTATTTGGGCCCGTAGCGCTCGAACATGGCCTCGACCTGGGTCATGAGACTCCGAGCGTGAAAGAGTGGCGGGAAACATTGTGTAGTATACAGAAAGACTGGAACGCATGCTTACCCGTGTCGGCCGGATTGGAACAGGAGCGAGCCGTGAACAAACTGCGGAGGGCAATAGGCGGCCTGCTGGCCGGCGTCGTGCTGACGGGGTTGGCTGGATGTGCGCATGCGCCGGCGAAGCCCGGCCCGGGCGCGGCACGCTTCGACAGCGCCCGTTATGATGTGGCGATGGTTTATCCGGCCACGCTCAAGGTCCGCCACGGATTCGCCAGCGGCTATTTTCTTCAGCAGCGCTGGAATCCGGATGCCGCCCACGGCGTGCCCGGCCAGGGCTTGCTCACGCTGACGCTGCCGCAATCGAACAAGCTCACGTCGGGCGAGCTGCGACTCGGCGCCAGCGACGCGAGCCAGGCGTTCCACCATTGCGCGCTGCCCGACGACGGCAACGCGGGCGCGGTTTCACGAGTCGTGATTGACGGCGTGACGTTCAAGCGCCGCGACACCGGCGATGCGGGCATGAACCACTACCTGATGCGGCACGCCTATCGCGGCGTCGCGCATGGCCATTGCTACGCCATCGATCTGATCGTCGATGGCACGAATCCTGGCGTCTATCCCGGCAATCCCACCCCGCCGATGACGAAAAAGACAGCCTTCAAGCGTCTGACGTCGTTACTTGATGGCCTGACCTTCTCCCGCTCCTGAACGCAAAAGACCGCCGGCAGGGCGGCGGTCGGTCCTATCCGGCGGGGATGTCGTGCGGCTTATTGATCGCCGCTGGGCTTGTGCTTCTCGGCGCTATGTTGAATGCTTTGGCCCGCATCCTTCATGTCGTGGCCGAAGCCCGCCATCGTGTTGCAGCCGGCCAGGCCGAAGGTGGCGGCGACGATGAGCAGCAAGCCGAATGTGATCTGTTTCATGGCGTACCCTTTCTTGAGTCATCTGGCCCTCGGCCCGGATGGTAACGCGCGAGGCATGATTTCCGAATTAGGCATGGCAATGCATGAACCGCGGCTGACGACTCCCCGGCCTCAGGTGGCCGAGCGTGGCGGCAATGCACGATCCTGCAATACCCGGCGCAGCACGAAGCTCGAATGGACGCCGGAAACGCCCGGTATGCGTGTGATGTGCTGCAGCAGCAGGCGCTGATAATCGTCCATATCGACCGCTGCGATACGCAGCAGATACTCGGCTTCCTGGCCGGTAATCAACAGGCATTCCTGGACCTCGGGCAGCTCGGCGATGCGGGTCTCGAATTCCTCGAATCGCTCCGGCGTGTGTTGGTCCATGCGGATCATCAACACCACGTTGAGGCCGTAGCCGAGCTTGCGATCGTCGACCGTGGCGCGATAGCCCGTGATCAGCCCGGCCGCTTCCAGTGCGCGCACCCGCCGCAGGCAGGGCGACGGTGACAGATTCACGCGTTCCGCCAGGGCCTGATTGCTGATCCGGCCCTCGGTCTGAAGAATTTCCAGGATGCGGCGGTCGAAGCGGTCGGGGAATTCGCTGTTTCGGTTATCGGCCATGGCGGCGCAATTTTATTCTATATGAGTTTGTGATCTGGGAATAATCTACCTTTAACCCGTGTCGGCGCGCCATAGTTGGCAATCATCTGCCGCGGCTGGGCGCGTATCATGAACTCATCGTCGGCGGCTGCCGGCGTTCGTATTCGTCAGGAGTTTCGTCATGTCCCGATTCGACCATCGCAAATACAAGCCGGCGCCGCGCGTGACCGGTTTCGATCGTACCTGGCCCGAGCGCGAGATCACCCGCGCGCCGATCTGGGTGAGTGAGGATCTCCGCGACGGCAATCAGGCGCTGCTCGAGCCGATGACGGTCGAGCAGAAACAGAAGCTGTGGCAGCTGCTGGTGGATATCGGCGTCAAGGAAATCATGGTCGGCTTTCCCTCGGCCAGCCAGCCGGACTACGACTTCGTGCGCTGGCTGATCGATGAAGACCAGATTCCCGAGGATGTCACCATCGCCGCGCTTACCCAGTGTCGCGACCATTTGATCGACAAGACCTTCGAATCGCTGGAAGGTGTGTCCAAGGCGATCATCCATCTGTACAACTCCACCTCGACCATTCAGCGCGAGCGCGTGTTCGAGATGGATCAGGACGGCATCATCGATATCGCCGTGGCGGGTGCCAAGCGCGTCAAGGCCAACGCGGAGGCGCGCCCCGGCGTGCACTGGCGGCTGGAATACTCGCCAGAGAGCTTCTCGCAGACCGAGGTCGATTTCTCGGTGCGCATCTGCGAGGCGGTGATGGATGTCTGGCAGCCCACGCCCGAGGACCGGATCATCTTCAATCTGCCGAACACGGTAGAGCAGGTCGGGCCGCATCATCATGCCGACCAGATCGAGTATTTCTGCCAGCACATCAGGAACCGCGATTCGGTGATCGTATCCGTGCACACGCACAACGATCGCGGCGGCGCGCTGGCCGCGGCCGAGCTGGCGATGCTGGCGGGCGCGGAGCGCGTCGAGGGTTGCCTGCTGGGCAACGGCGAGCGGACCGGCAACATGGATATCGTGGTGCTGGCGATGAATCTCTACGGCATGGGTGTGGACCCGGAGCTGGATCTGTCCAATCCGGACGAGATCATCAAGGTGGTGCATGAATGCACCGGCATCCCCCTGCATCCGCGCCATCCCTGGGTGGGCGAGTTGGTCTATACCGCCTTCTCCGGCAGCCACCAGGATGCGATCCGCAAGTCGCTGCGCAAACAGGGCGACGACGAGCCCTGGCAGGTGGCTTATCTGCCGATCGACCCGCGCGACATCGGTCGCGACTACCAGGCCGTGATCCGTGTGAACAGCCAGTCGGGCAAGGGCGGCATGGCCTTCCTGCTCGAGCGCGACTACGGCATCAACCTGCCGCGCTGGATGATGCTGGCGCTGGCGCCGCACGTACAGCGCGAGAGCGAGAAGGTCACCGGCGAGCTGGGCTCGGCCGCGATTCGTCACCTGCTGTTCGAACATTTCGATCGCCAGCATCCGGTGTCACTGGTGGACTACAGCGTGCGCCGTGTCGGTGAAGGCCAGAAGGTCTCAGTCACCCTGGCGCAGGATGGCCATCAGTTCACGCTCGAAGGCACGGGCAACGGGCCGTTGTCGGCCTTCGTGCATGCCTGGAACGACTACACGGGCGACGATATTGCCATCGCCGACTACGCCGAGCATGCGCTGACCTCGGGTTCGGACGCGAACGCGATCGCCTTCGTCCAGCTCAAGGCCGGCACCATCCGCATCCCGGCCGTGGCCGAGGATGCGGATACGCTGTCCGCTTCGATGAAAGCCATCATCAGCGCCATCAACCTCTCGCGCGAGAGCGACGAAACCGGTCAGCGCGGCGGCCTGGCGGCGCTGGCGAGCTGACGTTTCGCGGTCGACCCGGTGAGCCTCGGAGGTTTCTCCGGGGCTCTTTTTTTATCCACAGATCAACGCAGATTCACGCAGATAAAAGAGAACTTCATTATGTACGACACCCGGCTGGTTGAATAAGCGAGGGCGTTTGGTCCACAAATGCACGCGAATGAACGCAAATAAGAAAGAAGGTCAAGGCACTGACTGCTGCTTCAGGTGGGCGAGCAATCCCTTCGCCAAGCCTTTGACTGAACTTCGACATAATCAGGAACGAGCATACTGCTCGTGCGCGAACAGCCGGCGCCGTCATCCTCCGTCTTCATCTGCGTGAATCTGCGTCGATCTGCGGACCCATGCCTTCCGGAAAGAAGCGCTCGCGGAGGCAGTTGCTTCGCGGCGGCATGGTGCGTTTCGGAGGTTAATCCGGGGCTCTTTTTGTCCGCAGATCGACGCGGATCGACACAGATCGGAAGGCAGCGCTGATCGTGCGCGGCACTCCCAGCGCCGTCATCCCTTGTCTTCAGTCTGTGTGAATCGGTGTCAATCCGTGGATCAAAGCCTTCGGGAACGAAGCGCTAAGGCCGCAACGATTGGCGGACCGCGTGGTAGCCGATCAGCGCCCGAGATCGGCCGCGTTGTAGCAGGCCGGCATGGTTTCGCCGACCAGCCCGGCGATGAGGTTGTCCACCGCCAGCCGCGCCATGGCGTGTCGCGTTTCGGCGGTTGCGGAGCCGATATGGGGCAGCGCGACCACATCGTTGCGGCCGATCAGCGGATGCCCGGGACCGACCGGTTCGTCCTGAAACACATCCAGACCGGCCGCGCGGATGCCGCCGGCGTCGAGTGCCGCGACCAGCGCGTTTTCATCCACCACCGAGCCACGGGCGATGTTGATGAAGATCGCGTGCGGCGCCATCCGTTCGAATGCTTTTTCGTCGAACATATGATGGGTTTCGTCGGTGCCCGGCACGACGGCGCAGACGAAGTCCGAGTCCGCCAGGAGGTCATCGAATTCGACGTAGCGCAGGCCGATTTCAGCCTCGGCCCGGGGTTTGCGCGAGCGGTTGCTGTAGACGACTTCCATATTGAACCCGAAGGCGGCGCGCCGGGCGATGGCCTGGCCGATGCGGCCCATGCCGATGATGCCGAGGCGTTTGTGGTGCACATTGACACCGAACTGATCGCGCCCGATCGGCGCCGTCCATTGCCCGGCGCGGACCCATTCGGCCAGCTCGACCACGCGGCGCGCGGTGGCCAGGATGAGCGTCATCGCCGTGTCGGCGGTGGTGTCGGTGAGTACGTCCGGCGTATGCCCCAGCGCGATACCCTGGTTCGACAGCGCGTCGACGTCGTATTTGTCGACCCCGACAGACACGCTGGATAGCACCTTGAGGCGGCGCGCCTGATGAATGGTCGCGGCGGGCCAGTGCATGTTCACGCCGATGGCGCCGTCGGCGGTGGCCAGCGCATCGTCGAATCCGGGCGCGGCTGTCGGGTCCTCGTAGCCGGAAAAGTCGGCCAGCTGGTAGCGTTCGGCCAGCCGGCGCTTCTGGTCTTCGGGCAGGCTGTCGGAGAAGATCAGAACGGTCTGGGTCATGACGAGCAAGCGATTAATCCAGCCTGCAATCTAGCCCCTGGCGCGGTCGCGTCACAACACCGGGCCGCCCTGGGCCTACGCATCAATCCGGCATTGTGGCCGGCTTGCACGGCCGTCGACGCGTGTATCGCCGACAGGCGGCTGTTCGCGCGTCAGCGCCGGCCCAATGCATGCCGGGGCAGACCGGCCGTCCGCTAAGCGTCGTCTTCGGCTACCGGTTCGGCCCGGGGCGCAGACTGTGTCTTGTCGCCGCGGTTGGGCTTGAGTGTGGGGCGGGGCTTGCGCCGGCGCTCCATCTGGCGGGCCAGACGCGAGGAGCGCGCCACGTCGGACAGCGTCAGCACGCCCTGAACCTCGCGCGGGTGGGTCATGTTGCCGTCCGCAGTGACCAGCGCCACTTCGCAGTTGGCCGCACGCAGGCGACCGACGATGTCGAAGATCATGTCCTCGGCACCGACCACGATGTAGTCGGTTTCCATGTGCTCGTCGACCCAGCTGCGGATGCCGATGCCGCCGCGGCCCTTGAGCCGATAGTGGCGCCGCGAGGAGAAGATCGCCTGAATGTTCTGCTCGGCGTCGAGCACCAGAACATTGGGATGTTGTCGGCCGAAGCGCCGGAAACGCCGTCGGACCTCGGCCATGCCGCGCGTGCTGCCCACGCGAACGACCCGCGGATCGTAGAAATCCGAGGCCTTGCGCAGCATGAACAGGTTGGTTTCCAGCGAGCCGGGCACCGGGTGGTTGCGGCGCGTCAGCTTGAAGGTATAGATGGTGTCGGCCATCAGGAACTGGCGCACGCCATAGGCGATGGACACGATGATCACCATGGGGATGATCACGTGATAATCGCGCGTCATTTCGAAGATGATCACCAGCGCGGTGAGCGCGGCGCCGGTGGAGCCCGCCACCACGCCGGCCATGCCGAGCACGGCCATGGTCGCGACATCCAGGTGGAAGCCGGGCGCGACATGCTGCATGGCCACGGCAAACGCGCCGCCGAGCGTGGCGCCGAGATACAGCGCGGGCGAGAACACGCCGCCCGAGGCGCCGGAGCCGAGAGTGAGTGAGGTGGACAGCAGTTTGGCGCCGAACAACAGCAACAGCAGCCAGGGGTTGGTGAGCACGTCTTCCAGAATGTTCTGGATCGTGGCGTAGCCGACGCCTTCGACGTAGTAATGCCCGCCGTAGATCATGAATAGGTACATCATCACGCCGACGATGCCCATGCCGGCGACATGACGGACGTAGTCGTTCACCGGCAGCTTCTCGAAGCCTTCCTCGAACCAATAGATGCTGCGCGTGAACAGCCAGGCCGCCAGCCCGAGCAGCACGCCGAAGATGACATAGGTGACCAGCAGCTGGGGCGAATTGAGCACGAGCCCGTCGTTGCCGAGCGCCGGAATATTGAACGAGGGATTGGTGCCGAACAGGCTCTGGCCGACGAAAGCGGCCGAGCCCGTCGATAGCAGCACCGGGATCAGCGTGCGGCCCGAGGTCTCCGGCAGGATGATCTCGATGGCGAACAGTACACCGCCCAGCGGTGCGTTGAAGGTGGCGGTGATACCGGCAGCCGCGCCGGAGGCGATCAGCGTATTACGCTGCCATTCGCGCAGCAGCGCCAGCTGGCCGACGGTGGAGCCCAGCGCCGAGCCGATCTGGATGATCGGCCCCTCGCGGCCGACCGCGCCGCCGGTGGCGATCGAGATCGACGAGGCTACGGCCTTGGTGGCCGCCACCACCGGCCGGATGATGCCGCCCTTGTAATAGATGGCGTCGATGACTTCCGGGACGCCGTGGCCCTTCGCTTCGGGCGCGAAGGTTTTCACCAGCCAGGTCACGATCAACGCGCCGATCATCGGCACCGCGATGATCCACGGGCCCCAGGGGCTGGCCGCGGTGTGCTGGTTCGCATCGTAGGCGAAGGAGAACTGGCCGGCGAAGGCGAGATTGTGGAACAGGCCGATCAGCGCGCGAAACGCGCCGGCACCATAGCCCGCAGCAATCCCCACGCCCACGGCGAGCAGGCTGAGTATCAGGCTGGAGCGTTCGATCGTGCGTGGCCGGGCCACCGGGTCTCTCTTAATTGTCGGCGACGAAGGATCAACACCGGCCCGGCAGCGGGGGCGCGATCGACATCGTCGAGTGTGTGGATCTCGGCGGCGGCCCGGATTGGGCTACCGCGCGAAGCGCATCATACATTAATGAATGTCGGTTTTCTAAACGTCGCCGAAAATGCGAAAAATCGTGCCGTTTGTGCGGCCAAATACGTCATTATGCGGCTACCGCGCGGTCGCCTCGCGCGTTCCCGGGGCCGCGCGCCTCGTCCGATCGTCCAGTCGTGGCGCCGCCGCGTCCGTACTAAACTGACAATATGAGCGAGGCGGCGGGACAGAACAACGGTCCGGGCTGGCGCGAACGGCTGGCGCGCTGGGTGAGCCGTTGGCTGGCGACCGACGTGGAGCCCCGGCCGGCGCCGCGTACCGACTTCCAGCGTTTGAGCGAGCAACTGCGTCCGGCCGATGTGGTGCTGGTCGCGGGCCGCAGCCGTGTGGCCGGCGTGATCCAGACCGTAACGCTCAGCTCCTGGAGTCATGCGGCGCTGTACATCGGTCGCGCCGATGCGGTGGTGGATCGCGGTGTACGGCGCGCTATAGAGAATGCCGGCTGGCCCGCCGACACCCAGGTGCTGCTCGAGGCCGAGATGGGCGACGGGGTGCGCGTATCGCCGCTGGACCGTTATCGGGGCGAGCATTTGCGTATTTGTCGGCCGCGCGACATGTCCGCGGCCGATCGTGCGGCCGTGACGGCCTATGCCTGTGCGCGCTATGGCACGCCCTACGACATGCGGCAGATCTTCGACCTGCTGCGTTTCTTCCTGCCCTATGGTGTGTTGCCGCGGCATTGGCGGTCGACTCTGTTCGAGGCCGGCCACGGCGACATGATCCGCGCGATTTGTTCGACGCTGCTGGCCAACGCGTTTGCCAGCGTCCATTACCCGATCCTGCCGACCATTCATCGCGGTGAGCGCGGCGAGATGATATTCGTGCGCCGCAATGGGCGCTTGATCACGCCGCGCGATTTCGATTATTCGCCGTATTTCGACATCATCAAATACCCGTTTTTCGGCGACGACGTCGCTCGGTACCGCGATTTGACCTGGGATGACGACGCACCGCGCGCCTCGCGCCCAGTGGCCGGCCGCCGATCGATCAAATAGCGCGTCGGCGAGGCGGGTGCCGCTGATTGCGTATACTCATACGAGGGGTTTCGTGATCGAAAACCATGGTGTATCGCCGCAACGCGAATTACGTCGCATCCAGTCCGGCCGCCCGCGAGGATCGCCCGGAGCGTGGCGCGGACATGCCGGTGATGGGCTGGAACGACAGGCGCCTGCGTGTGTGCCACGCCGTTTCCGCCAACACCGTGTTCTGCATCCTGAGCTCGTGGGTGATCTCGATATGTGTACGGCTATCGAACACCTGTGCGACGACTTGCGGCTTGCTTGGCGCCGTGGTGTTGGTCGGGTTCTACCGCACCGTTGTCATCATGCGGGTCGGCGGCGAGATCAATGCCCGGCTCGCGTTCCAGGCCGCCGAGTACATTACGGTCAGCGGCAACAAGCCAATGGGTGAGCGCGGCGCGTTCGTAGCCAACAGCGTCGCCAGGCGCGCCCAGGCGATCGATTGCGACGGCCAGGACGAACGAGCTCCGCGATGACTGCAACGCGTCTCGATATTTCCAGCAGCGCCGAACCAGGCGCTACCCTGTGTCTGCGCGAGGCGACCGCGGTCGGACGGCCGGGCCACGCCGGTCGCGCCGTGCTGTTCGTCCACGGTGCGACCTACCCCGGCGTGATGTTCGATGTGCCCGGCGCCAGCTGGATGACGCGGGCCGTGGCCGATGGTTACGACGCGTACGCGCTGGATGTTCGGGGTTACGGTGGCTCGACCCGGCCGGACTGCATGGCTGAGCCGCCCGAGGCCGGTGCGCCGTTCTGCCGGGCAGAGGATGCGGCCCGCGACATCGCTGACGCGATCGCCGAAATTCAGCGTCGCGCCGGGGTGGTTTCGGTCGATGTCGTGGCCTGGTCATGGGGCACGATGACCACGGCCTGCCACATCGCGGCCGGGGATTCGGCGGTCCGCCGGCTGGTGCTGTTCGCTCCGGTCTACGGCACGAACAACCCGGATTGGGTCGATTGGCTTTCGGAGCCGGGCCAGCCCAATCGCTTGCGCCGGCTCGGCGCCTACCGGACCGAGTCGCAGGCCCAGGCCGACGCCCGCTGGGCGGCCCAGATCACCGCGGCTCGGGCCGATGCCTGGCGCGATCCGGCGGTGCTGACGGCCTGGTTCGAAGCCATGCGGGCCGATGAACCGGGCGATGTCGTGCGTGCGCCCAACGGCGTGCTGCTCGATCTGTGGTCAGCTTTCAATGGGCGGCCGCGCTACGACGCCGCCCGCATCCAGGTGCCGACCCTCGTGATTCGCGGTGGCGCCGACACCACGGCCACGCGGGCCGACGGCATGGCGCTGCTGGATGCATTGGGCACAAAGGAAAAATGCTACATCGAGATCGCCCATGCCAGCCACTTCGCACTGCTTGAGCATCGGCGGCATGTGTTATTCGACCAGGTCGCTGCGTTTCTCGACGGGTAGGCCCAGCACGCGGTCGCTGCCTGCCCGGGTCCTGCAGCATCAGTTCGCGCCCGGCATTTCGAGTGGTTGCCCGTACCGGGTAAGGCGTGGCAACGAGACTTATCGGCGACTGCTGGAATCATGAGGCAAGCGAGGGCGCGCTTCGGCCCAGCAATTCCCCATCCTCGCTGCCAAAAGCCGCGGGAATAGTGTCCGGCAGGTTGCCGGTGCGGCCGGTCATGAAGCCCGCGACCGGGCTGCCTGGACAGGCAGGCGTCGGTCCACGCCGACGCCTGCACTGTGCGCCCACGCCCCGGCGGTGATGACAGGCCGGGGCGTGGCTCGGGGTCAGTCGTCCAGATGCGCGCCGCGGCGTGAGACTTCGGCCAGCGCCGACAGGTCCTTGTCGCCGTCGCCCGCTGCCATTGCCTCGGCCAGGCGCTCGCGCGCGGTGGCGCCCATGGGCATGGGCACTTGTTCGGCGTGGGCTGCGGCCAGGGCGAGATCCACATCCTTGGCGCCGAGTGCCAGCTTGAAGCCTTCCG